>CALJAM010000023.1 GCA_938027685.1 uncultured Bryobacteraceae bacterium
GCCGCCGGCCAGGTCGGCGTGGTCGCCCTGCACCTGCGCCTGCCCGCCGACCTGCCCCCAGGCCCCCTCACCCTCACCGCCCTCAGCAACGGCAAACCCTCCAACCCCGTCACCCTGCCCCTGGAGTAGCCGACTGCCGGCACCATTGAGCGCGGCTGGGAATGCAGGAGGGCGCAGCTCGACGCTTGCTTCGGCCCCGCCTAATCACCTCGGCCGGGCAGCCGCCCAGCCGGTCAGACCACCGCCCTGCGACGGGAGGGCCCGGCGTTAGCGGGCCACACCGTCGGACGGGAACTCGAACAGATCAGGACCGCAGCGGACGATCAAGGTACCGGGGCCCAGCGGCTTTCCCTGGGTGGCGAAGAACACGGCCCCGTCGGTGGAATCGCCCGGGCGCAATCGCGTCTCGACGAACGCGATGGCGGAAGCGGCGGCCGCGGCCTTGATTCGGGTCGAAGAAACTTCCGCCAGCGCCGCTTGTCGACGCTGCTGGTAGCCGTTGGTCGAAACGAAACGCGGCAGGCCGAACAAGCCTGCCTCGTAGGTCGTCACCAAACGGATCACGTCCGTGCGGCTGGCCCGCTCCAGCAGCTCGTCGATTACTGTGCGTGCGGGCAACGCGCGCAGAGTCGAACCGTCGGAGCGCCGGTAAGTGAAATCCTCCGGACGGATGACGCGAGTCGAAGAGGATCCGTTAGCGACCGCGGCCTGGATGATGGCGTACTGTCGGACCGTGGACGGCAGGTGGGCGAACATTACGGTCACGCCGCTCTTGCTCAGTGTGAGATACCGCAGTCCGCCGGATTCGAACTCGATGATTTGCCCGTGAACGCACGCCGCTGCCATGCATAGCAGTGCCGCCAGCCAGGCGCGCGGGTGCATTCCACCCACTATTCTACTCTGGCGTCGCGCGCTGCACCGATGGCATGCGAGTGCCGCGCGCATCGTGCGATGCAACTTGGTGTGCCGCGCGTCGGCGGAAGTGGACTTCCCTCTTGCGCACCAAACCCACGACGCAAGTTGCCCACGGGCGGCGGTTCACGAGCCGGCGTCGTGCATGAGGACGACAAGGACGCACACTCTTTGGGCTTCGTGAAGTCGGCCGCGTCGAAGCCTATGCTCGATCGCGTTCGGCTCTGCTGTACACCCCGCACGCATCAGGCAGCAGTCCGGGACCTCGACTGAAACAAGCGAGGACGCGTTAGAAGCTCCAGGCCTCGAAGCGGATCTGGCTGCCGTCCTCGAGGCGTTGAAGCCAGATAAGGCCCCTGCGGATCTCCATGAAGGGTCCATTCTGGCCCCGGCGGACGGTTGCGTTCCAGATCTTCATCGTCGGTCCTTCGGACATGAAGGTGTGGCCTTTCATGAGAGTGAACTCGCGTCCCCAAGGCCGCTCGGGGTACGGCTCGTTCTTGCCCAGCTCGAAATTGCGCAGCAGGGGCGCGATGGATTTGGTCACGGCCAGAAACGCCTTGATGTTGATTTCTGCGGGCATGACCGGCGGGGCCCCGGCAGGCAGATACACGATGGTGTATTCGCCCGGCGGAAAGCCTTTGAACTGGAATCGGCCCTGATCGTCCGCGGTGGCCGCGGGCAGCGTCGTAGGGAGCTTCACCTTGGCGTAAAGCACCTCGTGGTCGGCGGCGATTTCGCCGAGGAACAAGCGTGCCTTGGCCATTGGCTTCCCACTCCGTCCCAAAAACACCCCGGTGGCGGTCGCTGAGCCTTTCGCAGGCGGCGCAGCCGCGCTCTTGGCAGGAGCTTTCGCCTGCTGCGCCAGGCCGAACGAAGCGGCGGCCCAGACCAGTAACACAGCCCCAGCGCCTACGGATCGCATGGACTCACCCTCCCAACGGTCATACTACACCCGGGCTCAGGCGAATCCAAGATGAATCGGATCCGGCCGGACCTTTCGCCGTACTACGGGGAAGCAGTCCGCCGTCCCGGACCATAGAGCACGCGCCCGGGCCGCTCGTCCGTCATCTTGCCGTCCCTCAGCACGGGCCTCCCGTTGACCAAGACATGGAGGAAGCCTTCCGCATATTGATGGGGCCGGCTGAATGTGGCGCGATCCCGAACCGTCGACGGATCGAAGACGACCACGTCCGCATACATCCCAGGCCGCAGCAGTCCGCGATCACCCAGCCCGAGACGCGCGGCAGGCAGCGAGCTCATCTTGCGCACTGCCTCTTCGAGCGAGAGCACTCGACGATCGCGGACGTAGTACCCAAGAACACGCGCAAACGTGCCGTAGCTGCGCGGATGCGGCGACCCTTGACCGAAGACCGGAATCTCGCCGTCCGAAGCGATCATCGTGAAGGGCGAACGGAGGATGCGCTCGATGTCCTCCTCCCCGATGGCGTGATACACGGCCTGGCAGCCGCCTCGCTCTTCGATCTCCAGCAGCAGGTCGGCGGCGTTCTCGGCGGTGGGTTGCCGGCCGCGCTCTTCGGTGAGCTGGGCGAGATTGCGCCCTGCCAGCGAGGGATCGAAAGCACAATTGGCGAGCACGACGTTTTGCGGATGTCCGCCGCCGCGATCCTCGAGGATGCGGCTCACAACTTCGGCCTTGATCTTGGCGCGCAAAGCCGGATCCCGCAGCCTTTCGATCATGGCCTTGCGCCCTCCCGCTTGCGCCCACTGCGGAATCAGTGCGGAGGTCCCGGTGCTGGAGGCCGTGTAAGGGTACTGGTCGATGGTGACGTCCACGCCGCGCGCACGGGCTTCTTCGACCATGCGCAGCGTCTCGCGGCTGAGTCCCCAGTTCTTCACGCCGATGATCTTATGATGCGTCAGCTGTGTGGGCAAGCCCCCTTCTTCACCGATGCGGATGGTCTCGCGGACGCTTTCCAGAATGCCGGCAGCCTCGTCGCGCATGTGCGAGATGTGAATGCCGCCGAAGCGGCCGGCTTCGCGCGCCAGCTCGATGATTTCCTCGGTGGGAGTGTAGTTGCCGGGCACGTAGAAGAGGCCGGTCGAAAGACCGAAGGCGCCGTCCTGCATGGCCTCGCGCACCAGTTGCTTCATGCGCTTGATTTCATCGGGCGTGGCCTTTCGATTCTCGCGGCCCATGACCCGCTCGCGAATGGCGCCTTGTCCCGCAAGCATCCCGAAGTTGACCGCAGGCGGCAGCGCGGCCACCTGACGCAGGAATTCGCCCAGCGGCAGCGGCGAGCTGCCGTCCTGTCCTTCGATCAACGTGGTGACGCCCTGGCGGACGTAGTTCTCGGCCGTGGGTGTGTGGAAGATGCCGCGCCGGGCGTGGGTGTGGATGTCGATGAAGCCGGGAGCCACGACGAGCCCGCGCGCGTCCAGGTGCAGCTTTGCCCTGGCCTCCGCGAGGATGCCGATGGCCTGGATTCGGTCCCCGCGAATGCCGAGATCGGCCCGAAACCACGGAGCGCCGGTCCCGTCCACGATGCGGCCGCCCGTGATCAGGACGTCGAACTCGGCGGGCTGCTGAGCGAAAATTCTTCCCAGCAGGATAAAAATTGCCAGGCGGCTTACCATGCCGGCCATTGTACCCCCTGGGCCCGGATGGGAGTGGGCATCCCGTCGGCTCATCACATGGCTGGAGAATTTCACCCTCGGCGGGAGCCAGAGGGTGTGTCGCTATGAAACAGTCTGTAGCACAAGCGGAAGGTATAACCGGCGCGGTCCTCAGTCGCGGACATGCGGCGGCGAGGACAGCATGGAGAAGAAAAGACTGACGATGAAGAGCATAGCGATGGTGAGACCGATCCACATACCAACTGCCTCCCGCCTTCTCCCCTAAAGCTGTTGCAATCGGGTCTCCACTTGATGGGATGCAGTTTATGGAGTGAAGTTTCAAATTTGGCAGCCTTCGGGATCTGGCGGGCGCGCCCGGGGCGGCCGTACAATGGGTAG
Source organism: uncultured Bryobacteraceae bacterium (assembly GCA_938027685.1). Taxonomy (GTDB): domain Bacteria; phylum Acidobacteriota; class Terriglobia; order Bryobacterales; family Bryobacteraceae; genus DTHT01. Next base: position 3,889 of record CALJAM010000023.1, read on the forward strand.
TAACTTGAACGTGGGAGAGCAGCCTTTGGCTGCGCGGCTGTTCGTCAAGTTCATGGCCGCGCTGCTGTGCCTGTTCGGCGGCGCGGTCCTCGCCGTGGACCTGCTGGCCTCGCGCGTCGCCGTGGATAATTACTTGGACACGCTGGCTGAGCGCCTGGAGAGCGAAGCACGGGGCCTGGCGCGCACGGATGCGCTTTCCGGGCCGCTGCTGGTTCAGGAGCGGTTGCCAGGTCTGGCCGAGGCGCTTGGAGCGCGCATCACGGTGGTGGCGCCGGACGGGCGCGTGTTGGCGGACTCCGAGGCCGATCCTGCCCAGACGGAGAATCACCGGAGCCGGCCTGAGATAGCCTCCGCGCTGGCAGGACGAGTGGGGCGTTCGGTCCGTCAGAGCCCTACGGTGGGCGTCTCGTTTCTCTATGTGGCGGTACCGAGCGGGCAGGGAGCAGTGCGTCTGGCGGCGCCGCTTGAAAGGGTCGAGGAGCGCTCGAAGGCTGTCCGTCGCCGCGTGCTCGCTGCGATCGCCCTGGCGTTCCTTCCCTTCGTTCTATTTTCAGCCTGGCTCGCGCGACGCATCGCCACCAGGATGGCCGCAGTCATGGAACTGAGCGCCGAGCTCGCTCGGGGCAATTTCAAAGCGCGACTGCCTGAAACGGGCGGCGGCGAACTGCGGGCTTTCATCCGCCATCTGAACCAGACCGGTGAGAAACTGCAAAAACTGGTGGCCGACCTAGAGCGCGAACATGCCGAACTAGAGCGCCTGGAGCGGATCCGCCGCGACTTCGTGGTAAACGTCTCGCACGAATTGCGCACGCCCGTGGCCTCCATCCAGGGTTACGCAGAGACCCTGCTCGACGGCGCGCTGGAAGATCCCCAACACAACCGGCGCTTCCTCGGCGTGATCCGGCAGAACGCCGAACGGCTGGGCAGGCTCACCGAGGACTTGCTTGCGCTATCGCAACTGGAGCTGAAAAGCCGCCGCTTCGAGTTCGCCGGGTACCGGCTGGCTGCGCTGCTCGATGACGCGGTGGAAACCATCCGTCCGATCGCAGCGAGGAAGAACATCACCGTGGAACGCGCCGAGACGCCTCCGGACTGGGAGGTTTTTTGCGACGCGGCGGCCGTGCACCAGATCCTTTCGAACCTGCTCGATAACGCGGTCAAGTTCAGCCCGGAGGGAAGCACGGTCCAGGTCAACGCGCGGCTCGACCGCGGCGAGGGCCACGTCGTCGTATGCGTGCGAGACCAAGGCCCCGGGATTCCTTCGGCGGACCTGCCCCGCATCTTCGAGCGGTTTTACCGGGTGGATAAGGCACGTTCACGCGAGCTGGGCGGTACGGGCCTCGGCCTCGCCATCGTCAAGCATCTTGTGCAGGCGCACGGCGGCAAAATCTGGGTCGAAAGCGAGGTCGGCCGAGGCGCCGCCTTCTTTTTCACGCTGCCCCTGGAAGACCCCGGTCTGACCAGTGCACCGGATCTTCACCGGGAATTCACGGTGATGTAGGCATAATGTAACGCCTACGTGACTAAACTAACAGTGAAGCGAGCCTGATTCGTGATGAAGAAAGTCGCGCTGATCGAAGACGACGCCGACCTGTACGGACTCCTGCAATACAACCTGGAAAGGGAAGGTTACGCGGTGGTCGGCACGCAAACCGGGAAAAACGCCCTTGAACTGCTGCGACGCGAGTTGCCGGACCTGATCATCCTCGACATCATGTTGCCGGAAGTCGATGGGTTGGAGATCTGCCGGGGCGTACGAGCCGACCCCAAGCTGGCCCACGTCCCCATCATTTTTTTGACCGCCCGAGGTTCCGAGGTGGATCGCATCTTGGGCTTGGAGCTGGGCGGCAACGACTACGTGGTCAAGCCGTTCTTCGTCCGCGAGCTGATCGCGCGCATCAAGGTGCACTTCCGGGGTCAGGCCCAGGCGCCCGACCTGCTGAAGGCCGGCTGCGTGGAGGTGGACCGGCTGCGGCGCGAGGTGCGAGTGGCAGGGCGTCCCGTGACGCTCACCGCGACCGAGTTCCGCCTGCTGGAGTTCCTCATGAGTCGGCCTGGCGTGGTCTTTAGCCGCGAGCAGCTCTTGGACGCGGTTTGGGGGCACGACCGGGCTGTGACCGACCGAACCGTGGACGTGCACATCCTGCGACTGCGACAAAAGATTGAGCCCGATCCGACCAATCCCACTATGATACGTTCCCTGCGCGGCTTCGGCTATTGCTTCGCCGAAAGTCAGCAAGCCTGAGAAATCCTGATCCCTACCGCCCCTTCCGACTTACAATAGGGGCATGCGGAAAAGGCCGGCTCTGGTCTGCCCCTTGTCGGCGCTGCTGGGATTGGCCACCTTGCACGCGCAAAACGCCCGAAACGAGGACGCCGAGCGACTTGATCGCGCTGCCATTGTCTTTGAGGAGAGCATGGAGTCTCCCGACAAGGGGATACCGCAGGAGCTGCTGAATAAGGCCCACTGTGCCGTCATCGTCCCCGGCCTTAAGAAGGGCGCCTTCATTTTTGGCGCCAAATACGGTCGGGGCTTCTTCTCGTGCCGAAGCAAGAAGGGGGTGGGTTGGACCGCGCCGGCCGCGATCCGCATCGAGGGCGGTAGCTTCGGCCTTCAGATCGGAGGCTCCGAAATCGACGTCATCATGCTCGTGATGAACGAACGCGGGGCCCAGCGCTTGCTCTCCAGCAAGTTCACGCTGGGGGGCGACGCCTCGGTCGCCGCGGGTCCGGTGGGACGCACGGCGACGGCGCAGACGGACGCCTACATGACGGCGGAGATCCTCTCCTGGTCGCGTTCGCGCGGCCTGTTCGCGGGCGTTTCCCTGCAGGGGGCGACGCTGCGCCAGGACCTGGACGTGAACCGCCGCCTTTATGGTAAGAGAATCCAGAACCGCGAGATCATCGAAAGCGAGCCCGCCCCTCCGGCGGCAGCCCAACGGTTGTTGGGCGCATTGAACAAGCACTCCAGCCGCAAGAGCTGAATCCCTCTTACTCTCTGCCGCCTTATGGAACGATAGGGGTCGTTCCAACCGTACGGCTGGAACGGACCGTACGCGTGGGACCCTCCCGCAACAAACCCCACGCCGTCCGTCTCCGGAGGGAATTGCCATCCGGCGGCGCACCTCCTATGCTGACAGAGGGGCGAGTTCCGCGAATCGCGTCCGAGCTAGTCCTCCACCCGACTTTGTCTCCCACGCGATGCGCGGTTCATCGACCTGATTACCGAAACCCACAGGCGGGTGCGGCGTGCCGGGCCGCGCCCGCTTCCCGAACTCCTGCCGCCCGCCGCTGTGCGATAATTGTCGGCCTATGAAATACCGCCACCGCGTACTGGGGTTTCTGTTCCTGCTCTCGATCATTACTTACATCGACCGGGTGTGCATTTCGGTGGCGGGACCCGCGATGCAGAAGGACCTGAACATTCCCCCAGAGCGGTGGGGCTGGGTCGTGGGCGTCTTTGCCATCGCCTATGCCGCCTTCGAGATTCCCAGCGGCGCGCTGGGGGATCGGATCGGAGCGCGTAAGGTTCTCACCCGCATTGTCGTCTGGTGGTCCGCCTTCACCAGCCTGACCGGTTTGGTATCCAACTACTACCTCCTGCTGCTCGTGCGCTTCCTGTTCGGCGCGGGCGAGGCCGGGGCCTACCCGAATGCGTCCTCGAGTATCTCCCGCTGGTTCCCGACCACCGAACGCGCCCGCGCCCAAGGCATCGTTTGGATGGCCAGTCGGATCGGCGGAGCGCTGACGCCGGTGCTGGTGGTACCCATCCAACTGATGTGGGGATGGCGCGCGGCCTTCCACCTGTTCGCCTTGCTGGGCGTGGTGTGGGCGATCGCCTGGTACTGGTGGTATCGGGACACGCCGCGGGAAAAGCCGGGCGTACCGCAAGCGGAGATCGAGGAGATCGAGCGGGGACAGGCCGCCGCCCGCACGCATCATGGGCTCCCCTGGAAGCGCGTGCTCCGCAACAGCCAGTTCTGGACCATCCTCGTCATGTATCACACCTATTGCTGGGGCTCTTATTTCTTCCTTTCTTGGCTGCACACGTTCCTCGCCGAGGGACGCGGTTACACGCCCCGGGAGTTGGCCTGGCTTTCGCCGCTGCCCTTCATCTGCGGCGCGATCGCCAACCTCTCGGGCGGCCTGGTCAGCGACCACCTGGTCAAGAAGTTGGGACTGAAATGGGGACGCCGGACCGTGGGGATGATCGGCTTGGGGGCCTCTTCGCTATTCATGTTCCTAACGGCGCTGATCCGTTACAAATACGCAGCGGTTGTTCTGCTGGCGCTCGCCTATGCGGGTTCGGACTTCATGCTGCCCGTGGCCTGGGCGGTGTGCCTCGACGTAGGGCGTAAGTACGCCGGTGCCGTCACCGGCGCCATGAACACGGCAGGGCAAATTGGGTCCTTCCTGTCGTCGGTGGTTTTCGGCTACTTGGTTCGCTGGTTCGCCAGTTACGACGCCATGCTCTGGCCGATGGCCGGGATGCTGGCGGTGAGTTGCCTGCTGTGGCTGAAAATCGACCCCAGCAAGGAGTTGGCGCCGGAGGAGCGTGTGGTCGAGCCGGTGGGGGCGGGCCGTGTTTGAGGTCCTGGAGCACACGGCGGACATCGGATTTCGTCTGAGAGCGCCGACGCCGGAGGAGCTGTTCGCACGGGCGGCAGAGGCGCTGGTCTCGCTGGGCTTCGAGTCGGAGGGCATCGAGGAACGCCAAAGCTGCGAACTCGCCGCCACCGGATGGGATTGGGAATCGCTCATGGTGAACTGGTTGAGCGAGGTCCTGTACGTGCTCGATGCGCGTCGCCTCCTGCTGAAGCGGTTCGAGGTGACCCGGATCAGTCCGGAGGCCGTGGCCGGACGCGGCTACGGTGAGCCCTGGAACCCCGAGCGCCATCGCGCTAAGCTGATAATCAAGGGCGTAACCTACCACCAGCTCGTCGTCGAACAGCGACCGGAGGGGTGGTATGCCCAAGTCATCCTCGACATCTGAGGGCCCCGCGCCATGCAGATTATAGCCTTGGATGAATACCGTTTCCGGATTCCGCGCGATGAGCGGCGCGGCATGCGCACGGACGTCATCGTCTATGCCAGCCAGGCCCTGATCGATCAGATCCGCAAGGATCAATCGCTCGAACAGGCCATGAACGTGGCCACGCTGCCTGGCATCGTGGGCGTCAGCCTCGCTATGCCGGACATTCATCAGGGCTACGGCTTCCCGATCGGCGGGGTGGCGGCTACCGATATCGAAAGCGGCGTGGTCTCGCCCGGCGGCGTGGGCTTCGACATCAACTGCGGCGTCCGGCTCGTGCGAACCAACTTGACCCAGGACGAGGTTCGCCCGCGCCTGCGCGAGGTGGTCAACCAGCTCTTCCGCGACATCCCCTGCGGCACGGGCAGCGAAGGCCCCATTCGTTTGTCCAACGCCCAGTTGGATGAGGTGCTGGTCCACGGAGCCCGCTGGGCGGTCAAGCAGGGCTACGGCGTAGAACGAGACGCCGAATTCGCCGAGGAGGGCGGTTGCCTGCCCGGCGCGGACCCGGACAAGGTTTCCTCCAAGGCCAAGGAACGCGGCCGCCCGCAACTAGGGACCGTGGGCAGCGGAAATCACTTTCTGGAAGTGCAGTGGGTCGAGCAGATCCACGACGAGGAAGCCGCCCGCGCCATGGGTCTCCAGCTCAACCAGATCACGGTGCTCATCCACTGCGGCTCCCGCGGCCTCGGTCACCAGGTGTGCACGGACTACCTGGCTGAAATGGGAGCGGCCATGAAGCGCTACAACATCACGCTGCCCGATCGCCAGCTCGCGTGCGTGCCGATTCAGTCCCCCGAAGGGCAGGCTTACCTGGCCGCCATGCGCGCCTCGGCCAACTTCGCGTGGGCCAACCGACAGGTCATTCTGCATTTCCTGCGCGGCTCCCTGGAGAAACTCTTCGGTCGCGACGTGCGCGTGGATCTCATCTACGACGTGGCGCACAACATCGCCAAGGAAGAGACGCACACCGTGGACGGCCAGAAGCGCCGCGTGCTGGTGCACCGTAAAGGCGCTACCCGCGCCTTCCCACCGGGCCACCGCGACATTCCCGCGGCCTATCGCTCGATCGGCCAGCCCGTATTGATACCGGGCAGCATGGGCACCGCCTCGTGGGTGCTCGTGGGAGCCGAACGCGCCATGCAGGAGACCTTCGGCAGCGTCTGCCACGGCGCCGGTCGCCTGCTCTCCCGCACGGCTGCCCGCAAGGGCCGCAACGCGCGCGAGGTCCAGGAGCGACTCGAGCAGCAAGGCATCCTGGTCCGCAGCGAAACGCGCGACGGCATCCTCGAAGAGGTGCCCGAAGCCTATAAGAACGTGGACGAGGTGATCGAAGTCGTTCATGCCGCCGGCTTGGCGCGCAAGGTCGCCCGCCTGCGTCCCATGGCGGTGATTAAAGGCTGAGTAGCGCCCCTTCGCCTGACCGAACCCAGCTTCTCTTGACACGGCAGTCCACCGGGCTGAAAATGGCCCGGGGGAGCCATGCAACCCAACATCTACTCCGAAGGCGCCCAACAGGCAAGCCTCAGCCGCGACCAGATCCAAGCCGGCTGGGGCCGCGGCGATGGTGCGGGCGCACGCATCCGGGTCCTCAACGAAGCCTTCCGTCTTTACCATCGCTATCGCAACCGCATCGAGCGACTCGCACGGCGCGACTGGGGTACCTCTTGGGCCATGCTGCGCGAGCTGGAGGATGCGGGAGACACAGGATGGGACTCCGGCGTCCAGGATCTCGATGACGCGTTTCAGCACCTCATCAAGAACAGCGGACAGTGGACCGACCAAAGTAGCCGGGCCTACTGGGGACTGAACGAGCCTTCCGTCTACCGCGTACAGGTCCTGGACGCGCCCGCGGCGGCCGCCAACTTCCTCGCCGCCGTAAACGGCAAGCTCAAGAGGCTCGGAGACCTGGCCGCGGAATTTCGCTACACAGCCCAGGCACTGCTGGACCCCGACGTGAAGCTCCGCAAGCTGCGGGACATCGTCAACCGAGCCGCGGCCCTGGGCTGGCTGGCGCCTGCACCGCCCGCGCAGCTGACGACCCCGGTTTCCCTTATGACGGGATGATCGAGGCGCGCGACCAATCACCGTCCCACCGTTAGGATCCCGGAGCAGCAGGTTTCCCTTATGACGGGATGATCGGGCGTGCGACCGGCTCAATAAAGCGGTCGAGCTCCTGGAGGCCATGGATGTCGAATTCCGCCGCTCGCTCAAAGCCGTCTTCAAGGTGACGGACTGGCTGACGCGGGGCGACCAGGCGCTCCAGGCGTTCGTCGAAGCCCGCAGAGCCCGCCTGCCGGCGAACGTCGCCGCTTTCTGGTCGGCGCTCACCTTGGCGATCACTTTCGTGCCCGTGCTCGAGGATTTCTGGGGCCAGATCGTCGCCCAAGCGCCCGGACTGGCGGCCTGGATGCGGCACACGATGGAAGAAAGGCATTGGCGCCTCGAGCGCGCCGCAGCCGGCACAACCTTCTAACGCCGCACCCTGCGCCGCCATTCGGCGCGGCGAATTTCGGATTCGCTCAGGCCGAAGTAATGCGCCACCTCGTGCCAGACGGTCTGGCGGACCAGGCGCGCCAGCTCTGCCCGGCTGCGCGCCATGCGCTCGTGCGGCCCTTGGTAAATCGTAATTCTGTCGGGCAGCGTGAAACTGTCGCTGACGCTGCGCCGAGTCAGCGGCCGGCCTTCATAAAGTCCGAGTAGTCCCGGTCGCGGTGGCTCTTTCTCCACCACAAAAGCCACATTGTGCAGTCTGCGCCGGAAGCGCGCGGGGATCGTCCTCAACGCCTCCTCGACCAGGCGGTCGAATTCCTGCGGCGACATTCCCCTCGCTTCATTCTAATCGCCGCCCGCGACCTCACGGCTCCATTTGCACACGCGCATGATGATTCACCGGACCGGCGCCCCGGCCTAACCCAGGATTGCTGCGAATGGCCTCCGTGATGTAGGCCTTGGCCGCCTCGACGGCAGTGGGCAGATCGAACCCCCGCGCCAGGCACGCCGCGATGGCGGCGGAGTAGGTGCAGCCGGTGCCGTGCGTGTGCGGCGTGGCTATGTGAGGCGCGGGGAACTCGTAGCTCCGGCCGTCCAGGAACAGAACGTCGGTCGCGCTCGTGCGAAGATGGCCGCCCTTTATGAGCACCGCACGCGGCCCCAGCTTGTGAATGACCTCGGCCGCGCGGCGCATCGCCGCTACGTCTTCGATCGCAAAGCCGGCCAAGGCCGTCGCTTCGTGCAGGTTCGGCGTCACCAGCGTCGCCCGCGGCAGCAGCCGCTCGATGAGCGCGGCCCGCGCATCCTCGGCCAGCAGCGGCGCGCCGTGCTTGCTGATCAGCACCGGATCCACCACGAGGGGAAAATCGAACTGCGCGGCCGCTTCGGCCACGGCCTCGACAATCTCGCGGTTGCCCAGCGCTCCCGTCTTGGCCGCCTGTGGGCGAATGTCTTCCAGTACGGCGCGGATCTGCTCTCTGACCAGATCGGGCGGAAGGCACTCCACGCGCGAAACGCGCATCGTGTTCTGCACCGTGATGAGCGTGACCACGGCTTCGCCGTAGACGCCGAATTGATGGAAAGTTTTCAGATCGGCCTGCAAGCCGGCACCGCCCGAAGGATCCGAGCCGGCGATGGTCAGAGCGACAGCGACCATGAAGGCATCCTTTGAAGGCCAGTATCCGACAGGCGAGGATCAGAACGTAACGCGGGGGGTGCGGGTGACGCCGACAGAGTTACGGATCTCGATCTCAACCGCCCTCACCTGCGCGACGTCGCCGGTTACCGGAAACGCCGCGCGCAGGGCAAACAATCCGCCCAGAGTTGCGCTCTCAAAATAGCGACGGAACTCTGCCGCGGCATCCAAAGCGACCGGACCGGGATCGAGTACCTGCCCGTTGCTCCCGTAGAAGGTGAAGGTCAGTTGAGAGACCGAACGCGAGTTGTCGAATCCCGCCAGGTACAGCTCGAGGCCTCCTGCGCGACGCTCCACACGGACCGCATCGACCACGACGGGCTGTGGGACCAAAACCAGCTCCGCGTGCGTCACGTGCGGGCCGAGTTCCGCCCTGAGGATCAACCTCCCGGCCGTGGTCCCGGTCTGAAGCACTACCTCCTCTCCTCCGTCGAAATGACCGGCATCCGCGCCCCGCTCGACCGAGAAAGGCAACGACCGTCCCGGCGGGGAGAGGAAGCCGATCGCGGGATCGTCCGGCCAGCCCGGCGCAGCAGGCTGAAACTCGACGCGCAGTTCACCCCGACCCGCTGAACGGGCGCGCTCGGCCAGGCGGATCCGCAGGCGCACCTGCTGACCGCTACGCGGCGGCGTCGGATCCAGCGAGATCTCCGGCCGTGGCGGCGGCGCCTCGGTCGCCGCGCCGGAGAGCGCGAACGTGCGCCCGTTCATCACGAGCCGGCCGCCGTGCGTACCGGCCGAAGGCGGCTGGAACACGACCTCGATGACGGCCGATTCGCCCGCGTCGATCCGCCGCGGAAGATCGAAACCTGCGACGAGCCGGAAGGCCTCGCCCTGCACCGCCACTTCCGCTACCTCCACCGGATCGGCGTAGGGATTTTCGATGCGGAACCGGCGGGAGGCGGAGCCGCCCACCTCGGTCTTCCCAAAGTCCACCGTGTCCGCCGAGCGTAGCGGCATCCAGCCGTGCGCCTCTTGGAGCGAAAGCACAGGCCCGGCTGTGACCCTGGCGCGAAGCAGGACGGCGACCGTGTTTACGGTGAGGACGGCACTATAAGCGCCCGCACCCGAGGGCGTCAATCGGACGGAGAACTCCAGAACCGCGCCAGGCGACAGGTTCGCAGGCAGCGCCGGGGCGTCCTTACGTGTGAAGCCGAATCCGGCCACCTGCACCGTATGAACCACAGCGGCGACCTTCCCCGCATTGCGAACCCGGAAGCGCGCATCGAGTACGTCCGAGGCGTCAACCGCTCCCAGATCCGCCACTTCGCGGACCGGCTGCTCCGCCTCGCCCCGCACCAGGCTCAGCTCCAACTGCGCCCACAAGAGGACCGGGGCAAGTCCCAGAGCGGCGAGGAACCTCACGGCGCATCCTCCGGCAACGCGTACACCGCGGCTTGCCCTTCGCGGAGCCGTAGGCCAAAGCGCGCCGCGTCCGCGGTGATGATTTCAGCCCACTCGTCGCTGATGGCATTCAGCGCGACGATCGCAGCGGGCATCGCGAAGGTCTCGGACAATCCGCCCATCCGGTGAAGATGTAGTAGCGCCCCCTCGGCCGAGAGCATCGTGCCGCGACCGAGCATCAGGACGGGGCCGCCGGCGGGCAGTTTCTCGAGCAACCTCCCAGAGTCTCCCTGAGCTGGCGTGAACTCCACCAATTCCAATCGGTCGTTGCGGCGCACCAAGGCGAGGAACCGCTGATCGTCCAGCCACGCGATTGCGGCGACGTCTTGTTCCAGTGACCGCAAGGGCACGAGGGTCTCGCCGAGGATCCGGCACACCAGCCGCTTTGCGGGGAAGTAGGACAAGGCGGGGCGACCCGCCTCATCGAATGCGAAAAGCGCAGGTCCGGGCGGCGCTTCCAGGCGTGCCTTTTCGGCGCCCTCGGCGTCGAGCAGGACAACTGCGCGTTCGAGTTTGGCGACGGTCCAAGCGCTGCTCGAAGCCGACCCGATCACGCCTTCCAGTCGTAGTTCGCCCGCCACGAAGTTGCCCGCAACTCCGTAAAGCGCGCGCAGGCCGGCTTGGCGGTCCACAAAATAACCGAGGCGCGGCGGCGCAGGCGTCCACTGGGCACAGGCTACGGATGCGAGCAAGACGAACACGAAGCCTTGCTGCGGCATCTCAAGGCCTCCCCACGGTGATGACGGGCGTTCCGATGCGGACCGGCGGGGGGCTGACCGGAACGGCGCGCGTGTCACGCCGCGCCCAAGCGACGGCCAACCCGACCGCGGCCGCTCCGCCGGCCGCAGCGCCGATCTTCCACCACCGCGGCCGCGAACGCACCAGGCTCGTGTGCGAGGCGGTTGGCGCGGGTCCGTTCACCAGTCGCAGCTCGAAGACCGCACCCGCGCGGGCGCCGTTCTTGGCGGCGATGACGCGTATGCGGACCGGCCCCGAAATACGGTTCCAGCGGACTTCCCGAACCGTTGCGCGGCCGTCGGGACCGGTCCGCATAACCTCGGTCTGGAGGCCGTTGGGAAAGCTTCCCGTAGCCCCCTCCGCGGGCAGCCGGAACGTGACGGTGGCATCCGCCACCGGCCGCCCGGTTTCATCCACCACCTGCACCGTCCAGGGTGCGCGGGTCCGCGCTCCTGCAGGCTGGACGGCGCCCTCGCCTTCGAGCACCCGGATCTCGAGTACGGCGCTCTGGCCCGCCCACAGGCTGGGCAGCAACGCCAGCACCCAAGTCCATCTCCGATGTCCGGCCGCGCTCGTCATCGGACATAGAGCTAGTGCCTCGACAAGCGAGTTTCTCTCTGCGGGAGGCGGGAGGGACGCTTTAGGCCGCGCGCAGCTCCACGATCAGGGCGTCCAGGGCGAGGGTCTTCTGGATGTTGCGCCGCACCAGCGATGCGATCTCGTCGGCTCGGGCCACGGCCCGGTCGATCCATCGAAACGAGACTTGACTGGCGAGCGCCTCAAGGCGCGGTCGTATGTCCTCGTTGCGCACCGGCAGGGTCCGAGGGCCGTCGCGGCTGATGACGAGCAGGTCGCGCAGCAAGCCGTAAAGCACGGCCAGCAAGACTTCCAGCTTCTCCTGCCTCACGACGGCCGACTCGCTCTGCTGGATCCACGAGGCGAACGGAGCCTTGCCGGCGGCCACCTCCAGCAACGTGAGCATCGCCTCGCGCTGCCGGTCGTAGGCTTGCAGGTCCAGCGAGACGGCCAGTCCCGGCCGGCCCTGTGCGAGAGCAATACGTCGCTCGGGGTCACTGAGACCTCGCGCCCGGACGAACTCGGCCATCTCTTCCGGCGAAAGCGGGCTGAGATGAAAAATCACAGCGCGGGAGCGAATCGTGGGCAGCAGCTCGTAAAGGTTCTCCGCGGTGGCGACGAGGATCAGGTGTTCGGGCGGCTCCTCCAGCGTCTTGAGCAGGGAGTTCGCCGCCTGCTCGTTGGCGCGATCCAGCTCGTCGATTAGAAAGACACGGCAGCCGCCGCGCAACGGCTTGTACTGGGCCAGCTCCTTGAGCAACCGCATCTGCTGGATCGAGATCTGACGCAGCGGCCCGTCGGGAGCGAAGGTGACGAAGTCGGGATGACTGGCAAACAGCAGCGGATCTTCGTTGCGGCGCTCGGCGGGCCATTTCTCGCGCTCGCGCAGGTAGGCGACGTTCTCAGGAAGGCTCAGATCATCACGCTCAATTTTGTCGGCATCCCCGAGCAGTGCGGCTGCCAGCCTTCTCGCCAGGGTCGCTTTGCCGATTCCCTGCGGGCCGGCCAACAGCAGCGTCTGCGGGACGCGACCCGAGGTCACGGCGTGATAGAGAGCCTGATTGACCGCGCGGTTGCCGTAGAAATTCGGGAACACCTGCATTCGATTCTACCGGCGCGGCGAGGATTAGCGAGGCGTGATCAGCCCACCCTGCCTCGCGGCTTGTTCGCTTGGGCGCGGACGAACCCGTCGCGCGTAGAGATCCATCCGCCTCCAACCCGCCGCCGGGTTGACGACGACGACCGTTTCTTCCGGATGCAAGGTTCCCGACTCCAACGCCGGCCGGAGTGCGAGCAGGCAGGCGGCGCCCTCCGGTGACGGGAGGATGCCTTCCAACGCCGCCATCCGCAATCCGGCCTCGATCAGACCCTCGAAGGGGACCTCGATCAGCTCTCCCCCGCTTTGCCGGACGGCGGCGAGCACCAGCTCGCGGGCGCAACCCTCGACGGAGTCGGTCTCCAAGTGCGGGCGCAGCAGACCGGCCTCCGCCGAGCCGGCCACGCGGACGCCGATCAACCGGGGCCGGGCCTGAGCCGTCCATCCCAGCGCTTCCAGCTCGCTAAAAGCCTTGAAAAGGGCCGCCAGGGCTACGCCCGATCCACAAGGGCACAGGATCGCGTCCGGAAGTCTCCAGTGAAGCTGTTCGGCCAACTCGTAACCCAGCGTCTTGGCGCCTTCAACGCCGTAAGGCTCCTGCCAGGGATCGACATCCCGGACGTGGCTGACGCCGCTGGGTTCGGTGGACTCCGCCGGGTTACTCTCCCGGCCGACCACATCGGCCCCGTAGAATTCGCATTCCCACCGAGCGGCATCCGGCGCCGCGGGATGCAGTCCGACGATCGCCTTCAATCCCGCGGAAGCGGCGTATATCGCGAGGGCGGCGCCGGCGTTACCGGAAGAGTGAATCGCCAGCCGCTCGAAACCCAGCTCGAGCGCCATCGAAACCGCGCAGGCCATGCGACGCGCTTTCCAACCGCCCGACGGATTGACGCCTTCCTGTTTCAACCAAAGGCGGGCGAAGCCCAGTTCGCGACCAAGCCGCGGCAGCCGCAGGAGCGGCGTCATGCCCTCGCCCAGCGTGACGATGGATTCGGCCCGGCGCACGGGCAGCACGGGCGCGTAGCGCCAGAGGTTCGACGGGGCGTTGCGCACCCACTCGCGGCTCCAGCTTGCGCGCGCCAGTTCGAGATCGTAGCGGGCCAGGAGCGCGCCACCACAACCGCAGCGGCCCTGCCGCGTAGCGGCCTCGTGCCGCTGCCCGCAGGAGGCGCATTCCAGATGAGTCAGGGTCGTCATCGCGACGGCCAGCCCGGGCTCGAAAGAGATGCTACCGCACGGCGACCGCCCGCGCCAGCACGGCTGCCGACGCCTGTGCCATTTGCTCGAAATAGCGCACGAAGCGCTGCGTTTCGAAGGCCTGGTAGCCGCGAAGGTTGGCCGCCCAGCGGAAGGCGATCGGCTGGTAGTAAAGCTGGGCTGTGATCTGGAAGGGGCCGGCGTCGGGCGGCACGCGAATCGCCAGCCGCACTCGATCGCCCCCGCCCGTGAAGTCCTCGTCGCCGACGGCGCCGCCGTAAACCGCGATCTCTTTGTCCGCGCTGCGCTTGTCGAAGCCGTGAGGAAGCAACCGGTTGTCCTTCAGGTAGCTCATCGCGCTGAGCAGGCCCGTGGTGGGCACGCCCGCCTCATCACCCATCACAGCTTCGTAAATTTGCACCTGGTCGGCGCTGCGGATCTCACGGTAATGCGGCTCGAAGCGCCGCGGATCGGCGTCGTTGTCGTTGCCCTGGATAGATCCGTCGGGAGCGAGCGCGCCGGATTCGAAAAGCACACGACCGTTCCGGTCGCGCACGGCGATGTGCAGCCACGCGCGGCGCGAGGGATAAGCCGTCGGCAATTTGTGGCCGGTGAGATTCTCGACGCGAATGAAGGCTTCGAGCAGACCATCCCTCGGCGTGACGTCTTCGATGGTAACGCGGGCCGCCTCGCGCTCCAGGTGCTCGAGGGTTTTGATCGCCCCCCGCCCGAGAGCCTGCGGTGTGGCCGTTACCGCCAGCTCGTTGCGGAAGCGATTGAGCAAACGCAACATGAAAAAATTGCCGCCCAGGAAGCTGTGGCGGGAGACGCCCTCGCGCATTTGGCCGAGAACGGCGGAGATGGGCGCAGGGGAGGTCAGCTCGGGCATGTGACAGGCCTGGCAGCTCTTGGTCCCGCGATACTCGCTGTGGAGCCACTCCAGGTACGGCACCTGTTCGGGGAACTCGGCCACCGGCTTGCCGGAGGCGTCCAGCGTGTGCGTGATGAGGGTATGGCAGGTGGCGCAAAGCTCCGATTGTCGGATGTGCTCGGAGCGCACGGGCCGGAACTCGGACGAAGAGCTCATGATTCGCGCCCTGCCGGCATCGACGTCGTAAGGGCCGAACGCCACCCGCAGACCGTTCGAACCCTCGTCGATCAGAAAGCGGCCCACGAAACTTTCGCGGCTGCCCAGCCGTTCGCGCGCGATCTGGTGACACAACGAGCACGAGACGCCGTCGGCTGCGAGGCGGTCCGCCCTCTCAGCGGAGTTGAACCGGGTGTGAGCGAAAACTCGACCTTCGCGGCCTTCCCGATGCGCCTCGTAGCTGGCCATGGGCATGTGGCAGACGGCGCACTCCGCTTCGATGGCCGCCGCCTGCGAAGGATGATCCATCACTTCGCGACGCACGCCCGCCTGCCAGTACGGATCGCGCGCGGAGTTGGCCATCATGGTGGCGCTCCACTCGTGACCGATGGAATGATCTTTGCCCGAGGCGGAGACCAGGCCGTTGTGACAGGCAAAGCAGCGGTCGGAGGTCTGGAAAACCGCCGTGTTACGCGTGCGGGCAGGCGGAGCCGACGCCCGGAGCGCCGCCAACAACACCAGCGTTCCACCCAGGAAAACGGCATATCGGGAAAGTCCCCGCATAAAGCCCCCTGCTACCAGCCTTCGGTCAGGCCCCCGTCGAATCGGTCCCAGAGCAGATAAAAGACGAGCTGCACGGAACGGCCGGTCGTGTGATTGGCCGGGATGCGCACCCCGAAATTGGCGCGGATGTGCTGGCGGCGGCTCAGGGTGACGTGCAACTGCGGCACGACGTCCCAGAGCACTCGGGCGCCGGTCTCGAACTCCCGATCGGCCAGGAACTCTACCATGGGCGCCCAGTACCGCCCGTCTCCTCTCCGTTGGCTGAACCCGCGCCCCATCGCCGTGCGCCAGAAGGCGGCACGAGGGGCGTCCCGGGTGCGCGTGGGCAACTCCAGGCCTGCTTGAAATTGGAGAAACCCTTCCGAAGGCAACAATTGGCCCCAGGCGACAAAGGGTTCGAAAACGGTCACGCCGTTGCCGAAACCGCGAGCCTCGTCACCCGTGGGCAACACGGCCTCGATTGCCGCGCTTAAGATCGAGCCTCTGCGCAGTCCGTGCACGAGCACCCGCTTGTAGCTCAGAGCCAGGTCGCCTACGCCGCCGCGCCAACTGGCATTCGCGGGTTGGGCGAAACGGAATGGCAACACGGCCTCCACCTGATCGCGTGCGCTCACTCGCTTCTCATAAACCCACTTGCTGCTGAATGCACGCGGCTTCCGCAGCTTGAACGCGTTCGTGACCACCGTCTCGTCTTCGGGGTACGCCTTCGTGGTGAAGAGCGCTCGCGGCAGGTTCAGTTCCCCGCGCGGCCACTTAGGCTCGGAACAGAAGCTGCGCAGGTAATCGACCACGCTGTCGATCTGCTCACGCGTGAGGGCTTCTCCGAAGGCGGGCATGATGGGCGAGAATCCGCGGGCCGGTCCGCCCTGGCGAACCACGGCTGCCCAATCCCCAGCCTGCTCGCGGGTGGCGAAATTGCAATCGGTGAAATCCGGCAGCGGCGTCTCGAAACCCACCTGCGAGCGGTCCTGCCCGCGTCCATCGAATCCGTGACAAGCTACGCAGGCAGTGCGGTAGACTTGCTCGCCCGAGTCCGGTTTCTGGCTCCAGCCCGCCTGCCAGCCCCAAATTAGAAGCAAAAGCAACGCCCGGGCCGCCGAGGCCCGTCTGCCCGGCTCCGCCAATGCAGCCTCCCACCGAAAGAAGTAGACTAGCACAGCCCGACCCGCTCCAACGTACTGCGCTGCCGGTTGAGCTAAGATAAGCACTTTCGCCTTTCTGTCCACCGAGGCCAAACCAATGCGAGGGAACGCCATGCCAGTTACGCGCTTGCGAGGTCCTGGGACGGCCGCACTGCTCGGCCTGCTGGTTGTCTGCGCCCACGCGCAGAAGCGCTCGGCCGCCGAGCCGAAGACGACCGTCGCTCCGCAACCGATCGACGAAGGTTACACCGCGAAGATTCGGCAGTACACTACCGAACCCTTTTTCCTGACCGAACTGGTCGATCACCTGCCCGCCTCCGACAAGGTGCCCACCCCCGAAAAAGTTCTCGGTTACATCGTGGGAGCGCCGGAGAAGCTGACTTACTCCAAGGACATCCACGCTTACTTTCGTGCGCTGGAAAACGCGACGCCGCGGGTGAAGGTTTTCACTATCGGCCAAAGCGAAGAAGGCCGCGAGTTGATCCTCGCGGTGGTCTCGGACGAGAGTAACATTGCCCGACTCGAACGTTTCCGCGAGATCACTGCGCGTCTGGCCGATCCGCGCAAGATTACCGACGAAGAGGCCCGTCGCCTGATCCGCGAGGGCCTGCCCATGTACTGGATGACCGGAGGCCTGCACCCGCCCGAGACGGGAGCGCCCGAGATGCTGATGGAACTGGCCTACCGGCTGGCGGTCTCCGAGTCGCCTTTCATTCAGACCATACGCAGGAACCTGATCGCCATGATCACTCCCGTGCTCGAGGTCGACGGCCGGGACCGTCAGGTGGACGTCTATCGCTACCGCAAGGCCAATCCCGACAAGCCCGCGCCGAACCTCGTTTATTGGGGCAAGTATGTCGTGCACGACAACAACCGCGACGGCATGTCGCTGGCGCTGGCGCTGAGCCGCGTCATGATGCGGACCTTTCTCGACTGGCATCCTCAGGTGCTCCACGATCTGCACGAATCCATCCCCTTTTTGTACACGTCGACGGGCATGGGTCCTTATAACGCCTGGCTCGATCCGATCGTGATCAACGAGTGGCAGTTACTCGCCTATCACGAAGTAGGCGAAATGACTAAGCGGGGAGTGCCGGGCGTCTGGACTCACGGCTTCTACGACGGCTGGGCCGCCAATTACATGTTCTATGTAGCCAACGGTCATAACGCCATCGGGCGTTTTTACGAGACCTACGGCGGCCGCGGGGCCGACACCTTCGACCGCACGGTCCGCCCGTCCCAGACCACGCGCACCTGGTACCGGCCCAACCCGCCGCTCGAGAAAGTCAAGTGGTCGTTCCGAAACAACATCAACCTCCAGCAGAGCGCGCTGTTGCTGGCGATGAACTTCGTCGCGCGCGAGAAGGAGCGGTTTCTCGAGAATTTCTATTTGAAGAGCAAACGGTCCGTCGCCAAGGCGTTCAACGAAGGTCCCGCCGCCTGGGTCATCCCCGCCGACGATCCCCGCCCCGCAGAATGCGCCGGTCTGGTCAACTTACTTCAGTTACAGGGCGTCGAGGTGCACCGCGCCGATGCGGAGTTCGAGGTAACTACGGGGCAGGGCAAGGACGCAAAGAAACTCAAGTTCCCGGCCGGAAGTTACATTATCCGCATGGATCAACCCTACAGCCGCATGGCGGATATGATGCTGGACACGCAGTATTACAACCCGTCGGATACGAGGCCCTACGACGATACGGGCTGGTCGCTTGGCGCCCTGCGCAACGTGCGCACGGTCCGAGTTACCGACACCGGGGTGCTGAAGGTCCCCGCCACGCTGCTGACCGGCCCGGTGAAGCTCGAGGGGCGCATCGCGGGAGCGAACCCGGCCGCGGCTTATCTGGTCAACCACAACACCGACAACACACTGGCTACGTTCCGCTTCCGCCTGCGGGACGTGCGCATGGAAGCCGCCGAGCAGCCCTTCGAAGTCAAGGGGATCAAGTTCAAGGCCGGTGCCTTCATCGTGCCTGCGGAAGGCAATCCCGGCGATCTGCGCGAGCGGCTGGAGAAGGCCGCAAAGGAGCTGGGCCTGAGCGTGCACGCCGCCGAAACGCTTCCCGCCGTCCCCAGGCATCCGCTCGCCGCGCCGCGCATCGCCCTGGTCCACACGTGGCTGAACACGCAGAACGAGGGCTGGTTCCGCATCGCGTTCGACAGCTTGCAGATTCCCTATCACTACATCTCGGATCAGGTCCTCCGCCAGACGCCGGATCTGCGCTCGCGCTACGACGTCATCATCTTCGGGCCGACGCCCGGAAGCGCGCAGCGGATCGTCAACGGGCTGCCCATGCGCGGCGCTCCCATCCCCTGGATGGGCAGCGCGCTCACACCCAACATCGGGACCTCGCCCGACCAAACGCCCGACATGCGGGGCGGCATGGGACTCCAAGGCCTGCTCCACCTGAAGCGCTTCATGGAAGAGGGAGGTTTGTTCGTCACCATCCAAAACAACGCTTCGATCCTGATCGACTACGGTCTCATCGAAGGCGTTTCGATCGTGCCGACGCGCGAGCTTCAGGCGCGCGGCGGCGTCTACAACGCGGTCTTCGCCGATCGCGGCAGCCCCATCGCCTACGGCTACGACGACAGGCTCGCCGTTTACTTCAACCAGGCGCCCGTCTTTCAGGTCAGCCGCACCGGCGGACTTGGCTTCGGCGGAATGGGCGCCGCCGACGAGCCCCGCGGCCGACCGAGCGGACGCGGCTCTCCCACCGACCCGGACATTCCCCAGGGACGGCCCTACGTGCCACCTTCCCCGCCGCCGCAGCTGCGGCCCGGCGAGGAGCCGCCCATTCCAGAGGAGGTGTTGGACCAGATCCGGCACCTGCTGCCGCCGCCCGAGGCGCAGCCGCGCGTGATTCTACGCTTCGCCGAAGAGCGTGATCTTCTGGTGGCTGGCATGCTCGCGGGAGGTAGGGAGCTGGCGAATCGGCCCGCCGTGATCGACGTGCCGGTGGGCAAGGGCCACGCGCTGCTGTTCGCCATCAATCCGATGTGGCGGCAGCAGACGCAGGGCAGTTTCTTCCTGCTTTTCAACGCGATCTTCAACTACGAGCATTTGGGCGTGGGCCGCGCGCCTGAGAAACCCGAGCAGAAAAAGACTGCCGGCGATTGAGCCGGTTCAGCGCACCAACACCAGCGGCGCAGGCGGACCGCACACGCCGACGGCGCAGACGCGCACTTCGGTCGTCATCGCAGGCAGGTCCGCCGGAACCTCCGCGTTGAGCTGCTGGACGCCGATCAATCCGGGCGCGGGCCCGGCGTAACGCGGCGTGGTGATTTCGCGATCGTGAATCCTCACCATGGCTCCCCGTCCTTCGTCCGGCAGGCCGGTGGCGAAGATCTGCACGACGCTGCCGGTCAAAGCGGGCGCCGCTGGGCCGTTGATGCGGTTGTCCTCGTTCAGGATGCCGAAGATTCCGGGCGCGACGGGCGCGAGCGCTACCCTCGCGGGCGCACTCGAGACGCCGTCCACAGTCACCACGAGCTCGGCCGCACTCCGCCCACTCAGATCCGGCGGAACCAAAAGGTTGATCTGACCGGCGCTCACAAAAAGTAGCCGTGCGGCACTGCCGTCAAAGGTCACGCTGACCGAGGCTCCGGCCAGACGCGAGCCGAACAGCGTGGCCAGCGAGCCCGGCGCCACCGGTCCCTCGCGGAACGTCGCTGCATGGACGAGTGCGGCGATAACAGGCCGCTCGATGATCGGAGGCGGAGCCGAAACACGCAGCACGACGGGCAGAGATCGCGAACCGGCCGGCGGACCGGCGTCCACCGTCAGCGTGGCGCGATAGGTTCCCGGGGTCAGACTCGCAGGCACGGCGTCCACACGCACCGTGGCATTGCCGAATCCCTCGCTGCGATCCAGTCGCAGCCAGCCCGAGCCGTCGTGGTAGCTGACGAGCACGCGCCAGAGCAGCAGCCCGCCGCCCTCGTTCACGATACGCACGTAGCCCGCCAGGTGACCGCCGCCGGCAACGCCCTCGAATTCGAGCGGCGAGATCGCCTCCACTAGCAAACGAGGAAAGTACGGAGCATTGCAATCGCCCAACGCATCGCAGTCCGAGGCTGGGGCCGCGTCGGCAAACCGCGGCACGGGAGCCGAAGAGTCGGCGCTCGTTACCTTGGATACCGGCGCGACCGTCACACTCCAGCCCGCAATCACCGGATCGCCGCCACCGAGCGGCGCCAGGCCCAGAAACGTCGGCAACTGGGCGCTCTCGCGGACCACGTCGCTGGCGTCCACGACTTCGTAGACCACGTAGCCTGCGCCTCGCGAAAGGTAAACTTCGCTGACTGAGCTAAGGCTCACCGTACCCGACCCTGGAGGACCCGGCAGGTAGACAGGCGTCCCTCCGATTCCGTTCGAGTCCGCACCGAGAACGCGAGCCAAAAGCAGGGAACCGCCTGGGGAGGGGGCGTATTTGCCTCCGGAAACGGGCCACCCGAGGTCACCGGCGGAGGTGGGTTGTACGGCGCTCGAGCCCGCGATCACCTCAGGCACGAACAGCCGCGCGCCCGCGGGAAAGCCGGAGTATCGAACCAGAAACCGTGTTCCGGCGTCGTCGCCAGGCTTGCGCGGACGAAATGCGCTCGCGAACCCCTCGGTCAGCCGCGTAGTGGCGAATCGCGTGCCCGCCGCAATCAGATTCGTGAGCGTGAGCGTCTCGGGCAGCCGCGATCCCGTGCATAGGATTTGTGTCGCGCTTGCGGCACTCAGCAATCCGCGTGCGAGAACTCCGACGATCACCTGAGGATTGTCGAGCGCGAGGGGGTTTTGTCCGCTCGATGCGATGAGTACGCGGACGGGCTGGCCGATGAGCGCTGCGGGCAGTTGGTGAACCGCCAGCCGCAAGTTGGTGATTCGCAACAAGGCAGACCCCGAGGCCGAAAGACGGAAGGAGAGACCGTTGAAAGCGACCGCCGCCGGCGGCATGTACGTCCCGGGCGTGTTCAAGGGTACGAAACCGCCTCCCGTGTCTACCTCCACGCGCGCGTCCACCGTGTCGAGTCCCGTCAGTCGGTTGGTGACGTTGACGGGCGCCATCACCGTCAGGTTCGTTGTGATCTGAGCCAGGGGCAAGCCGCCGGCGCAGTTCAGCACGACGTCACCGACCGGCTCGGCAAGGCCTTCCCAGCGGATGGGCACGGGAGTGCCGCTAGTGCGGCAGGTCAGTGAAGCCGCCTGAGCTGCCGCGGTGACGGGCATCGTCAACATCGAGGCGAGCATCCAGCGCCCCAGTCCCATGGTTGCAGTCCTCCTGACCCAATTGCGCGCTGTTGCTTTTATTCTGGCACCGATCCCGCGTGGACGATGCAGCCGGGCGCGTTACCGCAGCGTGCGCGTGAGCGGTTTCCGCAGGGGCGGGGGCTGCCCTGGCGGCGGAGCCGGCTCGGGGGGCGTTTCCGGTTCGGGAGGCGCGGCAGGCTTCTTCGGGCGGGCGTTCAGTCGCGCCACGATCAGCTCCTGCTTGACCTTCTCGTACTCGCGCGATCCCGGCTCGACGCCGCGGGCGCGAATCTGCTCGTCCGTGATCTCCATGGCCACCGGCAGGTACTTCTGCAGGTAGTTCTTGATGCGGTCCTGCACGATGCGGTGCGAGGAGTATAGCAGCAGAAAGAGAACTTCATCGCCGGCTGCTTTGGCCAACGCTAGGTAGAGCGCCGAAGGTTTGTGGAGTTTGGGCGACTTGAGGGCCTTCTCGAGCTTCTTGGCCCGGCTCTCGAGCTTGCGCCAAAGCTCGAGCTCTTCCTTGTTGAGACGGAGAGTCCGGGCCAGGGCGGTCTTCTCCCGCGGAGTCAGTTTCTCGGTGAGCACGTGCAGGAACAGGCCGAAATTCTCGAGCCTGAAATCCACCCCGAAAGGAACCATCTGCCGCACCTTCTGCAGGCGGGTGAGGCCGTGAAGGTTCACTTTGGCGCCCGTGAGGGCCGGGCAGAACAGCCTCAGCAGACCCTCTTCATCGAGCGCACGCACCACGTCCGCACAGGCCGGATCATTCGCGGTATGACGCAACTCCTCAGCCAGCTTGCGCGGGGCGATCCGTTGCTCGAGGCCGGCTTCCCGCGCGCGCTCGTACTGACCCTGAGTCTTGGGTTCCACCGTGTAGCCCAATCGCGTGCGAAAACGGATCAGGCGGAGCAGGCGCGAGGGATCATCGAATAGGGAGTAGTTGGTGACCGCGCGCAGTTCCCGATGCTGGATATCGGCCACCCCGTTGTTCGGGTCGATCAGCAGGCCGCGCGAAGAGGGATGCAACGAGAGCGCGATGGCGTTGATGGTGAAGTCGCGGCAGCGCAGGTCCTCGTGGATGGTGGCGGGGGTGATTTCGGGACGGCCGCCTGGCCGTGGGTAGCGCTCCTCGCGGGCCATGGCGATTTCGGCTGTCACCCCGCCGGGGAACAGCATTTCGGCGCTGTTGCGGTGCGTGTCGGACGTTACGATGCGCGCACCCGTTTTGCGGGCCAGCCGTTTTGCCACACTGAGGGCGTCGCCTTCCACGGTGAAATCCAGGTCGCGGATGGGGAAGGCACCGAGCATGTCGCGTAAGGCGCCGCCGGTCAGGAACAGGCGCACGCCGGATTCAAGGGCAGCCGCCTCCACCTCGCGCAACACGCGCAGCTGCCCCGTGCTCAGGTGGGTTTCCAGCATGAACATGTAATCGCTCATGGCAGCCTGCTCACTTCGTGCTCAGCTGCGGCCGGCGCGGCGAGGCCTCCCGGATTCACGCGCGCGGATGATGCTCATCGAGGGTCTGCCGTAACCGGGACCGCATCACGTGCGTGTACACCTGGGTGGTGGAAATGTCGGCATGGCCCAGCATCAACTGGACGCTCCTGAGATCGGCGCCGCCCTCGAGCAAGTGGGTGGCGAAGCTGTGGCGAACGGCGTGCGGCCACACCCGCCGGCCGAGGCCGGCCCGCAGGGAGTACTTGGCCAGCAACTTCCACACCGCTTGCCGCGTCAGGGGCGTGCCTCGGGCACTGACGAACAGGTAAGGGCTGGAGCGCCGCTTGAGCAATCGCCCACGCCCGTGCTCCAAGTAAGCCCGCAAGGCCTCCAGCGCCGCCCGTCCCACCGGAGTCAGCCGCTGCTTGTTGCCCTTGCCCAGGATCCGCACCACCCCAACCTCATGATTGACATCGGATAATTGCAGTTGACAGAGCTCGCTCACCCGCAAGCCTGAGGCGTAGAGCAACTGGAGCATGGCGCGGTCCCGCAGGCCGGTGGGCGTCACCGAGTCGGGAGCCTCCAGCAGCCGTTCAACCTCTTCGAGGGAAAGGCAGTGCGGAAGGCGCCGCCAGGCGTGCGGTGATTTCAGCCCTTCGGTGGGATCCCGACTGAGCATCCCCTCCCGGACGAGGAAGCGGAAAAAACCGCGCAAGGCGCTGAGGTGTCGCGCAGCGGACCGGCTATCGAGCCCGCCTTGCCGGAGCCACTCCAGGTACTGCCCCACAAGGCGCGCGTTAGGCGCACCCTGCCCCGTGCCTCTCCAAAAGCCCGCGAAGCGCAACAGATCGCTGCGATAAGCCTCTATCGTATTGAAAGACAAGCCCTTTTCGATCCGGCAGTGGTCCAGGTAGGCCTGGACCCAAGCCGACGGATCGGGCGCCTCAGGCATCGTGCCAATCATACAATACTTCGAAAAATGTTTCTACTGATTCTTGAGGGCGGCAGCCTGGGCGGACGCAAGGGCCAGGGTGGCCTCAAGCCCCCGCTCGGCCCCGTTGGACCACGTAGTACAGCGCGGGCAGGGCGATGAGCATGAGCAGGAGGGTCGAGGCTAACCCTCCCAGCACCACTGTCGCCAGCGGCCGCTGCACGTCGGAGCCGATGCCGGTGGCCAGTGCGGCCGGGCAGATGCCGAGCATGGCGGCTGTCAGCAGGATGAGCACGGGTCGGAGCTGCGTGCTCGCGCCCTCGAGCACCGCTTCCTCCAACGTGCGGCCCCCCTGGCGCAGAATCCGTCTGATCTCACTCAGATACAGCACGCCCGCCATGACCGCTACGCCGAACAGCGAGACGAACCCTACGGCCGCGGAAACACTGAAGGGCATTCCTCGGAGCCGGAGCGCAGCAATGCCGCCCACCATCGAGAACGGCATGACGGTCAGGATCATCATCGCGTCGCGGGCCGACCCGAAGGCCCAGCTCAGCAGCCCGAAGACAATAACAACCGTGATCGGGAGGATCCAGGTAAGCCTGCGCCGGGCCCGGTCCAGGTTCTCGAACTGCCCACCCCACTCGACGGTGTAGCCCGGCGGCAGCTTGATGCGCTCGCGGAACTTGCGCTGGGCTTCCGCCACGAAGCTGCCTTGATCCCGCCCGCGGATATTGGTTCGTACGCTAACCATGCGGCGATTCTCGCGCCGCGCGAGGATGGTGGGTCCCTCGGCCACCTCTACGGCGGCGACCTGCGCAAGCGGCACCCGGCCCCCGTCGGCTGTCGGCACGAGAATCCGGCCGATGTCGGACAACGTGCTGCGGGCTTCGGGCACGTAGCGGACGACAATGTCGAAGCGACGCTCGCCCTCGTACATCGTGGTGACGGGTCTGCCGCCGATGGCCAGCTCGATCACCTCTTGCAAGTCGGCGGCACTGATCCCATAGCGTGCCGCCTCCAATCGGTTCAGACGGATGCGCAGTTGAGCCTGGTCTGCTTCCTGTTCGATCGCCGTATCGGCCGCGCCCCGGATCTCCCGCAACAGTTCCAGCGTCTGGGCAGCGGCCGCGCGCAGGACGCCGAGATCCGGACCGCTGAGCAGAACCGCCAGATCAGCCGACGACCCGGTGACCGCCTCCATCACCATGTCGATGATCGGCTGGGTGAAGTTGAATGTGGCTCCCGGCACGTGGGTGCGGAGGCGCTCGGAGAGCTCCTGCACCAGATCGATCTTCCTCTTGCCCCGAGGCCACTCTCGATAAGGCCTCAGTACGATCAACAGCTCGATCCGGTTGGGGCCGAAAGGCTCCGTGTTCGAGGTCTGACGCCCTGTCTGCGAACCAACCAGAAGCACTTCCGGGGACTGGCGGACCAAAGCTCGCAGTCGATTGGCCACCTCAGCTGATCGTTCCAGCGAGATGCCAGGCGGTAGGTTGACGCGCACCCAGATGACGCCTTCGTCCAGGTGCGGCAAGAACTCGGAGCCCAAACCTACCGCCAGGGCGACGCTGCCCGCGAGCAGAACCGCGGTTGCCGCGAGTACAACCCAAGCGCGACGCAGCAGCACGCGCAGGTCGTGTCGGTAACGCCGGGCGAGCCAGGTCAACACGGGGTTGCTCCACGGACGACTTCCCGGCAGCAGCCAACTGGCGAGCGCCGGCACCAGGGTGAGCGTGAACAGGAGTGCGCCGACCAACGCCGCCACGATCGTGAAAGCCATGGGCATGAAGAGCCGCCGTTCGACTCTCTCGAGCGTGAACAGCGGCAGGTAGGCGGTGATCAGGATGGCCAGTGAGAAGACGATCGGCCGCTGGATGTCGACGGCCGCCCGGCCCAGGGCGTCGGACCGGCTTGGCTCATCGGCCTTTGAATCCTGACGCAAACGCCTGAGCATGGCCTCGACCATCACCAGCGTGCCGTCCACGATGATGCCGAAGTCGATCGCACCCAGGCTCAACAGGCTCGCCGTCACCCCAAAAAGCCGCATCAGAAGGAAAGCGAACAGCAGTGAGAGGGGCACCACCAGAGCCGTCAGCAAGGCGGCGCGCAGGCTGCCCAGGAAAAACAGCAGCACGAGAAAAACCACGGCCAGACCCTCGGCCAGCGTGCGCGAGACGGTTCGCAGCGTGTTGGCCACCAGCTCGGTGCGATCGTAGATCGGGCGGATCCGGACGCCCGCCGGCAGCCCCGACCGGTTCAGCTCGTCCACCGCTTCGCGGATGCCGCGCAAGGTTTCACTCGGGTTCTCTCCCCGGCGCATGGCGACGATGCCTTCGACCAGCCCATTGCGCTCGTCCAGTCCGAAAACGCCCGTGGGCGGTTCGTGGCTGACCCGCACCTTGGCCACGTCGCGTACGAAGATCGGGGTGCCGCCGTGCGAGGCCACCACTACGTCCTCGATGTCGCTGAGGGTGCGAAGCCTCCCGATACCCCTCACCACCAGCGCCTGTTCGCCCGACGGTATCATCGACCCCCCGGCGTTTCCGTTGCCGGCTGCAACCGCCTCCGCGATCTGGCGGACCGACAGGCCGTATTTGTACAGAGCCATCGGCTCTAAGGCGATCTCGTACTGCTTGACCAAACCTCCGAAAGCGAAGACGTCCCCCACCCCGGGCACTTGCATGAGCCTGGGCGCGACCACCCAGTCCTGGATCTCCCTGAGCTTCATGGAGTCCAATCCATGGCCCTCCAGCACGTAGCGATACAATTCGCCGGCGGGAGTCGTGGGAGGGGCCAGCGCAGGCTCCGCACCGGGCGGCAGTTCCACGTCCCGCAACCTCTCCAGTACGAGCTGCCGGGCGCGGAACAGGTCGACGCCGTATTCGAAAGTCAGGTCCACCACCGAGAGGCCGAAGATCGTACGGGAGCGTCGGCCGATCATTCCCGGCACTCCCGTGAGCGCGCGCTCGATGGGAATCGTGATCTGCTGCTCCACTTCCTCGGCGGCGTAACCCGGGAACTGGGTGATCACGGTGACCTGCGGATCGGAAAGATCCGGGTACGCCTCGACCTTCAGGCGGGCGAAACTCCACACACCGAGGGCCGCCAGCACCAAAGAAAGCAAAACCACCAGCAAACGTTTCTCCAGCGCGAGGCGCGTCAGCGAGGCCAACATCGGCACCCCTTTAAAAGGCCGCCAGTAGGGCCGCACCCCGGGTGACTACCCGGTCGCCGGCCTGCAACCCGTCCAAAATCGCAACCATGCCGTTCCGCGCTTCGCCGCACTCGACCAAAACGCGCTCGAAGCGCCCCGTCCCCCTCTCGACGAAGGCCCACGTCTGTTCGCCCCTACGCACGAGAGCGGAGGCGGGCACGGCCGGCAGCAGCCGTCGCGCATGAGTGTGACGGATGGTGCAAAACATCTCGGGCCGGAGCCGCCCGCCCGGGTTCGTTATCTCCGCCTGTACTTTCACCGTGCGCGACTGCGGATCCACCACGTCCGCAATGCGCCTCACGCGCCCTTGGAAGACCTCGCCCGGGTAGGCGTTCACGAGGATCTCCACCTGCTCGCCCGCATGGATGAGCCGGATCTGGTCCTCAGGCACCTGCGACGTAGCCCAGATCGTGCTAAGGTCAGCGATCACCATCACCGGCGTCGCCGTGTCGCTGCGATATTCTCCCGGCGCCACCGAGAGCTCGAGAACCTTGCCGGAAATGGGCGCACGCACTGTGATTTCAGCCGCGGGTTGCTCCGGGTTGACCCCTAGCAGGTCCAAGCGGTGACGGGCTTCGCCGGAGCCGGCTTCTGCTTGTTCCAGGGCGGCACGTGCGTTCGCCAGCTCGCTCTCGGCGGCAAGTACATCCTTGAGCGCCGCGGCCCGATGCTGATAAAGATCGCGCAGCCGCTCCAGATCCTTCTCCGCCTTCCACAGGGCAGCAGAAGCCTGACGCAACTGCGCCTGCAACTGTCGCCAGGCTGCCAACGCCTCGGCTACCTCACGACTCTCAAGGACCACCAGCGGCTGTCCCTCGATGACGGTGTCGCCCAGTCCCACCAGCACGCGGCGCACCCGTCCGGAAGCGGGAAGCAAAACACGGGAGATGCGGTGGGGGTTCAGTTCCAGCTTGCCCGGGGCCACCACCTCCGCCACGGGGAACTCTTTGAGCTTCACGCTCTCGATGCGCAGTTCGCGCAGTTGCGGCGAATCCGGAGCGAATGTCACACGCCCGCTCCCGTCGCTGCCCCTCGTAGAGGCGTTACCGGATGTTCCGCCCGGACGGGAGCAACCCGCACACAATAACGCCAGCGAGAAAACGACCGCTCGCATCATGGCCGGATCCCCAAGGCGGCGAGCGCCTCCAGCCGGTAACGACAGCGTGCGTAGTCGGCACGCGCCTCGATCCACGCGGCAAAAGCGTCGTTGAAGGTACGCTGTGCGTCCAGCAGTTCCAGCAGGCTTGCCTGCCCCCGGGTGTAGCTGTACTCGGTGATGTCACGCACCTCGCGCGCCTGCGCCAAGACGCCCGTCTCGATTTCTGCCAGCAGCCGACGTGAGACCACGCACTGCTGGTGCGCGTTCTCCACTTCAGCGAGGATGGCAGCCTCGAGCGCCCGCACACGCAGCTCCGCCTGACGCAGCTCCTGTCTGGCGCGCTCGATTTCGCCCTGGTTGCGATCGAAGACAGGCAGCGGGATCTCGATGAAGAAGCCGAGCATGTTCCCCTTGCCGGCCAGGCCCTGCTGGCGGCGGTACTCGCTACCCAGGGTGAGATCGGGGCGCGCACGGGCGAGCTCGAGCTTCAGCTCAGCGGTCGCGCGCCTTGCACTGAGCCTGGCGGCCAACAGATCCGGGCGCCGTTCCAGAGCGGACTGCCGGACCGCCTCGAGAGCCGGAAGCTCGGCATCGCGGCCCAAATCCCCCTCAACGTCCGCTTCCGGCGCGAACCGCGTGCGTCCCATGAGGCTGAGCAGGCGGATGATGGCGCCGCGGACCTCCGCCTCCGCGCGTCTTACCGCGTTGCCCTGCTCAAGAGCGGCCACACGGGAGCGGATCAGTTCGACCTCTGCGATGTCGCCCGCACGCCAGCGGGCCCGATTGATCTCGACGAGCCGGTTAAAGGTCTCCCAATTCCGGCGCGCCAGCGCCAGCTTTTCCTTGGCCAGCAACGCATCCAGGAACCCGTTCTGCACCTCCTGACGCAGGGTGCGGACCGCATCG
The DNA here is from genome assembly GCA_938027685.1 of uncultured Bryobacteraceae bacterium. GTDB lineage: Bacteria > Acidobacteriota > Terriglobia > Bryobacterales > Bryobacteraceae > DTHT01. The sequence goes on from CALJAM010000023.1 coordinate 33,242, forward strand.
AGAAATTCCAGTTCCGCTATGCGGCGCCCGTGTTCGGCCACGGCGATCCGACTCTGCCGTTTTCCGCCGCGCTCGATGGTGAAGTCGGCACGAACGTTGAACTCGGGCGGGCCGGCGGCGTTGAGCTCGTCGAACCCCGTGCCGAGAAGGTCCAGGTGGTCGCCGCCCGCACTCAATACGGGATTGGGACGCAGGCGGGCCGTGATCAACCGAGCCTCCGCCACAGCGATGCTCGCACGTTGGGCAAGCAGGCTAAGGTTGTTTTCGAGCGCTTCGGTCAATGCGCGCTCCAAAGTGATGTTCTCGGGCTGCAAGGCTCTTGCCGCCACCGCGCACCACAGCGCGCTCGCCCACCACTTCGCTATGCTCGCCATGTCACCTCCTTGGGCCCGCTCCACCGGGTGACACCCCCGGGAAGGCCCTTTTCCTTACGCTTTCCCTGAGGAGCTTCTCAGGCGGGAGGAGCGCGTTCGGGATGCTCTTGGACGTCGGGCTGCCGAAGGGAAACGAGAGTGCGGGCAAACCGAATCCACAACACGCCCAAAAGGGGCTCGATGTGGATGTGCGCTGCGGCTTCCAGCGAGGGAGCGGCCTCGATAGGCGAGAAGATGCAAGCCTGACGCGCCGCCGGGCTGTGCCGGTGCCAGGGGCTGTATAACAACACCGCCAGCGCCAGCACGATCAGAATCAGTGCGGCGCTGGTCAGGCGACCAGACCACCGGGCGGCCATCGCTGTCCGGGGAGGCCTCATTGCCGCAACCCGCAACCGAGATTTCAAGATAGCAAAGGATCGGGGGCGGCGCAGTGCCGCCTAGCGGTTCGGGTCCGTCAGCGACGACCCGATCCGTCTCCCGTACTGCCTGGCGCGCTCGAGTATGCGTGCCGCATCGAGCGTCTGGGGGCGCCCGTTGCGCACCAGCCAGCGCCCGTGCACCATGACGTCCTGAACGTCGGATCCCTTCAGCGCGTAAACCATCTGAGAATATATGTCGTAAAGCGGCGTGCCGTGGGCGCGATCGAGCCGCACCGTGATCAGATCCGCATGCTTGCCCGGCTCGAGCGAGCCGACGCGCTCGTGCAGACCGAGCGCCGCCGCGCCGCGGATAGTGGCCATCTCCACCGCCTGCCGGGCGGTCAAGGCCCGGGGGTCACCCGTGGTGACCTTCTGGAGCTTCGCCGCCAGATCCATTTCCTCGAACAGGTTGAAGTCGTTGTTGCTTCCGGCCGGGCCGTCGGTGCCCAGGCCTACGGCCAGATCCATGGCGAGCATGCGCGTGACCGGCGCCACGCCGCTGGCCAGCTTGGCGTTGCTCGAAGGGCAGTGGGCGAGGCCCACGCGGCGCCGCTGAAGAATCGCGAGCTCCTCATCGTCCACCCAAACGACGTGCGCGGCGACCGTTTGCCCTTCGAAAATACCCCAGGAGTCCAGCAAGCGCACGGGGGACAGGCCGAAGCGTTTCAAGGCTTGCTCGCGGCCCTGGCGGGTCTCGGCCAGGTGCGTCATGAGCGGTACGCCGTAACGGTTGGCCAGCGCACGTGAGGCGCGGAAGATTTCTTCCGAGGTTGTCTCGTGCGAGTGCGGGGCGACGGCCGGCACGATCAGCGGATCGTCGCGAAAACGGCGGATGAAACGTTCAGTGAATTCCAGAGCGGCCTGCGGGGTCTTGAAGTCCGGAGCCGGAAAATCGATGACGGTTTCGCCCAGCACCGCGCGCATCCCCGCCTCGCGCGCGGTTTCGGCGATGACATCCTCGAAGTAGTACATCTCGGCGAAAGTGGTGGTGCCGGAGAGCATCATCTCCAGACAGGCCAGCCGCGTGCCCCAACGGACGAACTCCGCGTCCACGTTGCGCGCCTCGGCGGGGAAAATGTACTGCTCGAGCCACTCCTGTAGGCGGAGGTCGTCGGCGAGCCCGCGCATCAGCGACATGGGAGCGTGCGTGTGGGCGTTGATCAAGCCCGGCGCAAGCAGGCACTGGCGGCAGTCGAGCTTGCGGCCTCGATAGCGCCGCTCGACTTCGGCCCGGATACCTACCGACACGATGCGGTCGCCCCGAACCGCAACCGCGCCATCCTCAATCACGCGCCGTTCGGCGTTCATCGTGATTACCCAGCGTGCGGTGACGATCCAATCCGCGGGCTCGGCAGCCCACACCCGAGCGGCCAGCAGACTAACGGCGAAGATACGATGCATCGAAGGGCCTGGGAAGCAGGTCGCTAAGCCGCAGGATCTGGATGGCTCCAACACCGTCGGACAGCACGATCTCCAGATCACCGGCGTATTCCCAAAGTAGTTGCCGACAGGCTCCGCAGGGAGGGGCGGGAGCCGCGCCCTTCGTCACGATCGCAAGGCGGCGAAATTCCCGCACGCCTTCCGAAAGCGCCTTCAGCAGCGCCACGCGCTCGGCGCAAACGGTGAGACCGTAGGTGGCGTTCTCGACATTGCAACCCGTCCAGACGCGACCGTCAGCGTCTTCCAGCGCCGCACCCACGCGGAAGCCCGAATAGGGCGCGCAGGCGTGTTCGCGGGCGCGCATGGCGGCTGCGATAAGGGAATCCATCTCACACTCCGTTGGGCCGCTCCCCTTCGGCGGCCAGGCGCGGCAACAACGCCTCGAGCAAGCGCTCCAGCTGATCGCGGACCAGGCGGCCGGCTTCGAGCACCTCGCTGTGCGAGAGGGGCCCCGGCGCTAGACCCGCAGCCAGGTTGGTGACGCACGAGATGGCCAGCACGGGCACGCCCATGTGGCGTGCCGCGATCGCCTCGGGCACGGTGGACATGCCCACCAAATCGGCGCCAATGGCGCGCAGAAAACGGATTTCGGCCGGGGTTTCGTAGCTGGGGCCCAGCATGGCGGCGTAGACGCCCTCCGCCAAGGGGATGCCGAGCTCGTCGGCGGTCCGGCGCGCCAGGCGCCGCAGCCGCTCCGGGTAAGCCTCGCTCATGTCAGGGAACCGCGGCCCGAGGCTTTCGTCGTTGGGACCCACCAGCGGGTTGGAGCCCTGAAGGTTGATGTGATCGGAAATTAGCACCAGCAGCCCGCGCCGGACCGTCGGATTGATGCCGCCGGCGGCATTGGTCAGCACCAGCACACGGATGCCGAGTTTTGCCAGCACGCGCACGCCAAAGACGACCCGGTCCGGCGGATAGCCCTCGTACAGGTGCGCTCTCCCGGCCATCACCGCCACCGCCAGATCGCCCAGCCGGCCGAGGATCAGGCGGCCCGCGTGCCCCTCGGCCGTGGAGACGGGCCAATGCGGGATACGGTCGTAAGGGATCTCGCAGCACGTGTTCAAGCGCTGAGCGAATCCACCCAGCCCGCTGCCCAACACGACGCCGACGTGCGGACTCAACTCGCAACGCCCGCGAAGATACGCTAACGCCTCGTCGAGATCCTTCATAGCAGCATCCCCGCGATGGCGGCCGACATGAAGTTGGCCAGCGAACCGACGGCCACAGCCCTGATTCCGAGACGCGCCAGATCCGACTTGCGGTTGGGCGCCAGCGCCCCGATGCCGCCGATCTGTATCGCGATCGAGCTGAAGTTGGCAAAGCCGCACAAAGCGTAGGTGGCGATGACGAATGAGCGCGGCTCCAGCTGCGAACGGAGAGGGCCCAGTTGCATAAAGGCCACGAACTCGTTCAGCACCAGACGCGTGCCGAGCAGGTTCCCGATGGCGGGCGCGTCACGCCAACTCACGCCCAGCAGCCAGGCAATCGGAGCAAACAGCACGCCGAAGAGCTTCTCGAGCGAACCCGGGAACCAGCCCATGCCAGGCAGGCTGTGCACCCAACCCAGGATGCCGTTCGCCATGGCGATCAGGGCCAGAAAGGCGATGAGCATGCCAGCGATGTTCAACGCAAGCTGGAGCCCCTCGCCGGCCCCACGGGCGGCCGCGTCGATCAGATTCACGCCGGGTTTCTCCACCCGCACCTCGACTCGCCCCGCCGTTTCCGGCTGCTCGGTCTCGGGAATGAACATCTTCGCCAGCAGGATCGTCGCGGGAGCCGTCATGATCACGGCGGTCAATAGGTGTTTGATGTCCACGCCCGCGATCTTGACATAGGCGGCCATCACCGCTCCCGAAACGTGCGCCATCCCGCTCACCATCACGGTGAACAGCTCGGACTGCGTGAGCCGGGGCAGAAAAGGCCGTATCGTCAGCGGCGCTTCCGTCTGACCCATGAAAATGCTGGCGGCGACGTTGGTGGACTCGGCGCCGCTGGCGCCCATGACGCGCTGCATCAGCACGGCCATCGCCCGGATGACAAGCTGCATGACGCCCAGATAATACAGGATCGAGAAGAACGACGCGATGAAGATCACGATGGGCAACACTTGGAAGGCGAACACCACGCCCATCGGACCGCTCTTGTCGCCCAGCGCGCCAAAGACGAAGCGGCTGCCCGCCTCGGCGTAATTCAACAGGGCGTTGACCCCCGCACTGGCCGCTTCGAACAGCTTCCCGACAGGCGTCTTCAGGACCAGGAACGCAAAGAGAAACTGCAGGCCCAAGCCCCAAGCGAGCAGGCGGAGCCGGATGGCGCTGCGTCGCCGCGAGAACAGGTACGCGGCCGCGAGGATCGCGACCAGCCCCAGAGCGCCGGTGAAGCGGCTCATGCTAACTGACGACTTCCAGGATCAGGTCGTACTCTTCCGGCGGCTGGTTCGAGATGCGGAAGGCGTCTTCGACCAGCTGGGCGGCCTCCTCCACGTGATCCTCACGCGTATAGTAAAGGCGGCAGAGCACCGAGTCCGTCTCCACGCGATGGCCGGGCTTGACTTCCAGGATCACGCCGACGGCGGGATCGATCTGATCCTCCTTGCGGTCGCGGCCGGCCCCGATCATCATCGCCGCGCGGCCGATGTCCTCGGCATCGATCGAGCTCACGAAGCCGGCGCGTGGGGAGGTTACCTCGCGCACTCCCGTCGCGTTGGGCAGGAGCTCGAAGCGGTCGAGCACCTGCGGATTGCCGCCCTGCGCCTGGATGACTTCCTTCAGCTTGCGGTAGCCGGAGCCGTCCAGCAGCTTCCGCTGGGCGATCTCGCGGGCCTCTTCCAGCGTGGGCGCGACCTTGCCCAGGTGGATCATGCGCGCGGCCAGCTCGAGGGAAAGCCGGGTCAGGTCCGCCGGACCCGCATTCTGCAACGTCTGCGAGACCTCCATCACTTCCAGTGCGTTGCCCACGGCGAAGCCGAGCGGCTGGTTCATGTCGGTAATCAGCGCCTGGACTTTCACGTTCATGCGGCGACCGATGCCGACCATCAACTGGGCCAGGCGACGGGCGTCCACCTGCCGCTTCATGAAAGCGCCCGAGCCGACCTTGACGTCCAGCACCAGCGCGTCCAGTCCCATGGCCAGCTTTTTCGACATGATGGAGGAGGCAATCAGCGGGATCGAGTCCACGGTAGCCGTGGCGTCCCGCAGCGCGTAGAGCTTGCCGTCGGCCGGGGCGATTTCCCCACTCTGCCCGGCGAAACAAAGACCGACGCGGCGCAGCTGGTCGCGAAACTCCTGCGGACTCAGGTCGGTGCGAAAGCCCGGGATCGATTCCAGTTTGTCGATCGTGCCGCCAGTGAAGCCCAGCCCGCGTCCCGTAATCATGGGCACGACCACACCCGCGGCCGCAGCCAGCGGCGCTGCGATCAGGCTGGTCTTGTCTCCCACACCCCCGGTGGAATGTTTGTCGACCTTCACGCCCGGGACGTCGGAAAGATCCATCTTTTGCCCCGAACGGATCATGCAGTCAGTCAGTGCGGTCACCTCCCGATCGCTCATGCCCGTGAAATAAACGGCCATAAGAAAAGCGGCCATCTGATAGTCGGGAATCCCGCCCTGGACATAGCCTTCCACCAGCCAGGAAATTTCCTCCGGGCTGAGCTCTTCACCGTTGCGCTTCCGCTGGATCAGGTCAACAACTCGCATCATCCGGGACCCTGAAAACTCAAGTTATCGGCTGCACCGCTGGGTGCCTGGCGCCGCATCAGGGCGCACTTAGCCGTCGGCCGCCCGGCCTGCCGCCGAGACCTTAGGCTAACATCTTGACCGCCCGAAAGTAAAGGAGCGCGCGACCGCCCTGCGGCCGCGCAGGCGACCGCTTGTGCCCGCTGCCTCGCTAAAACAACAGCTTCAGCCCGAGCTGGAGCTGCCGGGGCGAATTGGCCTGCGTACTGATCTGGCCGAAGGTGCTCGAGGTCACGCTCGTGTTGGGGCTGCCGAAGCGGACCGTGTTGAAAGCGTTGAATGCTTCCACTCGGAACTGTAGCGTCTTGCGCTCCCGGGGCTGGAACTCCTTGAAAATCGAAAGGTCCCAGTTGCGCACCCCGGGCGAACGGATGTCGGGTACGGTTGGCGTCAGGTTGCCGAAAGTGAACGGTGCCGGTTGGGAAAAAACGCTGGTGTCGAAGTAGCGCGTCAAGCGTTGGCGGATGTCGCCGGTAAGCTTTCCGCTGCGGCCGTTGTTGTTGGCGTACTGTACGGGGCTGAAAATGCCCGCAACGTTGTTGGCCGTAATGCCGAGGGGCGTACCCGTCTGATAGGTGGTGATGCCGTTGAACTGCCAGCCGCCAAGCATGGCATTGGTCAGGCGACCCCAGTTCGAGCCTATGCGCCGGCCGCGGCCGAAGGGCAGCTCGAAAATGTAGCTCACCACGAAGCGGTGCGCGATGTCGTAATCGGTCAGCGAACGGGAGGCGCGAATGTAATAGCTGTTCTGGTGCCGGAGACCCTCATGAATGGCCTTGGCCCACGTGTAGCTGCCCTCGAAATAAATGCCGCGCGAGAAGCGACGACTGAAGGTGGTCTGCAAGGAGTGGTAGTTGGAGGAAGCGCCCGTGGAGTATAACGGGATGACGTCGGTGAACTGCGGATAAGGGCGCAGCAGCTGCGCGATGCTGATCCTCGGTGTAGCCAGCACCCCGCTGTTCACAATCCCGTAAAAGGGATTCTCCACGGTCTGATTGAGCTTCGAGCCCCAGGACATGTACGTCGGATGCACCTGGTTCAGGCTCAAGCCGCTTTCGTCGTTGCGGGAAAGCTGCAGGCCGCGGCTGCCCACATAGGCGACCTCGAGCAGCACGTCCGCGGGCAGGTTGCGCTGTATGTTCAGATTCCACTGCATGTACCAGGGCGTCAGCGTCTCGCGCAGGGGCGCCTGGATGTTGGCCCCGGCCTGCGTCAGCAGTCCCTGCGAGGCCCCGGGGGGCTTCTCGAAGCCCTGCGGGAACGGGTTGGAGAGCAACCGCAGGGGCGTGATCCCGTCAATAGTGGTAACCCAGGGCGTTTCCGTCCGGAAGCCGAAGGGACCCACGGTGCCGTGAGCCTGCTGATAGGAGATGGCGAATACGTGCCCGTAACCGCCCCGAATGACCGTGTTGGACGTGACCTGATACGCGAAGCCGAAGCGCGGCGCCAGGTTGTTCTTGTCCATAACGTACTGGGTCCGCGGTCGGCCTTCGACACCCACGAACACCAGCCCGCCGGTCAGGTGCGAATACCCCGCCACTTTGTCCGCCAGCGGCGAGCGCGCCGAGGGATCAAAATAATTCATGCGGTTGTAACGCTCGGTCCGCGGCGTGTCCAGGTCGTAGCGCACGCCCAGGTTCAGAGTAAGTCTGCGGGTGACGCGCCAGTCATCTTGCAAGTAGACAGCGGTGTAGGTGCTCTGGGTGGCGGCATCCTTGAAATTCTGGATGAGGGACCCGCTGCTGCCCGTCCCCAGCAATAGGCTGGCGATCGAGTTGCCGCGATTAGCGGCCGCGCGATTCGGGTCGGGCCCCTGAGTGAAGGCCGCCGTGAAAGCGAACGTCCCCGAGGGTGCGCGGGACTCGCGGTTGTTCACGCGGATGAGGCGTCCCTCGTAACCCGCCTTCAGGGTGTGGGCGCCCCTGAGCTTGGTCACGCTGCCCTGCAGGGTGTAAGTCATGAAGGCATTGCGCCGATGGTCCTGGTTGCCCAGGGTGGTGTAGTTGGAAGCCTGGATGCGCGGGAACATGGGGAGCCCTCCCGCTGTGTCCAGGGCCGCCGGGAAGCCGAGCGAGGAAGCCGGAAAGCCCAGCCCCAGATTCTCATAGAGGTACAGGCTGCGAGCCAGCGCGCCGCGGATCGTAAGGACGGTGGTCGGGTTAGGCGTCATCGTGTAGTCGATGACGCCGTTGTGCATGCGATTCCGCTCATTGTTGTTGGTCTCGGCCGCCTTGAGTTCCTGGGGCCAGAGCACGGGCGGAAGATTGTCCTGATTGCGGTAGGAGTAACGCACGAAGAAGCGATGATTGGCCGAGAAGTTGTGATCCAAGCGCCCGTCGATCTGGTCGATGTCCAGATGAGTGGACCCCTGTGCGTAATAATTATTCGCTTCCGTGTAGGGCGCACCCTGCGTGTTCGGCTGGGGATAGAACTTCATGATGTTACGCGCTACCGGATCCTGCCGGGCGCCGGGAATCAGGTTGCCCGGAAAAGGATCGCGTACGTAGCCGCTGCCGGAAGGACGCGTCGTGAAAGGATCATAAATGATCACCGGATTATTGGGGCCCGCGAAAGTCCGCGAAAAATCGCCAGCTCGCTGCAAGGCGGTAGGCACGGTCGTCGTGCGCGAAGCGAAGCTGCGCTGACGCAGACCTTCGTAGGAAGTCATGAAAAAGGTCCGGTCCCTGCGGATGGGGCCGCCCAGGGTGCCCCCGTACTGGCTGCGCTTGAAACTGGCCAGCGGGATCCCGCGCATGTTGTTGTAGAAGGTGTTGGCGTCCATCTTGGAGTTGCGCAGGAACTCATAGGCCGACCCGTGGAACTCGTTGGTTCCCGACTTGTAAACCACGTTGAGGACGCTGCCCGCCGTGCGGCCGTACTCGGCGGGAAAATTGGCGCCCAGTACCTTAAACTCGCCGATGGCGTCCACGCTCGGGAAGGCCGAAATGCCCGAGTAACCCTGCACTGTAGGATGGGAGGCCGTCGCGCCGTCGATCAGCGTCTCCATCATCGAGGTCCGCGCGCCGTTGATCGAGTAACTCATGCTGTTGTAGTTGTTGCCGATCGAGCCGGCTACGCCGGGCGTCAGGTAAATCAGCGAGTAAATATTCCGGGTGTTGAGCGGCAGGTTCAGAATGGCCCGATTGGAAACCAGCTTGGCGACGGTCGAGGAAGCCGTTTCGATGCTGGAAACGGCGGCCTCCACAGTGATGCGCTCGGTGATTTCGCCCACTGCCATGGCAATATCCACGCGGGCCTGCTGCGCCACTGCCAGCTCGATGCCGGTGCGTACGAACTTCTTGAAGCCCGGGGCGGTCGCTTCCAGGGTGTAAAGGCCGGGCTGCAGCGGGGTAAGGACGTAGCGGCCGGTTCCGTCGCTGCGCGTCTCCGTCTTCACGTTGGTGGCGACGTTGATGGCGACGACAGCAACATCCGGAATCGCAGCGCCGGAAGCGTCGGTCACGTTGCCCAGCAGGCTGGCGCCGAAGGTCTGAGCGCAGGCGGGCGGCGCCGACCATACGGCCGTCAACACCGCGGCGGCGGTCAGGCACACGGCGGCCGCACGAAAAGCGCGTCCGACGGTTCCCGCTAGCGCTTGTGAACAAAGTGTGTTGCCCATCGCATTCCCTCCTTCCAAACGCTCGAGACAAACCTCCCTTGGGCCGCGGCTCCGCCAGGCAGTCGTGCGGCCGCGGTGGGTCCGCAATTCCCCCTTAATGATACGTCACGGGTTGGCCGGAAGGCCGCACCGGTCTACCGGACGTCGCGCAGCGCCTTGCGGCAGCCGGCGTCCTCAGGCGCGGGCCTTCTCGAGCAGGGCGGAGACGAACTTGCGACTCGTATCGACCAGTTCCCACGCCCCCGGCCAGAAGCAAAGGTCCACGCACCACCACTGGATCCCAGGGATGGCCAGCAGCTTCGGCGCGAGCGCGTCGAAGTCGATCAGGCCTTCGCCGAAAGGCCGGTGTGTGCTGGTCTCGCCGTCGTGCAGCGTTCCGTCCGAGTCGATCAGGTGGATATGACCGATGCGACCCTTCAGACGTTCGAGGAATTCCGCCACCCCGCCCGGCAGCGTCTCTTTCTCGCCGTGCTGGCGCGCACCCACCACCGAGCACATGTAGGCGTGCGAGGTGTCGAACATGATCTTGAAGTTGGGATGCGCGACGGCATCGTGCAGCCGAACGACCTCCGAGGGCTTGTTGAATGCGAAGCCCGGTTCGAACTCCCAGACCACCCGGACCCCGGCCTGCGCCGCGATCTCGGCTGCCTCGCGCCAGACGTCGGCCAGCCGCATCATCGCCGCCTCATAGTCGGCATCCGGTATGGAACCGGGCGCGGCTACCGTGTCCACGCGAATCGACGGGCTGCCCAGGTCGACGCACATTTGGACATTGCGCCGGAACAAATCCAGGTATTTCTGTTTGTCTCCGGTGACGGGGTTCACCGAAGTAAAGTCGGCCGCATAGCCGGACACCCCCAGGCCCAGGTCGGTCAGCATGCGCACCACCTGGCGCCGCGAGGCCGCGTCGGGGTAGGCATCCAGCGTCACGTGCGGTGGGAACCCGCAGATCTCCACGCCGTCGTAACCCACCTCGGCCAGCCGTCGCACGACACGGTCGAAAGGAATCGGGTTGGCCGCGTACTCGCCCCAAGCAAAAGCCCAGCTCCCGATGGAAATCTTCATGGCGTTCCTCCGCATTACTCCGCTTTCTTGACCTTCACCCATTGGCCCGTCCGGCAGGCCTCCAGCACCGCATCCAGCACGAGCTGGCACTTCAGACCGTCCTCGAAGGTGGGCGAGATCGGCTTGCCTTCGGCCAGAGCGAAAAGAATGTCGGCGGCCTGATTGGCAAAGGTGTGCTCGTAGCCGATCGCACAGCCCGGCACCCACCAGCGGTTCATGTAGGGATGGACCTCCTCCCAGACCGAAATCTGCTTCCAGCCCTGGATATGCTTGGGCTCGCGCGAGTCGAAGTACCACAGACGGCTCATGTCCTCGAGATTGAAGTAGAGGCTGCCGTACTCGCCGTTGATCTCGAAAATGTTGCCGTTCTTGCGCCCGTTGGCGAAGCGTGTGGCCTCGAAGTGCCCGATGGCGCCGTTGGTGTACTGGCAGACGAAAATGGCGGCGTCCTCGATCTCCACACGGGCGCGGCCGCCCTCAGGCCGCTCGCGCTCGCTGACGAAGATGCGGCTGACGCCGGCGACGGACTCGATTTCGCCCGCCAGGTAATTGGAGATATCGACGATGTGCGAGTGCAGGTCGCCGGTGACGCCGGACCCGGCCACGTCCTTGTCCATCCGCCAGACCAACGGCACCGCGGGGTCCATGGTCCAGTCCTGAAGGTAGAGCGCGCGGAAGTGGTAAACGCGCCCAATGCGGCCCTCCTCGATAAGCTGCCGCGCGAAGGCTATGGCGGGCACGCGGCGGTAGTTGAACCAGACGGTGTTGAGCTTGCCGCTCTTGCGCGCCGCCTCCGTCATGCGGCGGGCTTCCTCGCCGTTCATGGCCAGGGGCTTTTCGCAGCAAACCACCTTGCCGGCCTCGAGGGCGGCAAGGGCGATGTCGTGGTGCGTATTGTTGGGTGAGCAGATGTCGACGATCTGGACCTCGGGATCGTCAATGACCTCCCGCCAGTCGGTGGTAGACTTCTCCCAACCCCACCGCCGCGCGAAGTCGTGAACCCGCGGGCTGCGCGCGCAGACCACGCGCAGCCGGGCCTTCAGGGGAGGATCAAAGAAAATCGAGGCCTGCCGCCAGGCGTTGGTGTGGGCCTTGCCCATGAACCTGGCGCCGATCATGCCGATTCCCACCGTTCCGGTCATAGGCGCATCCTTCCTCTCTCACGGGATTCAGTCACCGCTCAGGCGACGTTCCCCACAGATACAACAGTGCGCCGCCGCGGGGCAAGCGAGCCAGCCCCTAGGGTTTACGGCCGCGTGCGGGGACTGCGCCGGATCTGCTCGAGCAGAGCGGCCAGTTCGGCTACCTTGTCGGGGAATTCGGCGGCTACGTTGTTCCGTTCGCCGGGATCGACCTCTAGGTCGTAAAGCTGCGGCGCCGGGTCGTTGCCCAGTTCGATGTTCGTGTTCTTGTTCATGCGCGGGCCCTTGCTCGGGGCGACGTATTTCCACCGGCCCACGACGACCGACAGCGTGCCGGCCTGCTCGACCAGGTGCGGCCTGCCCTGCGGATCGCGGCCGAGCAGAGCCGAAATCAGATTGAAGCTGTCCGGGGCCGCCTGCTCCTCCAACGAAGCGCCGGTCAGAAAGGCCAGCGTATGCAGCAGGTCAATCTGGCTGATGAGCGCCGGCGAATCGGCGGCCTTGGTGATGCGCGCCGGCCACCGCACCAGGAAGGGAACGCGCGTGCCGGCCTCGAAGATGCTGTACTTGCCGCCGCGCCAGGGACCGGCCGGCTTGTGGTCGCCCAGCTTCTCCACCGCTTCATCCTTGTAGCCGTCATCGACCACCGGGCCGTTGTCACTGGTGAAGATCAGCAACGTGTTGCGCGTCAAGCCGTGCTGGTCGAGCGCCTCCAGGATCCGGCCGACGCACCAATCCAGTTGCAGGATGCAATCACCCCGCGGACCCATCCCCGACTTGCCCACGAAGCGCGGATGCGGCACTCGCGGCACATGGATGTCGTGCGTGGCGAAATACAAAAAGAAAGGCCCGCCGCGGTGCTTCTCGATGAACTCGACGGCCTTGGCGGCGAAAACGTCTGCGATCTCTTCGTCCTTCCACAGCGCTTTCCGGCCGCCCCGCATGTAGCCGATGCGGCTGATGCCGTTGACGATGGCCATGTCGTGGCCATGGCTGGGGTGCATCTTCAGCAGGTGGGGATGGGTGCGGCCCAGCGGCTCGCCGGGGAAAGGCTTTTCGTAGCTGACCTCGATGGGATCGGAGGGATCGAGATTGACGACGCGATGATTCTCCACGTAAACGCAGGGTACGCGGTCACCGGTGGAGGGCATCAGGAAAGCGTAATCGAAGCCAATCTCCAGCGGACCCGGCTTGATCTCGCCGTTCCAGTTCAGGTTGCCCGCACCCAGGCCGAGATGCCACTTGCCCACCACGCCGGTCGCGTAGCCCTGGCGCTTGAGGACGGCGGGCAACGTCGTCCGCCCGGGCTCGATCAGAAGGGCGGCGTCACCCGGTAGGATGCCGGTGCCCTCGCGGCGCCATGCGTATTCGCCCGTCAGCAGGGCATAGCGTGACGGCGTACAGGTAGCGGCGGGCGAGTGGGCGTGCACGAAACGGATGCCGGAGGCAGCGATGCGATCGATGTTGGACGTGCGGATGCGACGCGCCCCGTAGCAGCTGACGTCGCCGTAGCCTAGATCGTCGGCGTAGATGAGAACGATGTTGGGAAGAGCCTTATCGATCCGCTGAGCCGACAGGCGCGCGAAACCGGCCAACAGCGGGGATCCTGCACGGGTCAAAAACGCACGGCGGTTCATGCGTCGGCGCCTCCTTTTGCGGCCGATTGCGTATTGTACTTCACCTCGTGCGAGCCCTCGCTGTACCATGACAGGTGCATGGAAGGCTGGAGCATTCTGGCGCAGATCCTCATCCTGCTGGCGGCGGCGACCGTGTTCGGACTGGCCGCGCAGCGCGTGGGGCAGAACGCCGTCACAGGCTACCTGCTGGCAGGCGTGGTGCTGGCGCCGTTTTTCTGGCGCGCAGCCGGCCGCGACGTGATTCGACTGCTGGCCGAGATCGGGGTGGCCATGCTGCTGTTCACGATCGGCCTGGAATTCTCCCTGACTCGGCTGCGAGCGCTGGGAGTGCGGGTGATGTGGCTGGGTTTGACGCAGATCCTGGGCACCACGGCGGTCGTCGCCGTCGTCGCTCTCCTGGCGGGGATGCCGGTCCGGGCGGCTGTAGTGATCGGCACGGCCGCAGCCATGAGCAGCACGACCGTGCTGATGCGCTTGATCTCCGAGCGCAGCGAGCTCGACAGCGCTCACGGCCGCGCGGCCCTGGGCGTATCGCTGATGCAGGATCTGGCCGTGGTGCCGGCGATGCTGCTGATCCCACTTCTCGCGGGCGCGCAGGAAGGCGCTCAAGGACTCCGCCTGCTGGTCTCTGCCTTTGCGAAAGCCGGCGCCCTGCTGACCGGCCTGTATGTGCTGATGCGCTGGGGGGCTCCGCGAGTTCTTCTGCGCGCGGCGCACGCGCAGAACCGCGATTTGCCCGTTCTGCTGGCTGCGATCGCCTGCCTGGGTTCGAGCTGGGTCTCGCATGAGTTGGGACTTTCGGCGGTCCTGGGAGCCTTCGCCGCGGGCATCATCCTTTCCGACTGCATGCTAGCCGAACAGGTCCGCGCGGACGTGATCCCGCTCAGGGCCGCGTTCCTGCCGCTGTTCTTCACCTCGGCCGGCATGCTGGCAGGAGTGGCGGACTGGACCGGCGTCAGCCAGTTGGCGGCGCTGGTTGCGGGCCTGATCGCCGTTAAAACGGGCGTGGTCCTGGCGGCCGGCATCGCGTTGCGCCTGCCGGCGCCCGAAGCGCTGCGAGCCGGCCTGTCGCTTGCTCAAGTGGGAGAATTCTCCTTTGTGTTGCTCGAATTCGCCCGCAGCTCAGGCTTGCTGGAGGAGCGCCTGGTGCGGCTGCTGCTGGCGGTGTCGGTAGCGAGCCTAGTCCTCAGTCCGCCGCTCGTAGCCGCTGCTCCGCGATTGGCGTTCTGGTTGGCATCGCGCAGAAGCGGCTGGGCGGCGCCCGGCGCAGCCGCCGAGAAGGGGCCGCACAACCACGTGGTGGTCATCGGCTTCGGTCCCGCAGGGCGGCAAGTGGTCGAAAGCCTGCGCGAGCAAGGCCAGATCGTGGTGGTTGTGGACTTGAACCCCAAGACCGCTGCAGGCAGCTCGGCGGAGTTGCCGATCGAATTTGGAGACGCGACGCAGGAAGAGATCTTGCGGAGGGCCGGAGTGCCGCGTGCGCGTGCCGTGGTCGTGACGGTGCCCGATCCGTTAACGGCACGCAACGTGGTCGCCCAGGCGCGACGCCTGGCCGGAGCGGCGCCGGTCATCGCCCGCGCCCGGTACCACATTCACCGCGATGCACTCGGCGAGGCGGGCGCCGATCGAGTGGTCAGCGAGGAAGTGGTGGTGGGCCGGGAGCTGGCGCGCGAAGCGCTGGCCGCCTTGCAGATCCGCCCGTAGAGCCCGCCCCGCGCTATGCTAGCCGCGATGAGCACCGATGTGTTTCGCCTGGACGGTAAAGTCGCTCTCGTCACGGGCGGCGCCAGAGGCATCGGGGAAGCGATTGTAAGGGTGTTCACCGCGGCCGGCGCGCAAGTCGTGGTGCTGGACATTGACCGAGAGCGCGCCGACCGCCTGGCCGCCGAGGTGGGAAACGCGCGAGCCGTCGCCTGCGACATCACTTCCGAAGAGCAGGTGGCGGCCGCCTTCGCCGGGCTGGAACGCCTGGATATCTTGGTCAACAACGCGGGCATCGGCTTGGTGGGCAGCATCCAGGAGACCGCACCGGAGGACTTCCGTCGACTGTTTCGCGTCAACGTCGAGGGAATGTACCTGGTGACGAAGGCCGCCCTGCCGCTGCTGCTTGTCGCGCGCGGCGTGATCATTAACATCGGATCGGTTGCCGGCCTGGTCGGCGTGCGCCGCCGCTTCGCTTACTGCGCGACGAAAGGCGCCGTAGTAGCCATGACGCGGCAGCTCGCCGTCGACTACCCCACGCAACTGCGCGTGAACTGCATCTGTCCGGGCACGGTCGAGACGCCCTTTGTCGAGGACTACCTCGAGCGGTACCACAAACACGAAAAAGAAAAAGTGCGGGCCGAGCTGCGTGCGCGTCAGCCCATGGGTAGACTGGGGCGGCCGGAGGAGATCGCGCACCTGGCGCTGTATCTGGCCGGCGACGCTTCGGCATTCATGACCGGCTCGGTCGTCACGATCGACGGGGGATGGACAGCGGCGTAAGTGTGCGGACCGTCCCGCGGCGGTCCGATGATGCGCCCGGCGGCGGCCGTCTCAAGGCTCAGCGTGCATCTGCCGCGCCAGGTAGTTCTCCAGACCCACCTCGCGGATCAGGCCGAGCTGCGTCTCCAGCCAGTCGGTGTGCTCCTCCTCGTCGGCGAGTATCTTCTCAAATAGCTCGACCGTACCGCGATCGCCCTCCTCCTGAGCCACGCGGATCAGGCGGTTGTACATGGCGACGGCGCCCTGCTCGAGCGCCAGGTCGTTTTCGAGCTGCTGACGAGGGTTCTGACCGATGTTCAGCGGCCCGTAGTCGGTCATGTTGGGCGTTCCTTCGAGGAACAGGATGCGCTCGATGAGCCATTCGGCGTGGCGCATCTCGTGTATGGAGAACTTGCGCATCGACTCGTAAAGCCGTCGCAAGCCCCAGTGGGCCTGCATTTCAGCGTGAAGGAAATACTGGCTGATCGCGGTGAGTTCCTCACCGAGGGCTTCGTTCAACGCAGCGATGACCTTCTCGTTCCCGCGCATCAGGACTTCTCCACGGCGGTCGCCTCTGTTCAGTATAGGGGATGCAGGGCCCTCGCGCAGAGTGACGGGGCCGCTCACTTAATCCGTTCGTCGCGCTCGATCTTGCCGTCCCGGATGTGGATGACGCGGTGGGCGTGCATGGCGATGTCGTGCTCGTGCGTCACGAGCACGATGGTGTTGCCCTGCTGGTGCAAACGGGCGAAAATGCCCATGATCTCGTTGCCGGTGGCCGTGTCCAGGTTGCCCGTGGGCTCGTCGGCCAACAGGATGGAGGGATTGTTGACCAGGGCGCGGGCGATAGCCACGCGCTGACGCTGACCGCCGGAAAGTTCGCTTGGCTTGTGGTGCATGCGGTCTTCCAGATCCACCTGTCGCAGCGCTTCGATGGCGCGCTTGAGGCGGACCTCCTTGGGCAGGCCGGCGTAGATGAGAGGTAGTTCGACGTTGTGGAGGGCAGTCGCGCGAGGCAGCAGGTTGAAGGTTTGAAAGACGAAACCGATCTCCTTGTTCCGAATACGTGCCAGCTCATCGTCGCTCAGATCGCTCACGAGCCGGCCGTTGATGTAATAGCGGCCGCTGGTGGGCGTATCCAGGCACCCGATGAGGTTCATGAGCGTGGACTTGCCGGAACCGGAAGGACCCATGATAGCGACATACTCGCCCTTACGGATCTCCAGGTCCACGCCTCGCACAGCGTGGATTTCCACCTCCCCCATCAGGTACGTTTTCCACAGATCGTACGTGCGGATGACGATTCCGTCACGCCGCAACTGCTCGCCGATGTCTGCTGCTTCTTCGATCGCCTTCGCCATGTTCACCTTCCTGGGTGCCAGCCGCCCGAGCCTCGCCGCGCCCGCTCACGCCTGATCCGAGCGCACTGGCGCCTTGTTATCGACCTTCACACGGGCGTAATTACGCACCGTGCGGATGACCCGGTAGCTGCCGGTGATGATCTCCTCGCCCTCTTTCAGCCCGCTGATCACCTCGATGTCGGTCGCGCCGGTGATTCCCGTTTCCACTTTCCGGAACACGGCCCTGTCGCCCTCCACCACGAAAACGCCCTGGATTTCCTCCTTCCGAGCGCGTTCAGCGGCCGGATCGGCCTTGCCGGCAGCTTGCACACCGCCCTTGGGCGGTTCCTCCAGGTCACCGCGCTGCCGGACGGTGAGAGCCTGGATCGGTATTGTTAAGACGTTTTTCCGGACCGCCGTGGTTATCTTGGCGGTGCAGGAAAGCCCCGGCCGGATTTCCTCGGGCGGGTTTTCCAAAGCGATGACGACTTTGAAATCCTTAGCCTCTTGGCTGGAAATGGCGCTTTGCGACGCCGCCAACCCGGTCGAACGCAGAATGGCCGTGTTCCCGATTTCGATGACCTTGCCCTTGAAGACGCGGTTGGGAATGGCGTCGATCGTGATATCGGCGGGCTGATCGAGCTTGACGTTGACGATGTCGGTCTCGTCCACCTTGACCTCCGCCGTAATGAGCGACATGTCGGCGATGGTCATGATAAGGCTGGCCGGTGAGTTCTGAATGCCGGGAACTACGGTTTCGCCGACGCGCACCGGGAGGTTGGTCACTACGCCGTCCAGGGGCGCCACGGCATAGGTGCGCTGTAAGATGTCGCTGGCCCGGCGGAGGTTAGCCTGGGCCAGAGCGACCCGCTTCTGTGCAGCGGCCAACTGGGAAGCCACCTGGGCCCTCTGGGCCCGCGCCTGCGCCAACCGGGCTTCGGCCTCGCGCAGCGCCGCCTGCCGCGCCTCGAACTCGATGCGCCGCTGATCGAATTCCTGGCGTGAAATCAGCCGTTCCTCGAACAGTTTTTCCGCGCGCTGGAAATTGATGCGCGCCTGTTCGAGCTCGGCCTTGGTCCGATCCACGGTGGCTTGGGCCGTCGCCAAGTTCTCGTCAGCCACGCGCAGGGCAGCCTCGGCGGCTGCCGACTCCGCCTCGGCCTGGCTCAGGGCGGCCCGTTGGGCCTGCACCTCAGCCTCCGGTTGCACCGACTCCAGCCGCGCCAGCAGCTGGCCCTTGCGCACTCGATCGCCCTCTTTGACCAGGATCTCGGTGATGCGGGATGGGGAAACGGCGTTTGTACCGATGTTGATGTAGTTGCGAGGCTTGATCTCGCCGGAGGCCGTGACCATGGAGACCAGGTCCTGGCGAATGACGCGGCCCGTCTGCACGGTCACCACGCCGCGCTGGTTATACTTCACGCCGCCGTATATGCCCCCGGCGATGAGAATCGTAACCAGAATGCCGATCCAAATCTTCCACTTGCGTTTCACACACCGCTCCTCACATTCTCATGACGATCCCTGCGGCACGGATGTTCCCTTCCCCGGATCGGGCCTTCCACGGTGCGCCTGCGGCAGATCCACGGGGAAAATCCGGAGCAATTTTAATCTTAGCACCTCGATGATCCGCCGTCCCATAGCTCAAGCTGATCCAGGCGGAACGCGGTGGACCTTGGCTATCATGGTCGAATGGCGAGCCCGACGACCACTTCGCTGGATGCTCGTGCCCAAGCCATCCTCGACCTTGAGCAGCAATTCCTCATCCAGACCTACCGCCGCTTTCCCGTGGTGCTGCGGCGCGGCAAGGGCTGCTGGCTTTACGACACCGCCGGTAAAAAGTACCTGGATTTGATTTCAGGCATCGGGGTCAACGCCCTCGGGCATGCCCACCCGAGGATCCTCCGCGTGTTGCGCGAACAGGCCGGCATCCTCATCCACAGCTCGAACCTTTACTACCACGAGCATCAGGGGCCGCTGGCGCGCAAGCTGTCTGAGATCAGCGGGTTGCAGCGCTGCTTCTTCACCAACTCAGGCACGGAGGCCGTCGAGGGAGCCCTGAAGATCGCGCGCGCATTCGGCCGCCAACAGGCGCCGGAGAAATACGAAATCGTGGCCCTGGAGAACTCCTTCCACGGGCGGACCCTCGGGGCGCTCTCCATCACCGGCCAGGCTAAATACCGCACCGATTTTGAGCCGCTGCTGCCGGGTGTCCGCTTCGTGGAGCGAAACGACGTCTCCGCGCTGGAGCAGGCCGTGAGTACCCGTACGGCCGCCATAGTGCTCGAGTGGATTCAGGGAGAAGGCGGGATCTACCCGCTCGATCCTGCCTTCGCGCGCCGCGCTCGCGAGTTGGCCGACCAATACCAGGCCCTCCTGATCTTCGACGAGATCCAGTGCGGCCTCGGCCGTACCGGCCGGTACTTCGCCTATCAGCTTGCCGATCCGCCGGTCCTGCCCGACATCACGGTCGTGGCCAAGCCCCTGGCGTGCGGTCTGCCCCTGGGCGCGATCATCGCCAACGAAAGGGCCGCCGCAGCCTTGACCGCAGGCATGCACGGCTCGACTTTCGGTGGCGGCGCGCTGGCCTGTCGCGTCGCGCTGGAGTTTCTAGCGATCCTGGAGGAACTGCTGCCGGCGATTCACCAGACCGGCGGCCTCTTCCGCGTGCAGCTCACCGAGATGGCGCGCCACTTCAGCTTCGTTCGCGAGGTGCGGGGCTACGGACTCATGATCGGCATCGAGCTGGACCTGCCCTGCCGCAGCATCGTCGAGGACGCGCTGACCGAGGGCCTGCTGATCAACTGTACGCACGATACGGTCATCCGCCTCCTGCCGCCATACATCATCAGCGACACGGAAGTGGACCGCGCAGTCAAGATCCTCACCAAGCTCCTGAAAAAAGTGAAATACCCGCCCGAAAGCGCCTGATCCCGCCTCTGATCTACCATAGGGCGGGAGGATGGCATGTCTGTGGTGTCCGCGTCCGGCGTTCTCGAACGCCTCGGCATCGAACCCATGAATTCCGGCGTTTGTTACGGGCCCTGGATCGAACAACCCGGCGGCGGAGAGCTCGAATCCGTCAGCCCCAACGACGGCTCGGTGATCGCGCGCGTGCGCATGGC
The DNA here is from genome assembly GCA_938027685.1 of uncultured Bryobacteraceae bacterium. Classification (GTDB taxonomy): domain Bacteria; phylum Acidobacteriota; class Terriglobia; order Bryobacterales; family Bryobacteraceae; genus DTHT01. The sequence goes on from CALJAM010000023.1 coordinate 53,600, forward strand.
CTCGGCTGAGGATTACGAGCAGGTGGTGCGCGCAGCCTCCGAAGTCTTCCAGCACTGGCGCATGTACCCCGCGCCCAAGCGCGGCGAGATCGTGCGTCAGATCGGCGAGGAGCTGCGCCGCGCCAAAGAGGATCTCGCCGCCCTCGTCAGCCTGGAAATGGGCAAGATCCTGGCCGAAGGCCGCGGCGAAGTGCAGGAGATGATCGATATGGCGGACTTCGCCGTGGGCCTCTCGCGCCAACTCTACGGCGTCACCATGACCAGCGAGCGACCGCGGCACCGCATGTACGAGCAATGGCATCCCCTGGGTCCGGTGGGCGTCATTACCGCATTCAACTTCCCCGTGGCCGTCTGGGCGTGGAACGCCCTGATCGCGGCCGTATGCGGCGATTGTGTGATCTGGAAGCCGTCCTCGGAAACGCCGCTGGCGGCCATCGCCGTGCAGAAGATCGTCAACCGTGTGCTGGAGCGCAACGGCTGGCCGGGCGTGCTTAACCTCGTCATCGGCCGCGGAGGCGAAGTAGGCGATCGGATGCTGCACGACCGACGCCTCCCGCTCATCAGCTTCACCGGCTCGTGTGCGATGGGCCGGCGCGTGGCCGAAGTCGTAGGCCGCAGGCTGGGGCGCACGATCCTCGAGCTGGGCGGCAACAACGGCGTGATCGTGATGGAGGATGGCGATCTGGATCTGGCCCTCCGGGCCGTTCTCTTCGGCGCCGTCGGCACCGCGGGCCAGCGTTGCACGACCATCCGGCGGCTCTTCCTGCAACGCGCCATCGCGGCGCGCTTCACCGAATCGCTCATCGCGGCGTACCGACAGATCCGCATCGGCCACGCCCTGGATGAGTCCACCCTGATGGGGCCTCTGGTGAACCGCCGCGCCGTGGAGGAAATGATGGAAGGCATCCAGCGGGCCCGACGCGAGGGCGGCGAGCTCGTCTACGGCGGCCGGCCACTCGATCTGCCCGGCGGGTGCTACGTGGAGCCGGCCATTATTAAAGCCAAGCCCGAGATGCCCATCCTGCGCGAGGAGCTGTTTGCGCCCGTGCTGTACGTAATCGAGTTCGACGATCTGGAAGAGGCCATCCGCTGGCACAACGACGTGCCCCAAGGCCTCTCCTCCGCCATCTTTACGCGCAACTTGATCGCAGCCGAGACCTTCCTGAGCGCCGCCGGCAGTGACTGCGGCATCGCCAACGTCAACATAGGCACCAGTGGGGCCGAGATCGGCGGCGCTTTCGGCGGCGAAAAGGATACCGGCGGCGGACGCGAAGCCGGAAGCGATGCCTGGAAGGCGTACATGCGGCGGCAGACCGTGACCATCAACTGGTCTTCGGAGCTGCCTCTGGCTCAAGGAATCCGCTTCGAGCTGTGAGGAAGACATGCGGCGGGGCTCCGCGGCGTTGATCGTGCTGACTCTGACCGGGCTGGGCACAGCCCAGGCCGGCTGGCGCGCGGCGGCGTATCTGGGCGGCGCCGTGAACCACGAGGCCCGCCTACGCCTGGAGCAACCGGCGCGCGCGACACGGCTCGATCTCCGCGGCGTTCGCTACGAGGGCCGGTCCTTCCAGCCGCCCGTTTACTACGGCTACCGCCTTGGCTACTTCTTCGGTCGGTTCGGCCTGGAGGCCGAGTTCGTCCACCAGAAGATTTACGCCCAAGCCGAGCGCACGGTGGAAGCGCGAGGGACTTTTCGCGGCGAGCCGGTGGCCGGTCGCTGGCCCATGGAACGCTTCGTCGAGCAGTTCTCGATCTCGCACGGCCTGAACATGCTGCTTGCGAACGCAGTCTGGGAGCAGCGGCTGGGCAGGCGGAGCTTCCTGCTACTGCGTCTCGGTGTGGGTCCCACCGTACCTCACCCGGAAAGCTCGATCCAGGGCGAAGCGCGCCAGGATTACCAGCTGGGCCGGGCCGCCATCCAGGCCGCCGCGGGCCTGGAATTCCGCCTGTGGCGCGGGTTGCACGCTATGAGCGAGTACAAATTCACGCGCACGCGACAGAGGGTCGAGATTGTAGCTGGCCAGGCCGAGACGATCGTGCGCAGTCACCACGCCGTCTTCGGAGTCGGCCTTCGTTTCTGAATTCGTAATATGGTCTAGCCATGCCTTCCACTTTGCGCTGTCTGCTTGCCTTATTGGCCTGCGTCGCACCTGCGGCCGCCACCGGCGGATTGACCCTGGTAGCCGACGGCCGCTCCCCTTACACCATCGTCATCGCACGCGACGCCTCCCCGTCCGAGCGCCGCGGAGCGCAGGAGCTCCAGCGATTCCTTGAGGAAATGTCGGGCGCGCGCCTTCCCATCGCCGGCGAGGAGACTCGGCCCCGCGGCCCCTACATCCTGCTCGGCCGCAGCCGTCTGCTCGAGCGGCTGGGCGTGCGCGTTCCGTGGGAGACGCTCGGACCCGAGGGTTTCCTGCTGAAGACGGCGGGGCGACATCTTGTCATCGCAGGCGGACGACAACGGGGCACGATGTACGGCGTCTACGTTTTCCTGGAGAAACTCGGCTGCCGCTGGTTCACAGCCGAGGTCAGCCGGATCCCCAAGTCTCCGACGATTCGCATCCCGCCCCTCGATGAAACACACAGGCCTTCCTTCGAGTATCGCGAGCCCTTCTTTTACGAAGCTTTCGACAAAGACTGGGCGGCACGAAACCGGATGAACGGACACTTCCTCAAACTGGACGAATCCACCGGCGGCAAGATCCAGTATCACCCGTTCGTCCACAGCTTTTATGCTTTACTGCCGCCCGAGAAATACTTTCGCGAACATCCCGAGTACTACTCGCTGATAGCCGGCAAGCGACGGGCCGAACGAGGGCAGCTCTGCCTGACCAATCCCGACGTGCTCCGGCTCGCCACCGAACAGGTTCTGCGCTGGATCCAGGAGCATCCCGAAGCGACCATCATTTCGGTCTCCCAGAACGATTGGACGGGATGGTGCGAATGCGACAACTGCCGCCGCGTCGAAGAGGAGGAGGGCGGCGCGCACTCCGGCCCCGTCCTGCGCTTCGTCAACGCGCTGGCCGCGGAGATCGAGAGGAAACATCCTGACAAGCTCATCGACACGCTGGCCTACTGGTACACGGAGGAGCCTCCCGCAAAGGTGCGTCCGCGGCGAAACGTGCGCGTACGCCTGTGCCCCATCCGCGCTTGCGAGGCCCATCCTTACGAGAGCTGCGACCGCAACGCCTATTTCATGAAGCGCCTGAAGGCCTGGTCGCAGATCACCAACCAACTCTACATCTGGCACTACAACACCAACTTCGCGCACTATCTGCTGCCCTTCCCCGATTTTGACGAGCTGATTGCCGACATTCCCATGTATCACCGGCACGGCGTGGTGGGCCTCTTCATGGAGGGGGCCTACGCTCCGGGGGGCGGCGGGGAGATGGCCGAGCTGCGCTCCTATGTCATGGCGCGGCTGCTCTGGGACGTAAAGGCTGACGCGCGTAAGGCCATGGAGGAGTTCATGGAAGCCGTATACGGCCGCGCCGCCCCGCGCATCGCCGAGTACCTGGAGCTGTTGCATCGGCAGGTGCGCTTCCCCCCTCGCGGTCGCGGCCACCATCTCTGGATCTATCAGGGGCCGACGGCGCCGTATCTGGAGGCCGATTTCCTCACGCGGGCCCGCGAATTGCTGACCCGCGCCGAGCAGGAGGCTGAAAACGAGACGGTGCGCCGCCGCGTCCGCAAGGTGCGGCTCTCCATCGACTACGTGGAGCTGCTGCGCGCCATGACGTTCGAGCTCCGCGACGGATGGTACCAAATGCCGTCGGCGGCGCGGGCGGACGTGCTGGAACGCTTTCCCAAGTTTCTTAGTGAAGTGCGCAGCTTCGGCATCCAACAGCTGCACGAAGGTCGCGGCCTGGAGTACGACGAGAAGGAATTCGAGCGCCGTCTGCGCCGCTTCGGCGTTTTCACGCTGGAAAACGACGCGCTGCGCGTCGCGGTGGTTCCCGAACTGAACGGCCGCATCGTGCAGCTCGTTCACAAGCCCAGCGGAACCGAGCTGCTGCGCCGGCCCGATCCGGGCGATGCGGGCTACCCCAACGTCAGCGGGCTGTTCGTTTCCCTGCACCCCGATTACCAGGCGCGCTCGTGGCAGGTAAACTGGCAGGTCCTCAACGCCGGCCCCCACCGCCTCGAAATGAGCGGGATATGCGCCAATGGCCTGAAGCTTACCCGCCTAATCCGGCTGGCAGGGAACGAGGTCAGAACCGAGACGGAAGTGCGCAACGACGGCTCAGCGCCCCTCCAAGTCGCCCTGCAGAGCCGGGCGGATTACGCGGCGGGACCGGTTACCGACCCCAGGGTCGCCGTGATTTACCGCAGCCGTGACGGCCGGCTGATCGACCGCACGTTGTTCGAGCCTGGCGAAGAGACACGAAGGGGCGAGCCGCTGGATGGCGGGGCTTGCCCGGACGGCGTCTGGCGCGCGCTCCACCGAGCCGGCGGCCCCGTGCTGGTGAATCGCTTCCCGAACGCTCAGGTGCACCGCGCGGTACTCGACTGGACGGTACAGGGCGAGAACCGCATCGGCCTGATCCTCTGGAGCCCGGAACACACGCTGCAGCCGGGCGAAGCCCTGCGATTGGAAGCGGCCTACGCCGTGGAATAATCCTGCGGCCGGTGCTCGTGCGCGTAGCGAGCCATGGCGCGCATGTTCTCGTGCGGGGTGTCGCGGACGACCTCGCAGCCGGCACCGACGATGAAGCGCGGTCCGGCCTCGCGGTGGCATTGCGCGACGGCATCCCAGACGATCTCGGGCGTTCCGTTGCGCAACACCCCCACCGGCTCGATGTTTCCCAGCAGCATTTGATCCGGTCCCATCACGCGCCGCGCCTCGCCCACGGGGGCCAGAAAATCCAGATCCACGATGTCGGCGCCCAGCCTTCCCATGCCCTCGTACAACTTGCGCGTACGCCCGCAGATGTGCAGCCGAACCAGGCCGCCCATGGCGTGGAGCCCGTCCACCAGCTTCTTCTGGTACGGCCACACAAACTCGTAGTAAAAGCGGGGACCGACCAGCGAGGCAGCGGCGTCGCCCACGCCCATCAGATCCGCGCCCGCCTGGAATTGCGCACGCGCGAACTCCAGCTCCATCTCCACACAGAACTCGAACAGGTCGCGCACGAAGCCGGGATCGTCTATGAAATCGAGCATCAGCGTGTTGATGCCGCGCAGGTCGGCGCCCATGGCGCACGGGCCTTCGATCCAGCCCTCGACAATCTTCTCGCGACCCACGCGCTCCTTCAGAAGCGCGACGCCCCGGACGCGGTCGGTCATGCGCCCGCCGCCCAAAGGGTCCGGCGGTTTCAGGCGCGCCAGCCTGCTTTTGTCCGCCAGCAGGGCTTGCGACTCGACGATGGCCGGGGGTTGATCTTCGAACCACTCGATGGTGCCGCCCAGATCGGCGGTCTCGCGCGCGGGGTCGGAAATGGCCGAAACATGATCAAACCCAAATGTTTCGGCCACGCGGATCTGCGCGTCGGCCAGCACCCTGTGATCCTGCACGTACTCGCGGTAACGCACGCCCAGCAGATCGGCGGCGAACATCATCGTGATGGGCATCAGGGGCAGCCGGTCGACCGGCTCGCCCCTGAGGTGGGCCAGAATCCGTTCACGTCCCGTCATGTCGCTTGCGCTCCGCAGGAGGCGCGCTGCCCGGGCCCGCCGACCCTTTCAAGCCGAAGCGGGCGTTCGGTCTTCCGCCATCGAGTATAACCTCTCAGGCAAACAGATCCGAGGCCACGTCCGCCACGCGCACCGAGCGACGCTCCGCGAGCGAACGGTAGCAGGCCTCCACCAAACTCATAGTCCGAAGATTGTCGCGCCCGCTGATCGAAGGCGTACGCCCCATGGTCAGCGCGTCCAGCAGCTCGCCCATGGTGCCCGCGAAAGCGTCGGGAAACCAAGCCTCCTTCCATCGGGGCGAAAACCAGACGCCGGGCTGCGAACGCAGAGTGAAGTCCAGGGTGCTGGGGACGACGTTGGGCCATGCGGGCCAGCCGATCGTTCCCCGGGCCATTCCCTCCGTGCCCTCCGCACGCCAGCGGACGAAGTTGTCGGCGGCCGCACCTTCCAGCACGGGGCCGGCGTAAACGTCATCGAGAGCCGCGGCACGTAGCCCGCTCGCATATTCCAGTACGTAGAGCACGATGCCGTCGGTGTGGGGAAAGTCGGCCCGCGGATCCCTCCGAGCGCTGGCGAAGAGGCTTTCGGGCTCGCCGAACAGGAAACGGAAGGCGTCCAGATGATGGATGCTCATCACGGGCAACGTCAGACGATCGGTACGCCGCTTCCAGTCCGCGTAGCGCCGGGGCGCACGCATCTCGATGGTCGCCAGCACCGGCTCTCCCAGCCAACCGCGCGCGAGCAGCGTGCGCAGGGCGCGGATGGAAGGATCCCACCGCATGTTCTGGTTGACCGCCAGCACGACGCCGGCGCTGTCGCATTCCTCGACGAGCCTCCGCGCCTCTTCCAAAGTCAGAGCCAGGGGCTTCTGCGCGAGAATGGCGCGAACCCGGCGAGGTCTCTCCAGAATCCGCCGCACCACGCTCGGCTGTTGGTCGGGCGGGACTGCGATGTCCACGACCTCGATTTCGGAATCTTCCAACAGTTCATCGACGCCCGTGCAGACGCGTGGCACGCCGCGCAGTCGGGCCACCTCCCGCGCCCGGCTCGCATCGACGTCCGTGATGGCCAGCACGCGGAAGCCGGCCTTGCGGTACGCGACCAGATGCAGATCCCGAACGACGAAACCCGCGCCGACGACCCCTATCCCGTAGTCCCCTCGGGCGGGCGGCGTTGCCGTGTGCTCCAGATCCAAGTTGAGCGACATACGGCGGGCATGATATAACAAGGCCGCCTCGAGGAGAACATGTCAAACTTACTCGGTCGCCGCGAGTTTCTGGCCCTAGCCGGCGGCGCGGCCTTGGGCTTCGCTGTCCCTCGCCCCAACTTCGTCATCGTGCTCTGCGACGATCTCGGCTACGGCGACCTGGGTTGCTACGGCAGCACGCGCATCCGCACGCCCCACCTCGACCGCTTCGCCGGGCAGGGCGTCCGTTTCACGGACTGTTATTCGGCTGCGCCCGTTTGCTCGCCGGCTCGCGCCGCCCTGCTCACCGGCCTCGTCCCCGATCGCGTCGGTGTTTACAATTGGATCCCCGAAGGCAGCGTGATGCACCTGCCCCGCGGCCAGGCGACCTTCGCCCAGGCGCTTCAGCGCGCAGGCTACGCCACCTGTCACGTCGGCAAGTGGCACTGCAACGGCAAATTCAACTCGCCCGAACAGCCGCAGCCGTCCGATCACGGCTTCGATCATTGGTTCGCGACGCAGAACAACGCCGCCCCCAGTCACGCCGATCCGGTGAACTTCGTTCGCAATGGCAAGGCCGTCGGTCCGCTCCGAGGCAATGCAAGCACCCTGGTCGTCACCGAGGCCATCGAGTGGCTGCGCCGCCTGCCGCCGGGGAAGCCCTTCTGCCTTTTCCTCTGCTTCCACGCCCCGCACGAGCCGATCGCAGCCGATCGGGAATTCCTCGAGCTCTACCGCGGGATGGCGGAGCCGGGTGAGGCGCTCTACTGCGCCAATGTGACGCAGATGGATCATGAGTTCGGACGCCTGATGCGCTACCTCGACGAGTCCGGCCATGCCGACCGTACGTTGGTGTTCTTTACCAGCGACAACGGGCCGGAAACGCTCAACCGTTACAAAGGCGCCTGGCGCTCGTACGGCTCGCCGGGGCCCTTACGCGGCATGAAACTGCACTTGTACGAAGGGGGCATCCGCGTGCCCGGCCTGCTGCGCTGGCCCGGGCGGGCACAACCCGGGCGAACGATCGCCGAGCCGATTTCCGGCTTGGATCTGTTCCCAACTCTCTGCGCCGCCGCCGGCATCGCGACGCCCAGAGGCCTGGACGGAGCCAACATCCTGCCGGCCTTCGACGGTCGGCCCCTCCGTCGCGATAAGCCGCTTTACTGGCATTACTACAACGCTCTCAGCCGCCCCAAGGCCGCCTTACGCGTGGGCAACTGGAAAATTCTGGGCATCCCCGACCGCGCTACGCCCCGACCGGCAGGCAGCGTCTTCGATCCGGCCCAGGACATGCCCTACATCAAACAGGCTCGTCTGGTGGAATTCGAGCTGTACGACCTGGCGAGCGACCCGGCCGAGGCCAACGATCTGGCGGCTCGCGAAGCGGGACGGCGAAAGCGGTTGGCCGCACAACTGGCAGAGATGCATCGCCAGGTTCAAGCGCAAGGCCCCGTCTGGAAGTAACTAACGATCTCAGGCGCGCGCGGCCGTCTCCATGACCGGCTCATGCGGCGCCTCCGGCGTGCGCAAACGCACAGACACCAGCTTGGAAACGCCCGGCTCTTCCATGGTGACGCCGTAAAGGGCCTCGGCCGCCTCCATGGTCCGCTTGGTGTGCGTGATGACGATGAACTGCGTGTGAGCGGACATCTCCCGCAGGATGCGCATGAGGCGGTCGATGTTGGGATCATCGAGCGGCGCGTCGACTTCATCGAGTACGCAGAACGGACTGGGTTGATACCTGAAGACGGCCAGCAGCAGGGCCAACGCCGTCAGCGCCTTTTCGCCGCCCGAGAGCAGCAGCACGTTCTGAAGTCGCTTGCCGGGCGGCGAGGCGACGATGTCAATGCCGGATTCGGTCAGATTTTCCGGATCGGTCAGCCGCATCTCGGCGGCGCCCCCGTTGAACAGGCGCTGGAACATTTCTTTGAAATGTTGGTTTATCTCCGCGAAGGCTTCCTGGAACCGCTTGCGTGTTTCCGCGTCGATCTCGCGGATGGCCTGTTCGGTGTCGCGGATGGAGTCCAGCAGGTCCTGGCGTTGCGCGTTGAGGAAGTTGTACCGCTGTTCGGTTTCCTGGAACTCTTCGAGGGCCTGCGGATTCACCGGTCCCAGAGCCTCCAGACGCTCAAGCAGCTCCCGGTACCTCTGTTCGGCCGCAGCAAGCTCCTCCTCGCCGGGCAACGTTTCCTCGGCGCTTGCCAGCTCCGCAGCCGGCATTCCGAGCTCTTTCCGGCTCGTCTCGTCCAGGTAGCGCAGATCGGCCTGTCGGCGCACCAGCTCGACCTCGACCTCGGAGCGGTTCTGCTGCGCAGCCTGCACCTCGGCGTGCAAGCCGCGCAGTTCCTCACCCAGCGCCATCAGCTCTTCTCGACGGGCGCTTTCGGCCTCCTCCAGTTCGCGGGCCTGCTGTGAGAGGCCTGCGATCTCGGTCTGAAGCGACTCCAACTGCCGGGCAAGGTGCTCGCTCCGCTCAACCAGAGCGGCTTTCTGCGATGCGAGCTGCTCGAGTTCGTTCGCGAGCGTCCTGCGTCTGCCGGCGACGCTGCGCTGCTCGGCTTCCAAACGCGCCAGGACCGCCGCCTGGCCCCGCCGCCGCTCTTCCAGGGTCGCCAGAACGGCGCGCAAGGAAGCGTGCTCGTCGGCGGCCTGCGCCGCCGCCTTTCTGAGCTCTTCCAGCCGGCGCCGCTCCTCGGCCAGCCGCGATTCCTGTTCCCGTTGCGCGTTCTCCTTCTCCGCGATGCTCCGCAGAGTACGATCGCGGCGTTCCGCGATCGCAGCCTTCTCGCGCGCCAACCGCTCGCGCTCCATCGCCGCGACTTGCAGGCGCGATCGAGCTCGCCCGAGTTCCTCGGCCAACTTCCGGCGCTCGTGCTCGAGCGCCACGATCTGCTTGTCCAGGTCGTGCCGGGCCGCGCGCAGCGTTTCCAGTTCCTGCTCGAGGCGCGAAATGCGACCCGTCAACTCCTCCAGGCGGACGCTCAGGGCCGCCAGCTCCTTCTCGCGCGACTGCGCCAGCGCCCGCAGCTCGCGCAGTTCGCGCTTCAGAGCCAGCGGGCCTCCTCCCGATTTGCGACCGCCGCTTAAGGCGTGTCCGTGGTACCAGGCGCCGTCGGCGAGCAGCAGGTACAACTCCGGGTGCGCCGTCGCCAGACCACGCGCCTCGTTCTCGTCGTCCACCAGCCGGCAGGAGTTTACGCGCGGCAGGGCGTTGCGCAACCGCCCGCCCAATCCGTCGCTCCAGCGCAGCACATCGCACAGCCGCCGGACACCCGCATCTTCGCGGCCCGAGCCCGCCGCGGAAACCCCAGCTGCGCCCTCGCCCGGGACGACCAGGAAGGTGGCTTGTCCGTCACCCAGCGAGCGCAGCAGCTTAAGGCCGAGCTGCGCCTGCTCCCAGGAGTCCACCAGCACGTATTCCAGCTCGGCGTGCAGAAACGTTTCGACCGCCTTCTCCCAAGCCGGGTCTACTTCGAGAAAATCCGCCAGCACGCCCAGCGGCCGGAAGTCCCCCGCTTGTCCACGCTCGACGGCGGAGAACAGTTGCTTGACCGCTTCCGTGGTGTATGCACGGTGGGAAAGGATCTGCTCGAGGGAATCGCGGCGCGCACGCAGTGCGGAAAGCTCGGCGTGAAGGCGCTCCTGCTCGCGACGCGCTTGGGCCGCCTCCGCCCGCGCCGCTTCGAGCGCATCCTCGACCCGACGGCGACGTTCATCCAGCTCGGCGAGCTGGTGCCGGCGGCTGGAGACCTTCTCATCGATCTCGCTTTCGCTTTGCTCGAGCCAACCCAGATCCTGCGCGGCCGACTGTTCATCGCGAGCCACGCGCGCCGCATCCCGCTCGATGGCGGCCAGGTGTTCCTCGGCTTGCGCGAGCTGGTTGCGCAGGCTCGCCACCTCGCCCATCAGGCGCAGGACGGCCTGGCGCGAGCTCTCGATGGCTCGCTCGCGTTCCGCCAGCTTCCGCTCGAGTTCGGCCCGCTCGCGGCTCTTGGCCTCCAGGCGTTCGCGCAACGCCGTTTCCTGCTGCTCGAAAGCCGCGAGGGCGGACTTCTGGTCGGTCAGTTCGCGCGCCAGCTCTTGCTCGCGCTCCTCCAGACGGGCAACCTCGACGGCGCCGTCCCGCAAACGCTCCTCGATTCCCCCAACCTGATTCTTCTGCGATTCCAACTGGCCGCGGGTACGCTCCAGGCCCACCTCGAGCTCAGCCAGGCGGCGGCGCGCCTCCGAGAGCTCTTTTTCGAGGCGAAAGACCTCGTCCTGGAGCTCCTTGTGCGCCAGCTCTTTTGCGGCAGCCTGCTTGCTCAAGGCCTCCAGGCGGGCGCCCGCCAAATTCAGCTCCACCGCGATGCGAGCCGCCTCGCGCTCTAGCACCCGGTAGCGCGCAGCCAGCACCAGCCGGAGTTGCGTCGACATCTGCGCCTTCAGATCCTGGTATCGACGCGCCTTGGCGGCCTGACGCTTGAGCGAGTTCATCTGGCGGCCGACCTCTTCCAGGATGTCGAAGACGCGCTCCAGGTTGTGCTTGGCGGCCTCCAGCTTCGCTTCGGCCAGCTTGCGTTTGGTCTTGAAACGGCTGATGCCGGCCGCCTCTTCGATCACCAGGCGGCGATCCTGCGGTTTCGAGCTGAGGATCTGCCCGATGCGGCCCTGCTCGATGATGGCGTAGGAATCCGGGCCCAGGCCGGTGCCAAGGAAGAGGTCCTGGATGTCGCGGAGACGGGCGGGGCGCCCGTCGATGAGATACTCGCTTTCGCCCGAGCGGAAGAGGCGTCGCGTGATGGTGATCTGCCGAGGCAGCGACTGCGCTTTGCCGTTCACCGGCTTGCCGTTGACCTTGCCGGCTTGGTCGAGCGGCGCCGCCTCGACGCCGGGTTCGGCCAAGGTCATCGTGACCTGCGCCAGCGAAACCGGCTTGCGGTCGCGGGTCCCGGCGAAGATCACGTCTTCCATCCGCGCCCCGCGAAGGGTGCGGGCCGATTGCTCGCCCAGCACCCACTGGATCGCGTCGGCCAGGTTCGATTTGCCGCAGCCGTTTGGCCCGACGATGGCGACGATTCCCGCACCCTCGAAGCGCAGCTCGGTGCGATCGGCGAACGACTTGAAGCCCTGGAGTTCCAGACGCTTTAGTTTCAGCAATGTTTTCCGACCTCGCTTGCTGGGCGCCTGCGGACGCCGGAATCAGCCGACACCGGGTGGCCGCGGCGCCCCGAGCGAACCCGCCCGGGGTTGGTTCTATGGTAACCGGATTCGACCCCGAAGTAAAGCGCGTGGGCGCCGACTTGTAGGCCAACCAGCACCAAAGGCCCAACATCTAGGGGTCGGGTCGACACCGATCGCTCAAAACCGCTGGCGCAAGCGTCGCCAATGCCGGACCGCCGACCCAGGCGTCAACCAGCGCACCCACTCCCGCAGGAACCGCAGCGCCCTGCCCCGGTTCCAGCCAACTCCCACCGCCAGGCTCGCCAGCAGCTTGGTCAGCGAGGGACGCAGCGGCTCGAAGAACTGATCCCGGTGGTCGATCAGAAAGGCCGTGTAGGCGTAAATCCACTCGAACGGAACGTAGCCGTAGTGCCGCTTGAGCACGCTCAACGCCTCGCGGAAGACGCGGCGTCGCTGCCCCAGCGTCTTGCCGGCAAGCCGGATGCGCGAGTTCGCCAGCACCGCGTCGGTTTTCTGAAGCGGCGCCAGGCGCGCAACGCGGATCCAGAGATCGTAATCGAAAGCGCACTCTAGATCCGGATCCAGCAGCCCCGCTTTCAGAAATATTTCGCGCCGCAGAAAGCACGCCGGCTGGCAGATGTAACACTCGTGAGCGAGCAGCACGGGATCGAAAGGACGCGTGGGATAGCGCCGGATGAGACGGCCGTCTTCCGTGATCCAGTTTGCCTCGCCGTACACACCGCCCGCCTCCGGATGCGCGGTGAGGCATTCGACCGCGGTCCGCACAGCGCCCGGCAGATAAGTGTCGTCGCCGTTCAGAAATGCAAAGATTTCGCCGCTCGAAAGACGAAAACCGCGGTTGACGGCGTCGGCCGTTCCGCGATCAGGTTCAGAAATTACCCGCAAACGGTCACGATATTTCGCCAGAATTTCCAGCGTGCCGTCGGTGGACCCCCCGTCCATCACGATGTACTCGATGCGGGGATAATCCTGGTTGAGAACGCTCAGGACGGTCTCCTCGATGAAATCGACGAGGTTGTAGACGGGAGTGACGATGCTGACCAGCGGATACTCACCCATCCCGCAGGCTCGCACTTCATTATGACACGACGGCACCGGACGCCCGGCGCCGCGGCGCACCCGCAACACGCCGCCTCGCCTCAACTGCGGTGAAGCGATTACAATGTCAGCTTGCGGCAGGCGCAAGGCTCCGCAGCCGCGAAGCATCTCAATGACCAGAGGCGAAGCGACCGCCCTGGGTGGCGTTATGGTGGCCGCTCTGACCCCCAGACGGGCGGGTGAAACTAAAGTGGACTCCGGAGCGGTTCTCGCGTTACTTGAGTTCCTGGCGAGCAGCGGAGTCGAGGGCGTCGTGCTGATGGGCACGACCGGTGAGTTCACGAACTTCGACGTGGACGAGCGCCGCCGTCTCATCGAACAAGCGGTCCGTAACAGCCGCGTACCTGTCATAGCCTGCGTCGCTCACAGCACGCTGGACGGCGCCCTGCTTCTGGCGCGAGCTGCCGTCGGCGCGGGCGCAGCCGCCTTGCTCATCATGCCGCCGCACTTCTTCCGCTATCGCCAGCCGGAAGTGAAGGAATACCTGCTGCGCTTCGCAGCCGAGTTGAAGGGGGCCGCGCCGATCTATCTCTACAACATTCCCTTCTTCACCAACGAACTCGCCGCCGAAACCGCCATCGAGCTGCTTTCCACCGGCCTGTTCGCAGGCATCAAGGATTCCAGCGGCCGCTGGGAAAACTTCGTCAAACTGCGCGCCGCCAGGCAGCGATGCGGCTTTCGCCTGTTAATAGGCAACGACGTCCTGTTCACTCCCGCGCGATCGGCGGGCGCCGACGGAGTTATCTCCGGCTGCGCCTGCGCCATTCCTGAGTTGCTGGTGGCGCTCGACGAGGCCATCGCCCGCGGCGACGCCGAGCGGCGAGAACGGCTCGACGCGCACCTGCACGAGTTCATCGCGTGGGTCGACAGCTTTCCCGCCCCGATGGCGATCCGCGAAGCCCTGAGCGTGCGCGGCCTGGCCGCGGGCCCGCACGCCGTGCCGCTTTCGCCTGAAGAACAGCGCCGCCTCGCGCAGTTCCGCACCTGGTTCGCGGAGTGGCTCCCCCAGGTGCTGACAAAATGCCGCAATGCGTAGGCTGCCATCAGCTTCGATGCTGGCCGTCTCCGCGGCCCTTGCGGCGCAGCTTCTGGCGCCGGGACCGCAGGTAGCTACGTTCTTCTCCGATGCCGACGATTCCGATCAGCCCTTCGGACTCTACCTCCCAAAGAACTACGATCCGAGCCGCAAGTACCCGCTCGTCATCAGCCTTCACGGCGCCGGCTCCAATCACCGGCTCAATCTCAGGCGGGTTTTCGGCCGCGGCAATCTGCTCGGCGAAACCGATGCCGAAGCCACCCGACGTTTCCCGCCCCTTCCGGAGGTGGATTTCATCGTGGCCACGCCGCTCGCGCGGGGCACGATGGGTTACCAGGGCCTCGCGGAGAAAGACGTCTACGACACGCTCGCCGAAGTAAAAAAGCGGTTTTCGGTGGACGAAGATCGCGTCTACCTCACCGGCCTTTCGATGGGGGGCGGGGGAGCGCTGCGTCTGGCCTTGACGCGTCCCGACGTCTGGGCCGCTGTGGCAGCGGTCTGTCCCGCCGTCCCTGCCGGGCTCGAGCCGCTGGCGCCGAACGCGCTCAACCTGCCTGTACGCCTTTTCCACGGCGAACTCGATCCGCTCGTGCCGGTCGCAGTCTCGCGCAAATGGCACCGCTTGCTGCTCGACCACGGCGTGCACGCCGAGTACATCGAATATCCTGGCGTCCGTCACAACGCATGGGACCGAGCCTATCAGGACGCCGCCATTTTCCGCTGGTTCGCCCAGCACCGGCGGGAGCGTTTTCCCAAGCGCGTACGGTTCACGACCGAGGCCTACAAATACCGCCGCGCGTACTGGGTGGAGATAGACGGGTTGACGCCGGGACAACCAGCCTCGCTGGATGCACAGTTCACGGGACCCAACCAACTCGATGTCCGCACCGTGGGCTTGGACGGCTTCACGCTGAAGCTCGAAGGGCACCCGAGCTACGACTCCTCCCGGCCCCTGGAAGCCACCGTGGACGGCCAACCGCTCACCCTGCCGGCCCGCTCGCCTGCGTGCTTTCGTAAGAAGGGCAAGGGCTGGGAACGAGGTCGCTATGAGCCCCCCGCGGGCGCGAAGCGGCCCGGGCTTGAGGGCCCCATCGGAGAGGCCTTCGCGGGACGGCATATCTATGTCTACGGCACGATGGCGCCCGGCTCGGAGGACGAAATCGAAATCCGTCGTCGCACCGCCGCCCTGGCGGCCGATTGGTCCACGCCCAGGGGTCGTCTGCTTGTTTTCTTCCGGGTCCTGGCCGACAACGAGGTCACCGAAGCCGACCTCTACGGGAGTCACTTGATCCTCTTCGGTAATCGCCACACGAACCTCCTGATTGCGCGCCTGGCCGACCAACTACCTCTCGAACTGAACCCGGGCGCTGCCGACTACGGCTTGGTCTTCGTGGCGCCGGCCGGAGGCCGGCTGGTAGTGGTCAACTCCGGGCTGCCTTTTTGGACGGGCGCCGAGCGCGCGCAACGCGGCGGCTTCGGCTTCGTCCCGCTCGTGCCCCGCCTGCTGGACAGTTTCCAGGACTTCATCCTCTTCAAGGGTTCGCTCGAGCATGTCATCGCCGAGGGCCGCTTTGACAGGAGCTGGAAGGTTCCCCCGGAAGCGGCCGCCAGGATGCTAGCTACGGGAGCAGTCAAAATCCGATGAACGAGCCAATCGAGGAGTTCCGCAAAGCCGGGCATCGCGTAGTGGATTGGATCGCTCGCTACTATGAAGATCCGCGGCGCTACCTGGTGCGTGCGCCCATGAGACCCGGCGAACTCGTAGACGCCCTGCCGGCCGAGGCGCCGGAACAGGGCGAGAGTTACGAAAGGCTGCTGGATGATTTCGAACGGCTGATCGTGCCCGCCGTCACGCACTGGAACCACCCGCGCTTCTTCGCCTACTTCCCCAGCTCGTGCTCGCCACCGGCGGTGCTGGGCGAGATGTTGGCCGCCGCTTTGAACACCAACGGCATCCACTGGCTGAGCTCGCCCGCGGTAACCGAGCTGGAGCAGGTAACCCTGGCCTGGCTCCGACAGTGGCTGGGCCTGCCCGCCGAATTCTTCGGAGAGATCTTCGATACCGCCTCGGTCAGCAGCCTGCACGCGATCGCCGCCGCACGAGAGATGGCGGATCCGGAAGCGCGCGAGCGTGGCGCGCAGCCTGGCTTAACGCTCTACTGTTCCGAGCATGCCCACTCCTCCATCGATAAGGCCGCGCTCGTGCTCGGCATCGGAAGGCGCTACATCCGCAAAATCCCGGTGGATGCGGAATTCCGCATGCGGGAGGATCGGCTCGAGCGGACCATCGAGCAGGACCGCGCCGCGGGTCTGCGCCCGTTTTGCATCGTGGCCACGGCCGGCACCACCTCGACCAGCAGCGTCGATCCGCTCGAGCCCTGTGCCCGGCTCGCGGAGCGCTACGGGCTTTGGCTCCACGTGGACGCGGCCTATGCGGGCGCCGCCGCCATCCTCCCCGACAAACGGCCGTTGTTCGAAGGCTGGCAGCGGGCCGATTCCATCGTGGTGAACGCGCACAAGTGGCTGTTTACGCCGCTGGACCTGAGCGCCTTTTATACGCGGCGGCCTGACGTGATGCGTCGCGCCTTCTCGTTGGTCCCCGAATACTTGCGCACCGCCGAGGACTCCCGCGCAGTCAATCTGATGGATTACGGCGTGCCATTGGGACGGCGTTTCCGAGCACTCAAGTTCTGGTTCGTGCTGCGGCGTCTGGGCAGGGAAGGAATCACGAAGCTGCTGCGCTCCCACATTGCGTGGGCCGCCGAACTGGCGGCGTGGATCGAGGCCGACTCCCGTTTCGAGCGAGTGGCGCCCGTGCCCTTCTCCACGGTCTGCTTCCGGCTGCGCGGCGACAACGAAGCGAACCGGCGCCTGCTGGCGCGCGTCAACCAAAGCGGGCGCTTCTTCCTCTCGCACACCGAACTGGACGGACGCTTCGTGCTGCGCGTCGCCATCGGCAACTACCACACCAGCCGCGAGGACGTGCGGGAGCTCTGGGAGCTGATTCAGAGGACGGCGGATGAGCTCTGATCGCCTGGCGATTACGCTCTGCGGGATCCCGCTGCGCAATCCCGTGCTGGCCGCCTCGGGAACATTTGGCTACGGCGTCGAATTCGCCGATCACCTGGATTTGAACCAACTGGGCGGATTGGTCGTCAAGGGCCTGTCGCGCGAACCCATGGCGGGCAATCCTCCCCCGAGGCTTTGGGAAACGGCGGCCGGGATGATCAACTCCGTCGGCCTCCAGAACATCGGCGTGCGAGCTTTCGTGCGCGAAAAACTGCCCGCGCTCCGCCGCTTTCGCACGCCGGTCTTCGCCAACGTCTTCGGCTACACGGTGGAAGACTACGTCGAGGTCGTGCGGGTGCTCGAGGACGCCGAAGGCTTGGCGGGCTACGAGCTGAACGTTTCCTGCCCGAACACGAAGAAGGGCGGGATGTACTTTTCGAGCGACGCCGGCCTGCTGGCGGAGCTTGTGGCGGCGGTACGCCGCGTGGCGCGAAGGCCGCTCATGGTGAAACTTTCGCCCAACGTCGCGCGCATCCAGCCGCTGGCCCGTGCCGCCGAGGAAGCCGGCGCCGACGCCGTCTCCCTGGTCAATACGTTTCTGGCGCTGGCGATCGATGTGCGCACGCGCAAGCCGCGCCTGGGCGGCGGCCTGGGAGGATTGTCAGGGCCTGCCATTAAACCGATCGCGCTGCGCATGGTTTGGGAAGCGGCCCAGGTCGTCAGGATCCCGGTCGTAGGCATGGGCGGCATCGCGAACGGCGAGGATGCGGCCGAGTTCCTCATCGCCGGAGCGACGGCAGTGCAGGTCGGCACCGCGACCTTCTGGGACCCCAGAGCGCCTCTGCGCGTGGCGCGGGAACTGGATCGGTTCCTGGCCGCTCAGGGCATCGCCGGCGTGAGGGAGATCATCGGCACCTTGCAGATGGGAGCAGGACAATGAAACAGATCGTCACCTGTGAACAGGCGCCGCGCGCCGTGGGGCCTTACTCTCAAGCCGTAATTTCGCAAGGCTTCGTCTTTGTGAGCGGTCAGATCCCTCTCGACCCGGCTACCGGCGAATTGGTCGAGGACGACGTCGCGGCTCAAACCGCGCGAGTGCTGGAAAATCTACGGGCCATCCTCGAGGCGTGCGGTTCGTCGCTGGAGCGCGTCGTCAAAACGACGGTATACTTGGCCGACCTGAACGATTTCGCCCGCATGAACGAGGTTTACGCGCGCTATTTCCCTTCGACCCCGCCCGCGCGCGCCACGGTCGAGGTCTCGCGTATTCCCCGCGGCGCGCGCGTAGAAATCGAGGCCGTCGCCGAGATCGGCTGAGGCGCGCCTCAGAACTCCACCCGGAAGCCCGCCTGGATCCAGCGGCTGCCCGCGAAGCGGTTCGGCGGCGTAAACTGCGTGCTGAGCACGCCGAAGGCGCGCGCGTTGTTCAGATCGAGCGTCGGGTTGACGAAGTCCACCTTGTTGAACACATTGAAGAAATCGAAGCTGAAGCGGACTTCGGCGCGCTCGACGACCCGGATGCGCTTGCCCAGCGACACATCCAGATTCCACCGCGGCAACCCGCGCAACGGGTTGGCGCGGCCGGAGCGGCCGTCTTGGCTGATCAACACGCGCCGGAAGCTCTTGAAAACGCTCTCGGGATCGGCGAACAGGTTCAGACCGCTGCCTCCGGTGGCAGGATTGCCGGTGGTCCCCACGCCGCCCGATCCGGCCACGTTGCGGTGCACCGTGTTGCCGAACTCCTTGGGGTTGCGGGTGGGGATGGCGCCGGAGCTGAAGCCCAGGAACAAGCTGCCGCCCCAAACCTGGCTGCCCTGCGTCACGGTCAGCGGATCGCCGCTGCGCGCGGTGACGATGCCGGAGATTTGCCAGCCGCCCACCAGACGATCCAGACCGCGCTTCCCTGAACGGAAGGGGAATTCGTAAAGCCAGTGCCCGACCAGCATGTGCGTGAGGTCGAACACCGAGGGCCCGTATTCCGCGTTGAGGTCGAAGTTGTTGGGCATGACGTTCGCCGAGTTCTGCCAGTAGCCGACCTGATCGAGCGAACGCGAAAAGGTGTAGTTCAGGTCGAAGGTCAGCCCCCGGGACATGCGCTTGCGGAGAGTGGCCAGCAGCGCGTTATAGTTGGAGCGACCCAGGCTGGAACGCAGGAAGAGCGTGCGCGACATGTAGTTGTTGAAGGGCGGCAACCCTTGCGCCATACGTCGCAGATCCAACGTCAAAAACAGCGCGTTGAGATCGCCGTTGATGAAGTTCGAGCGCGCCGCGGCCACCAGCGCTGCGGTCCCGCCGGGCACCTGATTCTCGAACCACGGCTGCGGACTCGGCGTCAGACCGGCGCGCAGGGCCGTCGCCACCGCGTCGAAGGCCTGCGCGAACGTCTGGCCGGAAGCCGGATCCTTGTGCATGTAAGGAACCTGTCCCAGGTTCATGCTCTGTGGTAGCTTGCGGGCGTAACGGCCTGCGAAGCCGACTTCGAGCAGCAGGTCCGCGGGCAGCTCGCGCTGGATGGTGAAATCCACGGCGTAGTTCTCACCCACCTTCATGGTGGGATCGACCTGGAAGGAGAGTATCTCCGGGAAGAGGCAACTGGCCGAGCCGGTCTTGCACCAGGCCGGAGACACGGGGATCGATTGCTCAGGAACCTTCGGCAGGGGAATCGTGCCGTCCTGGCCCACGCGGAACACGCTCGCGGCCTGGTTGGGATTGTTGGGATCGCAGCCGCGACCGCCCTGCCCGGTGGCGTTGCAGGGCGGCGCACTGACGTTGATGGTTTGCGCAAACGCTACGCCTAGCGAGGGAATGATCACGCTTTGGACCGTGTTCTGGCGATCGTAGATCATGCTCCAGCCCCCGCGGAACACGGTCTTGCGGTCACCGAGCAGCCGGCCCAGCCGGCCGCCGCCCGCCGCGGGATTCCACGAGGCCGACAGACGCGGCGCAATGTTGTTCCAATCGATGTCGAAGACCCCGCGGCCGGCCGCTGATCGGATGGGCAGAAAAGCAAACTCGGGATTGTAGATCTGTCCCTGTTCGGCCGCCCGCCGGCGAGCGTTCAGGAACTTCTCGGCGGTGACGAACTCGCCCGTATCGCGCAGGATCTGGAACGTATATCGCCCCAACCGCTCCGTAGGCGGCGTCTGCCAGCCGTAGTTGACGCCGAAGGTCACCGTCAACGACGAAGTGACCCGCCAGACGTCCTGGAAGTAAAACTCAGGCGCGCGGATGCCGCGCGTGTCGGACTCGAGCAGCGTGCCGTAAGGCAGGGGCTTGAACTGGCCGTCGCGGACAACCATGATGCTGACGTTGTCAATGATGCCCAGAGCCGAAGCGTACAGGCGGTTCCACTGACGCACGTCGGAAGCCTGCAGGCAGTAGGTGGTGCGCCCCGGACCGCAGGTGGGAGGAGCGATGCTGGCCGGAAGCCGGATCGCTCCGTAGTCGGAATCGATCTGGGCCACCAGCGCGCCGAGAGCGCCCAGCACCTTGTCGTCGCGCAGGTGCCGGGTGGGCAGATCGCGTATGTGCGTTCCGAACTGGAACGAGTGCCGACCGCGCACCCAGTTCAGATCGGCGTTCCACTGAAAGACCCGGTTGTCGTTGGCCTGCTTGCGCGCCACTTGCGTGCCCACGTCGATCGGTTCGGCCAGCAGGGCGTAAGTTCCCTCGAGTGCGCCTTGATCGAGCGCGATATAGCCCTGGGGCGTGTTCGTCTCGGGAATGGCCAGGATCTTGGCCGCCTCATTGGGACGCAGCGAGTCCGTGGCAGGTCGCACGCGCACCCACCCGAAGCGGAACTCGCCCGTCAAGTTGGGCCGGAAGGCGCCCGTCAAACCGACGTTGAGCATGTTCTGGCGATTGGGGAACTGGCGTACGCTTTGCACGTTGCCGTTGATGATGGAAAGTTGGGCGTTGCTGCGATCCAGTTCGCGGTAGTAGCGGAACGCGCCGTCCAGACGCCAGTTGCTGCGGAGGTTGAAATCAAGGCGTCCCATGTAGAAATCGCTGGTGAAGGGATGCTGCACCGTGGCGCGGAAACCGATCGTGTTCAGCCCGTCACCCAGGCTGGGATCGTTGCCGGGCGGCAGGAAGGACCACAGCTTGGCGATGGCCGGGCTCAAGCCCAGGCCGCGCGGGTCGCAGGGCTGATCGCCCGTAGGCCCGCACAAGCGCGACGTGGCCAACGGATACGTGTTGATGTTGCCCGCCGCATCGCGGAAGCGCAGCTCGCCGCGGCGCAGCGATTCGGTCGGCACCAGCCGGTTGATGTCGCTCGAGCGCGGGAAGCGCCGCCCGTCGTAGTTGGCGAAATAGAAGATGCGATCCCGCCAAACCGGGCCGCCCACTCGGAAGCCGAAGCGGTTGTCCTTGAGCTCGGGCTCCTTGATCCTGTTGCGATTGTTCGTCCAAGTGTTGGCGTTCAGGTCATCGTTCTGGTGGTACCAGAACAGCGCCCCGTGCAGCTCGTTGGAGCCACGGCGGCCGATGATCGCCACCTGCCCGCCCGCGCCCCGGCCGAAGCTGGCGTTGGGGTTGGCCACGCCCACGCGGAACTCCTCGACGCTCTCGATGCCCAGGTACATGTAGGTGCCCAGCCCGCCCACGCTCTGGTTCGTCACGTCGATGCCGTCCAGCGCAAACGTGCTCTGATCGTTGCGCGCCCCGGTGACCTGGCCGTCGGGGGTGACCCCCGGCTGGAGTGTGAGCAGCTCGTTGGCCTGGCGCGTGAAGGTGGGCAGTACAGGCAGGGCCCGACCGGAAAGCACGTTGCCCACGGTGGCGTCCACAGTCTGCAACTCAGCGCGCGCCTCCGCCGTCACGGCCACCGTCTCGGTAATGGCGCCTACTTCGAGTTCCACGTCCTGAACGTAGCTGCGCGCCACTTCCACGCGGAGCTGGTGCACCGTGGCGCTGCGGAAACCCGACGCGCCCACCTTGAGGTCGTAGAGGCCGGGGGGCACTGCGGGAAAGAAGAACTGGCCGGCTTCGTTGGTCGTCTGCTGCCGGCTAAGTTTTGTGTTCAACTCGATCAGCTCCACGTTGGCGCCCGGGATCACGGCGCCGGAGGGATCCTTGACCGTGCCGGAGACCACGGCTGTGGTCGCCGTCTGGGCGGCGAGTGTGGCCGCGCCGGCCAGCGCTGCGGCTAGCGAACTGACTAAATATGCGATGCAACGCATAAACGCACACTCCACTCCTCGACTGCTGCGCCCACCCAGGGCGAGCTGATGGGTGCGATTTTACTCCGACCCCTCCCGGCCCTGTCAAGGGTGAATTGACGCGTTGGCCGCGGACCCCGCAGCCGGGCCGCCTGCCGGCACGACTCGTGGGATGCCCGGTGTGCTACCATGCACGGGAACTACGAGGAGGCGGCTCCGCCCTCGAACTGCCGGAGTCGACAGGCCGTGGATTCGGGGAAAGGGTGGTGGCGCCCGCCGGAGTCATCCGAGGCGCATGAGCTGGCCGGCCCTGCGCGTGTGCGTCAGCTCACTGCACGGCCTGGCCGCCATCACCTGGCAGGGAATAACCCCTTCACGCCCGACGGCGAGGCCCTCATCGTGGCGTCGGACAGGGACGGTCCCACGCAGCTTTTCGAGCTCCTGCTCGCTGACGGGCGCATCCGTCAACTGACCGAGGGCGCGCCGGTGCAGCCCTTCAGCGCGGCAGTCCATCACGGCGGCGACAAGATCTTTTTCGCGCGTGGCGGCTCTCTCTGGATGATCCGGCGCTCGACGCTGGAGGAAAGCTGCGTGGTCTCCCTCGGCCACACCCGCCTCGGACCCTGCGCGCTGGCGGGGGACTGGCTGGCGGCGCCCGCGCGCCAGGGACGCCAGCACGGCTTCGTGGTCGGGCGCACCGACGGCACGCGCTGGGATTTCGTCCCACTCCCTCGTCCCGTCGCCAACCTCGAGTTTCATCCTCTGGAAGCCGAGTGGCTCGTGGTGTGCTTCGCCGGAGCTCCCCGCATGCACCGCATCCGGCGCGACGGCGCAGGCCTGGAGTGCCTCTATCGGTGCGGCCCCGAGGAATGGATCGCGCACGAAACCTTTCTGGGGGTGACCGGCGACCTGATTTTCTCCAGCCGGCCGCACGCTCTCTGCCGGATGGACTGGGAAACCCGCGAGGTGCGGGAGCTCGCACGCTTCAGCGCTTGGCACCCGGCTTCCAACCCTCCGGGAACCCTCATCGTCACCGACACCCACGAGCCGGACGAGGGCATCTTTGTCGTGGATCCGCTCACCGGCGCGCGCCAACGGATCTGCCTGTCGCAGGCCGGCAATCAAGGGGAAGAATGGGGGCGGAACCATCCGGCCCCCGATGCCAGGGTCGGCTGGGAGGAACGCGAGCTGGAGGCAGAGTGGACGCACCCGCACCCGGCCTTTTCCCCCGACGGCCGGCTGATCGCCTTCGCGAGCGATCGCAGCGCGACGCCGCAAGTCTATGTGGCTGCCTTGGACGAGCTGCCACCCCCCTGGTACGGACCACCCGTGGTCTGAAGCTTCGGCTCAGCTTGGGGAGGATTCGATCACGCCCACCCGAAGCTGCCCGCGCGCCAGCCGCACGCGCAGGCGGGTCTCCGGCGGCGCCTCAGTGGCATCTTTGACGATGCGACCCGCTTCATCCTGCACGATGGCGTAGCCGCGCTCCAGCACGCGCAGGGGACTGAGCTGCCCCAGTTGTGCCACCAACGGCTCCAGGCGAACGCGCATCCCCGCCACGCGCTCGCGTGTTCGAACTTCGAGGACTTGCCGGGCGCTTTCCAGCCTCCGCCGGAACTCCGAGAAGCGCAACCGCAGGTCCTGCGCACGCAGGCGCACCTCCAGCGCCTGAAGCCGCCGACGGCGTGCTTCGAGCCCGCTCCGCGCCAATTCGCGCAAGCGGTAGTCCAATTCGTCCACGCGTTGAAAGCTGCGACCGAGCCGCCGCTGAAGCACGCTGAACGCACGCGGCAAGCCGCGCTCCTGCAGAGACCGCGCCGCCTGCGTCAGCCGGTAGCGCATAGCCTGGTTCATCTTGCTGAGGATGCCGGCGATCTGCTCGAGCAACTGCTGACGGCTGGGCGTCAACATTTCGGCTGCGGCCGAAGGCGTGGGGGCGCGCAGGTCAGCCACGAAATCGGCGATCGTGAAATCGGTTTCGTGCCCGATGGCTGAAACCACGGGAACCGAGCAGGCAGCAATGGCCCGCGCCACTGCTTCCTCGTTGAAGGTCCACAGATCCTCGAGCGAGCCGCCGCCGCGGGCAAGCACGACGACGTCGGGCCAACCCGTGCGGCTGAAGTAATCGAGGCCGCCGCAGACGTCTTCGACCGAGCCTTCGCCCTGCACGAGTGCCGGGTAAACGCGGACGTGCAAGGCTGGGAAACGGCGCTGCAAGATCTGCAGCATGTCGGAGATCACCGCACCCACGGGAGAGGTGATAATGCCGATGCGGCGCGGGATGCGCGGTATGGGGCGCTTGCGCGCCGGGTCGAACAGGCCTTCCGCCGCCAGTTTCTTCTTAAGCTGCTCGAAAGCCACTTGCAGAGCGCCGACACCCTGAGGTTCCAGATACTCGACGAGCATTTGATACTCGCCGCGGGCCTCCCAAAGATCGAGCCGACCGCGGGCCAACACCGCGATGCCCTCCTCAGGCTTGAAACGCAGGTACCGCAACGTGGAACGGAAGACAACGCAGCGGAGAACCGCAGCGTCGTCCTTGAGCGTGAAGTAGACGTGGCCGCTTGCCGCCGCACGCACACCGGAGATCTCGCCGGCCACCCAGATGTCCTGGAACTCCCGCTCGAACAAGGCGCGCAACGCCGCGCTGAGCTCGCTGACCGTGTAGATGCGTCGTTCCGGCTGGAGAGGCAGCTCGATTTGTTGCATGGGTTGCGGCGCGCCCGCGCCTTCCGCTATTCTAATAGCAACTTCCGCTGCGGCGTTCCCGCCTAAATTGTATCCGCTGGAGGAAGTATGACCCCTAAAGAAGTCATCGAGTACGCAAGAAAGAACGAAGCGCGCCAGGTGGACCTCCGCTTTGCCGATATCCCCGGAATCTGGCACCACGTTTCCTACCCCATCCAGGAGCTTACGGAGGAGTCTTTCGAGGAGGGATTCGGCTTCGACGGCTCGAGCATCCGGGCCTGGGCGGCGATCAGCGAAAGCGACATGCTGCTGGTGCCCGACCCCACGACTGCATTCATGGACCCCTTCGGAGAGACGCCCACCCTGGTGATGATCTGCGACGTGATCGATCCCATCACGCGACAGCATTACGAGCGGGACCCGCGCTGGATCGCGCGCAAGGCGGAATTGTATCTGCTGAACTCAGGAGTCGCCGACACCTGTTACTTCGGCGCCGAGGCGGAATTTTTCATCTTCGACAACATCAGCTTCGAGCAGAACCAGCACTCCGGCTTCTATTACATCGATGCCGAAGAAGGTCGCTGGAACAGCGGGCGGCGCACCGAGAACCTGGGTTACCGGCCGCGCTACAAGGAAGGTTACTTCCCCGTTCCTCCCACCGACCACTACCAGGATCTTCGCAGCGAGATGGTGCAAGCCATGCAGCGCGCCGGACTGGTGGTGGAGTGTCATCACCATGAGGTGGCTACCGGGGGCCAAGCGGAAATCGACCTGCGTTACGACACGCTGCTGCGCACCGCCGACAACATGATGAAGTACAAGTACATCGTGCGCAACGTGGCTTACCAATACGGCAAAACCGTCACCTTCATGCCCAAGCCTATCTTCGGCGACAACGGCAGCGGAATGCACACGCACCAGAGTCTGTGGAAGAACGGGCAGCCGCTGTTCGCCGGAGACGGTTATGCCGGCCTGAGTCAGCTCGCCCTCTGGTATATTGGCGGGTTGCTGGCTCACGCGCGCGCCCTTTCCGCCATCATCGCCCCAACCACCAACAGCTACAAGCGGCTCGTGCCCGGCTACGAGGCTCCGGTCAATCTGGCTTACTCCCGGCGCAATCGTTCGGCGGCCATCCGCATCCCCATGTACTCGCCCAGCCCTAAAGCCAAGCGGGTCGAGTTCCGGCCGCCGGATCCCTCCTGCAATCCCTACCTGGCCTTCGCCGCCATGATGATGGCGGGCTTGGACGGCATCCTCAACAAGATCGATCCCGGCCAGCCGCTCGATAAGGACATCTACGACCTGTCGCCGGAGGAGTTGCGCGGCGTGCCCTCGATGCCCGCCTCGCTCGACGAGGCGCTCGATTGCCTCGAGCAGGACCACGCCTTTCTTCTCAAGGGGGAGGTCTTCACGGAAGAGCTCATCGAGGCCTACATACAGTACAAGCGCAAGAACGAGGCGGAGGCGGTTCGCCTCCGTCCGCATCCTTACGAATTCGAGCTCTACTACGACATCTGACGCGTAGCGGGGCCCGCCGGGGATCTCGGGTCTTCCGGTTATAATCGCCCTGGAGTCGGGGCGAGCCATGCCGGCGTGGGCGCAGCAGATCGAATTCGGCGACAGAACGCGGGGTGAAGAGCTGTTGACCCGCATAGCCGCCTCCACTCCTGCCGAGCTACAGCCCACGCTATTTTCCGTGCTGGCTTCCGCCCCCGACCCCGACCTCGCTGCCGGCGGCTTGGAAAGACTCGCCCGCGAGCGGCCCGATGCCTTCGCACGGCTCGCACGGCTGCCGGGGGCACTGTCGGTCCTGGTAGCGGTCTTCTCCGTCAGCCAGTTCCTATCCGATGCCGTCGTCAAACATCCTGAATGGGTCGAGGAACTGATCGGCTCCGGAGACCTGGATCGCCTGCTGGCCTTCGACGATTACCGCACACGGCTGGAGCGCGAGCTCGAACCGGGGGTGCCTGCGCCCGAAGTTCTCGCACGCTTTCGCCGTCGGCAGCTCTTGCGCATCGTGGCTCGAGACGCGGTGGGATTGGCCACGCTCGCGGAAACCACACTGGAGCTCTCGAGTCTGGCCGACGCGATTCTCGAGCTGGCATGCTCGCGCATCCTGCAGGAGCTTTCCCGTCGGCACGGGGCGCCTCACCCGGCGCCGGAACAGCCGGGCCCTGATCCTGCCGTCTTCGCGATCATCGCGCTTGGCAAGCTCGGCGGGCTCGAGTTGAATTACAGCTCGGACATCGATCTGATGTTCATCTATTCAGCCAACGGGCAGACCGAAGGTCCCGAGAGCATCACCAACAAGGAGTTTTTCCACAAACTCGCCTGCCGCCTCACCAACCTTCTTTCCACCCCGACGCCCGAAGGCCAGTGTTACCGCGTGGATCTCAGGCTGCGACCCGACGGAAGGTTAGGCGAGATCGCCCTCTCGCTGGAGGCAGCCCTGAATTACTACCGTCAGCGCGCGCGGGACTGGGAACTGCAAATGCTGATTAAAGCCAGGCCCGCGGCGGGAGACCGCCAACTCGCGGCGCAGTTTCTGGAAGCCGTCGAACCGCTCATTTACTCGAGCACGCTGGATTTCTCGGTCGTGGAAGCCGCCCTCGCGACACGCGAACGGATCGGCGAGAAGCTGGCGCAGCGGCGCGCGCCGGGCGGCATCGACATCAAACTGGCCCGCGGGGGCATCCGGGACATCGAGTTCCTGGTGCAGTGCCTCCAGCGGCTTCACGGCGGGCGCGAACCTTGGGTGCGTCACGGCGGCACCCTGCTCGCGCTTTTTCGCCTGCGCGACAAGAATCTGCTTTCGCCGAGCGAATACTCGCGTCTGGTCTCGGCGTACCAGTTCCTGCGGCACCTCGAACACCGCCTGCAGATCGTCGAGGACCGGCAGACGCACACGCTGCCTACCTCCCAACAGGAGCTGGCCGCACTGGCGCGCCGCATGCCGCTCAGCCAGATCGGTCGGCGTCCCACGGCCGAGTTGCTGCTGAGCGAACTCGAACGTCACCTCCGCGAGGTTCGGGAAATTTATGAGCGGGTCATTCACGCGCAGCAGCCCGTTTATTACCAGAACCAGCTCGATGCAGGACTGCCGTCCGAAACGACCCCGACCGCTCCGGACGCCGTCAACCTCATCCGCTCGCTCGACGAGCGCGCGCCCCAGCTGGCCTTGTCCCTGAGCCGCGGCTGTCTGCGACGCGGCACTACCTACTTCGCCCACCTTCTCGAGCGGCTGGTCGGCGAGCCCGAAAGGCTGCGCCGGTTCGACGAGGATCCCGTCCTGGCCGGCTACCTCTTCGATCTGCTCGATCACAGCCCTTTCTTCAGCGAGGAGCTGATTCGCAGTCCCGAACTGCTCGATGAACTCGAAGCGCTGCGCCGGCAGCCCGCCGCCGACCCGCAGCGGATCGCGGCGATACGCGAGGCCGGCGACCCGGTGGAGTTGCGCCGCCTCTTCCGCCGCGAGATGTTCCGCATCCAGGCAGAGAGCGTCTGCCTGCGAACGCCGATCTTCTCCACGCTCGAACAGACCTCGGACCTCGCCGACGCCGTCCTGTCGGCAGCATACCGCATGGCTGTGCGCCAGGTTGTCGCCGCGCACCCGCCGGCCTCGGCCGCCTACGAGCCCTCCGATCAGATGATGGTCATCGCGCTCGGCCGCCTGGGCATGCGCGAGTTTGATCTGGCCTCCGACGCCGACCTGGTCTTCGTGCTGCCGGAGTCCGATGCTCACGAATTGGTTTTCTGGACGCACGTGGCCGAGCGCATGATCGCGCTGATCAGCGCCTACACAGGGCAGGGGGTGATCTTCGCTGTGGACACCCGCCTGCGCCCTGACGGGCGCGAAGGCCCTCTGGTGCAGACGGACGCCGCTTATAAGAGTTACTTTGCCGAGCGCGCCGAAGCCTGGGAAGGGATCACTTACATGAAAGCCCGCGCCGTGGCGGGAGACGTGGAGCGCGGCACCGAGTTCCTCAGAGAGCTACAACGCGTAGACTGGCGGCGGTACGGGCAGAGCGGACGGTCCCGCACCCGCCTCGCGCAAATGCGCCGGCGGATCGAGAAAGAACAGGGGGCCACCAACCCTCTCAAGGCCGGCCGCGGCGGCTACTACGATATCGACTTCGCGCTGATGTTCCTGCGTCTGAAGGGCGCAGGCATCTTTTACCGCGTCCTGAATACGCCGGCCCGCATCGACGTCCTGGAAGAGATGGGACACCTCGACCGTCAGGATGCCGACTTTTTGCGCGACGCGGCCACCTTCTATCGCGCCCTGGACCACGGGCTTCGCCTCATCACGGGCCAGGCTGCCGGGAGCCTGCCTCGGAGCGGCCCGCAAGCCGAGATGCTGGCGGAACTGGTCAGCCGCTGGACGCCCGACCACCTCCACGACGAACCCCTGGAAGTCGAGCTGGCCCACATTCAGGAGCGCACCCGCGAATTCTTCGATCGCCTCTTCGGCGCCTGAACCCGGCCCCGCCCAAGTAGTCCGGTAGACTGAAGACGAAGTGGACGAGCGAATCCTCATCGCCAGCGCCCGCGAGCGACGCATGGCGCCCATGCGTCGCTGGGTCTTGCTGACGGTCGCGCTGCTGGCCATCCTTTTCCAGGTCTACGTGCCGCGCTTCGTCCGGTTCTTGGCCTACCTCGAGTTGCCGCTGCTGGTGACGTTGTATTTCGCCCTGCTGCGGCGCAGCCCCATCCGCGGCGCACTGGCCGGCGCGGCGATCGGATTGGCGCAGGATTCCCTCTCGCACCAGCCGCTGGGCGTCTTCGGCATAGTCAAGACGCTGAGCGGCTACTTTGCCGCCTCGATTTCGCTGCGTTTCGACGTGGAGCACGCGCTGCTGAGGTGGGTGCTGGCTTATTTCTTCTTCGCTTTCCACCAGTTTTTCTACTGGGTGTTGGTGAGGGCCCTGCTGGCGCAGCCCTTGCGATTCGAATTGCAGCTTACGCTCGCTTTCGGCCTACTGAATGGGCTGGCGGCCGTAGCCCTGTTTCACCTGCTGGACCGCCTGAAAGAGCCCGTCTAACGCAGCAGCCGGCCTCCGGCTGCTCCCGCCATGGCCGCACAATCACTCTTCTATGGCCACGATCGAATGAATCTCCAAGCGCGGGATCTCCACGCTCCACCAGCCGCCGCTCCAATCGCCCGCCAGCGGGATGCTGCCGGGCTCGAGCCGCGCTGAACGCGGCGCCCTCGCCAGCTTCAGGGAGAGACGCAGCGGCCCCACCGGAGGAATGAAATCCACCGCCGCGTAGTCCGCAGCCACCTGCATCGCCGTCGCGTTGAGCAGATGCACCAGCAGGCGACCGTCCTTCCGACGCAAGACGACCTCGATCGTGGGAGGTCCGTCCACCGTCACCATGGGCGTGAACAGGTGCCGGACCAGCCTGCGAACGACTTCGCGAGCGGCGGGAGCGTGGGTCAACGCGAACACCGAACCCAACGGCCCGTAAAAGCCCACGATCTGGCCGGAGCCTAAGCGCACCCAGGTGGCGGCGCAGCGGGCGTCCTTGCGTCCGTCGTAAGTAGGATATCGCGTCTCGATCGCTTCGGCGCCTTCCGGTTCCACCTCCTGCCAAAGGCCGTAAAAGTTGGCGAAAACCTCGTCGCCCGGAACCCAGGCAGGCTGCTCGGAAGGCTTGCCTTTCAGGCGAACGCCGAGTTCCGTTCCAAAGAGCGCCGCATTCTCGGCGCCCGCGACGAGCAGCCTGCCGCCACGCGCGACGTAGTCTCGCAAGCGATCCCTCACGGCTTCCCCCACGTCCGGCCAGTCGGGAACCACCAGCAAAGGGTATTGCGCGGCGACTTCCTCGAGCTTCCATTCCGGAATCACGTCAGCCGGCAGCTGGTTCTCGATCAGCGCATCCAGCAGGCCGCGCGCCGGATTCGCCGCCTTGCCCCAGCCGCCGAAGAGCCGATCCGCCTTGTTGTAGAGGCTGCGCGTGGAAAACAGCACGCCGATTTGCGGTACGGTTTCCGAGCGATGACATAACGGCTGCCGCTCGCGGCAGAAGCGGGCCACGCGAGCCATGACCTCCACATGGCGATCGTCGATCCAACCTGCGCGAGTCGGCTGGTAGTAGATCTGGAAGGCGCCGCCCTGCGCCAGCACGACGGCTGCTTCCTGGCAAAGCTGAACTGCGGGCTTGTGAACGACCGCCACCGGCTGCCCCTGTCGGTACTGGAAGCCCCACGCCATCAGATCCCACGGCTTGCCCGTCTGCGAAATATAGCGCGCCTCCAGCCGCGCCGCCGAAATGCACGCATTACCCAGGTAGTCTCCCGAAATGAAATCCACAGGGATTTCCGGCCGTTCGGGCACGAAGGTCGAGTAGAGCCAGTTGCTGGCGATCTGGAAGCCCGGACGAAAGGCGTGGATGGCATCCACGTAGTGGCGTACGTAGCGTCGGAACTGCGCGCGATTGAATTCGAGGAACTCGAGCCACCCGCGCTCGCCGGGCTTGCGCGGCAGCTTCCTGATGCCGGTGGCCTGACGGAATGCCTTCGCGACGGCCTTCCCGTAGTCGGGATGGGTCGCCCAACACTCGCCGTCCACCCAGGCCCCGTCGAGGTCGTACTTTTCGATCGCCTCCTTGAGCTGCGGAATCATGCGCGCGTCCACGTAGGGACCGAAGGTGGAGGTCTGACGGTCGTCCGGTCGACCGTCGGGCCGGCGGCGCGCCCATTCCGGATGTTCGCGAACCGCCAGCGAGTCCCAGACGCCCGAGAAATGAATGTAGAGGGGAACGCCGTGGCGTGCAGTGACCCGACGCCACAGCGCCAACGAGTCCTGCACGATCGGGGCGGACCGGCTTACCTGGGAAGGGTAACCGAGGAAACCGGCGTGCCCCTTGCAGTCGTATTGCACGAAATCCGGACGCACCCGCAACAGGAAGCGCTCGATCATCTCCTCGGTGATCTCGCGTCCCAGATCACGGTCCCCCTCGCTCGGATGGAGATCAAAGTGAAGACCGAAGTAACAGTCCTTCCGCGGCCGACGCGCCGGCGCGGCTGCGAGCCGCCAGGGCCGCACGGCCACGACGGCGAGCAGTTGGCGACGTGTTAGTGCCATCGGGCGGATTGTATAACAGCGTCAGGCGGCCGCGAGGCTTCTTCACTCGGCGACTATGGCTTCGATGGTGGCGGGAGCGTTGCCTTCGAACCGGTTGTTCACGAAGATGAAGGCGCTGCGGCCGTCCCTGCGCGCGGTCTCGATCAGCCGCCGCAGCGCCTCGCGGCCGCGCGGGTTGGGATCTCGGATTCGATCATAGGGCGTAAACAGCCGGACCGCTTCCTCGTAGCTGCGGCCGCGGCGCAGCAGAGCACGGCAAACCGTAAAGTCCGCCGTGAACGCGCCGGGCATGCGAAGCTGCGTCTGCAGTTCGGGCATCCGCGTCCAGGCGTTGAAGACATGAGCAACGCGGCGGGCGCGCAGGCAGTCGAAGTAGTCTTCGCCGAGAAACTCGGGATTGCGGATTTCGACCGAGTACCGGAAATGCGGCGGCAGGGCCGCAAGGAAGCGGTCGAGCTCGTCGAAGAAATCGCGCGGCCGCGAGTACGCCTGGCGGGAGAAAGCCCCGAATTCGAAAATGAGCACGGCGACGCGATCGCGATAGGGTTCCAGGCGTTTCAGAAAGGCTTGTTCGAGCAGCTCGACGTTTAGAAAGCTGGAATTCAGCTGACCGGCCTGCGCACCGTACCGTTCATGTGAAGGCCAGATCTTGACCGTGATCTGCTCGGGGACTTTCAGGCCGAAGCGCAGGCTTTCGGGCGCTGAGGCAAACAACCGTCGCCAGTAACTTTCCGAAGGGAACTGGTAAAAGGAGAAATCGCCGCCCACTACGGGGAAAGTCTCGGCGTATTCGGCCAGGCACTCCGCTTCGAAGCGCCGCTGGGAGAAGACCCCGCGCACCAGGTATCGCTGGCGGGTATAAACCTGGCCTAGCCAGCCCTCGTACTTCCAGGAGCTGGTTCCGACGAACACGCCTTCGGCGGCCAGACGCCGGAGCCGTTCCGCCAGACGCCCGCGGTCAAAAGGGGGGCGATCGTCGAGCAGCGGGGTCGAGGACATTTTTCCTGCGCCTCCCGTGCGGTGCGCTCGCCCTATTATAAGGAGAGGGTGGACCGCGCACTGACCGAACTGCTGGAGCGCTTCCGACGCGGTCCCGAGCTGATCGCCGCCGTGACCACGGGGGCGGCCGGCGCCGAACTGGATTTTACCCCTGAGCCTGGCCGCTGGAGCATTCGACAGATCGTGGCCCACCTGGCCGATTCGGAGATCGTGGCGGCGGATCGCCTGCGCCGCATCATCGCGGAAGACAACCCGCTGCTGGTCGCCTTCGACCAGGATGCATGGGCGCGAAGCTTGGGTTACGAGCGACGGCGCATCGCCGACTCGCTCGAACTTTTCCGGCGGCTGCGCGCGGAAAACCACCACCTACTCGTCGGGTTGCCCGAAGCGGCCTTCCTGCGCTGGGGAACTCACAGCGAGCGTGGCCGTATAACATTGAGGGAACTGGTGGCGTCCGCGGTCGAGCACGTCGAAAAGCACGCCCGCCGGATCCAAACCCTGCGCGACGCCTGGAAGGAGCAACGCCGGGGTTCTTAGCGAGAATTTCATGCCCGAGATCGTGATTCGCACGGAGGCCCTCACGCGCGACTTCGACGCCTTGCGCGCCGTCGACAACCTCAACCTCGAGGTACCCGCAGGCACCATTTTCGGCTTCCTCGGCCCCAACGGTTCCGGCAAAACCACGACCATCCGCATGCTGCTCGGCCTGCTCGAGCCCTCTGCAGGCCGCGCCGAAGTGCTTGGCTTCGATGTCCCGAGGCAGGCGGACGAAATCCGTCTGCGCGCCGGCGCCTTGCTCGAGCACCACGGGCTCTACGAAAGATTCAGCGCCTGGGACAACCTCGAATTTTACGGACGCGTCTGGCGACTGCCCCGCCGGGAACGGCACGCGCGCATCGAAGAATTGCTGCGCCGGCTGGATCTTTGGGAGCGGCGTCGCGAGGCCGTGGGCCGCTGGAGCCGGGGCATGAAACAGAAGCTGGCGGTGGCCCGCGCTCTGTTGCACCGACCGCAAATCGTCTTCCTCGATGAACCCACCGCGGGGCTGGATCCCGTGGCCGCCCCCTCCTTGCGGCAGGACCTGGCCGGTTTGGTGCAGCGCGAAGGCGTCACCGTCTTCCTCACCACCCATAATCTGGCCGAAGCCGAGAAACTCTGCCACCTGGTCGCCGTCATTTCCGCCGGACGGCTGCTGGCTTTGGGACGTCCCGACGAGCTGCGTGCGCGCGCAGGGCTGCGCGCCGAGATCGCAGCCCGCCTGGTCGACGAGACCACACTGGATGCGCTGCGTCGGCGCGCCGAGATCGCCGCAGCCGAGTGGCGCGACGGACGTCTCCTCGTCGAGTTGCACCCCGGAGCCGAACTGGCCGGCGTCATCGCCATGTTGGTCGAATCCGGCGTACGCATCGAGGAAGTGCGCAAGGCCAGCCTGGAAGACGTGTTCCTCACCCTGATCGAAGAGGAGAAGCGATGCTCGCCGACCTCGTGACCATCGTCTGGAAGGAGTGGAAAGAGCTGCTGCTTTCCCGCGGCGGCTTGCGTGGCGGCTTGGTCTCAACGATCGGGATCCCGCTGGTCATGTTAGGCATTTACCTACCGTGGCAGAATGGGCCCGAGTGGGTCACGACGCCGTTGTTGCCCGTGGCGTGGAGCTGGTTGCCGCTGCTGCTGGTCGGCGCGTTGGTGGCGGATTCTTTTGCGGGCGAACGGGAGCGCAAGACTCTAGAAACCCTGCTGGCCAGCCGTCTCAGCGATCGCGCCATCCTATTCGGCAAAATGGCTGCGTTGGCGGGCTATGGATGGGGGCTTGCGGTCAGTTCCCTGCTGCTGGGGACCGTCACCGTCAACGCACTTCATCGGCAGGAACGTTTGCTGCTGCCCGGCGCCAACACGGTTGCCGTCATCGTGGTCTTCGGCTTGCTCAGCTCACTGCTGGCCGCTTCGGGCGGCGTGCTGATCTCGCTGCGCGCCACCAGCGTGCGTCAGGCCGCGCAGATCAATAGTCTCGCGATGCTGGCCCTGATTTTGGGCGCCGTGGCCCTGGCAAAGAGCTTGCCCCCAAGCTGGGGCGCGCGGCTGGCCGCGGCTTTCACCGGTCCCAATCTGGTGCGGACGGAGTTGGTGGCGGCCGCGGGGCTGATCGTCATCGACGCCGCCCTCATCGCCGGCGCCGTGGCTCGCTTCCAGCGCGCCCGACTGATCCTGGACTGATGTACGCGCTCGAGATCGCATGTTCCTCGGGCGAGCGCGAATGGTTGGTAGCCGAACTCTGGCAACGCGGAACGCTCGGGGTGATCGAACACGAGGAGCGCCTGACCGCCTACTTCGCTGACGAAGCCGCAGTGCAGGCTGCCGCAACGGCGCTTGCCACATACCGGCCTCGCGTGAGCCATGTGCCTGAACGTGCGTGGGAAGAAAGTTGGCGGGAGGTCTGGCGCCCGATCCCGGTTGGAGAGAGATTTTTCCTCGCGCCCGAGTGGAGTCGCGAACCCACGCCGCCGGGCCGCATCCGTTTGCTTCTGAGGCCCGGTAGAGCCTGTGGAACCGGTTTGCATCCATGCACGCAGCTTTGCCTCGAGCTGCTGGAAGAGATCTCGCCGCAAGGCCGGACCGTGCTCGACGTCGGGACGGGAACGGGTCTGCTGGCGGCGGCCGCCAGGCGCCTCGGCGCGGCTCGCGTGATCGCCTGTGACATTTCGGAAGACGCCGTCGCCGAGGCCACAGATCGCTTCCGCCGCGAAGCGCCCGATGTGCTGCTGTTTCAGGGCTCGCTACGCGCGCTCCCTTCCCGCGTGGCCGATCTCGTGCTGGTCAATATCAGTGCAGCAGCAATCCTTGAGCTCGCGCCCGAGATCCGACGAGTACTGCGGGTGCCGGGAGCAGCCGTGCTCAGCGGCTTCCGTTGCCGAAAGCTGCCTGACGTCAGCGCCGCCCTGGAAGCGATGGGCTTTCGGGCCCGATGCATGCGCGACCGCGAGGGATGGCAGGCGATGCTCTGCTACACTCCCTGATATGCGCAGAAGGAGCTTGCTGGCGGCACTTGCCGCGAGTCCGGCGCTGAAGGCCCTGGAGACTTTTCAGGAGCGCGCCGCATCGAAACTCAGGATCACCGCGGTCGAGGTCTTCCGCGTGGAGGGCGAGCGTCGGGCGGTGGTCGGCCTGAATCGTCAATATCAGGTAAACCCGCTTCATGTTTATGATGAGCACCGACCGCCGGTGTACCGTGAACCCGCGCAGGGCGAAGAAAAGCCGGTGACGGTAAGCGCATATTACTTGCGAATCGGCACGGACGGGGGAGTCGAGGGTCTGTATGGGCCGATCGACCGCGAAGCCGCCATCGTGGTGGACCAACAGCTCCGGGGTTTCCTTAAGGGGAAGGACCCGCTGGCCGGCGAGACGTTGTGGGATCAGATGTATCGCTCCAACCGCCATTCGCGCCACGGGCACTTCATGATGGCAATCAGCGCTGTGGATAACGCGCTGTGGGATTTGAGGGGGCGCTACTTCGGAGTGCCCGTCTACCGGCTGTTGGGCGGTCCCACCCGCCCCGCCGTCGAGGCCTATGCCAGTTGCCTCGGTTATTCCGTCGAGCCGGAAAATGCGCAACAGCGCGCGCGAGAGTTCAAAAAGCAGGGCTTCCGTTTTCAGAAATGGTTCCTGGCCTACGGGCCCGGCAGCGGACCCGAGGGTATGGCGCGCAACGTGGAACTGGTGCGCGCGCTGCGGGAGGCCGTGGGCGATGAGACCGAGCTGATGTTCGACGCCTACATGGGTTGGGACCTCAACTACGCAGCGGCGTGGGCCAGACAGACGGAGCGCTGGCGGCCGCATTGGATCGAAGAGTGTTTCCCTCCGGACAAGATGGAAAGCTTCTGCGAGTTGCGCCGCAAGACCGCAATCCCGGTGGCCGCCGGGGAGCATATTTACGGACGCTGGGAAGCCCATCGCTATCTCAGCGCGGGAGCCCTGGATGTGCTGCAATGCGATCCCGAATGGTGCGGGGGCGTCAGCGAACTAGTTAAGATCTGCGCACTGGCGTCGATTTACGAGGTCCGCGTGGTGCCGCATGGGCATGGCTTGCATGCAGCGCTACACGTGGTTGCCGCTCAATCACCGGCGACCTGCCCCCTGGTCGAGTATCTACTCCTCAAGATGCAATCCTGGCATTACTTCGAGCGGAACCCTCCGCAACTCGAGGGCGCCCTCATTTCGCTGCCGCAGGCGCCCGGTTTCGGCATCGAGTTAGATCGGGCGAAAATTCTCAGGCAAACGCCGACGCGCTGGAGCTAGCAGTTACTCGAAGATTTTTTCTGCCGGGATGATCCTGACGTCCTCGGGTTTCAAGCCCAGCTTCCAGCGCTCGACGATCTTGTCCTCCTCCAAAATTTCCTTCGGCCGCGGAGCGTTGTAACGGATGGGCGAGGGCTCGTCTGAGAGCAGTCTGGCGCGCAAGCGCTCGCAGTCCTTCGCTACGGCCACAATGTGCAAATCGGTCGTGCGCAGGTGGCGACGGATGGCGCGGTTCACTTCTTCGACACGCAGGCGCGCCAAGGCCTGCTTGACATAGCTGTTGTAGTCGGGAATGCGGTAAAACAAGCTGTCAATCGCGTAGCCGAGCTCCGCGCTCTTGGTGCGGGTAAGCAGATTTACGTATTTGGAAAGGAACTGGCGTGTCCTTTCGAATTCGTCCCGACTGAGACCCCGCCGCACGAGCCGATCCATCTCATACAGGGCGAGCCGTAGCGCGAAATGCGCGTTTTCCGGCTCGACGGGCCGGATCCAGATCTGGAAGATCTGCTGCCGACGTGCCAGATTGGGATCCGGCTCGAACTGGAACATGCCGCGCGGGAAGTACTCGATGTAGGCATAATCGCCGTAGTTTAGTCCGCGCAGCTCGCGCATGCGCTGGAACAGCCTGCCGCCGCTCATGCGGTGCTGACCGAACCACGATTGCGCGACGAGCAGCGCGGGGTAGTCGGGGTGACCACGCCGCACGGAGATCGGGAACCCGATGGAGATGGCGACGGAACGGGTCTCCTTCTGAACCAGCGTCACGCGACGCCCTCTGAGCGGACGCGGTTCGGGAAGCTTCAACGCGGTGGCCGGTCCGGCCGGCAGGACGGAAAAGTCCTTGCGAACCTTTTCGGCGAAGCCCTCCGGGTAACCCCCGGCCAGGCCGATGATCAGGTTGGCCTGCGTGTAGTGCCGGCGGTAGAATTCGCGCAAATCCTCCATCCGCAGCTT
Organism: uncultured Bryobacteraceae bacterium; assembly: GCA_938027685.1. Lineage (GTDB taxonomy): Bacteria > Acidobacteriota > Terriglobia > Bryobacterales > Bryobacteraceae > DTHT01. The sequence goes on from CALJAM010000023.1 coordinate 91,928, forward strand.
CTGCAAGGCGGAGACCACGCCGACGTTGTGGTGCCCGTACGGGTGGCCCGCGTAGATCTCGTTGTAAAGGACTTCCTTGCCCAGCTCCTCGTCGTTGTTGCCGCGCAGCGTCACGCGGAGGAAGTTCACGGCGTCATCGCGGAGGCGAGTGAGATCTTCCTCGCGCCAGCCGGGCTCCAGCAGCATTGAGCGGAAGATGCGGTAGAACTCTTCCAGATTGTCCTGGTGGGTGGTGGCCGAAAAGACCGTCATCTCTTTATCGACCTGGCTGCTCACTGTGACGGCCATGGGGAAAAAGACCTCCAGGATTTGCTGGTAGCTCATCTGGCGGGAGCCGCCCTGGGCCAACATGGCCGCGGTGAGCCAGGCCGTGCCTTCCTTACCCGCGGGATCCGAAGCAGCTCCCGTGAGGAAGACGATGCGGAAGCTGACCAGCGGCGAGCGACTGGGCAGCGTGAGCAGGCGCGGCTGCGCTTCAGCGGCACAAGCAAGCAGAACAAGCATCGCAGTCGACCATGTCATTGGGACCCGCCTCCGGCCAGAGTGATGACGGTACGCCCTGCGTCCACAAAGTACTTGCGCGCCACAGCCAGAATGGTGGCAGGCGTTAGCTGCTCATAGAGGGCGAAAAGCCGGTCGATGGTCGCGGGCGTGCGGCGCAGAGCCACGTAACGCGCCGCTGCGGCGGCGACGGCTTCGGAATCGCGGAGGCTGAGTGCGAAACGGTAACGTAGATGGCGCTTCACGCGCTCCAGGCGCTGCGGCTCCACAGGCTCGGCAGCGAACCGCGCCAGCGTAGCCAGGATTTCGTCGCGCACCGAAGCGACGTCCTCCTCCTTCTTGATGCGCGCCCACACGCAGAACAGGTACGGGTCCACGCGGCGCAGGTTCTCGGCCTCCAGTATGTCCACACGCTGCTCCCGGATAACCAGCTTCTGGTATAGCTCCGAGGTTTCCGAAAATCCTAGGTACGCAATCAGATCGAGCGCGGCGTGATCGGGTTCCTCATCCGAATAGGCCGGGCCGCGGAACGCGACGACGACCCAGGGCAAGGTGGGCGTCGGCCATGCGATATGGTTGGAGCGCGGGCCGTTGGCGGGAGGCTCCGCCGGGATCTCAGGGCGAAAGCTCCCGCGTTTCCACGACCCCCAGTACCGTGAGACCAATTCCTTGGCCTTTGCCGGCTCGATATCACCCGCGAGGATGATCGTGGTGTACTCCGGGCGGTAATAGCGCTCGAAGAACAAGCGACTGTACTCGTAGTGCTCGGGCATCTGGAGGATGTCCTTGAGGAAGCCCATGGTCGTGTGCTTGTAAGTATGCCGGTCGAAGGCTGTATCGCGCAGCACTTCCTCGAGTTTATTGGCCGGGTCCGAGCTGTTCTTGTTGTACTCGCCCAGCACCGCCAGCGCCTCGGTGCGGAAAACGTCCCGAGAATATTCCAGGTTCTGAAAACGGTCGGCCTCCATGGCCAGGATGGTCTCCAGATCCTCCTTGGAAAAGGTCGTGTGGTAGGCGGTGTGGTCGTCGGTGGTATAGGCGTTCGAGGAGGCGCCGGCGGCCTTGAGCACCGCTTCGTACTTCTCTGGCGGGTAATTTCGGGTTCCTCGGAACATCATGTGCTCGAACAGATGCGCAAAGCCGCTCTTTCCGGGCTCGACCTCGTTGCGCGAGCCGGCCTGCACTACGATATACAGGGCGACGACGTTCGGGTAGTCGGTGGGGATCGTGATCAGGCGCAGGCCGTTGGGAAAGTCGTGCTCGTCCCAACTGTAAGGGAAAACTTTGCGCTCGGATGCCGGAGCAGTCAGAAACGCGCATAACATCAGGGTCACCCACCATCTCATGGCCCAATTATGCCATGCGCCCGCTGGACGACGGTTCGAACCTACCGACCGGTCCATTCCAGCACGGCGAAAACGGGATAGTGGTCGGAGGGATACCGGCCGTCCCAGTTGCGCGTGACTGTTTCGGCTTCGAGCACGCGGAAAGGACCGCGGAAAAGGATCCAATCTATGCGCGCGCCGTCTGTGAGCCCCTTGAAGCCCCCGAACGTGCACTCAGGGCCCACGCGCCGTTGGGCCCGTGACCAAGCGTCCTCGAGCAGACCTGCAAAGACTTGGTAGACTTCGCCGCCTGCCGGCGCATTGAAATCGCCGGTCATGATGAAGGGCACGCCGGAATCGAGTTGCCTGATGCGTTCCACGATCAGGCGGGCCGCGTTCATGCGCGCCGCATGGTCCTCGCGCCGGTGCGGGAGGTGCGTGTTGTAGAAGTAGAACCGCATGCCGCCTTGGTGCAGCTCGAACAGTCCCCACGTGACCATGCGGGGCAGGTTGATCCCCCATGACATCGATCCGGGCGTTTCCGGGGTTTCCGACAGCCAGAAATTTCCCGAATCGAGCAGCCTCAGGCGATCCTTCCTGTAGAAAACGCCCATGTGTTCGTCTTCGCGAGTCCCTCGACGGCTGATGCCGAACCAGACGTAGTCCGGAAGCTTCGAGACGATGTACTCGCCCTGCTCGTAGTAGAGTTCTTGGGTGCCGATCAAGTCCGGCGCCTTTTCTCGGATGGTTTCCACAAGCAGGTCGCGGCGGAGCTCCCAGCGGTTTGGCCCGTCAGTCTTGGCCGGGTAACGGACGTTGAACGACATGACTCGTAGGGTCTGCGCAGAGGCCAGGACGCCCCCGAGGAAGAGCCAGAGCAGGCAGCGGCGCTGTACGGGTATCATGGCTTTCAGTTTATGCGACAGCGTTCCGGAGATGCTGCACGCGCCTGCCCCGCCCGCCGGCTGAAAAAGCGCGATGGCCGGCGGGCCCTGCCAAACGGTCCGGTTAACTGCCTGTCAGCCTGACCCGCGGCAGCGCAAGAAGCCGACCGCGACCAAGCCAAAGCCCGCCAGAATCAGCGGTGCAGGCTCGGGGATCGCGACGACGCTGACGTCATCCAGCGCAGGACCAAAGGAAATCCCAAGTACGGGGTGAGCGTAACTGTCGAGGCTCGTAAAGCCCAGCGTCGTTGTGTTGCTCAGAGCCGTGAAGGTCCAGCTCTGGTAGATCCAACCCATTGCCGAGCGGGTTACGGTATTGATCACGTAGTCGAAGTCCGCGAACGCGAACACCGTGGCGCCATCGCTCACCCACGATCTGACGGTCGTGAGCCGGGGCGGTGACATGTCACCCCAGACGATGGGATCTGGATTGCCTGCAAGTGCGAAGGTCACCAGGTACCGCACGCCGGGAACGGTGGAAAACGATTGCTGGATCGTACCCTGCGCATTCAGCCCGTTCAGGTCGACAGTGCGTTGCCCATGAGCCGCCTGCCAGTAGCTGCCGACGTAATCCACGCTGCCGGCGGTCACCATCCAACCAGGGATCGTGAAGGAATCGGGCGGGAACATGGATTGCCAGCCCCACTGATTCCATTGGGGATTGCCCTGTTCGAAGCTCCCATTCGTCAGCAGGTTGGCCGAGCTGACGCTCGCCAGGAGAAGAATGGCCGTCGCAACCCGGAGGCAGGTGACCACGGAGATTAGTATAGGGGTCATTGGCTACCCGCATCAAGACCGCACATTCGGCCCGGTACCGGCATGGCCCCCACCGCGGTCACCACGCGCAGCCTGCATCTGTCCAACCGGCTCACCCCACACGCGAACCCTGTTCCACCTCTCGCAGGCCCCGGAGGGCGGGCGATTGAGCACGTTACCCAAATCGAAAATTACGTCCTCTCGTAGTAGCCGGGGAGGAGGGCTCCTGTGAGGTAAACCACGCAATCGCGATTCTTCTCGCCGGGGCGCGGCATGGAGCCCCGCCGCCGCACCCCATATAGCACCGCGGCCCGCCCTTGGTAAGGCGGGCCGCTCCACAGCGTCGGGTGGAAGACTTTTCCGCTCAGGACTGACGCCGCAGGAATCCGATCGCAACCAGGCCCAAACCCAGCAGCGCCAAGGTTGCAGGCTCGGGGATGGCCGTCACCGATACATCATCCAGCGCGGGACCGAACGAATAGCCCCACTGCGGGTCGTTGTAGGTGTCCAAGCTCGTAAAGCCGAGCGTGGTCAGGGGGGATTGGGCGGTGAAGATCCAGCTCACGTAGGTCCAGCCCATGTTGCTGCGGGTTTGACCATTGACCACGTAACTGAAGTCGGCCCAATCGAAAGTGCTCGAGCCAGCCGATACCCAGACGCGCACGGTCGTCGTGCGAGGCTGTACGTCCGGGTTGCCCGCCAGTGCGAAACTCACCAAATACGGAACCCCAGGCACAGTAGGGAAGCTCTGGAAAATCGTGCCGTTGTAATACAAGCCGGCGAGGTCCAGGCTGCGCCTGCCGTGCGCGGCCTGCCAGTAGGTCCCGATGTAGTCCACGCTACCGGCGGAAATCGCCCACCCCGTGATGGTGAAATTGTCAGGTGCGAAAAGGCTCTGGAATCCGTAGGAGTTCCAAGTCGGGTTCCCCAGTTCGAAGCTCCCGTTGCTCAACAAGTTAGCCCAGCCAAAGCTCAGTGTAAGGCTGAGGTGTGCCCGTGGTGAAGGCCTGAGTCCTCTTTTGTGAGTACGACGAGTTTGTTAAAAAATTCGCCGGGGCCTTGCGCGTTAGAACATTTCGAGCAATTGTTCTATTCGCGGTTACGACCCTAAGGAAACCCAGATCTTTAGCTACATCTCCCTCGAGTAGCGCGTCCGCGCCGACCAGCCCTTGCGCGCCATCCGGCCCCTGGTTGACCAGGTCCAAGCCAGCGCCGCGCGCCGCTTCGACAACTTCTACGCTTGCACTGGCCGGCCATCCGTCCCGCGCGAGCGGCCGGTGCGCGCCTTGCTCCTCGAGCTCTTCTACTCCCTCCGTAGTGAGCGACTGCTGGTCGAGCAACTCGACTAGAACCTGCTGCTGGGCTGGTTCGTGGGCCTGGAGATGGACGAAGAGGTCTCGAACCACGCCGTCTTCAGCAAGAACCGCCAGCGGCTGCTGAATGAGGAGGTGCCGGGGGAATTCTTCCGCCGGGTGTGTGGGGGCTGGCCCGGCCGTATCTCTCCGAGGAGCACTTCACGGTGGACGGCACGCGGTTCGAGGCGTGGGCCAGCCAGAAGAGCTTCCAGCGCAAAGAAGACCCGGAGCGAGATGGGGGCGATTTCTGCGGCCAGCGACGGTCGAACCAGACGGATCAGTCCACGACCAATCCCGAGGCGCGGCTGTACCGGAAGGCGCGGCCAGGAGCCGCGCCCGGCCTACCTGGACCATGTGCTGGTGGAGGACCGTCAGGGCCCGATCGTGGGCGCCACGGCCACGACCGCCGATGGCACCGCCGAGGCCGATGCCGCGCTGCTCGCGCCCCGAGGGCTCAAGCAACGAAAACCACGCGCGGTGACGCTGGCGGCCGACCGAGCCTATGATCGGCGGGATCTGGCGGAGACGTTGCGCGAGCTGGGGGTGGTGGTGCATGCGGCG
>CALJAM010000024.1 GCA_938027685.1 uncultured Bryobacteraceae bacterium
CGTGTCTAAAATAGGTCGTTTTTCCACGAGCGAAGCTTTGAGCAAATGCCGCCGCTTACTGGCTCGGGATGGTTTCTCGGGCGTCGGTTCGTCCCTCGGGAGAAGCTTACCGGGCCATGAGCCTCAGCAGCAGCCCCAAAAGCGTCAAAAAAAGTTCGGCTGCCCGCTCGGCAGCCGCCTTCGGCTTGCCCGCCCCATAGAGCGCCCGCAGCAGCAGCGCCAAGTTGCAGGCCATCGCTTGCAAGAGGACCTTCTTGTGCACGTTCCCGCGCCCGCGCACCGTCAGACGCCTGAGTCCCCCGCTGGCGAACTGATGGGCGAAGTTCCGCTCGATCTTCTCGCCTCGCGCCGCCTGCAGTCGCTTGCCCCGCAGCCCTCGAATCCGCCGCCGGTTGGCGTAGACCGCCCTCTGCGCCACCGCTCGGCCCCGCCAGCGGCGCCGCCCCCGCTCCGGCTCGGCAATGTAGCTGCGCACGCCCATCTCCTCCAGCTCGCGCAACACCTCGTTGCTGTGATAGCCCTTGTCGGCTACCACCTCGCTCACCCCTTCCGGATCCACCGGCGCTTGGCCTTCCGCGGTCACTATCGGAATCAGCTCCGCCACCGCCTCGCCGGCCGCCGACACCGTCTGGCCGATCGTCTCCGTGTCCGCCGCCGCTCCCCCGTGGGTAGTCACCGCCAGGATCGCCCCGCTCGTCATGTCCACCGCTTCTTCCACCTTGTAGGCCAGCCCCGTGCGGCCGTCCTTGAGGCGCGTGATCTCGGCCTCCCGATCGTGGGGGTTCACCCATTCGGCGTTGGAGACCTGCTTGGCCCGGCGGCGATCCATGCGCCGCAGCGCCGCCCGATCCGGCGCCTCCAGCCCCGCCGTGGCGGCCAGCCGCTCCAGATACTCCTGGTAGCTCTCGCCCGTGTCGCGCCGCACGATGGAGCGCATCGCCGCATTGGCCTCCAGCGTGGTCGCATCCACCCCGATCGTCTTGCCCTGGATGAGCCCCGCCCGCGCCAGCTGCGCCAGCACCCAGGCGAAGATCCGCTGGTGCGTCTCGCCGTCGATGAGCCGCCTGGTGCGCGACACGGTGACGTGGTCCGGCGTGGCCTCATCGAGCCCGTAGCCGAGAAACTCGCGCACGCTCAACGAGTCGGCCGCCCGCCAGGCGATGGCCCGCTCGCTGTCGAGCCCTTCGAAAAAGCCCACCAGCATCAGCCGGAAGTAGACGCCCGGCGGCAGCGACGGCCGCCCCCGCCGCTCGGCGTAGAAGCGGCGGCACTCGCGCTCGCAGAACTCGTCAAAGCCGGCCGCCCGGAGAACCTCGTTCAGCTTCCGGTAGAAGGGATGTCCCGGCGCCTGGACCAGCTCGGTGTGGTAGAACAGCGCCCCCGGCCGCTGCCGGTGGCGGTGCGTTCCCATCGCCATGCCCTATTATAAATCGAAACATTTTCATGCGCAAATGATTTATTGCCATTTTAGACACAGCCTGCTAAGAGTCTATTGGGAAACTCTTACCGGCAGCCTGATACGGTCGTGTGACGCCGCCTTCGATTGTGCGTAGTGAATCACCTGCCGCACTTAGTAAGTCTTGAAGGTAATGTTTGAACAGCTACTTCACCCGGCTCCTTACGGGACGTCAATCCGAGGTGCACCCCCGGCAGATGTCTTGAAAAACTTTCGAGCACTTGCCCTACGACCTGCCTACGTTATGAGCCCTTGATTTCGGGGGCTCGAAACGGGCGCAATACGGGCGGTGCAACTTATCCACGCCGGTGTGCCGACATATCCTGGAAACAAGAGGCTGCTGCGCGGCTCGTCCCAGTCCGTGATTCGAAGCCGCGCGGAAGCGCTTCATCACCGTCCTTGCCGCAGGCTCCGGCCCGGGGAGTCTGTTGGGAAAACCGTTCCGGCCTTACTATCGAGAGTTACTAACCGCCGCCAGTGATCGATGCCGACCGTCAAAGGCGGCGGCACGCGGGCGTGTCGGCGCGCCGGAAAGAATTGATCGATCAACTCCTAAATTTGGATGGGGAGGTAGTAGGGCAGGGAAACGCGCTCGCCGACCGACACCGTGATCGGCACTGTCGGACCACCGGGTACGCCGCTCGCCAGCATGAACACGACGAGATGGGCCCCCGATTCCGTCGCCGGGAAGACGGCCAAAGCCTGGTGCTCCAGGCCGCCTACGTTAACTCTGACAGCGGCCGGATTGACCGTCGCGCCGGGCTCGGCCAGGCCGCGCACCGTAAGCGTAATCAGGTCTCCGGCCCGAGCGGCGCGCGCCGTGTTGCCCGCGCTCCCGTTCACGTGGGAGACAACCACCGGCGGTGGCGGATCGATGGTGACGATCACCGGATAGCTGCGCTCCTCCCCCACCTGCACGCGGAGGATCGCGGGACCGAGGGGTTGCGCCGGCGGGACCTGGAAAACGATCCGATTCGGCGCCACTGATTGCACCTGCACCGGCTCGTCATTCAAGGTTACCGTGACCACGCCCTGAGTCTCGGAAAGGTTGGATCCGCTGATCACTGCCAGCCCGCCAGGGTAAACGCTGGCGCGACCGGTCCTGGGGTCGGTCAACTGGGCATTGATGACGGGAATCCGCGGGTTGGGCGGCTCGATGACGAGTGCGAAGGGCTGCGTGATCGACCGCAGCCCGGTCGTGAGGGTCAACGAACTAGCAACACCGGGGGCGTTGGCGGCCACCGCGACGTTGGCCAGCAGGCGCGTCGGGCTCGTGACCCAAACGCGGCGCACGGTTACGTCGCTGCTTCCAAAACCGAGCTGCGTAGTGGCGTCAAACTTCGTATTGAAGCCGGTCACCTCGATCATCGCCTCGACGCCCGCCGGCAGCGAGCTCAGCGAGAGCGAGATGAAGGGCAAATCAGCGGGCTCGTATTCGTACACCGGCAGTGAGCGACCTTGCAGGAACGATGAGGTCTGGCCGTCGGGGTTGATCGCCAGGACACTCGCGCGGTGGCCTCCCGGCGCTTCAGGGGGGACGACCACCATGCGCCCCTCCTCCACGCTCAGCACACGCGCTTCTGTGCCGTCGAAAAAGATGCGCGTCTCCGGCGTCAGTCCGGTCCCAGTGAGAACCGCGATTCGGTTGCCGGAAGCGTCGGTCCCGGGGGATACCGTCAGAACGGCAGGCGGCTGCCGGTTCACGACGTTCAGGCCCGCGGGCACCACGTGCAGATCGCCGTTGTAAGAGAACAGCAGGTGGCGCGGCCCGGTGCCCGCCATCGGATGAAACGTGAAGCCCACCTGCAGGTAGCGCGGATCCGGCCCGTAAGCACGCAGCTCGCTTACCGCAGCTCCACCGCCCAGCAGGGAAACGCTCAATCCTGGTATCGGCGCTCCGCCGCTTGTGAGTCCCATGCTCTGGCTGACGGCGAGTAGGAACCACCGCGAACTGGGGCCATTCACGTTGATGAATGCCGGCTTCACCGCCACGTTGCCGGGGAAACTGTACGTCGTCACGCCGTACAGCGGCGGAGCGGCGCGTCGCTGCACGCGGAAATTCACTCCTTCCGTCGTCGCACCGGCAGCTACGCTCAACGCGCCGGCGAAGGCCGGATTCCTGGTCCCCGGGAAGAACAAGGTCTCGAAGCTGTCTGGGGTGACGAACGGCGCTCCGGACCCGTCCACGGGCATCACGATGCCGTACGGACCCAGTTCGGGAGGCGGCAGCGGATGGACGTATACGTAGTATTGACCCGGCGGCAACCCGTCGATCCGATAACTCCCGTCCGGGTGGGTCAGAGCGCTGATGGCATGGCCGCTGGGACTGATCGCCACCACCGAGGCCAGTGCAGCACCTTCACCCGAGCTCAGCCAGACTCGCCCCGATATGCTGCCCGTCCGCTTACGGAAGTCGGGCGAGGGATACAACAGCGAGATGCCGGCGACATCATCCGGCGTCAGCGGTTGACCCCGGGTGACGGCCCTGGTCACGTCCGTCGCCATCAGGCCGGAGGTAGCGGTGTGCTGCAGGCCGATAGCGTGGCCGAGCTCATGCAGCGTGGTCAGGAAAAAGCCGTCGGTGTAACTGGGGCGCTCCGTCAGATCGCGGCGCAGCACGACGACGGAGCGCAGGATCGGCACAAAGGAGCCGTCGCCGGCAGGGTTGACGTCAGCCCTGGCTACGGGACCGCCCATCGCGAGCACGCCCGGAGGCAGCTCCTCGAAGAGGATCTCGATGGCCGGCGTGGCGCGCGGCGTCTCAGGCGAGAACAGGCCCCCGTAAACGAGCCGCAGCTCGGATCCGGGAACCTGGCTCAGCACGCTCGCCGCAAGGCGGATCTGGCTCAGCACACTCGCGAAGCTGTCGTTCGGTCCGAATTGATCCGGGCCCCGTTCCGAGATCAAATAGGTGACAGCTCTGCCGGGCAGGGCGTTCAAGTCGAACTTCTCAGGAATCGCTACAAAGGGGCCGCTGCGGCTGCTGTAGTGGACGAAGTGGTAGTAGCCCGAGGCCGTCGCTGCAGAGAGGAGCGCCAGCGCCAGCGCGATCGGAGTTCGCAGCGACGCCTGATGCATGGAAGCCTACCTCGCCGAGGCTGCGAGCGCCGCGCGGATTCGGCGATCGAGATCGTCCAGTCTCAGCCGCAGCGGCACATCTCCCACAGGGCGTCCGGAGGCCGGATCCAGCATCACCTCAGGCGCGGCCGCCCGGGCGGCCACCAGCTCGCCCGCAGCATCCCGCTTGAGGTCAAAGACGCCCTGGGTGAACCCCAGAATGTGCGTCAGGCCGCTCGGGCCCCTCCACAGGAACAGAACGTACTCGTTACCCTCGCGCAGTTTGGGCGTACCGGCGAAGCTCTGACGCAGGCCCCCGAGCGTACCACCGGGCACCACGACCTCCATCTCGGAGGCGACCGGCCCCTTCCAGTGGTCGCTCACCTGGATGCGGTAATGCGTGTAGATCAGAGGGCCGCGCGCGGCGCACCAGGTCGCCGTGATGCGCCCGCGGACAATCGCCGTGGCTCGCCCCGCCATCTGCTCGAGCGAAAGTTGCTCGAGCGTGGTAGCCGGACCGAGCCCTGCCATGGCCGCGAGGAGGATACCGAGGCGGATCCGTTGCATGAGTCGCCCTCGCCCAACTGTCGGCACGCGCGATGCCGGCGCAGCGGTGTTTTGTTTTCAGCCGATTAGCGTTGCCGGGGTGCCTGCCGCCGTGTCAGTCTGCCACAGTGTTGTGCCGCGCTGCCCCGTCCCTCGTCCTCAGCCTCTCGTCACCCCTTCGGGCACGATCAGCACCGGCGCGCCCAAAGCATGACGTACTGCATCAATTGTATCGCCGAAGATCAGGTCCTGAAACCACTTATGCCCATGGCCGCCCATGACGACCAGGTCCGGCCGCACCTGCCGGGCAAAGCGCACGATCTCGCGACGAGGATCCCGCGAATGGCACAGCACAGATTCGACATCGACGCCCTGCTCCCTCAGCGCCGCGGCAATGTCGTCCAGATACTGGCGTCCGGCCTCGACTTCTGCGGTTTGCGACAGCTCGCCGTAAATCTGGCTGGTGACGTCTTCCTCGACGTGGAGCAGATATAGCTTCGCCTTGTGCTCACGCGCCAGGCCCGCAGCGAAGCTCACGACGGCCCGGTCCATTTCGGTGTGATCCACGGGGGCCAGGATGGTCTTGAAAGCCGGCGCCCTCGGCTCAAGCTCCACCGGTAGTGGGGGCGGAGCCGGGCGGCCGATCTGTTTCAGGCGCAGAGGAAGCCAAGGCTCGAGCGTCACCCATGCCAGCGCCCCGACTAGCACCGCCGCGACCGGATAGAGCACGACCTCGACCAGCCACCGCCGATCTGCGGCTGCAGCCAGCCACTCGGCCACAGTCTGGACGACCAAGAGCACGTTCAAGCTGACGATGATGGCCGCCGCGATCCACGCCAGCCCACGCACCCATCCCGGATTAGCGAAGAGACCCATGCGCTGACGATCGCTGGTGAAGTGAATCAGCGGAATCACAGCGAAGGGAAGTTGCATGCTCAGGACGACCTGGCTCAGGATCAGCAGCCGCAGGACGGCCTCGTCGCCTGCGATCGAAATGGTGATCGCCGCGGGCGTGATGGCGATGAGGCGCGTGATCAGGCGGCGCAGCCACGGCCGCATCCGTACGTGCAGGAAGCCCTCCATGACGATCTGTCCCGCCATGGTCCCCGTCATCGTCGAGGACTGCCCTGAAAGCAGCAACGCCACGGCGAAAGCGATGCCGGCGAGCGTGGTGCCCAGCAGCGGAGCGAGCAGTTGGTGCGCCTGCTGGATCTCGGTCACCACGACGCCGGCTTTGAAAAACACGGTGGCCGACAGGATCAGGATCGCGGCATTGACCAGCAAGGCTCCGTTGAGAGCCACTGCGGAGTCGATCAGGTTATAACGGCAGGCGCGTCGCTTGTCTTCGCTGGTCCGGCCGATGCGGCGCGTCTGCACCAGGGCCGAATGCAGGTAGAGGTTATGAGGCATTACCGTAGCGCCCAGCATGGCGAGGGCGACGTACAGGTTTTCCGTCGAAAGCCGGGGGACCAGCCCCGAAGCCACCTCACCAACGGCGGGCCGCGCCAGCCAGATCTCGACGAACATGCAGCCGGCGATCACCGTGACCATGCTGAGCACGATGCCTTCGATCAACCGTATGCCGAAGCGCGAGAGACCGAGCAGCAGCAGCGTGTCTGCCGCGGTAATCAACACACCCCACAGCAACGGAACCCCGAACAACAGATTCAGCGCGATCGCCGCTCCCAGCAGTTCCGCAAGATCGCAGGCCGCAATGGCGATCTCGCACAGAAACCAGAGCACGTAATTGATGAACTGAGGGTACGTGTCCGCGCACGCCTGCGCCAGGTCGCGACCCGCCACGATGCCAAGCCGCGCGCTCAGCGTCTGCAGCAGGACGGCCATCGCGTTCGACATGACCAGCACCCATAGCAACTGGTAGCCGAAACGCGCACCCGCCTCCAGATCCGCCGCCCAGTTGCCGGGATCCATGTATCCCACGCTGACCAGGTAGGCCGGGCCGGCGAAGGCGAACATGCGCCGCCAGATCGAGGGATGAGACGTGCCGACGCTGCCGTGAACCTCAGGCAGGGAAACGGGCCTGCGTGGAATCGGGCGAGTGCGGATCATGCACGCTCCTCGCTGTGCCGCACAGCCCCGGGCTCAGGGGGCCTGGAGCGGCGCCGCTCCAGCCAGAGCAAAGCGACGGCTCCCGCCATGGCCAGCAGCGTGGCCGCCCCACCCAGAATGACCGAGCGCGGGCGGTACTCCATCCGGATATGATGCAGGCCTCCCTCGACGACGATTCCCCGCAGACACGTGTAGACCTGGTGGATTGGCGCGGGTTTCCCATCCACCCAAGCCCGCCAGCCGGGGAAAAAGTTTTCGCTGACGACGACCATGCCCCGGCAGGCCATTCGGGCCTCGATTTCCAGCGCCTGCGTGTCGCGCCTGACCACGCGTATCACGTCCTCCCCCGGGGGGCATTCCTCCAAATCGGGCGGCTGACCCCGGATCCAGCCGGCCTTACGGAAGTCAAAGCCGGGATCCTCGAGGTAGCGGAAAGCTTCTTCGTCGGTTGCCACCGCCAGCAAACGGTGAACGGCCCACGCTCTCGGCATGGCGCGCGGATTGAGGTAGACCTTCAGGCCGCTACCGCCTCGGAAGACCTCGCGGTAATCCGGTTGCGGAGGCTCCCCGGCGATCACGTAACCGACGCCCATCAGATCGTGGACGCGGCGCGAATGGATGCCCAAGCGAAGGAGGTTGTCCGGCAGGCTGGCCACGTACCCCGCGAAGGTGTCCAGGCCGTACCAATCGCCGAAATTGTAGGGGATGTGCTCGTCGGGCGCGGCAACGCGGGCGGGCCATGGCTGTGAACGAATAAATTCCGCTATGTCAGCGTGTTCGCCCATCTTGTTCAGGTATACGCTGCGATTTTTTTCGCGGCGGTGAGGCAAGGCGAACCCAGAGACGTTGCCCAGCTCGAGCAAGGTCACCACCACCAAGCCTGCCATGGTAGCGCCCGGCGACAGGCGCCTGGCTGCCCCTGCGTAGATCAGCCCAGCCGTGAGCAGGGCTGCCAGCGCCGTGAGAGCGTAGCGGTCCTCCGGCACTTTTCCGACAGTCAATGAAACTACACAAGCACCCAGCAAGAGACCGGCGGCGGCCAGCAGCAGGCGGCTGGCGCGGGCGGCCGCAACGAGGCTGTCGCTGGAAACTAACCTGTCGAATCCTAAGGCAGATAAGATCGTGAACCCAAAGTGAAATATGAAGATTGCCGACGAGGGTGTCCTAGCCTTCTCCACCAAAGGCGCCGCCGCGTACAGCATCCCGTGCCAGACGCTGTTCTGCCCCAACGAAATGATGAGGCCGCCGATGCCGACCGCGCCGAGGATTCTCACCTCGCGTCGGGCGAATCCCAGCAGCAGCCCCATCAGGGCAAGGGTCAGCACAGTGATGCCGGTGAACGGGTTCGCATGGCGGTGCACCCCGGGAATCACGATTCCCAGCAGCGAAAGCGGGTTTAGCGAATACTCGGCGTGGACCGTGTAGGGGACCTTCTGCTTCCAGCCGACTGGATCTTCGACTCCCACCCAGCGCCTTGCGAGCCTTCCATATTCGTAGGCCGGCAGGATCTGGAGGGCGCCCGTCAGTGCCGTGAAGACAAGGAAGAGAACAGCGAGCCTGGCTGCACTCCAATCGAACCGTCGGTGACGCAACGCGACGTAGTAGGCGCAAAGGGCGACTGCGGCCAGCGTCGTAAAGATCGGAATCTGGTGATGGCCGCTCAGCCAGGACATGCCGAGAAAGAGCCCGGCCAGTGCGGCGCTGGCGAGGGGTCGGACGCCCTCGAAGGAGCGGCGCAGAAAGCCGAACACCAGCGGTGCCCACACGGCGCCGTTCAGCATCTGGGGCCAATCCGTGGTTCCCACGTAACCGCCCAGCCCGAACGCCAGGCCGGCGATGGCCGATCCGCCGCGGCTGGCGCCAAGGTCTCTGGCGAACCAGTATGCGAAGGCGACCGCCATGAAATGGATGAGCACGAAGTACCAATGCAGGTAGGCCAGTCGGATCCAACCGTTGCGGAGCGGCATCAGAAAAAGGATCCAGTTCAACGGGTAAGCTGCACCCGGCTGAGCTTGGCCGATGAGCGACTGCCCGCTCCAAAGGTAAGGATCCCAGAGCGGCATGCCCCCCTTGTGCCATTCTCCGGCCTGAAACTGGAACCACGGCAGGACCTGGTTGGCCAGATCCGGGCTTTCGAGCCACGTGAACTGGTCGGTGAAGACCAGCTTCCAGTAGAAGCCCGCGGTAAGAAGCAGCAGGCCCAGCAGAATCCCCAGGGAAGCGGTGACGCGCCGCAGGCGGCCCGGTGGTGGAATTCGACCGGTCTGGTGGTTTTCGGCCGCCTGCATAGAGACCCATGATAGCGGAAGCGTCTTAGAATACAGAGCGCCGGCATTTGGCAGTCCGCATGCTTCCCCAAGGATCGGAGTCTTCGCTGCGGGCCGCCCTGCAAGTCCGGGGCCGGCTCGGAAAGGAGGCGACCGTGCGGGGCAAATGGGCATTGTTGTTGGCAGTGAGCCTTATCGGGATCGGGCTACCGCAGGCTCGGGGTGAAGAGGAAGACGGACCGGGCCGAGGGGTGGCGCGTCTGAGCGTCGTCCAGGGCGATGTCTCGGTGCGTCGGGGCGATTCCGGCGATTGGGTCGCGGGCGCTGTGAACGCGCCCCTAGTCGTCCGGGACCGGGTCATGACCGGTGCGGCTTCGCGCGCCGAAATCCAGTTCGACTGGGCCAACATGGTGCGGCTCGCTTCGGATAGCGAGATTCGGCTGGCCGAACTCGAGTACCGCCGCTACCAGGTGCAGCTCGCACGTGGGACTGCGATGTTACGTGTGCTGCGGGACACGGATGCCGAAATCGAGCTTAACACGCCCGAGGTCTCGGTCCGACCGCTGCGCAAAGGCGCCTTCCGCGTGACGGTGCGCGGTGATGAGAGCGAGATCACGGTGCGGTCGGGCGAGGCCGAAATTTACACGCCGACCGGATCGGAGCGGCTGCGCCCCGGTCGCACGATGCTGCTGCGCGCGGGGGGTGCCAGCCCTGAATTTCAAACCGTCGCCGCCATCCCGCGGGACCGTTTCGATGATTGGAACGAGAGCCGCGATCGTTACCTCGAGCGGACCCGCAGCTATCGATACGTGAGCCGTGACATCTATGGGGCCGACGATCTGGACTATTACGGCCGGTGGGTTTGGGTTCCGCCCTACGGTTGGGTGTGGACGCCTTGGGGTGTGGCCGCGTGGTGGGCGCCGTATCGTTACGGCCGCTGGGTGTGGGTTGATTGGTACGGCTGGACATGGCTGAGCTACGATCCTTGGGGCTGGGCGCCCTTCCATTACGGCCGCTGGTTCTGGCATCCGCCTTACGGCTGGTGCTGGTATCCGGGACCGCGGTATCACCGCCACTACTGGAGGCCCGCGCTGGTCGCCTTCTTCGGCTTCCATGTGGGTGGGGTGCACGTGGGTTTCGGCTTCGGTCGCATCGGATGGATCCCGCTGGCGCCTTACGAGCCGTATTACCCGTGGTACGGCCACCGTTACTACTACGGCTACCGGCACCCGACTTACATCGACAACAGCGTGCGGATCGTCAATAACGTTCACATCGTGAACGTCTACCGCAACGCCCGCGTCACGAACGCCATCAGCGGCGTGGATGCCGACGGTTTCGTGCGCGGCGGCCGCGTGGAAACTTTGCGTGTGAGCGATGCGGAGTGGCAGCGCGTGCGCCTTGTGCAAGGCCCGGTGCCGGTGGTGCCCGCGCCCGAGAGCGTGCGCTTCGCGGATCGGCCCGTGCGTGCAGCGGGCGGCTTGGTCCGGACCGAGCCGGAGCGGTTTTTCAGCCGGCGTCCCGCTCCCGCGGTGGAGCGCCTCTCCTTCGATGAGCAGCGCCGCGGCATGGAGCGACTGGTACAGCGCGCCTTCGGCGCTCCGGAGGGAGGCGTGGTCACGTCGATCCGGGCCGAGGAGGGGGTCCGAGGCGGCGATCCCGTACGTACCGTTGCCCCGCAGCCTGGGGCGAGCCTGCCCTCGGCGGGCACGACGCCCTTGCCGCGGAGGGCTGATGAAGTGCGGGTCTGGCGCGTCGAAACCGGCGCGGCAACTGTTGGGCAGATCGAGGGCCGCGGGTGGCGCCGCCTGGATGAGCCGACTTCTGCAACAACGCCGGCCATTGGAGGAGGCGCTCGGCCCGGCGGGAACGAAATGCGTGGCGGTTGGCGTACGATTGGTGAGCCCCTTCGTACCGAGGAGAGCAATATGCCGCGCATCCAGGGCGGCGAACGAGGCGGGTGGCAGCGGTTCGGAGTGGGCGGAGGCGCCGACAGCCGCGACGCGGTCGATGCCGGCGGGATCAGACGTACGCTCGAGGAGCGCGGCGGTTGGCGTACGATCGGTGAGCCGGTCCGGACCGATCAGGGCAACCTGCCGCGTATCGAGGGCGGCGAGCGGGGCCGGTGGCAGCGGTTCGGCGCGGTCGCTCCCGCCGAGAGCCGGGAGCCCGTGGGTGCAGGGGGGATGAGGCGCGCGACGGAGGAACGCGGCGGCTGGCGTCGCTTCGGGGAGCCGATTCGCACTGACGAGAGCAAGATGCCGCGCATCCAGGGCGGCGAACGGGGCGGATGGCAGCGGTTCGATGCGGTCGCCCCCGTCGAGAGCCGGGAGGCCGTGGATGCAGGGGGGATGAGGCGCGCGACGGAGGAACGCGGCGGCTGGCGTCGCTTCGGGGAGCCGCTCAATCGTGACCGCTCCCCGGTGCGGTCCGATGCCGAGATCGGTCCTGCCGCTGGCCGCTTGGATCGGGAGCTGGGAGGCTTCCGTAGCGAGGGCGAGAACGCCCCCATCCGCCGCCAGGCGGATGAAGGTTGGCGACGATTCAGCGCGCCGCGCGTCGAGCGAGCCCCTGAGTTCAGTACGCCTGAGCCTTCGGCGCCTCGGTGGAGCGGACCCTCTTGGCGTTCCGAGCCCCGGCAGGCGGAGCCGCGCCGCGGAGAGCCGCGGCGCAGCGAGCCGATCTTCATCAACCCGCCGATCGTGCGCGAGCGCTCGGCTCCGCGCTGGGACGCCGGCCCTCGCTGGGGCGGTGGTGAGATCCGCGGCGCGGATGTTCCGCGCGGGGGCGAGATTCGCGGCGGCCCGATTGGTGGTGAGTTGCGCGGGGGTGAAATTCGTGGCGGCGGCATGACGCGCTCGGCCGAAGGTCGGGTGGGCGGAGGGCGCTCGGGCCGTCCCAGGTAGAGCGTCAAGTCGGCGTCCCCGTCCTTGTGGCCGAAGCGGGTGTCCTGGAGATAGCAGCACAGCCGCACCTGGCAGCCCTTCCCTCGGCCCTATCGGAGGGCCCGCATGCGGTAGGATGGCATGCGGGCCCTGTTTTCTTGTTTCCTAGCACGGGTTCGAGCATCTCGAATGGTGAGGGTGTGAATGATCGTCGGCGTACCCAAAGAAACGTTTCCGGGTGAGAGACGCGTGGCCTTGACGCCCGCGGTGCTGGACACGCTCAAGCGTTCGGGCATCGAGGTCTTGCTAGAACATGGTGCAGGCGAACAGGCCGGCTTTCCGGACGTAGCTTACGAAGCGAAAGGTGCGCGCCTCGCCAACCGCGACGACGTCTTTGCGCGAGCCGATCTGGTGGTGCAGGTACGGGCCCTGACGGCTGCCCTGCCGCACAGCCTCGACGACCTGCCGCGTTTGCGCAAGAGCCAGATCATTGTGGGCGTCTTCGATGCCTTGTGGGCGGCAGACGAGATCGAACGGTTGGCCGCGACCGGGGTGACCGCCTTCGCCCTCGACCTGATGCCGCGCATCAGCCGTGCGCAAGCCATGGACGTGCTTTCTTCGATGGCGACCGTGGCCGGCTACAAGGCCGTTGTGCTCGCTGCGGAACGGCTGCCCAAGATGTTCCCGATGCTGATGACCGCGGCGGGGACCATCCCGCCCGTGCGCGTCTTCGTCATCGGCGCGGGTGTGGCCGGCTTGCAGGCGATTGCCACTGCGCGGAGGCTCGGAGCGGTGGTGGAGGCGTACGACGTGCGTCCCGCGGTCAGGGAGCAGGTTCAAAGCCTGGGCGCCAAGTTTGTCGAGCTGCCCCTGGAGGCGGTGGGCGAGGACGCGAGCGGCTACGCCCGCGAGCAGGATGAGGAGTTTCAGCGTCGGCAGCGGGAGCTGATGGCGCGCGTTGTGGCGGCGAGCGACGTGGTGATTACCACCGCGGCGGTGCCCGGTCGCAGGGCGCCGCTGCTCATCACGCGTGAAATGGCGGCCGCCATGCACCCGGGATCGGTGATTGTGGACCTGGCGGCGGAACGCGGAGGCAACTGCGAGCTGACGCGCCCGGGTGAAGAAGTGGTCTATGGAGGCGTGACGATTCTGGGTCCCACGAATCTGCCGGCCACGGTTCCCTATGATGCCAGTCAGATGTACGCTCGGAACCTGGCCGCCTTCCTCACGCATTTGATCAAGGATGGACAGCTTCGTCTGAATCCCGACGATCCCATCACGAGCGAGACGATGCTGGTGCGCGAGGGCGTGATCGTCCATCCTCGCCTGCGCGAGGCGCTGACAGCGGCCCGCCGACAGGATTGAAGGAGGCTTTTTGCATGGAGAACTTGATCGCTGTGATCACCGTGTTCGTTCTGGCGATGTTCGTAGGTTTCGAGGTCATCGTCAAGGTGCCGCCTACGTTGCATACGCCGCTGATGTCCGGATCGAACGCAATCTCCGGCATTACCATCGTGGGGGCGCTGCTTTCGGCCGGCTCGGGCCACACGACGCTAACTACCGTCCTGGGGATGCTGGCGGTCGTCTTCGCCACTATCAACGTGGTGGGCGGTTTTCTGGTGACGCATCGAATGCTCGAAATGTTCCGGAGAAGGTGAAGCCGTGCCGCAGTGGATCGTCAGTCTAAGTTACCTACTTAGTTCTGCGCTTTTCATTTTCGGTTTGAAGCGCCTGTCGCACCCGCGCACCGCGGTGCGCGGCAACCTGCTGGGCGCCGTCGGCATGCTGATCGCGGTGGTGGTGACCCTGCTCGACCGTCGAATCCTCAGCTACGAAGCGATCCTGGCAGGGCTGGTGGTGGGTTCCGCGGTGGGAGCTCTGCTGGCCGTGAAAATTCACATGACGGCGATGCCGCAGATGGTGGCGTTGCTGAACGGCTTCGGCGGAGCTGCTTCCGCGCTGGTGGCGGGCGCCGCGTTGTATGAGGCCCAGGGCGTACCTGGTGCGATGACCGGACAGTTCACCGTGGCCACGGCAGCCAGCGGCCTCATCGGCGGCGTAACGTTCTGGGGCAGCCTGGTGGCCTTTGCGAAGCTTCAGGAACTGATCACGGGCAACGCCGTGGTGTTCCGCGGGCAGCACCTGTTGAACGGCGCCGTCTTCGCGATTTCGCTAGCGCTGGGCGCGTGGCTCGTGTTGCGACCCGAGCAGACGGGCACTTACTGGCTACTCGCGGGCGTCGCCTCGGTGCTCGGCGTGCTGGCCACGATCCCCATCGGAGGCGCCGACATGCCGGTGGTGATCTCGCTGCTGAACTCCTACTCCGGCTTGGCGGCGGCGGCTACCGGCTTCGTGCTGAACAACAATATGCTGATCATTGCCGGCTCGCTGGTGGGCGCTTCCGGGATCATCTTGACTCGCATCATGTGCCAGGCGATGAACCGCTCGCTGGCCAATGTGCTGTTCGGCGGCTTCGGAGCCCAGCCGGTCACAGCCGCCACCGCGGATAGCGTCTACGCGGGTAAGGTGAAAGCCGCATCCGCCGAAGAGGTGGCCATGCTGCTCGAGACCGCGCGGCGCGTGGTCATCGTGCCGGGCTACGGTATGGCGGTCTCGCAGGCGCAGCACGCCGTGCAGAGTCTTGCCAACCTGCTGAAAGCGCGCGGAACCGAGGTGCTCTACGGCATCCATCCCGTGGCGGGCCGCATGCCCGGCCACATGAACGTTCTGCTGGCCGAGGCCGACGTGCCCTACGAGGATCTCAAGGAGATGGACGAGATCAATCCCCTGCTCAAGCAGACCGACGTGGCCATCGTCATCGGCGCCAATGACGTGGTCAATCCGCTGGCGCGGACCGATCCGAAATCGCCCATCGCAGGCATGCCGATCATTGACGTGGATCAGGCACGCACGGTGGTCGTGATCAAGCGCAGCCTCAGCCCCGGCTTTGCGGGCATTCCCAATCCGCTGTTTGCCGCGCCCAACACGCTGATGCTCTTTGCCGACGGCAAGAAGGCCATCAACGAGATCATCCGCTCGCTGCAGGAGGCGGGCGTGGCGGCCTGAGATGAACGCTCGGCTGGTCGGCGATACTCACGCCGGTTGTTGGGCGCGGTAGCGCTCCATGATCTGCTGCATCTGATCCTTCAGCTTCAATTTGAGCTTCTTCAGTTGGGCTTCCTCCAACTGTTCCTGCGGCGTCAGGTAAGGCCGCGAGGCCAGTTCCTGAAGGCGCTGCTTGTACTGCCGATGCTGTTCGGCCAAACGGCGGAACTCCTCGTCGGTCTGGATCAGATGCGCTTTCAGTTGCTCGTCGTTGAGGTGCATCAAGGTTCACTCCCTGGGGGCGACGCCGCCCGCCCGCCCGGCGAGACGTCTGTCGAACCGGGTTGTGCGTGGGGGAAAGGATAGGTTCGAGGCCGGCGGGTGCGGGCGACGTTCGTCATCGAACACGTAGCCGGCGGCCTGGCCATCAGCCGCCAATTCGACATTAGCATGAATCCCGGCGCATGACAACCGCGGCTTCTCCCGTATCCCGGTAGTAAGAGGGCCGCCGGCCGACCTCGCGGAATCCCATCTTTTCGTAAAGGCTACGGGCCGCCCGGTTCGATTCGCGGACTTCGAGGAACCACGAATAGCTTGGCGCGCTCAACAACGATTCGAGCAGCCTGGTCGCGACGCCATGCCGGCGGCACTCGGGCCACACCGCCAGATTGAGGATCTCGGCCTCGTCCGGAGCCGTGATACGCCAGACGATGAAGCCGACCACCTTGCCTTCGACTTCGGCGACCCGGCAGGGATAGCGCAAGTACTCCCGCGGATCCCACATCGCTGCTTCCGGGGAGGCAACCTCGATGCGTTCCAAGTCCGGGAGGTCCTCTGGGCGTACGTTGCGGATCCGCACGGCGGGCCGCAGCAGCTCGCGCCAGAGCTTGCGCTGGCGCATGCCCAACTCACGCCAGTCGAAACACAGGACGGCGCGCCGGCGCGCGGCTGCAGCCAGTCGAGCCCGCAGCTCCGGCGCTTCGAGCAGGCGGATCACGGCTTCGGCGAAAGCGGCCGGCTCGTCGGCGATCCAAACCGAGACGCCGTGCTCGAGTCCCAGACCGGCGCATCCGCAAGAGGTGGAGACCACCGCGCGCTGCATGGCCATCGCTTCCAGGACCTTTAGGTTCGTGCCTGCCGAGACCGGGGTGGGTACGACCACAAGGTTGGTTTCGACATAAAGCGGCCGCACGTCGCGTACGAACCCCAGCACCGCCACACCTTCGGGCACGACGAGCTCGCTCTGCCCCGTATGTTCGCGCCAATACAGCTCAGGTTCGGGTCCGGCCACCACGGTAAGCCGAGCGGCGGGAAGGGAAGCGCGAACGCGCGGCCAAATCTCTTCGACCAGCAGCCGGTAGGCGGCCGCATTGGGGAAGTGGCGGAACGAGCCGACGAAGAGCACCTGCAGGCCGGGCTTTTCGGGCTCAGGCGTGAAGCGCTCAAGATCCACGCCGTTGGGGATCACCGCGGTGCGGGCATCCGGCAAGCGCTCGGCGTCCTGCTCCGACATCACCACGACTCTCGGGAAGCGCCGAGCCGCACGCAGTTCGAATCGTCGCCAGCGCCACAGGTTCCACCAGCTCGAAAGGCTCCGCCGTTGTTCGTGGATCTGCCGATAAAGGTCGCTGGTCACGTCGTGCGCCACCAGCACGTGACCGCGGTAGGTTGCCAGGTGCGTGTATTCGATTTGCACCAGCTCGATGCCCCACCGCCGGCACAGCTCGCGCAGCGCACGGCGCATGGCGGGCGAGGCGTATTCGCAGACTTCCGGGGGCAGGAGGGAAGCCCAGAGCGGCTCACGATAGCGGGGTTTGCCCACGAGCACGATCCGTACAAGGAACTCGGGCAAAGGTCCGTATTCTTCGGCGCCGCCTTCGCTGAAAGCGAACAGGTACACGTCGAACTCCCGCGCCGCCTCGCGCAACAGGTGGAAGATGCGTACGGCCCCACCGTGGGCCAGCGGCCAGGGGAAGTAGGGCGATACTACCGCCACGCGCCTGCGGCCGGGCTCCGGCGGCCGCCCCTCGATGACGCGCCACGTTTCCGGATATACCGAGCGATCGCGCTTGAGGGGAAACAGCCACTTGGGCCGCACAAA
The DNA here is from genome assembly GCA_938027685.1 of uncultured Bryobacteraceae bacterium. Lineage (GTDB taxonomy): Bacteria > Acidobacteriota > Terriglobia > Bryobacterales > Bryobacteraceae > DTHT01. The sequence continues at coordinate 17,428 of CALJAM010000024.1, forward strand.
AATGCGATCGAGCGGCACGCCGCGCAGGAAAAGCAGCGAGGCAATCGCCGTGCGCAGCCTCAGATGGTGGCGTTCCAGACGCGCGTTGTAGGCGAGAATCCGTGTGGGCGCCAGCAGAATAGCCGCTAGGCGCAAGGCGCGAAAGCGGGCCTCAGGGGTGAACAGCACGGGCGCCATGCCGATTCTGTACGGCCGCAAAACGCGGCGCAGCCGCCGGAACAGTTCCCAGGTCCCGGCGGGCGTCAGAGAGATGGTCGTGACCCCGCTTCGCTCGAACGACTCTGTCAGCGTGACCGCGAAGTGCCTGCGACCGGGCAGCAGAGCGAGCACTTCGTCGAGCATGGCGTTGGCTCGCGCGCTGTCACCGGTCAGGAAGCTGACGACGACGGCCTCCGGATCCTTGCCGAGCAGGCCGAAAACCAGCCGTTTGACGCGCTGTTTCACTTCTGTTGATCCAGACGGGCCGCGTGCAGGAGAAGCCAGGCCGTCAGGGGCAGAACGGAGACCACGGCGCAGAGCGGCCCGAAACCGTAGCGATCGGCCAGCGCCCCGTAGAGCGGCGATACGACGGCCTGCAGCAAGCCGTATGCCGCCGTGAGGAGCGAGGTAGCGAAGGCGGCGCGATGAGCCCCGAACAGATCCAGAGGCAGAGTATAAAGATTGACGCTCCAGGCCGAGGAAAGGAAGAAGCTCAGCGACACGCCCACAGCCGCAACCGCCGGCGACGGCGCCAGCGGGACCAGCGCAGTGCCGAGCAGCAGTAAGGCGGCGGCCAGGCAGACGCGCATGCGGGCCGTGACTGCGGGAAGGCCGCGTTTAATCGACCTTAGGGAAGCGAAGCCGCCGGCGAGACCGCCCAGATTGGCGGCCAGGGGCGGCAAAGCCGCCCAGGCTGCCGTGTCCTCGAAGCGCATCCGCTGAGCGTCTACGAGAAAGAGCGTAGTCCAGTTGCTCCAGAGAGTGTAAACCGTCATTCCCAGAAGGTTCGCCGCGACCATCGCCCACAGGGCGCGCTCCCCGAGCAGTTGGCGTGCGCCGAGGCCGCCGGCGCCGCAGCGGGAATGCTCCGGTCCGCGACGCGCGACCGCGTTCCACAGAGGCAGCCAGAGCAGGCCCACCAGGCCCGTCGCTGCGAACGCGGCGCGCCAGCCGTAACGCAGGGACAGCCCCACAGCGACGGGTGGCGCAAGAATGGCGCCCAAGCTCAGCCCGGCCTGGCTAAGTGCATGCCCTAGCGCTCGCTCCTCGGTCGGGAGGTAAAGAGCGATGGCTTTGCCGGTCGCGGGCACGCCGGCGGCCTGCGCCACCCCCAGCACGGCGCGGCAGAGCAGCAATCCCGCGACGCTGTGCATGGCGCCGGTGGCGGCCCCCGCCAGCGACCACAGCGCTACCGCAAGGCTGATGCCCCACCTCAGGCCGATGCGATCGACAAAAAGGCCTGCCGCCGGCGCGGCCGCCGCGTAGGGAATCGAGAAGGCCGAAAGCAGGGCGCCGAAACGGCGGTTGGTCAAGCCAAATTCCCTCCGAAGCACCGGGGCGAGAGCGGGCAGAAGCTGACGATCGAGGTAGTTCAACACCGATGAGAAAACGAAAACGGCCATCAGACGCCAGCGGCGCGGATCGACCCCGTCGGGGCGGCTCTCAGCGGTACTCAACGGTCGCGACCTCACCGGCGGTGCCCAGCGTCGCATCCTGCTTGGGGTGGTATTCGATGAGCACGTTTCGGGGCGATTTCTGCGGGCCGCAGACCAGCTCGAGTTTGCCGCCGCCCAGGACGACCACTCGTGAGGGATCGCGGATGGCGAGCCGCGTCTGCCTGCCGTCGGGCGTTTCGATCACTAGCCGCGCGGCGTTGCGCAGGCAATCCACCTGCTTCAGCCTTCCCTGAACACGGCCCGAAGGCCGTTCGGTTTCGAACCACGGGACCACGTGGCTCGGCGGCGGGCCGGCGTCCCGGTTGGCTTTCGCCTCAGCCTCGCGGATGCGGCGCAGGGCTTCCTCCTTCAGGCGCGCCAGCTCACGCTCCTTTGCTTCGGCTTCGCGCCGCCGCGCCTCAGCCTCGGCTGCCAGGCGCCGCTGGTCGAGCGTGCGGCGGATTTCGCGGATCCGTGCGCGCTCGGTCTCATCGGTCGTCGCCTGTTCGGCGGCGGCCCATGAGCGCGCGGCGCTGCGATAATCTCCTGCCTGCTCCTGCGCTTCGGCCAGAGCGCGCCAGAGGCTTGCGTCCCGTGGCGCCAGCTTCGCGGCCGTCGCCAGCGATTCGAGCCGTTTCATCGCATCGGGCAACCGCTCCGCTAGCAAGCGGTGGGGTTCGGCCCAGTTGGGGTTGAGTTCCGCGGCTTTTCTGAGCCAAGCGACGGCTTTTCCGGCATCAGGCTCGACGCGCGCGGCTTCCAACCAGATGCGGGCGTTGCGACTACCGGCCGCTACGGCAGCCTCCCAATGCGGCCTCGCCCGCTCCGTTTCGCCGGCGGCGAGCGCAGCGAGGGCAATCCCTTCGCGGGCCTCGATCGAGTCAGCGAATCGGGCGAGCAAGGCCTCGTAGAGCCGGGTCGCCTCGGTCAGCCTGGCCTGGGCGAGTCTCAAATCGGCCATCGCAAGTTCGCCGGTCGGCGGATCGGCGCCTTCGACGCGGAAATCCGTGCGCGGATTCATCGGACGGCCCGAAACAGTTTCTTGCGCGAAGCGACCCGCCGCCAGATACGCGGCGGCTTCTGCGCGGACCTGCTCGGGCGTTTTGCCGGTGGCGTTTCTCCAGGCTGGTTCTGGATCCAGAGTCTGCTGGAGATTGGAGAGCAGGGGGCGCAGCTTCCCGGAATAATCCGGGTGCAGGCTCAGCATGTGGACCAACGCCCAGCTAAGGGAAGGCGAAGGCGGCGGCGCGCCCACGCTCAGGCGTACTCCCTCGATCCGGATCTGCGCGTAGAACTCCAGGAGGCCTTCTTCGATATCCCGAGGCAGCCGCCGTGTGTTGGCGTCGAGCAGGATGCGAGCCAGGCTCCACAGCCACTCGGCGGGCGGGTGCATTTCCGCGGGCAGCGACCCCATGTAGGCGTCGCGTCCCATGGCGGGCGGGAACGGAGCTTCCGCACCGCGTGAGCGGCGCAGCACAATTACGCGCACCGGCCACTCGGTGGTCGGTTCTTCGCGCGAGAGCACGCGTCCCAGAGCGTGACGGAACTGCTCGAGGGATCCGAGGACCTCCTGTGCCGGCCGTGCGCCGGCCTGTGAGAGGACCTCGAAGGGACCGGAGCGCACGCGCACCCAGCGTTCCTGGGCAATGAGCGGCGCTGACAGTGCGAGGCCGATGAGAAGCCGGAACACTTCCCCACTCATCATACCGCCGGTTTTTCGCGCGGGCATGCCGCCGCGCTCTTCCGAGGCTCCGGCGTTGAAGTTCGAGCCGTATACTGGCGCTATGGAGCCGCTCCCCGAGCACCTGCTGGAAAGGCTGAACGCGTTTCGCGAGAGCCGTCTGCTGCTGACCGCAATCGAGCTCGACGTCTTCACGGCCGTAGGCGATGGCGCGACCGCAGTTGAGGTCGCTGCGCGGCTGGGGACCGATCGGCGGGCGACCGAAATGCTGCTCAACGCGCTGGCGGCCGTTGGCCTGCTGGGCAAACGGGAGGAATGCTACGTCAGCTCGTCTGCCTCGCGCTGGCTGAGGCGGGACACTCCCGAAAGCGCGCGCGATGCTTTGCTGCACATCGTGAACCTCTGGGATCGCTGGAGCCTGCTTTCCGAATGCGTGCGCCGAGGAACCTGCGTGCAGGCGCGCCGCCGCACGAGGGCTGAGACGGAGGCATTCATCGCGATGATGCATTACAATGCGCGCTGGCGCGCGCCGATGGTAGCGGAAGCGATCGGGCTGGAAGGCGTCAGGCGAATGCTCGATCTGGGCGGCGGCTCCGGGGCCTACGCGATCGCGTTTGCGCAGGCCTGTCCGACGCTCGAGGCCGACGTCATGGATCTGGCGCCCGTGTTGCGCATCGCGCGCCGACACATCGCGCAGGCGAACCTCGGCGACCGTGTCAGGACGCGCGTCGGCGACCTGCGTCAAACCTCCTATGGTGCAGGCTACGATCTGGTGTTCATTTCCGCCATCTGCCACATGCTGCCTCCTGATGAGAACCGCGCCATGCTGCGGAAGTCGCACGCGGCATTGACGCCGGGAGGGCGCGTGGTCATTCAGGATTTCATTCTGGAGCCGGACAGGATCTCGCCCAAGCACGCGGCGCTGTTCGCCCTAAACATGCTGGTGAACACGCCCGGGGGCGCGACCTACACCGAGGCCGAATATCGCGAGTGGCTCGAGGAAGCGGGCTTTCGTAACGTGCATCGTCTGCACCTGCCCGGAGCCACGGGGCTGATGGTCGGCCGGCGGCTGGCTTGAGCGCCGCCTTTACGAACTGGTAAGCGAAACGGCGTCGGGCCGGTCGGTCCCGCACTGGGGGCCTCAGCGAAAATCAGCCGGCCGAAGAACCGTCGGCAGATCCGTGCCCGCGCAGCCGTGTTAGCGTAGATAGTGAGGGGACGGTCATGACGGCCTGCCGCTACCCGGCGATCCGGGCGATCGGGCTTGAAAAGCGGTATCGCTCTGGGGACGGGGAGCTGGTGGTCTTCTCCGACCTGCAGTTGGAAGTGGCTGAAGGCGAGCGGCTGGCCATCGTGGGCGAGTCGGGGGCGGGCAAGTCCACGTTGCTGCATTTACTGGGCGGTCTGGACAGGCCGACGAGGGGAACGATATACTTTGGGGAAAAGGAGTTGACGCGGCTAGGGGATGCTGAACTGGCGGATTTCCGCAATCGCGAGATTGGTTTTGTCTGGCAGAGTCACTATTTGTTGCCCGAGTTTACGGCGCTCGAGAACGTGATGATGCCCCTGCTGATCCGCGGATGGGCGCGCCGCCAGGCGGCGGAGGCCGCGCGAGCCCGCCTGGAGGAGATGGGACTGGGCCGAAGGTTGCACCACCGGGCCGGGGAGCTTTCGGGGGGCGAGCAGCAACGAGTGGCCCTGGCGAGGGCCCTGGCCGGTCAGCCGCGCGTACTGCTGGCCGATGAGCCTACTGGGAACCTAGATGCCAGGACCGGTGAAATGATCATCGGCCTGCTGAGCGAGATTCACGAGGCGCATCGGCTGACGTCGGTTTACGTGACTCACAACCTCTCATTCGCGCGTCGATGCGATCGGGTGTTGAAGTTGGAGGCGGGGACGCTCTCCGAGATGGGAGAACCCTTCGCTTCCCGGAGGCATCCAACTAAGGGAGAGGGCGGAGCCGGTTATGTTTGAACGTTATACGGAGAAAGCCCGGCGGGTGATTTTCTTCGCCCGCTACGAGGCGAGCCAGTATGGCAGCCCTTACATTGAAACCGAGCACTTGCTGCTCGGCCTGCTGCGCGAGGACAAGGCGCTGGCCAGCCGGTTCCTGCGTTCGGCTTCAGCGGTGGACTCCATCCGCAAGCAGATCGAGGCGCACACCACGATCCGGGAAAAGGTGCCTACTAGCGTAGATCTGCCGCTGAGCCACGAGTGCAAGCGGGTACTGGCGTACGCCGCGGAAGAGGCCGAGCGCCTCAACCACCGCCACATCGGCACGGAGCACCTGCTGCTCGGTCTGCTGCGCGAAGAGCGGTGCTTCGCCGCCGAGCTGCTGCACGAACGGGGCCTGCGGCTTTCTGCCGTCAGGGAGGAAGTCGCGCGGGCCTCGAGCGAGCGCACCACCAGCCGTCCGAAGGAAACCTCACTGCTGAATGAGTTCAGCCGCGACCTCACGCAAGCGGCCGCCGACGGTCTGCTCGATCCGCTCATCGGCCGCGAGAACGAACTGGAACGCGTCATCCAGATTCTCTGCCGCCGGACCAAGAACAACCCCGTGCTCATCGGGGAGCCCGGCGTGGGCAAAACCGCGATCGTGGAAGGCCTCGCTCAGCGGATCGCCGACGGCGAAGTGCCTTCCTTCCTTGCAGACAAGCGCATTCTGGCTCTGGATCTTTCCCTCATCGTGGCCGGCACCAAGTACCGCGGCCAATTCGAGGAGCGTCTGAAGACGATCATGAAAGAGCTCATGGAGAGCCAGAACGCGATCATCTTCATCGACGAGCTCCACACTTTGGTCGGCGCCGGCTCGGCCGAGGGTTCGCTCGATGCCGCCAACATCCTCAAGCCTGCGCTTTCCCGCGGGGAGATCCAGTGCATCGGCGCCACCACTCCCGCCGAATACCGCAAGTCCATCGAGAAGGATCGGTCGCTAGAACGGCGTTTCCAGGCAGTCAAAGTGCCGCCCCCTACCGAGCAGGAGGCCATCAAGATCCTGTTCGGCATCAAGGAACGCTACGAGAAATTCCACGCGGTTGTTTACACGGACGAGGCGATCGAGGCTGCCGTCTACACCAGCAGCCGTTTCATTCCGGACCGCTATCTGCCGGACAAGGCCATCGACCTGATCGATGAGGCGGGCGCGCGCGTCAAGCTCCGCCAGACCACCGTGCCGCCCGAAGTGGCCGAGGTACAGAAGCGCATCAAGTTCATCGTGCAACGCATGGAGAACGCCATCGCCAACCACGAGTTCGAGAAGGCGCGCTTCTACTCGGATGAGGAGCGGCGCGAGCGCGAAAATCTCCGGCAGTTGCGCGAGAAATACAACCTGGACGACTCTTCCACGGCTGTAGTCACCAAGGACGATATCGAAGAGGTGGTGGCGCGCTGGACGGGCGTACCCATGACGGCGATCAAGGAGGAAGAAGTCACCAAGCTGCTGCGCATCGAGCAGGAGCTGCACAAGCGTGTGGTCAGCCAGGACAAGGCGATCTCGGCGGTGGCGCGCGCCATCCGGCGCTCGCGCGCCGGCTTGAAATCGCCCAAGCGCCCGGCCGGCGCCTTCCTGTTCCTGGGTCCCACCGGGGTGGGCAAGACCGAAGTCGCCCGCGCACTGGCCGAGTTTCTCTTCGGCAGCGAAAAGGCGCTGGTGCGCTTCGATATGTCCGAGTTCATGGAGAAGCACTCGGTCTCGAAGCTGATCGGCTCGCCCCCCGGCTACGTCGGCTATGAGGAGGGCGGCCAGCTGACCGAGCGCGTCCGCAGGCAGCCCTATTCGGTGATCCTGTTCGACGAGATCGAGAAGGCGCACCCGGACATCTACAACATCCTGCTCCAGGTTTTCGAGGACGGGCAGTTGACCGACGGCTTGGGCAACACCGTGGACTTCAAGAACACGATCATCATCATGACCTCGAACATCGGGGCGCGCTTCCTCGAGAAGCGCACCGGCGTGGGCTTTTCGGCGCCCGCCAACGCCGGCATCCCGCAGAAGGTCGAGGACATGGTGATGGCGGAAGTCAAGCGGGTCTTCAATCCCGAGTTCCTGAACCGCCTCGACGAGGTCATCCTGTTCCAGCCGCTGACCGACGAGGATCTGCTCAAGATCATCGATCTGCTGGTCGGCCAGATCAACCAGAACTTGGTCTCCAAGCAGATCCGGATCCGGTTGGCGCCCGAGGCCGCCAAGTACATTTTGGAGAAGACCTGCGCCGACCGCAGCTTCGGTGCGCGCCCGCTGCGCCGCGCATTGCAGAAGTACATCGAGGATCCGCTTTCCGAGCTGATCATCCAAGGCGCGCTGCCGCAACCCGCCGAGCTGGAAGTTTTCCTGAGCGAAAACGGTCTGTTCTGCCGCCCGTTGGGAGAGCCGGAACCTGCTACGGTAGGCGTGGGCAGCAGCGCGAGCATGACTGCACTGCCGCTTTACCGGTTCTGACTCGTCCTGCAACGCTCGCTGCCCGGTTCGAGCGGACGGATTTCGGCGTTGGAGTCCGCCGTCAACCGCCCCGCAGGGGGAAGATGACTCCTACTCAGTACGAAGCGGCGGCGGTGCGCGCTCGCCCGCGCGCCGCCACCGCCGAAGGACGCCAGCTGTGTGAGCGCTACTCATGGAGGCACATCCTTCTCGGCCGCTCGGCGAAGGCCAACAACGTCACCTGCTGGCAAATCTCCAATACGCTGACAAGCTGCTTGCTGAAATCGAGGCCATCCTCTCCGCTTCGCAATCGCGCAACGCCTTCCCCAAGTATCGGATCGACATCACGCCTGCGCAGGCGCGCGTCATAAACGAGTACGTCGCTCGTCTGCGTGCACAGATGCTCCGGGCGCTGCGCGCCCTATCGATCGAGCCGCCGGAACCCGGGCTCGGCGCCCTGCACTCGATCCGCGTCACTTTGGGCTTCGTGGACATCGCACTCGAGGAATGCCGCCCGAAGCGAATGAAAGGCTATGGCGCCCTGCCGCCGGAGCGCTGGGCGGAGCTCGACGGCATGGTGGACGAACTCCAGAGTCTGGTGGAGCAGCTCGACGCCTATCTCGCGCAAGGTTCTGCCGCGGACCTGGCCGCCAGACTGGAGGCATTGGAGCAGGCAGGGGTGGACGTAGCCTTGGTGCGCACGTTGGAGCGCATCGTCAACCGCTGGAGCCTCGTCGAGTTCAGACCCGCGCTCGCCGCGATACTGGACGGTTTGGAGAATCGCAGTTTCGAAATCGCCGTTTTCGGACGCGTGAGTTCGGGCAAATCCTCGTTGCTGAACTACGTACTCGACACCCAGGTCCTGCCCGTCGGCGTCACCCCCATCACGGCCGTTCCTACGCGCATTCGTTACGGATCCGAACCGCGAGGGCGCGTCTGGTTTGCTGACGGTCGTGCGCATGAGTTCGCGCCTGAGAGGCTCGATGAGTTCGTCAGCGAAGAACATAATCCAGGCAACCGCAAGAACGTCGCCCGCCTGATCGTGGAGCTTCCGTCGCCGCGGCTCAGCGAAGGCGTGGTTTTCGTCGACACGCCGGGCTTGGGCTCGCTGGCCACGGCGGGCGCGGCAGAGACTCGGGCTTATCTGCCGCGCTGCGACCTGGCGGTGGTGCTGGTGGACGCGGCTTCCACGCTCACCGAAGACGAATTGGCCCTCCTCCAGGCGCTGCATGAAGCGGCGGTGCCCATCCAGGTCCTGCTCAGTAAGTCGGATCTGGTGAGTGAGGCGGAGCGCCGACGCCTGCTGACTTACGTCGCGGAGCAAATTCGGAGTGAGCTGGAACTCGATGTCGCTGTCCATCCCGTGAGCGTGAGGCCCGGGCACAGCCACTTGCTGGAAGAGTGGTTCGAGCGCGAAATCCTTCCGCTATGCGCGCGCGCGCACGAACTGCACGAGCGATCGCTGGCACGCAAGACGGCCATGCTGGCGGAGAGCCTGCGAGCGGCGCTCGAAGTCCGGCTGGAGCATGCAGCGCGCACGGGCGCCGCCGGCGACGCTCTCAAGCAGGTGGAGACCGCGCTGCGTGTGCTGAGCGGCCGCTTTGAGGAGGCGCGCACGGCGTGTTTCCGTCTCACGGACGGCGTCCGAGGGCTTCGGGCGGAAGTGCTGCGTTCGTCAGCGACCGCGCTGCTAGGCGCCGATCAGCGCGACGGGCGAGAAGTCGTGGTGCGGGTCCTCCAGGAGGTGACCGCCGGGCGCGCGCGTGCCGTCGCGGCGCTGCTGGAGCAGCTTGCCCGCGATGCCGTCCAAGGACTGCGAGAAGCCGGGCAGGCGCTCGAGGTTCCGTGCAACATTCCGGGCGAAGCGGATCTGCTCGGGGCGCTGAGGGAGCTCCCGCGGTTGGACGCCGGCGCTATCACGAACGTCGACCGGCCGGGACGGTGGGTTAAGCTGCTGGGCAGCGGCCTTGCCAGGCGGATCACCGAGCTCCGTCTCGGACGCGAGATCGGACCTCAGATCGCTGCCGCGCTGGCCGGTTACGGCCGACTGCTCGAGGCGTGGGTACGGCGCAGCCTGGCGGAGCTTGAATCCCGCTTCGAATCCTGCGCGGGAGTCTTCCGTGCTCACTTCGAGCGGCTGGAGTCAGGAGGCTCGACGGGGCCCGGAGAGCAGAGCGAACTGATGCGCGACCTCGCCGAGCTGAGCTCGCGGCTGGAGCCTCTCCTCCGCCGCCGGCGGTAGAGGAACGCTTCCGCCCTGTGAGACAATCTCGGTTTACGCCCACTGCTTCGCCGTAGCAAAGGGTCGCAAAACAGAAAAGGAGAAAAAGAGGCATCATGATGGTCGGCAGACGAGCGTTCGTCGCGCTCGCCGTTCTTGGCTCTTTCACTTTGTCGCAGGCCGCGCCGCGCAGGGCGCGCAACGTGATCCTGTTTCTAGGGGACGCGGGCGGAATCCCCACGCTGAACGCGGCCAGCGCCTACGGCCACGGTGCGCCCCTCAAGCTTTTCATTCAGCAAATGCCGCACATCGCTCTGATGGAGACCTCGACGGCCGATGAGTGGGTGACAGATTCGGCCGCGGGGATGACGGCCATCGTGACCGGCCAGAAGACCCGCTCGGGCGTGCTCTCGCAGTCGGCCTCGGCTGTACGGGGCACAAGCGACGGCCAAATCCTGAAGACCATCCTCGAGCATGCCGAGGAACGCGGGCTCTCGACGGGCGTGATTACCAACATGGGCGCGGCCGACGCCACGCCGGCTGCCTGTTACGCGCACGTGAACGACCGGCGCAAGATCGGTGAGATCTTCGCACAGTTTTTGAAGCCGCGCTTCGGTGACGGCCCCGAGGTGCTCATCGGAGCCGGGCGTGAAGCCGTCCTGAACGCCGTGCGCGAGTTGGGCATCGACGCGGAGGCCGCGCTGCGGGAGCGAGGGTACGCCGTGATGGATCGCCCGGGCCCGTTCCCCGAAAATGTCCGCCGCGTCGTGGGTCTCTACGACACGGCGGAGTTCGATCCCTGGCAGGCCGTGGAGGGGGCCATCCGCCTGCTCGAACGCAACAGGCGCGGCTACTTCCTGATGGTTGAGTGGGACATGCACGCCGACAACCTAAAACGCGGCCTCGAACACGTTCTCCAGATGGACGAACTCATCCGGCGCACGGCGTCGCGCGTGGGTCAAGACACATTGATCATCTTCGCGGCGGATCATTCTTTCGATCTGCGTCTGCGCGGCGGACGCAAGGGAGAGCCCCTGCTCGAGGGGGATCGGTCGGCAGGGCCTGCGAACCGGCCCTACATCAGAGTGGATGGCGGGCACACGGGCGAAGAGGTGCTGGTGGCGGCGCAGGGTCCGGGCGCTGAGAGGGTGCGCGGCTTCATTTCCAACACCGACCTTTTCCGCATCATGATGGCAGCTTACGGCTGGATGCCGGTGCGGTGAGTGTGCCGGCCGGCCGCCAGGAATAGCGTGGCCGCACCCGCAAGCGTCAAGAACGCAAAGCCCGCCAGCGCGGCGCGCGAGATCCCGTAAAGCAGTCCCATAAGAGCGCTGCCGGCGAACCAGCTCAAGCCGAAGGCCGCATGAAAGATGCCGTAAGCGCCGGCCCGTCGTTCCGCCGGCGCCAACTCCGCGACGGCCGCGCGCAGCACCGATTCCTGGGCGCCCATACCCGTAGCCCACAAGGCGAGGCCCGCCAGTGCGGCTTCCCTGCCGCTGGAGAGGAAAACCAATGCGCCGAACGGCGCAGCCAGCAGCGAAACGGCGCTGAGCAGGTTGATCCCGAAACGATCGTAAAGGCGGCCGAGCAAGAGCGCCGCCAGTCCGTCCCAACCCATCGCCACGGCGTAGACAACCGCAATGGAAGCGCCGCCAAGCATGCTCTGGCGTTCCAGGTGGAAAGCGATGAGGGCAAAGTCCGCGTATCCGGCCGCCAGCAGCGCCGAAGCTGCGACGTAGACCCAGAATAGGCGCGGGAGCGCACCGGCCGCGAGCTCGACCGTGCCGATTTCAAGATCCCGCGGGCGTGGGAAAAGCATCCGTGCCGTCAGAAGCGCTGCGATGGCAAGAGCGGCCGGGATTCCGAGCAGGGCAAACGCTCCCGCGTAACCGTGCCGTGCCGCCAACGCCCAGGCGACCAGCAGCGGTCCCGCCACGGCGCCCAACTGATCCAGCGCCTCGTGCAAGCCGAACGCCCAGCCCCGGCCAAGGTTTGCCGCGGCGTGCGAAAGCATGGCATCCCGAGCGGGCGTGCGCAGCGCCTTGCCCGCGCGCTCCGCTATGATCAGCAGCCCGCCGATGTGCCAGGTTCCCGCCAGCGCAAGCATGGGCACGGCAGCCAGGTTCACCAGGTAGCCGGCGATGGTGATCGTCCAGTAGCGGCGGGTGCGGTCAGCGAGCACACCCGAGAGCAGTCGCAGGCCATAGCCCGTCATTTCGCCCAGGCCGGCCACGAATCCTATCACCGCCGCGCTCGCACCAAGCCTCCCAAGGTAAGGCCCTGTGATGCTCCGCGCACCTTCGTAGGTGGCGTCCGCAAGTAGGCTCACCAGGCCGAGGAGCAGGACAAAATGCAGGCTTCGGCTTCCCAGGCTGGACGCAGGCCGCACGCTCGATTGTGTCACAAGGCGGCCTCAAGCTGCGGGGGACGGTTCGGGCATGTTCTCGCGGATGGTCGCACTGAGCGTGTCCACCTGTTCGATGGCGCGCGTGAGCGATTCCGCCAACTCACGGGCGCGCAGGGAGCCCTCCCGGTGACGTTGCAGGGCGGCCTCCATGGCGCGTCGGATCCCGCTCACGGTTTCATCCAGCTTGGATTCCAGCGAGCGCTCGAAGTCCGCGAGACTCTTTTGCAGCCGGCGCTTGAAATCGTAGGCCACGCGCGTCGCGTTGCGGTCCAACTCTTCGGGAACCGCCTTGAGCACGCGGCGCAGCATGTAGCGTCGAAACAGCGGACCGGGCAGCAATAAGGGGGCGTTGCCGAGGCCCCAGTCCAGCAGCGAGTCCGTGTAGTAGCCGGTGGACTCCAGCCATGCCAGTTCGTCCGCCAGCTCGAGGGGCGCGATTTCGATGCCGAACAGCTCGCCCGCCGTGCGGCGCACGCCTTCGGCCAGTTGGTTGATGGACTGCTGGAAGCGGCCCGCCACGGCGCGGAATTCCTCGAACGCCTGGCGCTCAAACTGGCGCCTCCATTGCTCGAAAAGCTCATGAATCATGCGCGCGATGAAGCGGTCCATCTCCGCAGCGAGCTTGCGGCGGGGCAGGGAGGAGGAGGCCTCGAAGTGGTGTCGCGCTGCGGCCTGCACGGCGGGGATCTGAGACTCGGCGAACTCTCGAGCCGCACTTTCAAAGGAGGAGGAAAGCCTCGCCAGCCCGGCCCGCAGCAAAACTCTGTTGTCCTCGCGCTGCTGCTGGGCCCACTGAAGCTGGCGATCGAACTCCGCGATTTTCTCCCGGAGCTCTTCGACAGGCATGCGCGCAGCCTTGATCTCGAGGTTGAGCAGCATGCGCAGCTCAGCCGCCAACTCCAGCAGACGCCGGCCGGCGGCGAAGGAGAACACACGATTCTTTTCCTCCCGCAGGAACTGTGCGAGGCGACGTTCCACGTGGGGGAAGCCGCTGCGCTCCAGCAGGAGAGCATCGCCGCTCTGCTTGGCCTGAAGGGCCTTGTGTGCGGAAACGGGAAAGATTTGGCTGTCGTCGATCGGCAGACCGGGCGGCAACGATCGCCGTGCGAATTCCAGAACCTCCGCCAGATGATCGGCAGCCACGGTATCCGCCTTGTTCATCACCAGGAAGATGCGCCCCACCTGTTTGCCCAGATCCCGCAGGAACTCGATTTCGGCGGAAGTCAGCGGGGGCTCCGGCGACGTAATGAAGATGGCTGCGTCCATACGCGGCAGGAAGTCATACGTCACCTGCGTATTGTGCTCGTAGACGCTGGCCACGCCGGGAGTATCGATCAGCGTCACGCCTCCTGCCAGACACGGGCTGGGATGGAAGACCTCCACGTAGGCGACTTGTTTGGCGTTGCGCGGGTTGCCGTTTTCAGTGACGAACTCCGGCAGACGGTCGAGCGGGATTTCGACCGTCCGTCCGTCATGGAAGTGCACCGAGCCGCGCGGGCGAGCGCCGTGGCGCAGCACAGTGACGACGGAGGTTAGCGGCAATACGGCTACGGGGAGTACGGGCTCGCCCAGCAGCGCGTTCAGGAATGTAGTCTTGCCGCGCTTGAACTGGCCGACGACGACCAGATGGAAACGGTTTTCTTCCAACCGCTGTGCGAGTTCAGCGGATGCGGATGCGATAGCGTCCTGCTGGTGCTCAGCGCCAAGGGATTCGAGCTTGCGGGCCGCGCCCGCAAGCTCCGCGGCGGTGTCGGCGCAGGTAACCATATAGAGACTCTCCTAACACCTCGAGGTCTTTCTTTTCAGGAATCACTGGGAGGGCTGCCGTATGAGGTCTCCTACAGCGATTCCCCCACCGTAGGAGTTATCGGCCGCTGGACGCGGCGGTTAATGGCGAACTCCACCGCCAATGCTATTCTACCTTGTACGCCGCACCCTCGACAACCCGTCGAACTCGGCGTCCACGCTCCTGAGAACCAAACGAGTGTACCTTGATGCGATTTCGAGTACTACTGCACGCACCCGCTTGCCTGGCGGCCACGATGACGGCTGCTTCTCCTGCCGCCGTGTGGGCGGCCGGAACCCTCACACTGGATGATTGCATCCGCCTCGCGCTAGAGGCGCGCTCATCCGCCACTGTGGCCCGGCGCCAAGTGCAGATCGCGCATTACGGCTTCAAGCAGACCCGCGCCGCCTTCCTGCCGCAGAGCCGGATAGGCAGCGGCTTCGTCATATAACAGTCCCCTGAGTTATGACCGCCGCATGTTCAGTTTCATACCGCTGAACGCCATCCGCGAGTGCAGCTCCCTGCTCACTGCCGAGCTCGAGGTGGACACTTCGGGCAGGCTGAGGGCGGACCGCGCCATGGCCGCCGCCGAGCTGGCCGCGGCCCGGGCCTCGCTCGAGCTCAGCGAACGCGATTTGAAACGCGCGGTAACGGCCGCCTACCTGCGCGTTCTGCTGGCGCGGCGCCTGGCGGGCGTGATCGGCGACTCGTTGGCCGAGGCGCAGGACTTCTCGCGCCGCGTGCAACTACTAAGCGAGCACGGCGAAGCATCCCGTGCGGACGTGTTCAAGGCCCGGGCCGCCGCCGCGTTCCTGGAGCAGCGCCTGGCCTTGGCCGAGCTGGACGCCCGGCTGGCTGCACAGGAGCTGGCGTCGTTCTGGACGGTAGAGGTGGACGAGCCGTTCGAACTGGATGATCTGTTGAGCAAGCCGGTTCCCGCCCCCCAAGGCCTCCGATCCCGGCAAGCCGTTCCTGCGCCGCCCGGAATTCAGGCTTCT
The DNA here is from genome assembly GCA_938027685.1 of uncultured Bryobacteraceae bacterium. Classification (GTDB taxonomy): domain Bacteria; phylum Acidobacteriota; class Terriglobia; order Bryobacterales; family Bryobacteraceae; genus DTHT01. Next base: position 32,572 of record CALJAM010000024.1, read on the forward strand.
GGAAGCTGAGCGGCAGGCGGCCGTGGCGGAAGCTCACCGGGCACGTTCGGCCCTGCTGCCGCAACTTGGGGTGGTCTGCCAATACGGCCTGGATTCGTACCGGGTGAACTGGGCCGACAGAGGTTACGCCGCCTTCCTGAGCCTGAACCTGCCCGTATTCGACTGGCTGAAGGCACACAGCGCGGCCCGACAGGCGCGATTGCGAGCCGAGCAGGCCGAAGACGAGCGCGCCGCCGCCGAGCGCGACTTCTCTCGGGAATACCGGGCCGCCCTTGCGCGGGTCCGTGAACTCTACAGGCAGATCGCCGTGACCGAGAGCCAGGTGCAGGCCTCGCAAGAGAGCTTTCGGCTGAGTCGTCTGCGCTATGAGGGCGGTGAAGGCTCTGCGCTCGACGTGGTCGTCGCGCAGGCGGAGCTGACGCAGGCGCGCACGAATTATTACACGGCCTTGTGCGAGTACCTGAACGCCAGGGCCGATTTGGAGGTACCAGCGGGCGATGAAGCACCGTTTCGTGATCCTAGTGTTGCTAGGTGGTTTGGTGACGCTGGCGGGATGCGGCTCGCATTGCCAACCGGAGTCGCCCCCGCCGGTCGTGGATGTCAAGGTAGCGCGAGCCACGCGCGAGACGCTGCAAGCCGAGGTCAATGCGCCGGCCACGGTTTACGGGCGCCAGCAGGCCGGCGTTGCGGCGCGCATTACGGCGCCCATTCGCCGCCTGCTGGTGCGGAAAGGAGACTCGGTGGCCGCAGGGCAGGTGCTGGCGGAGCTGGAGGATCGGGATCTGCTTGCCCAGCGCGCGGAAGCGCAGGCAGCCGTCAGCGACGCTGAAGCCACGCTCGAAAAGCTGGCGGGGGCATCCCTGCCCGCAGACCTCGAACGGGCCCGGGGGCAGCTTGCCGCCGCCGAGGCCGCCTTCAATCAGGCGCAGAAAATCTACGAACGCCGGCAGGCTTTGTACGAGCAGGGCGCCATCCCCGGGCGGGATCTGCTGGTGAGCGAGACCGAGCTGGCGCAGGCACGCGCCAACTACGAGGTGGCGAAAACCTCGCTCGAGCTGTTGACCCGCCAGACCCGTGATCGTGAAATCCGTATTGCCGAAAGCCGCCTCGCGCAGGCCAGGGCGCGTCTTGCCTACATCGAGACCCAAATAGAATTCACACGGCTGCGCAGTCCTTTCGGCGGCGTCATTATCGAGCAGTACATGTTCCCCGGCGACATGGCGCGGCCCGACGCGCCCGTGTTCGAGGTGGCTGATTTGTCGGTGGCGGTAGCGCGCGCCCAGGTGCCGGAAGCCGCGGCGGGGCCGCTGCGCGTTGGGCAGCCGTGCAGTTTCCAGCCGGTGGACGAGCCCGACCGCCGGTACGCAGGTCGGGTCGGCGTCGTGAACCGTGCTGTTCACCCGGAACGACGCACGGTCGAGGTCTGGTGCGAAGTGCCGAACCACCGAAACGGGATTCGCACCGGCATGTTTGGCGAAGTCACCATCGTGACGCAGACGATCCCGCGGGCTCTTACCCTGCCTCTGAGTGCGGTGGAGTTTGTCGAAGGGACCGACCGCGGCCTCGTGCGCGTGGTCGCACGCGAGCGGGCCGTGCGGGTACGGGAGGTTGCAACCGGTCTGCGGAGCGCGGGCAAGGTCCAGGTGATCGGCGGCTTGGACGAAAGCGAGCTGGTCATCATCGAGGGTGGCTACGGCCTGGCCGATGGCACGCCAGTGCGTTTCCGGGAGGGCGCCCGGTGACCTCGCGATTGGCCGCGTTTGTAGAGGCCCACGGTCGTGCACTGGTGCTCATCGTGGCCAGCTTTGCGACGGCGGGCCTGATCTTCCTGTTCCGTCTGCCCGTCTCGCTGTTCCCCCAGACCGATTTTCCGCGGATCGTGATCCTGGTGGACAACGGCATCGCGCCCGTCAACGTGCAGATGATCAAGGTCACGCGCCCCATCGAAGAGGCCATCCGCATCGTGCCCGGCATCACCAACGTGCGCTCGGTCACCAGCCGCGGTTCGAGCGAAATCAGTGTGTTTTTCCGCTGGGACGTGGACATCCTTCATGCGCTCCACCAGGTACAGGGTCGCATTGCGCAGATCCTGCCCACCTTGCCGCCGGAGTCGCGCTTTTATGTGAACCGACTCACCTTCTCGGTTTTCCCGATGATCGGCTTCAGCATCGCCTCGCCGAAGCGGAGCCTAAGCGAACTTTGGGAACTTGCCTACTACAACCTTGCCCCCCCCGTTTGTATCGGCTGCCGGGCGTGGCGGAAACGCGCATCGTGGGTGGGCGGCGGCCGGAATACCACGTGCTGGTGGAGCCGGGCAGGCTCAGTGCCTACGGGATCCCTCTCACCCGCGTGGTGGACAGCATCAGCAACAGCAATCTGGTGGCGCCGGCAGGAATGGTTCAGGAGAACTACCGCCTGTACTTGACCACGGTCACGGGGCTGATCACGAGCAAGCAGCAGATCGAAGACCTGGTGGTGGACGTGGTCAAAGGGACGCCCGTCAGGGTAAAAGACATCGCCCGGGTGGTGCCTGGCGAGCGACCGGTCTATAACATCGTCACCGCCAACGGGCGGCCTGCCGTGCTGGTCAACGTTCTCCAACGGCCCGACGGCAATGCCATCGAGATCGCCGCGGCGGTCAATCGCGAGCTGCGCGAGATCAGGAGGTCTCTGCCGGCGGATATCGAACTGGCCACGTTCTACGACCAGTCGGTGCTGGTGCGCGATTCGATTTCGGGGGTGCGCGAGGCAATCCTCATAGGTTTGGTGCTCTCGGTCGGCGTGCTGGTAGCGTTCCTGAAGAGCTGGCGGACCACCCTGGTTGCGGCGCTGGTGATCCCGCTGGCGGTGCTCACGGCCATCGTCTTTATGAAGCTGTTCCACATGAGCTTCAACCTGATGACGCTGGGCGGGCTGGCGGCGTGTATCGGCGTGGTGATCGACGATGCCATCGTCATGGTGGAGAACATCGTGGTGCATCTGTCGCTCGGTCAGGATCCGCGCGCAGCGGCCAGGAACGCCATTGTCGAACTGACGCCCGCCCTGATCGGTTCTACGCTGACGCCGATCGTGGTGTTCGCGCCGCTCGTTTTCCTGGGCGGCCTGACGGCCGTGTTCTTCCGCGCCCTCGCGCTGACCATGGTTACGGCCCTGCTGGCCTCGCTGTTCCTCGCCATCTTCTTCACGCCGGTGCTGGCGGGCTGGCTGTTCCGCACCCGGCCAGGCCCTCCCGCCACCGACCTCGAACAAGCCGAGCAGGCGGGCGAGGGTCGCCTGGTGCGCGGGCTTACGTCGCTCTACGAGCGGATCTTGCGCGGCGCGCTCCGGCGTCCCCGCCCGGTGCTGGCGGGGGCAGCGTTGATCGTCATCGTTTCGATCGCGATCTATTCGCAGTTGGGCAGCAGCTTCCTGCCGGAAATGGATGAAGGCGCCTTCGTGCTCGATTACAGGATGCCTCCCGGGACCTCGCTGGAGGAAACTGACCGCGTGTTGCGCCACATCGAGCAGTTCTTGCGGGAAACGCCCGAGGTGGAAAGTTATTCAAGGCGTACGGGAGCACGGCTGGCTCTGGCGATCGCAGAGCCCAACACGGGCGATTTTTTGGTGAAGCTTAAGCGCAAGCGCCGGCGCAGCCTAGAGCAAGTCACCAGCGAGCTGCGCGAGAAGATCAACCGGTCCGAACCTGTGATCGAAGTGGAGTTTCCCCACATACTCGAGGATCTGATCGGGGACTTGGCCTGGGCGCCCAAGCCAATTGAAATCAAGGTGTTCCACGATGACGAGATGGTTTACAAAGCGGTGGCCGCTCGCATCGCTCAGTGGTTGCCGAACATACGCGGCGTGGTGGACGTGGTGAATCAGACGATCGTCATCGGGCCGGCCGTCAACTTTAGAGTGGACCTGCTCAAGGCCAGCCGGGCTGGATTCAGCGTACGGGACGTGAGCGACCTGGAGGCTGCCATCTTGGATGGGATCGCAACTTCGGACATGATCCGCGGCGACCGCCTGGCCGGCATTCGCGTCCGTTATCCGCCGCAGTTTCGCTCCTCTACGGACAAGCTCAAGTCGCTGCTCATCACGTCTCCCGCCGGCGTCACCGTGCCGCTGGCGAGTGTGGCCGACATCCAGGTGGAGGAGGGACAGACGGAGATCCGCCGGGACAACCTCCGCAACATGTCGGCAGTTACGGCGCACGTCAGCGGGCGCGACCTCGGCTCGGTCATGGCCGAAATCCGCCGCCGACTACCGCGGGAAATTCCCGTACCGCCGGGCGCCGATATTGAGTTTGGCGGCCTTTACCAATTGCAGCGCGAATCGCTTTACGGGCTGCTACAGGTGCTGTTGATGTCCATTCTGCTCATCTTCGTCATCCTGGTAATCGAGTTCCGCACATTCTCGCATCCCATCGCGATACTGATCGCCACCATCCTGTGCGGTTCGGGCGCGCTGGCGGCGCTTTACCTGACGGACAAGACCCTGAACATTTCTTCTTTCATGGGTCTCATCATGGTGGTGGGGATCGTGCACAAGAACGGCATTCTGATGCTGGACTCGGAGAAACATTTCTCGGCGCTGGGTTACGGTCTGCGCGAAGCCATCTTCAACGCCGGGCGGCGCCGGCTGCGTCCGATCCTGATGACGGCGCTGGCCACCGTCTGCGGCATGCTGCCGCTGGCGCTGGCGGTAGGCTCGGGTGCACAGATGTTGCAACCGTTGGCCATCGCCGTGATCGGCGGCGTCAGCGTTTCCATGGTGCTTTCGCTGATCGTGACGCCTGTGCTTTATTACTTCCTACGGCACGGTAAAGCGAGTTGAAAATCCTGATTCTTTCCGATCTGCACGCGAACCTGGAAGCGCTGACCGCCATCCGCGAGGCATACGACGAACTCTGGGTGTTGGGGGACCTGGTCGATTACGGCCCTGACCCGACGGCGGTGATAGACTTTGTGCGGTCACATGCCTCGCTGGTCGTGCGAGGCAACCATGATCAGGCCGTGGGCTGCGGCGTGGATCCGCAGTGCTCGCCCCGCTTTCGTCGAATGGCGGAAGAGACCCAGCGCTACACCATGGTCGTGCTGGACGAGCAGCGCAAGCGCTACCTGCGGGAGCTGCCGCTGACGACGATTCACGAGGTGGCGGGAGTGCGTTTTCACTTGAGCCACTCGCTGCCCTCGGATCCGCTCTATCCTTACTGCGGGCCGGATTCGGACCGATGGCTCCGGGAAGCCTCCCATCTCGACGCCGAGATCCTTCTCACCGGCCACACGCACGTGCCTTTCATGCGGGAGGCGGCGGGGCGGATGAGCGTGAATCCCGGCAGTGTGGGGCAGCCCAAGCACGGCTTACCGCGGGCCTCTTACGCCGTCTACGAAGACGGTCGCATCGAGCTGCGTTCGGCAACGTACGAGCCGGAGACGACCGTGAGAAAACTGCTCGCACTTCCCTTGAGCCTAGAGGTGCGCGAGCAACTGGCGGAGGTGCTGCGCACCGGGCGCATCCCTTCTGAATCCGGAGCGACGCGTGTGATATAAGGTAGAGTTGGCGTCGCGCTAGAACGAGCCATTCCCCGCGGGAGCCCTTAAACGGGGCGCAACTGCGCCCTTCCCGCAGCAGTTCCACGTGCCCCCTGGCGCACGGGTATTCGTCAAGGAGAAGCAAGCATGGAACCCAAAGGCGACATCGCACTGATCGGTCTGGCAGTTATGGGCCAGAACCTCATCCTCAACATGAACGACCACGGCTATACGGTGGTCGCCTACAACCGCACGGTATCGAAAGTCGACGAGTTCCTTAACGGGGCGGCCAAGGGCCGCGATACGATCCTGGGCGCGCACTCCATCGAGGAAATGGTCCGCCTGCTCAAGAAGCCCCGCAAGATCATGTTGATGGTCAAGGCGGGCAAGGCGGTGGACGATTTCATCGAGCTTCTGTTGCCCCACCTGGAGCCGGGTGATTTGATCATTGACGGCGGCAACTCGCACTTCCCCGACACGATCCGCCGCACGAACTACCTGCGCAGTAAGGGCCTGCTTTTCATCGGCACCGGCATCTCCGGCGGCGAGGAAGGCGCGCGCCACGGTCCCTCGATCATGCCCGGCGGAACGCCGGAAGCCTGGCCCCTGGTGAAAGACATCTTTCAGGCCATCGCGGCCAAGGCGCCTGACGGCGCCCCCTGCTGCGAGTGGATCGGCAGCGACGGCGCGGGCCACTACGTCAAGATGGCGCACAACGGCATCGAGTACGGCGACATGCAACTGATTTGCGAGGCCTATCAACTAATGAAGGAGGGCCTCGGCATGTCGAACGAGGAGATGCACAAGGCCTTCGCCGAATGGAACGAGGGCGAGCTTTCCAGCTACCTGATTGAGATTACGCGCGACATTCTCGCTTACAAGGACGAAAACGGCGAGTACGTGGTGGACAAGATCCTGGACGCCGCCGGACAGAAGGGAACGGGCAAGTGGACGACCATCAGTTCGCTCGATCTCGGCATGCCCGTGACGCTAATCGCGGAGGCGGTCTTTGCGCGATGCCTTAGCGCGATGAAGGAGGAACGCGTACAGGCTTCCAAGATCCTGAAGGGCCCCAAGGGTCGGCTGGAGGGCGACCGCGCCACCTGGGTCGAGGACATCCGGCGCGCCCTGCTGGCCTCGAAGATCGTCTCCTACGCACAAGGCTTCATGCTCATGCGCGAAGCCGCCAAGGAGTACAACTGGAATCTGAACTACGGCAGCATCGCCTCGATCTGGCGCGCCGGCTGCATCATCCGCTCCGTCTTCCTGGGCCGCATCAAGGAGGCATTCGATCGCGATCCGAATCTGAGCAACTTGCTGTTGGATGATTACTTCCGTGGCGTGATCGATCGCTGCCAGGACTCCTGGCGGCGCGTGGTTTCCTCGGCAGTTCAAATCGGCGTGCCTGTGCCTGCCTTCTCCACCGCACTGGCTTTCTACGACGGCTACCGCAGCGAGCGGCTGCCGGCCAACCTGCTGCAGGCACAGCGCGACTATTTCGGCGCTCACATGTACGAGCGTGTGGACCGGCCGCGCGGGGAGTTCTTCCACACGAACTGGACCGGACGCGGCGGCACGGTGGCGTCCACGGCCTATACGGTTTGAAACAGGAGGACGGCAACGAGCATGGATATCGGCATCAACATCCCCAAGGAAGGCGCCTTCGACCTGGTTTCTCTGGGGGCGCTGGTGCATCGGCTGGATCCGGGCACGATTCCCTTCCGGAAAGCCACCCACTGTGACATCCACGTCTCGGGCGGCGAGTACAACGTAGCGGCCAACCTGGCCGACTGCTTCGGCCTGCGCACGGCGATCGTCACCGCCATGGTGGACTACCCCATCGGCGAGCTGATCGCCGAGCGCGTGCGGGCCATGGGCGTCAAGGGCATTTACAAGCACTTCAAGCACAATGGCGTCAACGGCCCGAACATGGCCACGGTGTACAGCGACCGCGGTTTCGGGGTACGGGCGCCGGTGGTCTTCTATAATCGGGCCAATGAAGCCGCTGCCTTGCTCAAGCCCGGCGATTTCGATTGGAAGCAGATCTTCGCCGGCGGCGTACGCTGGTTCCACTCTGGCGGCATCTTCGCTTCGCTTTCGGCCACGACGGGCGAACTGATCATCGAAGGGATGCAGGCGGCCAAGGCCGCGGGCGCCGTGGTCTCGTTCGATCTGAACTATCGGGCGAAGCTTTGGAGCGTCTGGGGCGGCCAGCAGAAGGCGCAGGAAGTGCTCGGACGGATCGTGGCCAACGCCGACGTCCTGGTGGGCAACGAGGAGGATCTGCAATTGGGTCTTGGCATCCCGGGGCCCGAAGTGACGGCGGCATCCAAGCTCGACCCGAAGGTCTTCCTCGCCATGATCGAAACCGTCGTCAAGCGCTACCCGAACGTGAAGGTGGTGGCGACGACGTTGCGCGAGGTTCACTCGAGCAACCGCCACAGTTGGAGCGCGGTGGCATGGATCAACGGCAAGTCGTACCAGGCTCCTACCTGCGAACTCGACGTGTACGACCGCGTGGGCGGCGGGGATGGTTTCGCCTCCGGCTTCTTCTACGGCCTGTTGACGGGTGAGCCGCCGGAGGAAGCCGTCAAGCTGGGCTGGGCGCACGGCGCATTGCTGACTACCTTCCCCGGTGACACCACCATGGCGACGCTCGAGCAGGTCCGTGCGTTCGCGCGCGGCGGCTCGGCGCGAATTCAGCGATGATCACGGACGCCTACCCTGCGGCTGTTGTCGAACGCGCCGCGCGCGTTCGGCTCTTGCTGATGGACGTGGACGGCGTGCTCACGGACGGCAAGCTGTACAACGTCCCGGACGGCGCCGGCCGCATGGTCGAGACCAAAGGCTTCGACTCGCAGGACGGCATCGCTCTGCAATGGCTTTCCTGGAAAGGCATCCGGACGGGCCTGATCAGCGGGCGCGTTTCTCCGGCCACCGAAGAGCGCGCCCGCCAGTGCCGCTTCAGCTACATCTATCAGGGCCACATCGAGAAAATCCCCATCCTGGAGGAGATCCTGCGCGACGCCGGCGTACGTCCCGATGAGGTTGCCTACATCGGTGACGATTTGACGGACGCCGTCATCATGCGGCGGGTGGGCCTGGCCGTCGCCACCGCCAACGCACGTCCGGAGGTCAAGCGTCTGGCCCACTGGGTTACGAGGGCTTCGGGCGGCAACGGCGCCGTGCGCGAAGTGGCCGAGCTGCTGCTCAAGGTGCAGGGACATTGGGAAGAGATCCTGCGCAAATACGAGGCTCTGGACTGAGGAACGTGCAATGGCAAGCGAACGCGTGGGCCTGCTCGTTGAGGGTACCGGCGGCCCCGGGGTGCTTCATCAGCTCACAGGCGTGATCGCGCGTCATCATGGCGACATCACGCTGGTCGAGATCCTCGAGAGTACGCCCGAGCGGTCACGGATCTATTTCGAAATGGACCTGCCCGCCGCGCCGGACGCGCTGGTCGAGGAATTGCAAAGCCTGCCGATCGTCAGCTCCGTTACTCTGACCGAAACCTTCCAGAAGATTTACGGTAAACGCGTGATCATCATGGGCGGCGGAGCGCAGGTGGGACAGGTGGCTATCGGCGCCATCTCGGAAGCCGACCGGCACAATATCCGGGGTGAGCACATCTCGGTGGATACGATCCCGTTGGTGGGCGAACAGGCCCTGGCGGCGGCGGTTCGTGCCGTGGCGCGGCTGCCGCGCGCGAAGGCCCTGGTGCTGGCGGGCTCGCTCATGGGCGGGGAAATCGAGAAAGCGGTGCGCGAGGTGCGCCAACAGGGCCTGCTCGTGATCAGCCTGAACATGGCGGGCAGCGTGCCGGATGCGGCGGATCTTGTGGTCACGGACCCGGTTCAGGCGGGCGTGATGGCTGTGATGGCCGTGGCGGATACGGCCAAGTTCGATCCTGCGCGCTTGAAGCGCCGCGTCTTCTGATTCGGCCGCATGAATCGGGCTGATCGCGAAGGCGGCGAGGGACTGCAAACCACCGGCGTTCGGAATCGGCTTAGTTGATCGCCAGCATGCGCTCGAGCGGCACGAGCGCCCGCTGCCTGATCTCCTCGGGAATCTCTACGCGCGGCTCCAGATTCTTGAGGCAATCGCGCAACTTCTCCAGCGTGTTGCGCTTCATGTAGGGACACTCGCTACAGTTGCACTCCTCGTTGGGGATGAAGTAGAAGCGCTTGTCCGGCGCCACGCGCGTCAGCGAATGCAGAATGCCGCTCTCCGTGACTACGATGATCTCGCGAGCGGGAGCCTTCTTGCACCATTCCACGATGGCCGACGTGGAGCCGATGAAATCGGCCTGCTCGAGCAGCTCCGAGGGACACTCAGGATGGGCCGCAACCAGCGCCTCGGGATGTTCGGCGCGAGCCGCAGCCAGGCGACGCGCGGTGAAGGTCGCGTGCACCACGCAGAGGCCCTGCCAGATCTTCATGTTCTCGCGGCCGGTCTGCCGCTTGACATAGTTGCCCAAGTTTGCGTCGGGCAGAAACAGGATGGGTTGTTCGCGCGGGATGGAATTCACCACCGCCACCGCGTTGCGCGAAGTGCACAGGATGTCGCTGAGCGCCTTGACCTCGACCGAGGTGTTGATGTAGGCGACGATGACATGGTCAGGATGCCGCTGGCGGAACAACTTGACCTGGTCCGCCGGGCAGGCGTCCACCAGCGAGCAGCCCGCCTCACGATCCGGTACGACCACGATGCGGTTCGGATTGAGCACCTTGGCCGTTTCGGCCATGAACCAAACGCCGCAGAATGCGATCACATCGCCGTCAAACTCACGCGCCTTGCGCGCCAACTCGAGGCTGTCCCCCACCGCATCGGCCAGCTCCTGAATTTCGGGTACCTGATAGTGGTGTGCGAGCAGAATGGCGCGGCGCTCGCGCTTCAGCTCAAGGATCTCTTCGGCGATGGCAGTAACTGCTGGCATGTCCGCAGCGGGTTTTAACTCCATTGTAACAAGAGCGGAAGCGCCGCCCGCCCTGTTAGACTCGGCTCTTATGCCTTATGTCGCACTGTTGTTGATCGGATTGCTGGCGGGCGTGGCCGCCGGCATGTTCGGCATCGGCGGCGGCCTGATCATCGTGCCTGCGCTGATGCTGGTGCTAAAGGCGAAGCCGCTGGAAGCGATCGGTACCAGCCTGGCGGCGCTGATTCCCCCGGTGGGCTTGCTGGGAGCCGTCGAGTATTACAGGAATGGTCACATCCGGCTGGGCTGGGCGGCCTTGGTGGCGGCGGGGATCTTTGCGGGCGCTTTCTTCGGCGCTCGCATCATGATCTCGCTGCCGGAGGCCGCGGTGCGACGGGTCTATGCCGTTTTCCTTCTGGTCATGAGCCTGCGAATGCTCATCATGGGCAAGTGAGTGTGGATGCGCGGAGGCCGCTGTGCGACCGTCAGCCTCGTGAAGCGGTCGCTTGCGCCTGGTGGGCTGGGACGCCGCGCCCGCGCCGGCCTGGGGCGGGTCGGCATCCGTTGCCCCTGCTTCAGGTGGGCCGGGACGGCCGTGCGGGCAAGAGCCTCCGGCTGGCCGACGCTATGCTTTGTGCGGCTGCGTCGCCGGATTCCTCCAGCCAGTATTCGCGCTCGATCCAATCCGAGAGCGGGAGGTTGCGGAAGAAGAGCCGTTCCTGCACGACGAGGCATTTTCGATTGACGAACAGGGACTTGCTCTCGCGGATGTACCGTCGCTCCTCGATGCGGATGTCGCTGAGTAGCTCCTCCAGCGCCTGTCGTCGGGCGGACTCCTCGGCCGCGCGAATGCGGTCCTCGATTTGCTGATTCTCAGCGAGGACGAGGGCGCGCGCCTCAGCCGTTGCCGCCCGTTCCTTCGCCAGCTCGACGGCCATGCGAGCCTGAACGATGAGGGCGGAGAGCAGCCCGGACCCTACCGCGACGAAGGCGGGCAGCACGATCCACAGTAGAGCCTCGAGCGTTTCGCTTTTCATGTCAGCGCTGCTGTGCTGCAGGCCTCCCAGTCTTTTGCATCGGACGGGCGTGCGAGCGACATTAGCCGGCTCGGGCGTTCCGAACTGCCAAGTCAGGCGTTTCCCCGCTGGCTGGCGCCGGAGGGCCGCTGGCCATCGGCGCACCATGCTCCAGCTGGAAGCAACCTCCTCGAAGGCGGTGAAGGCTAAGAGTGGCTGGCGACCTTGGCTTGCCTGGTCCTGGGTCCATCGGTACGTCTTCGCCGGGCGTGGCCAAGCCGAGGCGGGTGGTTGGTAGCTTCGTCGCCAGAGGCGGCCTCGTTTCGGTGGCGGCGCCGGGTGAGCCCGCTCGTATAAGCCTAGCGAATCGACCAAGGACCCGCTTATCATCCCGCGGGGCGGCGTGGTGCTCTTTTCACGCCTCTGCAGCGCCGCATAACGGTGGACGACCGCCCGAGCCCCTCCGCTGCCACCCGGGCCCACCTCAAGGATGACACGGGTCTCCCCGGGGACGAGAGCGCTCCGGTGAGCATCCGTGGAGGCCCGCGTGCTAAACTGACGGGTTAACGTTTCTTCAGCCTCGGCAGCGGGGCCGCGCCTCTGGGGTCGATAGGCGGCGCGGTCCGCCGAAAGCAGTCCAGCCAAAAGATCGGAGAACCCATGAGGAAGCAGATCGTGGCGACCGTGTTCGCATGTAGCCTGGCGGCCAGAATGACGGGGCCGGCAGAACTGCCCGAACGGGTCTGCGCCAACTATGAGGGCGACCCGCGCCTCGAGCGCCTCAGGTCATTCTTCGAGGGGTATCGATGCCCGGCGGCCGAACACGCGGAGGAGTTTCTCTTCGCCTCCGAGCTCCATGGCCTGGATTGGCGGCTGCTGCCCAGCATCGCGTTCGTGGAGACCGGAGCAGGCAAGACCGCCCGAGGGAACAACCTTTTCGGCTGGGATTCAGGCCGACAGGAGTTCGAGACGCCCGTTCACGCAATCCACTGGGTCGCCTGGCGGCTCGGCAACTCCAAACTTTATGCCGGCAGGAGCGCCCGTGCTCTACTCCGCGTCTACAACCCTCGCGCCGGCTATGCCGAGCTCGTCCTTGCCGTTATGAGGCGGCTTAGTCCGGAGGACCAAACCGGCCCGCTCAACCCTCCAACAGACGGATGGCGGCATAAAGGCCGCCCAGAATCAGCGCAGTAACAACGACTGCCAGACCCCACTTCAGCAGTCGCTCGGCGGGTGTCGATTCCGCCGCCACGTCCCGCTTGATGTGCTCGTCCAGGCTCTCGAACATGGCCTCACCTCCTGACGCCTGAGCGTCGCATGAGACCGGTATGAGGACGTTTTTATTGTAGTACTGAACGCCGGGAAACGCACGCGGAATTTGCAGGCGGACCCTCGGCGGCGACTAAAGGCCCGGCGGCCTTGGGGCCCAGCCCGTCCGCGACCAACGCACCTCCCGGCGTCGGGAGCCGGGCTTGTGCGTCTGCGGCTCACTGTGGCGCCGGAGTGCGGGAGCCCCGCGACCGGGAGGCCAACCCGAGCTCTCACCGTGCGAGACTCGCCGCAAGATCGGGCTCGCGTTCCGGTAGGCCACCCGCCAGCATGGCGCCGGTGGGCCGTCACCCGGAAGGAGCCGCAGTCGTGCCGGCGGGTTCTCAGTCCGGCATGGACCGCAGCTTGCGCCTCAGTTGCGCCAGTCGGACGCAACGTCAAGCCTTCACCGCCGCCCGCTCGCACGAAGCCGGCCATCCGACGTGGTACGCTGCTGCCGCGCGAAGGAGACTTCCCCCGAACGTCTTGCGTCGCCCGAAGCCTCCGCCCCGGGCGAACTGCGCCTCATACGCAGGGGTTCAGGCGCCGTCTCCCTCCTGACGTTTGCAAGTTTCGGATGTTTGCCTCAATCGTCGGGGTTTAAGGTTAGCGGCGGCCCGGGAGGAGTCGCGCTCGGTGGGTTAGAGCTAGCGCGTCATCGCTGGCAGGCCGTCGGTGCAACGGGCAGATCCCACGGCAATCATGAGCCCCCGAAACGGCTACGGGACGAGCTCGCGGGAACCCTGATCAGCGTGCGGATGTGCACAAGCGAGAATGGCACTAGCAGGCGTGCCGGCGTTAGCCTTTTTATCGCCATGGGTCATGCCCAGCAGTGATGTTACCAGTGCGCCTACGATTGCCCCAACACGGCGTACGCGCCGCAGTATGATTGGCGGTGGTGTTCATGTCCTAGCAGCGCTTGGTGCGTCACGCTTCCCGATTCCTGCCAGCGATGCTACATGGGCACTGTCATTCGGTGCGATGACCCGCTAAACGCCTGCCAGACTTACTGCCTGGGAGGCTACAGCCGGTTCTGCGGCTGCCAACACCGTCAGGCTAAAAGAAGCGACGAAGACCGCGGGGGGGCAACATGAGGCGTTTGATCGTCCTTACGCCGTGCCTGCTTTTGGGGGAGCGCGCTGCTGTTTTCGACGGCGAAGGCCGAAGTCGGGAGCACGAAGCGCCTGCGCTTCACGATCGAATCCATTCATTCATTGAGCGCCCCCGGAGATCAACTTCGCGGCGCTCAGGTATTGTGGGTCGGAAGACTTTGTGCTGCTTTCGACCGACCGTTGGGGAGTACATAGAGTCTTCCTCGGGCGCCGGAAGCCGCTTTCATTCCGTCTCCACTCCCTCCCGGAGGCCGCGCACGCCGCCATGCACATTCGGGACGATTTGGCATGCGATGGCGAGGGGAGGATCCGCCTTGCTGCCTACTGGCAAGAATGGTCGGACGTTTCCGCCTTGCGAAGCGGCTTTCTCGTCTTCGACCATCACGGGCGACACCTGGCGACGGTTCCGCTGGAAGGAATCGCGATGGTGGACCGCATAGCCGTGGGCGACGACGGATCTTTATACGCGCTGGCGACACCTTCGGGCCCTTCTCGCAAGGAAAGGATTGCTTTTTCGTTCACAAGTTCAGCGCGCGCGGCGAACGGCTCGCCTCGTTTTCGCCATGCTCTGAAAGCACGGCATGGGCGAAGGAGGCAGCGGGAGCGCGGGAGGGGATAACCCGCGGTCGTCTCTGGTGGCAGGACGGCTGGCTGTACCACGTCCTTCATGCGACTCGCGTGGTCAGGATTTTCAAGGCCGACGGCACGCCGGTGCGCACCGTGTCCTTCGTTGCCCCGGACAGCTCTCAGCTGTTCGCGTCCGCGGGTCTCAAGGCCGACCCGCGCTTGAACCGAGTTTGGCGCATCGCGCACTTGCCCGACGGCAGGTTCCTGATTGAGTGGCTGCACGTGGAAAGTCCCGGGCTGGGCACGCAGCGAGCCACCACGTTCGTGGCCTTGCATGATGAGCAGGGGCGACCGCTTTGCGTCGGCAGCCACCCGCCCGTGCGACCCGCCATCCCGGTTGCCGTCGACGCGGGGGCCGCGTGTTGTTTCTGCACCTGAAACGATCGGGGTCCGGAGGGCCCGAGCTGCAGCAGCTGCTGCTGCTGCCCAGGCCATTCGTGGAATAAAACGGGGCAACGGCGATTGGGACGAGGATTACAGCAGGCCCATTCGCTCGAGCTTCCGGTACAGCGTCTTGCGCTCGATGCCGAGAATGCGGGCGGCCCGGCTCTTGTTGCCGCCGGTGGCCTGCAGGACGCGGCGGATCTGTTCCTCCTCGGCCGCTGCGAGCGTTTCGATGGCTTTCTCCCGCGGCGCGCTGGCCTGGATGGCATCTCGGACGGCCGCCCCGTCGATCCGCCCGCCCGGCGCCAGGATGACCAACCGCTCGATGACGTGCTGAAGCTGTCGCACGTTGCCAGGCCAGGTGTAGTCCTCCAGCGCCCGGAGACCGTCCGGCAGCAAGCGTGCCTGCATTCCGTACCGCTCGTTGTACTTCTTCAGGAAATAGTTGGCCAGCAAGGCAACGTCGCCCGCTCGCTGCCGCAAAGGCGGCAGCGTGATGCGCACGACGTTGAGCCGGAACCATAGGTCCTGGCGGAACTTGCCCTCCTCCACCGCCTTCTGCAGGTCGCGGTTGGTGGCCGCGATCACGCGTACGTCCACCGGCTTGGGACGCGCCGCGCCCACCGGCCGAATTTCCTTTTCCTGCAGGAAGCGGAGGAGTTTCAATTGGAAGCCGGAGTCGATGTCCCCGATCTCGTCCAGAAAGACGGTGCCCCGGTGCGCGGCCTCGAAGACGCCGGTGCGATCGCGATCCGCGCCCGTGTAGGCGCCGCGTACTGCCCCGAACAGTTCGCTTTCGAGCAGCGTCGGCGGGATCCCGGCACAATCCACCGCCACGAACGGATGGGCGGCGCGCGGGCTTTGCGCGTGGATCATGCGCGCCACCAGCTCCTTGCCCGTTCCCGTTTCGCCTTCGATGAGGACCGTCGCATCGGTCGGGGCCACGCGAGAGATGATCTTGTAGACCTCGACCATGGCAGGCGAGCTGCCCACGAGCTCGGTCTCGGGCAGATCCTCGGCCTCTTCCTCCTCGGGCGGTTCCTGGGCACGCGCCTGCTCGGC
Organism: uncultured Bryobacteraceae bacterium; assembly: GCA_938027685.1. Classification (GTDB taxonomy): domain Bacteria; phylum Acidobacteriota; class Terriglobia; order Bryobacterales; family Bryobacteraceae; genus DTHT01. Next base: position 48,509 of record CALJAM010000024.1, read on the forward strand.
GCGTCGGACGGCTTCCAGCATGCGGTCGAGCTCGAACGGTTTGGCGATGTAGTCGAAAGCGCCGCCTCGCGTGGCGGCCATCACGGTCTCCAGCGTCCCGCGCGCCGTCATCAGGATCACGGCGCAGGAAGGGTCGCGGCGGCGCGCTTCCTCGAGCACGTCCAGCCCGGTGCGGTCGTCCAGGTAGATGTCGGAGATCACGATGGGATAGGACTGGCGGCTCAGCCGCTCCAGAGCTTCGCGCGAGGAGGCCACCGCATCCACCTGATAGCCCTCCAGTTCGAGAAAGGTGACCAGCGTCGTGCGGACGGCGTTGTCGTCTTCGACCACCAGCAATCGTTGCGCGTTCGCCATAGCGACGGAACCGAGTTCCCTTGCGTCTTCAGTCCGCTCCCGCGCGGGCGGCGGCACGGGCGGGCAATACCACTGTAAAACAGGATCCTCTGCCCGGTTCGCTCTCCACTTCGATCGAACCACCGTGATGCGTCACGATCTCGCGCACGATGCAAAGACCGAGCCCCGTGCCTTTCTCGCCCGAGACTTCGGCGCTGCGTGTGCGGTAGAACTTCCGGAAAAGATTGCGCAGCTCGTCGCGATCCATGCCGAAACCCTGATCGCGCACCGCGATGCGGACCCGCGAACCATCGCGACGACCGCTCACGGCGACCTCCGTCTCGGGCGGAGAGTACTTGATGGCGTTCGTCAGCAGGTTATAAAGGGCGTACTCCATCAGCTCGCGGTCGCCCAGCAGCGCGCCATCCTCGATCGGCTCGACTCGGATGCGTATGCTCTTGCGCTCGGCGAGCGGGCGCACGCGTGCGACACAGGCGTGGACAAGCTCGTCGGCCTCGAACGGCTCGCGCCGCAACTCCATCTGGCCTGCCGAAAGTCGCTCGACGCTCAGGAAGGTTTCGATCATGCGGGCCAGACGTCGGGACTCGGAATGGATGAGCTCCGCGATTTGCCGGCGCTTTTCCTCGCTGAGGTTGTACCGGGCCATCAGCTCGCTGGAGCCCTGAATCGCGGTCAGCGGCGTACGCATTTCGTGGGTGACGAAGTGCATGGCCTGCTGGTAGCGTGCCTTCTCCGCCTCGGCCTGACGCCAGCGGCGGCGAACTACGAAGTACTGGTAGGCCGCCGCGCTCCCCACCGAGAGCCAGGCGGCCAGCGCAGGCCCGAAGTACGGCAGCACTACGTTGCGCGTAAACAGCCATGGCGGGACGAAATGGGCCAAGCCGACCACCAGGACGCCCAGTGCGTACGCCTGCCAGCCCGAGCGGAACCAGAAGGCAAGTCCGGCGAGAACGGTGAGCAGCAATGCGAAGCTCACAACTGCCATTTCGGACGCGTCTCGCAGGAAGACGCCGCCGGCCAGCGTCTCGAACGCGTTGGCGTGAACCTCGATGCCCTGCATGGTGCGGCCGTAGGAAAAAGGCGTCATCAGGCGATCGCGTGCGGCCGATTGCGCGATGACGCCGACGAAAACGACCTTGTCCCGCAAGCGGGCGCCCAGTTCCGGCCGGGAGACCAGTTCGGCGATCGCGATGCGCGGCACTCGCGAAATGCCCTCAGGACCCGGCGGCAAGTAGCGCACGCGCATCGGGCGAGCGGGATCTCGCCCGGTGGGGATGATGAGGTTGCCGACTTCCAGCTCGTCGGGCGTCTCGGTGACGGCGGCAACGCCGCGCGCCAGCCGGAAGGCTTCCAGCGAGAGCGCCCAACGCCGATCGCGGCCCGTAGCTTTGGCCAGCGGAATGCGCCGGGTAACGTTGTCCAGCGGATCTGGGTCCGCGTGCACGTGACCGAGGGCGGCCGCGTGGCGACGGAAGCGCGGGTGAGGATCCTCCCAGCGGCGGCCGTCATCCACCAGCTCGCAGGGCAGCACGAGGTTCGGCAAGCCAGCCAAGGCGGCCTCCAAACGTGCATCGGCGGAGGGATCGCCTTCGTCCGGCAGCGTGACGTCGAGCGCGACCGCCCGCGGCTGCGCCGCCGCCAGCTGCTCGAGACCCGCCGCCAGGATCTCGCGCAGCCGCCGCATGCCGCCCATTCGGTTGAGCGTGTTCTCGTCCACGACCAGCAGCGCGGACTGGCAAGTCCGATGCTCAGGCGCATGGCGGCGGAACATCCAGTCGTAGGCGTAATTGTCCACCTGTACCCCCAGCCAGCCCCCGACCAGTGCGAGCAGCAAGGCCGTTGCCAGCGCTGCCGCGTATCCCAGCACGCCGGTGCGCGCTCCCGGCATGGGAAACCTCAACGGATCCGCGCTGCGCCTGCGACCGCTGCCAACTCGCGCTCGATTTCAGCCGCTTCGCGTGGCAGCGCTTCACTGAGCAGAACCGCACCCTGCTCGGTCACCAGCACCATATCTTCGATCCGGATGCCGATGCCTTCTTCCTTCAGGTAGACGCCGGGTTCGATGGCTATTACATCGCCCGCTTCCAGCGGCAGGTTCACCGTTTCCTGATGCGCATCGTGCACTTCGAGTCCTACCCGGTGGCCGATGCCGTGCACGAAGTGCGCCCCTAACGGTCGGCCCCGCGAGTCCTTGCCGTGCGCATCCAGGTAGTCCCGTGCGATTTTCTGCAAGCCCACGTTGCTGGCGCGACCGCCCAGCAACACGCCCGGTCGGACGGCTGCCATCACAGCCTTCAGCGCGCCTAGCACGACCTCGTAGAGCTCCCGCTGACGGGGCGTGAATCGGCCGCTGACGGGCACCGTCCGTGTCAGGTCGGCGGCGTAGCCGTTGCAGCTGGCGCCCGAGTCCACCAGCAACAGCTCGCCTGCTTCCATGCGGCGGGAGTTTTCTTCGTAGTGAAGGATGAGCGCGTTGCGACCGGAGGCCACGATAGGCGCGTAGGCGGCGTCTTCGCAACCGCGCTCGAGGAAGGTGCCCATCAGCGTGGCGGCGATCTGGTATTCGTACGTCCCGGGCGCCACGCGCTTCCATGCGGCGCGATGGGCCTCGATCGTGACGTCGATGCTGCGGCGGATCCGTTCGAGTTCGCCCGCCGATTTTTTGGCCCGCAAGCGGGCCAGGGCGGGCCGGACGTCGCTGATCGGTCTTAGCGGCGCCAGCGTGCGCAGCCGTTCGGCTTCGGGCCGAGAGACCGCGGTGTAGATCTTGGGCCACTTTTCCAGGGCGGCATGCAGCTCGCGCTCGAAATGCGTCGTGGGAAGCACCTTGTCGAAGCCGGTGATCGAAGGCGCACCTTCATCCTCCGCCGTGAGCATCGGACCTTCGTACGTCTCGGTGCGCTCGTCGCGAGGCGGCAGGAAAAGGATTTCGCGACCGGGCGCAAGCAGCAGTGCGGCGCCGGGCCGTCGCCATCCGCTCAGGTAGAGGAAGTTGGGTTCCTGGAAATACCGGCCGCGGCCCTCGCCGCCGGCTCGCGCGAAGAGCACCACCACGCCGTCCGGCAGAGCCTTGACGAGCTCCGCGCGGCGCGCGCGCTGCTCGTTCAGATCGGCAGGCGTCTGGCAGAGCGCACTCAGGTAAAGTCCCAGCACCAGCAACGAGGCCCGCATACTTCACGAGTATATCGCCTCGCGGCGCAGCGATCGTTGTAGACTGCAATTAGTGGAGCCGGCCGCGCCGCACAGGCGGGCGCGAGCCGCATCCTTCCTTCCAAATCGGAGTCCGAAATGCGAGCTGAATGGGTAGCCCGGCGGCGGAATGATCCCGTACGCACGCAGATGCATTACGCCCGGCGGGGAATCATCACCGAAGAGATGGAGTACGTGGCGCGGCGAGAGGGCCTCTCGCCCGAGCTGGTGCGTGACGAAGTGGCCCGTGGGCGCCTCATCATACCCGCCAATATCAACCACACCAACCTGGAGCCGATGGGGATCGGCATCGCTACCCGCTGCAAGATCAACGCCAACATCGGCAATTCATCGGTGGTTTCCGATATCGAACAGGAGCTGGAAAAGCTGCGCGTGGCCGTCCGTTACGGCGCCGACACGGTGATGGACCTTTCGACCGGCGGCGACATCCCGCGCATCCGTGAAGCGATCATCCGCAACTCGCCCGTGCCCGTCGGCACCGTGCCGCTTTACGAGGCGGTGACTCGCGTGCGGCGCATCGAGGACTTGACCCCGGAACTGGTGCTGGAGGTTATCGAAGAGCAGGCCGAGCAGGGCGTGGATTACATGACGATCCATGCGGGTGTGCTCGTCGAGTACATCCCGCTGACTACGCGGCGCATCACGGGCATCGTCAGCCGCGGCGGCGCCATCATGGCCCAGTGGATGGTGCGCAACCACCGCCAAAACTTCCTCTACGAGCGCTTCGAGGATATCTGCAAGATCTTCCGGAAATACGACGTATGCTTCTCGTTAGGCGACGGGTTGCGCCCCGGTTGTCTGGCGGACGCCAGCGACGAGGCGCAATTCGCGGAACTGAAGACGCTGGGCGAGCTGACGCGCAAGGCCTGGGAGTACGACGTACAGGTGATGGTCGAGGGACCGGGCCACATCCCCATGGATCAGATCAAACTGCAAGTCGAAAAGGAAATGGAACTGTGCGGGGAGGCGCCGTTCTACACGTTGGGTCCCGTGGTCACCGACATCGCACCCGGCTACGACCACATCACGTCGGCCATCGGCGCCGCCATGATCGCCTGGTACGGCGCTTCCATGCTCTGCTACGTGACGCCCAAGGAACATCTCGGTCTGCCCACGGTCGAGGACGTCAAGCAAGGTATCATCGCCTACAAGATTGCCGCGCATGCGGCTGACGTCGCCCGTCATCGCCCGGGCGCGCGGGACCGCGACGACGAGATCTCTCGCGCGCGCTACCGCTTCGACTGGAACCGGCAGTTCGAGCTGGCGCTGGATCCGGAAACGGCGCGCAGGATGCACGATGAGACGCTTCCAGGCGAAGCCTTCCGCGAAGCTCACTACTGCTCGATGTGCGGTCCCAAGTTCTGCTCAATGAATCTTTCGGCCCATCTCGAGGTTGGCGCGGCGGCGCCGAAGTGACGCCGGCTGTTGGGTCCCAAACAGCAGAATCATTCCTCGCGAACAAGACGGCTTGCGGGACGCGAGCGAGTGCGGCTCTCGGCGGTGTGTGACCCTGGAGAGCATGGGGACGGCCGCCGCTCCTTCGACGCGCGCGACGATCCGGAAGGTGAGCCATCGCGGGGCGAATGCCTCGGTGAACCTCACACGTGTGTTGGGGGAGAATACAATAAGGCCGTCGCGGATAAACGGGACGTTCCGGCTCAGCTCAGGGGTGCAGGTCGTGCCTGGCTGGTCCGGAGCATGTCGGTTGCTGATACCTTGGAGGTTTGCCGGGGCTCGATTGCGATCGGCAGAGCCCAGAGGCCATTGCTCCGGAGAAAACGCTCCCCCGACGATTCCGGAGTTGGAAAAGTCCCGCGAGGTAACCCTGCCATGAAGAGGACATTGCTTGCCGCACTCGGAACGGCCCTGCTTTGCTGGGGCCAGCTCGAGCAAGCCACCCTGACGGGTCGCGTCACCGATCCGACGGGCGCGGTCGTGCCTAACGTTCGGATCGTGGCGCGCAACACCGAAACCGGTGTCGAGGCCGTCACGCAAACCAACCAGGAAGGCCTTTATCGGATTCCTTATCTTCACCCGGGCCGCTACGACGTGACCGCAGAGGCTGACGGCTTCAAGCGCAGCCGTGTGGCGGGCGTCATCTTGAGGGTCGGCCTGACCGCTACCGTTGACTTCCAGCTCGAAGTGGGTGCTGTGCTGAGCGAAGTCACGGTTTCGGCCACGCCTGTCATGTTGCAGCAGGAGACCGCGACCGTGGGAGCGGTCATCGGAAGCGAGCAGATGCTCCAGTTGCCGCTGTTGGGTCGCAACCCGTACGCCCTGCTGTTGATGTCGCCGGGGGTGTTGCCCAAAGGCGGGGCGGGTTCAGGACCCATCGTCAGCGGAGGCCGTTCCAACACCAACGAGATCCTGCTGGACGGCGCCGAGACGCGTAACAGCACCACTCAGGACATCACCTTCACGCCGCCGCTGGAGGCGGTGCAGGAATTCAAGGTCATCACCAACAACTTTTCGAGCGAGTACGGGCGCTCGGGGGGCGGCGTGCTGACCGCAGCCACCCGCTCAGGAACCAACGAGCTGCACGGCAGCCTGTATGAGTTTCTGCGCAACGATAAACTGAACGCCAACAGTTGGACGAGTAACCGGCAAGGGCTCCCGAGGAGCCCGCTCCGCCGCAACGAATTCGGCTTCACGGTGGGGGGACCCGTTCTGCTCCCCCGTTTGTACAGCGGCCGGGACCGCACGTTTTTCTTCTTGAACTGGGAGGCCGTACCCCAGCGCACCCCCGATAACATCAACGCCACGGTGCCCACCGGCGCCGAGCGCAACGGCGATTTTTCCCGGACCGTGGATGCTTCCGGGAACGTGATCCGCGTCTACGATCCCCTCACGACCCGTCCCGACCCGGCTCGCGCGGGCAGATACGTCCGTGACCAGTTCCCCGGCAATCAGATCCCGCGATCGCGATTCGATCCCATCGCGCTGAAGATCCTCGACTATTATCCGCTGCCCAACCGGGCCACCCGGACCCAGAACTTTGCGATGAACAATACGCGCAAGGACGACCTTTGGCGGATGTTCCTGCGGTTCGACCATGTTTTGGGCGCCAAGCACCGGCTGTTCTTCACTCACGGGCGGCAAAACCGGGACCGCAACACGCCCGGCGTCAACATCGCCTTCCCGGGCGAGGGCACCAACGGCGAGCAGGGCAAGATCAGCGACAACCGCGGCGTAACGGTGCTCAGTGATACCGTCACCTTCCGACCGAATTTGTTGGGCGAGTTCCGCTTGAGCGCCGCGCGAAGCTTGATCTGGACCGAGCCGCGCAGCGCGGGCTTCGATTTCACGCAACTTGGGCTGCCCCAGTATTTGAAGGCCCAAGCCCGGCAGCTCATGTTCCCGCGCATCGAACCCAGTGACGTGGTCGCCCTGGGGCCCAATCGCGCCTCCTACTTCACCGATTCCGAATACGCCCTCGAAGGCCAAGGGCATCTGACGTGGATCCGAGGGGCGCATTCACTGAAGACCGGGTTCGTGCGCACTTTCCATGCATTCAACGTGACCCGGGCCGAGCGGCCCAGCGGACTGTATTCGTTTGGGCGCGCCTTCACCCAGGGACCGGACCCTGCCGCGGCCAGCGCGACCGCGGGCTTCGGAGTAGCCACTTTGTTGTTGGGCGCACCCACCGGCGGTCAGTTCTCCCTCGATCCCTCCCTGGCTACTTCACAGAAATATTACGCCGGCTACTTGCAGGATGACTGGAAGGTGCGTCCCTCGCTGACCTTGAATCTCGGGCTCCGCTGGGAGTATCAGAGCCCCTGGACCGACCGCTTCAATCAACTGGCATGGTTCGATCCGGACTTCCCCGAGCCGCTCACCAAAGCCAAGGGGACTTTGCGTTTCGCAGGGCGCGATGGCAACCCCCGCGAGCAAACCGATCCCGACCGGAACAACTTCGCGCCTCGCGTCGGGCTGGCCTGGCAGTTCCAGAAGCGGATGGTGGCGCGCGCGGGTTGGGGTCTGTTCTACTCGCCGGGCTCGGGTGGCATCGGAGCAGGCGCCAGCGACCTCGGCAGCGGCTTTCTCACTCAGACTGCGGTTTATCTGGGTCCCCCGCCCGCTGCGCCCAACACGCCGCCGCCGGGGGCTTCGCTCGCCGATCCTTTCAAGACCGGATTGATCCAGCCGCCCACCATGGGCGTCGGCAGCAGCGTCAATACCGCGTTCCGTCAGTTCGTGACGCCGTTCATGCACCAGTGGAATGTGAACGTTCAGCGTATGCTGAGTTCAGACACCCTCGTCGAAGCAGCCTGGATCGGCAGCCGGGCTCAGCGCCTGTGGGTAAATCGTTCCCGCACCGCGGTTTCCACTAGTTATCTTTCGCTGGGGCCGAAGCTCGACGAGCTGGTCGACAATCCGTGGTATGGAATCATACCCACGGGAACTTTAAGCGCACGGCAGGTCCGACTGTCGCAACTGCTGCAGCCTTACAATCACTACACGGGCGTTTCGCGATTCCGCGACCCGGTCGGCGACTCCCTGTATCATGCCTTCGCATTGCGATTCGAAAAGCGGGCGCTTCGCAGCCTGACGCTGCATGCCGCTTACACCATCGGCAAACTGATTGACAACGTCCAGGAGCGTTTCTCCGGGCGGACGTCTTTGCTGGATCCGAACAATCTGCGGCTCTCCCGTTCCATCGCGGACTACGATCGCTCCCAGTACTTCGTGACGAACTATATCTGGGAGCTTCCCTGGGGGCGGGGCAAGCGCTGGTTGCAACGTGGTCCGCTGTCTGCCATCGTGGGCAATTGGCAACTGAGCGGCATCACCACCTTTGGCGCCGGCATGCCCGTGGTCATCACGGCCCCCAGCAACACCCGCCTGCCCGGTGTAGGGGGCTACGCGGACCGGCTTCGTCCCGGGCGCCTGCCGAAGTCACAGCGCACCATCGAGCGCTGGTTCGATACCGGCGCTTTCGCGGTGCCGGCTCTGTACACGCTGCCGAACGGCTCGCGCACCGAGCCCAACATCCGGACGCCGGGTATCAAGACGTTCGATATCTCGTTGAGCAGGATTCAGAAAATCGGCGAGCGCATCAGTCTCCAGTTCCGTGCCGAGTTTTTCAACGCCTTCAACACGCCGCAGTTCGGCGCCCCCACAGGTTCCGTCACCAGCGTGGATTTCGGTCGGATACTCTCGGCCAGCGACCAGCGCAACATCCAGTTCGGTCTGCGGCTGGCCTATTGAGGGCTCGCCCTCGCAAGCTCAGTTCGCACAGGGTAAAGGAGTAGTTTTCGGGTATTCAGCAGAAGGAGCCAAACGATGAGAGCGCGGAGCCTCGTTTGTGCAGTTTGGACGACGACAGCAATCTGCGCCGCTCCGCCCAACAAGGTACCCAGGCATGTCCTGGCCTTTTACTATGGGTGGTACGGCAACCCGACCGTCAGCGGGAAGTGGAACCACTGGAAGGATGTGGACGAGACCAACAAGACCATCGCCAATTCCACGAACTGGCCCTGGCTGGGCGCGTACGACAGCCACGATCCGAAGGTGGTGGAGAGGCATTTCCGCTGGGCGAAAGACGCCGGTCTCACCGGCTTCATCGTCTCCTGGTGGCGGCAGGGTGACTTTCACGACGAAGGCATGCCGCTCATGCTCGAGACGGCGCGCAAGCACGGGATGAAAATCACGATCTATTACGAGACCGTGCCGCCGCGCGGTGATCCCAAGCCTGAGGGGGCAGTGAACGATCTGCTTTACCTTCTGAACAAATACGGTAGACATCAGGCTTGGCTTACCCTCGAAGGCAGGCCGGTTTTCTTTATTTACGGTCGAGCGCTCAACGAAATCAAGCTCGACGGGTGGAAGCAGGTGATCGCTGAGGTCAACCGAAGGCACCCGGGTGGCGCAATCTTCATCGGCGACCGTATATCTCAGGAGGCGGCGGAAATCTTCGACGGCATCCATACCTACAACGTGACCTCGCGCACCAAAGGGATGACGCCGGATCAACTAAGGGAATGGGCGAAACAATTCTATCCCGCGACCGTCAAGACCGCCGGCCGAAAAATTGCGGCGGTCACGGTCATTCCCGGCTACGACGACCACAAGCTCGGTCGACCGGAGCCCCGCCCCATCACTTCACGTCACGAGGGCGAGACTTACCGCATTCTTTGGGAGGAAGCCATCGCCGCCAACCCGGACTGGGTGCTGATCACGAGCTGGAACGAGTGGCACGAAGGCAGCGAGATCGAGCCTTCGCGGGAAAACGGCGACCGCGAACTCAGGCAGACGAAGCTCTTCACGCGCCGCTTCCTGAAACTACGGCCGCGGGTGGCGTCGGCGCCTTGAGCGAGGGCAGCGCGCCTCAGCCGGTTGCCAGGCCGGCGAGGACCTCTCCGCTCTTTTGCTCCAGCTCCGCGTGCAGACTGTTGCCGTGGGCGTCCATGGTCACGATGGCCAGAAAGTCCTTCACCCTGAGGTGCCACATCGCCTCGGGGATCCCGAACTCCATGAGGTGGACGCCCAGCACCTTTTCCACCGCCCGGGCGTAGAACTGCGCCGCGCCGCCGATCGCGTGGAGGTACACAGCGCCGAACTCTTTCATCGCCGCGGCCGTGGCCGCACCCATGCCGCCTTTGCCGATGACGCCCCGCACGCCGTAGCGGCGGATGATTTCGCCCTGGTAGGGCTCCTCGCGACTGCTGGTGGTGGGACCCGCAGCCTTGGTGATCCACTCTTCGCCCTGCTTGAGCATCACCGGGCCGCAGTGGTAGATGACGGCCCCGTTCAAATTCACGGGCGGCGCGTTCTTCATAAGGTAGGCGTGCACGGCATCGCGGCCGGTGTAAATCTCGCCGTTGATCAGCACCACGTCGCCGACCTTGAGCGCCCGTACGGCCTCTTCGGTAAGCGGCGTACGGAGGATGATCTCACGACCGGTGAGCGGGAAGCCGGTCTCTTTCGCCATGCGCTCGACGGGTCGTTCGGGATCGCGGTACAGCCAGCCTAGGATGGCGCCGCTCGAGGGATCCAGCCGCACGCCCAGCCGCCGGAACGCCCAGCACTCGTAGGCGACCGAAACGAAAAAGCTGGCGGGAAGGCGATTGGCGGCCGTGATCTTGCAGCCGATCAGCGTGCCTCGACCGCCGAAGCCCATCGGCCCGATGCCCAGCCTGTTGGCCTCATCCACGATGCGCGTTTCGAGGGCCGCCAACTGCTCGTCGGGATTGACGTCATCCAGCGGCCGGAAAAGCTGGTACTTGGCCAGCGTATAGCCGTGCGCCCTGTCGCTGCCGATGCAAACGCCCACCACCCCGGGTCCGCAACCGTAACCCTGGGCTTTCCAAATTGCGTGCAGGATGCATTTCCGCACCCCCTCCAGATCGCGGTCTGCACGGCCCAGGTGATCCAGCTCGCAGGGCAGCGAGTACTGCGCGTTCATGTTCTCGCAGCCGCCGCCCTTGAGGATGAGCCGCACTTCGATTTCGTCCTTTTCCCACTGCTCGAAGTGAAAGATGGGCGTCTCCACACCCAGGTTGTTGCCGGTATTCTTGCCGGTGACGGAGTCCACCGAGTTGGGCCGGAGTTTGCCGCGGCGGGTGGCTTCGGCGACGGCCTCTCGCGCTGCGCGCGCGATCTCGAGCTGGTTGACGCCCACGGGTGTATGGATCAGGAACGTGGGCATGCCCGTGTCCTGGCAGATGGGGCCTTCGTCTTCGTAGGCCATGTCGACGTTGCCGGCAATGATCGTGAAGGCCTGGGCCGCTTTGGTGTCCGGTTCCTCGCGCTCGAGCATTGCCCCCATCGCCGCGCGTACGTCAGGCGGAAGGTTGACGGAAGTTTGCGTTATGAGTTCCAGCAGGCTGTCGAAGAGGAATTGCATCATGGACCTCCGGAATCTCTCCCATGGTATCGCGGGTCCGGCGAGGAGGAGGGAAGGGTTGGGGCTCCAAAGCGTGGGCGCTGTGCGACCATCCTTTAGACGGCTGCCGCCTTTTGAGTTATAAAAGTTTCATGTATACACGCGCACGTCTCACTCTCGCCGTCCTCGCGGCTGCGCTTCTGTGGCTTGCGCCCAGCGCTACCGCACAACCGTCCATCAACCCGGGCGGCGTGGTGAATGCCGCCAGCTAGGCTCCTCCCGGATTGCCGCACTCGGCGATTGCGCAGGGTTCGATCTTCGTGATTTTCGGCAAGAACCTCGGCCCGGCGCAGCTCGCTCGGGCATCGTTCCCCCTGCCCACCTCGCTGGCCGGGACCTCGGTACGCGTGAGCGTCGGCGGCCAGAACGTAGATTGTTACATGATCTACACATCGGCGGGGCAGGTGGCCGCGATTCTACCTTCGCGAACTCCCGTGGGCGCGGGCACGATTACCGTCACTTACAACAACCAGACGAGCTCGCCGGCTCCCATCACGGTCACGCAGACGAGTTTCGGAATCTTCACGGTCAGCCAGAGCGGACTGGGCCCGGGGGTCATAACCGACGCCAACTACCAGCCTGCCCTGATTACACGACCCGGCAGGCGAGAACAACTCATGATCCTTTGGGGCACGGGTTTGGGCCCGGTGGATTTCGACGAGCGGAATCCGGGCGCGCCGGTGGGCGACATCCGTCCCCCTGACTTCCAGGTGCTGGTGGGCGGGCGCCCTGCGCGGGTGGACTTTGCAGGCCGATCACCGAACTGGCCGGGCCTGGACCAGGTGAACTTCGTGGTGCCAGGCAATGTGGAGGAAGGCTGCTACATCCCCGTCGTAGTGCGGGCGCGCGGGGTGGTGAGCAACTTCGTCAGCCTGCCAATTTCTTCCCGGCCGGATCGATGCTCGGACCCGATGAGTTTCTCCGAGGACGACTTCCGCTTCATCGGAGAGGGCAAGGAGTTTCGCATGGGCAGCATAGCGCTCACGCGCATGGACGTCGCCTTGCCACCCGGCTTGCCCCTGCCTGTGACCAGCTACCGCAGCGACGATGGGACGGGCGTGTTCGAGAAGTACGATTTCCAGAAGATCATACGCTCTCGGGGCGTATCTGCGGCCGCTCCCTTTGGACAGTGCACGGTTTACTTTTTCACGGGCCAAAAGTTCGACCCGACGTTCGATCCTGCCATACCGGTGGGCCTGGATGCCGGCCCGTTCCTGACCCTCAAAGGCCCGAAGGGCACCAAGCAACTACCGCGCGAGGGGCCGGGCTACTACCAGGCGACTCTAGGCGGCGGCATGCCGGGCACGCCGGGTGCAGGCCCTGAGTACCTAGATCCGGGAGACTACACCGTCGATAACGGCGCCGGAGGCGCCGATGTGGGGCCCTTCAGTGCGCGCTTGACGATCTCCAGCCCCGTCGTCTGGGACCGCGGGTCGGTTCCGGACACCATCTCGCGCGGGCAGGATCTGCCCATCCGCTGGAGCGGCGGTACACCCAACGAGTGGGTGGTGATCACGGGAGTGTCAAGTCGCACAAATCCGGACGCGGGAGCGGCGTTCATTTGCACCGAGCGTGCGATAGCGCGCAGCTTCACGGTGCCGTCATGGGTTCTCTCGGCGCTCCCGGCGAGCCAGCAGTACGGCGGCATGCTCATGGTGGGCAGCTCGCCCTTAATGGAGCGTAACAAGTTCACCGCGCGCGGCCTCGACGTGGGCTATTTCACCTATCAATCGCTCAGCGTCAAGCCGGTCACGTTCCAGTGAGACCGGACGGCCCCGCAGACAGGGATGCCGTCGCCCGGAACGTTTCAGAGGGTTTGCCCCGTAGATCTCCGGACCGTACAGGAGCGCCTCAACGGATCTCGCGATGACGCTTTCTTTGGAAGGCCGGCGCGCGGAGGTGAACGGCTACGAGGCGGCTTAGCGCCCGGCTGTGGCGACCCCCTCTGCCTCGTACAGCATTTCGCCGGCTGTTATTTCGACCGGGAGACGATTCTGAGGCGGCGGCAAGGGGCACGTAGTGTAAGGCGTGAATGCGCACGGCGGGTTGATCGCCTGATTGAAATCCAGAATGACCTTACCGTCCTGCGGGGGGTCGGCGTACAGGAAGCGCCCCGCCCGGTACGTTGACTTGCCCGCCGTGGCGTCTCTAAAGACAAAGAACAGCCTTCGCCCGGAACGCGCCGCCTGAAGACGAAAAGTCCGACCATCCAGCTCGAATTCGGCCTCGCCCGCCATGGGCATCTCTTCCTGTGTCCCGATGATGGTTTCCAGCACGAGTTTGCGGTCGGCAGGCGCAGGCAGAAAGCGAGCCGTGATGCGCCATTTCTCGTGGACGGGAAACCACTTCAGACCGCGGAAGTTCTTGCGGAGCGGGCTTTCGGGGTCGCGCAGGCGGACGGCATAGCGCTCGCCGCGCTTGATGACGAGCAGCTTGAGCCGTCCGATCTGCACGATGTCCGGGTTGCCGCCGGCATCCGATCGCAACTCCGCGGTCTCGACCGGCTGTCCGTTGAGGAGCGCGCGGACGCCGGAAGCGGCTGTGAAGACCGCCCGGTCGCCAGTCAGTCGGATGAGACCCGCGTTTGGTGGCGCAGCGTCCGCCGGCAGCAGCACGCGGCTGCCGGGCGCCGATCCTACAGGGTTTTCACCCTCCTCGAGCCAGAAAAGGCCGGAGACTGAAAGCCACCCGTCTTCGGCAAGCAGGGAGGCCTCACGTTGCTTGCGCCATTGTTCGATAGAGGCAGTGTAGTCGGACGCCAGCGCCAGCACCGAGCCCAGCGAAAGCACCGCAATTGGAAAATGCAGCATCTCGATCTAGTGTAGGAGATGCGGCGCCCTCACGGCAGGCCGCGGTGCGCTTAGCTGGCTGTGGAGTATTTCGGGCCTGCGTGGTAAGTTGGGATGGAATATGGACCGCCCCATCCGGCCGGCTCAGGAACCGGGATCCGCGCGGGGGCGGCGGTCGGGTGATTCCTATGGATAACCTTCTGATCATACGAATCTTGTTGGTGGTGCTGCTGGTGACGGCGGCATACTTCCTTCGGCCGTTCGGCTTGAGCGGACTGCCGGCAGCCGTGGTCGGATTGGCCCTGGGCTTGGTGATCGTCGTCTTTGAAATTCGCGTCAAGGAGATCAGCCTTAAGCGGCTGATCGGGGCGGCGGTCGGCTCGGTGCTGGGGATCCTGGGGGCCTATCTGATGTCGCTAGTTTTGGGCAGCGCCATGCAAGGGCATCCGAGCCTGTCCTTCCTGCAGGTGGCGCTGCTGCTCTGGATGACCTACGTGGGACTGGTGGTCGGCGCCAGCAAGGGAGACATGCTGAACCTGGCCGCCTTAGGCGGCATCTTCGGCGGCGAGAAAGCGACCAAGCAGTCCTTCAAGATTCTCGACACCAGCGTGATCATCGATGGCCGCATCGCCGACGTGGCCGAGACGGGCTTCCTGGACGGCACGCTGGTGATCCCCCAGTTCGTCTTGCGCGAGTTGCAACTGGTGGCCGACTCACCCGACGCCCTCAAGCGCAACCGCGGCCGGCGCGGTCTCGATATCCTTCAGCGCTTACAGAAAATGTCGCACCTCAATGTCCAGATTCTCGAGGATGACTTTCCGCATGTGCGCGATGTGGACATGAAACTGATCGAGTTGGCCAAGGAGTACGATTGCAAAATCGTGACCAACGATTTCAACCTCAACAAAATGGCTCAAGTACACGGCGTCGAGGTGCTCAACATCAACGAGCTGGCCAACGCACTCAAACCGGTCGTGCTCCCGGGAGAGTCCATGCGCGTGTTCATCCTGAAGGAGGGCAAGGAACACAACCAGGGTGTGGCTTATCTGGACGACGGCACGATGGTGGTGGTGGACAACGCCAGGCGGATGATCTCCAAGACCATCGACATCACCGTCACCAGCGTCTTGCAGACCACCGCGGGCAAGATGATTTTCGGCAAGTTTGACGAACGGGTCCACGCAGTTTACGACAAGACCGGCCAGCCCGAACGGACTCCCCCACGCGAGAACAGCGCGTCTGCCGCAACGCTGGCGCGGCCGGCGCCCGGCGACCGTTGAGCGGCGGCGTCGCCGGCCGGACCGGATGTTGCGGTCCCGCGCTGCGTTGGCGCATCGTCCAAGGGTTACAATCGTAACTTGAGATCGGGCTTCCGCCACAGGGGGCCGCCTTACGGATCATGAAAGTCGCCGCCATCATTCCCGCCGCCGGGCTCGGGACCCGCATGGGCCGGAGCACCGCCGAGACCTCGGGCGTCAGCCGCAAGCAGTTCATGCTGCTGGATGGCGCGCCCATTCTGCTTCACACCTTGCGGAAGTTTCTCGCCTGCCCTCTCGTCACCGAGATTGTCGTGGCTCTGCGTCAGGAGGACATCAGCTGGTTTTCTGACTTACTCGAGCGGGAAGGTCCGACCAAGCCGGTGCGGCTGGTGGTGGGAGGCAACAGCCGACAGGAGTCAGTTCAGAACGCGTTGGAGGCGGTGGCGGCGGATACCGACCTGGTTGCGGTGCACGACGCGGTGCGCCCGTTCATCGATCCAGCCACGCTGGAAAAGGTGATCCAGGAAGCGGCGCAGAGCGGTGCGGCGATCGTTGGCATCGTTCCGGTGGACACAGTCAAGCAGGTGCGCGGCAACAAGGTGCATGGCACGCTGCCGCGCGAGCGCTTGATCCTCGCGCAGACCCCGCAGGTGTTCCGCTATGCACTGCTCAAGGAGGCTTTCGAGCGCGCGCGGCAGGACGGCTTCGTCGGCACCGACGAATCGAGCCTGGTCGAGCGCCTTGAAAGGGTCGAGGTCAGCGTTGTCGCCGGCAGCGATCGCAATATCAAGATCACCAAGCCTTCCGACATGGAGCTCGCCCGCCTGTTTCTGAGCGAAGAAATGGCGCGGCGAAAGGCGTCCTGAGTTGCAGGCCACCGAGTACAGAAGCGGGATCGGTTGGGACATTCATCCTCTGGTGCCCGGGCGAGCTTTGGTCTTGGGCGGCGTTCGGATTCCGTTCGAGTTGGGGTTGGGCGGCCATTCCGACGCCGACGTGCTCGCGCACGCGATCACGGATGCGCTGCTCGGGGCGGCCGCGTTGGGAGACATTGGAGAGCATTTCCCCGATACCGACCCGCGGTGGAAGGACGCCGATAGTCTCGTTTTGCTGCGTCAGGCTGTTGAGCTGGTGGCTGGGCGCGGCTTTGCCGTCGCACACGTCGACGCGAGCCTGATCATGGAACGGCCCCGACTCGGGCCTTACCGGGAAGCCATGCGCGAAAAGCTGGCCGCCGCCTTGCGGGTGCCTGCCGAGCGGGTTTCGCTGAAGTTCAAGACAGCCGAGGGACTGGGGCCGGTCGGCGAGGGCAAGGCGGTCGAGGCCATGGCTGTGGTTACCCTGGTCCGCGGGCTCTGAGCGACGCGGGCTGTGCCGCCATAAACGGACGATGCGGGTGGAGTTCACCGGGCAAGGCATTTACCTCGCGGACCTTGACCTGTGGCTGGATCCGCGCGAGCCGCGTCCACGAGCTTGGATTTCGCACGCCCACCGCGATCATGCCGGATGCGTGCACGGAGAGGTTTACGCAACGGCGGAAACGCTGGCGTTCTACCGGCTCCGACATGGCGATGCGCTCGCGGGCTCCGCTCTGCGCGAAGTGCCCTACGGCCAGACGTGGGAGCTGGCCGGGGCAAGGCTCGCAGCCTATCCCGCCGCCCACGTGTTGGGCGCCGCTCAGTTGCTGGTCGAATGGCGCGGCCGCCGCTTGCTTTATACTGGCGACATCAAGCTGCGTCCGCCCCTGTGCGGCCGCGCCACCGAGATCGTTCAAGCAGAGCGCCTGATCGTCGAGTCCACCTTCGGACTGCCGATCTTCCACTTCCTGACGCGCGAGCAGGCGCGCGAGCGCATCGTGGCCTTCGCGCGCCAGGCCTTGGAAGATGGCCGCCGTCCCGTCTTGCTGGCTCATGAGCTCGGGCGGGCGCAGGAGGTGGCGCACGTCCTCTGCCAAGCCGGCGTGCCCGTGGCGGTCCACTCGGCGGCCGCTCGCTACCTGCCCTCGTATGCGGCGGCGGGCTTTCCCGCCCCGGGCTGGCTGGAATGGACTGGGGACGCGCCGCCTGAGGCTGCGATCATCGTGCCGCCGCGGTTGCGCGCCTGCCTTGCGCTGCGGGGCCTGCGCCTGCGCATCGCCTACGTTTCGGGTTGGGCGGCGCTGGACAACGCCCGAGCGCGAACGGGCGCCGAGGAGCTGATCCCTTACTCCGACCACGCCGACTTCGAGGAGCTGCTCGAGCTGGTCGAAGCGATCGGCCCGCAGGAAGTGGACGTGGTCCACGGTTACACGGACGCTTTTGCGCGCATCCTGACGTTGCGCGGCAAGCTGGCGCGGGCCCCCGAAAGACCGCGCCCGGTGGGGGACAACGGCTGATGGACCGGCTGGCCGCCGTCGCGGAACGCATCGCCGGCCGCAGTGGCCGGCTCGAGAAGATCGAACTGGCTTCCGCCTACCTGCGGGCGTTGGACGATGAAGACCTCCGACGCGCGCTTCATTTTCTGAGCGGCAAGCCGTTCGGACCGCGCGATCCGCGTCGCCTGGCAGTGGGACAGGTAAGTCTTCGCGAGGCCGTGATCGCGGCCTCGGGCTGGGATGCGGAAACCGTCCGCCTCTCGATCCGAGAGGTGGGGGACGTCGGGGAAGCCATCGGCCTGCTGATGTGGGGCAGGACGGAGGAGCGGGCTCTGAGCCTGGCCGAGGCGGAGTCGCTGTACGCGGAACTGGCGCGTCGGCGTCGGGCGGCTGATAAGGAGGAGTTGCTGCGCGAGTGTTTTCTGCGCTACCGGCCGCTCACCCTGAAGTACTTCGTGAAAGTGATCACCGGCGATCTGCGCATCGGCCTGCAGGAAAAGATGCTGGAAGAGGCCGCGGCTGCGGCGTGCGGCGTGACGGCGGAAGCGATGCGGCAGGCTGCGGACCGCGCCGGGGATCTGGCCGAGGCGGCGCTGGCCGCCCGGCGCGGCCAGCTGGAGCAAATTTCGGTTTGTTTGTTTCATCCGGCCGATTTCATGCTCGCCCGACCGATCGCTTCCGCGCGGGAGGTTCCCGATCCTGAGAACTGGCTCGTGGAGGACAAGTACGACGGCATTCGAGCGCAGGCCCACGTGGCGGGCGGGAAGGTCGTTCTGTTTTCGCGCGGCCTCGCGGACGTGACGGCCGCCTTTCCCGATCTGGAGGCGGCGCTCGAGCGGCTGCCCGGAAGCCTAGTCCTCGACGGCGAGATCGTGGCTTGGCGCGAAGGGCGCGTCCTGCCGTTCGGCGCCCTGCAGCAAAGGCTGGCGCGAAGGGCGGTCCCGCTGTTCCTCCCGCTCGAGGCCCCGGCGGCTTATGTGGCTTACGACCTGCTCCTGCGCGACGACCGCGAGCTCATGGAGCGGCCGATCGAGGAACGGCGAGCGGAGCTCGAGCGCCTTTTGGCCGGCTGCCGACCGCCCTTGCTTTTGGCGCCGCAGCGCGAGGCGTTTTCCGTGGAGGACCTCGAGCGGCTTTTCCAGGAAGCACGCGCCCGCGGCAATGAAGGACTCGTGCTGAAGCGGCGCGGCAGCCGCTATGAGGCGGGGCGCCGAGGAGGCGCCTGGCTGAAATGGAAGCGGCCTTTAGCGACGCTCGACGTCGTGATTACCGCCGCCGAGCAGGGCCACGGCAAGCGGGCGCCGCTGCTGAGCGACTACACGTTCGCCGTGCGCAGCGGTGATCGCTTCGTCAACGTGGGCAAGGCGTATTCCGGGCTCACCGACGAGGAGATCCGCGAGCTTACCCAGAGGCTGCGTGCACTGGCCGTAGGGCGCGCCGGGCCCGTGCTCATCGTGCGGCCCGAGATCGTGCTGGAAGTCGCCTTCGACGGCGTGCAGAAAAGCAGTCGCCATGAGAGCGGCTACGCGCTGCGCTTCCCGCGCATCGTGCGATGGCGGCGCGACAAACGGCCCGAGGATGCGGACGATCTGGATCGCGTGCGGCAGATCTACGAGACGCAAATTCCGTCGCGCGCCTGAGCTGCCGTGAGCGCGGCCGGCTCACTCGCTCTGCGGGAGGGCGGGAAGGGGCGAGGGCGGCCGCGAGACGCGCCCCTCCAGGGCCTCTTCGATCGAAATGTTGTACGCCTCGAGAATCCGGCCGGTTGCGGCCTCCAGTTGCACTTTGGCTTTGGCGTACTGACTCGCGGCGGCGACTTCGGCTGAGCGCGCCTGCGCGAGGTCGCGCTGGGCCTGGATCACGAAGAAGATCGTCGAGGCGCCCAAAGCATATTTCTTCTGTTCGGCCTCGAGCGTCTGCTCCTGGAGTTCCCGTGCCTTGACGGCCGCTTCGTACGCCGCCCGCGCCTGTTGCAACGCGGTGAGGGCGTTGCGCACGTCCACGCGCACCTGATTCAGGAGCGCCTGCCGGCGCAGCTCCTGCTGGCGCAACGTCAACTGATCCAGAATCATGTCGGCCTGCGCGGAACGATTTCGCAGGGGGACAGTGAACTGGAAGCCGATGCCGTAATCCGGGAAGTTGCGTGCGAACAACTGCGAAAGCGCTTTGCCGTAGCCGCCGATGAAGAACGGGTCCACAGCGGCGGGATTGCGCGGTTGTGGGCCGATGCCGGTGCCCGGGATGGCCGGAATCGGGAGCTTGTTGATCTGTCCCACCAGCGCGTTATTCCGGAAGTCGGCCACCACGTCGAGCTGCGGCAGCAGACTGTTTCGGCTCCCCTTCAGACCGATCTTGGTGTTCTCGATCTGGAGCTCGATCTGGGCGACGTCGGGCCGGTTCTTGAGGGCCGTCTCGATGAGATCCTGAACGGGGGAGACGGGATCCGAGGGCGGCACGTAGATGCGGTCGGTGGGGACGATTCGTGCGTCGGCGATCAGCGGGCTGGCCACGCCGGTGCGGCTCAGCGCGTTTTTGAGCAGGGTTTCCTGCTGCAACAGTTGCGTTTCGGCCTGCACCAGGGCCTGGCGACTGGAGGCTACCTCGGCTTCCGCCCGCACGACCTCGATGGGCGCCAGCGTACCGATTTCGACCTGCTTCTTGTTGTCCTCGTAAAGCTTCTCCGCCAGCGCCAGCGTTTGCTGCCGCACGCGCACGTTCTCGTTGAAGCTCACCAGGTCCCAGTAGGCGCTGACGATGGCGGCCACGGTCGTAATGACCTGCTGCCGGAAAGCCAGGTCGCTCACCTTGCGGTTGTTTTTGGCGATGCGGATGTTACGGTTATTGACCGCCAGGCCGAAGCCGCGCAGCAACGGCTGCTGAATCGAAAGCGAGAAACTGGCGCTGGTCGCGGGGTTGAAATCGCTGCGCCCGGCGTTGGTCTCCACGCGGGAGTTGTTCCATCCGAAACTGATCGTGCCGCCGGTGAGGAACCCCTTCTGGATGCCGAAATTGGCGACGTCATTGCGGATGATGAGGGAGTTGGTTCCCGTGGTGAAGGAGTTCGTCTGGGGATTGGTGCGATGGCTGAAGTTGGCCTGGGTGAAGAGCACGGGATCCAGGTTGGGAACCGCGGTGCCGGTCTGCACGATGATGGTCCCACCGGTTTCGCCGCCGCCGGTCAGCGCCGCTGCGGTTCCGCCCCCGGCGCCGCCCGCGCCGCCAATGCCCGCCGCCCCGCCCGTCACTTGCGCAAGGGCGCTGGTAGTGGCCCGCTGCACTGCGGTCGGAACGCCGCGCAGCAAGCCGCCGGCCTGTGCGCGCAGCAAGGCGGCGTCGGCAATCATCGGGCTGTAGCGCTGAACGGCGATGTCGAGGTTGTTCTCGAGAGCGAGCGCGACCGCGTCCTGCAGGGACAGGTAGATTCGTCCGGCCCGGAGCAACGACTCCAGGCGGGAGGAGTTCGTCAGGTCCACGGGCGGGATCTCCTGCGCGCGGTACGGACGCGTGAAGCCGGAGAAAAAGCCCCCTGAGTTGCGCCGCGCCGCGTTTTCCGCGGCTGGAGCGCCGGCCACCAGCATGGTGCAGATAAGAACCGTTGCCGGACGGATGTACGTCATAAGCGTCCCCTGCCTTTCGATTGGGTGTTGTGAAGCATCAACAAAACTAGGACGAGGCCCGCGGGCCCCGTGTTCCCGAACTTCCATGCTAGCGCGGCAGGCAAAGGCGGATGCGCTATAGTATCCCCTGGTGTCGGAGGCAAAAGAAGCGGTTCTCGAGCTCTTCGAGCGAACGGGCGGCTACCTGCGCGGTCACTTTCTGCTCACCAGCGGCTTGCACAGTCCGGAGTATCTGCAATGTGCGGTAGTGTTGCAGTATCCGGAGCACGCGGCTCGCCTGGGCGCCCGGTTGGCTGCCGCTTTGGCGAGGCTGGTGCGAGAACCGGTGAGCGTGGTGGCGTCGCCCGCCCTGGGAGGAATCGTGATCGGACACGAGGTCGCACGTGCACTGGGAGCCCGGGCGATCTTCGCGGAGCGCGATTCTTCCGGCGCCATGACGTTGCGCCGCGGCTTCCGTGTGGAGGCCGGCGAGCGGGCGGTGGTGGTCGAAGACGTGGTGACGACGGGCGGCAGCACGCGCGAGGTCATTGAAGTGCTGCGGGCGGCGGGTGCGGAGGTCGCGGCGGCCGGCTCGATCATTGACCGCAGCGGCGGCCGCGCACAGGTCGGTGTCCCACAAGCGGCGTTGGCCACGCTGGAGGTGGTGACGTATCCCCCCGAGGATTGTCCACTCTGCCGTGAGGGTGTCCCGCTGGTCAAGCCGGGATCCCGACGCTAGCCACGGCATGCGGCGCATCCGAATCAAGCTGGCCTACGACGGAACGGACTATCACGGCTGGCAGATCCAGCCTTCGCTGCCTACCATTCAGGGAACACTTCAACAGGTGCTCAGCTGCATCGAGGGCAAACCTGTCCACGTGACAGGCGCGGGACGTACGGATGCCGGCGTGCACGCCCTGGCGCAGGTGGCTGCGTTCGATCTGGAAAACCGCATACCGACTGAGAACCTGCGGCGCGCGATGAACCGACTGCTGCCGCCGGCCATCCGGGTTCTTGAGGTCGAGGAGGCGCCGCGCGACTTTCACCCCCGCCGCGACGCCCTCAGCAAGACGTACGAATACCGAATATGGCGGACCGAGATTTGCCCGCCTTTCGAGCGACTTTACGTGTACCACTTTCCTTACCCGCTCGACGAGGAACGCTTGATTGCCACCGCCCGGCTCTTCGAGGGCGAGCACGATTTCACCGCGTTCGCGGCGACGGACGAGAAAGACCGCCTCGGCGGCTCGAAAGTGCGGCGAATCTTCTCCTCCTATGCCTTTCGCGAGGGTGACCGGCTGATCTACCGCGTCACGGGCAACGGCTTTCTCAAGCACATGGTGCGCAACATCGTAGGCACGCTGCTGGAGGTTGGCAGGGGTCGGTTGGGCGAGGAAGACGTGCGCCAATTGCTCCGCTGCGGTCGCCCGGCTTCCGGCGGTCCCACGGCTCCGCCTTCCGGCCTTTTTCTTGTAGAGGTCCGCTATCGTTGAGCAGCCCGCGGAATCTGCCCGGCGGCTTCCCTGAAATAGCGGTCCGGCAACAGCAAGTAGATCAGCAGGGCTGAGAACGGATGCATCAAGCCTGCCAGTAGGAAGACGGGTGCGTAGGAGAACCGACGGACGATCCATCCCGTCCCGAGCGCGGCCAGCGCGCCGCCTATTGCGCCTCCAGTCCCAGAAAACCCCGTCGCGGTTCCGATTTCGGGGCCCCGGAACAGGTCGATGGGCAAAGCCTGCAGGTTGGCCACCCAGAAAGCGTGGCCGAAAGTCACGAAGCAGGTCGCGGCGATCGCCATCCAGGCGCGCGGAACATAGGGGGCCAGGATGGCTACGGGCAGGAAGGCGGCGCCGAGGGCCATCACGAACTTGCGCGCCCTGCTCAACGGCCAGCCCCGCCGCATCAGGAAGCCCGACAGCCAACCACCCAGCGGGTAACCGATGTCGCCAACGATGTACGGCACCCAAGCGTAGCGTCCCACCATCGCCAAATCGAAACCGCGCTCGCGGCGCAGGTACTCGGGCAGCCAGAAGATCACGAAGTAAATCACGGGATCGGTAAAGAAGCGGGTCAGAACCAGCGCATAACAACCGGGCTTGCGAATTACGTCGCGCCAGTTGACGCCCTCGCGCGCCGCCGCGGCCTCCTCCGGCGGCCGCAGCTCGTGTTTCATGCGCTCGTATTCCCCCGGATCCAGCCAGCGGTTGCGGTGCGGCGGCTGGTAAATGAGCAGCCATAACGCGAGCCAGATCAGTCCGAGCGCGCCGGTGAACAGGAAGGCGAAGCGCCATCCGAAGTGCAGGGTGAGGAAGGCCACCATGGGGCTTGCGACGGCCGAACCCAAAGAAGAGCCCGCGTTGAAAATGCCGACTCCCAATGCCCGCTGCGTGGGTGGGAACCACTCGCCGATCGCCTTAGCAGCCGCAGGCCAGTTGCCCGGTTCCGTCAAGCCGAGCGCAAAGCGGCTGGCGGCCAGCGACCACTTTCCGCGCGCCAGCGCGTGCGACATCTGAGCGAGCGACCAGCCCGTAATGAAGGTGGCGAAGCCCCGCCGTGTACCCAACCGGTCCACGATGTAGCCCGAGCCGGCGTACATGATGGCGTAGGCAACCATGAAAAGGCTGACCACGTGGGAGTAATCCCGTTCATCCATGGAAAACTCCCGACGGACTTCGACCGAGACCACGGCCAGAGCCAGCCGGTCGGCGTAGTTGATCATCGTCGCGGCGCAGAGCATGCCCGCGATCACCCAGCGCAGTTTGGGAATCTTCATGGTTGCTCTCTGGGAAGAAAGCCGAAGGCGCCTATAGCGAGGCCGAGCGGCCTTTCACGATCCGCGACAAAAGGCGGGTCCGTGCGGAACTCGACCCGCACGGTCCCCGGCGCATCGTCCGGCAGCGTCCACCGGACGGTATGCCACCCCGAACCGCGCGGCAGTTCGGCGGAGCCGACCAGACGGCCGTTCAAGAACACGCGGGCGCGAATCGGCTCACCGAGCGGCGGAGGCCCCATGTTGACCACCAGCTCGAACGCGTTCGCCGCGGGTGGACGCCGAAGCCGCGCAGTTGCGTAGGGGCGGCACCAGCGGAAATGGCCGGTCAGCGAATACCATCCCTCACCGAATTGCCAGACGGGCGCGTGACGGCTCACTTGGATGTAAGAAACGTCCGGCTCCCCCGAGGGGCGGCTGAAGGCCGTGAGTTCGCGTAACACCGGGTCCCAGCTCAGCAGCACGGCGCCGCTGCCTTCGCGCAGGTTCTTCTCGAGATTGCTCGATTCGGCCGAGTAGAGCGCTACGTCGCCCCGGCGGGCAAAATATTTCAGCGCAGCTCCGAGGCCCCACATCTGCAAGGCGGCGGGTACGCCGTCGTAGATGTAAGCATCTGCACCCGGATTTTCCGCCACGATCTTTTCCAGCTTGGTCACGTACCGCCGGTTTTCGTCGGCCAGCGAGAGCGCCTCGCGCCGCTGCGCGCGCAAGGAGGCATGATTGAACGGCAACCAGAGAAGGTAGAAGGCTACGACCCACGCCGGGTGGAGCCGCGCCGCCGCGGTCGCTGCGACCATCGCCAGACCGACGGTTGGAACGTACAAGTAGGCGCTGAAGAGGCGGCCCGGCAGCACCAGCATGGGCGCCAGTAGCACAAGAAAGAAGCTGAGTCCGAAGTATGCTCTCTTGTCGCGCAGCAGAAAGGGAACTGCCGACAGGAACAGGCCTGCGTAGGGGAGCAGAAAGATCCGGGAGGCATAATATCGGACGCATTTCAGTATCTCGGGCGCGGAGAAACGCAGGGTATATTCCGACTCGCGCGTAGCGTTGACCAGAAGGGCCTGAGTGCCTAGGGCGAGGGAGAGAGCGAGGAACGGCAAGAGGCGTCTCCACCTTCTTGCTCCGAACCAGTACTCCCATGCGGCCAGGGCGGCGGGTAACATCACGGTCATTTCCTTGCTTTTTGTGGCGAGCCAAAAAAACAGGAACGCCAGGGGAAGCGCGGCGCGTCCGCTCCCGCTGTAGCTGAGCAGACAGAGCAGCGAGAACGTGGCCGCGAGGACGTCGAAAACGTACATGGGCTTCCACAGTGCGTCGAAGAGCGCCATGTGGAAAGCGAAGAACAGCGTTCCTGCGCCTGCAGCCCACGCCGTCACCCGCAATCGGCGGCGCAACAAGCGCCAGAGCAGCCAGACGTTGAACAGGTGAAGGAGGTGGATGGCAAGCACGTACCAAGGGTGATTCAGGCCGACTCCCCGCCCCAGTAAGTTGAAGAAGAGATGTCCCGCCGGACGGAAATTCTGCGGGTAATATTTGGGCAGTAGGAAGCCCCGCAGCCAATCGGCTGTCGTGAGATAACGCGTCCACTGAACGTTATCGAGCTCGTCGCCGTGGAAAAAGCCCTGGTATGCCCCCCGGTTGACGATCAGGAAAAGCAGGGCGAAGGCGAGGAAGGCTGCGCCGGCAGCAAGGCG
The DNA here is from genome assembly GCA_938027685.1 of uncultured Bryobacteraceae bacterium. Classification (GTDB taxonomy): domain Bacteria; phylum Acidobacteriota; class Terriglobia; order Bryobacterales; family Bryobacteraceae; genus DTHT01. The sequence continues at coordinate 74,419 of CALJAM010000024.1, forward strand.
ACGCGCAGCCGGCTTCCTGATCCGTTGCGGCGCAGCTTCTCGCATTGCAGCGAGCGGCGAGCCCGGGCTCAGGCTTCCGGCCGGCCCTTGCCCCGCCGGTACTGTTCGCGGCAGGCCTCGGAACAGAAATGCAGGATCTTGCCTCCCTCGCTAAGCTTGTAGGAGGTAGCCGTCGAAATGTAGACGCCGCAAACCGGGTCTTGCCGAAGCTCTCCGCCCATTTGCGTCGAGCGTGGGCCCGGCGCTCCGCCCGCCAGCAGCCAGCGCGCCGCGATCCGGACGATGGGCCCCAGGACGGACCTGAGCAGGGTAATCAACAGGACGGCCAGAAGGAGGTAAAGTATGACGCGCACCATTTCTTTCGCCCGCCTTCCGGCCGCCTGCGTCAGCTACTTCTTCTTCGTGGGTCGCTTCTTTTTCTGCTCGGCTTCGGGATTGGTGTACTCGGTCTGCACACCGGCGTCGATGGTGGCGATCATGCCCTTGGCGGCTTCGGCGAAGGGACCGTCGGGTTTAAGTTGCAGGTACTTCTCGAAGGCCTCGCGCGCGCCGGGAGGAGCGATCACCTTGCCCTCGGGGGTGAACTGTGCTTTCGCCATCAGCGATACGCCGTACTGATAGTGCGCGTCGGCGTAGTTGGGGTCGGCTTCGATCGCCTTCTTGAAGGCTTCGCCGGCGGGTTCGTTCTGGCCTGAGTTCACTAGCAGTGCACCGAGGTTATAGTAGTAACGCCCGGCGTTGGCCGGATCGAGCTGTGCGGCCTTGGTCAGCTCCGCCTGCGCCTCATCGAATTTCTTGGCTCGGGCCAAGGCGAGCGCGTAGTTATTGTGGTAAGCAGCCTCGTCCGGCTTGATCTCGAGAGCCTTCTGGTAGCATTCCAAGCCCTTGGCCAAGGCCGCTTCCTGCTCGGCACCGGTCTTGGTGCCCGCTAGTCCGATGTAAGCGTCGGCCAGGTGCGCCCAGACCACATGCTGCTTAGGATCTATTTCGCTGGCCTTGGTGAAGGACTCGACGGCCTGGTCGAACTGCTTGGCCTGCAGCGCCTGCATGCCCGCGTTGAAGGCGTCGTTAAGCGCCTTATTGCGGGCCAACTGCGCTGCACGTTCCTTCGCGGCTCTTTCCAAAGCAGCCCGTTGCTCGGGCGTCATCTCCCGCAACTGTTCCTGCGTGAGCTGCCCGGACTCGGCCGCGCGCTCCAAGGCTTCGCGGCGCTGCTTGATGCGTTGCAGGTCGAAATTGATCTCCGTGGGATCGCCCAGCCGCGTGCGCACGTTTTCCACGCGGTCCACTTCCTTGCCGTCTACCTCCACGATCACGCGGTAAGTGCCGAGGGGTAGACCGGCGTGGAAGTACTCACCCTTCTTGTTGGTCTTGACGCGGTAGTTGCCCTTGATGTCGAGCCGTTCAATGCGGATGAGAGCGCCTTGCAGGGGCTTGCCGTCTTCGCCCTTGACCTGGCCCGCAATGGATGATGTCTGCGCCAGGCTGACGCCGGCCAGCAGCAGGGAGGCGGCGCCGAGCCAGGCCAACTTTCGCCCTGTCATAGCAAACCTCCGATTTAGCAACCGATCAGTCCTAATCCAGCATACTACACGATCTACCGGACCGATGACCATCCGGCGGCTGGACGTGGAAGCCGTGTTCCCGCTGCAGCCAGATTCCTGTGCATCAGCGCTCCGTTCTCGCCGGGCGACTCGGCGATATGGCGTGAGATCACGGGTTGGAAAGGCCGACTATCGCGACCGTGCGGCTGAGACTGCCCGCCGTGATACGGAACTCGTTACGCCCGGCTTGCGGACTGAGGCGAACGCTTACGGCCCAGGCGCCGGGAATCTCCGCGTCAATCGAGCTGACTTCGGTCACCTCGCCCTCGCCCCGCACCACGGTGACCTCGGGACGAATCTCCCGCACTGGCACGCCGGTGGAATCAGTGACGCGGAAGTAAATGGCGCGACGCAGGGAAGCGCCCGCGCGACCATCGGTGCGCGCGTTGAGGATGCTGAGGTGGGCGGGATCTCGCGTCGGTGCGGCGTACCAGTACGGTACGCGGATTTCGACCGGCGAGCGCGTGCCGGCAATTCGGAGGAAGCCTTGGTACTCGCCCGGCTGGAGCGCGACAGCGTTCCAGGTTACGCCAATCTCCGCGGTGGATCCGGGGCCCAACGCGATGGAGTTCACCTCGAGCACCGGTACCGGTTGCTCGCCCGCCGGCACGGGCACGATGGTCAGTACGTCGGGCTCTGCGGCGAGATTGGTGATCCTCAGCCGGCGCATGTGCTCGGTGGTTCCGGTATCGCTGCCGAAGCTCAACGACGTCGGGTAAGCGGTAACCGTGCTTTCCAAGGCGCGCCCCACGTGCAATCGTCCCGCGCCCACACGCTGGACGCCGGCGGGCTGATCGTCGCCGGCCGGAAATGGCTCGGCGGTGTTGATCAGCAACGACCGGTATTGCTCGACGCTGAGACCCGGCCGCGCGGCCTTCAGCACGGCCGCAGCTCCGGCCACCAAAGGCGATGCAAAGCTGGTGCCCGATTCGATGGTGTAGCCGGATTCGTCGTACATTTCGCCCGACGCATACCAGGCCTGCGTGGCCGTATACACGTTCGTTCCCACCGCTACGAGGTCCGGCTTTATGGCTTCGTCCGGATTGGGACCGCGGCTCGAGAAGCTCGCCAGCCGATTTCCGTCCGACGGCAGCGCAGCCGGACGGAAGTGCACGGTAGCGCTGAGGCCGGGATTTTCCTTCAGCCGCGCTTTGATGGCCAGACCGTCGGCATTGCTCACCATCACTCCCGGCAGCGTTGCCGAACCGACGCTCATTATGGCCACGGGACGATCATCCGTATAGACGACGGCGGCCAACGCCCCGGCCTGCTGGGCGTTCTTCAGCTTGTCTTCGAAGTAACAGACGCCGCGAAAGATGAGCGCGATGCGTCCCTTGAGGCTGGCCTGCGGCAAGGGATCGCACGCAAGCCCCGTTCCGTCGTACTCGGCGACGTCGGCCAGAGGCGCCGTCACGGGCTCCTCCGGCTTGGGACCGTTGCCCGGCGTCGCGAAGTACAGACCTCCGCCTTCCAGCACGACCGCGGTGCCGAAAACACGGTCGTTGGTGGAAGCTCCCACGCCGATGGCCGAAGGCGCGGTCGCGTAAGAACTGATCGTGAAGGGATCCGGGCCGTTGTTGCCCGCCGCCGCGACGACCAGCACGCCGGCGGCCGCGGCACGTTCGACTGCGCGCACCGAGATCGAATCGGCGGGCCGCGGAGCCAACGGGGTCCCCACGCTCAGGTTGAGGACGTCCATGCCGTCGGCGACGGCGTCGTCAATGGCTTTTAGGATCACGTCGGTACGTGTAGTTTCGCTGGTAGCCGTAAAAACCTTGTAGTTGCCCAGCCATGCTTTCGGTGCTACGCCCACGATTTCCGCCAGGGGCCCCCGGTTGCGCACGCCCGCGGCCGCCATGGCCACAGCCGTTCCGTGCCCCATCTCGTCGCGCGGGCTGCCGTTCGAGTTGCCCAGCAGCGCTTCGTAGGTCCGGGCCACGATGATCTTGTTGTTGGTGTACTTGCGGTCTTCATCCCGCGCAACCAGGGGATAACCCTCCGGAATTGAGAGTGATGGCTCCTGGAAGGCGGGATGCTCCGCGTCGACGCCGGTGTCGATGATGCCGATCTTCACTCCCGCGCCGGCTCCGGCCTCGCCCCCGATTCTCTCCCAAGCCTGGGGCACGGCGGAAAGAGCCAGAGCGCGGTCGAGCAGGAGCCGGACTTCATAGACGGGGTGGATGCGGAGGATGCCGGGAATGGCCGCCAGCTCAGCCGCGTCCCGGCCGGGGGCTCGGGCCACCAGCGCGTTCGCCACCGTGTCCAGGGAAGCCAGGACCTCGATGTTGCGCTCGGCCAGCGCAGCCCTGACCAGCTGCTGCTCCGCCTGCACCCGCGCCCGCCGCTCGGCCAGCGCAGCCCGCCGCTCCTTCACTGCCGGAACCCCCACCGCTGCGGGCTCGCCTGCCAGCTCGAGGATCCACAGGTCGGGTACCACCTGCCCCCTGCCGAGCGCCATCCCCAGTAAGAGCGCAAAAAGCGCGGTCGCCCTTCTCATCAGCTTTCGCTCCGCATTTCGTTCTCGACGGATTTTGCCGGGCTTGTCATTGCTGCTCGCCTCGCCCGTGTTTGCCTTCTTATTGTATGGGCAGTAACGCCGCTTTCGAAGTTACGCCGCCGATCGTTATGGTCACCTCTCGCAGGCCCGTGGGCGCGTCCTCGGGAACCACGACATCGAGCTGATACAGAGCAACCACGCCGGGCGTCAACCCGTGGAAAAGTACCCTGGCCTCCTTCCCCCCGATGGTCACTTTCGGTTTAACCCGCGTCCACGACAGGGGTTGCGCTGACGCAGGTTCACCCGTAACCGGCGTTGGGTCCACCGGGCCCAAGCCGTTCGCGTAAAGATGCACTACCTCGCCCCTGCGCGCGGGATTGCGGCTGGTGATGAGTCGGTAATCGGGGTGATCCTGCGCGGCAATCAGTCTGCGCCCGGGAGCCTCCTGGTACTCGAAGAAAGCGGGCGAATAATCGGCCAGCGGAAGCGTGTAGACCGCGCTCGAAATGTTGCCGATGCTGACCTTGATAAGAACGGAGTTCAACCCTTGAAGTTCCCACGGCACCTGCACGTTCACCTGCTCCGGGCTGACGAAGTGCAGCCTTCCGGGCAAGCTAAGTTTTTGTTGCGGGGCATCAAAACTTACGCTGACGCCGGCAAGGGAAAGGGGCAGATAAGGCGTCGAAAATACGCGAGTGGTGTCCGCCAACCCGCGCCCGAAAATGGCAATATAAGAGCCGGGCGCGACCGGCTCCCCACGGGCAAAACTGGCCGCATTCACAACCCCGTCGGTTAGGATTGTCGGCCGCAGACGGGCCCAGCCGTCGAACGGAACCGAAAGTCCGCCCGCTTCCGCCACGAACTGCTGTTCGCCGAGCAAAGGACCCAGCACAACGCGTGCCGCGGCGATGCCGTAAATGTCTGTCGCGGTGTCCGCGGCCTCCACGTAACCGCCGCCAACCGTGGCGCGGAAGCGCACGGAAACGTTCGCCACGGGCGCCCCGTAGCGATCCGTCACCTTGAGGGCGATCAGCCGTCCGGGCAAGTACGAGTTGACCACACCCTCGAAATCATGGCCGAGCAGAGGGTAGGCGTTGTACGGCAAGTTATCGCTGACGATGTAGAGATAGGGCACGCGCAGCATGCGCGCCGCGCCTTCGATCCGGATCTCGCCCTCATAAGCGCCCGGCGGCGGGAGGTTTCCTTCCAGTCGGACGGACACCTGGGCCTCTGCGCCGGGATCCAGCGTCACGGCGGTCGCTGTGAGGACGGGCTGCGGTTGCGCACCTCGCTGCCGCGGGATGACTGAAAGTCGCAACGAGCGGCGGGCGGCGCCAATGTTCTTCAAAGTCAACGTGCGCGAGCTGCCTCGCCAGGCCGCCCCAAGTACGCCGAAGGATAGCGTCGCAGGCTCCGCCGTGACCTCGGTTTCGAGTGCGGCGGAGACGTCCAGCTTCCCGGCCCCCATCGCGTTCACGGACGCCGCTTGCTCGTCATCCCTGACGTCCGGGTCGGCGGTGTTCACCAGCGCAGACTTGATCTGCGCGGCAGAAAGATCGGGCTTGTGCTGCTTGACCAGCGCCGCTGCGCCTGCGGCCAAACCAACCGCAAAGCTGGTCCCGTCCACCGCGGTATAACCCGTGGGATCCCACATCTCGCTGTTGGGGTCGTAGGATTGCGTGGCCGTCAGCAGGTCCGTGCCTACGGCCACCAGTTCGGGCTTGATTGCGTTTTCGCCCAGCGAGGGCCCCCGCGAGCTGAAGAGGGCGATCTCCTTGGCAGGCGCCTCCCAAGCCGCCAGCGTGGGATCGAGCGTTACCTGCACGTCCGGTCTGCCCGCAAGGAAACTCTTCAGGAGTTTGCCCACGCTGTTCGAGATCATGGCTGCCGGGATGGCGGTGCCGGCCAGACCCGCCGGGCTGAAAATGTTCTGCTGTCCCTCGAGCTGGTAGATGACGACGCCCACGGCCCCCGCCCTCTCGGCGTTGAGAACCTTCGTAGCGAAGGAACAGACGCCGCGCTGGATCAAGGCGATTGCGCCCACCAGCGATCCGGCGGGGAGACCGCGGCAGGCGAGCCCGTCGTCACCCAAAGCCGCGACGTCGCGCAGGGGAGCTGTCAGCGGCTGCTGCGGCCGCGGGCCGTCGCCGAAGCGGGCGGGGATCTTGCGCAGCTCCGTCGGGGCCTCGGCACCTTCGACCCGCACGGTGGAGAACCACACGTGGGCATTGGTGACGGCGCCTACGGTGAGCGCGGAGGGAGCCGTTCCCGGCGAGTTGACGCTGCCGAGAGCGGGATACTTGAGCGCCAGATCCCCGTCGTTGCCCGCGCTGGTGAGTACCAGCATTCCCGCCTTGACCGCATTTTCGACCGCCCAGGCACGCACGTCGCAGGGCTCGCCCGGCGAAGCCGCGCAGGTCGCGCCGGTGTCGAGCGGGCCGTACAGCGCCGGCGTGCCCAGCGAGAGAGTGACGATGTCCATCCCGTCGCGCAGGGCATCTTCGAGGGCTGCGACCAGGACGTCGCCAAAAGTGTTGTCGTTCACGCCGGGCGAACCAAAGACCTTATAGTTGCCGAGAAATGCCTTGGGCGCCACACCCGAGATCGTGGCCGAGGGAGTCTGGACCTCGCGGCCCGCCGCGATCACGGCCACCGCGGTACCGTGGCCGACCCGATCGCGCGGCGTCAGATCGTCCGGACGGGAATCTTCGGCAGGGTTCGGAGGCGTACCCGCGGCCAGCATCTCCACGTAGCTGCGAGCTACGATGACTTTGTTGCTGGTCCAGGGGCAGTCGCGCGGCACGCATTTCGGATAACCGGGCGGCGGGGCCAACGTGTCGTCGCGCAGCGCGGGGTGCTCGTGGTCAATGCCGGAATCGATCACGCCGATTTTCACGCCCGTGCCCGCGTTGGCGATTCCGCCCACACGATTCCAGGCTGAGCGAACGTTGCTTAGATCGAGGGCGCGATCCAGATTTAGGCGGAGGGGCGGGAGGTAGGCGATGCTGCGGACGCCCGGCAGCCCGCGCAGCTCCTGAATCTGATCTGGGCGGGCCTGCACGAAAACCGCGTTGACCAATATGTGCGCTGCGCCCGTCACGCGAATATTGCGCCGCGCGAGCTCCTGCCGCAGAACCTCTTGCTTTGCCAGTAGCCGCCCGGCGGCCTCACGAGTGCTGCGGCTTTCCAGTTCCTCGCGCGAGCCGATCTGTTCGGCCAGCGGGGCATCCTCCAGAATGAGTGCGTAGCGGTCGGCCTCGCGCGTCCAGCCGATCGGAACCAATGCAGCGGCGAGCAGCAGCGCGACAAAGCGGCCCATGCGGCTCTCCTGTCAGCGACCTCGCGTCACGACGATTCCCTATGTCGGACGCAATCCGCGAGAACGGGGTTTCGGAGCAATCCCACAAATCCTCTAGATTTTGTTATACTTAAAGCAGAGCGACTCATCATGGGCGTCAAAGCGCTTTTCCCTCAGGGTGCTCAGGTCGAGCACGGCAAATTTGGCTTCGGCACGGTGATTTCCTGCAACGAAGAGCATATCGTCATTCGTTTTGACGATTACGGCGAAAAGAAATTCGTCACGCCGATTGTGCTGCCCGCCCTAAAGAAGAGCGACCGACAACCGCCCCCTGAGAAACGGGCTTCCCGCCGCAAGACCAAGCCGGCCACGGCCGGCGCAGCCGGTTAGCCATCGTACGCGTTGCGGCTCCCGAGCGCCGCGGGTGTCGCTTTGCTAGACTGAAAACTCCATGAAGTTCGGGGTGGTGGTCTTCCCCGGCAGCAACTGTGATCACGACGCCTGGTGGGCTGTCACGCACAACCTGGGCCACGAAGCGGAGTTCCTCTGGCACGATGACGAGTCGCTGGGCAACGCGGACGCGGTGATCCTGCCGGGCGGTTTTTCCTACGGGGATTACCTGCGCTGCGGCGCCATCGCCAAGTTTTCGCGCATCATGCGCGCGGTAGAGCGCTTCGCGCGCGAGGGCGGCCTTGTGCTCGGCATCTGCAACGGCTTCCAGATCCTGGTCGAATGCGGGCTGCTGCCCGGCGCCCTCATCCGCAATCGCGGCTTGAAGTTCATCTGCCGGCAGGTCGAGCTGCGCGTGGAAACCACGCAATCACCGTTTTCCTCCGAGTTCCGGAAAGGCCAGATCGTGCGCATCCCGATCGCCCACGGCGAGGGCTGTTACGTAGCCGACCCGCGCACGTTGGAGGAGCTGGAAGCCGAAGACCGCGTCGTTTTCCGTTACGTGGACAATCCCAACGGATCGCTCAACGATATTGCCGGCATTCTCAACGCCGGTCGTAACGTGTTGGGCATGATGCCGCATCCTGAGCGCGCTTCCGATCCGCTCATGGGTTCAACCGACGGCCTGCTGGTCTTCCGTTCCATGGCCGCCGCCCTCTCGCTCGCGCGATGACCGCCATCACGCCGGAACTTGTCGCCGCTCACCAGTTGACCCCGGAAGAGTACGAGCGCATCGTGCGCATCCTGGGACGGCCGCCGACCTACACCGAGCTGGGCATCTTCAGCGTAATGTGGAGCGAGCACTGTTCCTACAAGAGCTCGCGGCTGCACCTGAAGAAGCTTCCCACGCAGGGACCGTACGTACTGCAGGGACCCGGTGAGAATGCCGGCGTAATCGACATCGGGGGCGGCTACGCCGCGGCTTTCAAGATCGAATCGCACAACCACCCCAGCTTTATCGAGCCCTTCCAGGGCGCGGCGACGGGCGTGGGCGGCATCCTGCGCGATATCTTTACCATGGGGGCTCGGCCCATCGCCGTGATGGATTCCTTGCGGTTCGGTCCGCTCGATCACCCGCGTGCAGGACCGCGCAACCGCCGCATCCTCGAGGGCGTCGTTTCGGGCATCGCCCATTACGGCAACTGCTTCGGCGTGCCTACGGTGGGCGGCGAGTGCGTGTTCGAAAGCTGTTACAACGGCAATCCGCTGGTGAACGTTTTCGCTCTGGGCATCGTACGACAGGACCGGATCTTTTACGCGCGGGCCTGCGGCGTCGGCAACCCCGTAGTCTACGTAGGCGCGAAGACCGGACGCGACGGCATCCACGGCGCTTCCATGGCCTCGGCCGAGTTCACTGAGGAGTCCAAGCAGAAGCGACCCAACGTGCAGGTGGGCGATCCGTTCATGGAGAAGCTCCTGCTCGAAGCGTGCCTGGAGGCCATGGAGACGGGCGCCGTGATCGGCATCCAGGACATGGGGGCGGCCGGGCTGACCTGCTCGACTTGCGAGATGGGCAGTCGCGGCGGCACCGGCGTCGAAATCGAGCTCGCCCGTGTACCGCAGCGCGAGGTGGGCATGACGCCCTACGAGATCATGCTCTCGGAGTCCCAGGAGCGCATGCTGCTGGTCGTCCAACGGGGCCGCGAAGAAGAAGTCTTCCGCATTTTCCGCAAGTGGGGTCTGGATGCGGTGGCCGTGGGCGAAGTCACGGGTGACGGCCTGCTGCGCGTCAAACATCACGGCGAGGTCGTGGCCGAGATTCCCAGCCGCGCCCTTGCGGACGAAGCCCCCGTCTACGATCGGCCGCGCACTCGCCCGTTCCGGACCGCACCTCTGGACGGACCGGATTTCGAGAGCGCCGACCTCGCGCGCGACCTCATCCGCCTGCTGGCTTCCGGCGACCTTTGCGATAAGCGCTGGATTTGGGAGCAGTACGATTACATGGTGCGCACCAACACGGTGCTCGGCCCGGGTGCCGATGCGGCGATCCTGCGCGTCAAGGAGACAGGGACTTCCCTTGCCATGGCGCTCGACGGCAACGGCCGCTACTGCTATCTGGATCCTCGCCAGGGCGCGCGCTTGGCCGTAGCCGAATGCTGCCGCAACGTCTCCACGGTGGGAGCTTTGCCGGTGGCGGCCACCAACTGCCTGAACTTCGGCAACCCTGAGCGGCCCGAGATCATGGCCCAACTGGTCGAGGCCATCGAGGGCATGGGAGAAGCCTGCGCCTTTTTCGGTACGCCCATCACGGGCGGCAACGTGAGCCTCTACAATGAAACGCTGGGCGAGGCGGTTTATCCCACGCCCGTCGTCGGCATCGTGGGTCTGATGCGCACGCAGCCGCCGGTGCGGCCGGCCTTTCAGGGCGAGGACGCTTGGGTCATGCTGCTGGGAGGGCTGGGCTCATGCGACTCGAGGCAGTTCGGCGCCACCCAGTACGCCAAGGTGATCCTGGGGGAGTTGTGGGGAGTGCCGCCCGCACTCGACATGGATTATGAACGCCGCGTGCAGGCGGCGGTGCGCGAGATCGTTAGCGCGGGTCTGGCCGAGTCGACGCACGATGTGAGTGACGGAGGTCTGGCCGTCACGCTGGCCGAGTGTTCGCTCGGGGGCATCGGCGCCGAAGTGGATTTGCGTGCCGACGATCGACCCGAGTTCGTGCTTTTTCACGAAGGGCCCTCGCGAATCGTGCTCTCGACCCGGCAGCCCGAGGCCGTCGAGCGGATCGCGGCGAAATACGGTGTGGAGGCACTGGTTTTGGGCCGAACGCGGCCGGGTGTGCTTCGCATGCGGCAGAGGGGCCGCCTGCTGCTGGATTGCGAGGTAGAGAGCCTGAGGCGTCCGTGGGCGTCGGCTCTGGAGCTGGCGCTCAGGGGGTGAGCGATGGCCTGGCGCGACGAATGCGGCGTCGTTGCCGTTTACGGGCATCCTGAAGCGGCGAACCTCGCCTATCTGGGTCTCTACGCTTTGCAGCACCGAGGCCAGGAATCGGCCGGCATCGCAGCCAGTGACGGCAGGCAGGTCCGCTGCGTGAAGAGCATGGGATACGTGGCGGACGTCTTCAGCCCCGAGCAACTTGCGCGCCTGCCGGGCTCGCTGGCCATCGGTCACACCCGCTATTCCACGGCGGGCGAAAGCTCGGTCCATAACGCGCAGCCCTTCTCCGTGGTGTGCAACAAGGGGCATATCGCGGTGGCCCACAACGGCAACCTGACCAACGGAACCGCACTGCGCCGCCGGCTGGAGCGGGAGGGCTCGATCTTTCAGTCCTCCAGCGACACCGAAGTCGTGCTGCACCTGGTGGCGCGGTCGCGCGAGCGGGATCTGGCGGCGGCCCTACGGGAAGCGTTGCTGGAGCTGGAAGGGGCCTTCTCGATGGTCTTTCTCGCTCAGGACCGGGTCATCGTTGCGCGGGACCCGTACGGCTTCCGACCGATGTCTATGGCCCAGATGGAGCTTTCGGGGGGGCGCACCTGCTACGTGTTCGCTTCGGAGACCTGTGCGTTCGATCTGATCGGGGCGACCTATCTGAGCGAGATCGAACCGGGCGAGATGGTGATCGCCGGCCCGCAGGGACTGGTGCGGGAGCGGTACGCGCCGCGGCGCCGCACGGCGTTCTGTGTCTTCGAGCACGTCTATTTCTCGCGGCCCGATTCCGTCGTCTTCGGGTGCGCGGTGAACGAGTCGCGCGAGAGAATGGGACGCCGACTGGCGCGCGAACATCCGGTCGAGGCCGACGTCGTCGTCCCGGTGCCCGATTCCGGCGTCGCAGCCGCCCTCGGTTACGCGGCCGAATCGGGCATCCCCTTCCGATACGGCCTTATCCGCAACCATTACGTCGGGCGGACCTTCATCGAACCCTCGCAGGCCATCCGCGACTTCGGCGTCCGGCTCAAGCTCAATCCGGTGCGGAACGTGCTCGAGGGCAAGCGAGTGGTGCTGGTGGACGATTCCATCGTGCGGGGCACCACCAGCCGCAAGATCGTTCGCATGGTGCGACAGGCCGGGGCCCGCGAGGTGCACCTGCGCATCTCCTGCCCGCCCGTCATCTCGCCCTGCTTCTACGGCGTGGATACGCCTACCAAGCAGGAGCTGATCGCGGCCAACAGTACGATCGAGGAGATCCGGCGCTTCGTGGACGCTGATACGCTCGGCTACCTCTCGCTGGAAGGACTGCGCGAGGCCGTGGGCGACGTGCATGGGGACTACTGCTACGCCTGTTACACGGGGCGCTATCCCACCCAGCTCGTCAACTTCGAGGAGTTAATGGCCCAGCCCAGGAGTCGCCGCTAAGATGCCGGCCGGCCTAGCCTCCTCCGCTCTGCGCGTGCCGTATACGCGGGTGCGCGAGCTGGCCGAGCGGGCCATGCGCATGCAGGGCGTGCTGAAGCTTTACTTCGGGGAATCCAGCATTCCCACTCCCGACTACATCAAACAGGCGGCGTGGAAGGCTCTCCAGGAAGGCTACACCTACTATTCCGAGAACGCGGGTTTGCCTTCGCTGCGAGCCGCACTCGCTCGACACTACGCTCGTCTACACCGCGTGGAGCTGGATCCGGAGCGTGAGATCGTCATCACGGCCTCGGGCGTGCAGGCGCTTAATGTGGCCATCCGCGCCGTGCTTGATCCGGGCGACGAAGCGCTCGTGTTAACCCCTGCATGGCCGAACGGCGCGGCCAACGTTCTGTTAGCGGGCGGGGTGCCGCGCGAAATCCCGCACCCGGTGTGCGGGGCCCGTTATGGGGTGGATTTCGATGCGCTGCGAGCGGCCCTGACGCCGCGGACGCGGCTCCTGATTTACACCTCGCCCTCCAATCCTCTTGGCTGGGTGGCCACCGTCGCCGAACAGCAACGCCTGCTCGAGTTCGCACGCGAGCACGGGTTATGGCTGTTGGCGGACGAGGTCTATGAGCGTCTTTATTGGCGGACGGATCGACTTGGCGAGCCCGCTCCTTCCATCCTTAGACTCGCTTCCCGTGAGGACGCCCTGATCGTCGTCCAATCTTTTTCGAAGAGTTATTCCATGACCGGGTGGCGCGTGGGGTGGCTGGTGGCGCGCGGCGATCTGGCGGCCAAGGCGGCGCAACTCAATGAATATATCGTCTCGCACGCCCCTACGTTCGCGCAGAAAGCCGCCGAGACCGCTCTCGCGGAGGGAGAGGCCGAGCTGTGTGCGATGCTCGAACGTCTGCGGCGGAATCGCGACCGGGCCCTCGCTGCGCTGCGGGCCATGCCGCGGGTTCGCGTAGCCGAACCGGAGGGCGCATTCTATCTTTTTCCGCGCATTGACGGCGTCGCGGATTCTTTCGCGTTCTGCGTGCGCCTGCTCGAAGAAGCCCGGGTGGGACTTGCGCCCGGTTCGGCCTTCGGGTCCGGGGGTGAAGGGGCCGTGCGGCTGTGTTTTGCAGCGGAAGAAGGCATTTTGACGGAAGCGCTCGGGCGGATGGCCGACTTCCTCGCGCGCCTGTGAAAAGCCGCGACGGATGCCCCCCTCACGTGGTATCATGACCTTGGAGCGTATCCCGAGTCTGGCCGGACTCCAAAACTTGATCCAACACCAATGTTTTGGGGTTCCGACTCGTAGGTTGCGCCCGTGAGCAAGCTCCGGCCCGCCGAGGGCGCGGGAGAAGCCTGACGGCGCACGGGGGATCCCCACCCTGTCGAGTACGGGGTCAATGAGGGAGCCGGCGACTCGAAAGGGACGCTCCTTTTTCTGTTTTTGGCCCGGGCTGCTACATGAACCTGCTTTTCATCGGCGATATCGTCGGCTCGGCGGGCCGCCGCGCGGTGGCGGAGATCCTCCCTCAACTGATGCGGGAGGAGCAGATCCACTTGGCTGTGGCCAACGCTGAGAACGCGGCGGGCGGTTTCGGCCTTACTCCAGAAGTCGCCGAGGAACTTTTCGCCTCCGGGCTCGACGTACTGACCTCCGGCAACCACATCTGGGACAAGAAGGAGATCCTGCCCTACCTGGACCGCCAGCCTCGGCTTTTGCGACCTGCCAACTACCCGCCAGGTGTCCCCGGTCAGGGCGTATACGTGACGCGGGCCCGCGAGGGATCCGAGGTCGCCATCATCAACCTTCAGGGGCGGATGTACATGCCCCTGACGGACTGTCCCTTCCGCAAGGCCGATGAGATCCTGGCCGCCCTCGACCCTGCCCTTCGTATCCGCATCGTGGATTTCCACGCCGAGCTGACGAGCGAGAAGATGGCCATGGGCTGGTACCTGGACGGCCGGGTGTCCGCCGTCATCGGGACGCACACCCATGTCGCCACCGCCGACCTCCGCATCCTGCCCGGCGGCACGGCTTACCAAACCGACGCCGGCATGACCGGCTCCTACGACTCCGTCATCGGGATGGATAAGGAAATTGCCCTCCGTCGCCTGCTGACTTCCACCCCAGTGCGTTTGGAGGCTGCTCGGGGTAAAGTGGAACTACATGGACTGATCGTGCGAGTGGACCACGCCACCGGGAGAGCGCTCGAGGCCCGGCGCGTCTTCGTGGAGCGGTCTTGAAGAGAAGAGGGCAGCGATGGTCGAAGCCGTGCTGCTAGCCACCTTGCTTGTGTCCGGTCTGGGAGTCTACGCACTTCGGCAGCGCCGCGAGGTCCTCGTCCTCCGCCGGCAGGTACGCAGCCTCCAGGCACAGGCGGCTGTCCAACTCCAGACCGATCCCCTCACGCAACTTGCCAACCGCGCGGCACTCGAGTCCTGGATGGACGAAGTGCAGCGCCAGCCGGGCCTGCTCGCGGTCTGCGACCTCGACAATTTCAAAGCCCTCAACGACCGCTACGGCCACCTGGTGGGTGACGAAGTGCTTCGTGATATCGGCCAGCTCATTCGCAGCTCGATTCGGCAGGACGACCGTGCGTTTCGTTGGGGCGGCGACGAGTTCGTCATCTGCTTCCGTACCGAGGACCGTGACCTGGTCGAAGATCGCCTTCATGCACTGGAACGGAAGCTGGCGAATTTCTACGTGCGGAATCACGGTCCCGCATCGCTCAGTCTCAGTTGGGGCGTCGCCGCCATCCCCGCCGGTTGTGCGCCCCGCGCCAGTCTGCAGGAAGCCGACCGTCGCATGCTCGAAACCAAGCGGCAGCGGCGCGTAGCCATGCCCGAAGGCGGCGCTTGAGAGCGGTCGTCTTCGCAGGAGTCACTCGAGAGGAGGATAAAGCCAGACTTCGCCGTGCCGCAGCTGCCGGTAGCGCACCCGCGGCGCGCGCACGGACAGAGCCGCCCGGAACTGCCGCGGGTCCGCCGCGTTATCAGCGAATAGATCGTAGTGGCACGGAATGGCAACGGCGGGTTCGATCCGCGCGGCCAGGCCTGCGGCTTCCCAATGGTTCAGATTCGCGAAGCCGCCGTTGATGCAGGCGATCAAGACGTCCGGCTTTCGGGGCGCCGCCTCCGCCACCAGCTCGTGCCATGCGGTATCGCCAGTGAGGTAAATCAAGGGGCCCTCGCCGAACCGGATCGCGTAGCCCAGGTGATTCAGATCGCTCGCGTCCGTCGGGAGAGCGAACACGGCGCGCAATTCCAAATCCCCCTGCCGGAGCGCGGCCCCGGGCCACAGCATGCGAATGCGTTCCTCGGGTACGCCGGCGGACCGGAAGACCTCGCAGCTCGGCGGCGGACCGGCGAACAGCATCGCGCCTTTGTGCGAGAGGCGGCGGATGGTTTCCGGATCGGTGTGGTCCCCGTGGTTGTGCGTACACGCGAAGACGTCGACCTCGAGCTCCTCCGGCTCGATCAGAACGGGGACGCGGCGGTTGAGATCGAGGCCGGGAACTGCGCCCGCGCAGCTGTCGCTCAGGTACAGATCCACTCCCAACGTCGTTCCCGCCGGCGATTTAAAGATGTAGCCCATCTGCCCGAGCCACCAGAGCGCAACGGAACCGGGTGGCGTGCGGAACTGGCGGATCTGCTCCATCAGCGCGCTCATGTTCGGCGCTCCTCACATGATGGCCGTTGGCGGCGCCGGCTCGTCCGGCCGACCGGCGTGCGCCAGCGGCACTCGGATCATCAGCCACGCGAGGCCGGCAAGCACCAGCAGACCCAGCAGGAACGAGGGCTCCGCCGTGAGCGAAGGCAGCGGGTACTCGAAGAAGCGGAACGTGGCCACCACCAGCCCCATCAGCGCCTCGCCTGCGATCAGACCCGCCGCCGTGAGCACCCCGGCGTTCTCGACGCGCGCCCTCTGTGCTTCGTTCAGGCCGCGGCGGTCGCGCAGTCGGTCGGTCGCCCAGCGGATGAGGCCTCCGACAAAAATAGCGAAAGTTGTTTCGAGCGGCAGGTACATGCCGACGGCGAACAACATCGGGCTGCGCGCGCCTACCAGGATCAGCGTGAACCCCATCAGCATGCCCACCACGATCAACGGCCACGCCATCTGCCCTCCGACGATCCCCTGCGCCAGCATCGCCATCAACCCGGCCTGAGGCGCCGGTAAGGCCTTGTCGCCGAAGCCCACGCCTCCGGCATTGATGTTGCCCACGTGCAGGACCAGCAGCGGGAAATACAGCACGAAACTGGCGATGGCCACGCCGATGAAATCGCCGATCTGCATGTAGCGTGGCGTGCCGCCGAGCAGGTGGCCGACCTTAAGATCCTGCAACATCTCGCCCGCGACCGCCGAAGAGACGCAGACCACCGTGGCCACGCCCAGGACAGCCGCCACGCCGCTTGCCCCCGATACCCCGATGGCCACCATCAGCAGGGCAGCCACGATCAGGGTGGAAAGGGTTAGGCCCGAGATCGGATTGTTCGAGGAACCGATCATGCCCACCAGGTTCCCGGAGACCGCCGCGAAGAAGAATCCCAGCACGATCATCACGGCCGCAGCCAGCAGCCCGCCCGCCAGGCGCCCCGACAGCCAGGAGTACAGAAGGATCATGGCGAGGAACGCCACGACGAGTCCCGCGAACGTCATCTTCGCGCTGATGTCGCGATCCAGGCGGCTGGCGGCACCCGCCTGCGCGCCGGCTTTGCGGAGATCGGAGATGGCGCGACTCATGCCTGCGGCCAGGCTCTTCCGCATGCGGAAGAGCGTGAAGCCCGCGCCGACCAACATTCCGCCCACCGCGATCGGGCGCACGATGAAGCGCCAGACGGCCCCGGCCAGTCCTGCCCAGGATTCCTCCCCTGCGCCCGCGGGCAGCGTCTGACTGAGTTGGGGCCCGAGGAAGTATACGAGCAACGGCACCAGCAACCCCCAGGCCAGGACGCCGCCCGAAAAGTTGAGCGCCGCCAGACGCGGCCCG
Organism: uncultured Bryobacteraceae bacterium; assembly: GCA_938027685.1. Taxonomy (GTDB): domain Bacteria; phylum Acidobacteriota; class Terriglobia; order Bryobacterales; family Bryobacteraceae; genus DTHT01. Next base: position 91,531 of record CALJAM010000024.1, read on the forward strand.
ATAATGTAGCCGACGCCCAGATACGCAGGACTGATGGCAGGCGCCGAGAAGGTGGTCACTCCGCCCGTGCCCAGCGTGCGCGCCTCGGCCGTCGTGCCGAGTCGGACCAGGCTGCGACCCAGCTCGCCCACGCGCACCAGGAAATCCTTGCTCGCCGCGAAAACGTGGATTACGCCTAAGAAGTAGACCGCCGCTCCCACCCCCATGTTGTAAAAGAGCAGCCGCGCCGCTTCCGCGCCGCGCTGCCCCGCCTTGTGGATTTCCGCGGCCGCCTGCGATTCGGGGAAGGGAAGCTCGGGATCCCGCACCATGACCCGGCGCAGCAGCACCACGAACAAAATCCCGAGGAATGCGCCGATCAGCATGAGGATGCTCGAGTTCCAGTAGGCCTTCGCAGTGTCGAACTTTGCCCAGGTTCCTGTGATCACGAAGGCGGGAATGGTGAAGATCGCGCCGGCGGCGACCGATTCGCCGATCGAGCCGACCGTGCGGGCGATGTTCTCCTCGAGGATCGAACCGCGGCGCAACCGCAGGACGGCCATCGAGATCACCGCCGCCGGGTAGGTGGCAGCGATGGTCATGCCGGCGCGCAAGCCCAGATAGGCATTGGCCGCGCCGAGCACCACCGTCATGATCAAACCCAGCAGGACGGCCCGAAAGGTGAACTCGCTCATCTGCACGCTCTCGGGCACGAACGGCCGGAATTCGGTTTCCGCGCTGGTCGAGGGCTTGGTCGGTTCTGGCATCGGCGCTATCTTAGCAAAACGTGTTCGCTGCCCCGACACGGCCGGTTGCGCTCAGCGCCGCAGAAATCCCACGGTCGGTAGTGGAACGGGTCCGCTCACAGTGGCTCGGCCCGTAATGTGCGTTCAGCGCCGTAACGGATCCTCGATCCAGGGCGGAGTGGCCTGGATGAGGCGGCCCAGTTCCGGCTCTTCGCGCTCGAGCGCCAGCTTCATTTCCCAGGCGATGCGACGGTAGCTGAAGTGCCCCTTGACGCCGGTGCGCAGGCGGCAGATGTAGTCCGCCTCGGCGAAGTCCATCTTGAAGAGGAAACGGGAACGCATTGCGAAAGGTAGCAGGTAGTGCGCAGCGGGGGCGGGTAACGCGGCGGTTGCGGCGAGAGCCGCCTCGATCGCATCCCGGTACTCGCGCTGCAGACCGGCTTCGGCAACCAGCGGCGGCACGTCGTAGCCGAGGCGATCCGTGAAGGCCTGGCGGTACTGATGGCAGCGGCGGTGGCGGTGCAGATCGCGCCACGCGCCGATGTCCATTACGATATCGAAGGCGTAGGGCGCGCTCCGGAAGGCGCGCGGCAGCTCGTCGCGTTCGCCGCGCCCGGCGACGGCCAGCTCGAGGACCTCGCGCCGGCGGGCCGGGCTCCATTCGAGCGCCAGCTCGTAAAGCTCCCGGAAAGGCCGGTCGGTAACCGGGTAAAGCAACGTGGCCACGGCGTCGGCTTCCTGATTCAGGGGACGAATCAGGTCCACGGCGGTCAGCGCCTCGCCGCGGGGCGGAGGGAGGTGGTCTCGGGCCCACTCGCGCAAACGCTCCCGCACGCTGCGCTGGTACTCATCGGGTTCGGCAAAGCGGGCCAGCGTAGGGGCCACAGCCTCGGCCGGCGACCCTTCATACCATGCGCACGCGGGCGGCGCCGCCAACGCCGCCCTGATCTCCTCCGCCAACTCGCGCAGCTCGGCATATTCGGAAACCGCGAGCCGGCGGATCTGCTTTTCCAGCGTCCGGATGCTCGTAACCTGGCCGACGTTGGTGGGCACCCCCAGAAAGAGCAGGTAACGCGACGCGTCGTAGGCTCGGGCCGCGAGGTTGCGGCGGTACGCGTCCTCGGGCATGTCGACGGGTCGAGGCAGCTTTTCGGCCAACAGCCGGCTCACCGCCTCGTGAATGCGCGAGTAAGTGGCCAGTAACTGGGCGGCGATGCGGAGGTAAGTTTGCGTCTGCGCAGGGGTAAGTTCGGGAGGTATCACGGCGGGAGCGCGCGAGAAATCCTGGTAGCGGGACGATTTCGCCTGACCGTCCCACAACGGCTCATCTTCGATCTCCGTAGCGGCAAGCTCCGAGACGCCCTCGAAGCAGAGCGCAAGGTGCCCTAGATCGGCGATGGAGGCATGGCCGTACTGGAAGTAGTAATGTTCGAGGAAACGGCTGGAATCGTGTCGCCGTACCCAGTCGAGCGATTCGCGGATGGAATCGGGCGAGCGACTGTAGCGCGCCAGCGCGTAAGCGCACGCCTCCGGCGGCATGGGCGCCAGCGCGAGGACGCGTTTGGGCTTCTCCACCACGTTATGATACTAATCCGGTGCGCGTGAGGATCAAACGGTTGCGAGCGCAGGCCTGGCTGCCCGAATATGCGCACGGGCCTGCAGAAGACGCAGGGATGGACCTGCGCGCTGCCGAGGACGTTACGCTCGAGCCCGGAGTTCCCGTTGCGGTTCCCACAGGCCTGGCCGTGGAGTTGCCGCCGGGTTTCGAGGCGCAGATTCGGCCCCGCAGCGGTCTGGCGCTCAACCACGCCGTTACGATGCCTAACAGTCCGGGAACGATCGACCCCGGCTATCGCGGCGAAATCCGTGTCATCCTGCTGAACCTCGGACGTGAGCCGTATCGGGTCCGCCGCGGCGATCGCATCGCTCAAATGATCGTCGCCCGCTACGAGCCGGTGGAGTGGGAGGAAGGAGAATTGAACTCCTCGCAGCGCGGTGAAGGCGGATTCGGGTCCTCAGGGAGGTGAGACTGCGGCCTTGATTCAGCTTTCATCCGTGACCGCACGCCGGCATGACAAGCAACACACGACGCCTTTGCGGATATTCTCTTTGCGGGAGATCGCAAGTTGCCGAGGCGAAGCTTGGTACGGGCCGGCCGCGAGAGGCCTGAGGCGAATGGTGGACGGCATGGGATTCGAACCCACGACCCCGGCGTTGCGAACGCCGTGCTCTCCCAGCTGAGCTAGCCGCCCACCGGGGGCTGAACCCAATTATAACATCCGAAGCCGTGTTTGTGCACCCCGTCCCGACGCCTTTCGCTATCATCGAGGTTATGCGTACGCTTGGCCTCTTCAGCGTGATCTTCGCATTCTTGGTCGCGGGCATGATCGCTGACGCTGCGGCGCCTGCCGCCCGGACGGAAGAGGAGCTTCGGCAGGCGGAAAAAGCCTGGGCGGCCGCAGTCACGCAACGCGACTTCGCCGCGCTCGAACGCATCCTTCACGACGAGCTGATCTATGCCCACTCGACCGGCGTCATCGAGACGAAAGCGCAATATACCGGCCGGTTGCGGAAGGGCGAACAACGGTACGACCGCATCGAGCATGAGCGAATGACGGTCAGGCTGCACGGCAACGCCGCCGTGGTGCACGCCATCGTGCGCATGACGGGCGAGGCCGACAGGAAGCCCTTCGACAATCGCCTCATGATGCTTCACCTGTGGGTCCGAGGCCCCGCGGGCTGGCAGTTGGCCGCCCACCAGACAACGCAGCTGAAGGAATAGGCCGTCCGCGGGCAAGCCCCGGGGCTCGAGGGCGGCCGAACGGCCCGCTCAGTTCCTGCGCGCCGGCTCGTGCGCCACGAGCGAGAACAGGTACTCATTCAGCATGGCGTCCACCCGGTCCAGGCGCACGCGCACTCTGTCGCCGGCCTGAAAGACGCGTCGCGTCCGCCGTCCGACGATGCGCCTGCTCGAAGGCTCGTAGCCGAAGCGGTCCCCGGGCAACGACTCGACGGGCACCAACCCTTCGACGAAGAGGTCGTCGAGCTCCACCGTCAGACCCGCCTTGGAGACCCCGATCACCAGAGCGTCGAACTCGTCGCCCAGCCGCTCGGCCATGAACTTCAGCTTCTTCCACTCGACCAACTCGCGCTCGGCCTCGTCAGCGCGCCGCTCCGATTCCGAGCACTCCTGAGCGATGGCGGCCAGGGTGGCCTCGTCCAGCGGCGGCGGCGCGCCTTCGAGCGTTGCAGCCAAAACACGGTGCACGATGAGGTCGGGATACCGCCGGATGGGTGAGGTGAAGTGCGTGTACGCGCGGGAGGCCAGCGCAAAGTGGCCCTTGTTTTCGGCGCTGTAACGGGCCTGCTTGAGCGAGCGCAGCATGAGATAGTTGAGGATGCGCTCCTCGGGCTTGCCTTCGATCTGCGCGAGCAGCCGCTGGTAACTGCGGGAGGAAATCTCGAGGCGGCGATCGGTCAGCACGATGTCGCGGCGGAATTTCCGCCCGTCGCGCGCCCGCACCGTCTGCCGGAATCGCTGCACAGGGATCGGGCCTGCGAGGAGCGAGTAACCGAAGTGCCCCGCAACCTCGTCGAATTCCGCCACCTTTTCCGGGTCCGGCGGTTCGTGAATGCGGTAGAGTGCGGGAACGCCCGCCGCCTCCAGATGAGCAGCCACGGCCTCGTTGGCCGCGAGCATGAACTCCTCGATGATGCGGTGGGCGATGTTGCGCGGCGCCTTGCGGATGCCCGTCATCTCGCCCCATTCGTCGAACTCGATGAGCGGCTCGGGCAGATCGAAATCGATCGCTCCTCGGCTCATGCGACGGCGATTGAGAATGAGGGCCAGCTCGCGCATAAGCTCGAAACGTTCCACCAACGGCTCGTAACGCTTCCGCAGGCCCTCGTCGCCTTCGAGCAGCAGGTGCACATTCGTGTACGTCATGCGCTCCCGGCTCCGGATCACCCCGCGGACGAACCGTCGCGAGACGATTTCGCCGTCAGGTGCAATCTCGAGCAGAACCGAGAAAACCAACCGATCGACGCCGGGCTTGAGCGAGCAGAGCTCGGTTGAGAGTTCCAGCGGGAGCATGGGAATGGCGCGGTCGGGAAAGTAGACGCTGTTGCCGCGCAAGCGCGCTTCGGCGTCGATGGCGGCGCCGGGTCGGACGTAGTGGCTGACGTCGGCGATATGCACGTGGAGAATGTAGTTTCCGGATTCCGCCCGGCCGACCCAAACGGCGTCGTCGAAATCGCGAGCGGTTTCGCCGTCGATCGTCACCACATCGAGATGGCGGAAGTCCATGCGTCCCGTCAGGTCGGCAGGGCGCACGGCAGCCGGCATCGCAGCCGCCTCTTCGAGAACTTCGGGCGGGAACCGGTGGGGCAGATGATGCTTGCGGATGATGACCTCGACGTCCACCCCGAAATCGCCGGGACGGCCCAGGATTTCGACAATGCGCCCGACGGCCGCACGCTCCTCGCGCGGGTACTCGATGAGCTCCACGTTCACCATCAAGCCATCCAGGTCTCCGATCTGCCGGACTTCGACGGGGCTGGCGCCGATGCGATCCACAGAGACGGAGCGGGCCGGCAGCGCCATCTCCGGCGGAATGCGGATGCGCTGTCGGATGCGATCATCGTAGGGGATGACGTATCCCCCGCGCGGCCCCGTGCGAAACTCGCCGACCACCGTGGGATGTGCGCGGCGGAGAATGCGGACAATTTCTCCCTCGGCGCGGCCGTCCGCTGAGCGGCGCGTAATGCGCACCAGCACGCGGTCCCCATGCATGGCGCGAGCAGCGGCCGCGGGCGGGATGAAGATATCGCCGCGCACGCCGTCGACGGGTTCGTCCGCGATGAGGAAGCCGTAGCCGTCGCGGTGCATATGCAAGCGACCCGTCCGGTAGTCCTGGCTGCGCGAGCTCAGCACATAACGGCCGGGCCGCACTTCGAGCAGCCGTCCGCGCGCCACGAGACGCTCGAGCGTCTCTTCGAGCGCCTCGCGGGCTTCACCCCTGGCGCCGGTCTCGCGGACCAGTTGTTTAAAGCCCGCGCGGCCGCGGGGCAGGCGCGCGATATGCTCGAGGATCTCTTCCTCGCTCGGCGGTTTCCTGCGTTTCACGACGGCACGAGTGCGGCAACCGGCGCTTTGCCGGGCGCGGCAGTAAGATAGGTACGAATTACGGAGGTTCCGGTGGGGCCGAACATTACCAAAGGGATGACCCGGCGGAGTGCGCTCGCAACCGCTGGCTCTTTTCTAATTGTACCAAGGCACGTGCTAGGCGGTCACGGTTTTCCGGCGCCCAGCGACAGGATCACGCTAGCTTCGATCGGCATGGGCCGCCAGGGGATGGTCGTAACCATGGACCTGTTGACGCGGCCGGACGTCCAAGTCGTCGCGGTCTGCGATTGCAACGAAGCGAGCCGGGACTACATCGAATACGGCGCCAACTCGCTGCTGAACGCTGCGCGCAAGCTGCTCGGTCCGGGCTACGAAAACTGGGGCGCCGATCTGGCCTCGCCGGGCTACGCCCAACTCACACATACTTTCCGCAGCAGCCTGGGCATGGGCGGACGCGAGCCGGCGCGCAGGCTGGTGGAGGCCTATTACGCCGCCCGCAGCAAGTCCGGCTCCTGGCGCGGTTGCGCGGCGTACCGCGATTTCCGCGAGTTGCTCGAGAGGGAAAAGGATCTGGACGCCGTCTACGTGGCGACGCCGGATCACTGGCACGCGCTCATCTCGATTGCCGCCATGCGCAAGGGCAAACACGTGCTTTGCCAGAAGCCCATGGCGCATACGATCGGCGAGGCGCGCCGCATGGCGCAGGTTGCGCGAGAGACCAAGGTGGCTACCGGCCTACCCGTGAACAACCCCACCAGCGACGCTACGCGCCTCATCGCGCAGTGGATCCGCGACGGGGCCATCGGCCGCGTCCGGGAGGTCCATAACTGGTCCAGCCGGCCCTTTTGGCCTCAGGGCGTCGATCGTCCGCGTGAAGCGATGCCCGCTCCGGCGGGCCTGGATTGGGACCTCTGGCTGGGGCCCGCGCCATGGCGGCCCTACCACAAAGCCTACCTGCCGTTCGTCTGGCGCGGGTGGTACGACTTCGGCTGCGGCAGTTTCGGCGACATGGGTTGCTATAGCTTCGCAGGGCTATTCAAGATTCTGGATCTCACGCCGCCGGTCACGGTCGAGGCATCTGCGACGGAGCCGCACGAAGAGACCTACCCGTCAGCCTCGATCGTGCATCTGGATTTTCCCGCACACGGTGACCGCGGCCCGCTGCGCATCACCTGGTACGAAGGAGGCCTGCGACCTCCCCGACCTGCCGGCCTCAGCGAACAGGACGAACGCCGCTTTCGTCCCGGCCAGGAGGGCGTTATGTACATAGGCGAGAGGGGGATCATTATCGGCGGCTTCAATGGGGAGAATCCCCGCCTGTACCCAGAGTCCAAGCTGTACGAAGCGGGGGCTCGCCAGACGGCCGCTGCCGCCCGCGATCGCGCCATTGATCAGTGGATCGAAGCTTGCAAGGGCGGGCCGCCTTCGGCCACTAAGTTCGAGTCACAGGCGCCAGTGACCGAGGCCTTCCTGCTGGGCTGTTTGGCGCAACGCCTGCCCGGAGAACGCCTGGAATGGGACTCGGCAAATATGCGGGTTACGAACTCCGAGCGCGCGAACCGTTACGTGGATCCGCCCTACCGCAGCGAATACGCCCTCTGATGGCTGTCGGCTGTCGCGATCAGGCCGCGGGGTTCGCCCACCAAGGCGCTTATAGTCGGCGAACCCTTTCTGAGATTTAGGCCGCGGGAGGTGACGGCAGGCCCAGCTTCGCCCACCACGGTTTGGCGGCGCGGATCGCGGCGTTGACGGCCTGGATGTTGCGGACGCCCTCGTTGGCCAGCCACTCTTCCAGGGCAGGCAGGCCATGCTGCCTGTAGACGGGCACTCCGTCCTTCCAAGTGGCGCGTCCGCACAGGACGCCTGAGAAGTCCGAGCCCGCCTCGGCCGCCATCTCCAGCGATTCGACGAACTGCCGGTTGTCCACGCCGGCACTCAGGTAGATGAAGGGCAGACGCGAGGCTGCCGCAGCACGCCGGAAGTGATCGAGCGCCTCGGCCCTGGTGTAAACGGCCGGTCCAGACTGGGAGGCTGCTCCTTCCACGTAGCGCAGGTTGACCGGGATTTCCACCTTCAGGACGTCGGCGCGATAGTGCGGCTTGGAGAACTCCTCCACACTGCGTGCGACGACTTCCGGCTTGCGGCGGGCATAGTCAGGGCCCTTTTCATCGGCAAGTTGCGGATCGTAGCCCACCAGCTCCAGGAAGAACGGGATCTGGTAGGTCTCGCACTCGGCGCCGATGCGTTCGACCAGCGCCTGCTTGACGTCGTTGATCGCCGGGTCTTCGAAGGGCGAATAATGCATCAGGAACTTCACCGCGTCGGCCTGCCAGTCCTCGGCGATGCGCTTCACCGAGACGCGCTCGAGAAGTTCGGGCAGGCGACCGGGGCGTGTATTGTCGTAGCCGCTCTTTTCGTAAGAGAGGAGCAGGCCGCAACCCGGAGCGCGTGTGCGTGCGGCCTCCAGGCCCAGCTCGGGATCCAGGAGGATGGCGCTCGCGTATGGACTGAGGATGCGCGTCACCGCGGTCTTGAATTCCGCCATCATTTCGGCGGTGACCGGCCCGTCGCCCACGGAAGCGAGCATCTTCTTGAGACTGCCACGCTGATCCATGGCGGCGGCCGCGATGATCCCCTCCGCCGTGGCAAGGCGCTTCATGCGGGTCAGCTTGCCGGCTGATAGCATCTCGCCTCCTCGATGGTGAACTGCGGCCGGAGAGCCGTCCGCGCCGCAGCTTGCCAGAGTCCGGCGAGCTCGTCAGAGCTCGCCGCTTTTGTACCGTCGCGCCATTTCTTCGAGCGGGATCGGCTCGTAATCGCCGGCGTGCCCGGCTTGACCGAAGGCGATCATGCGCTCCATGACGACCTTTTTCATGGCCTCGCGCGCCGCTTTCAGATACGTGCGCGGATCGAATTCCTCGGGCTTTTCGAAGAAAACCTTGCGGATGGCGCCCGTCATGGCCAGCCGGTTGTCCGTGTCCACATTGATCTTGCGCACGCCGTGGCGAATGCCGAGCTGGATCTCTTCAATGGGCACTCCCCAGGTCGGCTTGATCCTGCCGCCGTACTGGTTGATGATGTCCTGCAGCTCCTTGGGCACACTCGAGGAGCCGTGCATGACCAGATGCACGTGGGGGATCTTCTCGTGGATCTGCTGGATGCGCTCGATGACCAGCACCGAGCGGTCCGGCTTGCGGCTGAACTTGTAAGCGCCGTGGCTGGTGCCGATGGCCACCGCGAGAGCATCTACGCCGGTCTTTTCGACGAACTCGGCGGCCTGATCGGGATCGGTCAGGTGCGCCAGGCCACTGACCCCGGCGCCGTGTCCATCCTCGATGCCTCCGAGCACGCCCAGCTCGCCTTCCACGCTCACGCCACGTTCGTGAGCCATTTCGACCACCTCCCGCGTGACCTTCACGTTGTACTCGAAGGTAGAGGGTGTCTTGCCGTCCGGCATCAGCGAGCCGTCCATCATCACGCTGGTGAAGCCCATCTCGATCGCGGAGCGGCAGGTCTCCGGGCTGTTGCCGTGGTCCAGGTGCAGCGCGATGGGGATCTCGGGATATAACTCGACGGCAGCCAGCATGAGGTGATAGAGATAGCGATCCTGGGCGTAAGAACGCGCCCCGCGGCTGGCCTGCACAATCACGGGCGAGCGCGTCTCACGGGCGGCCTCCATGATGGCCTGGATCTGCTCCATGTTGTTCACGTTGAAGGCGCCCACTCCGTAGCCGCCCTTGGCGGCCTCGTCCAGGATCTGGCGCAGGGATACCAGTGGCATGTATCGACTCCTTTTCTGAACTTATGAAGCTGTCGGCAAAACAGGCTCCGGTTCTCGACCGCAGGCCTGAGTTAACCCTCACGATATCATGCGGCTAATGCCCGTGACAAGCCCCCGCGCGGCTTCGCCACGCGCTGTCTTAAGAAGGAGACCGATGCGTCCCAAGTGCAGGCGATGCGGATTCTCGCGGAGCCATCGGTAGAGTTCCTCCTGTCCTTTAGCGCTCGTGGGATAACCTACCTTGCGGCCGTAAGTGTCGTAGGGTTCCAAGCGGAAATCCGAGACACTAAGCCCCTTGGGGAGCGGGAAGCTGTGCCAGCCCCACTGCGACTGCGTGCACAAAGGAACGCGTTCCGCGTAGAGCTATGGAAAGGTTTGCAGGCCGGTCGCATCGGCCGTAAAAGCGAACTCGCCGTTGCCCACCGTAAGCGGGGCCTCGGGCGCAAATCCCCGCAGCACCGGATTGTGACGCTAGACGAGGCTCCGGCGGCGGATTTTCTCGCCTCCGGCCGACCCGCCGCGCAGCAAGACCGGGGCGCCGGCTAAGAAGCCTCTGCGAGTGGGCAGCGTCATCTGAAACAGCTTACGTCGCGGCGCACGCTCGCGGGCGCACCTGCCGGCGGGAGGTTACGATAGGACGTGCGGATCCCGATGCTGCGGTTCTTGCGCCGGCCGAAGCGGCGGTTGGAATTCATGGCCGCCGCTGCCTGCTGCGGCTTTCTGGTGGGACGCTATCTGGCGCCCTCGAGCCCTTGGCTGCTGGTGCTGACTCTGGCGGCCTTCGCGCTGAGCGCCGGCGTGCTGCTGCGCTGGGTGCGTTGGGGCATCCGCAAGCTCATCTGGCGACTGCGCAACCGCCTCCTGGTGGCCTACCTCTTTATCGCGGTCGTTCCGCTGGTGCTCGTTAGCGGGCTCGTCGCCATCGGCGCCTGGATCCTGGCCGGACAGATCGCAGTCTATGTGGTTCTCAGCGAGCTCGAGCGCCAGGCCGGGACGTTACTGGAGGTGGCGGAAGGTCTCGCCCTGACGCCCGCCCGATCGTTGCCTGATCGGCTGCGATGGATCGGACCTTATCTGCGCGAACGATACCCAGGCCTGGAGCTGGCCGTCTTCCGCAGCGAGGGGATGTGGCGCTATCCCCCTCACTCATCGCTCGATAGGCCCCCGCCAGGCTGGGCCGATCATGCGGGTCTGCTGAACAAGGACGGCGCCCTGTATCTATGGGCGCACGTCAAACGCGCGGTGGCGGAAGTAGTGGTCCTGGTGCCCATGGATGCCGAGGCCCGCGCAAGACTGGCGTCGCGGCTCGGCGAAGTGTCCATCCTCCCTGTTTCTTCAGGCGGGGCAACCAGCTCGGGTCGCCTCCGGGGCGTCAGTCGCAGCGAGGGATACCGGTCCGAAGAGCGCGAAAGTAGGTTGCCACCCGCGTCCAATCGGTTGGACCGCGAAGTCGATTACGCAGCGCCCGTCCCCGTGGGCCACTGGGAGCGGCCTCATCAGGAACAGAACCATATTCTCTTCGTGCGTACACGCTGGTCCGCGGTGCTGCGGCTGGTCTTTGGGCAGACGGTCGAGTGGCGCGAGGGCGTCACGTCGGCCTACCTGGCGTCGGTGCTTTTCTTGGCAGTGGCGGGAGCTTTTCTGGTGGTGGAGCTGGCGTCGCTGGTGATCGGCGTCAATCTCACGCGCACGATCACGCGCGCCGTGCACGAGCTGTACACCGGTACACAGAGGGTCATGCAAGGCGACTTCAGCCATCGCATCCAAGTGCGGGGCAGCGATCAGCTGGCGGAGCTTGGGCGCTCGTTTAATCGAATGAGCGAGAACCTGGCCCGGCTGCTCGAGATCGCCAAGGAAAAGGAAAGATTGCAATCCGAGCTCGAGATCGCACGCGAGGTGCAGAACCAGCTCTACCCACGGGCCTTGCCGGAGGTAACCGGTCTCCGCCTTCGAGCGCTGTGCAAGCCGGCGCGCATGGTTTCGGGCGATTACTACGACTACATCGCCCTGCCCGACGCGCGGCTGGCCATGGCGATCGGAGACGTAGCGGGCAAGGGCATTTCCGCGGCGTTGCTGACCGCAACGGTCCAGTCCATGATCCGGGCCCAAATCCGTATGGCCGTCGAGCAGGCCCGTGCGGGCGGCGACGGGTCTTCCTCCCGTAGCTTTTCGACCGCCGAGTTGGTGGCCCGCCTGAATCAGCACCTGTATGCCTACACGCCGCCGGAAAAATTCGCCACGATTTGCGTCGGCATTTACGACGCGGCTACCGGCGTCCTGACGTACACCAACGCGGGCCATCCGCCGCCGCTGGTGGTGCGCGACGGCGGGGTGCTGCGCCTGGAAATTCACGGGATGGTCGTGGGGGCGTTCCCCTCCGGCCGCTATGAGGAGAGCTCAATCCGCCTCGAGGAGGGCGATCTGCTGGTCTGCTTCACTGACGGCGTCACGGAGCCGGAGAATGAGTATGGCGAGATGTTCGGCGAACACCGCCTGCTAGAGGTCGTCCTCAGGCATGCAAGAAGCGATCCCGGCGAGATCGTCGCGGCGATCGAGGAGGCCGTGCACGAGTGGTGCGGCACCGCGGAGCTGCAGGACGATCTGACGCTGATGGTGGCGCGCAAGCTCTGAGGTGCCCCTCGCGACGCGCTGCCTCCCCGGCAGGATACGCTCGTTAGAAGATAAGGTCGTCATGAAGATCCTCACCGCGGAACAGATGCGCCAAGTGGACCGGCGGACGATCGAGATGGGAATCCCCGGTATCGTCCTCATGGAGAACGCCGGTCATCGGGTAGTGGAATTTCTGGCGGAAAGATTTCGGCCGTTGACCGAGCAGCGGGTGGTCATCGTCTGCGGCAAAGGCAACAACGGCGGCGACGGCATGGTGGTGGCGCGGCAGCTTTGGACGCGGCTGCGTCCCCGCGAACTGCACGTCGTGCTGGCGGGAGATCCTGCGGAGTTGAAGGGTGACGCGGCCCAGAACTTCCGCATGCTGCAGGTGGTCGGCTGCCCGGTGGTGCGGGAGATTAGGCCGGAAATGCGCCGCGCCACGCTGGTGCTGGACGCCCTGCTGGGTACGGGATTGAAGGGCCCTGTGACGGGTCCGATGCTCGAGTGGATCCGCGAGATCAACAACGGCTTTCCGCTGGCGCGCGTGGTGGCGATCGACATCCCCTCCGGCGTCGAGAGCGACGCGGCGGATACTCCCGGCGAAGCGGTTCGCGCCGATTACACGGTCACTTTCACGGCGCCCAAGGTAGGCCAGATCCTTCCTCCGAACTGCCGGCGTGTAGGCCGTCTGCGCGTCGCAGCCATCGGCAGCCCGCCGGAGCTTTTCGAGCAGGACGAATCCTTATTTCTTTCCCTGCTGGAAGCTCGGGAGATCAGCCATCTGTTCGCACCCCGCGTTCCCTGGGCGCACAAGGGCGACTTCGGCCATGTGCTCGTGGTTGGCGGCTCGCGCGGCAAAAGCGGCGCGGCGGCGATGGCGGGCCTCGCCGCCCTGCGCGCGGGTGCGGGCCTGGTGACCGTGGCTTCGGCCGCCTCGGCCATCCCGCTGATCGCCTCGCACGCTCCCGAACTGATGACGGAGCCGTTGCCCGAGACACCCGAGGGCGCGATCGCCTCGGAAGCTCTCCCGCGCGTCCTCGAGTTGGCCGCCAACAAAGACGTAATCGCGCTGGGTCCCGGCCTGGGAACTCACCAAGAGACCATAGCCGTGGTGCGGCAGCTCTTCGATCGGTTACCGCAGCCCGTGGTTGTGGACGCTGACGGACTGAACGCTCTCGCCGGTACCGGCTTCACCGGGGAGGGGAAGACGCGCATCCTCACGCCTCATCCCGGAGAAATGGGACGGTTGCTGGGAGCGGGAACGCGCGAGGTCCTGGCCGATCGGGTTGGCGTAGCCCGCTCGTTCGCGATGGCCCGCCGCGTTGTGCTGGTGCTGAAGGGGTACCGGACTCTGATCGCTTCGCCAGACGGCCGCGTCCGCGTCAATCCCACGGGCGGGCCGGGATTGGCCTCGGGCGGCTCCGGCGATATTCTCACCGGCGCGATCGCGGGCCTGCTCGCGCAGTTTCCCGATGACCCGGCGCTGACCGCGGCCGCGGGCGTGTATTTGCACGGGCTCGCCGGAGATTTGGGGTCCGCCGAGCTGGGCGAGCAGGCCCTCATCGCGACCGACCTGTTGAAACACTTCCCCGCGGCAATGCGTGAAATCGCTGCGGGACGGCCGCCCGCCTGGTTCTGCTGAGCAGACCGTGGAGACCTACTACACAGGCTCGGAAGAAGAAACCATCGCGCTCGGTGAACGCTTGGCAAGTCGGCTGCCGCGCAAGGGCGTGGTGCTGCTGATCGGAGACTTAGGTGCGGGGAAGACGACGCTGGCCAAAGGCATCGTGCACGGACTGGGAGCCGCCGAGCCCGACGAGGTCTCCAGCCCCACGTTCACGCTGGTTCACGAGTACGGTCACAGCCCCAAGGTCTACCACGTAGATCTTTACCGCATCGGGCGGGCCGGAGAGTTGGAAAGCTTGGGGCTGGACGAGCTGCTGGATCGCGAAGCCCTTGTCTTGGTGGAATGGGGCGAGCGCTTCCCGCAGGTGTGGCCGGAGGATCACATCGAGATTCGTCTGCGGCGCCTGCCGGACGAGCGCCGCGAGATTCGGATCGAATAAGGGCTTCCGTTAGTCCCCGGCCCGAGATACCATTCATCCATGGGGGAGGGTCGGATGGGTAACCCTTGTCTCACGAAGATGCGCCCCACTCTGCGACATCGCGCATGGCCTGTCTGCTTCCACCTGTTGTTCGGCGCCTTCCTTCTCTGGGCCCGCAGCTTGCCCTTCGCTGAGGGCGGCCTGGCGGCTTTCCAGCCGAGCGCACCTGCCTATCGCCTGGAGGGCGTGAATTTCAGCCCCTTCATGAACGGGCAGGATCCTAACCTCGGGGCGACGGTCAGCGGCGAACAGTTGCGCAGCCGTATGGCGGTCGTGGCGCCCTATTGCCGCTGGATCCGGACGTTCGGCGCCACGCGAGGCCTGGAGGCGGCGCCGCGCATCGCACAGGAATTCGGCTTGCGGGTGGCCATGGGAGCATGGATCGGCAGAAACCCCGCCGCGAACGAGGAAGAACTCGCGGCGTTGATCTCTGCGGTGCGTGCGGGACTGGTCGATCTGGCGATCGTCGGCAGCGAGGTGATGCTGCGTAGCGATCTCAGTGAGGATCAACTGATCGCATATATCCGGCGGGTGCGGCAGGAGGCGCCGCCGGGCGTACCCGTAACCACGGCGGATGCGTACGGCGAGTGGCTGGCCCGGCCTGCGCTCGTGCAGGCGGTGGATGTCATCTTCGTCAATTACTATCCCTATTGGGAAGGATTCTCCATAAGTGCTGCGGTGGGAGTCATCCATGCGCAGCACCAGCGCCTGCTCGCGGCGGCAAAAGGCAAGCCGGTAATTGTTTCCGAGACCGGCTGGCCGAGTGCAGGCAAGGGGAGGGGAAACGCCGTTCCATCGCTCGAAAACGCTGCACTCTATTTTTTGACTTTCATAAGTTGGGCGCGCGCGAACAAAGTCAATTACTTTTATTTCGAAGCTTTCGACGAGCCATGGAAGGCGGCTTATGAGGGCCCTGAAGGTGCGCACTGGGGCATTTGGGACAGACACGGGAGGCTCAAGCCGGGGATGGAGCGGGTTTTCAATGACCAAACTGTCCCGGACCGTTGGAGCGGGACGCAACCTGTGGACGGGCCGGGCGCTCCCTCGATCGAATTCACCTACGTCCCTCCTTACGGCTCGTCTGAAGATCTCCACGGCCGGGTGCGACACGTAGAGCCGTCGCTATGCGCTGTGGCGGTCTATATTTTCGCTCCATGGCCCGCAGGCGGCGGTTGGTGGACCAAACCGACGCACGCCAATCCTGTGACTGCCGTGCTGGCCGACGGCTCGTGGACCGCCGACATCACCACCGGGGGTGTGGACGAGCAGGCGTCCAGGATCGCCGCCTTTCTGCTTCCCAAGGGCTACCAGCCGCCGCTCGCCTCCGGCGAGAGAACGCTGCCGGCCTCTCTTTACACGGCCGCCCTTGCACACGTGATTGCGGAACGGACCCCGGAAAGCATCAGCGGCGCCGTCAAGACTCAACGGGGGGTGCCGCTGGGCGGCGTCACGGTAAGACTGTCGGGCAGCGCCATCGGTATCACGGAAACGTTCTTAAATGGCAGATATTCCTTTTTCAACCTGCCCGCAGGGGGCGATTTCACGGTCACTCCTGCGATGCAGGGTTACGTTTTCCTGCCGGATTCCCGCCGGCTGACCGGAGTGCGCGGGGCACAGAAGGCTGACTTTGTGGCTGTTGCTCAGCCGGTCGTGGAAGCGGTCGTCAACGCGGCCAGTTACGTGCCCGGTATGGTGCCCGGCAGCCTTGCCACGCTGTTCGGAAAGAATCTCTCCGCAGTCCCCGGCGTGGTCTCACCGGCCGGGGCACGTAACTGGGAGGGGGTCCGGGTCGAAGTGGACGGCCATCCCGTCCCCCTGTTTGCGATCGTGGGAGAGGAGGGCTACGAACAGATCAACTTCCAGGTGCCCTTCGAACTGGGCGCGCCCGCTCGCGTGCGCGTGGCAGTTTATAACCAGAGTGCAGGCGGTCTCCTCACCCACGTGCCGCTCTACCGTGCTCAGCCCGGGTTATTCGAGTGGACCGCGGCGGGTGGTGCGCGCTACGCCGCCGCGGTCAAGCAGGACGGTTCGCTTGTCGAACCGAGGAACCCCGCTTCGGGCGGCGAGGCCATCGCTCTCTTCATGACGGGTCTCGGGCCGATCGTGCCCGTGCTCGAGACCGGTCAACCCGGTCCCGAGGCCCCTCCTGCCGAAACCTGGCTGAAACCGCTGGTTCGCGTGGGCGGGCAGCAAGTCCCGGTGCTTTTCAGCGGCTATGCGCCGCGCTTCGTGGGATTGTACCAGGTGAATATCCTCCTGCCGCCGGGGCTGACACCGGGGCCCGCCGAAGTCGAGGTTTCCGTGGACGGCGTCACCAGCCGGCCCTCCCGGATTTTCGTGAGGTAGCGCCGGATTTTCGAGCCGGATGGAGAGCGAGGCGCAGCGGAGAAGCCGACGCGGAATCAGCGCGTGTCGGCGCGGGCTCGCCTGTGAGAGTCCGCTGCCGAGAGTGTCATCCGGCCGCTCGGTGACAGGCACGTGAGTTTGTGCGGCGTGATGCCGCGCTCAGCCGTCTGCAGGCCGCGAAGTTGAGCCGCTGCGGTCCGCCCCCAAAAATTCTCTGCGTGAACTGGGGCGGGGGCGGCGCCGCGCGGTTGCAACGCGTGACGATTTGTGATAGAGCTTTGCTGCGGAGGCATCTTCATGACCGCTCGCGAGAAACAAGCTCTCATCTCTTCGGCCTTGCTCGCCCTGTCCGGCTGGATGATCTCCTGCACCGGCGGCACGCCACCGCCGCCGGCTAAAGGGACGCCTGCCTTCTACTGGAACGCTGCCAGGGAAACCTTCAGGGCCGGCGATTACGTGAAGGCCAGCGATCACCTCGAGCAGCTTGCCAAGACCGAGAACGAGTACATCGGCCGGGCCCAGCCTTGGAAGCTGGTGTTGGATACGGGGATGGCCAAGGGATACATGGAACTGGCCGACCGGTTCGAACGCGGCGGTTTCGCCAACCGCACCAACCCGACCCCCTTCCGGCGCCACATGTCCCAGTACCGCATCCAGGCGGGCCAGTACGCCATGCAGGCCGCCGAGACCATGTTCCGCTTCCGCGAGAAAAATAAGGATCCCGAAATTATCCTGGAATTCACCTACCCGACGGGCAGCGCAGCCGAGATCCCGCAGCTCAACAAGATCGGGCAGGGGATCCTGATCCAAGAGGCCGAGCTGGAAGCGGTGGAACGCCGCACGACTCAACGTGAAGTGCTCATGATGACCTGCCGGGCTGTAGGCGCGCCTGAGGACACCGCCAAGACCCAGGAGTTGTTCAAATCCCCGCCGGTGCGCGTGCCCCGGGCAGTTTTCCTGACGGCCTTCGCCGAGGCCTTTTACGATCTATCCAGCCTCTTCGGCCCCAAAAAGCTGGATCAGCCGCAGCGGCTGGGGGTGCTGTGCAAGGAAGCGCTCGCCATCCTGAAGGAGGTGCCCGAAAGCAAAAAGACCAAGGATCTGAAGGCCAAGATCGAGAAGGCGCTCAAGGAGGCCAAGATCACCTGATCCCCACGGCGCTTTCAGCGCCCGGTTAGCTCGAGGAGGCCGCCCGGGCCGACGTGAATCCGGCAAGCAGGCGAAGCGGGATCGCACGCGGGAAGCGCTCGACCCGCATAATAATTGAGGCCGTAACGACGCTCGCGATCCACGTTTTCATCGACGCAGCAGCGGAGTGCTGCACCGGTCGTCGAGCGCCAGAAAGCGCGCACCGAAACCCTTCGATCGAGCACTGGGAGAACCCGCCAAACTGTCCACGTGACAGCCAGCGCCATCGCCGCGGCTATGCCAACCGCCGCCCATTCACGCCGCCGCGACGCCTGCCGCCAGCACCACAGAACGAGCGGGATCACAGCTACGGCTGCGGCCCACGGCACGCCCGGCCACGCAGCCTTGCGGATGCCCACGACGAGCGCCGAGGGTAAGACTGCTACCGCGGGCGGAATCAGACTCAGCAGCGCTGCGCTGCTCGCCAGCGCCATGCGGGGTCGACGGGCCTGCTCGAGTCCCAACGCCACGAGAGCAAAAATGCCTGGAAGCAGCGGGAGCAGGTAGCCAGGCAGCTTGTTGCGCGCCAGCGAGAAAAAGAAGATGCCCCAGAGGGTCGACGCCAGCAGCAAGCGCGCCCGCGTGTCCTCGTAGAGGCTTCGGCGGGCCGTGAGCAGGGCTGCAGGAGTCCACGGGAACAGGCCCGCTGCGAGCACGGGCAAGTAAAACCACCATGGCTGCACGTGCTGGAGGCGGTCCGTATAAACGCGGTGCAAGTGATGTTCGAGGAAGAACTCGTCGAGGAAAAGTCTTCCGTATTTAAGCGAGACGAAAAGATACCAGGGCAAGGCAGTGAGCAGGAAGGCAAGTAGCGGGCCGGGCCGGATCCAGTCCCGCAAACGACGCCGGCCAACCCACAACAGCGGCAGATACAAAACGGGAGCGACCAGTCCTTTGGCGAGCACGGCGAGGCCGAGCAACGCGGCGGCCGGTGTGAGCCCGCGGGTCTCACCCCGGGCCACCCAAGGCAGCGCCAGCAGCATTGCGGCCGAGTAGGTTGCCGCCAGCGGCAGATCGGTTACGCCCACACGGCTGAAGGCCAGCCAGCCCGTGCTGGTCGACAGCATCAACGCGGCCAGGAAGCCGACGCGCCGGCCGAATTCTCGTGTCAGTGTGCGCCAATACCACGCCAGGAAGATCAGGCTGGCGAGCGCAATGGGCAGTCGGGGCGCCAAGTCCTCGCTCAGCCCGAGACGAAAGGCTGCTGCCATCAACCAGTAGGTCAAGGGAGGCTTTTCGAACCACGGCTCGCCCCACAGGCGAGGAGTCAGCCAGTCGCCGGATCGCGCCATTTCCCGCGCGATGGATGCGTAGCGCGGCTCGTCGGGGCCCAGCAGGCCGGAGGCCTCGAGCCCGCTCAGATACAGCAATCCGATGACGCACAGCAACCCGCTCGCGGCAACGGCACGCCGAGTGGGACGAGACACCCCTCAAGTATAATGGGCGCGAATGATCAGGCTGTTTCTGCTTGGGCCTTTACTGTTCTTCCAGGTTCAGCGGATCGCGGAGGTGGGCTGCCCTTGCGACCCGGCCAAACCCGAGACGCTGGAATTACGCCAGTGCAGCCTCTGCGTCGAGGCGGAAAAGCAGCCGGCGGAGGTCGAAATCTTCTTTGTGCCGGACGCCAGTCCCCGCAAGCCCAATCGCTGGCTGGCGCTCGTGCGCACGCACGAGTATGACGGTCTTTCGGGGCTTGCGCGGATGCCGCACCGCTTGCGCACGCGCCTATGGGAAGCGGCCATCCGTAAAGCGCGCGAGTTGTGGGGCGATGAATGGGGCCTGGCCTACAATGGAGATCAGGTGCGCACTCAGTGTCATCTGCACATCCATATCGGCAGACTGCTGAAGGGTGTGGAAACGGATCGGGCGCTTCGCGTAGTGAACAGTCCCGCCGAAATTCCGGTCCTCAAAGACGGCAGCGGTCTCTGGATTCATCCCCACGGTCGCAAGCTGCACGTCCACTTGAAGGAGCAGATTTGCGAGACGGTGCTGATGCGCTGAGGGCCTCGCAGGGCCGGCTATGAATTTGGTCGCCATCCAGCGGGCGGCGCGTCCTGAAGACGCGGCGATCCTGCTCAATCCGGCCGACAACGTGGCCGTGGCGCGTGTCAGGCTCCCCCCGGGATTCAGGCTGCGCGTAGCCGGGCGCGAGATCGAGGTGCGGGAAGAGATCCCTCCGGGTCACAAGATCGCCATCTGCGGGATTGTGGAAGGCGCGCCGGTCATCCGTTACGGAGAAACGATCGGCCGGGCCGGCCGTGCGATCGAAGCAGGCGAACACGTGCACCTGCACAACGTTTGCCTCGCCGCAACCGGTGGCGAGCATCATTTCCCCGAAATCGAGCTGCCGCTGCCGCAGCGGGCACACGATGCGCCGTCGTTCCTTGGGTACGCGCGGGCGGACGGGCGCGCCGGCACGCGCAATTACGTGGCGGTGGCGGCGGCGAGCAACTGTGCCGCCCACGTCGTGGAACTCGTCGCGCGCAGCTTCGAAGGCGAGTCGCTGCCGCCTGGCGTCGATGGCGTGGTCGCTCTCCCGCACAGCGAAGGCTGCGGTCAGGCTGCCGGCCCTCACGTCGAAGTGTTGCGGCGCACGCTGGCCGGGGTGCTCGATCATCCCAACGTTTCCGGGGCGCTTTTGATTGGCCTCGGCTGCGAGGTCAACCAGATCGGTGAGTACTTCCCTGATGAGGCCTGGCGTACCGAACGGCTGGTGGGGCTCACGATCCAGAAGAGCGGCGGCACGCGCGCTACAGTGGAGGCCGCGCGCCGCGAAGTGCGGCGCCTGCTCGAACGCGCTGGGCAGGAGCGCCGCACGCCGCTGCCGGCCTGGAAGCTGGTCGTAGGGCTGAATTGCGGCGGCTCGGATTCCTTTTCAGGCATCACCGCCAACCCCGCGTTGGGCCTTTGCGTGGACCGCCTGACGCGGTTGGGTGCCACCGCCGTGCTCGCGGAGACCACCGAGATCTTCGGCGCCGAGCATCTGCTGGTGAGGCGCGCACGCAACCGCCGCGTGGCCGAGAAGCTGTTGGGTTTCGTCGAGGCCTATCGGCGGTATCTGAGCGGCTTCGGTACCACCTTCGACGACAACCCGTCGCCGGGTAACAAGTACGGCGGCCTCAGCAACATCGTGGAGAAGTCGCTTGGAGCGGTGGCCAAGGGCGGCAATACCCCCTTGATGGACGCGGTCGATTACGCCGAACGCATCGCCACGCCGGGTCTGGTCTTCATGAACACGCCGGGATACGACCCGGTTTCCCTTGCCGGCCTGGCGGCAGGTGGGTGCAACGTCATCGCCTTCACCACCGGGCGCGGCAGCGCGATCGGCTTCCCTACCGTCCCAGTTGTCAAGATCGCCAGCAACAGCGCCACCTTCGCCGCCATGCGGGAGAATATGGACATCAATGCCGGGCGCGTTGCCGACGGCGAGGCCACGCTGGAAGAGGTGGCAGAGGAGATCTTCCGGTTTCTGCTGCGTGTGGCCTCAGGCGAGCTTACGGCTGCCGAGCGTTTCGGGCACCGCGAATTCGTTCCCTGGCGGACGGGCCCCGTCATGTAGAGCCGCCCGCAACATACAATGAAGCCCATGAGCCCTCGCGAGCGCGTCCTTGCGGCCCTCGAACACCGTGAACCCGACCGGCTGCCGATGGATCTGGGCAGCGCCCGCTTCACCGGAATGACGGCGCCGGCCTACGAGAAACTTCGCAACTTCCTTGGCTTCGGGCAGCCCGGCGTCATCATCGACCGCATGCAGCAACTGGTCGAAATGGACGAGGCCGTACTCCAGCACCTGGGCGTGGACCTCCGCGCCTTCAGCTTCGGCGCACCCGATGCGGGCGGAGACATCGAGTTGGGCAACGGCCGCTACCGCGATGAGTGGGGCGTCGTCCGGCGACGGCCTCCGGGATGCCACTACTACGAGCTGGAAATTTCTCCGATGGCCGGTCAGCTCGATGCTTCCGCCATCGCACGCTATCCATGGCCCGACCCCACCGATCCGGGCCGCTTCCGTGGGCTGCGCGAACGGGCTTTCCAGTTGCGCCAGACCGGCTACGGCGTGATGTTCAACGCCCGCTTCAACCTCGTGCACATGACCCAGTACCTGCGCGGCTTCGAGGATTGGTTTCTGGACCTGGCCTGCAACCATGACCTCTTCCAGACGCTCATGCACGCCGTGCTGGAGGTCATGATCGAGATGAACCGCCGGGCGTTGGCCGAGATCGGCGACCTCATCGACGTCGTGGCCTTCGGTGACGACGTGGGCATGCAGGACCGCACGATCTGTTCGCCGCCGCTGTACCGCAAGTTGATCCGGCCTTTCCAAGAGCGCATCATCGCGACCATCCGTTCGTACACCCAAGCCAAGATTCTGTACCACACCTGCGGATCGATTTATCACTACATCCCCGACTTCATCGAGATGGGCATCGACGCGCTCAATCCGATCCAGGTCAGGGCGCGTTACATGGAGCCCGAACGGCTCAAGCGCGAGTTCGGCGACCGTATCGCGTTCTGGGGAGGTATCGACAGCCAGCGTCTTCTGCCGCAAGGCACGCCGGAGGAGGTGCGCGCCGAGGTCCGCCGGATGTTCGAAATCATGGGCCCGGGCGGCGGTTGGGTGTTGGCCGCCGTGCACAACATCCAGCCGGACGTTCCGCCGGAAAACGTTCTGGCCATGTTCGAAGAAGGCCGGCAGTGCGTGTACGTGAGGCAGGTCGCTGCCGGCTGAGTTCGCGTGCATGAAGCCATGAACACGATGACGACGCCGGGGGGAGCGCCCAGAGTGGTTGTCGTGGGGGCCGGCGTGATCGGCGTCTGCTGCGCATATTTCCTGGCCCGGCGCGGCGTGCGCGTGTTGGTGGTGGAACGCGAGCGCATCGCCGCAGGAGCAAGTTCGGGCAACGCAGGCGTCATCGCTCCGGGGCATCTGCCGCTCGTCAAACCCGGGCGCTTCTGGTCGCTGGTGAAAACCGTCTTCCGCCCGTTGAGTCCCGTGTACGTGCCGCTGCGGTTCGATCCGGCATTGTGGAGGTGGCTCTTCACATTTTCCCGCCAGTTCAGCGAAGCGAGGGCAGACGAAGCCATGGAGGCCGTTGCACCGCTGGGAAAGGAGAGCCTATCGCTATACGAGCAGCTTGTGCGGGAAGAAGGCATCGAATGTGACTTCCGTCGGCGGGGGTACTACGAGGTGTGGCGCAGCGCAAGCGGGCCGCAGGAGGCCGCGCGGGAGATTGCCTTTGCACGGCGCCACGGCTTCCGCGCCGAGTTGCTGGACCCCAGAGAGATGCTGCGTCGTGAACCTTCCCTCCGCGAAGGGCTGACTTGCGCCGTCCATCATTGCGACGCCGCGACGCTCGACCCGTACGCCTTTGTAGCGGCGTTGGCCGAGAGGGCGCGCGCGGCCGGCGCCGAGTTCCGCGTGGCCACGGGGGTCGTGCAGCTCCAGGTGCGGGACGGCCGTGTGCACGGCGTGCTTACGGCGCAGGGCGAAGAGATCCCGGCCGACGCGGTGGTGGTGGCGGCGGGGGCGTGGAGCGCCTCGTTATTGCGGCCGCTGGGCATATCCCTCCCACTGGAAGCCGCCAAGGGCTATCACTGCGACCTGGTTCCCAGCGAAACTGCTGCCGTGATCCGCGAGGCGTGCGTGCTGGCGGAACGCTTGGTTTTCGTCACGCCCATGGGCCACCGCACCCGTTTGGCAGGAACGCTGGAGTTCTCGGGCCTCGATTCCCGGATTCGGGAGGCCCGCTGGCGCCAACTCTCACACGCGGCCGGCGAATATTTCCAGGGTGTGGAGCAAAGCCGTTCCGTTTCCAAGTGGTGCGGCCTACGGCCGTGTCTCCCAGACGGGTTGCCGGCGATCGGCCCGGCGCCGGGTATCCACGGCCTCTACCTCGCGACCGGCCATGCCATGGCGGGCATGACGCTGGGACCCGCTACCGGCCGGCGGGTTGCAGACTGGATTCTCGGCCGGCCGTCCGCCGCTTTTCCCACACCCCTCAGTCCGGCGCGCTTTGCTTGAAACGCGAAGGCTCAGTACTTGGGCACGCTGGGGTCCACCTGATCGCTCCAGGCGAGGATGCCGCCGCGCAAGTTCCAGACTTTGCGAAAGCCCGCCTGGCGAAGCAGGTTCACCGCCTTCGCGCTGCGCTGGCCGCTGCGGCAATGGACCACGATCTGCTCGCTGGAATCCAGCTCGTGCAGTCGACGAGGCAATTCGCTCAGCGGGATGAGTCGGGCGCCGGGAATGCGACAGATGCGGTGCTCGTGCGGCTCGCGCACGTCCACCAGCACCACTCGCTCGCCTTGATCCATCAGATCCTTCAATCGCCGGGGTTCGATTTCCCACTCCGAGGGGCTCTCGAGCTCCTGGCGGCGGGGAACGCCGCAGAATTCCCGATAATCGACGAGCTCGCGAATCGTTGGCCGATCACCGCACACCGGACAATCGGGATCGCGGCGCAGCTTGAGCTCGCGGAAGCTCATATTCAGGGCGTCGTACAGGAGCAGACGGCCGACCAGCGGGCGACCGATGCCAAGGATCAGCTTGATCGCTTCAGTGGCCTGGATCACGCCGATAACGCCCGGTAGGATGCCCAGGACGCCACCCTCCGCGCAACTCGGCACCAGCCCCGGGGGCGGCGGCTCGGGATACAGGCACCGATAGCAGGGCCCGCCGGGTGTCGCAAAGACGCTGACCTGCCCCTCGAAGCGAAAGATGGATCCGTAAACGTTGGGCTTGCCGAGCAGCACGCACGCGTCGTTGACCAGGTAACGGGTAGGGAAGTTGTCGGTTCCGTCGACTACGATGTCGTAGTCGCGCAGGATTTCGAGCGCATTCTCGCTGGTCAGCGCCACGTCATGACAGTCGACGCGTACGCCGGGATTGAGAGCCCGGATTCGCTCCGCCGCCACTTCGAGCTTCTTGCGCCCTACGTCTGCGGTAGTGTAGAGGACCTGCCGTTGCAGATTGGTGGCGTCCACCGCGTCGTAATCGACCAACCCCAGGCGTCCCACTCCGGCCGCCGCCAAGTAGAGAGCCAGGGGCGACCCCAAGCCTCCCGCGCCTACCACCAGCACCCGCGCCTGCCGGAGCTTGAGCTGCCCCTCCAGGGCGACCTCAGGCATGATGAGGTGACGGCTGTAACGCAGAATCTCCTCTTGACTCAGGCCGGGGGAACTCACCGTGGCGGCGCCGCCGGCGACGCTCGGTACGATGGAAACGGTGTCCGCATCGCCAACCGGAGTCGCATCGCGCTGCAAATAGCGGATGTCCTCATCGTTCACGTACACGTTGACGAAGCTGCGCAACTTGCCTTCCGGCGTAAAGAGGTGCCTGCGGAGCTCTGGGTATTGCTCCGTCAGCTGCTCCAGCAGCTCGCCTACGGTGGCCCCGGGCACTTCGACTGAATCGCGTTGCTCGACGTATTGCCTCAGAGGACTTGGAATCAGGATCCTTGGCATTTCTCCTCCTCGCTCGCCGCGCCGGGCACACAAAAAGGCACCTGCGCGGCGGATGTCAACTCGTCATTGGGCTGCCAGCATCTGGCTGCGGTAAACCGACCCGAACGAATGGAAAGAACCAGATAGCAGTACCAAGGGCACGCTTCCTGAAGATCGGTGCGCGAGAAATAGGGGTCTTCGTCGGGGTGGGAATGGTAGATCCCCAACAGCTCCCAACCGCGCTCACGCGCCGTCCGTTCGACCTCGAGGAGCTCGCGCGGATCCACACGGTAGCGCGTGCGCCGGGAGCCCGGCCAGACGTTGGTGAGCTCGACTGCGGCGCGCACGCGCCGGAGTTCGTCTTCCCGCGTGCCCAGCATCGCGCCGCAGGCCTCCTCGGGATAGCAGCGGCCGGTGTGCTCGAGCATGCGCCGCCAGGGCTCGTACTCAATGACCAGCATCCCAGAACTCTTCGCTCAGATATCTCTGCCCGTCGTCGCAAAGCACGGTAACGATCACGGCGGTGCGCCCTTCGGCGGCCAGCCGGTGCGCAAGTTCGAGCGCCGCAGCCACGTTGGCGCCGGAGGAGATCCCAACCAGCAGACCCTCCTCGCGCGCCAGTCGCCGTGTCATCTCGTGGGCGCGCTCAGTCTCCACCCAAATCGTCCCGTCGGCAACGCTCGGGTCCCAGATGCCCGGTACGATGGCCGAATCCATGTGCTTGGCGCCCTCGATGCCGTGAAAAGGGGACGCGGGCTGCACGGCCCAGCACTGCACGTCCGGCTTGTGACGGCGCAGCCGGCGGCTCGTTCCCACGAAGGTTCCGCTGGTCCCCAGCACGGCTACGAAATGAGTGATGTGCCCTTGTGTCTGGCGGAGGATCTCGACGCCCGTAGTGCGGTAATGAGCTCGCCAGTTGGCCGGGTTGTTGTACTGGTCGGGGTAGTAATAGCGCTGAGGATCGGCCTGGTAGATCCGCCGGCACTCGCGGATCGCGCCATCGGAGCCCTCGGCCGGATCGGTCAGGATCAGCTCCGCGCCGAAAGCGCGCAAGATGCGCTGTCGTTCCCGGGAGACGTTGGCGGGCATGCATAGCCGGACGCGGTAGCCGCGTGAGGCCGCGATCATGGCGTAAGCAATGCCGGTATTGCCGCTGGTCGCGTCCAGAAGGATGCGATCGGGTGTTAGAAGTCCACGCCGCTCGCCGTCTTCGATCATGGCGAGAGCGGCCCGGTCTTTGACCGAGCCGCTGGGGTTGAGGAATTCGGCCTTGGCGTAAAGTTCTACGCCTTTCAGGCCCGCACTAAGCCTGCGCAAGGGCAGGAGCGGCGTCCCGCCGACGCGGAAATGTGTCGCTCCCTCGCCCTTTACCCGTTTCCGCTGTCTCTCGGCTGTCATGATCCCCGGCGCAAGCCACAGTGACTTGACGCGCGCTCTCGTCCGCCCCCCTGCCGTCTCTGGGCGCCGCCTCAACATTCGGCCTGAGCAAGTCGCTGAACGGCGGCCTCATCCAACTCTTTGTCCTCCACGAAAGCCGTCGGAACCTGCCTGGCGTGCCTCAGCATTACGTTGGCCATAATGATGGTCCGTGCGGTGAAGCGCGGCCGGTGGTACACGCTCTCCAATGGTTCGATGCGCACCAAGCGTCGCGCGAACGCGCTGGTGGGCGTCAGCGTCCCCTCGAAAAGCTGACGGGCGGTCCGATAGTTGCTCGTGACCATGAAGTCGGGCGCCTCCTCCAGCGGGAAATCGCCGACGGCGAGCTTCCTGACCTTGCCGCGCTCGAGCTCAAGCCGGATCCTGGCTTCCCAGCTGCCCGCCCATAGGCTCCGCAGAGGGCCGGGGAGTTCACGAATGTGGTAGTCCAGACGCAGGGAGTAATCCACGCTCAGCTTCCGAAAATACTCGTCCGTGCGTCTGGCCGCCTGAATGGTACGGGTCACCACACGCACCCACTCAGGCGAAAGAAAGAGCAGCGGCCGGCGGGAGCCGCTCGCCCTCTGCCCGTCAAACCCACAAGAGCGTTGCATGCTCGCTGGAACCCTTCCTGAGGAATTCACCGAGGCTGCAGACTTCCTCCACCCCGGCGACCAATTCGGATCTCGCGATGTTGTGTAGCGCCATGGCCGCCGGGCAAACGAGTACCTGTCCGCCGAGTTTCAATACCCCGTCCAGCAGTTCGGAGATGGTTGGGACGGTCCCCGCCTGCAGCGCCTCCTGGATACGCGGACGTAACCACTCTGCCGTCTCCTCTCCCAGCTCGTCCGTCCGCCCGGAGCGGAGGCGAACCACCGCGCCGTGGCTGAAAAGCAGTGTCACCGGCCGGCCCGAAGCAAGGGCGGCGGTCGCCAACTGCAACGCCCCCAGCACGCGTTCGTAAGACGCGCTGACCAGCACCAGACCGAGAGGCGCCCCCGAAGGCGTCACCATCTTGTTCAGGCGGTCGGCGTTGCTGATCTGCCGCGAATCGTGGCAGCCCACTCGAGAAGCGGCACGCCGGCGTTGCGGCTGGCCTCCAGATTCGCCGCTATCCGCTGCAAGTCTTCGGCAGGCAACCTTTCGGCAAACAACCCGAGACCGTCGCATTCAACGGGATGAGGAAGCACGTCCCTCCGAATCAGCTCGGCGAGCTCTTCGACCTCGTGTTCGAGAAGTTGGCCCTTGCCAAGGACCTCCGCCAGACGCTTGGCGGCCGCAATTACTCGGTCGTGCGCTCCGATCAGACCGTCGATATAGCGATCCCCAAAGAATTGCCTGAGCGCGGGGTAAAGGCTCTCCTCTTCAAAACGAAAGTGGGGTCCCGTCAATTTGTCCAACTGGACGAGGATCTCCAGGGCGTCCTCGACCCTGCGCTCCTTGACGGCAGCCAGGAGGGCCAGCAAAGCGTCGCGGACCTTGACATGGTCGGAGCGTAGTTCTTCGATGGGGCTGACGATCGACATATTCGACCTCTCCGATAGAGTATACCGCCTTAGCCAGTGGCCTGTCAACAGGTATTTGATATTCAAGATCTGCTTTACCGAAAAGCCCCATGCAGCGCACACCCTAACGGCCACGGCCCCGGCACGAGCCCCATCTCACCCCGGTCGGCGTTTGCGGAATGCTTCCACTGATGTTAGTCTCGACCTCCAGGAGGATGCCAATGATCGCGGAATTATCCCGGCGCCCTTCCCGCCGCCGAGTGCTCGCCTCGATTGCGGCGCCTTGGTTATCGGCTCTGCCAATCGCGGAACCGCCCGTCAACGTCGTGCTGTTGGTCACGGACGACCAGCGCTGGGACACGTTGGGGGTAATGGGCAACCGCCTCATCCAAACCCCGCACCTTGATCGGCTGGCGGGCGAAGGCGTGCTTTTCGTGAACAACTTCGTGACTACTTCGATCTGCATGGCCAGCCGAGCGAGCATGTTCACCGGCCAATACGTATCCACGCACGGTCTGAACGAGTTCAACACGCAGCTTTCCACGACTGCGTTCCAGCGATCCTACCCCGGCATATTTCGCGCGGCGGGCTACCAGACGGGCTTTATTGGGAAGTGGGGGCTTGACCGCAAGCCGCTGCCCGAGGACCGGTTCGATTACTGGCGCGGCTTTGCGGGCCAGGGCAATTACTTTCCCGAAGGGCCCAAGGGGCCTCATCTGACGGCACTGATGGGCCGCCAAGCGCTGGAGTTCCTGCGGACGGTCTCACAGCAGCGGCCGTTTTTCCTACAGGTCAGTTTCAAAGCTCCCCACGTGCAGGATGAGGATCCCAGGCAGTTCCTCTACGATCCCGCCGACGCCGACTTGTATCGCGACGTCGTCTTCCCGCTGCCCCGCACCGCGGATACTCGCTATCTCGAACAGCTGCCCGTTGAGGTGCAGCGTAGCGAGGGTCGGCGGCGCTGGGCGGTTCGTTTCTCGACGCCCTCCCTGTACCAGGAATCGGTCCGCAGCTATTACCGGTTGATCACCGGAGTCGACCGGGTTGTCGGCCAAATTCGCGCTGCTCTCCGTGAGCTGGGGCTGGAAAGCCGGACGATTATCGTTTTCACTTCCGACAACGGCTTTTACCTGGGCGAGCACGGCTTGGCCGGCAAATGGCTGATGCACGAGGAATCCATCCGGACGCCTCTGATCGTCTTCGATCCCAGGCTGCCCGCCGCGGCACGCGGTCGCAGATGCACGGAGATGACCCTCAACATCGATCTGGCGCCGACGCTGCTCGAGCTGGCCGGCCTGAAACCCTCTCCCGCCATGCAAGGCCGCAGCCTGGCGCCGTTGCTCGACCCTGCCGCCCGGCCTCGTTGGCGAACCGATTTCTTTTACGAACACACCTTCACGGCCAGGGGCTGGATTCCGCGCGTGGAGGGCGTTCGCGGTGAACGATGGAAGTACACTCGCTACCTCGACACCGACCCGCTCTTCGAGGAGCTTTACGACTTGCAGAACGATCCGTTCGAAGAGCGGAATCTGGCCCCGGATCCTGCCTACCGGAGCGTGCTCGAGCGGATGCGGGACCGGTATCGCCTGTGGAAGGAGGCACTGGCGGCGGCTACGCCGGAGTCCGGCTGGAGCCGAGGCGAACCTGCGCCGGCCTCCCTGTGACCGACGGCAGCCGTCAATTCGCCGGCGGCAGGTGCGGCGTGATCATGCGCACCAGTTCGGACTTGGGCACGGCGCCGACGCGCATGTCGACCACTCGCCCGTCCTTGAACAGCAGCAGAGTCGGAATGCCGCGAATTTGGTAACGCATCGCCGAGGCCCCGTTGGCGTCGACGTCCAGCTTGGCCACCTTCAGCCGCCCGGCGTACTCGGCGGCGAGGGCCTCCACGGTCGGCGCGATCATGCGGCAGGGACCGCACCACTCGGCCCAGAAATCCACCAGTACCGGCAAATCCGACTGCAACACTTCGCGATCAAATGTGGCGTCCGTGACGTGAATTACGTTGGCTCCCACAGTTCTCACTCTCCATTGCCCATGATGCAAAATTCGCCTCAGGGGATTCAGTAGCCGGCCAGCTCACGGAACAACTCGGAATAGCGCGCGGCGGAGGCTCTCCAGGAGAAATCCTTTTTCATGCCCGCGCGCATGAGAGCTTCCCAGCGAGGGCGATCCCGCCAGGCGGCCAGTGCCGCCCGAAGAGCCTCCATCATCGCGCGGGCATTGTAGTCGCGGAACTTGAAGCCCGTGCTCTCGTCCACCGTGTCCTCGAGGCCCCCGGTGGCGCGCACGACCGGCACCGTACCGTACCGCAGACTGTAAATCTGATTCAGGCCGCAGGGTTCGTAACGGCTGGGCATCAGAAAGATGTCCGCGCCCGCCTCGATCTTGTGGGCCAGGCGATTGTCGAAACCGATGCGCACTCCGACCCGGTCCGGGTGAGCCGCCGCGAGCTCTCTCAGGAACCGTTCGTACTCCGGGCTGCCGGTGCCCAGCACCACGAGCGCCAGATCTTCGGCCATCAGTTCACCGGCGGCCTCGCGCACTAGATCGAAGCCTTTCTGCCAGTCCAGGCGGGAGACCATGCCGATCACAGGTCGTTCCGACTGCTGCGGCAGACTGAATTCGGCCAGAAGGTCCTGCTTACAGACGGCCTTGCCGCTGAGATCCTCAGCCGAGTAGTGCGCGGCAATGTAGGGATCGGTCTCCGGGTTCCATTCCGAGTAATCGGCGCCGTTGAGAATGCCCCTGAGCACGTCGCTGCGTTCGCGCAGCAGTTGATCCAGACCGAAGCCCAGTTCCGGCGTCTGGATTTCGCGCGCATAGGTGGGGCTGACCACGGTGATGCGATCGCTCAGGCAAATTGCGCCTCTGAGGAAATTGATGCGGCCGTCGAAGCTCATGCCGGCCGTGACGGCGGCTTCCGGGTCCAGGCCGATTTCCGCAAGCGCCGAGGTCGGGAAAATCCCCTGGTAGCCGAGATTGTGGATGGTCAAGACCGTGCGCGTGGCGATGAACGTGGGATCGTACCGCAGGATCGTCCGCAGGTAGACGGGCACCAGCGAGGCCTGCCAGTCATGGCAGTGGATGATGCGGGGGCGGAAGACGTGGCGTGCAAGTGCGATGGCCGCACGAGCCAGCAGCGCAAAGCGCACGTGGTTGTCGGGATGATCACCGCCTGGCGGACCATAGATGCCCGGACGATCGTAAAGGGCCGGGCAGTCGACCAGTAAGTACCGCGACCGGTCCTCGCGTAGATATACGTTTGCGCGATAACAGGCGGGGCCGAACCAGACCTCCAGGTTGCCGTAGACGCGCTGCGCTCCGTCCAGAGGGATGCCTCGATAGCGGGGTAGGACCACCGCAACTTCGTGTCCGAGTTCCTGCAGGGCAGCTGAGAGAGCTCCCACGACGTCCGCCAGGCCGCCCACTTTGGCCAAGGGTGCGGCTTCGGAAGCCACCATCAGGATGGGGATCACGCGTCCTCCCGGGAAGAGGCATCAGGCACGATCGGGCCGCCCTGGCTGGTGTCCCCAGCGGGATTCGAACCCGCGTTGCCGCCTTGAAAGAGCGGTGTCCTAGGCCGTGCTAGACGATGGGGACCGAGATGCAGTTTCACTTCTACTGTAGCGGGTATCGCGCTGCTCCGTCAACTGCCGCCCTCGCCACCGCGTTCGAGAGCGCGGATGCGCGCCAGATACCCGGCGACGTCGGTCTTGCGCTCGAAGCCCTGACGCGAAAAGTAGCGAATCGTACCCAGCACCGGCCGTTCGCGCCACGGACGGTCATGCAGGCCGAAGCACCAGAGGATATTCGTATAGGTATTAGGGTCCCGACCGTCCAGCGCCAGACGGTCGTGCAGCTCGATCATGGTACGCAGCGCCTCCTGGTGGCTCCCCGACCACTCGATGATCTTTTTGCCCCAATACATGCGGGCATAGCCGTGAATCTTGCCGGCCAGCAGCAGCTCCTTCTGCGCCGCGTTCCAGATCTCGTCGTGAGTTTCGGCGCGCAAGAACTGCTCGAAATCATAGATATGCTCGCGCGGGTCGCCGTCGTGCTTTCTCAAGGTCTGCCGGGCCCATTCCGGCAGTTCCTCCAGCGAGTCCACGCGCCGGGCGTGACGGCAGAAATTGAACGCCAGCTCCCGCCGCACGATGAGCTGCTCGAGGAATTGGTCAGCGAGCAGCCCATGCCGCCGTGCATAATCGGTCACAGCCAGCGCAACCTCGAGCGCAGAAATCTGGCCGAAGTGAAGATAGGGACTGAGATCCGATGTGGCTTCGACGCCGGGGTTGTTGCGCTCGCGGGCGTACAGCCGCAGCCTCCGCTCCAGAAACTCTTCCAGGCGTCTACGGGCCTCGGCGGCTCCGCCGCGAAAGATACGGGACGGCGGCACGCTGTGATCGATCCGGCAGGAGGCGACCAGGCGCGGGATCTCTTCGGGCATGACCTCCGTGTGATAGGGGCATGCGGGTCCGCGGTAGCGACGGCGCAACCGGATCGCGGGGACGGGTTGCAGATACTTGGGCAGCAGCTTGCGGATTTTGGGGCGGATCGAAAAGGCTGCGTACTGGCGCTCGGGGATGAGCGATCCCGGCACGATGCAGCTGGCATCCACGGCGAAATAGGGAATGCGCAGTTTTCCGGGCATTCGCTCGTTGAGCCGGCGCGGCCAGTAAACGGGGAAATCGTCGGTGACCAACGCCGCGGCCTCCGCCGCCAGTCGTTCGAGGACGTCGGCAGGATCCGATGAACTGCGGCGCAGGTAAAAAACGTAGCCGATGCCCAACGCTCTCAGCCGCCGCGCCGTCTCCGGAACGTTCTCCAGCAAGAAAGTGTGCAACCGGTCGTTGGCGTGCGGGTACTCGTAAGTGACGCCCTCGAAGTAAAGCAGCGGCAGGTCCAATCCGTTGGCCAGCTCCGCGGCAAAAAGCAGCCCATGGTTGAAGTCGACGCGGCGGTTGATCTGGGCCCAATAGAGCACGTATCGCGCTCCGTCGCGAAAAGGCGCTTCATTCAATCGACGCACGCGCGGGTCGCCTTCCCAAAGCAGGCCCATGAGATTTAGCATGCCAGCACCGGGCGGCGATCGCAAAGCGGGGCATAGAATGGAGGAAAAAAGCGATGCGGGCGCCGAACCGGTGGCGGCTGTTATGGTCTTATCTGCGCAGAAAGACGTGCATTCCCGGGCTGCCCGTCGAGTACATCGTCGAGACGACGGCCAAGTGCAATCTTTACTGCCCCATGTGCCCGCGCGAGATCTACCGGCAGCCGAAAGAAGACATGACGGATGCGATCTTCGAGCGCCTGGTGAGGGAGTCCGCGCCCGCTGCCGAGCACATGATGCTTATCGGACTGGGCGAGCCGCTGCTGGATCCGAAGATCTTCGACCGAATCGAATATTGCGCCCGGCACGGCATCTCGACGCTGCTGTCGACGAACGGTACTTTGCTGGACGAGCGCGCAGCCGAGCGACTGCTCGCCTCGCCGTTGGAGCACGTCACCCTCAGCTTCGACGGCGCCACGCGCGAGACTTTTGAATACTACCGCAAGGGCGCGCGCTTTGAGCAGGTACGCGACAATTTCGTGCGCTTCTGTCGGATGAAGCATGAGCGCCGGGCGCGCGTGCAGATCGTCGTT
Organism: uncultured Bryobacteraceae bacterium; assembly: GCA_938027685.1. GTDB lineage: Bacteria > Acidobacteriota > Terriglobia > Bryobacterales > Bryobacteraceae > DTHT01. The sequence goes on from CALJAM010000024.1 coordinate 125,418, forward strand.
CAGATGGTCCGCCTCGAGCGCAATGCCGCCGAGGCTGACGATTTCCTTCGTTTCTGGAGCTCGGTGCCCGGGGTGGATCTGGTGCGGGTCAAGGAGGACGAGACGCGACTGCTGCGGCCGGGAGCGGGACATCCCCCAGGGCACTGGAAGCATCCTTGCCATTACTTGTGGCGCGGTCCCATTTACATCAAACACAACGGCGACGTATACCCCTGCTGCCAGAGCTATGCGCTCGGGGGCAGACCCGTGGGGCGCATCGGCGAGCGTCCGCTCGCGGAGCTATGGAACGCTCCTGAGATCGTCCGCATGCGCGAGCTGCATGCAGCCGGGCGCGGCGGTGAAGTCGAGATCTGCTCCCGCTGCGTCACCACGATTCCGCACCCCGTGCTGGTGGTCGGTTCACTGCTGCTCCACGGGCGCACCGTGCGGCGCTTGCTGCCCACGGTCGAAAGACTGGCCCGCCGGCTGCTGCGGCCACCGGTCGACACGCACAGGGCAGAGGACGAGGCGGGGGTCCGCCGCGTGGAGACGGCCGAATGAACACGTCCTCGCCCAGCAACTTGACGATGACGGAGCATTGCCGCGCCTGCTGTTAGCGGAGCTGAACCGGAGATGCTCTCGGCCGCCCGCTCGGATCCATAGGACGTGCTTCGGTTACGTCGCCCCGGGTTGTGCCGACGCCCGGCGGGCTGGGCGCCAGCCGTTTCAAATCGGATTGCCGGCCGGCGGGGCTGCGGTCGTCGTAGTGATTGGGTTCCGCAACCCGTGCTTTGCGTGGTAGCCGGGTTGGACGCGCTCGACGATCTGGGCTGCAGGCCGCTCCAGCAGGAGGAAGAACGGCCGCGGGTAGAGTCCGATCCAGAAGGCCCAAAGGATCAGAGGAGCAAAGTACGCGATCTCCCGCGCGTTCAGATCGGCCAGGCCCATGTTTTCAGGTGAAATCTCGCCCAGCATGGTGCGCTGGAAGAGCCAAATGAGGTAGGCGGCGCCGAGCGCGATCCCCACGACCACCCAAAAGGCCCAATTCAGGGAGACCTGGTAGGCGCCTTGCAGGATCGTAATCTCTCCGATAAAGCCGTTCAGGCCTGGCATGCCCATCGAGCTGAGAGCGGCGATGAAGAAGACGATGGTGAAGATCGGCATCGCTTTGAGCAGACCGCCGTAAGCAGCGATCAGGCGCGTGTGCCGCCGCTCGTAGGCCACGCCCACGATCAGAAAGAGCATGCCCGTCGATATGCCGTGGTTGATCTGCTGGAGCATGGAGCCGGCGATGCCTGCGGGGTTGAGCGTGAAGATCCCGAGGGTGCAAAAACCCAGGTGGCTGATGGAGGAGTAGGCGATCAGCTTTTTCCAGTCCTTTTGCATCAGGCATACCAGCGCCCCGTAAACAATGGCGATGATCGAGAGTACCGCCATAGCGTTCACGATCGCCGGGTGGCGCGAGGCCTCGGGCAGCAGGGGAAGGGAGAACCGTAGGAAGCCGTACGTCCCCATCTTCAGCAACACGCTGGCGAGGATGACGCTGCCTGCCGTGGGCGCTTCGGTATGCGCGTCCGGAAGCCAGGTGTGCAGCGGAAACATGGGCACCTTGACCGCGAAGCCTACGAAGAAGGCCCAAAAGACCCACCATTCCATGCCGGGCGGCAGGTCCGTGCGCATCAGCTCGAAGATGTCGAAGGTCAAGCGCTGGAACTGGCGGTAGTGCTCGAAGTACAGCGCCAGGATGCCGAGCAGCATGAGCACGGAGCCGATCAGGGTGTAGATGATGAATTTGAAGGCGGCGTACACGCGGCGTTCGGCGCCCCAGATGGCGATGATGAAGTACATCGGCACCAGGGTGAGCTCCCAGAAGACGAAGAACAGCAGGAAGTCGAGCGCCATGAAGACGCCGAGCATGCCGACTTGCAAGATCAGGAAATTCGCGTAGTATTCCTTCAGCCGATGCTGGATGACGCGCCAGCTCGAAAGAATCGAGATGAACCCCAGCAGGCCGGTGAGAACCACGAGTAGAAGACTGTAACCGTCGATGCCGAGATGATACGAGGCGCCCAGGGAGGGGATCCACTCCAGCTTCTCGACGAACTGGAAATCGCGGGTACGGTCGAAGCGGAAGATGAGCGGCAAGGTAACCAAGAAGCCCGCGAAGGAAGCGATGTTCGCCCACCAACGGATCGCGTTGGGTCGGGAGGAAGGAATCAGAAGCAGAATCAGGAAGCCGGCCAGTGGGGTCAGCAGAACGACGGAAAGCCAGTGGTCCATATGCGGGAATAAGAGGACCATCTTAGCGGAGCCCGGCCGCTAACGGCAATCGGCGCTGCTTCCGTGCTCCTGCGACGGTTGCCGGCTCCACCGTGATCGGAATCGAGCGGGGCCTGGAACGACGCCGGTCCTCGCAGCCGCCGGAATCGCCACGCTCGGGCCGCGGATGTCGGGACCGCGTCAGCGTCGTACGGGGATCGTCGCTCGCGGCGTCACGTATCCGGAGATCCGCACCTCCACCGGTACGTCGCCCGAAGGTGCCGACTCCGGAACGCGGACGTTGAACTGGTAGAGTCCGCTGATCGAGCCGGGCGAAAGGCCCGCGTAGTAGATTTCCTCCCGCCGCAAAGTGGTCCCGCCGATTGTGACGGTGAACGGCTCGCGCAGGCGCGCGATGCCGCTGGGAATCTCGCCCGCCTGGTAGATCGGTTCGGTGGGGCCGAAGCCGGTCCCGTAAAGGACAATCCATTCGCCCGGTTTTGCGGGACTAGCGCCGGGCACCACGGACGGATCGGCCACGATCGAGTTGTCCTCCGAATGGCGTGCGGCGATGCTCGTGCTGTTAGGGAACAGGAAAAAGGCGGGCGAGAACGTGCGCATCTCGACGGTGGCCACGTCGCTGCGGATCTCGTTCGCAAAACCGGGATTCAGGATGACGCGCACCTGAACGGGCCCGTCCAGGTCGAGCGTCGGCGCCTGGGCGTTGATCTGGTCCGTCTTCACGTAGGCGACCGGCACGCGCCCGCCGGCCACTTCCACCCCGACGCAGGCAAGGCGCAAGGGGAACGTGTTTTCGCGAATGTCGCCGAGGCTTACGGCTCTCTGGACGCCCGGATCGGCAAAGCCAAGGCCGAAAATCGTAATCATGGCGTTCATGCCGATCGGCTGGTTGCGATCGAAAGAGGCTCCGTTCACCACCGCGCGAAGTTGAGGGATGCGCGAGGTCATCGGGCAGGCGCCCTGGTTTTCGACGCGCAGCTTGGCGGTATAGGTCCAATCGCCCGCGGTCCCACGATCGTTGTTGGCCGCCAAACCTGCGGCATAGAAGACAACGTCCCCGACGTCGTCGCTGGGCGGCGTCCACTCGATCTCCCAGCTAACAGGCCCCGGCCGGTTCTCGAACGTGGCCGTGCTGCTTTGGTTGACGAACTCTACCGCACCGTTGCAGGGCGCCGCCCGGCCTTCCGGCCCGCAACTCACGGTCACGTCGGGAGAAGCGCTGAAAGTTCCGGCTTGCCTGGTCTCGTCGCTGACCAGCCGTGCAGTCAACTGAAAGCCCCAGCGCCGGGCGTCGGGATGCGACAGGGTAAGCCGCAGAATCTGTTTTACACCCGGCTTGAAGGAGGTCGTCTGAATGGACAGGCCGCCTCGCGAATCGGAGTTGGCTTGGCCTCGATGACAGGCTGTGCAGTCGCGGCCGCCGTCGACCGGCGCTCCCGTGTGACCCGGGGGCGTGGCCCGGACGGCATTCGCATCGAGCAGATAGCCGGTACCCAGCACTACGGCGGAGAGGCAAACGGAGTAGCCCAGTTTTCTCGCATCCATAGCGTGCCTATCATAACAGCGAACTCGCCGTCCGCCGTGGTTTCTCAGCCGCGCGTTAACGCTGCCACCGCCTTGCGCGTGACGGTGCTGACGGGTAGCCGTGCCAGCGCGGCGTAGGGAATCCAGCGAAACCCGGCCGGGGTTTCGTCCACTCGGGCTCGCACGATAAGGATGCGGTAATCGTAGCGCGTGATCGAGTGGTTCAGCTCGGCCAACACCCGGTCAACGCTTGCGCCGGGGACGGCTTCGCGTGGGGGCAGTTCCCAGAAGCCGTGCAGCTTTCCAGCCGGCAAGCGGCGCAGGAGGATGCTACCGTTGCGCTCCGCCCATAACAGTTGAGTCTGTACGGCGATCCGCCCGGGTCGTGCGCCCCGACGGGGCAGGCGGCTTTCAATGCCCTCCTGATGCGCGCGGCAGTGCTTGACCAGCGGGCAACAAGTGCAGCGCGGAGCCTTGGGCAGGCAGATGGTCGATCCCAAGTCCATCAGGGCCTGGTTGAAAGCACCGGGATCCTGGGGATCGAGAAGTTGGCGCGCAGCCTTCGCCAGACGCCGCTTCGTCACGGCTCGCCCGATGTCGCGTGTCTCGGCCAGCAGCCGACTCAGAACGCGGTAGGCGTTGCCATCGAGAGCCGGCACAGACTCGCCGAAGGCAATACTGGCAATGGCCGCCGCAGTATAATCGCCCACACCCGGCAACTCGCGCCATTCGCAGGCCTCACGCGGAAAGCGGCCCATTCTGACTATCCGCCGAGCAGCCTCATGCAGGTTGCGGGCGCGCCGATAGTAGCCCAGTCCGGCCCATGCCGTGAGCACCTCGGAGCGTTTGGCGGCCGCCAGTTTTTCTACGTCGGGAAAGCGTTCGAGAAACCGTTCGAAGTAGGGCACAACTGTGGCGGCGCGAGTCTGCTGCAACATGATTTCCGCAACCCAGATGCGGTAAGGGTCACGGTTCTTTCTCCAAGGCAGGGTGCGCGCCGACCGGCGATACCAGGTGACTAGGGCGCGGCGGACGGCGCCTGCGCGGCTCTCGGGAAGATCGCGGGGCCCGACGGACGGCGCGGGCTGGACGGAAGCGTCAGGCTGCCGCGGCAAGCGCCTTCAGCCGACGATGCAGGCGTGACTTGTAGCGCGCAGCCGTATTGCGCTTGATGATGCCCCATTTGGCGGCGCGATCGATGATGCTGAAAGTCTTCGGCAGCAGAGCTTCGGCCGTCGGAAGGTCCTTGGCCTCGAGAGCCCGCCGTAGCTTGCGGATCTGATTACGCAGTCGGGACTTGCGGATACGGTTGATCGCAGTCCGCCGTTTGGTTTGCCGGATGCGCTTCAGCGCCGAGAACGTGTTCGCCATACGGGAAACTTTTTGTTCAGTGTATCGCAGCAGGCCGCCGCGGAGCAAATGCGGCAACAAGCCCCATGCCTCCGTTCGCCGTGTTCGAGCCCCTGCCTGCCTACCCATGGTTGCCCCCGAGCTCCTCCGCCGTGCAGCGGAGCACCGGTAGCGAGGATCGGCCTTACGGGCCCCACACCGACGCCTTGGACGGACGCGGGCAATCACCACCCTTCAGGGCGGCTGCTTGCCTACCAAACGCGCCCGCCAATACATCCGGCTTGGGACCAGGACCCGCAGCGCCGGCGACCCTCATATCGAGCGCTGCGAATCGCTCGACCGCAGGCGTACTCGATCGTTGCATCGGCAGAACCATCCGCTGAGCTGCACCCCGCGGTTGCACAAGCCGCCGTGGCAGGGCCCTCTCGCCCCTCGCATTGAGTGGTAGGTTGGGGCGCTGCAGCTCTGGGGTTAGGAAGGGATAGGAAGTAGACAGCCGGGTACCCCCAGATGCGCGCCAAAGCTCGCTTGTAGGGATAACGACGCCGCACGCGCATCCGATGTCTTTGTGGTAAGTGAATTAATTTCAATTTACAACTTCATTGTCTAAAGTTGGTCATTTCTTACTAACCTTTCACAGACTTGCGCTGAGGTGAAAACACTAGGAGAATGAGGGATTGCCCTCATGAGCTTTACTGTCGTGGGTCCGAAGAGGAAGAACGAGCCGCACGGTCGGCGCATCTTCGGACCTCGAGGAGGTCGCAACATGTCGCAGAGCGGGAGGATCCACAGCACGGCACGCCGGTTTGTCGTGCTGTGTTTGTTCGGATCGCTGTCATCCGCTCAGACCAGCGTCGAGTCGCTGGGTGCCAATCTGATAACCAACCCGGGCTTCGAACAGCTTGCGAGCAACGGCAAGCCTGCCGGATGGTACGACAACGGGTTCACGGTCGACCGCGCCGTCCGGCGCACGGGAAGTCTGAGCTTTCGATTAACCGATGCGCACCTGATTCCTTACGCGCAGAGCGCGGGCTTCGAACTGTTCCTGCCTAAGGGGACGTATTACATCGGCGGCTGGGTGAAGACCGATAAGCTGGCGGCCACACAGGGGGCGGGCGTGAGGATCTGCCTGCGAGCGCCGCCCTCGTTTCCGTGGACAATCGCCGTAGGATGCACCGTGATCGTCAACGGCACGAGCGACTGGCGTTATCTTTCGAAGTCGGGAATCGTGGTCAGCCAGGACACCAAGGCCGCTTTCGTCCTGGAGGCCTACGCCGAGCCGGACGGCACAGCCTGGTTCGACGACGTCGAGTTGCGCCCGCTGCTCGCCGACATGACCCCGCCCAGTATCAGCGCCATTACGGTCAGTAACATAACCGGAACGAGCGCCACGATCAGCTGGCGCACGGATGAGCCAGCCGACCGGCAGGTGGAATACGGCGTCACCGCCGCGTATGGTTCCGAGACTGCGCGCGACGGCACTCTGGCCACGACGCATCAGGTGAACCTCTCCGGTTTGAAACCGGCCACCACTTATCATTTCCGGGTGAAAAGCCGTGATGCGGCGGGTAATCTCGCCGTTTCGGTCGACCAGACCTTCGCCACGCTCGACACGATCCCGCCCGTAATCTCGGCGCTCGCGGTAACGGCGGTAAGTGAGAACTCGGCTACGATCACTTGGGTGACGGACGAGCCCGCCGATACCCAACTGGATTACGGCACAACGACCGCCTACGGCTCGCAATCGCCGCTGGACGCGCGCCTGCTGACCACTCATAGCGTGACGCTGAACGGCCTGGCGCCTGGCACCACCTATTACTGCCGCGCTCGCTCGCGTGATGCCGCAGGCAATTTGACCGTTAGCGCCAACCTGACGTTCCAGACGCCTGCGCCGAGCGGCCCGCCAGCTCTCAAGACCGGCGGCCTGACTGCCTACCCGCAGGGCCAGCTTGGCCCGAATCTCGTCGTCAACGCCGGCTTCGAGGCGCCGGGCGCCAATGGCAAACCGCTCGGATGGTCGGACAACGGCTTCGTGATGGATACGACGGTGGCGCGTACGGGCAGCGCCAGCTATCGTTTGACGGATGCACACCTGATCCCGTACTCCCAGGCGGCGTACCAACAGTTTTCTCTGCAAAAAGGCATTTACGAGTTGAGCTTGTGGGTGAAGCTGAGCAACATGGCCGCGACTCAGGGCAGCGGTGTGAGAGCCTGCTTCTCGTCTCCGCCGAGCTATCCCTGGCAGCTCGTGCGCGTGTGCACGAGTCCTGTGAAAGGAACCTCGGACTGGCAGAGGCTCAGCCTCCGCAAAATCGTACTGCCGGAGAACGCGACGGCGGCGGTGACCCTCGAAGCTTATGGGGAGCCGGACGGCACCGCGTGGTTCGATGACGTCGAACTGCGCCGTGAACATCTGCCGCTGAGCGTCTTCATGCTGTATCCGAACTATCGCGGCCTTCTCTTCGACGACCAGTCTCAGACAGCGCGCTTCCGGGTGGCAGTGGAAGCACCGGAGGGGACTGCGGTCTCCTCGTATCAGGTTGCGGTTACGGTGACGGACGAGCTCAGCGGCCAGACGGTGCGTCGGGCGACGTACCCGGCTTCGGCCAGTTTCACCGCCCAGGCAGATCTTGCCGGCGCTCTGAACGACCGGACCTATCTGGCGAGCTTCCGCTTGCTCACGAATAGCGGAACGCTTGTCTCAGAGTACCCAGCCTTTCGTATAGCCAAAGTAAGCGGATCCCTGCGGCAGCAGATGACGGTTAGCTACGACGAACACAACCGGATCCTGCTGCGAGGCCGTCCGACTTTCCTGCTCGGGGTTTACGACTCCGGTTTGGGCTATTACTACTACGAGTCGGGGTGGGAGAACCTGTTCACAAGCGCGCGCCGGCTCTTCGAGCTTCCCATCAACGTCTACCTGAATTACTGGTACGGGGAAGCGGGTAACGCAGCCTGGATCCCGATGATGAACGTGCTGCAGCGGCGGGGCATTCTGGCGCTCACCAATGCGAATTGCTTCGGCGGCGCTACGGTGGAGCAGATGACCCCGAATTCCTGGTTCCTGAAAGCGAGCGAAGACGATATCCGTGTCCGCGCCGCTCACGCCGGTTTCCTCGGATTTTACGCGGCCGACGAGTGCAATGGGGATCTCGCGGCGAACGTCTTCGGCCACTACCAGCGGATGAAGTCGCTCGATCAGGACGGTCTCGTGCTGGGCACCTTGCTCGGCAACAGTCAACTGGTGCTCTGGCCGGAAGGGGTCGACCTGCTGGCGACCGATCCTTACCCGCTGTATGGCGCCGAGCCCCCCGGCGGTTACAACCTGGGCCTCGTCGGTGACTGGACCCGCCGCACGCAGGCGGCGGTCTATGGCAGCCGTCCGATGGCAACCGTGCTCCAGTTCTTCCAGTTCACCTCCAAAGGCCGGTGGCCGACGCAGGCCGAACTTCGCAACATGAGTTACATGGCCATCGCGGAAGGGGCTAACGGCCTGCTGTACTGGAGCCTCGGGGTCAACGCTTTGGCTTACGTGTGCAGCGGCTGGTGCGACCAGAAGGTGGAGTACTTCAACCGGCTGAAAGCGGTGCTCGAAGAACTGAAAACGTTGGAGCCCGCGCTTACAGCGGTTGATCGCCCCGATCTGCTCGCGTCGATCAGCAACAGCGCCATTCGCACACGCGTCAAGTACGCGGACGGGAAGGTGTATGTGATCGCCTATAACTCCACCTCGAGCTTGGCTTCTGCGAGTTTCAGCCTCAACGTGCCGCCGGCCGCGGTGGAGGTCTACGGTGAAGGGCGCGCGCTGGCGCCGTCGGGCACCGCGTTCAGCGACGAATTCGGTCCCTGGCAAGCGCACGTCTACGTGGTGACGCCCCGTTAGGGCGGGGCGACTTGAGGGAGGGCGCCACGTCCCGCGTCGCGCCCTCCCGACGTCGGACGGCGCCAGCCTCAGCCGCGAACCTCTGCCGGGTCGGATACGCCAAGCGCGGCGGCCGTAAGACCGAATCGCGCCCTCAGGACCGCCAGGATAACTCCCAAAGCAACGAGACTGGCGAGCAGCAGGGCTACCGCCCTCCCGCTAAGGTCCAGCGCTCCGGAGAGCAAGGCGAAGACGGGGAAGGGAAGACCGGCCAACGCGCCCCACCGAAGGGCAGTGATGACCTCACCGGCACGAACCGACAGCACGCGCGCGGCGACGACAAGCTGAGCGGCGTCCACAAGCAAAGCGGCGACCCCGACGGAAGCAGCAGTCCCGGTGAAACCAAAGCGGGGCACGAGGACACAAAAAAGCGCGCCAAGCAACAGCACTCGCACTAGCTGAAGAATCATCGCGGCCTTTAGGCGGCCTGTAGCTTGGAGCAGAGCGGTGCCCACGCCTCCTAGGCCTCGCGCGGTGCCGGCCGCCGCCAGCCAGACCAGCGCGGCAACGATCGCATCCCATTGGTTACCCAGGGCAAGGCGGACCAGCACCCGCGGGAAAAAGGCTAAAGCGCATGCTGCAGGAAGCAAGACCAAAGCCAGAGCCGAAAGTGCGCTCAGGAAACCTCGACGACGCGAGCCCTCGTCGATGCGGGCGAACGCCGGAAAAAGGACCGCTGCCACCTGGCCGCCTAGACCTGCCGTGGGCAGCAAGGCCAACTGGGCTGCCACCTGGTAATATCCCAGGGAGCGCGCGCCCAGCCATCGCGCGGTGATAAGGCTGTCCAACTGGTACTCGAGGAAGCCGGCGATGTTCATCCACGAGAACCATTTGCTCGTGTGCATCAGTTCCCGCGCGCGGTTGCCTTCAAGCTCCGGCCGGGGCCGGTACGGGTGCACACGGTAGGAAGCGATGACCTCGGCCACCCGCGAGGCCACCAGCGAGACCGCCAGCGCCCAGACATTGCGCAGTAAAACTCCCAGAACGACGCCCGCCACTAGACCGGGCACAGCGCCGCTGATGCGCCATGCGACATCCCGGCGGAAATCGAGCTCCCGGCGCAGGTAGACCACGCCTGGATTGGCCAATTCCCATAACAGTAAGCACAACGCCGTTAGGCGGATGACTCCCACCGATTCGGGAGTCCGAAAATACGCTGCTGCGGGTGGTGCAAGCCACCAGATCAGTGCGAACACCGTCGACCCGCGAATCCATCCGATGGTCCAAGCCGTGTTGAGATAGCCGCGGATGTCGCTGTTCTTCTGAATCAGCGCGGAGCTAAGGCCAGTCTGGGTGAACGAGCCGATCCACTGTTGTACGAGCAGTGCAATGCCCAGCACGCCGAAATCGCGCGGGGAGAGCAGGCGGCCCAGCACGGCGAGCTTTACCACCCCTGCCAGCCGCGTGATCGCCTCGGCTATGAGCAACCAAATCGTGCCCCGCAAGGCCCGCTCTTTCATCGAGCCTTCCGCGCTAAACAACCACGCGACCGCGCTGCGGGCAAGTCGCGTCAAGCCGAAGGAGCTACGCTGGGGAGGCTGCGCCTGGGTCATGATCGCCTTGCCTACTGATCGGTGAGGGTATGCAGGAAGGGGCAGCCGCGATAGCCATTGCGGATGGAACGCAGCCCCGCAAAGAAATAGCGCAAGGAGGCTGAATCGCGGCGCTTGAGCGTGGCTGCCAGAGACCACAACAGCAGGCCGAAACACATCCATACAAAGCGAAGGCGATTCGCCAGGTTCCAGGGGTGATTGCGCCGGAACCAGTAATGCGTGGCGACGAGCTCGTACTCCGTCGAGCGTGGATTACGCTTCCAGGAGCCCTCCGATGCGTGATGGATGAATGCTCCGCCAACAAGGGCTATGGCGTCGCGTCGGCCTGCCAGCCGGAGCAGCCGTTGAGAGATTTCGATGTCCTCCCCGATCGAAGGGCCGCGATAGCGCGGATCGAAACCGCCGCACTGCTCGAGCACCTCCCGCCGGAAGGCCATGCAACCACCATTCAACTTTCCAGAGGCGATCAGCGCTCCCCGCGCATAGCTGCGCGCCCTCCAATAAATGGGTTGGCGCTCGTCGAACAGCGGCGGCAGATAGAAAAGCCGTCGGAACAGCCGGTCGCGGAGGGGCGGCGGCGAATAGTTCGATATGAGCCCACCGACTGCGAGCAGCTCGGGGTGTCGGTCGAGCGTTTCCACCAGCAGTTCCAAGCAGCCGGGAGCAGGAAGAGCATCATCATCGAGAAAAATCACGTAAGGCGCCGACGTCATCGCGAGTCCGACGTTTCTGGCGGCCGCAGCTCCATCAACCCCAGGGGCGTGCAAGTATGTAAGCCTCGACCCGTCGGCCAACGAACCTCTTAGGGATTCCGTGACGGATCTGAGCGAGTCGTCGGCTGATTGGTCCACGATCACGATATCCTGCAAGGCGCGGGCTCCCGAACAGGCAAGTGCGGCAACAAGGCGACCGACGTGGTTGGGCCGGTTCTTGGTAGGTATCACGATGCCTAATGTCGGTTTTCCCACAGCTTACGCTTCCTACCAAGATAAACGCCGGGCGTTGGATACAGCTGAAGAGCAGCACTCCCATGCTGCGAGACCGTTTCGCCGCCGCTGGTCCAGAGCCCCACCCGGTAACACCGCCATCCAATCTGCCTGCGACACGGCGGCCCGGAGGATGAAAACCAACTGCAAAACTACAGGCGCCTTCATCTCACCCTTCCTTAACGGGAATCTCACGCCGGCCGGCGAAAAAAGTCACCTATGAACCGCCGCATGGCGGACGGGCAAAGCACCCAAAACGCGCGCAGCAGCAAACCGAGCTGATAGGTCTCCAAAAACCCCTTCACCGCCCAACGAGCCGCAGCCATCCTGCTGCCCTGAGCGGCGGCGTGCCAGTACAGATGCAGGTATAGCCACCGCATACCGCGACGTGCCGCACGACGACCCTCGAAATCTCCCCTCAACGACCGCAGTATGCGGCGTCGCGCCGCAATAAGATCAAGCTTATCGCGAACAAAGTGACGAATGTGTGTCGCATCCTCGAGAACGTACACATCGACTAAGGGCTGGGCGATGAAGCCGAAGGCGGACTGGCGAGAACACCGCAGAAAAAGATCCCAGTCTTCGCCGGAAATAAAAGACTCGTCGAAGGCGACTGCGTCGCGGATGACTTGGCGTCGCATGATTACGGTGGGCACCTTGATTGGCAGTTCGACCAACAGGCAAAGAAACATCTCGCGCGGGGACAGCACATATTCCCCAGTTTCGTCTGCATGACGGCTCAGTAGTGCTGTGAAGACTTTCGTGTGTGCGAGAAACGAAGATACGGTGCGATCGCCGTAATGAGCGCAAACGTCGCTGAAAAGTATCGATACTTCAGTGTGGCGTTGCAGAAAGTCAAGTTGGCGCTCGAGCTTTTTTGGTCGCCAGACGTCGTCCGAGTCAATGAAGGCGATGAGGTCGCTCTGAGCGGCCGCGATCCCCGTATTTCGAGCTGCAGCGACGCCGCGATTGGTCGGGTGTCGCAGAAGGCGGATGCGAGGATCGGCGAATTGCCGAACCACGGTGTCGGTGTCGTCGGAGGATCCGTCGTCTACAACGATGAGCTCCCAGTCCGAATGCGTTTGCGCGATGACGCTTTTGATAGCGCGCGGAAGGTATTTTCCACGATTGTAGGTCGGAGGTATCACGGACACTCGCATGGGCTGATCACCTCTTTTTGAACGCTTGCGCGGCGTCGGCGGTCGCTGCTGTCAACGCCGGGCGGTGCGACAACAGGGGGGAAGCTATGCGTTCTTGAATACACTCGATGCCGACGGTGCCTCGGTCCGAATGGAACCTTGGGGGCGCTTTCTCGGCGAGCCAGGCTTGGTGCGGGTGCTTGATTGGAGGGAGGGTGCGGCCTGCAGCCGCGTAGGCTGTCTGGTTGGCCGGCGAGGCGCTGCCACAGTGAGCGTAACGCATCAGTCCATGCCGCACGCGAAGGCGCGAGACAGTCAGTGGGGCCCATCGGAGTCATGAAGTGGTTGCACTGCCGACGATAAGAGAACAGGAGAGGCGGGGTACCCGCGCAGTAGGTAAATACAGCCGCGGGCGGGCGTGGTGCGATCGTTGCGCTCGCCCCGGAAAGCACGCGGATATAGTCGCCGGAATCGTCTGTCGTCACTGTTACCGGGGAGAGCGGTGCTGGGTTTAAGGCACAGAAACGTTTGAAGATTTGAACGTCGAGGTTCAGTGAGGTTTCGATGACTGTGGCCCGTCGTCGGGGAAGGGCGACCAGGAAGTGCGCATGTCGCGAAAGGACTTCCTGCACCGGCTGAACGCCGAGGTTAACGATCAGGCGAGGCGGCTGCGAGCCGCGCGGCAGATCGTCGAGGCTCAGGCTCAGCGCCGGGTCTCCTGTGGTTTCGACGTCTGCGAATCCGAGCTTTTGTAAGTTGCCTTGTGATTCGGGACCGGGGAAGCCGGTTGGAATGACTTGGCTGGCCGACTCACGCCAAGGAGGGATAGGAACGCGCGGGGGTGGCCCGAAGCCTGTGCTGCCCACGCCGGTGCGGTAAGTCGCGAGAGCAAGCGCGT
>CALJAM010000025.1 GCA_938027685.1 uncultured Bryobacteraceae bacterium
GCGGCCTACGGGCTCAAGCAACGAAAGCCACGCGCGGTGACGCTGGCGGCCGACCGAGCCTATGATCGGCGGGATCTGGTGGAGATGTTGTGCGAGCTGGGGATGATGGTGCATGCGACGCAAAGAGCCGGGCGAGTGCCCTGGATCGGCGGAGCACACGGCATGGCGGCTACCAATTCAGTCCGCGGCGACGGCCGCTGGTGGAGGATGTTTGCGTGGCTGAAGTGGATGGCGGGACTGAAGCGAGCGAAGTGGCGCGGGCCGGCCAAAGTGAGCGGGCTGGTGAAGTTTGCGGCCGCGCCTTACAATCTCCGGCCCCTGCCCGAGCTGCAGGCTCAGCCGGCATAAGGGCCCGGGAGAACGGCGGCGAAGCGCCGCCAAAGGCCTGGGAAGGGCGCGTGCGGACCGACCGGCCGGGCGCACAACCTGCCTCTGAGGACCCGCCGGCCGCTGATTAATCCCGTCCGAGTAAGTCATCCGACCCCGCGGGTCTCTCTGTTCAACAAGGGAAAGAGCGCTACCGGCTGGGAAAACTCCGTCCGCGGGCCCAAGCCGAGCCGGCCGTCGGCAGCCTTACTGGGGAAACCTAAGGGTTTCGGGGCAACGGTATAACCCGCCGCGGTGCGTTGCGTCCGTAACCCAACGATTCAACGTGGTGGGCGCGTCAGGACTCGAACCTGAGACCTCCTGCGTGTGAAGCAGGCGCTCTGACCAACTGAGCTACGCGCCCGAGGCCCGTCGAACAAGCCTGGTTCGATTGTATCGAAGATCGTGCGCCGTTGTCACCTCCGCAATCCTGCACGCCCGGTCGGCGGCAACCCGGCCGGACCTACAATGGGAGCAGGGAACGTGCTCGAACGGGTAGCGGCGGCCATCTCGCGTTGGGGAATGTTCCGCCGTGGTGATCGGGTCGGCGTAGCCTGTTCCGGCGGCGCTGATTCGGTGTGCCTGCTCGACGTCTTGTTTCGGTTGGCCCCGCGTTGGCAGCTCAGCCTGCACGTGGTGCACTTCGATCACCGTCTTCGCGGCGAGCAGTCCCGCGCCGACGCCGCCTTTGTCGCCGACCTTGCGCAGCGCTATGGCCTGCCGTTCGAAAGCGGATCGGCCGACGTCGCCGCCCTTGCCGATCGTGAGCGCGACAACCTCGAGCAGGCCGCCCGGCGCGCGCGACGCGCGTTTTTCCTCGACCTGATCGCCCGTAACGTCGTGGATCGCATCGCACTTGGCCACACACGCTCCGATCAGGCCGAGACCGTCCTGTTTCGCCTGTTGCGCGGCGCCGGGCTGACGGGGCTGGCTGCCATGCGCCCGGTGACGCCCGAGGGTTTGGTTCGCCCGCTGATCGAGCTCGGTCGCGAACAGATCGAACGCTATTTGCGCGAGCGCGGGCTCCAGTGGCGGTTGGACCATACCAACCTCGATACGCGACTAGCGCGCAATCGAATCCGCCACGAGCTGCTGCCTTACCTGCGCAGAGAGTGGAATCCGGCCATCGAGAAACTTCTTGCACAGACCGCCCTGCTCGCGCAGGAAGAAGAGGAGTACTGGGAACGGGAGGCAGCCCGGCTTGCGGAAAGCTTATTCGAGCGCGGGGGCAAAACCTGGATCGTCCCAGTCCGAGCCCTGCTCGCGCTACCCCGTGCGGCCCGACGCCGGGTGCTCAGGTACGCCGCAGCGGCGCTTCGCGGCGACCTACGCGGTTGGGAGTTCGCACACGTGGAGGCGCTCCTGGCGCTGGCCGGGTCCGAGGCGGGATCCGGCCGACTGTCGCTTCCCGGGATTACGGCAGAGCGCTCGATGGATTGGCTCCGGCTGTCGGCGGCAGCTTCCGAGGGGGCCGACGGGGACTACGCGATCCCGATCGACGGCCCCGGCAGTTATCGCATCCCTGGGGCAGAACTTCTCGTTAGGCTGGAGCCGGCCGGCCCCTCAGAGGTGGATACCGGCTCGGGCGCGGATCTGTTGAACTGGGATCGGATTCCCAAGCCTGTCGTGCTCAGGAACTGGAGACCGGGCGATAAGTACCGCCCCGCGGGACGGTTGCGCGAAATCAAGCTCAAGGATTTGTTCCAGCGGGCGAGAATCCCCTTGTGGGAACGCCGCAGATGGCCGATCATGAGTAGTGGGAGGGAAATCGTCTGGGTGTGGAAGTTCGGTCCCGCTGCCGAATACACGGCAGCGGCCGGGCAGCACACGGCTCTTCGGGTCGCGACGGCGGCGGAAAGGGGAGCCGGCGATGCCGCGGAGCACGTCTAAACAAACAAGGGGCATCTCGTGGCCGGCCGCGAACCGGCGGGAGAAACTATGAACTCGAACGTCAAAACCGCCATCTTTTGGGTGGTGCTCATCTGCGTGGTGGTGCTTCTGTGGACCGTTGTCCGCCAGGGCACGGCGCGTCCCGAGCAGCACCTCACCTTCTCGGAATTTGTTCGCGCCGTGGAAGAGGATAGGGTCAAGGAGGTCACCATCACGGGCATCGAGGTGCGTGGCCGCTTCAAGGAGCACAATATCGGGTTGCGCACGCTCATTCCCAGCAATTATCCCGACATTTATAACCTCCTGCGCAGCAAGAACGTGAACGTGGAGATCCGCGAATCCAGCTCCGGCAACTGGGTGGCGCTAATGGTCAACGCCATCCCCTTCCTCCTGCTGCTGGGATTCTGGATCTTCATGGTGCGGCAGATGCAAAGCGGGGGCAACAAGGCGCTCAGCTTCGGCAAGAGCCGCGCACGGCTGCATTCCTCGCAGCATAAGAAGGTGACCTTCAAGGATGTCGCAGGCGTGGACGAGGCCAAGGAGGAGCTCCAGGAGATCATCGAGTTTCTGCGCGAGCCTCAGAAGTTCCAGAAGCTGGGCGGCCGGATTCCCAAGGGCGTGCTCTTGATCGGACCGCCGGGCACGGGCAAGACGCTGTTGGCGCGCGCCATCGCGGGCGAGGCTAACGTGCCCTTCTTCTCCATTTCCGGTTCCGACTTCGTCGAAATGTTCGTGGGGGTGGGCGCCAGCCGGGTCCGTGACCTGTTCGAGCAAGGCAAGAAGAACGCGCCCTGCATCATTTTCATTGACGAGATTGACGCTGTGGGCCGGCATCGCGGCGCGGGCCTGGGCGGCGGCCATGACGAGCGCGAGCAAACGCTCAACCAGCTCTTGGTCGAAATGGACGGCTTCGAATCCAACGAAGGCGTAATCCTGATGGCTGCGACCAACCGACCGGACGTGCTCGATCCCGCGCTGTTGCGGCCGGGCCGCTTCGACCGGCGTGTGGTGGTGGGCCGGCCGGATGTGAAGGGCCGGGAAGCCATCTTGCGAGTGCACACCCGTAAGATCCCGCTCGCCGACGACGTGGATCTGTCGGTCTTGGCCCGGGGCACCCCCGGCTTCGCCGGCGCCGACCTGGCCAACCTGGTGAACGAAGCCGCCCTCATCGCGGCGCGGCAGAACCGCAAGGTCGTCACCATGTACGACTTCGAGCTCGCTAAGGACAAGGTCCTCATGGGCGTCGAGCGCAAGTCGCTCATCATCAGCGAGCAGGAGAAGCGTAGCACGGCTTACCACGAAGCCGGCCACGCTCTGGTGGCGGCGCTACTGCCCGACGCCGATCCCGTCCACAAGGTCACCATCATCCCCCGCGGCATGGCCCTGGGCGTCACCATGCAGTTGCCCATCGATGACAAACATTCCTACACCCAGTCCTACCTGGAAGCCCAGCTCACCATCCTGATGGCAGGACGTATAGCGGAGGAGAAGTTCCTCCATCAGGTGACCACGGGCGCCGGTAACGACATCGAACGCGCCACTGAGCTGGCCCGCAAGATGGTCTGCGAGTGGGGCATGAGCGACCTGGGGCCGCTCAGCTTCGGCAAAAAGGAAGAGCAGATCTTTCTCGGGCGTGAGATCGCGCAGCACCGTGACTATAGCGAGGCCACGGCCATCAAGATTGACGAAGAGGTGCGCAAGCTCGTCAAGAGAGCTTATGACCGCGCCTCGCAGATCATCGACGAGCACGCCGATGCGCTGGTGCGTGTGGCCCAGGCGCTGCTGGAGCGCGAAGTGCTGGAGGGCGAGGAAATCAAGGCGCTCATCGAGGGCCGCGAGCTTCCCGCGGTGCGGGCAGGCGCACAGGCCGCCCAAGGCGAAACCCAGCAGGTCCTCAAGCCCGACGGCCGCCGTGTCCCAGCCCTGCGTGAAGGCGAACGCGCACAGCCCGCCTGAGAGTCGCGGACCCCGTCGGTCGCTGCAAGCCAATGCCCCGCTTCGAAGCCTATCTTTTCGATGTCGACGGTACACTGCTCGACTCGGCGCCGGACATCTACGAGGCCCTGCGGGAAACCCTGCGCGGACACCCGGTCGACGGGCTTGACCAAGCGGTGGTCAAGCGTTACATCGGCTTCCATTTGATGGACTTCTTTCGTCAAATCCTGCCGGGTTACTCCGAAGAGCAACACTGGCAGCTTGTGCAGCGCTACCGCGAGATTTATCCGGCCCGGGGACATCGGCTGACGCGTGTGTATCCCGGTGTTCCCGAGATGCTGGCCGCCCTGCCCGGACGTAAGGCCACCGCCACCACCAAGAGCACGGCAACTTTACGGGCGGTGCTCGAGCAGTTCGGCCTGCTCAGATACTTCGATCACCCTCAAGGAACCGACGGCTTCCCAGCCAAGCCTGCGCCGGACGTGATCTACGCCGCGCTCGACGCGCTGAGAGTCCGTCCCGAGGATTGCCTGCTCATAGGAGATTCCACCGCTGACATGGAGGCGGGCCGCCGCGCGGGCGTCCAGCTTTGCGCCGTGCGTTACGGCTACGGCGATCCCGCCGAGCTGGCGCGCTTCGCCCCCGAATTCTGGATCTCGGAGCCGAGGGAGCTGCTCTCGGTTGTCGACAACTGAAGCGGGTCGACCGCCACGCAGCGCCGGCTGACGCGCCGCGGAGGGGACGGCTCCCGGCAGGCCGACTCAGCTTACCGAGTGCTCAGAGACCCTCGATCCAGTGGCCCAGTTTTTCTTTCTTGGCCCGCAGGTAGCCAGTCATCGAATCGGCCGCTGGCGCCTGGCAGGGTATGCGTTCGACCACCCGGATGCCGGCCTCCTCGAGGGCGCGGATCTTGTCGGGGTTGTTCGAAAGGAGGCGCACGCGGCTGACCCCGAAATAGGCCAGAATCTTCGCAGCCAGGCGGTAATTGCGGTGATCAGGCCGGAAGCCCAGGATTTCGTTGGCCTGGACGGTGTCGGCGCCGCGATCCTGCAATTCGTAAGCGCGCAGTTTGTTCAACAGCCCGATGCCGCGACCCTCCTGGTGCTCATAGATCAGCAGGCCGCGCCCTTCTTCTGCGATGCGATCGAGCGACATTTCCAGTTGCGCGCGACAATCGCAGCGGAGGCTATGGAAAACGTCGCCGGTCAGGCACTGCGAGTGGATGCGGACCAGAGGCGGAGGTTCGCCGCTGACCTCCCCCATCTTCAGAACCACCGCCTCCTCGGTCTGCTCGCCCGAGCGATCCTCGAAGCCGTAAATCCGGAAGCGTCCGAAGCGGCTCGGAAGGTCGGCTTCAGCGACCTTCCGAAAGCCCTGCCTTGAGCCGTCCTGGGGCATGAATCGTAATTACGGCGGGTCGATTCCATTATAATGGACTGCGACTCGCTGCGGCGCCGCCGCCCCGCGCGAAGCCCTCATGGCGCTGGAACAATACCTCATCGTTTTGTTATTGAAACTCGGCGTCGTGACCCTTCTGGCCAGCTTTCTGGCCCGATCCGGCGCCTTTCAGCGCATGCTGATGCGCGAGCAAAGAACGCTCAACCAGCGCCTCCTGCTGGCGCTGAGCTTCGCCAGCATCTTCGGCACCGGAGCGGCCATCCGCATCGTGACGCGCGGCGTATACCAGGCCGTCGATCTCGGGCTGGAGGCGAGCCTGCTCGCAGGATTGCTGGGCGGCTACGTCACAGGCCTTCTGGCCGGCTCGCTCATCTCGCTGCCCGCCATGCTGCGGCACGAGTACCTCACTTTGCCGCTTCTGGCCGGCGTGGGCGCCTTGGGCGGCTTGCTGCGCAGCATGGCGCCCGATCCCGAGCAAATCTGGCGCTTCTCGCCCTTCCTCGACCTTCGCATCTACCGCTACTTCCGCCGCAACCACGAACACGCCAAGGCGGCCTTCCAGATGTTTTTCCTGCTCGCCATCCTTGCCGCGGAGTTCGTGCGCCTCAGCCTGGACCGCTTCTTTCCCGCCTGGATTTTCGCCCTGCGTCCGCGTTGGCCGCATCCGCACCCGCTGGCCGAGGCCGCCGTGTACGTGACCACAGTGTTTGCCGTCACCCTGCCCCTGAAAATCTGGAACAACACGCGCAACGAACGCAAGCTCGAAGAGCAGCAACGCCTCCTGATCCAGGCTCGGCTGGATGCGCTCAGCCGCCAGATCAACCCCCACTTCCTGTTCAACACCCTCAACACGGTCTCCTCGCTCATCCGCACCGATCCCGATCAGGCCCGCGCCGTGGTTTACAAGCTCTCCAATATCCTGCGCCGCCTCTTGCGCAAGCACGATAACTTCAACGCGCTCTCGGAAGAGCTGGACTTCATTGACGACTATCTCTCCATCGAGATGATCCGTTTCGGCGATAAGCTTCGTTTTGACAAGCAGGTGGATCCGGCCGCCCTCGATTGCCTTGTGCCCAGCATGATTCTGCAACCGCTGGTGGAGAATTGCGTCCGACACGGTCTCTCCCGCAAGATCGAAGGAGGAACCATACGACTGCGGGCCGAACTGCACAAAGGGCGGTTGCGCCTCCTGGTGGAGGACGACGGGGTCGGCATTCCCGAAGCTCGCCTGGCGACGCTGCTCGAGGAAGGCATCGGGGTCAGCAACGTCAACGAGCGGCTGAAGGTATTGTTCGGTTCCGACTATCGCATGTGGATTGACAGCAAACCGGGGCAAGGAACACGGGTGGAAATCGAGATTCCGCAGTTACACGCGGGCGCCACGCCTCCCGGCTGACGGGGCGGTCGCCAAATCATTTCCTATGTACACCGTACGAGCTTTTTCCGGCGCACGGGTCGCTGCGGCCCTGCCATAATGAAGGAAGCCGGCTTATGTCCACGCCACTGGCGCCGCTTGGTGAATGGGTACCCAAGATCACGCTCGGCGCCATTGTCGACATCCTGGTAGTGGCCTTTCTGATTTACCAGCTCATCCTGGTCGTACGCGGCACCCGCGCAGCGCAGATTATGGCCGGCATCGGCGTGCTTTTGCTGCTCTACCTGGCCTCGATTTGGCTCGGACTGGAGCTGGTGCGGAGCATCCTGGCTACCATCGTGCCCTACACGGCCATCGCTTTGCTCGTCCTGTTCCAATCCGAGATCCGCCGGGCCCTGGCGCGCATCGGACGCAGGCAATGGCTGGGAATGAGAAGCCCGCTGGTTCGCCGCGAATCCACCGACGAGATCCTGTGGGCGTTGAGCCGGTTGAGCGCGCGGCGCCATGGCGCCCTGATCGTCTTGGAACGTGATATGGGCCTGCGTACCTTCATCGAGAGCGGCCAGCTGCTGGATGCGGTTCTCAGCCGCGACCTCCTGCTGAGCATTTTCCAACCCGGCGGGCCCCTCCACGATGGCGCGGTGATCATTCAGGGCGACCGCATCGCTGCCGCGGCCTGTTTCTTGCCCCTCAGCACCAATCCCGCACTGGCGGGCGAGCTCGGCAGCCGGCACCGCGCCGCCATCGGGATCACGGAGGAAAGCGACGCCCTCGCCATCGTGGTCTCCGAAGAGACCGGTCGCATTTCCGTGGCTGCTTTCGGGCAAATTGAACTGGACCTTACTCCCGAGCAGGTCGGCGAGCGCATTAGCCGACATTTCGGCCAAAAGGTGCGGCGCGGCGAGGCCACGGCCGGCGCCCCCGGCCGGGCGGAGCAGGAAGAGCCGGTGCACCGTAGTGTGGGACCGCTATGAAACGCTGGCTCACGGAGAACCTCGGCTGGAAGCTGCTCTCGCTAGCTGTGGCGGTCGCACTATGGCTGACATTCGTCAATCATCCCGAACTGGTCACCTCGATCTCCGTGCCCATCGAGTATGCCAACGTGCCTGCCGATCTGGAGGTGACGCCGGAGTCGCCCGAACGGGTGCGGCTCGAGGTGAGGGGTCCTTCCCATCGTATTCATCAGTTCGAAACCTCCTCTCCTGCCGTGGTGCTCGACTTGAAGGGCATCCACAAGCCGTGCGAGCGCACCTTTCGCATCACCTCCGAGCACGTCAAGCTGCCGCCCGGCCTGACCCTGGTGCGGGCGGTGCCGGCACAGGTCCGTCTGAAGCTGGAGCGACGCGTGGAGCGCCGGATCCCCGTGCGTCCGCACGTGGTGGTTCCGCTCGGCGGCTTCGAAATCGTTTCCCAGGTGGTCGAACCGGCCGAGCTGCCGGTGGTGGGTCCGGAAAGCCGCGTCCGCGCAGTCGAGGTCGTCGAGACCGACCCCGTGGAGTTGTCGCCGACCGCCGGAGAACAGACAGTCTCCACCCAGGCCTTCCTGCGCGATCCCGAGCTACGGCTGGCCTGGAACGGCGGCGTCACGGTCCGCGTGAAGCTGGTTCAGCGCCGGCCGTCCTCGTCGCCTGAGGGGCTTCGTGAGTAGCGGCGTCGGGGAAAGGCCTTCGCTGTGACGGCGCGGCGCCTGTTCGGCACAGACGGCATTCGCGGTGTGGCAGGCCAGTTCCCGATGGATCGCGTCACCGCCTGCGCCCTGGGCGTCGCGCTGGGTGAAAGGCTCGCCGCTGCCCGGCCCGCACCCGAAGTCGTGCTCGGCATCGATACGCGCGAGTCCGGTCCGTGGCTGGCGGCTGAAGTTGCCGGCGGCCTCGTTCGCGCGGGCGTCCGGGTGCGATTCGCCGGAATCCTCACTACGCCCGGCATCGCGTTCCTTGCGGGCCGTGGCAACTTCGCGGCCGGCGTGATGATCTCGGCCTCCCACAACCCCTATCAGGACAACGGAATCAAGGTCTTCGGCCCCTCCGGCTACAAGCTCCCCGACGAGGAAGAGGCGCTCATCGAGCGGCGCATTTACGCCTTGCTGGACGAGGGCTTCGAACCGACGCCCGTCGAATTGCGGGTGGAAGCCGGATTGGCGGAATCCTACGCCGACTACTTGGCGAGCACCCTGCCGTGCAGCCTCGAAGGCTCCAGGATTGTGCTCGATTGCGCTCACGGCGCGGCCTGGTCCCTTGCTCCCAGCCTGTTCGAACGGCTGGGCGCTCGGGTGAGTGCGATTGGCTGCGCGCCCGACGGCCGGAACATCAACCGGGGCTGTGGCGCGCTGCACGTCGAGACCCTGCGCGCCCGCGTGTTGGCCGACGGGGCCGATCTCGGCGTGGCCTTCGACGGTGATGCTGACCGCGCCATGTTCGTGGCTGCGGACGGCCGCGTCGTGGATGGTGATGCCGTGTTGTGGATAGCGGGCGTCTGGCTGCACGAGCGTGGCCGCCTGAAGGGATTCGCCGGACCAACCGTGGTGGCCACAGTCATGTCCAATCTCGGTCTCGAAAAGGCCTTCGCACAGCGCGGCATCCGGCTCGTGCGTACGGCGGTGGGCGACAAGTACGTGCTCGAAGAGATGCTGCGCTGCGGGGCCGTGTTGGGAGGCGAACAATCCGGTCACGTGATTTTCCTCGAATATGCGACCACCGGCGACGGCCTGCTCACGGCCCTGCGCGTGCTCGAGATCCTGCGGGATCGCGGCCGAAGCCTTCACGAGCTGGCCGCCGAGTTGCCGCTTTACCCGCAGGCGCTCGTCAACGTTCCGGTCCGCCGGCAGCGCCCACTCGACGAACTGCCGTCCGTCATGCAGGCCATACGGGACGCCGAGCGGACGCTGGGCGCGGAAGGTCGCGTTTTCGTACGCTATTCCGGCACCGAGCCGCTGCTCCGCGTGCTGGTCGAGGGAGCGGCGGCGGACGTAGTCCAAGCACAGGCCACCCGCATCGCACAAGCAGTCAAGGCCGAGTTGGGCTGATGTAGGGCAGCGCCCAACCCTCACTCTCGTCCGTCGTATACTTGCCTCCGTGAACCTCACCCGCCGAGAAGCCTTCCGGAGACTGGCAGCAGTGACGGCCGCCCCGGCCGTGATCCGCAGCAGTCGCCGCCCGGGCGACAAACCCAACCTCCTGGTGCTCTGGACCGATCAGCAGCGGGCCGATACCATGGCCGCCTATGGCAATTACCGCTATCGCGTGCCGACGCTCAACCGCCTGGCCGAGGAAAGCGTCGTCTTCGAGCGTTGCTACGTGACGCAGCCCGTCTGCACGCCCAGCCGTTCTTCGGTGATGACCGGGCTTTGGCCGCATCGCACCGGCTGCGTGCGCAACAACATCCCGCTCCCTCCGGAGTGCAAGACGCTGCCGGAGCTCGTGGGCGATTCCTCCTACCGCACGGCCTACATGGGCAAGTGGCATTTGGGCGACGAGCTGTTCGCCCAACACGGCTTCGAGCACTGGGTATCAATTGAGGACATTTATAACCAGTATTTCTCGCCCGGCCGGGATCCTAACACGCGCAGCTCCTACCATCATTTCCTGCTCCGGCTTGGTTATAAGCCCGACGGCAACAATCAATTCAGCCGTCGCTTCGCAACCACCGTGCCGATCGAGCACTCCAAACCCTCCTTCTTGGCCCAGGAGGCGGCCCGCTTCGTCCTCGAGCACCGGCGGGAGCCCTGGATGCTTTACGTCAACACGCTCGAACCGCACACTCCTTTTTCCAGCGCCCTGAACGATCTGCATAGCGAGGAGGAAGCGCCCCTGCCGCCCAATTACCCGGGCATCCCGGAGGGGCCGGAGCCGGAGTGGTACCGCCGGCGACGCGAGCAATTTACGCGGAATCGCAGCGAGGGATTCGATCTGCGCACCCCGGAGGGCTGGAGGCGCATGAATCGCAACTACGCCGGTCTGTGCTCCCTGGTGGACCAGGCCTTCGCGCGGATTCTCTGGGCCCTGGAGGTCTCGGGACAGGCCGAAAACACCATCGTGGTTCACACCTCGGATCACGGCGAGATGCTGGGCGCCCACAGCCTTATGGCTAAAAGCGTGATGTACGAAGAGGCCGTGCGCGTGCCGCTGCTGATCCGCGCGCCCTTCCGCCTGCGGCCTCACCGCGTACCTTATCCCGTCAGCCACATCGATCTCGTCCCCACGCTGCTGGAGCTGATGGGTCTTCGCGATCCCGGCCTGGACGGGCGTAGCCTCGTCGGCTACCTCACCTCTGAACGGCAACCCGAGGATGTTTTCATCGAGTGGACCAGTGACCTGTCCGAGGGCGGACCCAACGGGCGCGCGGTCGTGACCCCGGAAGGCTGGAAACTGGTCCTCCACGATACCGACGCCTGCATGCTCTTCGACCGCAATCGGGATCCGCTGGAGCTGCGGAATGTCTACGGAGGGGGACCTACCCGCGAGTTGCGCCGCCGTATCGAGCTGTGGCAGCGGCGGGTCGGCGATCGCCTGGAGCTTCCTGCCTGAGCCGCAGGAGCCCTGCGCACCGCCGACGCGGTGCGCAGGGGCGGCACAAGCTCACTTCTTCTTGGTGGTTTTCTTCGCCGCTTTTTTGGGCGTCTTGCAAGCCATCTGTGATCCTCCCATTGAAGCGTGAATCCGGCGTCCGCCGTTTGGCTTGAGTTTAAAGCCGACGGCGCGTCGAAGTCAAGCGAAACATTTCTGGGGCGCCTTGTTGCTATGAGGAACGCGCCGAACCTCCCGACGCTTCGGGCGCCTCGTTAAAAGTTGATGCGCAGGACGAGCTGAACGATGCGGCCGCCGGGATCGTTCGTGGTCGAGATGTCCGAATAGGCGGTCGTGGTCTGGCCGAAGGTAGTGCCCAGAATGTTGACGTCCACGTTCGCAGCCGTGGCGCCCCCCACCATGAAGTTGACGTGGTTGAACGCGTTCAGGAACTCGGCCCGAAGCTCTACGTTCCATCGCTCGTTGATGCGGGTGCGCTTGACGGCGCTCAGGTCGAAGCGCGCGAAGCGCGGCCCGTGCAGGTACAGGTAGTAGCCCAACTCCCCGGGAGTGCTGGGCGGCTCCAGGTAGGCCGGGTTCGCTCGCCCGTCGGCCCCGATCAGGCGCCTGTCGAGGAAATACACCTTCTTGGCCGGATCCTTGATAATGGTGCTCATGCTCTGCAGCTGCTGGCGGCTGACTTTCGGAATCACGCCCGCATCGTACTGGTTCAGCGTCGCCCGGCCGGATACGAGCCGGTAGGGCCGCCCGGATTGCAGGCGGACGATCCCGTGAAACTCCCAACCGCCGATCAGGTGATCGAAGGCGGAGCCGGCCGCACGCCATCGCTTGTTGTAACCGAAGGGCAGCTCCCAGATCCAGTTCGCCTTGAACTGATGCGTCAGGTCGTAGGGCGAAAGACCTCGATTCAGCCGCAGGTTACGCAAAGTGAACAGGCTCGAGCTCGAATCCGAGGAATCGGCGTAGTAGTCTGTAATGCCTTTCGAAAAAGTGTAATTGAAGTTGTAAAGCGCGCCTTGCGCGAATCGGCGACGAACCTCGATTTGCAGAGCGTGGTAATGGGAGTGCGAAGGATTGGTCAGCAGCCACACGTTGGCGCCCGCAGCGTCCGGGTTGACCAGGAAGAAGTTCGACGGATACCCGGCACGAAGCAGGTTGGGGAAGTAAGTTCCGCTCGTGGCTAGCAAGTTCGCCATTGTCCCGGCGGTCCCCTGCTGCAAATGGGTGATGAAGCCGCCGCTGGCAAAACCCGCCGTGAGAGGAAGACCCTGGAAAGCAGCCTCGAAGATGGGAACCGGCCTCTGCCCGGGCAAGCCCCGGTTGTCGAAGCGAAGCGCGCCGGTGGGAGAACCTGTGCAGGCTGCGCGATTGGCTTCGCAGATGCGCAGGTTGTTCTGGGCGCTGAGGAAATCGCGCAGGAAGTTGTTCTCCAGGATGTTCACCTCGTTCAGATTGTAAGCCCGCCACAGCTTAGTCCCGTGATTGCCGACATAGCGGACCTCCACCACGGTCTCCGGCAGTATCTCCCGCTGGATGCCGACCGACCAGCTCTGTACGTAGGGCACGCGCAGTCGGGGATCGAACCAGAGCGGGCCGGTGCCCGTATAAGTAAAGAGCGACTGGGGCAAAGGGGCCGAGGCGCTGGGGAACTCCTCGGGGAAACGACGCAGAGCGGGCAACGGGTTCCGTAACAGGAGGCTGCCGGCCGGGAAGTCGCGGTCGGCCTGTAGGAACGTGGACGCCCTCGTGCCAGGGTTGCCGCCCGCATAGGAGCGGTAGTGCTGCAGCCCTTCGCGGTTGTAAGCGATGCTATAACCGGCGCGGACGGCGCCGTTCGACCCGAACAGAATCTTGGCTGCCGGATGGCGAGATCGGGGAGACCAGGCGAATCCCAGGCTGGGCGCCCAGTTGTTCCAGTCGTTCTCGTAGGCGATCCCGGGCCGTGGGATATACTGAGTGGGGCTCCCGGCCAACGTACCAGGGCGGAACAGATTGCCTACGCCGGATCGGCCCCACAACCCCGCGTAGCCGGGCGTAGTGTAAATGCCGTTGGTGTCTCTCGGGACTCCTTGAAACTCCCAGCGCAGCCCGTAGTTCAGCGTGAAGCCTGTCCTCACGCGCCAATTGTCGGTGAAATAGACGCCGAATTCGGCTTGCCGCTCGCGCTGCACCAGGGGCGCGAAGGGCACGAACTTCTTCTGCTTTTCATCCACGTTCACTACCCCGCTGACGCTGGAGATTCGGCCGGTTAGGAAGGCGTACAGCGTCCTGGCGTCCGCCAGGTCAGTGGTGCTGATGGCGGGCAAGGCCGCGGCGGTGAAGGCCGCTAGCGCCGGGTCCGTTCCTGTCAGCCCGAAACTTACCAGGGGTACGGCCGCACCGTAGGCTTTCTGCCATGCGGTGAGCAGGCTGTAGCTGAAACCGAAGTTAAGCGTGTGGGAGCCGCGTTGCCAGCCCAGATTGTCGCTTAACTGTTTGACCGGCGTGTTGCGGAAGGACGGCAGACCGACATCCAACGGCGTGGTCAGACCCAACGGGAAGGCGACCCGGAGATCGTTGGGATACATCTTCGGGCTGAGTTCGGGGAAGAAGGCCACCGATCCCCCCGTGAGCCCGAAGCGGAACTCGTTGTTCATGCGCGGCGTCAGCAACCAACGCAGCGCTGTGGTGACGGAGAAGCGGTTGGAGTACTGTCCGCCCACCGCCATGAAGTTCCCGATTCGCTCGAAGCCGGGATAGGTCCGGTCGCGATTGTTCAGATGGTCGGGGAAGGAGGAGAAATACTGATAGTGCCAGATTGCCTCCCACTGGATCTTGTCCGTGATGTTCCAGTCCAGTCTTCCCGTGGGGAAACGGCGAAGCTGCTTGCCGGGATTGTTGAAGCTCATGCGGTCCCGGAAGAGGTCGTATGGCGTAATGCCGACCTGTCCTCCGCCGCGCAGGGAGTCGATTTGGCGCAGGGCCGAAAGAATCAGCGGGTCCGCGGTCCACGGCAGGCCGGCGGCGCGTGCGATTTCGTAAAGATTGACGCTGCGGGTCGCCCCATCCGTGCCACGGTACGTGTAAATGCCGTTGATCGCCTCCGTTTTCAGCACGATCCGCTCACGGATCCGTGATTCGGGCAGCCGGAATTCGTCGAAGACGCCGAAGATGAACAACTTGTTGCGAACGATGGGGCCGCCCAGTTTGCCGCCCCACTGGTTGAGCTTCAACACCTGACGCGGCAGCCCGTTGACGTTGTTAAACCAGTAATTCGCATTCAAAGCGTCGTTGCGGTGGTACCAGAACAGCCCGCCGCGCCATTCGTTCGTACCCCGCTTGGTAACGAACTTGATCTGGATCGCCCCTTCGCCTGCGCTTTCCGCCCCGGCTACAGCCGTGGAAATAGAAAACTCTTCGACGGCGTCGATCCGCGGTCGAATGTAAGTGAAGAAACCCCCTCCGAAGGAACTTTTCAGCAAATTGTCCTGGGTGTTGATGCCGTCCATCGTGATATTGATGGCCCCTTTAGGCAGGGCATTGAAGCTGCCGGCCCGGGGCGCACCGCCGCTCGAGAAACCTGGCATCAACATCGCCAGGTCCAGCGCGTCTCGCGAAGTGAACGGCAAGTCCGTGATCTGGCGGCCGGTGATGGTGGTCCCCACCGTACTGCTCGAAGTGATCACGGCGGTGGCCTCCGCCTGAACCTCCACGGTTTCGGTCGTGGCGCCCACCTCGAGCTGCACGTCCGCCACCGCAGCGGCGCCGACGTCCACCTTGATGCGGCGGGTTATCGCCCGCCGGAACCCCGGCGCGCTTACCTCGACGCTGTAATAACCAGCCGGCAGGCCGGACAACGAATACTGGCCCGTTTCGTTCGTAGCAAGGTTGTATGTAGCGCCGGTCCCCTCGCTAATGACACGGACCTGCGCCCGAGGGATAACGGCGCCCGTCTGGTCGGTCACCGTGCCGCTCAAGCGTCCGGTCACGACGACCTGGGCGAACAAGACCGCGCCGGCGAGCGACCCGAGCAGAGCACGCAGAACTAACTCGGAAGCCATGTCAACCCCTCCCGACCTTACGCTGGTCTGATGAGTCCGTTATGAAAGCCAGACTAGGTTGACACGGATCGGCTGCTACCCACCCCGGCCGAGATTAGTATAGTCCGCTCGCTGAATCCTGTCAAGTGAAACCCGCGGGAGGGGCGACGTCAGGCCGCTGGTGTAAAAAACCGGGGGGTGCGCCTGCGCCACTCCAAATGGAACCTGTGAAAGATCGAGTAGATGGTCCGATTTACGCCCGCCGCGTGGACCAAGCAGCACAAGGGGCGGGTGCGCCGCCGGACCTCCACGAACACCCCGCTCGATCACGTGGCTCGTCGGCAACCAGGCGTCGT
>CALJAM010000026.1 GCA_938027685.1 uncultured Bryobacteraceae bacterium
CCAGACCGGCACGACGCACCTTTTCATCGAGCAGCTCGCCCGGGGTGAAGAACTCGCCGTTCGGCTTTTTGAAATAGTCCGGACGCATTCGCTTCCCGAGCTCGATGGCCACCCAGGCCAGGCCGCGGACTTCGAACAGCGGGCTGACCACGGCCTGACGAACCACCACCTGCGGCTTGGGCGCATGGTAACGGCGCGGCACCAGATCATTCGCCTCCAAATACGTGGCCGAAGGCAGGACGATGTCCGCGAAGGCGAGCGTATCGCCGGGCAGAATGTCCATGACCACCGTGAATTCGACGGTTTTCAGGGCCTCGGCGATCTGAAGCGGCTGCGGGAAGCTAAGGATGGTGTAGTTCGTGATGAAAGCACCCTTGATCATTCCCGGGTATTTGTTGAGCATGCCGTCGGCCAGCGTGGAGAACAGACCCGCGTTTTCGGCGTCGACCAGCGGCAGCCGATCCCGCCCGTCCACCCGGCGGCCCTTCCTGGGTGGATAGGCAGGCGGCGGGTAGACGGCGTCTACCCCGGGGATGGGAATGGTCCGCTCGAAATATCGACCGCCGGGCCGATCGATGGTACCGGCCAGGATATTCAGGATGGAGATCGCATGAGCAAGTTGGCCGGCGTTGGCATAATTGGCGCATAGGGATTTTTTATGGGCGGGCGCAATGGAGGGTCCCTGCGTTGCGAATTCGCGTGCGATGCGCCGGATCGCTTCGGCCGGAACGTCGCTCAGATCGGCTGCCCACTCCGGAGTAAATTGGCGGAAGTGCGCGCGGATTTCCTTTTCGTATTGGGGGAAGTTGGTGTACTGCTCGACGAACTCGCGGTTGTAAAGGTTCTCCTCGAGGATCACCGAGATCATCGCCAGCGCCACGGCCAGATCGGAGCCCGGCCGAATGGGATACCACTCATCGGCGAAACGCGCCGTAGCCGTGCAGACGGGACTGAAGAACACGACCTTGGCGCCCTTGTCGCGCGCGGCGTTAAGCGTGTGGACAAAGACGAGCTTGGACCGAGCCACCAGGTCGAAGCCGAACAAGAGAATATATCGGGAATTTTCGAAGTCGTTGCCCCATCCCTTGCCGCCGGTGGTGTAGCGTTGAATCACGCGGTCCGTAAGGTAGCATTCATCGATGTGATCCACGCGGTTGACCACGCCCAGCGAGTTCATGAAGCGCACCCAGACGTCGGGCGCAGGCCGGCTGATGAACAGCAGGGACTCAGCTCCATAGCGCTCGATGTAACTGGAAAAGCGCGCCGCGATCGTGTCGAGGGCCTCCGCCCAACTAATTCGCACCCAGCCCGGATCCTCGTCCAGGCCCTTGCGCGGGTTCGTGCGCTTCATCGGGTATTTCAGACGGTCAGGATCATAGAGCAAGCCCGCGCCGGAAGCTCCTTTCCCGCAAAGCTTGCCCCGACCGCAGATATCGCCGGGCAAGCCCTCCAGAAACAACAACGCACCATCCTTGACCCAAGCCTGTAAACCGCAAACCGAGTCGCAGATACCGCATGCCGATACCAGCACCTGCACCCCGGCGGGCGGCGATGCGGTTCGGAAATAGTCGTCTAGGCCGAACAAAGCACGGGCGGGCATCAGCCCTACCGCCCCCGCCCCCTGCAGCCATTCACGACGGCTCAGCGCCATGGCGATCCACCTCCCTCAAACGCTCACGCCCGGCCGGGCAGCGGCCGCAACCACGGGCTGGGGCTGTGAGCCTTTGGCCTGTTTCCAGCCCTCAGCGACAAACCGGATGCGCGGCCTGGTAGTGCTCGGCGACTTGAAGCCCGGGACCTGGCTGACGCCCTGACCGCGGATTTGGTCCCACTCGCCCCACCGCAGGGCCCCGGTCGGACAGACCGAAGAGCACGCGGGCTCGAACCCGATGGCAATGCGGTCATAACACATGGTGCATTTCTGCATTTTTCGGAGCTGCATGTTGAACTGCGGGGCGTCATAAGGACAGAACTGTTCGCAAAACCGGCAGCCCACGCAGCGTTCCTGGTCGATCAGAACCGCGCCGTCCTCGTCTCTGCGCCAGATCGCCTTGACCGGACAGGCCTTCAGGCACAAGGGATTGTCGCAATGATTGCAGGCTAGCGACAGAGCCTGCACACGTACGTCCGGAAATTGACCGTACTCGATGACATGAACTCGCCGATAGCGCACGTTGATGTCGGTGGAGACCCCGTTCCACTGCTTGCAGGCCACCTCGCAGGCCCGGCATTCGATGCAACGCTTGGGATCCAGTAACCACCCATAAGCAGGCATGGCATGCCCCTTCGTGAAAATCGCTATAGGGATCTGCAACTCTTGTGCCGCCGCGCCGGGCAAGCAGTACAACGACATGTAGCGCGGTACGGCGAAGGCTGGGGCCCCAGTACCGCGGGATTTCACCCAGTCCCCCGGGCTGCAGGGTCTTTTTGCGCAGCGTATTCGCCTCAGCGAATGACCCGCTCATTCGCCTTAACGAATCACCGCACTTCTTCGTCCCGACGAATATGCCCCGGAGCGCCGCCCAGGTCGACCTGATCTTCCGGGCCTTCGGCGAGCCCACGCGCTTGCGCATTCTCCACTTGCTGCTGCACGCAGAGCTCTCGGTCTCCGAGTTGGTCAAGGTGCTGCGCCGTCCTCAACCCACGGTCCCGCGCCACCTGGCCTATCTGCGCAGGGCCCGCCTGATCCGGCTGAGGCGCAGCGGCATGCGCGTTTACTACCGGCTCGCACCGCCGCGCTACGCGTTCCATCGCCGCCTGCTCGAGTGCGTGAAAAGCGCCTTACCGCACATTCCCGCGGTGGCCGGGGACTTGATGCGGCTCAGGGGCCTTCGCAAGCAGCGCCGGTGAGATCGGCCTTCCTTCACCGGGCCGGGCTCGGCCGGTCCGAGTGAAGCAGTTCGATCACAACGCCCAGCGCGTCCTTGGTATCCATGTAGACGTAGGTGCCGTTGTCCTGATCGTAGCGGCCCCGATGCAGCTCTTCGATGCCCAGCCGCTTCAGGCCTTGCAGGGTGCGCTCGAGGTCCTGAACCTGAAATCCTAGGTGCTGGACGCCCTCCCCGTATTTTTCCAGGTGTTCGCTCCAGCTCGTCGGGCCGCCCACGGGTTCGAGGAACTCGAGCGACACCTGTCCCAGGCGGATGAAGGCCAACTTGACGCGTCCGTCCGATGGGCGTCCGCGATAAACGAGCCTCACCTCGCGACCGGGCCGGGTCGTGCGGATCGCCGGGGGCTCGACGCCGAGCAGCGCTGCCCAGCGCTTGGTCGTGGCTTCGATGTCCTTGCAGACGATTGCGACCTGCACGACGGTTTTCAGGCCGGGATCCCGGTAGATTTCCTGCCCGAAGAGAGCGGACGCCGCCACTAAAGCCGGGAAGAACAGAACTGACCTCATGTTGGGATGGTAGCGCAAACCTCGGGCGCCAGAACGCTCAGAGGTCCCCCGACGGATACAATGGTGGTAAGGAGGGGCCTTGGACTGGCTCTGGATCCTGCTCATCCTCGCCCTCTGGCTGATCGTGAGCCGCTTCACCGGGGGTTGAGGAGCTTTCGGGTCCGGTCGTGGACCGGACGATTCATGCCGCCTGCCGCCGAGCCGCTAAGGTGCCGGAAGGCGAGATCTGGACTGCGCCGCGGTCTGGGGGTGGGTCACCCTGCCGCGCAAAGACTGCCTGTCTGCGCGCGCAGAATTTGCGCTGTGCAACCCCGAAGTGGTTCAATCGGCATCGGAAAGTGCGGGCATCAGAATTGCACAGCCCTGGAGGGAGACGAATCGCATGCGGCTGACCTGGCAGGCGTCGGTGGTCCTTTTTGCTGCGCTGGCCCATGCGCAGCCGGCAACCCGCCCGCCGTTCAGTCGCGATCAAATTATCGAGATTCGCGGGCAGATTGTGAAGGTCACCGCCGGACCCGCCTTGGGTATGCCCGCGTTGGAGGTTTCCGACGGCGAGCGCACTTGGAGAGTATGGCTCGGATCGCTGCGTTACCTCGTGGAGAACGACTTCAACCCGCGCGCCGGGCAGCGTGTGGTGATTCGCGCGTTTCGTGCCTCCCCCCAAGCGAGCGAGGTCTGGGCGGCTGCGGTGACGCTCGTCGAACCAAGACGAACGTTGCGCCTGCGCGATGAGCACGGCCGACCGCTGTGGCGTGGGGGCCCGGGCCCCGCGCGGCGAGGACGCTGGGGGCCTAAAGCTTTCTGAAGTTAGGCACTGCTGCCATCCTTCGGCCCTCCTGTTACCCTCATAGCTTAGGCGTATGCACCGTTCCGGCGACTCCGAGCCCGCTGAACTGACCCCGAGGGCGCTCGTGCTGGGTCTCTTCCTGGCTTTCGTGTTCGGCGCCGCCAACGCGTACCTGGGGATGAAGGCGGGGCAGACGGTGGCGGCGACGATCCCGGCGGCCGTGATCGCCCTGGCAGTCTTCCGCTCCCGGCGAGTGGGAGGAAGCGTGCTGGAACAGAACATCGCGCGTACCGCGGCCTCGGTGGGTGAAGCCTTGGTCGCAGGCGCGATCTTCACCATCCCTGCGTTCACGCTTGTCCGCACCAGCCAGGGTCGCCTATGGGCCGATCTGGGCGCGCATTATTGGGAGGCCTCGCTGATCCTGCTCGCCGGTGGCTTGCTCGGCGTATTCTTCGTGGTCGCGCTGCGGCGGCCGTTGTGCGTGGAAGCCGGGCTGCCGTGGCCGGAGAGCGTGGCTAGCGCGGAGATCGTGCGCGCAGGAGAGAGCGCGGGTACGGCGTCGCGGCGCTTGTTCGGCGCGATGGGGCTGGCAGCAGTCATCGAGGTACTGAAAAGCGATCGGGGGCTGCCGGTAATTCGCGAGTCGGCCGCGGGCTTTGTGGAATTCCCCCGCGCCCTCCTTCGGCACACGGATCCGGCCCAGCACACCCTGGCCGAAGTGGTTCACCGCGGAGGCTTACCTTGGAGTACGCCCAGCCTTTCGCCGGCCCTGTTGGGCATCGGCTACATCGTGGGCCCGCGGGTGGCGGCCGTGAACGCGGCCGGCGGCATCTTGGCGTGGTGGGTTCTGATCCCGGCGCTGCTCCTGTTTGACCCCGATCTGTCGAGCCGGCTGGGCGTGAGCGAGGCGGCCTGGGACGTCGCGGCCTACTCGGTCTGGCGCAGCGTGGTCCGGCCGATGGCGGTCGGCGCGATGCTGGTGGCGGCAGCCTGGACGCTGTATTCAATGCGCGATGCGATTGTGCGGTCGCTGGCCGGTCTGTGGCAGGCGCGGCGCACAGCAGCCGCGCAGCCTGCCGAACGAACCGAACGCGACCTGCCTCCGCGATGGATCGCTATCGGGTTGCTGATCTCGGTGATACCCGTGGCCGGAATCTACCATCACTTCACCGGCGGAGTGTGGGCGGCTCTGGCCGCCACGGCGATCATGGTCGTGGCGGGCTTTCTGCTATCGGCCGTCGGCGCGTATCTGGTGGGACTGGTCGGCAGTTCGAATCAACCGGTATCCGGCCTCACTTTGGCCGCGCTGGTGCTGGCTGCGGCGATGATGCTGGCTGCCGGAGAGAGGGGCGCTGCGGGGATGGCGGCGGTGCTGGGCGTGGCAGCGGTGGTCTGCTGCGCGTGCTGCGTGGCGGGCTCGCTCGCGCAGGACCTGAAAGCAGGGCACCTGCTCGGCGGCACACCTTGGAAGATGCAGTTGGTCGAAATCCTGGCGGTGGCGGTGCTTTCGGCCTTCCTGATGCTCCCGATCCTCGTGCTTGACCGAGCCAATCGCGCCAGCGGCGGAATCGGCGGGGTGGACTTGCCTGCGCCACAGGCCGGCCTGATGGCACAACTGGCCCAAGGCATGGTAGGCGGAGAAATGGCATGGATCCTGTTCGCAGCCGGCGCGGCCCTGGGTGGCATGTTCATCATGGCGGGAGTCCGCTCGCCCATGCTGGTGGCCGTGGGGATGTACCTGCCGTTCAAGACGGTGGCGGCGATCTTCGCCGGTGGTCTGATTCGCCGGCTTGCGGACCGGCTGGCTGCCCGCCGCGGTCTCCAGGCAGAGGCGGAAGAACGGGGGACCCTGATCGCTTCGGGTCTGATCGCCGGTGAAGCTGTCATGGGCATCGGTCTCGCCGTTCTGGCCCTGCGTCCCGAGATCCCGTCGCTGGCGCAGTTACTAACAGGCGCCGAGGAACTTGCTTTGCCCCCAGCGGTCACTGCGGCGCTCTCCCTCGGGGTGTCTGCTCTGCTGGCCTTCCTCCTCGCGCGTCCGCCCGCGGGATGCGGAACTCCGCGAAGTTAGCCGCAGCCGAGGCCACGCCCGCTAACTCACCGCTGGAACGAGTTACTGACCGACATCGTGTGTCGATGAACGATCCCCGTAACCTGCACCCGAGCGCGCGTGGAAAGTTAGGGAAGGAGGGTGAGCGACGATCGCCGGGTTACTGTGGCTTGCGGTAGGCGGCCTCCTCCACCCCGGGGTTGATCCGGACCTCCCTGAGGGTGCTTTCGCCGATCTTGCGGCCGTCGCGGTAAAGAACGGTCTTGTGCGGCCATTTAAGGCCGCCGGCCTCCCGCCAGTCCGAGTAAACCTCCTGAATCTCGCCCGGTGCGCCCAGGAGGGACGCCGTATAACTCTTGCCTGCCGGCAGGTTGGTCACGGGATCCACAAACAGTTTCACCTGAAAATCGCCCGGCCGGCGAGTCACGGCCAGCGCCTCGACTTTCTTGCCTTCCAACTCCGCTTCGCCCAGCGCCTGGACGGTGACGCCCGGCTCCTCTGGGTTACGCAGCAGCCGGATCGTCTCGCGGAAAAAGGCCTTTTCCACGTCGCCCTGCTGCGAAGCGGGCAACTCTCGCACCCCCTGCGGCGTGCGGATCCAGGCCGCCTGCCCGTCGAAGCCTTGCGTCATCTCGCCCGCCGGCGTACTCATCCTGCTGAGCATGCGACCTTCGAGATTGACCGTGGTTTCGGTCTGAATCGAGAACTGCCCTTGCGGCGTCTCTAGGATCAGGTCGGCCGAAAGCGTGTAATCCCGGATCTCGCGCAATCGCGCCTGCCCGCCCACGGCCTCGCTGACTTTAACCAGCAGCTCCCTGCCGCGCGCGACGCTTTCCGGCGTCGCCTCCCCCAGCGCCGCCTGCCTTGGCGGGGGAATAGTGATATCCACCGGCGTAACTTTGCCGAACGCGTTAAGCGGCGGCTCAAAGCCTGCACCTTTACCTAAAACGAGAATCGCCAGTTTGTCGGTGACGAGATACTTAGCCGCAACCCGCGCAATGTCCTCGCGCGTAACTTTCTCGATGCTATCCCGGTAGCGCCGGAGGAAATCCCGGGGATATCCGTAATATTCGTAACTCATTAGGCGCGTAATAATTTTACCCGTCGAGTCGAATTCGAAGGCGAAACCTTTAAGAATGGAATCCTTCGACCGCGCCAACTCCTCCTCGCTGACCCCGCTTTCGGCCAGGCGGCGGATCTCGGTTCGTATGGACTCGAGGATCCGAGTGGTGGATTCCGTCTTGGTCGACCCGAGCGCGACGAACAGGCCGGGACGGTCCCAGCCCGCCGCCCACTGCGAGCCCACGGTATAGGCCAGGCCCTGTTCGGTGCGGACCTTGTTGAACAGACGAGAGGCGAAGCCGCCCCCAAGGATGTCGTTCATGACCTCGAGCGCGAAGTAGTCGGGATCGTCGCGGCGGCCGGCGAGAAACCCCATGGCCACCCAAGAGTTCGGCATATCGTCCTTGACGATCTGATAGATGCCGGCGCGGCTGGCGGCCGCCGGGTCGACGGGAGGCGGCTGCGGACGCGGGCGCCCGCCGCGAGGCCACGACCCGAAGATCTGCTCGATCTTCCTGCGCATCGCAGCGGCTTCGAAATCTCCCCAGACGGCGAGAATGACGTTTTCTGGCTGGAAAAACTCCCGGTGGAAACGCACAAGATCATCGCGCGTGATGGAATTGACGGTGTCATATTCGGGCTGGCGCGCGTAGGGGCTGTCGTTGCCGTAAATGATGCGGCGGAACTCGCGCATGAGAATCCCCTGAGGATTGTCGTTGCGACGCGCGATGCGGTCCCGCTGCTGGATCTTGGCGAGCTCGATCTTGTCTTCGGGGAACGCGGGATTGCGCAGGATGTCGGCCAATATCACCAGGCCTCGGTCGATATCTTCTTTGAGAACGGAAACGGAGGCCCGGCCGGAGTCTTCGCCGATCGTGGTTTCCACCGAGGCGCCCAATCGGTCCAGTTCCTCATCGAGCGCGTCACCGGGGAACTTCTCGGACCCGCCCGTACGCATGACGGTTCCTACGATGGCCGCCAGTCCGGCCTTCTCCGCCGGCTCCCAGCGCCAACCCGTACGAATCAGGGCCGAGGCCTGGATCAGGGGCAGTTCATGATCCTCGAGCAGGTAAACCACCATGCCGTTGGCGAGCTCGAACCGGATCGGCTCCGGCACCTCGATGCGGTTCAGCGGCGGGTATTTCAGTTGCTTGTAGCTGGCCGGAATTTGAGCCGCGGCGGGCGTCGCCAGGATGCTCGCCGCCAGCAAAGCCAAAAAAGCCCTGCGTTGCATTGTCCCTCCCTCAGCGCGACTCCAGCGGCTCGATCACGCCCACCGTCTTGTTGGTGCGCCGGAAAGTCGCCTTGGCCACGCGCTGAATATCCTCGGGCGTGACGGCGTTGATCTTTTCCAGCTGGCGGAAAAGGTTTCGCCAGTCGCCAGTGAGCGCCTGGTAACTTGCGAGCTGAATCGCCAGGCCGAGATTGTCGTCGAGCTGCCGCAACAGGCTTGCGCGGGCCCGTCGCTTCACACCGTCCAGTTCCTCTTTGCTTACCGGTTCCCTGATCAGTCTCTCGATCTCCTCCTCGATGGCCTTCTCTACCTCTTCATTGGTGCGTCCGGGTGCGGTCATGGCGTAGAAGATGAAAAGTCCCGGGTACTTCTGTCCGGGGAGCCCGGGGAAGCCGAGAACCTGCGTGGCGACCTTGCGGTCGCGCACCAGACCGCGGTACAGACGCGAGGAACGGCCTTCGCTCAGCAGACTGCCGATCGCGTCGTAGACGGCATCGTCCGGATGATTGATGTCCGGTTTATGGTATCCGACAAGAACCGTCCGCTGGGCCTTCAGCCATAGCGTGACGCGGCGTTCGGCCTCTTGCTCGGGCTCGCGGGTGCGCAAGGGCTCGGGTTTGGGGCCGCTGGGAATCCGGCCGAAGTAACGCTCGGCCAGTTCACGGATCCGTTTCGCGTCCACGTCCCCGACGACCGCGGCGATGAGGTTGCTGGGAATGTAATATTTGCGGAAGAAGGCGGCCGCGTCCGCCGTCGTCAGATTCTCGAGGTCACTCATGTGGCCGACCACGGGCTCGCCGTAGGGATGAGCCTTATACGCCGCGGCCAGAAACTCTTCGAGCAGACGGCCGACAGGCTGGCTTTCCATCAGCCGGCGCTCCTCCATGACCACGTCGCGCTCCTTGTAAAACTCCCGAAAGACCGGGTTGAGGAAACGCTCGGATTCCAGCCAGAACCAGAGTTCGGCATGATTGGAAGGCAGACTGAAGAAGTACATCGTGCGATCGGCGCTCGTGGTGGCGTTCAACTGCCGGCCGCCGGCCCGTTCCACAGCCTCTCCGAACTCGTTGGGAACCACGTAGCGGCCCGCTTCCTCCTGGGCCTGTCGGAAGGCCTCCTCGAGTTTCTTGAGTTTCTCCCCGTCGGCCTTGGGACCCTTGCGTTTTTCCTCCATCAAAGCGGCGTAGGCCCGCTCGACCGTCTCGAGGGCTGTCTTTTCTTTGGCGTAATCTCGGGTCCCGATCTTGTCGGTCCCCTTAAAGGCCATGTGCTCGAACAGGTGCGCCAGCCCGGTGATGCCCTTGGTTTCCTGGGCCGACCCTACGTCGGCGTAAGTCAGAAAGGAAGCTACCGGAGCCTTCCTGCGCTCCAGCACCAGGAATTTCATCCCGTTTTTCAACGTGAATTCGTTGACTCGGGATTCGATTTCGCGGAATTCCTGTCCCGCGCCGGCCAGCGCAGTGCAGACCAAAAGGACAAGACTGCGGACTTGCATTTGGGTAAGCCTCCTTCAGATCATTTCCCGCAGCAGCTCGGCGCGCGGCGAGGGGATCACCACGCGATTCACCAGAAGTCCCTTTTGGGCCACCACGGCTGCGCCGGCGCTCACCGCTGCCTCCACCGCGGCCACGTCTCCCGTCATGGTCACGAAGGCTTTGCCTCCCAAAGCCATGGCCAACCGCAGCTCGATCAACCTGACGTTGGCCGCCTTCACGGCCGCGTCGGCGGCCTCGATCAGCGAGGCTACCGAGAACGATTCGATCGCGCCCAGCGCTTGCAGTACCTCCACCTTGTTGGTGCCCGCGATGGCCGGGAAGATCTGTTCGTCCACGTTCGGGATCACGAAGCTGTCGATGACGGAGAACTCGCCCGCCGTCGCGCCCGCGCGGACGCTGGCCTCGACGGCGG
The DNA here is from genome assembly GCA_938027685.1 of uncultured Bryobacteraceae bacterium. Classification (GTDB taxonomy): domain Bacteria; phylum Acidobacteriota; class Terriglobia; order Bryobacterales; family Bryobacteraceae; genus DTHT01. Next base: position 10,439 of record CALJAM010000026.1, read on the forward strand.
CCACGTCGCCGCGCACCAGCACCATGTACTTACCGGAGCAGATGGTGCGCGCCAGCAGCAGCTCGACGTCCGCGGCCTTGAGCATGGCGTCGGTGACGGCGAAACCTGCTGCGATGCTGGAGAGCTCAATCAGGCCGATGGAGTTCCTCGCCATATGGTTTACGCACGGATCTCGATGTAAGTTCCCGTGACCTCGCTCACCCGGCCGCTGATGCTCGCGTGCACGTTCGCACCCAGTTCCCCGTCGGGCACACGACCAACCAGCGAACCCTTCTCCACCAGGTCCCCTACGCGCACGGCAGGGACAGCCGGACGACCGGCGTGTTGGGAAAGCAGGATGCGCACCCGCTCAGGACGCCAGTCGGTCTCGCAGTAAGGCGTCTCGGTCTCGTAGGCCTCGATCTGCAGCCGTTTGCGGAGCTGAGCCTGCGGCACCCGCCGCGCCTCCTTCATAGGATGCACCCGCACCGGAGCCTTCTGCTCGAAGCGGATGCCCGCCGCCCGCAGATCGGCTTTGGCCTGATCGCAGGCCTCTTTGGGGAACAAGTCCTCCGGGCAAGCGTACAGGGTGCATAGGCCGCAGGCGCAGCACAGCGCGCCCCACTGGTTCCAGAAGCGCGAGCCGCTGGCGGTGAAACCCAGGCTTCGCATCACCTTATGTGGCATGACTTCGTAGCCCAGCAGGTATCGAGGGCAGAACTCCGTGCAGTAGCTGCACTGATCGCAAGCCGACTTCCCGATGCGATTCTGCGCCTCCACGGGCAGGCTCTTGCGCACGACCACCGGATGTCGCCGCGGGAGCACGATCAGGCCGGCGGTGGTCTTGGTGACGACCTCATCCAGATCGAAGGTCAGCCGCCCCATCATGATGCCGCTGACGAAAACAGCAGGATCCGGCTCCGTCGCTCCCCCGGCCTTTTCGATGACTTCGCGCAAGGTCACGCCCAGGGGCGCCCAGAACGCCGCCGGCCGGCGCACCGCGCCGCTCACGGAAAGAAACTTTTCCGTCACCGGCAGACCCTGCCGCGCGCGGTGGACGTTGTAGAGCGTTTCCACGTTGTTGACCACGCAACCGACCTGCAGCGGCAGACCTGCGGGCGGGATCAGGCGACCGGTCGCGAGATAGACGACTTCATACTCATCACCCGAGGGATAAAAGTCGCCGAGCAGAACCAGCTCGACATTCTTCGCCCGCCCGTGCGAGCGGATGGCTTCCAGCGCGCGCGCGTTTTTCTCCTTGATCGCGAACATTACGCGCTGAGCTTGAACTGCGCCCGCCATCAGGTGTAGGCCCGAAAGGATTTCGCCCGGGAAGGCTTGCATGAGCTCTACGTCCTTGTGGATGAGCGGCTCGCATTCGGCGCCGTTGGCGATCATGCACTCGACGCGCGCCTGCGCCTTCACGTAGGTGGGAAAGCCGGCGCCGCCCGCGCCCACCACGCCGTGCTCCCTCAGTTTTTCCGCCAGCATGCAGAAACCTCAATTATACGGTGAGGGCTCTAAGGGCCTCGCACGCGCGGCGGCGCACGTCGTCGGGCTCATCGGCCCGGCTTGAGGTAGCGCGCCAAGAACTCGTAGATCTCGCGCCGGGACTCGCGAGCCAGGCGCGTATCGATGCGGTTGAAAGCGTGGCCGCCCGGGGCGTCCTGGTAAATCTTGTACTCGAATTTCTTGCCCGCCGCCTTCAGTGCGGCGATGAGCCGCTCGACCTCGAAAACGTTGACGTCCTCGTCGTTGGTGTTGGCGTGAATCAGCAACGGCGTGTTCAGCTTATGGGCGTGCGTGACGGGCGAGCGGCGCAGGTACTCCTGAACGTCGTCAAAGGCGGTCTTGCCGATGTGGTACGGCGCGGCGAACTCGGCCCGGTACGCCTCGGTCTTGTAACCCATTCGCGCCACCAGATCGCTGACGGGGACGCCGGCGTAAGCGCAGGCGTAAGCTTCCGGGTGCTCGAAAATGTTCATCAGCGCGATCAGTCCGCCGTGGCTCCAGCCCACGATGCCGACGCGCTTGGGATCGAGGAAGTCGTAGGTCTCAAGCATCCATTCGCGCCCCGCCAGCACGTCGTCGATTTCCCAGCCGCCGTAATCGATCTGGCGGTAGAAAGCGGCGCCGTAGCCGGTCGAACCGCGGTACTCGGGTGCGATGATCGAGTAACCCTGCTCGACGAGCTCGCGCACGATGCGCGCGGAACTGGTGTTGAAGTTTGCGTGTAGGCCGCCGTGCACGAGTACGATGAGCGGGTGCTTGCGGCTGCGATCCAGCTTCTTGGGGATGAAAGTATAAGCCGGGATGATGAGCGGATTGCCGGCTCCCTGGGCGGTCGGGTTGGGCTGCCGACGCGCAGGGCGGCTGGTGTAGCGTACCTTGTCCACTTCCGCGATATCGCCCAGCTTGAGGTGCCACATCAGGTCATCGACGGCTTTCAGGAGTTGGCTGTGGCGGTGCTGCTCGGCCTCTTCGGCCGCGGCGGTTCGTTGGGCAGGCTGTTGTGCTGCGGCTCCGGCGGCAAAAAGCAGCGCGGAGGCAAAGGCAAGCGACATGCTGATCCGGTGAAACCCCATGCTTACTTTTAAGCACACGGCGGGGCAGGACGACAAGGCCGGTGCGCTGCGGCTTAGAATGAAAGCGTGGCGGGGTCACGGGGCCTTCTGCTGCTCTGGCTCTTGGCGGCGCTTCCGTACGGGCAGTACGGGCAGAGCCCCTTCTATCCCCTGGAACGGGTGCGGCCCGGCATGAAGGGCACGGGCAGAACGGTCTTTGCCGGGGACCGCATCGAGGAGTTCGGCGTCGAAGTCCTGGGGGTGCTGGAAAACGTCGGTCCCAAGCAGTCGCTCGTGCTGGTCCGTCTTTCCGGAGGTCCGCTGGAGAAAGCAGGGATTCTTCAGGGAATGAGCGGGAGCCCCGTCTACCTCGAAGGACGTCTGCTGGGCGCCGTCGCCATGGCCTTTCCTTTCTCCAAGGAGCCCATCGCAGCCGTCCGCCCCATCGCCGACATGCTGGCGGTAAGTCGGCCGGCCGAGGCCAGGGTTGCATCCCAGCGGGTGTCGCTGTTCGACACGCGCGTTGTGGCAGGGTTGCCCCCGCGCAGCGAACTCGTGGCCGGCGGCCAACGGCTGGTCGAAATCGGCATCCCCTTGGCCTTGAGCGGCTTCACGCGTCGCACCATCGAGCAATTCGCTCCGGACCTGAGGGCTTTGGGGCTGGAGCCTCTCGAGGCCGTAACCTCCGGCGGCCGCTCGCCGGTGCGCTATGGCAACCCCGCCGACGTCAAGCCCGGCTCCATGATCAGCGTGCAGTTGCTCTCGGGTGACATGAGCGTCGGCGCCGACGGGACCGTCACGCACGTGGCCGGGAACCGGATCTACGCCTTCGGCCATCGGTTCCTGGCCATCGGCCGCACCGAACTTCCCTTCGCCCGCTCGGAGGTGCTGGCACTGGTGCCGACGCTGGCGACATCTTTCAAGGTCACCGCGCCGCGCGAATGGATGGGAACCATCACCGAGGACCGCAGCACGGGCGTGGCCGGGGAACTAGGGCGTCGGACCGAACTGGCGCCGCTTTCCATCGAGGTGTTCCGGCAGGGGAAAACGGCCGCGCGTGAGCGGACCGCATCCTACCGCATGGAGATGGTGCGGGACCGGCTTCTCTCGCCGTTGCTGCTGCAAATGGCGGTCTTCTCCGTCATTGATGCCACGGAACAGGCGCTAGGGCGCGCGACCTTCCAAGTGCGGGGCGAATTCCAGTTTCGCGACGGCAGCGGCCCGCTGCGCACGGAAAACATGTTCGCCGGAGATGTCAATCTGCCCCTGCAGGTCTCAGCCGCAACGGCTGTCCCGCTGGCCTACGTCCTGCAAAGCGGTTTCGATGCGCTGGAGCTCAGAGGCGCGCGGCTGGAGATCGTCTGTTATCCCGAGCGTCGTCAGTTGCAGATCGAGCAGGTCTGGAGCTCGCGCCGCCAGGTGCGCCCGGGGGAGACGGTGGAGATCCACGTGGTGCTGCGTGGCGAGAACCAGTTCGAGATGGCGCGGCAGATCACTTACACCGTCCCGACGGGCGCGGTGCCGGGCGCACTCCAGATCACGGTCTCCGACGGCAACACGGCCAATCTGGCGGAATACCAGGGACGGCTCGCGCAGCCGCCCAAGTCGGCCAGTCAGTTGATCCAGTGGGTCAACGCGCTGCGTCCCAACACTCGCGCCTACGTGCGGATCACGCGCGCGGATCCGTCCTTCGACGTACTGGGCAGCCTGTTGCCTTCGGCGCCGCCCTCGCTCGCGCTGATCCTGGGGCGCTCGCAGGCAGCCTTGGGCGCGGGTCTGACCGCGCAAAGCTCGAAGCTGGCCGAACTCGTGGTGGACGCCGGGCCGTGGGTTGTGACCGGCTCGAAATCCATTCAGGTGGAAGTGAAAGAATGAGCCGCAACAGACCGGCGCTTTGGCGCCATGCAGTGGCGCTGCTGGTGGCGTCCGCGATCTCGCCGGCGTCCAGTCCGACTGCGTGGGAGCTTAATTCCTGGCGCGACTTCGTCACGGGACGCTTCCAGGGCGTCGCGCTCACTCGCGACGGGCGCTTGATGCTGGGGCCGCGGCTGGAAACCGTCTTCGCTGCGGATCAGCCGGTGATCTGGAGCGTGGTGCGAGCCCCGGACGGCAGCCTTTACGCAGGCACGGGCCACCGGGGCCGCGTCTACCGGATCGCCCCCGGGGGCCAGGCGGAGTTGCTGTGGTCCGCGGAGCAGCCTGAGGTGTTTGCCCTCGCGCTGGACGGGCGCGGCGTCCTTTACGCCGCCACCTCGCCCGACGGCAGGATCTACCGCTTCGAGAACGGCAAGGCGGTCGAACACTTCGCGCCGGGCTCCCGCTATATTTGGGCGCTGGCTTTCGGCCCCGACGGGCGCCTCTACGCGGGCACGGGCGACGACGGCAGGATCTGGCGCATCGAGGGCCCGGGCCGGGGCGAGGTCTATTACGAGACCGGCCAGGCCCATGTGACCTGCCTCGCCTTCGATCCCGAAGGGCGGCTGCTCGCGGGCACCGAGCCTAACGGGATCGTTTATCGCATCACATCCAAAGACAAGGCCTTTACGCTGTACGACTCCACCCTGCCTGAGATCCGGCGGATGGCGGTCGCGCCGGACGGAACCATTTACGTAGCCGCGATGGGGGGCTCACTGCTTAAGCGAACCCCGAGCGCCGTCACACCCGCGGCCGGCACCGTCACCACCCAGGCGACGACCTCCGTAACCACCACGGTCACGGTGACCGAGACGACTCAGACTGGCGTCGAGCTGAAGCCCGCAGGCGAGCAGGCCAAGCCCGTCCCAGCTCCCTCGCCTCCGCCCTCTTCTCTCGTCATTGATATCTCGGGCATCGAAAAGTCAGCCATTTATCGAATCGGCGCCGATCACACTGTCGAAACGCTGTGGAGTTCGAAGGAAGAAAACGTGTATGACCTGCTCCTGTCCGGCAGCGATCTGTACTTCGGCACAGACGGTCAGGGTCGCGTGTACCGGCTGAGCCTGCCGGAGCGCAAGCTCGCGCTCGCTGCTCAGACCAATGAAGGCGAGACGTTGCGGCTGACCGAGGCCGAGAACGGTCTGCTGGCGGCTACGGGGGATGCCGGACGGATCTACCGTCTGGCCGGCGCGGCAGACTCGGGGGAATACGAATCTCCGGTGCACGACGCCGGCACGGTGGCGCGCTGGGGACGCATCAGCTGGCGCGGCGAGAACTGCGAGAACGGCCGCGTCCGCATCCGCACGCGCACAGGCAATTCCGCCCGTCCTGACCGCACGTGGAGCGACTGGTCGGAACCGCTTGCCAACGGTGACCCCATCCCCAGCCCCAACGCGCGCTACATCCAATGGAAAGCCGAACTGAAGACGGTGGGCGGCCGTGCACCCGTGATTGACTCCGTCACCGTGGCTTACCTGCCCCAGAACTCGGCGCCGGTGCTGAAGAGCCTGAGCGTGACGACGCAATTGGCGACCGCGGCGCAAAGCAAGAGCCCAACCGCGACGCCAGCGGCCTCCGCCACTTACACCATCACGGTCACCGACACGGGCGAGACTCCGCCTGCGCCCAGCACCGGCACGCCCGTGCAAACCGTTGGGCGCGCGGGAGCCCAACAGTTGCAAATCACGTGGCTGGCGGAAGACCCCGATGGCGACCGTCTCTCCTACACGCTTTATTTCCGCGGAGAGGACGAGAAGGAGTGGAAACTGCTCAAGGCCAACCTGACTGAAAACAGCTACACGATCGAGAGCGAGGCGCTGGCCGACGGCCGCTACTTTTTCCGCGTGCTCGCCTCCGATGCGCCCGCAAACCCGCCCGCCGCCGCCCGCCAGGCCGAACTCGTCAGCTCGCCGATCCTCATCGATCACACGCCCCCTATGGTTCGCGCCGGCCCGCCCCGCCGGACGGGTTTCCATCTGGAAGTGGAGGTGGAAGCAGCCGATGCGGCCTCACCCCTCCGCCGAGGTGAATACTCACTGGATGCGGGCCCCTGGATCCCGCTCGAGCCGCTGGATGGCGTGCTCGATTCCCTCACCGAGCGCTTCCGCATCGTGCTCGAGAATCTGTCGCCTGGTGAGCACCTGCTCGTGGTGCGCGTCTTCGACGCGTGCAACAACGCGGGCCTGACCAGGGTGGTCTTGCGCTGAGCGCTATTCGTAGCGAAGCAGCACGGCGGTCACGTTGTCGGGCGCGCCATGCGCCTTAGCCGCCTCCACCAGCCGCTCGGCTTTGCTTGGGAGCGGATCGGGCGTCGCCAGGATCGCGGCGATCTCCGGCTCCGGCACGGGGCCGGACAGACCGTCCGAGCAGAGCAGCACTTGATCGCCGGGGATCAGGCTCTCGACATGCGTACGGACGGTGACCTCCGGCCCGGTTCCCACGGCCATGGTCAACACGTTCTTGTGCGGGAAGTTGCTCACTTCTTCGGCCGTAAGGCCGAATTTCACGCGCAGTTCATTGACCAGCGTCTGGTCGTAGGAGAGCTGAATCAGTTGCCTGCCGCGACACAGGTAGGCGCGGCTATCCCCCACGTTGGCTATGTAAATGCGCGGCAGGCGCCACAGCGCGGCCACGATCGTAGTGCCCATGCCCTGGCAACCTTCCTGCGTCTGGGCGTGATGAAACACGCGGCGGTTGGCTTGGCGCACCGCCTCTTCTAACAGCTCTTCGGGTGCGCCGGCTACTGCCGGGTTCCGCAGGTACTCGACGACGGCCTCCACGGCCAGTGCGGCAGCCACTTCACCGCAGGAGGCGCCTCCCATCCCGTCGGCAACGATCGCCAGGCCCAGCGATGGATCGATGAGCCAGGCGTCCTCGTTGTTCTGCCGCACAAGGCCGCAATCGGAGATGCCCCAAGTATCTAGCGTTTCCATGCGGAACCTCCGACGAGGAGCTCGCTGCATCGCCCGCCCGCGGGCCCCCCTCGGTTTTACCTTGGGTGTATGGTAACACGTGGAGCCCCGCGCGCAATCGCGGACCCTCGCGCCTGGAGAGTCGGACTTCGGCCATGAGCGACGCGCAAAGCATCGGAGTGGCCGGCACAGGCAGAATGGGACAGGCCCTGGGACGCCTGCTCATGGAGGCCGGGTGCCGTGTCGCGGCTGTGGCCGGACGAGACCCAGGTCGCACGCAAGCTGCAGCCCGGTTCGTGGGCGCTCACGCGGCGACGCTTGAGGAACTGCCGCAGCTGGCCTCACGTCTGTTGATCGCCGTCAGCGACGATGCCCTCGCGACAGTGGCTGCGAGGCTGGCTCGCGCCGGTGCGCGGCACGGCGTGGCCCTGCACACATCGGGCGCGCACGGGCCCGAAGTGCTGGCGCCGCTGGCGGCTTCCGGTTTCTCCTGCGGTGCGTTGCACCCGCTGCAAACCGTCGCAACCCCCGAACAAGGGGTCCTGGCTCTCCGGGGCGCGGCGTTTGCGGTTACCGCGGAAGGCGCCGCTGCCTTGTGGGCCGCTGAGATCGTCCGCCTCGCACAGGGATGGATGCTGACGATCCCTGCCGAGCGGCGTTCCCTTTACCACGCGGCCGCGGTACTGGCGAGCAACTGTTTCGCCGCGCTGCTGGACGCGGCGATTGCGCTGATGAGTACGGCAGGCGTGCAGCCGTGCGATGCCCTGCGGGCGCTGGCCCCGCTTGCACGCGCCAGTTGCGAAAACGTTCTAGCGCTGGGTCCTGCAGCGGCCCTGACCGGACCCATCCGCAGGGGCGACGTCGAAACGGTTCGGAGGCACTGGGAAAGGCTGGCCGATGCTTCCGCCGACCTGCGCGAACTTTATCGTGTTTGCAGCCTGCGCCTGATCGGACTGGCCAGACGGAGCGGGTTGGAGCCCGCCGCCGCGCAACGGCTGCAGGATCTCTTTCGCGGAGGTGGACAAGATGACGCCTGAGCCCACAAGACCCGTTCGTGTGCCCGACCTCAAGGCCATGAAACGGCGCGGCGAAAAAATCGTCATGCTGACGGCGTACGATGCCAGCATGGCGCGGCTGCTCGATCGGGCCGGAGTGGATGTGCTGCTGGTGGGCGACTCGCTCGGCATGGTGATCATGGGCTGCGAGACGACGCTGCCGGTCACCATGGAGGCGATGTTGCATCACGTCCGCGCCGTGCGCCGCGGCGCCCGCCGCGCGTTGGTGGTGGCCGACATGCCGTTCCTCAGCTATCAGGTGAGCCTGGAGGGCGCGGTGCGCAATGCAGGTCGCCTGATTCAGGAAGGCGGCGCCTCGGCGGTGAAGCTCGAGGGCGGACGGCCGGTTCTAGAGGTGGTGCGCAGGCTCTGCGACATCGGCATCCCGGTCATGGGCCACCTCGGCCTGGTCCCTCAATCGGTGCACAAACTGGGCGGTTTCCGTCCGCGGGCGCGCGATGAACGGGAGGCCGCACAGCTGTTGGAGGAAGCCCGCGAGCTGGAGGCGGCCGGCGCTTTCGCCATCGTGTTGGAATCCATCCCCGCCGACCTGGCCCGCGCCGTGACCGCCTCGCTCGAGATCCCCACCATCGGCATCGGCGCCGGTCCGCACTGCGATGGACAGGTGCTGGTGAGCTACGACATCTTCGGCCTGTATGAAGGACCACGTCCGCCCTTCGTCAAGCAGTACGCGCGCCTCGGCGAACTGATGGTCGAGGCGGCGCGTGCATACGCGGAAGACGTGCGCCAAGGACGGTTCCCCCCGCCGGAGGAACAGGCATGAGCCTCGAGCTGGTTCACACGATCGCCCAGACGCGTGCACTCGTCGCGGAGGCGCGGCGTCGCGGACGGACGATCGAGTTCGTACCCACCATGGGCGCGCTGCACGAGGGACACGGAAGCCTCATGGATCTGGCTCGCCGCCCCCAGGGCTTCCTCGTGGTAAGCATCTTCGTCAATCCCATCCAGTTCGACCGGGCCGACGATTACGAACGCTATCCGCGTACGTTGGAATCCGACGTGGAGTTTTGTCAGGCGCGCGGCGTCGATCTTGTCTTCGCACCCGCCATCGAGGAAATGTACCCTCAGCCGCAGCGCGCGTTCGTGGAAGTCACGGGTCTTACCGAGCACCTGTGCGGGCGCTTTCGTCCAGGTCACTTCCGCGGCGTGACGACCGTCGTCGCCAAGCTCTTCGGCATCGTGCAGCCTGACCGCGCCTACTTCGGCGAAAAGGACGCCCAGCAGCTCGCCGTGGTTCGGCGCATGGTGCGGGACCTGAACATGCCGGTGCAAATCGTGGCCGGCCCGACGGTGCGCGAACCTGACGGCCTGGCCATGAGCTCGCGCAACCGCAGGCTGACGCCCGAGGAACGGCGGGCAGCTCCTGCCATCTACCGCGCGCTTCAGGCCGCTGCGGCTGTCGTGGCTGCGGGCGCTGGCGGCACCGTCGAAGTTCGGCGCGCCGCCCTGGCTGTGCTGGAAAGCGAGCCGCTGCTGAGGATCGAATACCTCGAAATTGTCGATCCGGATGAGATCCAGCCGGTTGCCGAAATTGACCGGGAGGTTCTCATTGCCTGCGCGGTTTGGGCGGGGAACACGCGGTTGATCGACAGCGTGCGCGCGCGTCCGCCGCACGCCGCCTGATCGAGGCGCCGCCACAGCCCGCCGCCCGGCGCGGCTTACTCTCGCTCGTCCGCTCGGGCAGTCCGCGCCTACGGTGAAGAAGGACTCCATGAGGCTACGAGCCGATTCCATCCGGGATTTCCCCGTGCTCGACATGGACAGGGCGAGCATCATCGTGAGCTTTTTTGGCGATCAGGACCGCACACGCCATCGGATCGAAATTCAGCGAAGTCGAAAATTCGGCCCGCAACCGCCGATATGAGGTAACGGACCGGCATCGGTCGGCATCTTAGTAAGCAAGGAGTCCCGCCCACCCTATGAATCCGAGCCGCAAAATCGCCGGCCTTCTCCGTGTCGCGACAGCCGTCCTGGCCCTGACCAACCTCGCTGCAGGAGGCTTGGCGCAAACATCTTCTCGCCTTTTCGACGATTCTACGCTGCAGGACGTGCACCTCTTCGTGGATCCGGCCGACTGGCAGAAGTTGCGCGAAAACTACCTGCTTGACACCTACTACCCCGCCAAGCTCGTCTGGAACGGGCTCGAACTCGACCGTGTCGGTATCCGTTCCCGCGGCAGCGGCAGTCGCAGCCCTTACAAGCCCAACCTCCTCGTCTCTTTCAATCGTTACGAGAGCAGCCAGAAGCCGTTCGGGCTGGCCTCCGTGGTGCTCAAAGCCAACAACCAGGATGCCTCGCTGCTGCGCGAGGTGCTGGCCATGAAACTGTTCCGGCGCATGGGTCTGCCTGCGCCGCTGGAAGCGCCCGCGCGTTTGTATGTCAACGGTGAATTTTTCGGGGCCTACACGCTGGTGGAAAGTATCGACGAAGCCTTCCTGATGCGCAACTTCGGAGAGGACTCGGGCTATCTTTACGACTGGCAAGAAGACCGCACTAACGGCTATCGCTTCGAGTACTTAGGGCCGGATCCCGCGCTGTACGTGCCAAGGCTGTGGGATCCCAAAACCCGGAAATCGAATCCCGATGCGGCCACGATCGAAGCCATGGTGCGGGCGGTCAACCAGGCGCCCGACGGCGAGTTTGTCCGAGCTGTCTCGCGCCATATCGACCTGAACCAATTTGTGCTGTACCTTGCGACCGAGAACTTCCTCGCGGATTTTGACGGCTTCCTGGGGCGGCCGTTCGGCATGAACAACATGTATTGGTACCGCTTCGCGGGCGGCGACGGCTTCGTGCTGATCCCGTGGGACAAGGACGGCACTTTCGGTTGGCCCGAGACATCGGTGTTCGACGCCGTCGACGACAACGTCCTGTCGCGGCGGGTGTTGCAGGATCCGGAGCTGCGCCGCCTCTATCTGGAGGCGGTCGTAAAAGTCGCCGAATTGGCGGGAGGGCCGGGCGGCTGGCTCGGGCAGGAACTCGAGCGTCTCTACGAACAGGTTCGGGAGACCGCTCACGCCGACCCGCACAAGCAGTGCGCCGTGGACGGCACGCTCGTTGCGTGCACCGGTGAGGACTTCGAGCGCGACATGGAATGGTTGCGCGAGTTCGTACGTGCCCGCTCCGCTTTCGTGCAAGCTGAGGCGACGGCTGCGGGTTATGATCCGTCGTCCGCCGGGAATGCTCCACGCGTCGACTCCGTAGGCAACGCCGCGTCGGGGGAGACGGGTGTGGTGGGCATCGGATCGCTCGTCAGCGTGTATGGGCAACGTCTTGCCCCTCGGACCATGGAAGCGCCGGGCGGCCAAGCCGTGAGCAAGCTGGGTGGCGTGGTCGTCGCCGTGAACGGCGCGCGAGCGGCGCTGCTGTACGTGTCGCCTGATCAGATCAATGCGCGGCTGCCGGAGAACATGACGCCCGGCTTTGCCGACCTTACGGTCTTTGTCGAAGGCCGCCCGAGTAATACAGTCACCCTTCTGGTCGCAGACTACGCTCCGGGCATCTTCGCCGTGACACACGCCGATGGCCGTGCGGTGAGCGCGGCGTACCCCGCGCAACCCGATGAGCCGGTTCACGTTTACGCCACGGGCCTGGGGCCTACGACGGGTGCGCCGGATGATCGAGGGGTAGCGGTTTTGCCCGAGATTACTCTGGGAGGCGCCGAGGCCAGGATCGAACTGGCGCGCGGATTGCCACAGTTGGGCGGATTGTACGAGATCCGCCTCAAAGTTCCCTCGAGTCTCTCCCCGGGTCGCGCCGTACCCATGATCCTGAGCACGGCGGGACACAGTACGGCATTTTTCCTAGCGGTCGGCCGGTAACTTGAGTTAAACTCTAAGGTGCGTTGGCGAGGGAGCCTCGCACCTGATGAGGGCGCAGCTCGGGCTGTGGCTGAGTCTGGCTTGGGTCTGTCCTGCAGCCACCCTACTGCGTTCCCCCTATGTTCAAAATGTCGCTGGTGATCGCGCCACGATCGTATGGGTCACGCGCGAGCCGGTCGCAGCTTCCATCCAGTACTCGCCGGACGGCAGACAGTGGCGCTCGGCGGCGGCTGCTTCAACCCCCTTTGTGGCCCGCCACACGGGCGAGACCCGGTATCAGCACCAAGTCGAGCTCGCGGGCCTAAGCCCAGGCACCGTTTACCATTACCGCATTCTCGCCGATGGCTTCGTTCAGCGTGACGGCCTTCGCTTTCGCACCGCGGCTCCGGGGCCGTTCACCTTCCTTGTACTCGGTGACAGCGGCGCCGGCAGCGTAGCTCAAGCCGAACTGGCGCGCCGGATGAGCGCCGAGGGTGACGCGTCCTTGGTGCTCCACGTGGGTGACATTTCGCAGGACGATGGCTCGCTAGACTGCTTGGAGGCGCACTACTTCGCGGTCTACGCGCCGCTGATGAGCCGTGTGCCCATTTACCCGGCACTCGGCAACCACGACTACGGACCCGACCTTGCCGCCCCTTATTTGTTCGTTCATCGGTTGCCCTCCTCACGCGTCCCTGCAGCTGACGCCGGCCGGTACTATTCGTTCGATTGGGGCGAAGCTCACTTCGTTTCGCTGGATACGAATCTCCTGGTCCATGCGGAGATCGCCGAGCGCATGCTCGGATGGCTCGATCGCGATCTTGGGTCGACCTCGCGATTTTGGAAGATCGTGTTCTTCCACCACCCGCCCTTCCCTTCGGGCCACCACCGGGAAGACGCGATCAGCGCCTCCGTTCGCAAGTCGGTCCTGCCCGTTCTGGATCGCCACGGCGTGCACGTGGTCTTCAGCGGGCACGAGCACAACTACCAGCGGAGCAGGCCCCTGCGTAACGGCGTGCCGGTCGCGCCGGAGCGCGGCACGGTTTTCTTCATCACGGGTGGCGGCGGGGCCGACCTGCATCCGGTAGGCTCGCGGCCCGAGCTGGCCTTCGGCGCCAAGGTGCACCATTACCTGCGGGTCGAGGTGGGTGCCTGGAGGATGCGGGTAACCGCCGTCACTGCCGAGGGAGGCATTCTGGACCGCGTGGAACTCGCGCCCGAACCCGAGCTGGCGCCGGGCGGACCGGTCAACTCCGGATCCTTCACGCCGCAGTTGGCTCCCGGCTCGCTGATCAGCGTGTTCGGGATCAACCTCGCCTCCGGCCACCTCCGCGCTGCCGGTTTCCCCCTGCCTGCGGAACTGGACGGCGTCGTCGTAACGTGGAACGACCAGCCCCTACCGTTGTTGTTCGTTTCGCCGCGGCAGATCAATGCGCAGCTGCCTTACGGGATTGAAGGTGAGGGAACCGTCCGAGTGCGTACGCCCAACGGGTCGGCGGAGGCCACAACCAAGTTGGAACGCGCGGCACCTGCAATCCTGCATGTCGAGCTTGGGGACGCGCTCGTCCCAGCGGTGATTCGTTATTCGACGGGCGAGCTTGTCCACTCGCTTTCACCCGCGCTGCCGGGCGAGACGCTGATCATCTACGCAGTGGGCCTCGGACCGGTCGCCGCCGCAGTCAGCGCGGGACAGGCCGCAGCCGGCCCGGTGCCTGTGCGGCACCGAACCGAAGTGCAGTTGGGTCCCCTCCTGCTCACTCCCTCCTTCGCCGGCCTAGCGCCGGGCTTCTCCGGCCTTTACCAGATCCGGATCGAGGTGCCCAGGGCGCTTCGGCCCGGCGCTTACGTGCTGCGTGTGCTCACGGCGGGCGTGGCCAGCGAAGCGGTGACGGTGCCGATCGGTCAGGAGGCGCTCGCGGCGGAGTGGGATGCGGAAGGACCTTGAGGTCTTCGGTCGCGGTGCGGACCTTCCTTGAAGGCGGTCCTCGCAAAGCCGTACCCTGAAGGTATGATCGTGTTGCGCGTCGCCGCCCTGGTGTGGTCTGCCGCGTGCCTGTTGTCCGCCGCAGCTCAGGAAATCGATCACCCTGACCCCAAGCGCCGGGCCCGCGCCGCTCGCGAACTGGCGCGTCAGGGCTTCGAAGCGATCCCGCGCCTGGAACGATTGCTGTCGGACCACGCCCTCGAGGTGCGCATCGAAGCGGTCAAGGCCATTGTGGAGATCGGCGGGCCCCGCAGCATCGATCCGCTGATCCGGGCCACCGAGGACAATGACCCCGAAATCCAAATCCGCGCGACCGACGGCCTGGTCAACTTCTATCTGCCCGGCTACGTCCGGACGGGGCTCAGCGCCACGCTGCGCCGCGTCGGCACCGCGCTGACCAGCCGCTTCACGGACACCAGCGACCAGGTCATCGAACCCTGGGTGCAGGTCCGGCCGGAGGTCATCCGCGCCCTTGGGAAGCTGGCGCGCGGGGGAGCGAGCATGGAAGCGCGGGCCAACGCGGCGCGCGCCGTCGGGATCCTACGGGGAGCGGAGGCTATCCCGGATCTACTTCAGGCCATTCGCTCCAAAGACGACCGCGTCATCTACGAGTGCCTGATCGCTTTCCAGAAGATCCGCGATCCCAAGGTAGGGCCCGAGATTGCCTTCCTGCTGCGCGATCTCAACGAGCGTGTGCAGATCGCGGTCATCGAGACCACCGGGCTGTTGCGCAACCGTGAGGCGCTGCCTCAACTGCGGGAGCTTCTTCAGAGCGCGCGTAGCGAAAAGGTCCGCCGGGCCACGCTCACGGCGATGGCCATGATGCCGGACGAGCAGGATCGCTCACTTTTCGCGCGTTATCTTGGGGACCGCGACGAGCAGATGCGCGCGGCCGCCGCCGAAGGTCTCGGCCGGCTCCGCAACCGGGCGGATCTGCTCGCGCTCGAGAAGGCTTTCAACGAGGAACGCAAAATGCCCGCCCGTCTAGGCGCTGCCTTCGCTCTCGTACTGCTTGGCAGGACCGAAATGAGCGAGTTCAGCCCGCTCCAGTATTTGGTGAACACGCTGAACTCTGCAGCCTGGAAAGGAGTGGCGCGTGCCTACCTGATCGAGTTGGCGCGCGAGACGCCTGTCTTAAGGAGTCTGGAGAGATCACTGCCCCGCGGCACTCGCAGCGAGAAAACCGAGCTGGCCCGCATTCTCGGCCAGAGCGGTGACCGGGAGACGCTGCCCCATCTGGAGAACCTGACCAAGGATTCCGACCCCGAAGTCCAGCGTGAGGCCCTCAGTGCGGTGCGCACTCTCAAGGCGCGGCTGCCTTGAGCGCGCGGCGAAGCCTCACTTCGACTTCCGCTGCTTCGATGCGCTGACGCGGATCTGGAAGCGTTTCTGCTTGCTTTCCTGGAAGGCCTTGTGATCGTGCCGCGCCACGACTTCCTTCAAATAGGCCTCTACGTCTTCGCCCTTGGGCAGGACGGCCATCACCGTGAAATGCTCGTTACAAACCGGGCAGAAAGGGCGGAACCGCTTGACGTTCGGGATGCGCATAGGTCGCTTGTCTCATCTTAGCATGACGGCACGGCGCTGCCGAACTTTACGGATGTTTCTCGCGGGGCCAGCAGAATACCGCGGGTTCACCAGCATCCCCGGGCCGCCACGCTTTGCGGTTCAAACGTATCTCGAGCACCCACTCGGCCAGAATGGGTGCGTACGGGAAGCACCGTACCTCGACCGGGCGGTCGGTCCTGGCCGCAAATTCCACGAGCGCCTCGGTGGGAGCGGCCCGCTCGCGGTACTGCCGCTGCTTGCGGGTCCACAGGTAACCGCAGTTGTGTGCCAGCACGAGCAGGGCCAGAGCCGCAGGCGCCCATCGCCGCCAGGCCGCCAGTCGCCTCCGTATCGTCAGAAAGCCCGCCGCCACCAGCCAGCTCAGGCCCACGCTGGCCAGATAAGTGTGACGGCTCGGTACGTGCGGCATGTAAGTGAGAAAGCTGTAGGGTAGAAACGTGATCAGAACCCAGGCAGCCGCCGTTGCCAGCAGGAAGCGGTACCGTCTGCGCCTCAGCCGGAGCACCACCGCCAGCGCCAGCAGACCCCAGAACCACAGCAGCCTACGGGTGCTGTTGGCCAGCGTCCGCCAAAAAGGCGCGCTGAGCGAGAAAGTGCCGTCGTTGAAATGCAGATGGCCGGTCCGGGCTGCGAAGATGGCCAGGGTATAGGCCACCGCCAGCAGCAGGAAAGGCGCCATCGCAGCCATGGCCGCCAAGCGCCGCCTCTTCGCGAACCGCATGGCGACGAGTTGGAGGCCCAGGACTGCGACGGCGGACTCTTTCGAATAAAGGGCCAGCACGAAACTGGCCAACGAAGCCGCGTACCACGCGGCGCGCGCCGTCTCGAGCCACCTTATCCAGGCCAGCAAACAAAGCAGGACGAAGGTGAACACCAACAGCTCGGGCAGCGCCGCGTACCAGATGACGGCTTCCTGATGGCCTTCGTAAATGGCGAAAAAGGCCGCCGCCGGGAGCGCCAGCCGCGGCCCGATGACCCGCCACCGTGCCAACGCGAGCACCAACCACGTGTTGAGAATGTGAAGCAGCAAACTGCTTAGCCGGTACGCCAACGGCTCCATCCCGAAGAGTCGCTCGGTCCAGTAAGTCATGACCAGCGAAGTCGCGCGCGAGCGATACAGCGCGTCTGCAGCCAGCGACGGCCACCCGGACACCGGCCCCCAGTCCCGTGCCAGCCGAATCTGCACGTAGTCGTCGGCGATGAACGGCAAGGTCAGCGAGGGTAGGTACGCCAGAACGCACAGGAGCGCCAAGACGCCGAGGAGCGCGGCCCGCTTGCGCACCCTCTGCCTATCAGGCCCTGCCCTCAGTTGCCCCATCCTACAGGCTCGACTGATTTCCGCCGCGCCGACTTACTTGCGGAGCAGAAAGACGGCCACCTCGGCCAGCAAGTTGGCCCACAGTCTCCCGCTGTAGCGGCCGGAGAGGAAAATCTCCCGTTCCACCGTCCAACCCTGTTCCCGCGCCAGCGCTTGGAAATCCTTGATGGTCAGGAAATGAATATTGGGCGACTCGTACCACTCGTAGGGAAAGCAGCGTGTGACCGGCGCCCGGCCCCGCAGCAGCAGCGAAAACCGAACCGACCAGTGGCCGTAATTAGGGAAGGCCACGATGGCGTGCCGGCCTACTCGGAGCATCTCGCGCAAAACATGCAGCGGCCGGCGGGTCTCCTGCAGGGTCTGGCTGAGGATGACATAATCGAAGGACTCGTCCGGGTAGTCCGTCAGGCCCTGATCGATGTCGCCGTGATAGACGGAGACGCCGCGCGCGATCGCTCGCTGTACCTTGCGTGCGTCGATTTCGATGCCGCGGGCCTGTACCCCTTTGTTTTCCGCCAGCCATGCCAGCAGCTCGCCGTCCCCGCAACCCAAATCCAACACGCGCGAGCCCGGCTCGATCCATTCGCTGATGATGGCGTAATCGCTGCGCCCGAGGATCTCACGGACGAATCCCCGTCGTCGGCTATCGCTGGAACCGCTCATGTCGAGCTCACCATGCGGTAGGTGGAGGCCAGGAAGCCCCGAATGATCTCGCTCTGTTCGGCGATGTCCACCAGGAAGGCGTCGTGGCCGTAATTGGACGGAATCTCGCAGTAGGCGACGTCGCGGTTCAAGGCGCGCAGCGCGTTGACGATTTCCAGCGACTGATAGCTGGGATAGAGCCAGTCCGAGGTGAAGCTGATCACCAGGAAGCGCGCCCGCACATTGCGGAAGGCCTCCACCAGCGAGCCCGTTCCGTTCGTCAGATCGAAGTAGTCCATCGCCTTGGTCAGATACAGGTAGGAGTTGGCGTCGAACCGGTTGACGAACTGACTGCCGCGGTAGCGGAGGTAGCTTTCGACCTCGAAGTCGACGGAAAAATCGAAACCGAACTCCTCTTTCTGACGCAGGCGGCGGCCGAACTTGACGCGCATGGATTCGTCGCTCATGAAGGTAATGTGGCCTATCATGCGGGCCACCGCCAGTCCTCGGGCGGGAGGCTGCTTATCGTAGTAATCCCCTCCGTTCCAGTCCGGATCGGCCATGATGGCCTGTCGGCCGACTTCGTTGAAGGCGATCTGTTGGGCGCTGCTGCGTGCCGTGGTAGCGATGGGGATCGCCGAAACCACCATCTCCGGGTACGCTACGGCCCACTCCAGCGCCTGCATGCCTCCCATCGAACCGCCGCAGACCGCAAGAAGCCGTTCGATTCCGAGGTGGTCCACGAGCTTCTTCTGCAGCCGGACCATGTCGCTGATGGTGATCACGGGGAAGGAAAGGCCGTAGGGTCGCCCTGTGGCGGGATTGATCGAGGAGGGACCGGTCGTGCCGCGGCACCCGCCGAGCACGTTCGAGCAGATCACGAAATAGCGCTCGGTGTCGAAGGCCTTACCCGGCCCGATCATGTTGTCCCACCAGCCCGGCTTGCCGTCCGTGCGCGAGAGACCGGCCGCGTGGGCGTCGCCCGAAAAGGCGTGAAGAATGAGTATGGCGTTGGTGCGTTCTTTGTTCAGGGTGCCGTAAGTCTCGTACGCCACGTCCACAGGCGAGAGCGTCGCGCCACAATCGAGCGGGAGCGAGTCGAAGCGAACGTACTGAGTATCTACGATCACGGCTAGCCGCGTTTACCTGCCATCTTAACAGAGCAGCCCGCGGGAGCCCGGTTGCGGTCAGGTCAGGCCGCAGGCGCCGGGCGTGGGACAGGGACCGCCCGCGGGGCACATGGGCGCGCTTGCGGAAACCGCTGCCGTGCTGCGGCGCGTCGCGAAAAGGGAAAGCTCGGTATGGAGACGCCCGCCGCCGCAAGCAGGGCAGGCCAGCGCCGAGCGATCCTCCACATTGCGAATCAGGCGCTCGAAACGCTGCCCGCAATCCTCGCAGCGGTATTCGTAAATGGGCATCGCGTACTACTCAGTCAGCAATAAGCTTATTTTATCAATGACTGCTCGGACCTCGGCGGCCGGCGCTAGCGCGTTATTGACCAGAATCGCGAAAGCGAGGGGGCCCCGGGCCGAGTCCGCGTATCCGGAGAGCGCGTTCGACAGACTCAGGGTCCCCGTCTTGGCTCGGATCCGCCGCGCTGCCGCTACGCCGCCAAAGCGCGCCGCGAGCGTTCCGTCCTCGCCGCCCACGGGCAGTAACCCTAGCCAGGCATCCCGGTGCGGGCTGCGGTACATGTACTCGAGCAGCCGCACGATCGCGGACGGCGTCACCAGGTTCAGCCGCGACAGCCCCGAACCATCCAGGAACCGGTACTCACCTCGCCGTACCCCCACTTCGTCCAGAAACGCAGCCAGCTCCAAAAGACCGGCCTCGCGGCTGCCTTGGCCGCGCATCACGCGCCCGACTTCCCGCAAGACGATCTCGGCGTGCAGGTTCTGGCTCACCTTGTCAATCACGCGCAGCACTTCGACCAGCGGCGGCGACTCGCGCCGCGCCAGCTCGATCCCCTGCGGCTGCGGAGCCGCAACTTCGTTCGCGTAACGGTGACGCGCCAGGACCCTTCCCCGCAGCACCACGCCGCGACGCCGCAGGGCATCCGCAAGCGCTCTGGCTGCGTACAGCGCAGGATCGTGCATCGCCACCGCTACCTCCCTGGTCTCGCCAGGCGCCATCACGCCCCACAGGCGCAGGTGCCAGGAGCCCGGCAGCCGCTCCACCCAGATGCGCCCGCCCTCGCGCTGCACCCTCACGCGACAGTCCACCATGTAGTACGGGAGCGGAGGTGTGAGCGCCAGTGAAACCGGGTGTGCCTCACCTTCGGCCTTGAGACGCAGCCGGATCACGTTGTCGCTGACGGTGAGAGCGCTGACCGGCGCCCCGTATTCCCAGACCGCATCGTCCAACGTCCAGCCTTCCGGGTAAGGCTCCCACTCGTAGGCCGTGTCGTCGCCCACCACATCACCTTCCAAGCGTCGCAGCCCCGCCTGGTAAAGCATCGCGGCCAAGTCCTCGATGCCTTGTAAGGGATCCCCGCGTGGAAGCCCTTTAGTGTACGGGTAGGCGCGGTTGGAAAGGGTCGGATCGCCCCCGCCCGCCAGTACGAGATCGCCGCGGAGGCGCCCCTCCGCGTCTGGGCGTTCAGGCGCCAAAACGCGGGTCTGGAAGCGGTAATCGGGGCCGAGCCGCACCAGCGCCAGCGCCGTGGTGAACAGCTTCGTGTTCGATGCCGGCAGGAAAAAATGCTCGGAGTTGACTTCAGCCAGCGCTTCGCCCCGCTCCAAATCCACGATCCGGATGCCCCAGAAGGCCCGGCGGGCTACCGAGCCCGACAGGACCGCTTCGATGCGCTGCCCGAGGCTCTGGGCTGCCACGGGTCCGACGGCGCACAGCAGCAGGACGGCGAGCCGCCTCGTCATGGCCGGCGATTATAACCAAACCGCGCAAAGGGCGACGCAATCAGCCGAGCTTGGGTGGCACTTCGGTCAAGGGCCCCATCCACTGGAGCTCGCGCTCGATGTCCCGGTGCAGGCGATAAGTGCGGCGCACGCTCGCGATCGCTTCCCCTCGAATGTCGATCTTGCCCAGATCGTACTGGCCAAGGCCCACCTGCCAGCAGTACTGCAAATAGCCCATCCAATTGGGATCGATGCCCATGACTTCGACACCGACGCGGTCCGCTGCGATGAAGTCCGTGGAGGCGATGGCGATGCGGTGCGGTACCGGGGTCCCCGAAGTGGGGCCATTGCCCTCCATACCCTCGAAGCCGTCCAGAACGGCCACGCTCCAATAGGGCGCCATCTTCTGCGCCGTCAGCATCATGTTGTAATGCGTCTGTCGTACGCCGCCGTGATACTTGCGCTTGTCGTTCCAGCGCGGCGTCTCTTTGGGTCGGTTCCGCAAGGGGGCGCCCAGCGTCATGTTTTTCACCGACAGCGTCGCCACCACTGTATTGTGCGTCTTTAGGATGCCCGCCGAAATGATGAAGGCGTCCGGATCGAGGAGGCGCGCCGCCAGCCTCACGGGCTGCACGTGCAGATCAGGACTGAGCAGCGGGATCACCACGTACTTCGCCTCGTCGTTGAGATCCACCAGGCTGACCTTCAACGAGCGGAACTCGCGCGCCACCTCCGGATACTTGAAGTTATGGTAACCCTCCATGGTCTCGCCGGCCGAGGACTCCGCGATGACCACGGGACCCTTCGTGCGCCGCGCGAGGTAGTCGAGAATGCCGCGCAGCGTGTC
The DNA here is from genome assembly GCA_938027685.1 of uncultured Bryobacteraceae bacterium. Lineage (GTDB taxonomy): Bacteria > Acidobacteriota > Terriglobia > Bryobacterales > Bryobacteraceae > DTHT01. The sequence goes on from CALJAM010000026.1 coordinate 31,899, forward strand.
GGCGTGGGTGGATGCCAGCTGGTTGACCGTGGACACGTTGTTCGGCTTGATGACGACATACTTCTTGCGCTTCAGCAGCGGGCGGATCTGGTCGTCGATGGCTTCGAGCGCGTCATGGATGAGCTTGCGCCGCTCTTCGCCCTTGACCAGCGACACCACCGCACGCCGCTCGTACGGAAAAACCGGCTGCGGATCGTACTTGGCCGGCGCCTGCTGCGCGCTTGCCGCACCCACCGTGAGCGGCGCTGCCGCCGTCCATCCCAGGAATCCGCGTCGCGAAATCTGATCGGCCATGCTCAAACCTCTTTCCGCAGTGGTTCACCTACCGCCTGAAGCTATAATCGTAGGTTCGAATCCGATTATACCGGAGCCTCGCTGCGCACCGTCGGGCGGGGCTGGAAAGGGGAAGCCGATGAGTCGAACCACACGCCGAACTTTTCTTGCCGCGAGCCTGGCAGCGCCGGCCGCCGGGTTGGCATCGCCGTCCACCTCTCGTCCATACGGCCTTCAGGCGTCGGCTAGTCGCAGAACGGAGTTACAGTACCGCACCCTCGGCCGCACCGGTCTGCGAGTCAGCACCGTCGGCTTCGGCTGCATGCTGACTTCGGATCCCAGCGTGATCGAGCGAGCCGCTGAGGCCGGCATCAACTACTTCGACACGGCCCGCGGATACCAGGGCGGCAACAACGAGCGCATGGTGGGCGCTGCCCTGAAGAGCCGTCGCAAGCAGGTCTACATTTCGACCAAGACGCACGGTTCGACCAAGCAGGCGGCCCTCGCCGACCTGGAGACCAGCCTGCGCGAAATGGGCACCGATTACGTGGACGTCTGGTGCCTGCACGCCGTGGGAGATCCGAACCGGCTCACCGAGGAGATGCTGGACGCTCTGGAGACCGCCAAGAAAGAGGGGAAAGCCCGCTTCCTGGGTCTGAGCACGCACTCCAACCAGGCGGGCGTAATCGAGGCGGCGATCAAGACCGGCAAGATCGACGTGGTCATCGTAGCTTACAACTTCACGATGTTCAAGACGTTGGAACCCGCGCTGGAGGCGGCGGCGAAGGCGGGCTTGGGTGTGGTGGCCATGAAGACCATGGCCGGAGGCTTCCGCAAGGCGCGCCCGGGCAGTGACCTGCACGCCAAACTGAACCGCGAAGGCGCCATGCTGGCCGCGCTGAAATGGGTGCTGCGCAACCCGAACGTCCATACCACGATCCCGAGCATGACCGACATGGAGCAGCTTGAGGAGAACCTACGGGCCATGACCGAGCCGTTCAGCGAAGCCGACGAGAAAATTTTGGCTCGGCGTCTGAAGGAGATCGGTCCGCTGTACTGCCGTGGCTGCAACGGCTGCGCAAGCCAGTGCCCGCACGGGCTGCCCATTCCCGATATGCTGCGTTGCCTGATGTACGCGGAAGGCTACGGCGAGTTCGCGCTCGCGCGCGAGCAGTTCCTGACGCTGCCGGCCTCTGCTCGCATGGTGCGCTGCGCCGATTGCGATCGTTGTGCGGTTCGCTGCCCGAACGGCGTGCGCGTGGCGGAAAGGCTGGTGCGTGCGCAGGAGTGGCTGGCGTGAAAGCCCGGCTCTTCCTGCCTGCCCTGTTCTGGCTCGCGGCCGGCGGGTCCCTGCCGGCGCAAAAGCCCGACTGCGGCCTTGTGCCCGGCTGGACCCAGCACGGGCCTTTCCGCACCTACGACGCCGAGAACCTTTACGAGTACATGAACGGCAACGCCGAGGGCTACCTTCTCTATCGCTTCGTCCGCATGCAGGGCGTCACGTGCAAATCGGGCGAGGATACGATCGTCTTCGACGTCTCGGAAATGTCCGATCCCGAGTGGGCCTACGGCATCTTCACGGCCAATCGCGATCCGCGCCGGCCCACCGAGCCGATCGGCATGGCAGGCCAGGTGCTGCCGCGCAAGGCCACCTTCGCCAAGGACCGCTTCTACGTAGAATTCTCGGCGGAACCGGACAAGGACCACAGCGCAGCTCTGCGTGCCTTCGCGTACGCCATGGCCGAACGCATTTCCGGCCGAATCGAGCTCCCGGAGACTCTGAAGTGGTTTCCAACCGAGCGGCTTATCGAGGGCTCGATTCGCCTGGTGCCGGAAAGCGTGCTCGGAATCCGCCTGCTGCGTTACGGGTACGCGGCCGAGTACGAATTTGGCAAGTGCTTCATCGTGGCCGAAAGCAGTCCCGATGCAGCCGCCGCAGTCATGAGAAAGCTGCGTGAACGCTTCGGCCAGACCACGGAGGTCGACGTCGCGGACGAGGCCTTCGCGGCCTCCGACCGCTACCTAGGCCGCCTTTGCTTTTTCCGCAAGGGCCGCTACCTGGGAGGCTGGGCAAACCTCAAAGAGGGAGAGGACGGCGCGACTCTGGCCCGCGCGCTCGCTGCCCGCCTTCCCTGAGCTTCAGGCCGGAAGCGCCGGCCGGAAAGCGACGCGGCGCACCAGCTGAGTCCGTGTTGCCTCCAGCAGCTCGCGGATCGGTCGCCCGTCGACCGGGTGACGCAGTTCGGGCGCCAGCTCAGCCAGCGGCTCGAGCACGAAGCGGCGCTCGTGCATGCGAGGATGCGGCACGGTAAGCTCCGGCGTGCGGAGGACCGTACCCCCGATTAACAGCACATCAATGTCGATGGGGCGCGGGCCCTTGGGGGCGAGACGTCTCCGACCCAGCTCGAATTCGATCCGCCGGATCCGCATCAGCAGCATGCGGGGGAACAGGTCCGTCTCGGCCTCCACTACGATGTTCAGGAACCAGGGTTGGTTGCGGCGATCCAAGGGTTCGGTCTCGTACACCGATGAGACACGCAGCGGCCGCACCGCCGCGGCACTCAGCTTTGCGAGCGCCCGCTCGAGCAGGCGCTCCCGCTCCCCGAGGTTGGACCCGATCGAGAGGTACACCCGCTTCACGGCTCAAAACAGCGTCCGCTGCGCGCTATTGCGCCAGCGCGGCGTGATGCCGAAGTAACGGAAGGCGTTCTCGGTGGCCACGCGACCCCGCGGCGTGCGGTCCAGGAATCCGAGCTGGATCAGATACGGCTCGTAAACTTCCTCGATCGTATCCGGCTCCTCGTCGATGGAGGCGGCGATGGTGTTCAGGCCCACGGGCCCACCGGAGTATTTCTCCAGGATCGTGAGCATGATCTTTTGATCGATCTCGTCCAGTCCGAACCGATCCACTTCCAGCAGGTCCAGTGCCGTGCGGGCCACGTCTTCGTCGATGGCCCCGGCGGCGCGGACCTGTGCGTAGTCACGCACGCGGCGCAGAAGGCGGTTGGCAATGCGCGGAGTTCCACGGCTGCGGCGTGCGATCTCGGCGGCGCCCGCCTCGTCGATCGTCACTTCAAGCAACCGCGCCGAACGAAGCACGATCTGCGTGAGTTCCTCGACGGTGTAATGATTCAAACGCAGCAGCAGGCCGAAGCGACCGCGCAACGGCCCGCTGATCAGGCCTTGGCGCGTGGTGGCGCCCACGGCGGTGAAACGCGGTATCGGCAGCGAGTGCGTCCGAGCGCCCGGACCGGACCCGATGACAATATCCACGCGGAAATCCTCCAGCGCGGCATACAGCATCTCCTCCAGGTCGGGCAGCAGCCGGTGGATCTCGTCGATGAAGAAAACCTGCCGCGGGCGGATGTGGCTCAGGATGCCGGTCAGATCCAGTTTCTTTTGCAGGATCGGTCCCGCGGTTTGCTCGAAGGGAACGCCGAGCTCGGCGGCGATGATGCCGGCCAGCGTCGTTTTGCCCAGACCCGGCGGCCCGCACAGCAGCACGTGATCCATCGCCTCGCCTCGCTGCCGCGCGGCCTCGATGGCTATGCCCAGGATCTCCTTCAGGCGGTTCTGGCCGACAAATTCCTCCAGCCGCCGCGGGCGTAGACTGGCTTCGAACTGACGGTCCTCCTCGCGCGCGGCCGCGGAAATGACGCCCCGATCGCGCATCCTGTATCAAGCGTAACGCAACACGGCCGTCCTTTCATCGCACCAGCTCGAGCGCACGCCGGAAGAGCGGTTCGAACTCCTCGGGCGTCCCGGCGGCACGCGCCTTGCGCACGGCCGCCTCCGCCGCCGCCGCCGTGCAGCCCAGGTTGACCAGGGCCGAGAGCACGTCCTGCTCGACGGCGCTCATCGCGCCCGCCGCGACGGTCTCCCGTGCCGCCGCCGGCGTCGCGGGCAGCTTCTCCCTGAGCTCGAGCACGATCCGCTCCGCCGTCTTCCGCCCCACGCCCGGGATGCGCAGCAGTCGCTCGACCGCCCCGCCGCGGATCGCTGCGTAGAGCTCGGTCACGGGCAGCCCCGAAAGCACCGTGATGGCCAGACGCGGCCCGATGCCGCTGACCGTAATCAGGCGCTCGAACAGCGCCTTTTCCTCCTCTGTTGCAAACCCGTATAACGCCAACGTGTCCTCGCGCACGTGCGTGTGAATCCTCAGTCGTACTTCGGCGCCGGGTTCGGGCAGCGCCGAATAGGTGGACACCGGGATGGTCACGTCATAACCAACCCCTCCGGCCTCCACGACGGCCTGGTTGGGGTGCTTCTCGAGCAGCACGCCGCGAAGGTGGGCGATCATACAGCCACCGGAGTAGAATTAATTCTACATGGCGCGGCGCCGCTTCTTCGTCGACGCGGTGCGGGAGGGCCGCGCCGTGCTCGCCGGGGAGGCCGCTGAACATCTCAGGCGCGTCTTACGTGCGCGCCGCGGCGAGCGCTTCGAGCTCTCCGACAACCGCAACCTGTACGTGGCCGAAATCGAGGGCTTCGGTCACAGGGAGGTTCTCTTCCGCATCGTCGAGCACCTGCCGGCCGAGCCCCTTCCCCTCCGGCTTGTCCTGCACGCGGCCCTCATCAAGTTCGACCGCTTCGAGTGGATCATCGAGAAGGCGACCGAGCTGGGCGTCGAGCGCATCCTGCCCGTGATCGCGGCACGCAGCGAGAAGGGCCTGGAGACGGGCGCACTCAAGCGGCTCGAACGTTGGCGGCGCATCGCTCGTGAGGCAAGCCAGCAGGCGCGCCGGGCGCATCTGCCCGAGATCAGTCGTCCGGTCAGCTTTCGCGAGGCTCTGACCGGCGAGTTTTCTTGGCGGGCATTGTTGGATGAGCTGCGCACAGGCACGCCGCTGCTCGCGTCGCTCCCCGCGGCCGGTGAACGGCGTGCGCAAGACCGGGTCGGGCTTCTCGTCGGTCCGGAGGGAGGCTGGACGGAGGAAGAGCGCGAGGCTGCCCGGGCAGCGGGCTGGCGCGCGGTCACGCTCAACGCCAACATCCTGCGGGCTGAAACCGCTGCCATCGCCGCGGTCGCGATCGTCATGAACGCTTGGATGGCCGAAAGCTGAGCGCTTGGGGCTCTTAGTTCAGCGGTCTGGTTTCCAGATATCGCGCCAACTCGTCGCGCTCGAAGACCGGCAGGGGCCGAGCGCGATCGCCCTCGATCAGGACTCTTCCCTCGCAAGCTGGGCGGGCCTCGCCGATGACGGAGGCCGGGATTCCGGCTGCCTCGAGCCGCTCCACGGCAAGTCCTGCCGCCTGCGGATCCACCGCCGCCAGCAGCGCGCCAGAGGCCAGCAGGCCCAGCGGGTCCAGGCCAAGTGCCTCGCAGATCGCGCGGCATTCTGCTAACACGGCGATGGCTTCCCTTCGAACCCAGAGGCCGACTCCAGCCGCCTCCGCCAACTCGTGCAGCGCGGTGGCAAGCCCGCCCTCGGTGGGATCGTGCAGGGCGTGCACGCCCCCGGCAGCCATCAGCAAGCGGGCTGCCGGAAGGACCGAAATGCCGGGGTGCTCGAGCCAGTCGGCAGCCGCCTGAATTACGCTTTCCGAAACGCCCCTTCGCCTGAGCTCATCCGCGTGCTCGGCGGCCAGGATCGCGGATCCCTCGATCGCGAGTCCGCCGGCAAGGATCAGGGCGTCGCCTGGGCGCGCGCCCGAGGTCCGGACGAGGCGGTCCCGGGCGACGGTCCCGAGCAGACAGCCGACCAGAATCGGACGGTCCAGCCCGACCGTCATCTCTGTATGGCCGCCAACCAGTGAGACCCCCGCCTGTTCACATGCCAGGCGCAACTCCTCGAACAGGGTTTCAGCATCGCTCTCGGCGATCCCTGCCGGCAGTAACGCCGTAACCAAAAGCCAACGCGGCCGGGCGCCCATGACCGCCAGATCGTTGGAGTTCACGGCCAGCAGGTAGCGCGCGGCATTTCGTGCGGCGAAGGTGATCGGGTCCGTCTTGGCGACCAGTAGCTCCCCGAACCCCAAGTCAAGCACCGCCGCGTCCTCGCCCACGGCAGGCCCCACGACGACCGAGGCATCGCTGGGAGTCACACGGCCGAGCAGCACGCGGAGCAGGCGGGCGGGAAGCTTGCCGGCGGAAAGCCTGGTCCCCTCTGCCATCGGCAGCGCTCTGCAAACCGAACCGATATATTTTGTCATGCCCGCGATGCGGCGGCGGGTGCGCGCAACCTCTCCGGCCACTGGGTCAGGTTCCGCACCCACCTCAGCAGGGGTGGGTGAGGCCCACACAGCACCGCCGTGAGAGGACGAACCGAGAGGTTGCAAATTCACCCATTTCCCTGGAAATTGGGCCATGCGGGGCGGCAGGGAATTGGCGATCCGATTGCAACGGCTTTGAGTGGCAGCCTGCGCGCCTCGGAAGCGCCCAGCCGCTGCGCAGCACGCGGATGGCGAAAATCCAGCTTGCCATGGCGGACGCAGCCTACGCCCAGGCGCTGCGCCAGCGCTTGGAAAGCAGCGGCATGGCTGAGGTGTGCTCGGTCGAATCCCCGGATCCCGAGCAGGAAGGCGTGATCGTGGTGGATTCGGCGGCCTTGGGCCGGCTGCCGGCGCCGCTTGCGCACCCCGAGAGGATCGTGTTGATCACACGCAACGACCCGGACGAGCTCTCGCGAGCCTGGAACGCGGGCATCCGGTCGGTGGTATTCTGTAATGACCCCCTGAACACTGCGGTGTTGGCGATCATGGCGGCGGCCCTGCGCTGCAGCCATCCGCCGCGCAGAGGTCCGGCGGCGCGGTGCTCCGGTCCGGTTCCGGGGAGCAGTAAGAACGTCGAGGAGCAGAACGGGCGCAAATCGAAAGCGCCGGAAACCGGGGGCTAGCCATGAGGCCGCGGCTTCACGAACTGGAAGCGATGGTACGCAGCCGGATCTGCCGGGAATGCGAGGTGCGGACCGCCGAAGGCGCCTGCGACCTGCCAGAAGGTGAGAACTGCCGGCTCTTTGAGCTCTTCCCGCTGGTGGCGCAGGCGATCCTGGCGACCGATAGCGACGACATCCAGGACTACATTCGCGCAATTCGGGAGAACGTCTGCTCGGTCTGTCTCGATCAGCGGCTGGATGGGGAATGCCCGCTCCGCGGTCAGACAAGGTGTGCGCTGGACTCCCATCTGGTCGAGATCATCGAAGTGATCGAGGAGGCTACGGGCAAGTCTTTCCGGCGCGAGAACCTGACGGCATGAGGCGAGCCGTGGAATGCGGCGAGGCGAAAAGTACCAGACGAGGATGAAGCTATGAACCTGATGCTGTTCTCGGCGATTTTCCTGGTTCTGATCGTGGCCATCATCATCGTGGCGATCTACCGGGCGCGACTGTCGCGCAGGGAGCAGGAAAGTCTTCATGTTCTGGGCACCGATCCTGCGGAGATCTCGCAGAAGATGACCATCGCTCAGAAGCTGCTCTCGGTGGAACGGTGGATGAAGATTCTTACGATCGTGACGGTCATCTACGGCATCGGCCTGCTGGGCCTGTTCTTGTGGGACGCGTGGGAGCGGACCAGTCGAGGCGCGTTCTGAGGGGGCGCGCCGTTTCGAGGTCCGATGTTCTTATGCGGTGGGGGCTGACGACGCTGCTGGTGTTGTTGCCGGCGGCATTAGGCCGGGCGCAGCAGGCCGCCGATTGCTCGGCCTGTCACGAGCAGGGCAAAGCGGTGGCCGCCTCCGCGCACGCACAGGTGCGGTGCGTGCAATGCCATCCCGGCCGTGAAACGTACCCGCACCCTGCGGGCCTGAAAGTCGCCGGCTGCGAGACCTGCCACGCCGAAGTGGTCGGCGAGCAGCGGCGTAGCGTGCACGCAGAAGCGGCGCGACGGGGCGAGGCCGCCCCGAGCTGCGAGGTCTGCCACGGCAATGTGCATGAACTGAAGTCGGCGCGGTCGGTGGAGTTCCACCGGAACGTGCCCGAGCTTTGCGGAATGTGCCACGCCGAGGCGCTGGACCACTTCAAGATGTCGGTGCACGGGACGGCCCTGGCCAAAGGCGTCCGTGACGCGCCGGTCTGCACCAGCTGCCACGGCGAGCACGCGATCCTGCCGCCCAGCCGGCGCGGCTCGACGGTGGCTCCCAGCCGCGTGCCGGAGACTTGCGGGCAGTGCCACGGAGACGTGCGCCTGAGTCGACGCTATGGGCTGCCCCCCGATCGGCTGGTCAGCTTTCAGGCTTCATTCCACGGGCTGGCTGCGCGCGCCGGTTCGCAAACCGTGGCCAACTGTGCCAGTTGCCACGGAGCCCACGACGTCCTGCCCTCTTCGGATCCCCGATCGCGCATTCACCCCCGGAACCTTCCCCGCACCTGTGGCGAGTGCCACCCCGGCGCCGGACAGCGCTTCGCTCTCGGCCCGATTCATCAGATCGCCGGAGGCGCCGAGCCCCTCGGAGTCCGGTGGGCACGGGGCTTTTACCAAATCATCATCCCGATCACCATTGGCTTCATGCTCATCCACAACTTGGGGGACTGGGTCCGCAAGTTGCGGCGTAAGATGCGCGGCATGGCGCCGCTGCACACGGCGGCCTCCTTGCGAATGCTGCCCTTGGAGCGCATCCAGCACGCCTTACTGGCCACGTCCTTCCTGGTCCTGGTGTGGACCGGCTTCGCCCTTCGCTATCCTGAGCAGTGGTGGGCGCAGATCCTGGTCCGCTGGGAATCCCGGTTCCCGGTGCGCGGCACCGTCCACCGCGTCGCCGCGGTCGTCCTCATCGCCACGTCCATCCTGCACGTGATCACTCTGCTGACGAGCCCGCGCCTGCGACGCCGTTGGCAGGAGCTGTGGCCGAAGCGGCGCGACCTGACCGAGGCGGTCGCGCAACTGGCCTACAACCTGGGGCTGACCAACCGAAGGCCCCTGCTTTCCGAGCACAGCTACGTCGAAAAGATCGAGTACTGGGCCGTGGTCTGGGGCACGGCGATCATGGCCCTGACCGGCATCGCTCTGTGGGCCAACAACTGGGTCCTTGCGCATCTGCCCAAGAGCGTGTTGGACTTCGCCTCCACCGTTCACTTTTACGAAGCCGTACTCGCAGCGCTGGCCATCGTGGTCTGGCACTTTTACACCGTCATATTCGACCCCGACGTCTACCCGATGGACACGGCGTTCCTGACGGGCTGGAGCCCCCGTCCGCGTGTGGTGTCACGTCACCGCGAGGAGCTCGGGAGGGCGGCGCCCGTGTCCGAAGCTGCGACCGCGCCGGCGACTGCTCCGGAAGAGGAACATGATCCGAATGGTTGAGGGCGGCGTGCGGCAGTGGCTCTCGCCGCTCGTTTATCTGTCGAGCAACTGGATCAGTCTACTGGGCGTTGTGGCTGTGACCACGGCGTCCATTCTGTGGCTGCTCCACCTGCCTCTTTACCTGCGCGGTGACGTGGACAACCCCTACACGGGGATCCTGACCTTTCTGGTGCTGCCCGGCGTTTTTTTCGTCGGCTTGGTCCTGATCCCCTTGGGCATCGTGCGCGAGATCCGGCGCCGGCGCAAGCGGGGCGAACCCGCGCGAGTCTTCCCGCCACTGGAGTGGCACAACCCGGAACTCCGTCGCCTGGTGGCCTTCTTCGGCGTGACGACCCTGGCGAATCTGATCATCGGATCTCAGCTGACTTACCGCGCTGTTCATTACATGGATAGCGTGACCTTCTGCGGCAAAACTTGCCACAAGGTCATGGCCCCGGAGTTCACCGCTTACCAGGGCTCGCCGCACTCGCGCGTTGCCTGCGTGGCCTGCCACATCGGTCCCGGCGCCAGTTGGTTCGTACGCAGCAAACTCTCCGGCGTCGGACAGGTCTTCGCCACGATCCTGAATACGTACCCGCGCCCCATTCCCACTCCCGTGGCCAATCTGCGGCCGGCTCGGGAGACCTGCGAGCAATGCCACTGGCCGCAGAAGTTCGGGGCGGACCGACTGCGGATCCTAACTAAGTTCGCCGAGGACGAGGCCAACACGCGCATGCTCACCGTGTTGCTCATGCATATCGGCGGCGGCCACGAAAAGCGCGGAATTCACGGCGCGCATCTGGATCCTGGGGTGACCATCGAATACGCGCATGCCGATCCGGGGCGGCAAACCATCCCCTGGGTGCGTTACAGCAACTCGATCACTGGGCGCACCACGGTCTATCTGGCGGCCGACGCCACGCCGGAAACCGTGCGCAACCTGCCCCGGCGCGTGATGGATTGCATGGACTGCCACAACCGTCCCACGCATGCCTTCGACTCGCCTACAGCCGCCGTGGACCGTGCCATGGCTCAGGGCCAGATCCCGCCCACGTTGCCCTGGATCCGCAAAGTGGGCGTAGAACTCCTTCAGAAAGAGTATTCCGACCGCGATGCGGTCGCCAGGCTCATCCCCGCCGCCCTCGAACAGTACTACCGAAAGGAGCATCCGGCCGTATTCGCGAAGTTCCGGGACGAGATCGTGCGCGCCGGCCGTGCGCTCGTGGAGATCCACCAGCGCAACGTCTTTCCCGAGATGAAAGTCACCTGGGGCACCTACCCGAACAACATCGGCCACATGGACTTTCCGGGCTGCTTCCGATGCCACGATGACCGCACCTCGGCCGACGGCCGCAAGATCACGCAGGATTGCAACTCCTGTCATCGTGTGTTGGCCATGGACGAGCCGGCCCCGAAGATTCTCTCCGACCTGGGTCTGTTGCAGGCCAACGGACACTGAGTCGCGTTACAATCCGGGGTGACCGGGATGCTCGCGCTCGAAAAGATCCTGCTGCCGGTGGACTTCTCCGACCGCTGCCTAGGCGCAGCGCGCTACGCGCAACTGCTCGCTGCGCGCTACGGCTCCGAGATTCTCATCCTGCACGCGGTCGAGCCCATCCGTTATGAGTTCAGCGCGCTCGAGTTTGGCGGCGCGGTGCTGACGGACCTGGCCGCCAACCGCAAGGCCCAAGCTCGCGAAAGGCTCGAGACTTTCCTGGCCCACGAACTGGAGGGGGTCCGGGTCCGCCGCCTGCTGGCCGAGGGCGAGGCAGCTCAGACCATCGTCGAAACGGCCCGCACGGAGCAGGTCAGTCTGATCACCATGCCCACGCACGGCTACGGACGGTTCCGCCGTTTCATTCTGGGCTCTGTCACCGCTAAGGTGCTCCACGACGCTCAGTGCCCGGTGTGGACCGGCATACACCTTGAGCAGGCGCCCGTGCCCGAGGCCATCCGTCTGCGGACCATCCTTTGCGCGGTTGATCTGGGCCCGCAGAGCGCCGAACCGCTGCGCTGGGCTGCCGCGTTGGCCCGGGATTTCGAAGCCGGATTACTGGTCGCTCATGCCTGCCCGCGCGTAGAGCTGCGACCCGGCGAGTGCGGGGATCGGAACCTCAATGCCGAGTTGGCCGCCACAGCCCGGCAGCGCCTGAAGAGCCTCCTCGATGAGACCGGGGCCGAGGCTGAGCTGGTCATCGAGTTCGGTGACGCCCCTAAGGTGGTCTGCTCGGTGGCGGCGAGTCGGCAGGCCGATCTGATGGTCATCGGGCGGGGTTCGGCCGCGGGCATTTACGGAAGGCTGCGCACCAACGCTTACGCGATCATTCGCGAGTCTCCCTGCCCCGTGGTCAGCGTGTAGCCGGCGGTCGCGATGGCGGGCGCCATTCGGGCTCTGCAGCCTCCGCTTTTCCGTTGATCAGGCAGGACCTTGCAAGCCGGCTTTGACGAACGCCGAATAGCCTTTGGACGGGAACCTACGCCCTGGCAGGAGGAAATCGTGGACGCGGGCAGCTGGGTCAACGAATTGCGCCGAAGCGCGCACGGGAAGAGCACTCCCCAGCCGCGGGTAGGTCATGACGTACCGGGCCTTTGACGGCTTTCGAGGCCCCCTTGTTCTGCTGGCCGAACTTACCCCGAGGACTGACTTTCCGCAAGGACAATAGCGGTGGCCGCCGTCGCTGACGAGCAAGGGGGTCGCGAAAAAGTTCGCGCAGCTCGGGCTCCGCCGGGCCGCCGCCGCTCGCCTCGCCCGGTTCGGCGTCGGTCACATCGACTTGCAATCTTTCAAGAGGGCGGATCCATTGGGCAGGTCCCAAGGGGTCGCTCCGCGTTTCTTACACGAGCGGCCTCAGTGCGAGCCCTCTTCGGCCCCTGTTGACGCCTGACGGCTCGCGGAAGTATAATCCGTGCGGCGAGAGCCAGGCACGTGACCTACGGGTTAGGGTGATGGAATCGCCAGGCAGCACTCAACCGGGGTTGCGACAACTTGGTCAACGAAGGGAGGGGGCGACATGCATCTCCGAGGTCCGTTTCTTGGGTTTCTTTGCGCGGCTCTTCTGACGGCGCAGACTGAGCGGGGGCTCATCAGCGGCACGGTGCAGGACGCTTCCGGCGCGGTAGTGCCGGCGGCGCGGGTCACGGTGACTAACGTGGCGACGCGTGCCGTTTTCACTACTGAAACGACGGCCACAGGTAACTTCACGGTTCCCTCGCTTCCGCCCGGAACGTATACGGTGCGCATCGAGGCGCAAGGCTTCAAGGCATTCGAGCAGACAGGGGTGCTCGTGGCGGCCGGCCGCACCGTCCCCATCACAGTCACCCTCGAGCTGGGGGCGCTGACCGAGTCGATCTCGGTGACGAGTTCACTGGCTCAGATTCAAACTGAGACCGCCAAGGTGACCACGCAGGTCTCCAGCAGGATGGTGGACCAATTACCGCTGGTGGTCGGCGGGGCAATGCGCGGCGCCTTCGATCTGGCCATCATCGCACCGGAGGCGTCTAAGCCTGCGATTGACTCCGATAAGGCCTTCAACGTCGGCGGGGGACAGGCCGGGGGCTACGGTGCGACGCTGGATGGTGTCTCGATTCTCACCGGCCGTTTCAACTCGGTCGAATGGGCCAATGTGAACACGCCGTCCGTAGAGGCGATCACGGAGTTCGCGGTCGAAACCAACGGTTTCAAGGCCGAGTATGGTCGCGCGCAGGGCGGCCTGATCACGTTCGCCTCCAAGTCGGGCACCAACGAGCTCCACGGCAGCCTGTACGAGTTTCTCCGCAACGACGCGCTGGACGCCCGACGTTTCTTCGAGGCCCGCAAGGGCGTTTACAAGCAGCACGACTTCGGGTACAGTCTGGGAGGCCCCGTCTACCTGCCCAGCCTGTACGATGGTCACAATCGCACCTTTTTCTTCACCACCGGTGAGTGGTTCCGCAATCGGGTCGGCGCCGCGAGCGGCCGCTTCAGCGTGCCGACGCCCGAAATGTACCAGGGAGACTTCCGCTACTGGGTGGACGGGACCGGTCGATTCGTACCCATTTATGATCCTGCGACGACCCGGCCCAACCCGGCGGGTCCGGGTTTCATCCGGGATCCCTTCCCCAACAACATGATCCCCCAGGCGCGCTTCAGCCGCCTGGCTTCCAACTATATCAAGCTGGTAGGCAACCTAGCTTTCCCCAACAACAATGCCGCGCCCGGAACCAGCGACTACGTGCGCAATAACTACATTAACAACAAGGGCACGGCCCTCGACCCCTGGACTAAGTACTCGGTCAAGGCGGATCATAACTTCTCCGCGCATACTAAGGTCAGCTTTCTGTACAATTACGGCTTGCACGAAAGGGTGCCGGGGCCGGACGGGTTCCCGGGTCTGCCCGGCATCCTCAACGAAAATCGCATCGACCGGCAGCGCAGCGACGTCTACCGCGGGACCTTCACCAAGGTAATCAGCCCGACGTTGGTCTTCTATGCCTACGGAGGAGTCAACTTCTGGAAAGAGCGGCATGACGCCTTAACCTTGGACGGCAACTGGTCGCAGAAAGGGGTCTGTCTGGAAGGCGCGTGGGACTGCAACCGAAACCTTCTGATCGTGCAGTACTCCGATTACAACACGTGGGTCGCCAACGCACACGACGGCTCGGAGAACTTCATCTTCAGCTACGGCAACGATCTGACCTGGATCCGAGGCCGTCATACACTGAAGATGGGCTACCTTTGGGAGAGAATCCATTACAACGGCTTCGGTCAACAGACCATCGGCGGCCTGGCGCGGGGCGACCGGCGCTCGACGAGCGTGCCGGGCAACAACAACTTGAGTACAGGCGGCGGTAACGGTTTCGCCTCCTTCCTGCTCGGCTATGCTTTCTCCGGCGGCACCGAGAACGACCGCTTCGTCGGTCAGCAGTGGCGCAGCCATGCCTGGTATGTCCAGGATGACTGGAAGGTCACGCCGCGGCTGACGTTGAATCTCGGGGTGCGCTACGAGTTCACGCTGCCGCCGCTGGAGCAGAAGGACAAGTGGAGCGACTTCACGCCCACGAAACCCAATCCGCGTGCGGACAACTTACCGGGGGCCCTTCGCTTCGCGGGCTTCGGCCCGGGACGGGAAAACTCGCGGACGCTGGTTCCCGGTTGGTGGGGCGGCATCGGGCCGCGGCTGGGTTTGGCCTATCAGCTCGGACCGAAAACAGTGGTTCGTGCCTCGGGCGGCATCAGCTACGGCGTAGCCAAGACCGTCACCGGCAGCACACACTTCGAAGGCGCGGTGCTGATTTTCCGGCCCTCGAGTCTCGATGACGGCATCACGCCCGCCTTCCTGCTGGACCAGGGACTTCCGCCCTATACCAAGCCGCCGGTGATCGATCCCAGCTTCTCTAACGGTAACAACACAGCCTATTGGGACAACGAGGCCGTCCGGCTGCCCACCAACTATCAATGGACACTCTCCCTTCAGCGGCAGCTTTCCGGCTCCGTCGTCCTCGAAGCCGCATACAACGCGACGATGGGGGCGCATCTGGTGGCCGGCCTGAAACGCATGAACCAGTTGCCCTTCAGCGTCTTCGAGAAGTATGGGCGGGCGCTGTTAACTAGCAATGTCGATTCCCCTGCCGCGAAGGCTGCGGGCATTAAGCGCCCGTATCGGAATATCGACTGTGATTTCAGCCGCACCTGCGCTCCGGTCAGCGTCGCCCAGGCCTTACGTCCCTTCCCGCAATACCTCGACATCGACACCCGCGCGGGGCAGGGCGACAAAAGCGGGCACTCGACGTACCACGCCATGGTGCTGAAGATCGAGAAAGCCTATTCGGCGGGCCTCACGCTTCAGGGTTCCTACGTGCTTTCGAAACTGATCACGGACTCCGATTCTTACGACGCCGATAACAGCGCGCTCGACCATTACAACCGGCGCCTCGAAAAATCCATCGGCCAGTACGATCAAACGCATAACCTGAAGTTGGCTTATATTTACGAGTTGCCTGTGGGCAAGGGCAGACGCTGGCTCAGCGCTCATCCCTTGCATTGGGTGTTGGGTAACTGGCGCGTGGCCGGCATCCATTTCTACTCGAGCGGCTTTCCCCTCGAGCTTTTCAACAACGTGACTTTCCCGATTTTCAACGGCCGGAACGCCGCCCATGCGACCACCTACGAGGGGTGGATAGTCAAGCACAAGAACCCGAACTGGCTCGGAGGCGACCGCTTTTTCCAGCCGCCCTCTTACTTCGGACCTCAGTGGGACACCCGGCCGGGCAATACCACGCGACACAATCCGAAAGCACGGTTCCCATGGCAGCATGAGGTCAACTTCTCGCTCGCGAAGACGTTTCCGGTGAAGGAATCCGTCCGGTTGGACCTCCGCTGGGAAATGTTCAACGCCTTCAACACGCCGCGTTTCAATCCGGGCAGCCGGAACCTGCAGGCGCCCACGTTCGGCCAAGTCACCAGCACACTGAACGAGCCGCGACGAATGCAACTGGGACTCAAGCTGTACTGGTAGCGCCCTGCGCGGGCTGATGATTGACTTGGGAAGGCGCTGGTAGGACGGCCCACCCTACCGGGCTTTGCGAGACAAGCCCGTTCCGCCCGTGAGGGAGGGCGCCCCGCCGGTGCGGCAGGCAGCGGCTGCCCCGCTCCGGGGCCGTCGGGTTGCTCCCCGCGGCTCGCCGGTGGGGCTCAGCCAATGTGCCCGGACGAATCGATCGATGGGAGCGATGACGGCCGATCTGAACGCGGTGGGTGGCTTTTGTTCCCGTGAGTTCGCCCCTTAGGCGGAACTACATGGGCGGTCGCACGCCGATTGACGTGATGGCGCGGCCAGCCCAGCTGTGACGGTGCGGTTGGCCGACCCCGATCCAAACATGTCCCCTATCCTCCGGCGTTTCGACCGGGCGCAGTGCAAACGCTACGCGGTTCGGGTCGCCGGAGATGATCCTTCTCCGCAACGAGTTGACAGGGCGGAGCGGGTAGCTCTAGATTGGTGTTGCGTATGCACTTGAATCCGCAATTCAACTGAGGCCATGAAGACCCCACGTACACGTGACGGCTCACTGCACGAGAAGGCCTACGCCTTCATTCAGGAACAGATTCTCACCGGGCGCCTCGCGGCGGGCGCGGCCATCTCGGAAGTCGCGCTGGCGCGCCAGATCGGCGTCAGCCGCACACCCGTCCGCGAAGCCATCGGGCAGCTTGTCGCCGAAGGGTTTCTGGAACGCATCCCCGGCCGGGGCGTAGTGGTCGTGCAACCTACCCGGGAGGATCTCGTCGAGCTCTACGAACTGCGCGAAGCCCTCGAGGTCTATGCCGTCGACAAGGTGGCCAGGCAGCGGCCGAATCCGTCCGAAACCGCCCACCTGCGGGAAGCTTGCGACGAGATCCGCCGGATGGCCGACGAGCTGCGCCGCTCGAACCGCGAACGTCTGGACGAGGCCGAGATGCAGCGGTTTTTGGCCACCGATCTCAAGTTCCACATGCTGCTGCTCCGACTGGCGGGCAATCGCCGCATCATGAAGGTGGTCGCCGATACGCGGCTGCTGACGCGCATATTTTCCTATCGGCGGGAGGGGCACGATGCGCTGCAGCTTGAATCCATCCACCGCTACCACAGCCAGATCTTGGATGCCGTAGAGGCCGGAGATCCTGCCACCGCCGCGGAGCGATTGCGCGAGCACATCCGGGTGAGCCGCCAAGAGCGGCTGGACGCGTACGATCGTTGGGAACGCGAGCACGAATTGCGCCGCATGGTTCCGCTGCCGGCTGCCTTGTGGCGCCCCGCGGAGGCCCCGCCCGCGGCAGGCGAACGCGAAGCGCGGTCCGGCAAGCGCGCGCACGCTCGGCTGCATCTGAGCTCCTGAAGGCGCCTGCCCGGAGCCTCGCAACCCAGCAATCTCAACACGCCCCGGCAGGTTCACACGGGTGAATTTCCGCCAGCTCCGGGTGGGGACGCATCCCGAACATACACACGGGAAACTGTTACCATCCCGGCCCCGGCGTAACAGGCGGTCCGGCCGCTGCCGCGCCGGGTCCTCCGCAACTGCACGCGCAGTGCATCCGAATGGAGCGCCCCGGCGTCGCAGGAGGGGTCAGGGCTGCCTTGGCGCCCGGGACAACCTCCGGCAGGCACGCTCCGTCCGCCGTGACCGCGACCCGTACTCGCGTTTTGGCTGCACGGCGCGGCAGCTCGACCGCCGTCCCCCTCATCCACGGCAGGATTGCGCCGCGCGGCGCCACGGCCGTTCCCTGGGCTCCGTATTCACCCAGGCCCCGGCGGTCATTGCTGCGAGGCCGCCGGTGTTCTTGCCGCGGGTTGTTATAGTGGGATCGGATGTGGGGCAAGCGCGGGCTGTTGCCGCTCGCCATCTTCGGCATCGTTGCCGCTGTGGCCTTCACCTATTGGGAGCGCCGCCAGGCTCAACTGCGCCAGAGGCCCGTCCAGCCGGCTGTGCTGCCTGCCGGGGTCGGTGCGGCGGCGCAGGATTGGCAATGGTCACGCAACATCGGCGATCGGCCCGGCGTCGAGATCCGCGCCCGCACCTTCCGACATCTTCAGGACCCCGAAAGAATCGAGCTGGAGCAGGTCGAGCTGCGTCTTCACCACGCAGACGGGACTCGTTTCGACCAGGTTCGCTGCGGCCGTGCCGTCTTCGACCCCGCACGGGCCGTCCTTTACTCCGAGGGCGAGGTCGAGTTCGTCATGGGACTGCGCCCCGGGGGCGCTCATGCGCGGCTCGTCTGGATCCAGACCTCGGGCGTCACATTCGACAACCGCACGGGCCGCGCTTCGACCGAACGGGCGGCGCGTTTCCGTCTGGAGGAAGGCGAGGGCAGCGCGGTGGGCGCCTCCTACGACCCGGGCAGTCGCGAGCTGCACCTGCGCAGCCAGGTCGAGCTGAACTGGAGGGGCCGCGGCCCCGGCAGCCGCCCCATGCGGCTGCAGGCGGGCGAGCTCATTTACAAGGAGAACGATGCGCTCATTCTCCTGCTTCCCTGGGCGCGTCTGCACCGTGGTGACGCTGCGATTGATGCCGCCGACACTATCGTCGTCCTGCGCGAGGGTTCCATTCGGCGAATCGAAGCGCGCCGCGCGCGCGGCCGGGAGCGCCGGCAAGGCGGGCTCTGGTCGTTCGCCGCAGACCATCTGTACTTGGATCTGACGCCGGAGGGCGAGCTGGAGAAACTGACCGCCGAGGGTGAGGCCAGGGTGGAATCCGCAACTGCGGCGGCTCGAACTGTCGCCACGGCCGCTCGCATGGACCTCCTCTTCGAACCCCGTGCGCGGGCTACCATCCTGCGCAGCGCGCTGGCTGCGGGAAATGCCACGTTGGTGACGGAGCCGGTTCCGCGGCCGGGCAGTTCGCTGCCGGACGCCCGCCGGCTGGCGAGCGAAGTCATTCAGCTCGAAATGCGACCCGGCGGCGAGGAGATCGAGCAGGTGCGCACGGAGACGCCGGGGACGCTAGAGTTCGTGCCCAACCGCAAAGGAAAGCCGTTACGTCGCGTGCAGGCCGAGCGACTGTGGATCAATTACGGCCAGGCCAACCGGGTCCGGTCGGTGCGGGCCGTCGACGTCGTGACGCGCACCGAGCCCGGGTCCGACGCGGCGCAGCAGCCGCCCATCGAAACCCGCAGCCGCGATCTGCTGGCGCTGTTCGATCCGGCCGCGGGCGAGCTGGTGCGGCTCGAACAGTGGAACGACTTTCAGTACCGCGAAGGATCCCGGGAGGCCAGGGCCGGCCGCGGCGTCCTAGATCAGGTTTCCGCCAAGCTCCTGCTCGAGCAATCCGCCCGCGTATGGGATGCCCAGGGCTCGATCGCAGCGGAACGCATCGAGCTCGATCGCGCGACGGGCGACGTCATCGCCGAAGGGCGCGTCCGCTCCACCTCTCGGAGCCGGCAGAAGGACCGACCGTCGACAATCGTCTCCAGGGAAGAAAACTTCGAAGCCCAAGCCGATCGCATGCAGACCTTCGCAGGCCGCAGCCGCGTGCTCTACGAGGGGCGTGTCCAGCTCTGGCAAGGCTCCGAGCGTCTGGAAGCGGACCGCGTGGAAATCGATCGGGCGGCACGCCGACTATGGGCGGAAGGTAATCTCGTGAGCCGATTCGCAGAGCGCCGCCCCGGCGCCGCGAGACCGACACTGCTGACCGTCCGCGCCGGCAGGTTGCTTTACGATGAGTCTGAGCGCATGGCGCATTACAGCGGAGGCGTCCGCCTGCGCCGCGAAGAGCTTGAGATCGAAGCGCCGGAACTCCGAGCCTGGTTCCGCCAGACCGGCGAGGAGACGACGCTGGAGCGGGCTTTGGCCAGCGGCGGGGTGCGCCTGACCCACCGCTCAGGCCGCGGCGCGCGGACCGGATCGGCGGAAATGGCCGAATATTTCGCACCGGAGGAGCGTGCCGTCCTCAACGGCGGTACCCCTGTGGTAGAGGATGCCGCCAAAGGGCTGGCGCGGGGCCGCCGCATCAGTTGGCGGCTGCGCGATGATACCTTGGAGGTGGAGGGCGGCCCCGGACAACCTGCGCTCAGTCGGCTGCGCCGGCAGTGAATCCATGCGCACGCTACAGGCGGAAGAGATCAGCAAGAGCTACCGCGGTCGACGCGTGGTGGATGATGTTTCGCTATCGGTCGCGCAGGGCGAGGTCGTCGGTCTGCTGGGGCCGAACGGGGCGGGCAAGACGACGTCGTTCCACATGATCGTAGGTCTGGTCGAACCTGACTCGGGCCGCGTCCTGCTGGACGGCGAAGACATTACCTCGCTGCCCATGTATCAGCGCGCGCGACTCGGCATCAGCTACCTGCCTCAGGAGCCGTCGATCTTCCGCCGCCTGACCGTCGAGGAAAACCTGGCCGCCGTCCTGGAGATGATGCCGCTCAGCGCCGCCGAGCGCAGGGCCCGGCTGAACCGGCTCATTGAGCAGATGGGCCTCGAGAAGGTGCGGCATAACAAGGGCTACGCACTCTCGGGCGGCGAGAGGCGCCGGGTCGAAATCGCTCGTTCGCTGGTCATCGAGCCGGCGTTCCTGTTGCTGGACGAACCCTTCTCGGGCATCGACCCCATTCAGGTGCTCGAGATCCAGCGAATCATTTTCGAGCTGAAACGTTCCGGCATCGGCGTTCTCGTCACCGATCACAACGTGCGTGAAACGCTGGCTGTCACCGATCGCGCCTATATCATCAATAATGGGCGGATATTCCGCGCGGGCGCGCCCGAAGCCCTGGGCCGCGACCCCGAAGTGAAGAGGGTTTACCTGGGCGAGAGTTTCAGCCTGGGCCTGGAGAGCCGTCCGTTGACGGATTGAGGCCGTGCGCGTCAGAACCGCACAGGGCAGGCTCAAAGTCGAGCACAGCATGATCGTGGGTCTGCGCGAGGTACTGGAGCGCCTGCTCGCGAGCACCCCGGAGATCCGCTCGGTTATCCCCGGCGTGATCCGGCGGGTGCGTGACGCGCGCGGCCCGGTCAGGGTACGCGTCACCGTGCCGACGACAAACGGATGGAAGGCGATTGCGCTGAGCGCAGGCGCGCGGCAGGAACTCTTCATCAGCACGGCGCTCGACCGTGCAGCCCTGGAAAGGGCAATCCGGCAGGCGCTCGCCGATTGAACACACCTCGATTGCGCGTTCACCCGCCCCGCCGTGTCACGAGCTCAGCCGGTCCAGGACTGCACGACGTAGCCGGCGTACTCGCTCATGGTCTCCGGGGGCGGCTCGGTCGCGGCGCGCGCCGGGTGCATCTCCGGACGGCACTGGTTCCAGCCCTCCAACAGCGTAGCCAGTAGCGCGCTCACCTCGACCAGCGGCCCCTCGGTTTGCGTGACGTGCGCCTCCAGCAGACGCCGCTGCATGTAGTCGTACAGCTCGGCGAGATTGCCCGCGATCGGGCCGGCCTCGTGATTGAGGCTCAGCGTCAGCTCGGTCAGAATGGAATGCGCCCGCGTGATCTCCCGCGAGCGGCCCGGGATGTCGCCCTCCGTCAGACAGCGGCGCGCGTTCGCCACGGCCTCGATCGCCGCTTGGTAAAGGATACGGATCAGCTCGAGCGGATCCGCCGCAAGCACCTTACTTTCCAGATAGGCATCACGGGCCTGATAGGACATCAGTCCACCTCCGGGAGACCTCGGCTCCGCCCGCTTCCCTTCCGACCGGCGCGCGGCCTCATTTCTCGCCCCGAAGCAGGCTGAGATCCTGAGCCAGTCGCAACACCAGCTCGGGGGGGATCTGGCGAATCACTTCGTTCGTCTTGCGGTCCACGATACGGACCACCGGCCGGCGGGTCTCCCGGTCTACTGCGAAGGTCAACTCTTGGTTCTGGCCGAAGAGCTCAGCGGCATTCAGCGCCTTCACCGCCTGGATCAGCTCCCGGTGCTCGGAGAGCTTTTCGATCGGCAGAGGGGCTGCGGCGGCGGCCAGCGGCTGCCCCAGCGAATGCAACGAATCAATGTTCATGGCGCCTCCTTCGGCATCTGCGCAGAGCGCGCGGGAATGCCGGGTGAGGTGTCACCCGTCTTCTCTTATCGGTCCCAGGCGCCTGGGTTTCAGCGAAAAGGGACTCAGCCCCGCTGGAGAAGCTCCCGGAAGCTCCCGCGCTGCCCCTCGATCTTCTTTTGCAGGAGCATCAGGGCATAGATCAATTGCTCGGGTCTGGGCGGGCAGCCCGGCACGTACACATCCACGGGGATGATCTGGTTGACCGGAATCAGCGCATAGTTGTTGTAGACCCCGGTCGAGGTGGCGCAGGCGCCCATGGAAATTACCCACTTCGGCTCCGGCATTTGCCGATACAGCTGCTGCACCACGGGCGCCATTTTGTTCGAGACGCGGCCTGCGATGATCATCAGGTCGGACTGACGCGGAGAGCCCCGGAAGACCTCGGCGCCGAAGCGGGCCACATCGAAGCGCGAGGCGCTCATGGACATCATCTCGATGGCGCAGCAGGCCAGCCCGAAAGTCATCGGCCAGATCGAGTTCTTGCGCGCCCAGTTGACTACCCGATCCAGCCGCGTCGTCACCACCGCCCCCGAAAGAAACCCGTAGTCGTCCTGGTCCCAGCGCTCGAAGAGGCCTTCGGGGGCGCGCGCTCGCAGCTTCACCCACTCGTCCTGATGCAACCCGCCTGCCATGCTTTCATTGTCTCACGCGGCGCCGGCGAGCGTGCGCGCCCGCCGGCCGAATACAATCAAAGATAAGCGCCTGGGTGCGGTCATGTCGCTCGCGTCCGTACAAATCCACGAACTCTTGTTCCATGCGTGAAGAATCGCCCTCCCAGTCTTCCCCGCCCGACGACCTTACGCTCCAGCGCGCGGCTGCGCTGTGGGGCGTCCTGCCCGAGTACGAAGACGTCATGGGCGTCAAGCACGCGCCTACCCGCCGGACCCAGATCGCCATCCTGAAGGCGCTGGGCGTTCCCGCCGACGACGAGCGCTCGCTGCGAAAGGCGATCGAGCAGCGGCTTCTCGAGGAGTGGGAAAAGCCGGTCGTGGAAACACTCGTCATCCTGGAGGGCGCCAGAGAATTTCCGCTGCACGTCCCTGCCGCCGAGCGTGAGGGGGAGGTTTCCGTTGTGGTTCAATGCGAGGATGGTTGGCGGCAGCAGCGGCGCCTCCCCCTGGCCGACCTGCGCGAGCTGGCTCGAACCGAGATCCGCGGCCGCGACTTCGTGCGCCTGGCGGCGCCGCTCCCCCCCGGTCTGCCCCTCGGCTATCACGAGCTGCGCGTGGTGCTGCGCGCCGGTCGTCGGCGCCGCAGCGCGCGCTCGCGTCTCATCGTTTGCCCGCACCGTGTCTACGAGCCCGCCGGCCTGGACGGCGAAAGGCGCGCCGCCGGGCTGGCCGTCAGCCTCTACGGGCTGCGATCGGCACGCAACTGGGGCTGCGGCGACTTCACCGATCTGCAAGCGTTGATCGACTGGCTGGCGCAGGAAACGCCGGTCAGCTTCGTGGGATTGAACCCGCTGCACGCCATCGCCAACCGCCAGCCGTACAACACCAGCCCTTATCTGCCTTCCTCGGTCTATTACCGAAATCCGATTTACCTGGACGTCGAACGGATCGAGGATTTCCGGCGTTCCCGCCGCGCGCAGCGCTGGTTCCGCCGGCCCGAGATCCAGCAGGAACTCGAACGGCTGCGGAGCGCCGATCTCATCGAGTACGAGCGGGCCTGGGCGCTGAAGCTGCGGGCCCTGAAACTGGCTTTCGTGGAGTTTCTGCGGCGCGAGTGGCGGACCGGCTCGGCTCGCGCCGCGGAATTCAGGGCCTGGTGCCGGGCCGAAGGTGAAATGCTCGAGCGCTTCGCCGTGTATTGCGCGCTGGACGAGTGGATCCGCAGGCGTCATGCCGGCGTGTGGGTATGGCCCGACTGGCCCGCGCCGTACCGCGACCCGCGCTCGCGCGCCGTGCGCGAGTTCCGAAAAAAACACTGGCGTAGTGTTCTGTTTTATTGCTGGCTGCAGTGGGAGACCGATCGGCAACTGGCTGCCGCCCAGACTCATGCTTTGCAGCGCGGCCTCACTCTGGGCCTCTATCACGATCTGGCTCTGGCCACGGACCGCTGTGGCGCCGATTTCTGGGCCTACCGCACGCTCTACGTTTCCGGTTGCCGCGTGGGCGCGCCCCCGGACGACTTCTCCCCTAGCGGCCAGGACTGGTCCTTTCCGCCCGTCGATGTGGATCGACTCCGACGCGACGGCTACCGCCTGTTCATCGCCGCCATCCGCAAGAACTGCGCTCACGGCGGCGCGCTGAGGCTGGATCACGTCATGCGGCTCTTCCGGCTCTACTGGATCCCGGAGGGCCATACGGCCGTCGAGGGCGCTTACTTGCGCCAGCCGCACGAGGATCTGCTGCCCATTCTTGCCCTGGAAAGCGTGCGCAACCGGGTGGTCATCGTGGGCGAGGATCTAGGTACGGTGTCGCCGGAGATCCGCGCCGAGCTTGCCCGCTGGGGCGTGCTCGGCTACCGCGTACCCTATTTCGAAAAACACCCCGACGGACGCTTCCGCAGACCCGAGCAGTACCCCGAGCAGAGTCTGGTTTGCTCGACCACGCACGATTTACCCACGCTGGCCGGCTTCTGGCTGTCCCGCGACATTGAGGCGCGTCGCCAGGCCCGCTTGATCGACGAGGAAACCGCTCGCCGCCAACGCGCCGACCGGGAGGCGGACAAGCAGCGCCTGCTGGACCTGCTGCACGAGCTCGGCCTGCTGCCCGAATGGTTTCCGCGTCGGGCGGAGCTGGCGCCGGAGTGGGCAGGGGAACTGCACAATGCGATGGTCGGTTTGGTGAGCCTTTCGGCCTCGCGCCTGATGGTGCTGACCATCGAAGACCTGTTCAAAGAAACGGACCAGCAGAATTTACCCGCCTCAACCTGGCAGTACCCAAATTGGCGGCGGAAGACGCGATTGGCGCTGGAGGAGTTGGGCAGCCTCCCGTTTGCGCGGGATTGTACGCGTATGTTCCGCGAATGGGTGCGAAGGTCGGGGCGGGGCAGGCGCCCCGTGGCGCTGGCGCAGCAGCGCCCAACTGGGTCAGAATAACTGCGAATGCCCCAGGTTCTGGCGGAACGGCTTTGGTCGGCATGGTCGCGCGCAGCAGCCCTGGCATGGCGGCCCGTGGATACCCTCATGGCCGCTTACCTGCTGACGACCGGGCTGCTTATCGGCTGGAATTACAGCCGTGTTCCCGCCGCCGGGCCCTTGTTGGCGCTACACGCGGCGGGCATCGTCCTGATCGGCCTGCTCGCTCGCTCCGAGCTGACGCGCCGCGCGGGTGCGGTGTGGTTCCTCCGGCATTGGTACCCGCTGCTGTATCTGCCGGCTTGTTACAAGGAAATGGCGCTCCTGATCCCTGCCATCCGCCGGACCGATTACGATGCGGTGCTGGCGCGGTTCGATTTGGCGCTGTGGGGCGTCCATCCAACGCTGTGGCTCGAATCCTTCCAGCGCCCCTGGCTGACTGAGTTCCTGCAAGTCGTCTACACGCTGTTTTTCGCGGCCATCCTGGTGGTGGCGGGAATCCTGTGGCGGAGGAGAGCCATCGAGGAATTCCGCGCTTACGCTCTTGCCGTTTCGCTGGGGTTCCTTGCCTCCTTTGTCGGTTATTTCGCGGTGCCGGTCCGAGGCCCCCGGTTTCTTCTGGCCGATCTGTACCGGACGCCGCTCGAAGGGCTATGGTTTTTCGGCCCCTTGCGGGCGGGACTTGACTGGCTGGAATCCGTCCACTACGACTGCTTCCCCAGCGGCCATGTCGCACTGACGCTGATCGCCTGGTGGGGCGCCCGGCGGCTGTCCCGCGGCTGGGGCCGGCTCTACGCGCCCTACACCGCGCTGATGGTCCTCGCGACCGTTTATCTCCGCTACCATTACACGGTAGACCTGCTGGCGGGCGCGGCGCTCGCCGCGGCGGTTCTGGCCGTGACGCCGCAGGCCGCGAAGGGGCGCGTAATTGGTCGCCATCGAAAGGGTGCAGAGCCGGCGTAGCCGGCGCGAATTCATCGAGTTCCCGTATCGCCACTACCGCTACGATCCCCATTGGGTCCCCCCGCTGCGCGTCGAGCAGCGTGCGCTGTTCGACGTGCAGCGTCATCCCTTCTACCGTGAGGCGGAGATGGAACGGTTCCTCGCCGTGTCGGATGGGCGGACTGTCGGCCGCATCGCCGCCATCATCGACCACCGCTACATCCGTCATCAGGGCGAGACGGCGGGTTGGTTCGGCTTCTTCGAGACGGAAGAGGATCCCCAGATCGTGGCTGCGCTGGTGCAAGCCGCCTCGGACTGGCTGGTTCGCCGCGGCATCCGCGTCATGCGGGGGCCCATGAATCCTTCGGCCAACTACGAATGCGGCCTGCTGGTGGAGGGCTTCGATTCGCCGCCCTACGTGATGATGCCCTACAATCCGCCGTACTACGGGCGGCTTTTGGAACAGGTCGGGCTGCGAAAGGCCCGGGATCTCTACGCGTACCACACGACGGCGACCGAGATCCAGCTCGCGCGGGCCGAGCGTTTGGCCGAGCGCGCCGCCCATGAACACGGAGTGCGGGTGCGCCCGGTGCGCCTGAAGGAGTTCCAGGCGGAGCTGGAACGCTTCTTCCAGGTTTACAACGCCGCCTGGAGCCGCAACTGGGGGTTCGCGCCCATGAGCCGGGAGGAAATGGAGTATCTCGGCAGGCAGATGCGACCCATACTGGATCCCAACCTGGCCTTGCTGGCCGAGGTGCACGGGCGGGCGGTGGGCTGCGCGCTGGCGCTGCCGGACATCAACCAGGCGCTGCGCCATGCCCGCGGTCGCCTGTTTCCACTCGGGCTCCTCAGGATCCTGTATCATAAGCGTGCCATCCGGCGGATGCGCGTGCTGATCCTGGGTGTGCTGGAAGAGTACCGAACCATGGGCGCCGCCGCCGCCCTTTATGCCGCCCTGTTCCGCAACGGGCGGCGGGCTGGCTACGAGGAAGGTGAATTCTCCTGGGTGCTCGAAGATAATGTGATGATGAACCGTTCGCTCGAGGCGCTTGGCGCCCGGCGTTACAAGACCTACCGCATCTACGAGTGGAAAGGGTGAACCGATGAGCTCGGACGCTGGCAGCGCAACCCCAGGCCAGGCGATCATCGCCCGGCCGGACCTTTTCGAGAAGTGCCGTAACTACGGTCGCATGGTGGGGGGCCACTTCATGAGGCCCCAGGACGCCAAGGCCGCGGGTCTATACACCTATTTCGAGGTCTTCGGGCCGCGCGAGGGCTGTCGGCCCGGGGAAGTCCGCTGGGGCGACCGAACCGTGCTGATGTTCGGCTCCAACGACTACCTTGATCTGATCAACCATCCCCGGGTCAAGGAAGCCGCCATGGAAGCCGTCAGGCGCTACGGCAGCGGGTGCAGCGGCTCCCGCCTGCTGAACGGGACGCTGGACCTGCACGTGCGCCTGGAAGCGGAGCTGGCCGCCTTCGTGGGCAAGCAGGCGGCGATGACTTTCGGCACGGGGTTTCAGACCAACTACGCCACCCTCAGCGGCTTGACCGAAAAGGGCGACGTGCTGGTGTGCGACCACAACCTTCATGCCAGCCTCGTCGAAGGCGCGCTGCGCTCAGGCGCCCGCAAGGTGCGCTTCCGCCACAACGACATGGACCATCTGGAGCGCTGCCTGAAAGCCTGCGCTCCGGACGAGCGCATTCTCATCGTCAGCGAGAGCGTCTTCAGCATGGAGGGCGACGTAGCCGATCTGCGCAACACCGTGCGGCTGGCCCGGCAGTACCACGCGCGGGTGTTCGTCGACGAGGCCCACGGCATCGGCGTCTTCGGCCCTACCGGCGCGGGCGTGGCCGAAGAGCAGGGCGTGCTGCCCGAGGTGGACATCGTCATGGGTACCTTCAGCAAGTCCTTCGCCTCCGTGGGCGGGTTCGTGGCCGCCGAGCAGGACGTCATCGAGTACCTTCGCCACACCACGCGCGGCTTCGTCTTCTCGGCGGCTCTGCCGCCGGCCTCGGTGGCCGCGGTGTTGGCCGCACTCGAGATCATCCGCCAGGAGCCGGAGCGGCGCCTGCGTCTGCTGCGCACGGCGCAACGGTTGCGCAACGAGCTGCGCTCGCGCGGCTTCTGGGTCTACGATGGCCAGACGCCTATCGTCCCGGTGGTGATCCCCAACGAGCTGGATCTGTTCCGCGTGGTGCGCGCGCTGCTGGAGGAGGGCATTTATGTGAACCCCGTGCTCAAGCCGGCCGCTTCGCAAAATCTCGTTCGCATCTCCTGCACCGCCGCCCACACCGACGCCCACGTGGATCGGCTGGTGGAAACGCTGGTCGCCGTCACGCGACGCCTGAATATCGACCTGACGCCTGCACAAGCGATATGATCATCCTGGGCATCGGGGGCATCCTCAGCGAGGCCGCAGCCGCCGTTCTCAAGGATGGGATGCTCGCCGGCGCCGCCGAGCAGCGCAAGCTCGTCCGCCGTCTGCGCCCCGGAGAGCTGCCCGAGGAGGCCATCGCCTGCTGCCTTTCGATGGCGGGCGTCGGCCCGAACGAGGTGGACTGCGTGGCGGTGGCGCGGCCGCTGGCCATCGGCCCTGAGGCGTCCATGCACTTGCAACTGCGGGCACGCTTCCCCGGCAGCCGCATCGTGGTCGTCGACCACCACACGGCCCACGCCGCCTCGGCCTATTTCGCCTCGCCCTTCGAAGAGGCCGTCGTGCTCACATTGGATGCCACGGGCGACTACCGTTGCGGCGCGCGCTGGATCGCTGCGGACAACAGCCTCACTCTGGACAAGGAACTCTATTACCCGGACTCGCTGGGCGACCTTTACGCTCGCGTGACCGCTCTGCTCGGATTCGAAGCTCACGCCGACGAGCATAAGGTGCAATGGCTTTCGGCGCAGGGCGACGACCGTTTTGAGCCGTTGTTTACCGAGATCCTGGGCATGGGCGACGGCGACTGGCCGCGCCTGGATCGCTCCTATTTCGACAGCGAACGTCTCGGACGCGGCGGCTTCAGCGCACGCTTTTACCGGCGGCTGGGTCTTGCGGACGGCGCTCCTATACCTGAATCCCTTCGCGCGGCGGTCGCCGGCGGGTTGCAGCGCGCGATCGAGCGGGCCGTGCTGTGCATGGCAGGCAGCGGGCGCAACCTCTGCCTGGCGGGAGGGTTGGCGCACAACGCCTTGCTGGTGGCCGCGCTGGAGCAGTCGGGCCGCTGGGAAAACGTCTTCGTGCAGCCCGCTGCGGGCAACGCAGGAACCGCGCTGGGCGCCGCCTTCTGGGCCTGGCACAACGTTTACGGGGAGCGGCAACGCGCGGGCATCGGCAACCTCTGCCTAGGTCCGGAATACGACGCTGAGCAGATCAAGCAGGTGCTCGAGAACTGCAAACTGCGTTTTCGCTACCTGCTCACCACCGAGGAGCTGATCGAAACCGCCGTGCGCGAGTTGGGCGACAACAAGATCATTGCCTGGATGCACGGTCGCATGGAGTTCGGCCCGCGCGCCTTGGGCAATCGCAGCATCCTGGCCTCGCCGCTCGATCCTTACTCCACCGAGAATCTCAACATTTACATCAAGCACCGCGAGCCCTTCCGCAAGTTCGCCGCCTCCGTGCCCGCCGAACTGGCAGGCGAGTACTTCCAGGTCGGACCGAACGCCCGCTTCCTCGCCACGGTGGGGCGTGTGCGCCCGGCGCACCGGAAAACCTTCGCGAGCGCCCTGCTCGACGAAGACCGCATCCGCGTCCACACCGTCTCCGAGCAGGACAATCCGCTCTACTGGCGCCTGCTGCACGCCGCCGGCAAAGTCACGGGACTGCCCGTGCTCTACAACACCTCGTTCAACCTGTTCGGGGATCCCCTGGTCTGCACGCCGCGCGACGCCGTGCGCAGCTTTTACTCCTCGGGCATTGATTCCATGTTCGTCGGCCAGTTCTGGCTTCAGAAGTGAGACGTTCCCCGGTCACGCAGCGCCGCGGGCCCGAGCGATCACGCCCCGCGTGTGTTCGGCCGCCAGCCGTGCGCCGGCATCCACGTAGTCGATGCTCACTGTCCGGCCGTGGACGACCGGCAGCGGGTGGCAAAGCTCCTAGTTCATCCAACCTCGGCAACCGATCTCGCAAAGGGCGCCCGCGAAGGCCGGGTGGTAATCGCTGGCCGAATCCTCGTAGCCGAACCTCTCGTAACGGCCGTCTGGGAGGGGGCGCAGTGAAGCCCTGCGTATAGGGCCGGCTGGGTCGACTCGTTCGTATTCCCCGCCGAAGTGTGATTGCACCGGAAGATCCCCCGTTTCGAGCACCGCGCGCCGCACGTTAGCCGGATTCTTGTTCTTGAGGATGGGTGCGTCGAGGCAGGCCTTCAGGTGAGGCGAATCGACCTCGCGGATCATGCGTAGCATCTGCCGGTAGTTGTCGATCAGGGGCTTGTGATGGTGAAGCGCCGGCGTGACGCCGAAATCGCCGGCGTAACGCGCCGCCTCGACCAGGCACTGGCGGCACCACTGCCAAGCCTGCTCCACCGGCACGCCCTCGTGCGCCGCATCCCAGGTGCGCCGGGCCACGTCGTAGCGGCCGCCGCCTTGGGGCGCCTTCACGGCCCCCGGCCACGCCGGAAAGAACGCGCAGGACGCGTGCGCTGAAGTCGGCCGTCATGCGGATCATCTCGCGCACCCAGGCGAGTTGCGCCTCGCGGTGTTCGGGGATGGAGCTACTGAAGTCGGTATTAGCCGCCACACCCGCAATCGCGATCCCACGGTCCTCGGCGTATTGTCGCAGCTTGCGGCAACGCTCGGTCGTCCAGAGCAGGGGGCACCCGTGCGGGCGTTTGCCGTCGGTTTCGATTCCCTGGTAGCCGAAACGGCGCGCCCGCTCGACGAGCCGCTCCCACGTCAGCGCTTCGCCGCGATACCACAGCCCGAGATACGTGATGCTATAAAGGCCGATCTTGATCTCTGCGGGCGGAGGCGGAGCGGCGGCGGCCGTTGCGCCCAAGAGTTGCCGCCGTGTGAAGTCGCGCGGCATGGCCTAACCTCGATGCCTGCCATCCCAGCCCGGACCTGTGCCCCGAGCGACCGCCGCCGGCAGGCTGGAAGGCCGAGACGACCTTGCAGAAGCTACAACGTACGCGTGATCTTGGTGAGACCTGCGGGGCGGTCGGGATCCAAACCCTTCTGCTCGGCGAGCGCACAGGCAAACAGTTGCGCGGGGACAACGTACGGGATGGGCGTGTAAATGTCCGCGGGCAAGGATCTTCCGTGCAGCTTGTCCAGCGCGAGACGGATCAGGCAGCGAGCGCGCCGGTCGACTTCCCGGTTCGATCGGTCCGTGATCACCAGCGTTTCGGCGCCGCGCTTGGCCAGCTTGTCCAGCAGGTCGCGCATGGCGCGCCATGTCGGGCCGGGCGGGGCGAACACGAAAACCGGAAAAGACCTTTCCACCATGGCGATGGGCCCATGCAGGAAGTCGGCCGAGGAGAAACCCTCGGCCACAACCGCACAGGTCTCCATGAGCTTCAGGCTGAACTCGAGGGCATTGGCGTAGTTCAGGCCGCGCCCTACGATCGCGACGTCGTTCATGAAACGATACCGCACGGCTAGCTGCCGGATCTCCGGCTCCGTTTCGAGCGCGGCCGCGGCCAATCCAGGCAAGCGCCTCAGGTCGTCCGGATTGATGCGGGCGCCGAGGGCCCAGGCGAGCAGGTAGAGCGCCATCAGTTGTCCGGTATAGGTCTTGGTCGCAGCGATGCTACGCTCTCGCCCCGCGTGCACCAGGACCACGTGCTCGGCGATCCGCGCCAGGCTGCTCCGCGCCTGGTTCGTGATGCCCACGGTCATGGCGCCCAGTTCTTTCGCGCGCTCGAGGACGAAATTCGTGTCCGTGGATTCGCCGGACTGGGAAATGGCCACCACGAGCGATCCCTCCAGGCGCGGCTTGGCGGCGTACACAGTAAAGACCGAGGGCGCGGCCAGAGCGCAGGGGATCCCGGTGGCGATTTCCAGCAGGTAACGACCGAAATGGGCCGCGTTGTCAGAGGTGCCGCGCGCTGCGAGCAGCACGAAGCGGGGGCGCTCCCTCTCAAACAGCCTTCGCAGTGCGTCCAGCCGCGGCAACTCACGCGCCAACGTGCGTTCCAGCGCCGCCGGCTGCTCACGGATCTCATCCAGCATGCGGGACATGTCTGCCTCCAATCGCCAGGGCGACGTGCACTTCAATCTTCGGGGCGATTGCGCAACACCGCGTCCGCCACCGTGATGACGGCGCGCATCTGCCGAACGTCGTGCACGCGCACCAAGTGAGCGCCGCCCAGGATGGCCGCCGTGACCGCTGCCGCCGTCGCGAACAGCGTGCCCTCCTCCGTCTTTTGCGCCAGGAACGACTTGCGCGAGGGCCCTACCAGCACAGGGAGCTTCAAGCGCGCCATCTCGGGCAGGCGCGCCAGGATCTCCGAATTCTGCTCGCCGCGTTTGCCGAAGCCGATGCCTGGATCCACGACGATGCGCGACCGGTCCACCCCCGCGCGCACCGCACGGTGCACGGCTGCTTCGAGGTCGTGCAGGATCGTCGCCATGGGATCGGGCAATGGGGGCAGCTTGGCCCAGGTTTCCGGGGTGCCGCGCATGTGATTGAGGACCAGGCCTGCATCGTAGCGGGCCACCACGCGCGCTAGTTGCGGATCGAAGGTGAGCCCGCTGGGGTCGTTGATGATTTCGGCGCCCAACTTGAGAGCATGCTCGGCCACTCCCGATTTGTACGTGTCTACCGAAATGGGCACCGTGAGCTTTCCCCGCAGCCGCTTCAGCACGGGAATCAAACGACGCTTTTCCTCCGCCTCGGAGATGCGGCTCGAGCCGGGCCGCGTGGACTCGGCCCCGATATCCACGATGTCAGCGCCCTCTTCTTCCAGCTCGAGGGCGCGGGCGTACGCGCGATCGGGATCGAGGTAGCGCCCGCCGTCGGAAAACGAATCCGGGGTGACGTTGAGCACACCCATGATGAGCGTGCGCTCCCCGAGCGGGAACTCGCGTTGCTTCAGCTTCCAAAGCAGGCGCGGGCGCGTGAACATCAGCCGAACTCGAAACCGGCGATTCCGTACACCAACTGGTCGTTGTGGGCAGGCGGGGGCCAGTCACCCACGCCCCGCAACGACATGCGAACAAGCCGCCGCCGGGGCTGGAATCCGTATGCGCGGGCCAGATCCACAGCGGCTCGATTTGCCGGTAGCAGGTCCCAATAGACGGGCTCGCCGGCATGGCGGGCCAGAAACCATTCGAGCAGCCGGGCGGCTGCCTCAGGCGAGCGGCTGACGCACGGACCAAAATAGAACGCGTTCGAACCCGGGCGGCCCATGGCGTAGCCGGATCCGCGCCACGAGACCGCCTCCCAGTGCGCCAGGCGCACCAGCAGGCTGCGACGGTCGGCTCCGAAGGCTTCGCGATCCAGCCGCTCGTCCAACTCGAAAGGAAGGATACCCGCGGGTTCGGCAGACGGGGCGCGCGCCGGCGCCGCCCAGCGCTCAACGATCGCCTCGTCTTCGAAGCCTAGGCGCAAGTAAAGCGGCCGGCCCATGTCGGTGGCATCCAGCTTGATCCAGCGGACCTGCTTTGCGCGGAGCCAATCCAGCGCGTGCTCCATCAGCCGCCGGGCGAAGCCGCGACCACGATACTCCGGATCGGTCAATACCATTCCGATCCAGGCCAGCTCCACCCCGTAGCGAACGGCCGTCGCGGTGGATACAAGCTTGCCGTCCGCCTCCAGCCCGAAACACCCCTCCGGCTCCAGCTCCATCAGGTTCAGCCAATCCTGCTCGGTTTGGTTCCAGCCCGCGGCCTCCTTCAGGCGCATGGCCTGCGGGACGTCGTCTTGGCGTAGGGGCCGAATCAGCACGCCACCCGTTTCCATTTCCGGCCCACGCGAATCGTGAGGCAGCCGCCCGCGCTGTCTGGATAGCGCAGATCGCTCCAGCGCTCGCCGTTGATCTCGACGGCGCCGGCCTTGATCTTGCGGACGGCGTCGCTGACCGAGTCGGCCAGTCCCACGCGCGCCAGCAGCTTGTCTACCCGCAATTCTCCGCCGGACCGCACGTCGGGCGGCAAGGCTACCGTCTCTACGTCGGAGGGAACTTCGCCCCGCCGCACCACGCGGTTGAACTCCTCGGCCGCGCGGCCAGCCTCCTCGGCCGAGTGGAAGTCGGTCACGATGGTGCGCGCCAGGTCCATCTTGACCTGCATGGGATGGAGCTCCCCGCGTTCCACACGGGCCCGCATGATCTGAATCTCGTCTGCGCTGCGGTCGGTCAGCAGCTCCCAGTAGCGCCACATCAGCTCGTCGCTGATGGACATCAACTTGGCGAACATCTGCTCGGGCGGCTCCGTGATGCCCACGTAATTGCCCAGCGACTTGGACATTTTCTGCACGCCGTCGAGCCCTTCCAGCAACGGCGTGGTGGCCACGATCTGGGGCCGCTGCCCGTAATCCTTCTGGATTTCCCGCCCCACCAGCAGATTGAACTTCTGATCCGTTCCGCCCAGTTCCACATCGGCCTGCAGCACGACGGAATCGTAGGCCTGGGCCAGCGGGTAGAGCAGTTCGTGTACGGAAATGGGCGAGCCCTCGCGGAATCGTTTGGCGAAATCGTCGCGCTCGAGCAGGCGGGCCACCGTGTAGCGAGCGCACAGGCGGATCATGTCTTCGAAGCTGAGCGCATCGAGCCACTCGCTGTTGAAGCGGACCTCGGTTTTCTGCGGATCGAGAATCTTGAAGACCTGCCGGCGGTAGGTCTCCGCATTGCGCTCGATTTCGTCGCGCGTCATGGGCGGACGCGTAACGTTGCGCCCCGTCGGGTCACCGATCCGCCCCGTGCCGTCGCCGATGAGGAAAATCACGTGGTGGCCGAGATCCTGGAAGTGCTTCATCTTGCGCAGCAGCACGGTATGGCCCAGGTGCAGGTCCGGCGCCGTCGGATCGAAGCCCGCCTTGACCCGCAGGGGCCGTCCCTCGGCGAGCCGCTCGCGCAGCTCTTCCTCGCGGATCAATTCGGCCAGGCCCTTTTTCAGGTACCGCAGCTGCTCCTCGAGGGAAAGCACTTACTCATTATAGAGATGCGCGGCCGCGGCCCGCCCGCTCACTCGTACCGCAGGGCCTCCGCCGGCGCGATCCGCGTCGCACTGCGCGAAGGATACAGCGTCGCTACGTAGCCGACCAGAAGTGCGGCCGCGGCCACCCAGATGCTGTCCGTCCAGCGGGGTTCGAAGGGGACGTAACTTAGCGAGTAGATCTCCTCATCCAGTCGGACCCAGCGGTGCCGGTCCGCCAGCCAGCAGAGCAGGTGGCCGGCGGCCAGCCCCAGCGCCGTGCCCACGCCCGCGATGGTCAGCCCCTGGAAGACGAAGATGCGACGGATCTGCTCGCGCCGCGCTCCCATGGACATCAACACGGCGATGTCGCGGTATTTCTCCATCACCATCATGGTCAGCGTGATGAGAATATTCAGCGCGGCCACCAGTTCGATCAGGCCGATCGTGATGGCGGTCACCGTCCGCTCCATGCGCAGGGCGTTGAAGATTTGCCGATTCTGCTCCATCCAGTTCGTGGCCGCCAGTCTGGGACCCGCCAACTGCTCGGCGGCGCGGCTGACTTCCGGGGCACGATAAATGTCGTCCAGCCTGAGCTCGATCGCGTTGACTACGTCTTTTAGGGAGAGGATCTGTTGCGCAGCCTCCAGCGTGGTGAAGGCCCAGCCCGCATCGAAATCGTAGAGGCCGGTCTCGAAGATGCCGACCACGCGAAAGCGCACCGTCTTCGGACGCGGGCCGAAAGGCGTCAGCTCCCCTTGGGGGCTCATCACCGTGGCTATGCTGTTCAGTAGCAGACCGGTTTTCTGGGCGAGCCGGGAGCCGACGATCAGCCCCGGGTAGCCTTGGGCGTTGGCCAGCGCCTCGGCCGAACCCTGCCGCAGGTTGCGCAGTACGTCGCCGGTTTCCAGCTCCTGGGCCAGGTTCACGCCCTTGAGCACGGCGCCCTCCGAGTGGATGCCCGTGAGGAACACCTGCCCGTAAAGCGCAGGGGCCGCGGCGCGCACGTGCGGTAGGCCGCGCAGCTTGGCGACCAGTTCCTGCCAGTCCTCGATCCCATAGAGCGGCTCGCGCTCCAGGATCGTTACGTGCGCCGTGGCGCCGAGCAAGCTGCGCTGGAGCGTGTTGCGAAAGCCGTTGTTGATGGCCAGCGCAATGATCAGCGCCATCACCCCCGCCGCCACGCCGAGCACCGAAATCACCGTAATGACCGAAATCACCGCCTGCTTGCGCCGGGCCTTCAGGTAACGGAGGGCGACGAAGAACTCGAAGCGGCGTTTCACGGTTTGCGTTAGCGATCCAACTCGCGCAGGCGGTCCGCTAGGCCGATAGGGCCTTCGGGGCGCAGCAGCGGGAAAAGGATGACCTCGCGGATGGAGGAGGCCCCGGCCAGCAGCATGGTCAGCCGGTCGATACCGATGCCCTCGCCTCCCGTGGGGGGCATGCCGTAGCACAGGGCGCGCAGGAAGTCTTCGTCCATCTGGTGCGCCTCTTCGTCGCCCCGCGCGCGCATGCGCAGCTGCTCGTCGAACCGCCGTCGCTGCTCCTGCGGATCGTTCAGCTCGCTGTACGCGTTGGCCACCTCCATGCCGCCGATGATGATCTCGAAGCGCTCGGCGAAGTCGGGCTCATCCGGCTTGGATTTGGCCAGAGGCGAGGTCTCGACCGGGAAGTCGTAGATGATGGTCGGCTGAATGAGCTGCTCTTCGACCACGCGCTCGAAGATGTCCACCAAGGCCTCGCCGGGCGTGGCGCGCGTGGAATGACGGCTCAACCAGCCGGGATCACGTACGTCGTCGAGCGTGGGGCGGCCCGGGCCGCGCCAGAACTCGACGACGGCCTCGCGCATGGAGTAGCGGGAGAGCCGGCTGAAGTCGAGCCGGTGGCCTTCGTATTCGACCACCGTGCTGCCGGTGGCGTCCAGCGCCGCCTGCCGCAGCAGTTCCTCGGAGAGATCCATCAGGCCGCGGTAGTCCGTGTAGGCCTGGTAGAACTCGAGCATGGTGAATTCGGGGTTATGGTGCGTGGATATGCCCTCGTTGCGGAAGTTCCGATTGATCTCGAAGACGCGGTCGAAGCCGCCCACGATGAGCCGCTTCAGGTAGAGTTCAGGCGCGATGCGCAAATAAAGGTCGATGTCGAGCGCGTTGTGGTGAGTCACGAAGGGACGGGCTGCCGCGCCGCCGTACAGCGGCTGCATCATGGGCGTCTCGACTTCCATGAAACCGCGCTTCTCGAGCTGACGGCGCAGGCTCGAGATCAGCCGGCTGCGAATGAGAAAGATGCGGCGTACTTCGGGATTGGCGATCAGATCCAGGTACCGCTGGCGATACCGCGTTTCCACATCTTCGAGGCCGTGCCACTTCTCGGGCATCGAAAGCAGCGTTTTGGCCAGAAATTCCAGCCGTTCCACGTGCACGGTGAGCTCGCCGGTGCGCGTGCGGAACAGGTAGCCTTCGGCGCCGATGATGTCGCCCGGTTCCAGCATGCGGAAGAGTTTGTAATCGCGTTCGCTCACCGCGTCGCTGCGCACGTAGATCTGCAGTCGCTCGCCCTCCTGCATGAGGTGGGCGAAGCCGGCGCGGCCCATCAGGCGAAGGGTATGGATGCGCCCGCAGACGCGCACCTGGACGCGGGGCTCGAGCTCCTCGGCGCTCTTGTCGCCCCAATGGCGGCGGATCTCACCCAGCGTATGGGTAAAATCGAAGCGGCGCCCGTAAGGCTCGTAACCCAGCTCCCGAATCTGGCGGACCTTTTCCAGACGTTGCGCAAGCAGTTCGAATTCGAGCGACAAGCGGATTCTCCTCAGAGCGGCGGGCGTCCGAATGCTTCATTATAATTGAACGTTGCCTTTTCTCTCGGTCATTATTCCGGCCTTCAACGAAGAAGCTCGCCTGCCGGCGACGCTGCACGCCATCATCGAGTATCTCGAGCAGGCCTGTCCGAGAGCTTACGAGATTCTGGTAGTGGACGACGGCTCTTCGGATCGCACCGCCGCGCTCGCCGAGGAGATCTCCCGGCAACACGCCCAGGTACGGGTGCTGCGCAACCCGGGCAATCGCGGCAAAGGATACTCGGTGCGTCACGGAATGCTGGAGGCGCGCGGAGAGTGGGCGCTGTTCACCGATGCCGATCTTTCCGCTCCCATCGAGGAACTGGAGAAGTTGCGCGCGGCCGCCGAACGGGAACGTGCGGCCATCGCCATCGGCTCGCGAGCGCTCGACCGCTCGTTGATCGGCGTCCATCAGCCGTGGTGGCGGGAATGGGCGGGCCGCATCTTCAATCGCATCATGCGCGTCGTGGTCGGCTTGCCCTTTCGCGATACGCAGTGTGGCTTCAAGCTCTTTCGTCGCGATGCCCTGGAGGCCATCTTCCCGAAGCAGCGCATCGAACGCTTCGGCTTCGACGTGGAAGTGCTCTATCTGGCGCGCAAGCTGGGATTCAAGACCGTGGAAGTCCCCGTGCGCTGGAACCACGCCGAGGGGACGCGCGTCAGCATGCTGCGCGACAGCCTGGACATGTTTCTCGATCTGCTGCGCGTGCGCTGGTGGTGGCGCCGCGGGCTCTACCGGCGGGCCGCGAACACGAACAAGTGAGGATTGGCGCGCCGAGCCGGCCAGGCTTTGGTTCCCGAAACATCGCTTGAGGGGCGCTCAGCGGCGAACGATCACTTCGCGCAGGTGATCGCGCGTCAGGAAGAACTTGAGCGCCTGCGCGTCGCGGAACAGCCTCTCGATTCCGCGGTTGTTGAACAGCTGGGCGGGAGTGCGCATGGCGCGCAGAGAGAGCAAAAGGCTGTCAGGCCCGCTGATGCGGTAGTGGTATACGGGTACGAGCTCGACGTGTTCGTCGGCGTGGAAGATGGCCAGCAAGTATCCGCCCGGCTTGACGATCTTCTTCAAGCGGGCCAGCACCGCTTCGAGCAGCGGCGGGGCTAGGTACTCGAGCATGTCCCACAGCAGGGCCCCGTCAAAGCTGCCGGGCGCGAACTCAAGGGTGAAGGCCAAAAAGCGCTCGGCTCGTGCAGGATCCTGTTGGGCCCTGTACCAGTCGCCCGGCCCGAAGTGCATCTCCAAAAGCTGGTAGAAGTCCTCCGAATAGAGGCGGCTTCCTAAGCTGGTGATGAAGTTCACATTGGCCTGCGACGCCCCCGCCCAGTCGAGCACGCTCAAACCCGGCTGATTGCCGAGGCACTGGAAGAACTCGGCGAGCCCGTGGCTGCGGCGGGAGTACACCTGCCCGCTGGCGAGGGCCGCGCCGGAGCCCGGGGCGGCTTTCTGCTCCGGGCCGTGGCGAGGCGCTGACTTCGCGCGGTCCCGGAACAATCCCTTCTCCGAACTCAGCGTTTGGGTTCGCCCGGCGAGTTCGCAGCGACGGACGCGGCCTGCGGGACGGGCGCGGCCTGTGTTGCGGGCGCGGCCGCGCGCGCGGGCTGCTGGGGCGCCTGCGGTTTGGCCTGCTCACGCACGATGTCAATGCTGCCCTTGAAGTAGGCGCCGTCCTCGATCATGATGCGACCCGTCTTGATGTCCCCCACCAGGCGGGCCTCCTTGCGAATGTCGATCTTCTCGGAGGCTTCCACGTTCCCGTTGACCGATCCCAGCACCACGACCTCGCGAGCCTTGACGCTGGCCTGTAGCCGTCCGTGCGGGCCGACGGTCAGGCGGTGTTCGGGCACTTCCACCGTGCCCTCGATCTCCCCGTCCAGATACAGGTCTTCGCGGCTGAAGATTTGTCCCTTGATCTTGACCGACTTACCAATGGCAGCGACGCCGCGCGGCAATTCGGGTTCGCTCGGCTTGACCGGAGCGGGAGGCTGTGGCTCACGCACCGGCTCGGGCGCGGGCGGGCTGGCGGCTTTGGCAGACAACTCTTCGTCTCGACGTTTCCACATGGTCTGAGGGCTCCTGGATGGCCGATCGGGCCAACGTCCTATACTATAAGGCAGCTGCGGCGCAAGGCAATGCCGCCGATCCCGCATGGCCGAAAGCGTGACTCAGCTTAGCCTTACGATCCTTTCCGATAACGTCGTGCGCGAGCCCGAGCTGCTCGGCGAGTGGGGCTGGGCAGTCTGGATCGAAGCCGACGGCCATCGCATCCTGTTCGATACCGGGGCCGGCCGTGTGCTGGAGCACAACGCACGCCGCCTCCATGTCCCCGTTGAGAGCGCCCAGTCCGTCGTGCTCAGCCACGGCCACAACGATCATACCGGAGGACTCGTAGCCGCCCTGAGCCGCGAGCAGCGCCCCGAGGTCTGGATGCATCCCGCCGCGTTCCAGCCTAAGTTTGCGCGTCGCGAAGGCGCGCCCGCGCGGGCGATCGGGTTGCCCGGTTTAAACGAGGAAGGCGTCCGCATGCGCGCCCGACGTCTGCACCCGTGTGAGAAGCCCGCGGCCATCGCGCCCGGCATCTGGCTGACCGGCCAGATTCCGCGTCGCAACCACTTCGAGGACACCGGCGGACCCTTCTTCCTC
The DNA here is from genome assembly GCA_938027685.1 of uncultured Bryobacteraceae bacterium. Classification (GTDB taxonomy): domain Bacteria; phylum Acidobacteriota; class Terriglobia; order Bryobacterales; family Bryobacteraceae; genus DTHT01. Next base: position 72,380 of record CALJAM010000026.1, read on the forward strand.
GACGAAGCGTGCTGCCGGCCGGATCCGCTGGTCGACGATCTGGCTCTCTGGATCGAGACCCGGCGCGGCCTGATCGTGGTGCTGGGCTGCTGCCACTCCGGAGCGGTCAACACTTTAAATTACATTCGCGAGTTGCGGCCGCAGTTCCCCATTCACGCCTTGATCGGCGGCCTGCATCTGGTGCGAGCCACACCCGAACGCATGGCAAAGACGCTGGAGGCGCTCGCGCGCTTCGAACCTACGTTGATCGTTCCCGCCCACTGCACGGGCTGGAAGGCCACCCTCGAGCTCGCCAACTGCTTCCCGGGTCGCGTCGAGGAATCTGCCGTCGGCAAGTGTTTCCGTTTCGACTCCTGAGCGGCGCCGGCAGCGCCCGTGGTGTGCGGGTGTAATCTCACTGTGGGAGGGAAGCCGAGTGCGTCTTGATTTCACTGGCCAGACGGTCGTGGTGACCGGCGGCGCGAATGGCATCGGGTTGGCGACGGCGCGAGCTTTCATCGCCGCCAACGCGTCGGTTTGGATCTTCGATTTACCCGGCGAGCGCCCCGAGGCGGTGGCGAGCGGTATCGGAGCCCGAGGCATCGTCGCCGACGTCACGGACCGCTCTTCTCTGGAAGCCGCTTTCGATTTGACCGGTCCTCCGCACGTTGTGGTGGCTAACGCGGGCATCGGGGAGTTCCGCCGGCTTGAAGAAACTTCCGAGGACTTCTGGAACCACACCCTCGCCGTCAATCTGACAGGCGTCTTTCTGACCCTGCAAACTGCGGCCGCGCGCATGAAACCGTTGCGCCGCGGCTCGATTGTGATTATGGCCTCCACCAATTCCTACGACGGCGAAGCAGGGTTCCTCGCTTACAACGCCAGCAAAGCCGGGCTGCTCGGCATCGTGCACACCGCGGCCAACGAGCTAGGGCCGTACGGGATCCGCGTGAACGCCGTCTGCCCCGGTTTGATCCGTACCCGGCTGACCGAGGCCCTCTTTCGCGATCCGGCTCTCGCCAAACCTTATTTCCAGCACATTCCCCTGGGGCGCGGAGGAACGCCCGAAGAGGTCGCGGCGGCCGTCCTGTTCCTGGCTTCTGAGGCGGCCGGCTACATCACCGGCGCCACGCTGTTGGTGGACGGCGGGCAGATGGCCGCCAAGTACGGCACATGGAATGAAGCCGCGGCTGAGTTCGCCGGTGATCGCTGGCGGTTGCGGTAAACCTGCGGGGCGTCGGTCGGCAACGGCGCGGCCGGCGGCCGCGGTGGGATAAGATCAAGACTCGAATGGGTGAGGCATCATGACGAGAAGGGTTATGTTGGGCCTTGTGGCCGCGCTCGCGGCGAACCCTCAACCGCGGGCCTCCCGCGAGATCACCGTTTCAGCGCTACGCGATAAGATCGCAGGCGGCTGGGCCGGACAAATGATCGGCGTCAGCTTCGGCGCGCCTACGGAGTTCCGTGCGCTCGGCCGCATCCTCGAAGAGGAACTGCCCCCGTGGCAGCCCGAGCGGGTGCGCAACGCGCTCGATCAGGACGACCTCTACGTGGACATGACCCTTGCACGCGTCCTCGACGAGAAGGGCCTCGACGCCACCACGGAAGATTTCGCGCAAGCTTTTCGCGAAACGCGCTATCGGCTATGGCACGCCAACCTGGCGGCGCGCCGCAACCTGCGCCGGGGCATTCCGGCGGCGATGGCCGGGCACCCGCTTTACAATGCGCACGCCAACGATATCGACTTCCAGATCGAAGCCGACTTCATCGGCCTGATGTGTCCGGGCCTTTATCGGCAGTCCAATCGCATCGCCGAACGCGCCGGGCGGGTCATGAACTACGGCGACGGCATCTACGGGGGCATGTTCGTCTCCGGTATGTACGCGGCGGCCTTTTTCGAACGCGACCCGCAGCGCATCGTCGAAACGGGTCTGGCCTGTATTCCCCCGCGCAGCTCCTACGCGCGTCTGATCACGGATGTGCTCACCTGGCGACGGCTCTATCCCGACGACTGGAAGAAAGTCTGGCGGCTCATCGAGGAGAAGTGGAACGTGAACGACCCCTGCCCAGCGGGCGCGCTGAGGCCGTTTAACATTGACGCCAAGCTCAACGGCGCCTACATTGCGCTGGGCCTACTCTATGGGGGCGGCGATTTCGGACGCACCATTGAGATCGCGACGCGCGCGGGACAGGACTCCGACTGCAACCCGGCCAGCGCCGGGGGCATCCTGGGCGTGATGCTGGGCTACGAAGCCATCCCCGAGTTCTGGAAGAGCGGCATCCCCGCGATCGCGCGCGAAAAGTTTCGCCACACGGACTACTCGTTCGAAAGCATCGTCGAGAGCACGCTGCGGCGGGCCGTCGCGCTCATCGAACGGACGGGTGGGAGACGCGAGGGTGATCGCCTGCTGGTCCGCACCGAAAGTCCCCGACCGCCCAAGCTCGAGCGTTGGGATTACGGCATCGTGGCGGAGCGCATCCCGGTCGAAGACTCCCGCTGGAGCTTCCGCGGGGCCTGGCGCACCGAGAAAGACCAGCGGCTGAGTTCCGAAGAAGGCGCCGAGGCCTCCATCCGTTTCCGCGGCACGGGGGCGATCGTCGTCGGACCGTACCTGGCCCAGGGCGGCCGGGCTGACGTTTTTCTCGACGGCAGGCTCCACCGTACCGTGGACGTCTGCTCCGATGAGGATGCAACCAAGCGTGACGAGGCCGTTTGGCACGTCTACGGCCTGAAGAACGCCGAGCACGAGGTCCGCCTGGTCGTCCGCGGCGAGCCTTACGAACCGTGCCGCGGTGCGGAGGTGGGTGTGAGCGCGCTGGTCGTCTTTCGCTGAGGGCGCTCCCGGAGGTTGTCGGCGTTTACGCTCGCCGCACGGGACATGCCTCGGGCCGCTCGGCCGCCGCTACGGCGTCCGGCCCGTAGCGTCCAAGGGAGAATTGTCCCGACCGCCACGAGCGCCCGACCTGACCCGGCCGCGCAACAGCAGCCACACGCCTGCGGCGACGAGCCCCAGGGCGATCCATTGCTCCAGGTAGAAGGGGCCCATAGTGGGGTTCAGCTCGTCGTGGGCGCGCACGAACTCGATGAAGAAGCGCGCGCTCGAGTAGAGCACAAGATACAGGCCGAGGATCGCTCCGGGCGTGTGAGGTCGCAGGTAGCGGCGGTACAGAACGACGAAGATAACGGCCTCGGCCAGAGCTTCGTAAAGTTGCGTAGGATGCAGGGGACGCCCTAAAGGCGTTCCGAAAAGCTCATGGGAAGTGGGGTTGGTGAACGTGACCGCCCAGGGCAGCTGCGTCTCGATGCCCCAGCAGCAGCCCGCCGCGAAGCAACCCAACCGCCCGATGGCATGGCCGAGAGCGATGCCCGGCGCATAAACATCGGCCGCCTGCCACCCCGGCAGGCGCGTGCGCCGAATGTACCATGCGGCGACCAACAAGGCGGCGATAAGCCCCCCGTAGAAGATCCCGCCCGCCTGAAGCGTGGAGAGGCTGAAGATCTCCCGAGGTCGGGCCGAATAATACTTCCAGTCGATAAGGACCAGCATGACCTTAGCGCCGACGATGCCCGCGATCGCCGAATAAATGCCGAGGTTGAGTATGAGATCGCGATTCAGGCCGGCCCGCCGGGCCAGCCGTCCGGCGAGCCAGAGGCCGCTTAGAAAGCCCACCGTCACAAGGAGGCCGTAGGTGGGCAGGAAGAAATCGCCGATCCGTACCAGTGAGGGCAACATTCAGGCTTCCCGCTTACTCGCGTGCGAGCGCCACAGATCGAGTACGATCAGCGCGGCGCCAAGGCTGATGGCGCTGTCGGCGATGTTGAACGCCGGCCAGCGGAACCGTCCCAGGTAGAATTCGAGAAAATCGGTCACCTCGCCCCTGATCAGGCGGTCAAAGAGGTTTCCCAGCGCGCCCCCAAGCATGAGGGCGAGCGCCCAGTGCGAAAGGCCGGCCGGCTGCGGCGATCTCCACAGCAGCACCGCGAGCAGCACCACGGCCAGCACAGAAAGGCCGACCAGCAGAACCGACCGCCATCCCGGGTCCGCAGAGGCCAACAAACTGAATGCCGCACCGGGGTTGCGCGTATGGACGATGTGGAAGAAGCCGGGGATGACGACAATCGTTTCCCAGGGCGCCACGCGGCTCTCGATGAAGGCCTTGGTGAGCCGGTCCAACAAGAAGACGGCGCCTGCCGCCACCAGCGCCGCCCGGCGGAGATCCATTTCAGCCCTTCAGAATCTCGGTGACTGCTTCCGCGCAAGCCGGGCAGATCGTCGGCCAGGCAGGATGGGCGCCAATCTCGGTCGAATATTTCCAGCAGCGCTCGCACTTGCGGCCGGCGGCCCGCTCCACCTCCACTTCCAGTTCTCCTGACTTCTGCTCCACAGAAACCTGGGAAACGATGAAGAGGGCGGGCAACTGGTCTGCGTATTCGGCCAGCAGCGGGTACCAATCACCATCGGCCCGCAGGAGCACGCGAGCCTCGAGCGGGGCTCCGATCGCCTTGTCCTGCCGTGCCTCCTCGAGCCGCTTCAGGACGGCGTCGCGAACCTCCAGCAGGCGATCCCAGTTGCGCGCCCGGAGACGGCTACGCTCGTCCAAACCCTCGGTCAGTTCCTGGGGCTCGGGGAACAGCGTAAGGTGCACGCTTTCGGGCGCGCCGGCGGGTTTGGTCAGGTGGCCCCAGACTTCTTCGGTCGTGAAGACCAGTATCGGCGCCAGCAGGCGCACCAGGGCGTAAGTGAGCCGCCACAACGCCGTCTGAGCGCTGCGCCGCGCGTGCGAGCGCGGCGCGGCCGTGTAAAGCCGGTCCTTGAGGACATCGAAATAAAGCGCGCTCAGATCCGTGGTGGCGAAGTTGTAGGCCGCGTGATAAACGCGGTGGAAGGCAAACTCCTCGTAGAAGGCCCGGCAGCTCCGCACCAGCTCTTCGGCGCGGAACAGGATCCACTGGTCCATCTCGAGCAACTCTTGCGCGGGCACCGCGTCACGCGCGGGATCGAAGTCCGCCAGATTGCCCAGGGCCCAGCGGAACGTGTTTCGCAGCTTGCGATATGCCTCGGCCAGCCGCGTCAGGATGGTGTCGGAAATGCGCGCGTCCTCGGTGAATTCGACCGAAGCCACCCACAGGCGCAAGACTTCGGCGCCATAGCGGTTGATGATCTCCTCCGGCGCAATGTAATTGCCGAGCGACTTGGACATGGCCCGGCCCTCGGCGTCCAGAATCCAGCCGTGGGAGGCGCATTGCCGGTAGGGCGCACGACCTCGCAGGCCCACCGCCACCAGCAGCGACGAGTGGAACCAGCCCCGATACTGATCGCCGCCCTCGATGTAGAGATCCGACGGCCAAGGCAGGCCATAGGTCTCGTTCAGCACGGCCAGGTGGCTCGAGCCGGAATCGAACCACACGTCCAGGATGTCGTCCTCCTTCCGGAAGGATTGCCCGCCGCAGCGCGGACAACGCACCTCGGGGCCGAGCAGCTCAGCAGCACTGCGTTCGTACCAGACGTCTGCCGAGTGTTGCTCGAACAGATCCACGACACGATCGAGGAGGCGGCGGTCGGTCAGGATCTCGCCGCAACTCTCGCAATAGAAGACGACGATCGGCACGCCCCAGACGCGCTGACGCGAGATGCACCAATCGGGGCGGTTGGCGATCATATTCGCGATGCGCTCCTCGCCCCATGCCGGCAGCCACCGCACTTCGCGGATCGCCTCCAGGGCGCGCTGGCGCAACCCGTTGCGCTCCATGCCGATAAACCACTGCTCGGTGGCGCGGAAGATGGTGGGGTTGTGGCAACGCCAGCAGTGCGGGTAACTGTGCTCGACCGTCTCCTCGGCCAGCAGCGCCCCGCGTTCCCGTAAGAGGCTGGTCACGACCGGGTTCGCCTCCCAGACCGTTTTGCCGATGAGAACCTCGGGTAGAGTTCCTGCCGCTCCCTCGGCGTGGAAGAACTCGCCCGTGGGCCCTACGGGGCAATAGGTGGGGATGCCGTACTGCTGACATGTGAGGTAGTCCTCGTGGCCATGGCCCGGCGCCGTGTGCACCGCGCCCGTGCCCTGCTCCAGCGTGACGTACTCGGCCAGCACGCCCACCGAATCGCGCTCGATGAAAGGATGGCGGAAGACGGTTCCTTCCAACTTGCGGCCGCTGATCCGCGCCAGCTCCTGCGCTCGACTCCAACCGCATTTTGCGGCTGTCGCCTCGACCAGCGGGGCGGCCACCAAATACACGCCGTCGTCGGTCTCGACAGCGGCATACTCGAAATCGGGGTGGAAGGCGATCGCCATGTTGGCGGGAATGGTCCAGGGCGTCGTAGTCCAGATCAGGCCCCAAACCCTGCGGCCCGCCAGCACAGGATCCAACCGGGCCGGATCCGAAACCAGCGCAAAGCGAACCCAGATCGAAGGGCTGGTGTGGTTCTCGTACTCGACCTCGGCCTCCGCCAGAGCCGTGCGGCAGTGAATGCACCAGTGAACGGGCTTCAGTCCTTTATACACGTAGCCGCGATCCAGGAACTCGACGAAGGCCCGGGCGATCGCCGCCTGGTACTGCGGACTCATCGTCAGGTAGGGATCGTCCCAGCGGCCGAAGACGCCCAGTCGCTTGAAGTCGCGGCGCTGTACCTCGACCCAGTATTCGGCGTAACGCCGGCACTCGCGCCGGATCTCGACCGGGCTCATTTGAGCCTTACGTGGTCCCAGTTCGCTGTCCACCTTGATTTCGATCGGCAGCCCGTGGCAGTCCCAGCCGGGCACGAAGGGGGCGTCAAAGCCCGCCATGCTCTTGGACTTGACGATGAAATCCTTAAGGATCTTGTTGAAGGCGGTGCCGGCGTGAATCGTGCCGTTGGCGTAAGGCGGGCCGTCATGGAGCACAAACAGCGGTCGCCCTGCGCGTGCGCGGCGGATTTTTTCATATAACCGCTCGCTTTCCCATCGCTCGAGCATGCGCGGCTCCATGCGCGGCAGATCCGCCTTCATGGGAAACGACGTGCGCGGCAGGTTGACGGTCTTTTTCAAGTCCAGGCGATCCGGTTGCATCGTAGAGGGGGAGAAGACCATTATAGCGGGGCATCCGCGCGCGCCCGCTATCGGCGGCCGAATGGTGAGAAGGCCGGACTCCGATGCCCGCTCAAGCGCTGCCGGCTGCCATCCCCTTTTGCAAGGCCCGCTCCACGGCCTGACAAAGGTCCCTGGGAGTGAAGGGCTTGCTGAGGATGGCGTCTCCGGCAAAGTCGCCCTGGCCAGGCGATGCGGCCGACATGATGATCAGCTTAGGGGCCGGGTGTTCGCTTTGCACCTTCTGAAGCCATTCGCGATCCTCGACCTCGACGGTGGAGGCATCAACAAGCACCAATGAAATCGGATTCCTCGAGCGACGGCACAGGCGCGTGGCTTGCCGGAGGCTGCGGGCGCACAGCACTCGGTAGCCCTCCCGCGTCAGGATCACGCGGACGAGCTGAAGAATTTGCGGTTCTTGGTCGATCACTAGAATTACGGGAGTCGTTGCGTCAAGCATGACGGGCTCCCACGCCATCGCTTCCCCGGCAATCGCCAGTCTCATGCGCCCCTCGTACCCTTGCGTCTGCGGGGTCGGTTCGCCGGCGAGCGAGTCGCGAAAGCCGGCCGTCCCGCACCAGCCAGGCCCCGCGACTCGCTATGCCCCGGGCGAAGCCCCCGTCGCTACCGAGGTCACGGCCGCCAGGCTTAAGGCCCGGCTCCTCGCACCCGCCACCCTTCCCCGCTCAAGGGCGGCTGGCGTCCTTCGCAACCTCAATCGAGCGGAGTCCGTAAGAACCGTGATCGAGGGGCGCCCAACGTTACACGAAACCCACATAGTGGCCTGGGCTCCCCGTTTTTCTCAGAAAGGTTTGGCCCGCACGTAAAGCTGAAAGGGAGCCCAGTAGTACGGCTTGCTCCACGCGGTGCGACCGGCGATCAGTGCGAGTTTCGCCGCCCGCAGGGCTTCCGCCGGGGAAAGGCCGCGCGCAAGCCCTTGATACAGTAGCCCCATCAGTTCGGCGGTGGAATCATCGTGAACGTCCCATAAGCTCGCGATCACGTTGCTCGCACCGGCCAGCAGAAAGGCCCATGCAAAGCCCACAAGGCCTTCGCCCGCGTAGACGCGCGAGCCGGCGCCGCGGCATGCCGATAGCGTCACCAGACGAGCGCCTAACGGCTCCTGGATGACCTCGCGCGCGTACAACTTCCATCCCTGCGCTTCCGGCGCCAGGACGACGGCCGAATCCAGAGGGTTCTCCGCGCTGGCCTCCGCGTGGGCCGCGAAATGGATGAGAGAGAACCGACGGGGCCGGCTGGCTCGATACACGGAGGGACGGGCTTCCTTGCCTCGGACCACATGAACGACGCCGGGAGGCAGAGCCTGCTCGATGCTGCGGATCTCCTGCTCGACCGCAGGCAGACGCGGGAAACGCCGGCCGACCGGCGGGGGATCACCGATCAACAGCAGGCTCTGGCCGCCCGTCGCCCGCTCGTCGGAGTGTTGCGCCAACAAGGCCAGCGACGGCGAAACGCACAGTACGACATCCTCGATCCAATACCGCGAGCGGCCTTCGCCCACGACCAGCGTCTCCAAATTGATCTCGTGCAAAGGCCCGTCCGGAACAACGATCACTCGCCTCCGTCCGGCCAGCTCGCTTTTGAGAGGTGCCGCTACGGCCTGGTAAAGTTCGCGCGGGGCACGTGCTCCCTCCAAGAAATCACGCATCCCCTCTGCCGCGGTCCGCGTCGCGTGCGCCATGCGTCGGATCTCCCCTCCCGGGGCGAGACTGAACGCCTTGATGGTACGCTCGCGCACGACCCACGCGAACGAGCGCTTCGGCGCGACCCAGTAGGAAACCAACGCTGCACCGAGGCGTTCCGCCAGACGCTGGTAGGTTGCGGCGCCCGGAACCGCGCCGCTGCTGCCCAGGCCCAGCTTCGCCAGCAGCACACGTGCGCGGCTCGCTTCCGCCACCTCGAGGGCGCGCTCCACTTTACCCGAGCTCATCAGGTAGTCTACGTACTCCTCGTACAGCCGACGCGCACGCGCTTGAAAGCTGAGCTTCCATTCTTCGCGGCTCAGGGTGGTCCGCCTTTGCTCGAGCAATCGCGCCGCCCGGGCGAAGTGCTCTTCGGCCTCGGCCCAGCGCCGGCTTGCCCCGCAGAGCGCGGCGAGCCCCGCGTGCGCGCTCCACACCACGTCGGGTTCCTCCGCCGGCGCCGCTGACGCAAGCACGTCGCGGAAGCCTTGTTCGGCCTCTTGCGCCTGGCCTCGCGCGGCGAGGATCCGCGCCCGCCACAGCCGCGACCATATTCCCGCATCGCGCGTCGGAACACGCGGAGCGAGCGCGAGCGCCTCGCGATTCCACGACTCCGCCTCCTCCAGGGCGCCTCGATCCAGCGCCAGCTCCGTCAATCGGTTCAGCCACATCAAGGTGAAATAGGCAGTCTCCAGACGCCGGGAAACGGCCAGCGCCTCGCGGTAACAGGCGGCCGCGGCCGCGTGCTCATGTTGAAGGTGGCGGACCTCGCCCAGGTTGCCCAGCCAGACCTGCTGCGCGATGGGATCCCCCAATTGGCCGAGCAGCCGGGTAGCCTCGGCCAGCAACACCGCGGCGCGTTCGTAATCGCCCAAGCCTGCGTGGCAGCGGCCGAGATTGCCCAAAGTGTTGGCATAGAAACGCCGCGCTCCCGCCGCCTGCGCCAGCCGCAAGGCCTCTTCGAAGTACGGAATGGCCTCATCGTAGCGGGAACTGTTGATGCGCGCGAAGCCGCGATTGCCGTTGGCGGCGGCTTCCAGATACGGATCCCCTATCCGCCGCGCAACCTCCAACGCATCGCGATAGGCGGCATCCGCGCTGTCGAACTCCCCGCATCGCGCCAGGGTGGATCCGCGCCAAAGCTGCACTTCGGCTGCTAGATCGGGCTGATCGACGCGGCGGGCAGCTTCCAGCGCCTCGTCCAAAAGCTGGCGCGATCCGAGGTAGTCGGCTAGCAGAAAGCGCGCCCGACCCAGGCACATCAGCCGGCGCGCTCGGTGAACAGCGAATGCCTCCCCGGCCGGCGGCTCCTCCTCGAGCAGGTCGAGCACCTCGCGCCCTTTGCCCTGATACGCGAGGATCTGCGCCCGCAGCAACCGAAACTCCCAGTGGGAGGGCGTCGCGGGTCGTTTACGCCACCGCGCCCACCCCTGGTCCGCTAGCGCCAGTGCTCGGTTCAGATCGCCTTGGCGCATCTGGTGGCGGACGCGGTCCGCCAGCGCCCGTGCCGATCGTTCGCTTTCGAGCGCTCCGCAGCCGCCGAATCCCAAAAGCTGGAGGCCGACGACAATTACGGATAATCGTGGCCGTCCGCCTCCAGGGCGGCGACCTCGAGCTCCCCCTCGGCGGGGCTGCCGAGCTTCAGACGCAGCATGGTGAGGCCTTGTCGGTACGGTGCAGCCGACCACTCGCAGAAGTATACCCGCCCTAAGTCGGCATGGTCCAGGTAGCCGTGATCCCACTCGTCGAACTTGAGCAACTCGTGCCTGGCCAGCGAGTGGCGAATACAGCCCCGGTTTTCACGCAGCTCCTTGCGGGCATTCCGCAGGTCTGCGTATTTCGAGGCGGCGCGGCTGAGCTCGTGATCGATTGCGATCACGAGTTCAGCACCGCCCAGCGACAGGCCGGTGAAACCGCTGCCTGTGCTGTCGATCTCCGGCAAGCCGCTGCGCGTATGAACGATCGTCAGCGCTGCGACGATTTCTTCCACACGCAGCACGTCGACCACGTTCAAGCCACGCACGCGCACTTTGAGCTCGGTGCGGCGCTCCCCGGCCCCGATTTCGAAGCCCGCCGCCGAGCACTCGGCCTCCTTGTAACTGACCAGCGGGCGCCCGGTTTCCGGGTCGCTCAGGCTGTACGGTCCCGAACGGACGCCGGCCCGACCTCCGATGCTCGGCAGCACGCAGGCGCAGTGATCGGCAACAGAGCTAGACACCGGCCTACGGAGGTACCCGGCGATGGCGAGAGCATGGCCGTGATAAATGAAGCGCGGCATAGAACGAACCGTTCCTCCTATTCGACGCGGATCACGAACTCAAAGCGGGCGATCTCTGCCCCGGGATCGGCCGCGCTTCGCAGCACGAGCGTGTAGTTTCCCGAGCGAAGCAAAGCCCGCGGCAGCAGCAGATGAAGCGGTTCGCCGGGGCGCGCAGGAGCGCTCGCCTCGACCGTCGCCGAGCGGCGACCGGAGGCCTCCCAGAGTTCGCAGCGATAGGCCTCGTGAGCGGCCGTGGGCGGCAAGTCGACCGCAAGACCGAGAAACTGCCGACCGGCGGGCAACACGATCTGCTGCTCTTCGCCGCGAACTACCGGGCGCAGGAACACCGCCGTGTAGCCTTGCGGCGCGCGCAACGCGGCGATCTCCCGTTCCAACGCCGGAATGCGCACCACCTTCCAGTAAAGTGCAAACGCCCCCAGGACTAGGCCCGCGGCCAGCGCCAGTGCCCGAAGCCACAAACGGGCAGCGGGCGACCGCTGCCTGCCGCCTTCTTGCTCACGCAACAGCGCACGGAGGTTCACCAGGGCGGCCGCGCAGGCGCGCACATCGCGGGCGCACTCGACGCACTCGAAAAAGTGCTCCTCGAAGGCTTCGCACTCCTGCCGGCTGAGTTCGCCGAGCACGTATCGCTCGGCCGCCTGGCTGGCAACCGCTTCCTGATGGTCCATGGGCGCCCTACCTATCCGTGATCTCCGCGGCGGGAGACGTTTCACCGCCGGCACCTGGCCGGCCGCCGCTCGGCTGGGGCCCGAGGCCCTGTTCGGTTTCCAGTGCGCGTCTGAGCCGCCTTTTGGCGCGCCAAAGCACGACGCGGAGATAGTCCGCACTGAGGCCTAGTTCCGAGCAGACCTGTCGGCGATCCCGCTCCTCCAGGAACACCAGCCGCAGCGCCTTTTGTTCCAGGTGGCTCAATTGCTCGAGCGCTGCCCCGACCGCCTGCTTCAGCTCTTCCCGCACCAGGCCCTCGTCGAGCAACATGCGGTAACCGGGCACCGAGCCAAGCTGACTCGCCCCGGACGGCTGCTCCTTCCTAAGATATTCCGCTAAGACCCGACGACAGACCGAGTACACGAAAGATCCCAGCCGATCCGGTCTCTCCAGCCCACCCTGGCGCCGCAATAGCTGGAAGACACGCAGAAACGTCTCCTGCGTGACGTCCTCGACCAACCTCGAGTTCCCGGTCCGCGCGAGGACCACCAGCCGGATCAATTGCGCGAAATGGCGGACGAAGTGCGCTTCGGCCGAGGCCTCGCCGGCAAGAAGCCTCTCCAGATACTCGGCGTCGAAAACCGGCTCGCTGAGCGGCGCTCCCAAGGCGTGCGCTTCAGTATATCGGTGGACCAGGGTCCTGCGCAAGGGCGGAATCCCAGCCCGTCGCTGTCAGGTTAGCGCGATCGCCACCGGAGCCCCGGGGCCGCGACAGGCGGGGCTCCGGAGGCCGCCGACGTCGGCCGCGTGCCCGTGCTCCGGGCTGTGGTTCAGCTTGGCCAACAACCGTCGTAACCGGTCACGCCGCCTCGCCCCATTCCGGCGACCGGACGACCTTGAGCGGCGGGCTCAACCCGCGCCTCCGCGGTGAACAACAATAGCGCGCACCTCGTTGCCACCCGCCCGGGATCCGGCGATAATAGAAGCAGGCCAATGACCATGATGCGGCCCGCCCAAGGGAGCGGCCGGGGAGAACGAAGGTGAGACGTTCGGGGCCCGATGAGCCGCTACGCTGTTCCTTCTGTCACAAAAGCCAGGACGTCGTCGGCAAACTGATCTCCTCACCCGGTGACTACCCGCGAGTTTACATCTGCGACGAATGCGTGGCGGTCTGCAACTCGATTTTGGAAGAGGATCGCCACGAAACGGCCCATACAACACTGCACAAGCTGCCGAAGCCTCAGGAGCTGAAAGAGTACCTGGACCAGTACGTCGTGGGCCAGGAAGCTACCAAGAAGAAGCTGGCGGTGGCCGTCTACAACCACTATAAGCGCATTCATATGAGCCGCCAGCGCAGCTCGGACGTAGAGCTGTCGAAATCGAACATCCTGCTGATTGGCCCTACGGGCTCGGGCAAGACGCTGCTCGCGCAGACGCTGGCGCGCATCCTCGACGTGCCGTTCGCTATCGCCGACGCCACCTCGCTCACCGAGGCCGGCTACGTGGGCGAGGACGTCGAGAACATCATCCTGCGTCTGCTCCAGAACGCCGATTGGGATGTCCAGCGCTGCCAGCAGGGCATCATTTACATCGACGAGATCGACAAGATCAGCCGCAAGGACGAAAACCCTTCGATCACGCGCGACGTCTCTGGCGAGGGCGTCCAGCAGGCGCTTCTGAAGATCCTGGAGGGAACGATCGCCAACGTGCCGCCCCAGGGGGGCCGCAAGCACCCGCACCAGGAATTCACGCCGGTAGACACCACCAACATCCTTTTCATTTGCGGCGGCGCCTTCGTGGGGCTGGAGAAGATTATTGCGCGGCGGGTGGGCAAGAAGACGATCGGCTTCCTCGATCCCGAGCAACGGGACGGGGTGGTGACCGGCAAGCGCGACACCGACCTGCTGGCTCAGGTGCAGCCCGAAGACCTGATCAAGTTCGGCTTCATACCGGAATTCGTGGGCCGCTTGCCGGTGGTGGCGGTGCTCGAGGAACTCGACAAGAACGCTCTGATCGAGATCCTGACCAAACCCAAGAACGCCATCATCCGGCAGTATCAGAAGCTGTTCGAGTTCGAAAATGTTAAACTGAAATTTAGCGAGGATGCGCTGGAAGCCATCGCCACCCTGGCCTTGGAGAGGAAGGTGGGGGCGCGAGGCCTGCGCATGATCCTGGAAGAGCTCATGCTCGACCTCATGTACTATCTCCCCTCTTATCGCAAGGTTCGGGAGTTTCTCGTTACCAAGGAGATGGTCATGGCCAGGAAGATCAACCTCGCTTTGCTCGAGAAGGCGGGCTGAAGACCCGCGGGCCGGGATGCTGCGGCGCCCGGAGCCGGCCGGTCCCGGTCGCCCGGGGGGCGGGACGCTAAAGCGTTTAAAGGCCGGCGAGCAGGTGCTCCGACAGCAACGGGGCGGGCCGACGCAGAGTAGCAATCATGCTTTCCTCCAAGGAGAAATCCGAAACCCGGCGTTTGCCGATGATGCCCGTGCGGGACGTGGTGATCTTCCCGCACATGATGACGCCCTTCGTCGTCGGGCGCGAATCCAGCGTCCGCGCGCTCGAGGAGGCGCTGGCCACCGACAAGAAGATTTTTTTGGCCACCCAGCACGACGCCACGGTGGACGAGCCGCGGCCGGACGAGATCTACCAGGTCGGGACCATCGTCAACATCGTGCAGAGCCTGCGCCTGCCCGACGGCAATATCAAGGTGCTGGTGGAGGGTCTCGAACGGGCCCGCATCGTTTCGGTCACCGACGAAGAGGGTTTCTTCCGCGCTGTCGTGCGGACCTTCCAGTTCCGGATCGAGCCCGGCCCTCAGTTGGATGCCCTCATCGCGCGCGTGACCTCGCTGTTTGAGCAGTACGTCAAGCTCAGCCAGAACGTCAACTACGAGACGATGGTCGCAGCCATCCGGGTCGATGATCCCGGTCGCTTGGCCGACACCGTCGCCGCCAACCTCCAGCTCACCATCGAGGAAAAGCAGGAGTTGCTGGAGATTTTCGATCCGATCGAGCGGTTGAATCGCATCGCGGACATGCTCGACATCGAGATCGAAAAACTCAACGTGGACCGCGCCATCCAGGGCCGCGTCAAGCGTCAGATGGAACGCGCCCAGAAAGAGTATTACCTCAACGAGAAGATCAAAGCCATCCAGAAGGAACTGGGGCGCGGCGAGAAGAGCGAGATCGACGAGCTGAAAAAGAAGATCGAAGCGGCCGGCATGACCAAGGACGCTTACGAGAAGGCCATGGCGGAGCTCAGGCGGCTGGAAAACATGCCGCCCATGTCGGCCGAATCCACTGTCTCGCGCAACTATCTGGAGTGGCTGCTGGCCGTGCCCTGGAAGCAGCGCACGCGTGAAATCCGCGATCTGAAATACGCCGAAAAGGTTCTCGACGAAGATCACTACGGGTTGGAGAAAGTCAAGGAACGCATCCTCGAGTTCCTGGCCGTCCGGCGCCTGGTCAAGCAGCCCAAGGGCTCGATCCTCTGCTTCGTAGGCCCTCCCGGCGTAGGCAAGACCTCGCTGGGCATGTCCATCGCTCGCGCCACCGGGCGCAAGTTCGTGCGCCTTTCGCTGGGCGGGGTGCGCGACGAAGCTGAGATCCGCGGCCACCGCCGCACCTACATCGGCGCACTGCCCGGGCAGATCATCCAGATGATGCGCAAGGCCGGCACGCGCAACCCGGTCTTCATGCTGGATGAAGTGGACAAGATGTCCATGGACTTCCGCGGCGATCCCTCCGCCGCGTTGCTCGAGGTGCTCGATCCGGAACAGAACTACATGTTCATGGATCACTACCTCGACGTGGAGTACGACCTGAGCCAAGTCTTCTTCATCTGCACGGCGAACGTATTGCACACGGTGCCCCCGGCCCTACAGGACCGCATGGAGGTGATCCGCCTTTCCGGCTACACCGAGCCGGAAAAGCTCGAGATCGCCAAGCGCTTCCTGGTGCCCAAGCAGATGAAGCAGACCGGTCTGACGCCGCAGATGGTCGAGTTCACCGAGGAGGGCCTGCTGCGGATCATCCGCTACTACACGCGCGAGGCGGGCGTGCGCAACCTGGAGCGCGAGATCGGCAACATCTGTCGGAAGGTGGCGCGCGCGGTGGTCAACGCGCGCAGCAGCAAGCCGCGCCAGGACCCGCCCAAGGTCATCGTCGATGCCGAAGCCGTCACCCGCTTCTTGGGGCCGGAGAAGTTCCGCGATCTGGAGGCCGAGAAGCGTAACGAGATCGGCGCTGCCGTGGGACTGGCCTGGACCGAGGTCGGCGGCCAGCTGCTCACCACGGAAGCCATCATCATGGACGGCAAGGGCAAGCTGATCACCACCGGCAAGCTGGGCGACGTTATGCAGGAATCGGCGCAGGCCGCCATGAGTTACATCCGCTCGCGGGCGCAGATGCTGGGGCTGCCGCGTGATTTCTACCGCCACATCGACATACACGTGCACGTGCCCGAAGGCGCCATCCCCAAGGACGGGCCTTCGGCCGGAATCACTATCGCCACGGCCATCGTGAGCGCGCTCACCAAAGTTCCCGTGCGCGGCGACGTGGCCATGACCGGGGAGATCACGCTGCGCGGGAAGGTCCTGCCCATCGGCGGCCTGAAGGAGAAACTTTTGGCGGCGCATCGCCACGGCATTGTGGAGGCCGTGCTGCCGAGGGGCAACGAGAAGGACTTGCCCGACATCCCCGAAAACATCCGCAATCAGCTGAAGCTGCACTTCGTCGAGTCCATGGACGAGGTGCTCAAGATCGCACTGGAGCGGGAGCTGCCCGCCGTGCCGCTGCCCGCTCCCCCGCCGGTGGACATGGTTGTCCAGGCGAGCGAGGAGCCGCTGCACTAAGGTTTCGGGTCGCGCTTCGGCGAGCCGGGCGCGACCCAAGGAGTGACTGCCTTGTCGAACGAAGTCCTGAACCGCGAAAACAAGTCCAATCCGACTCCGACGCAGGAGACCCCACCGGCTCCTGCTCCTGTGGCGCCCCCGCAAGAGAAGCCTGCCCAGACGGGCGCGGTCGAGGCCAGGCCCGCGCCGCCCGATGCGCGGCCGGCGTCCGGCTCCGCTGCCGAAACCAAGACGGCCGAGCCTGCCCCCGCCCAGCCTACACAAGCCAAGCGCAAGCAGGCCGAAAAGCCGGCCAACAAGGAAGCCGGCACAACCACCGCGCCTTCACTCGATCTCAAGGTCCTCAAGGACATGAGCATCCAGCAGCTCAACCAGATCGCCAAGGATCTGGGCATCACGGGAGCTGCCGGCATGCGCAAGCAGGAGCTCATCTTCAAGATCCTCCAAGCGCAGGCGGAAAAAGCCGGGCTCATCTTTTCCGAGGGCGTGCTCGAGTGCCTGCCTGACGGCTTCGGTTTCCTGCGGGCGCCCGAGTACAACTACCTGCCCGGGCCCGACGACGTCTACGTCTCGCCCTCTCAGATCCGCCGGTTCGATCTGCGCACCGGCGACACCATCTCGGGCCAGATCCGCCCGCCCAAGGAGGGCGAACGCTATTTCGCCCTCATCAAGGTCGACGCGATCAACTTCGAGCCGCCTGAAGAGGCGCGCACCAAGATCTTCTTCGACAACCTCACCCCGCTCTATCCGAATCAGCGCATCCGCCTGGAGACTACCCGCGACAACTATTCCGGTCGCATCATGGACCTGCTGACGCCCATCGGCAAGGGCCAGCGCGGATTGATCGTGGCCCCGCCGCGCACCGGCAAGACCATGCTCCTGCAATCCATCGCCAACTCGATCACCACCAACCACCCTGAGATCATCCTCATTGTTCTGCTCATTGATGAGCGGCCCGAAGAGGTGACCGACATGCAACGCTCGGTCAAGGGCGAGGTCATCTCTTCGACGTTCGACGAGCCGGCCTCGCGGCACGTGCAGGTGGCCGAGATGGTGATCGAGAAAGCCAAGCGCCTGGTCGAGCACAAGCGCGACGTAGTCATCCTGTTGGACTCGATCACGCGGCTGGCGCGGGCTTACAACACCATCGTGCCGCCCTCGGGCAAGGTGCTCTCGGGCGGCGTGGACTCGAACGCCCTGCAGCGGCCTAAGCGCTTCTTCGGCGCCGCGCGCAACGTGGAGGAGGGCGGTTCGTTGACCATCATCGCGACCGCGCTGATCGACACCGGCAGCCGGATGGACGACGTGATCTTCGAAGAGTTCAAAGGCACGGGCAACATGGAGATCCACCTGGACCGCCGTCTGGTGGACAAGCGCATCTTCCCGGCCATCGACATCCACAAGAGCGGAACGCGCAAGGAAGAGTTGCTCCAACCCAAGGAGGAACTGAATCGCGTCTGGGTGCTCCGCAAGGTGCTCGCGCCCCTGTCGCCTGTCGAGGCCATGGAACTGCTTCTGGACAAACTCTCGAAGACGCGCAATAACGCGGAGTTCCTGGCCTCCATGAGCAGTTGAGCGCGGTCGGCGTCACGTTCCGGATACGCGGGCATGGCGGGCAAACGAACGGGTTGGGCGTTGGTGGCCCGCTACAGCGGGCTCGCGTTCCTGCTGCCTGCCACCACCTTCGCGGGCTACGTGATCGGCTGGCTGCTCGATCGCCTCTTTCGGACCCGCTTCCTCTACTTGGTCTTCCTGCTGTTCGGCATAGCGGGCGGCTTCATGGAACTGTTGCGTACCCTGCGGCGGGATATCGAGGATGAGCGAAGCTGAGGCGTTGCGCGTCGAGCAGGCGCTCGTGCGGATCCGGCGATTGATGGCGGGCCTGGCCCTCGCAGGCACGGCTGTGACGCTCGCGATCAAAGGCCCAGCTTGGGGGGGCGGCTTCCTGGCCGGGGCGCTGGCCGCCATCGCCAACTTTCGCTGGCTGGAACAGATCGCCGGCGGCCTGGCCTCGGGGCGCGGCGCCAGGCGCGTGCGCTGGGCCGTTCTGTTCGGCATGCGTTACGTGGTCTTGGGCGCGGCCGCTTATGTTATAGTGAAACTGTTTGGCATCAGCGGGCTGGCGATCCTGGCGGGCCTGCTTGTAGCCGCCGCCGCCGTGCTGGCGGAAATGCTGTACGAACTTCTCCATGCAGGAACATGAACTCTGGTTGACGCGCCTGTTTAACGACCATCTGGCCGGCGTCGCCAACACCATCCTGAGCTGGGTCGGACTGGAAGCGCGCGAGCCCTCCCGGCCGTGGACGAACTTCATCACGATGCAGATCCTGGTCGCGGCGATCATCATGGTGTTGTTCGCATGGCTGAGGCGCCGGCTCTCGGTAGACCGCCCCGGTAAGCTCCAGCACTGCTTCGAAATCATTTACAACTTCCTGCGCGGCCAGGCCGACGAAGTAGTGGGGCACGCGGGGCGCGCTCATCTGCCTTTCTTCGGCACCATCTTTCTTTTCATCCTGTTTTCCAACCTCTTGGGGATTGTTCCCGGCTTCGAATCCCCGACCATGTTCCCCTACGTGCCGGCGGGCTGTGCGATTGCCGCCTTTCTCTTCTACCATTGGGCGGGCATTCGGGCGCACGGCCTGGGTCGTTACCTGGCGCACTTCGCCGGGCCGGTGCCGCTGATGGCGCCGATCATGATCCCCATCGAGGTGGTCAGTCATCTTGGCCGGCCACTTTCTCTCACCGTGCGTCTTTTCGCCAACATGTACGCCGGCGAGCAGGTGACGCTGGTCTTCATCAGCCTGTCGTATCTGGTGGTGCCGGCCCTGTTCATGGGTCTGCACGTGTTCGTGGCGTTCCTTCAGGCTTATGTTTTCGCGCTGCTGACCATGGTGTACGTCGCCGGGGCGGTCGCGCACGAGGAGCATTGATCCCGGATTGATCGCTCTCCAGTGTGAGCCCGTCCCGCCGGACGCTGCGAGGGCGGGAACCACCTCCTGGGAGCAATTTCATAGATAGGAGAGACGCATGACAGCCAGGAAGGTAGTCTTGCTGCTGGTGCTGCTAGCCTTTGCAGCGCCGGTCTTCGCCCAGGCGCCGGGCGCCGGGCAGCCCGATACCAAGTGGATCTGGATCACATCCGGATTCTCCATGGCCATCGCTTCGGCCGGCTGCGGTATCGCGCAGGCGAAAGCGGTAGCAGCTTCTGCGGAGGCGATGGGACGCAATCCGGGAGCGGCGGCTGCCATCCGCTTCGCCCTGGTGCTCGGCCTCGTTCTGATCGAATCGTTGGCCTTGTACACCCTGGTGATCATCTTCGCCAAGGTGACCGCGTGAGTGCGAGAGGGGGAGCCCAGGAGGTGCTCCCCCTGATTTGCCCCCCATGATCAACCTGCAGGGCATCTTCCCCCCCATCACCACTCCTTTCGACGCCGACGGCGAGCTGTTCCGGCTCAAGCTCAAGCACAACATCGAGCGGTGGAATCAGACGGCCTTGGCCGGGTACGTCGTCTGCGGCTCCACCGGCGAGAGCGTCATGCTGAGCTTCGAAGAGAAGTTGCGGCTGTGGGAGTGGGCCGCCGAGTTCGCCGCCCCGGACAAGCTGCTGATCGCCGGCACGGGCATGGAGAGCGTCCGCGAGACGGTGGAACTGACGAACCGCGCGGCGGCAATCGGCTACCGCGCGGCGATGGTCCGCACCCCGCACTACTACAAGAACCTGCTCGCCAACCCGGACGCGCAGATTTTGTATTTCCGGGCGGTGGCGGACCAGGCGCGCATCCCCATCATGATTTACAACTGGCCACAGGCGACCGGGCTTGACATCGCAGCCGAGGCCGTAGCCGTGCTCTCCGAGCACCCCAACATCATCGCGATCAAGGAGAGCTCGGGCAACCTCGAAAAAGTCATGCGCATGATCCGGGAGGTCCGCCCGGGGTTCCAGGTGCTGGTGGGCTCGGCTCCCACTCTGTACCCCTCGCTCCTGGTCGGGGCAGCAGGGGCCGTGCTGGCCTTCGCCAACGCCGCGCCGCTGGCTACGCTGGCCGTCTGGGAGGCCGTGCGTACGCGCGAATACGAAGCGGCCCGGGACTGGCAGAACCGCATTTCTCACGCGGCTACCCTGGTTACAACGGTCTATGGTGTTCCCGGCCTCAAGTACGCGATGGATCTGAAGGGATACTATGGCGGTCCTCCGCGACTCCCTCTGACGCCGCCTGGTCCCGAAGCGAGGCTTCGCATCGAGGAGGCCTTCCGGGACCTGAAGGGCTGACGCAGCGGGCCCGCGTGCATCGGCCTTCCCCGCCCACGCATCTGAAAGGGTATGAAACGGGGCAACGTCTTACCTGCCGCTTTGCTGCTCAGCGCTACGCTGGCGGCCCAAGAATGGGAGATTGACAGCGCGCACTCCTCGGTGCAGTTCGCGGTCCGCCACATGATGGTCGCCACCGTCCGTGGCCAGTTCGGCAAGCTGACGGGCAAGGTTCGCTGGGATCCGAACAAGCCGTCCGAGGCCGGCGTTGTCGCCCAGGTGGAGGTGGCCTCGATAGACACGCGCGAGCCCAAGCGGGACGCGCACCTTCGCAGCGCCGACTTCTTCGATGCGGAGAAGTTTCCCACCATGAGCTTCCGTTCCACGTCGCTCACGCCTGCCGGCCCCGGCCGTCACAAGCTCACGGGCGAGCTGACGATTCGGGGCGTGACTAGGCCAGTGGTTTTCGACGTGGAAGGTCCCGGCCAGCCCGTCAAGGGCATGCGCGGTGAGCTGCGCACAGGCGCGACTGCTACGGCGAAGATCAACCGCAAGGACTTCGGGATCACGTGGAATCGCGTCCTGGACGGCGGCGGCGTGGTCGTCGGCGATGAAGTCCTGGTCACCGTTGAGGTGGCGCTCGTGCAGAACCCCGTCAAATAGCAGGGGCTGCCGCGTCCCATCCGTCGGGAACCCGCCTAGGTTTTCCGGTGTCCAACCAGTTGCGGGAGGGCGCGGTTCCTGCTAGTGTGAAGGTGGATTCGCCGCGTGAGGCGTCACCGTGAGGAGCAGGATTACGCAGCTTGAGAGGCCCGAAGTTTGGGACGCGCCGGGGCAGGAGGAACCGGCCGAATGGGACGAAAGCCGGCTGCTGGAAGGTTTGCGCCGGGGATCGGAGGAAGCCTACGAGGCCCTGATCCGGCAATTTCAGCAGCCGATTTATAACTTGGTCTATCGGCTCCTGGATGACCCTTCCGAAGCCGGTGACGTGGTCCAGGAGGTTTTTCTGAAGATTTTCCGCAAGGTGGGGTCCTTTCGAGGCGAAAGTAGCCTACGGACCTGGATCTATCGCGTCGCCGTCAACCAGGCTTACAACCACCAGCGGTGGTTCAACCGTCACCGCCGGTCGGAAGTGGAACTGGAAAGGACCGAGCCCGCGACCTCCGGCTACACTGACAGGATTCCCGATCGGGGACCTTCCCCGTTCGATTACGCGCTCGAACACGAACAGCAAGCCCTCATACAGGCAGCACTGGCCCGCCTGAACCCCAGCTTCCGGGCGGCTGTGGTCCTGCGGGACATTGAGGACTTGAGCTACGAGGAGATCGCCGAGATTCTCCAGGTAGCTTTGGGAACGGTCAAATCGCGGATCCAGCGCGGGCGCGAAGCCCTGCGTCGGGATCTGGCGGAGCGGTTGGAGCCCGAACCGAGCTTTAGCTGGACACCGGAGCCAGCACAGTGACGCCATGAATTGTCAGCAGGTGCGAGCTTGGTTGTCGGAATACCTGGACGGCAGGCTGCCGGAGACCGAGTACCGGCTCGTTGCCTCCCATCTGGAGGAGTGCTGGAGCTGCGCATCCGTTTGCGGGCAGACGCGACGCCTCCGGGAAAGCTTGCGGAGGCTCCCGACGCCGACGCCGCCGCCTGAGCTGACCAGCGCGCTGCTGGTCCTGGCCTCGCGCGAGCGCGCGCGGCGCATGGTCTTTAGCGGACCGCGGTCCCTGGTCGCCCATGTTGCCGACCGGGTCAGGTTCTGGGCCGAGAACATCATGGGCCCGGTGGCGCTGCCCGCTGCGGGTGGTCTGCTGTCGGCTTTGATCCTCTTCAGCATGCTGGTGCCTAGCGTGCTCTTTTTGCGCTCGCCAGGCAATGACGTACCGCTGGTGGGTCTCGTTCAGGACGCGGCGGTCGCAACCCCCGCCCCCTTCGGATTCGAGGGAGGCGACTTCATTCTCGAGGTAACTGTGGACAGGTACGGACGCATGGTGGATTACTCGATCGCTGAGGGTCATCGGCTGATCGAAAACCCGCGATTGCGGCGGTCCATCGAGAACTACGTCCTGTTCACGGGTTTCCGACCGGCCACCGCGTTCGGCCAGCCTACGTACGGGAAGGTGACGGTCTCCTTTAGCCGTTACCGGTTCGACGTAGGCAGCTAAGCCGCACAGGCGACGGGTGCCGCGCAGGCTCGGGCAGCACTTTCTGCACAGGCGCGACCTGCTCGAACGCATTGCTCAGGCAGCCTGCCCGGAGGCAGAACCCCTGGTCGTTGAGATCGGCGCAGGCCGCGGCGCCCTCACCGAGCACTTGCTTCCTCGCTGCCGCCGCCTGATTGCCATCGA
This sequence comes from uncultured Bryobacteraceae bacterium, assembly GCA_938027685.1. Lineage (GTDB taxonomy): Bacteria > Acidobacteriota > Terriglobia > Bryobacterales > Bryobacteraceae > DTHT01. The sequence continues at coordinate 95,499 of CALJAM010000026.1, forward strand.
ACTGGACGCGGAACTGGCGACCGCGCTCCAGCGCCGCTTCGGGCAACAGCCCGAGCTGGAAATCATCCGCGGCGACGTCCTCGCTGTGGACCTCGCGCAATGGGGGCCGGCGGTGGTCGCCGGCAATATCCCGTACTACATCAGCTCCCCTATCCTCGAGCGCGTGCTGGGACTCGGACCGCTGCTCAGGCGCGCCGTGCTTCTGCTCCAGCGCGAAGTCGCCCAGCGGATTGCAGCGCGCCCCGGCGGGCGTGAGTATGGCCTCCTCAGCGTGTACGCGCAACTGGTGGCGGAACCGGAGATTCTCTTCCTTGTACCGCCCTCGGCCTTTTCGCCCCCTCCAAAGGTGGAATCCGCTGTGTTAAGACTGACGCCGCGCCAGCGGCTCCTGCTCGAGTGGAATGCACTGCCGGGCTTCCTGGAGTTCGCAGGCCGCTGTTTCCGGTTCAAACGTCGCACCCTGCGCAATAACCTGGCAGGCCTTTATCCCGCGTCCGTACTCGATGGGCTGCCCGAGTCCCGGCTGCGCGCCGAGCAGCTTCCGCCGGACGCCTTGGTGCACCTGTATCGGAAGCTGAATCCGCGGGCCTAAGAAGGCCAAAGCTATACTGGATTTTTAATGCCTCGCTTGCGTTTTGCCCCTTCGCCGACGGGATTCCTGCACATCGGCAGCGCGCGCACCTACATCTTCAACTGGCTCTATGCGCGGCGGCATCGCGGCACCATGATCCTGCGCATCGACGACACGGACGTGGAGCGGAACACCCCGGAATCGCTGGCTTCCATCTTCGACGGACTGAGCTGGTTGGAGCTGCAATGGGACGAGCTGTATCACCAGTCCGAACGTCTCGATCTCCACCGCAAACTGGCGTACTCGCTGCTCGAGCGGGGTTTTGCCTATCGAGATTTCACTCCGGCCGCCGCCGAACCCGAAGAGAAGTCACAAGGCGGCCCCTGGCTGTTCAATCCCGGGATGCGCGAGCTGTCGCGTGAGGAAAGCGATCGGCGCGCGGCCGCAGGCGAACCGTTCGTGATCCGCTTCCGCGTGCCGCGCGATCCGCCGGTCACGCTGCGCTTTCGAGACCTCGTGTATGGCGAGCAGCAGAAGTCCACGGCTGATATCGAGGACTTCGCCCTACTGCGCAGCGACGGCAGGCCCACCTACCACCTGGCCTCCTGCGCCGACGACATCGAGATGAAGATCACGCATATCGTGCGGGGTCAGGACCACCTGACCAATACGTTCAAGCACCTGCTCATCTTTGAGGCGGCCGGCGCGCCCTTGCCCGAATTCGCTCACCTGCCGTTGCTGGTGGCGCCCGACGGCTCCAAGCTTTCCAAACGGCGCCATGGGGCCGTGGTCAGCGTCACCACGTACCGCGACGCCGGCTTCCTGCCGCACGCCTTTGTCAACTTCCTCTGTCTGCTGGGCTGGTCGCCCAAGGACAACCGCGAGCAGATGACGCGGGAGGAGCTTATCGAGGCCTTCTCCTTCGAAGGCATCAATCGCTCGAACGCTGTCGTCAACTTCCGCGAGGACGACCCCTTCGATCCGAAGGCCGTCTGGCTCAACGCCCAGCACCTGCGCTCGATGCCCGTCCGTCAGCTCGCCCCTTACGTACGGCAGACGCTGGAGAAGGCGGGCCTCACGATTCCCTACGACGAGGATCGTTTTCTGCACGTGGTGGAGGTCATCCGTACCCGCTATTTCGTGCTGACCGATTTCGTCACGCGCGGCCGCGCCTACTTCAGTGACGATTACCCCATCACGCCCGAGGCCCTGCAGAAACTCGACGAGCCCGGCGCGCGCGCTCTGCTCCGGGAGCTGGCCGACCGCCTGGAGGCCTGCCCCGAGTTCACCGAAGCCGGCGTGGAACGTGAACTGCGCGGGCTTGCCGCCGAGCGCGGGGTCAAGGCGGGCTTGATCATCAACGCCGCCCGAGCCATTCTTACCGGGCAGACGGTCGGGCCCAGCGCCTTTACGGTGTTTGTGCTCCTCGGGCGCGAGCGGGTGCTGGAGCGCCTGCGTCGCGCTTGATCACGAGGTGCGGTCGGCGTATTGCACTCAGCGATGAAAATGGATACTCGGAGGCCTGCCTCTAGCCCGAAGTGGACGGCAACGGGACCTGTCCGGCCTACAAGCGCCACAGCCACGGAGGTTACTCCATGAGTCGCCTCGTTCCCCCGCACGGAAGCCCCGTATTGCGGCCCCTGCTGGTCGAAAGCGAGGCCCGAGAGGAAGAGCTGAAAAGGGCTGCGCGGCTGAAGAAGATACCCATGAGCAGCCGCGAAACCAGCGATCTGCTCATGATGGGCATCGGCGCTTTCACGCCCCTTGAGGGCTTCATGGGTTACGACGACTGGAAGGGCTGTTGCGAAAGCTTGAGCCTGCCCAGCTACGGCGGCCTGTTCTGGCCTGTTCCCATCACGCTCTCCTGCGACGAGGAGCTCGCTTCATCGCTCGTCCCGGGAGAGGAGGCCGCGCTTTGGGACGCGGAAACCGAAAGCCTCGTGGGCCTCATCCGCGTCCGCGAGAAATACCGCATCGACAAGCAGTACGAGTGTCGCGAGGTTTTCCGCACCGCCGATCCGGCCCATCCCGGCGTCCGCAAGGTCCTGATGCAGGGTCCCGTGAACGTCGCCGGCCCCGTCCGCGTTCTTTCCGAGCTTCATTACCCCCAGGCTTTTGCAGGGATTTACCAGAGGCCCGCGGAAGCGCGCAGAATTTTCGAGCAGCGGGGTTGGAGCACGGTGGCCGCCCTTCAGCTCCGCAACCCCATGCACAACTCCCATGCCTACCTGGCGTGGATCGCCATCGAAATCTGCGACGGCGTTTACATCCACCAGTTGATCGGCAAGCTCAAGGAGGGCGACATCCCGGCCGAGGTGCGCGTGCGTGCGGTCGAGGCCCTGGTGAACAAATACTTTCGCAAGGACCGCGTGGTGCAGGGCGGCTACCCCATGGAGATGCGCTACGCGGGGCCCCGCGAGGCGCTGCTGCACGCCGTCTTTCGACAGAACTACGGCTGCTCGCACTTGATCGTGGGTCGCGACCATGCGGGCGTGGGCAACTACTACGGCCCCTTCGACGCGCAAAGGATCTTCGATGAGATCCCGCCGGATGCCTTGGCGATCCGCCCGCTCTGCATGGACTGGACTTTTTACTGCTACGAGTGCGGCTCGATGGCCTCCATGAAGACCTGTCCTCATGACTCCGAGGCGGTCATCGACGAGAACGGGCAGTATCGCGGCGGGGCGCGCCTGCTGCTATCGGGCACCCTGCTGCGCAAGTTGCTGAGCGAAGGCAAAGCGGTGCCGCCGGAATTCTCACGCCCGGAGGTGATTGCGATCCTGCGCGAGTACTACGATTCCCTGCACCGGCGCCCGCCCGAGCGCGACGCCGTCGGCTCCGGCTCCGCCGCCGCAGCCTTATCCTAAGCAAGGAGCGGCATGGCGCGCGCGTGGGAAAGTCTGGATATCGCCGAACTGTGCCGCCGCGCCCAGCGGTTCGAGCACGTGCTCGAGGAGGCGCGCCGCCGCGTCGAGCAACGCCGAGGGCGGATCGCGTGGTATCCCTACCGCTCGCTGAGCGGCCTGAGCCTGATCGAGAAGCTGCTCACCGGCCCGTGGCGTCGCCTGCTGGCGCTGGCGGGCGATGATCCGGTGCTCGATCTGGGCTGCGCCGACGGAGAGCTGGCCTTCTTTCTGGAGTCGCTCGGACTGCGGGTCCATGCGGTGGATTACCCGGAGACGAATGCGAACGGCATGGAGGGCGTGCGCGCGCTAAAGGAAGAACTGGGCTCCTCGGTCGAGATTCTGGGCACGGATCTGGACGCGCAATTCCGGCTGCCCGGTCACCGTTACGGATTGGCCTTCTTCCTGGGCACGCTCTACCACCTCAAGAATCCCTACTACGCGATGGAGACCCTTGCCGGCTGCGCGCGCTACTGCGTGCTCAGCACGCGGATCGCCGCCTTCGCTGCCGACCGCAAGACTCCGATCCGTCACCTGCCGGTCGCCTGGTTGCTACGCGAAGGGGAAGCCAACCAGGACTGGACCAATTACTGGGTCTTCTCAGAGGCAGGGCTGCGCCTGTTGCTCGAGCGCACGGGTTGGCGCGTACTCGCCTTCGCAACGTTCGGCAGCAGCCGGTCCGACCCGGTGACGGCGGAGGGTGACGAGCGCGCCTTCTGTCTTCTCAAGAGCGTGCCGCTCGAAAGGCAGGGGGAGATCGAGTTCCTGCACGGCTGGCACCAGCTCGAATACGGCTGCTGGCGCTGGACGGAGCGCGAGTTCGCGGTCCTGGCTCCGCTACCTGCCTCGATGCGTCCGATGCTCAAGCTGCGCTTTTTCCTGCCGGAGCTGGTTATCCAGAAGGTCGGTCCGCTGACGCTGGCCGCTTGGGTGGATGAGCGGCCGCTCGCCAGCGAAACATACGCCGAACCGGGGGAGCACGTTTACGTCCGGGGTTTGGTGGGCGGTCCGACCGATCAACGCGTGCGCATCGAGTTTCGGCTGGACCGGGCGCTGCCGCCCGACGACACAGACCCCCGCGAGCGGGGCATCATCGTCTCCTCGCTGACCATCGAATAGCGCGCCAAGTCCGGTTTCACCGGCCCAGCCCGATGCGGCAGAGGTGTTCTTGATAGACGCGCCGCTCCTGCTCCACGTAGGCGCGGTTGCGCCGCGTCAGTTCATCGAAATCCACCAGGTGCGCATCGAACTCCGGTCCATCGACGCAGGCGAATTTCACCTTGTCGCCAACGGTCACGCGGCAGCCGCCGCACATGCCGGTCCCGTCCACCATGATCGGATTCAGGCTGGCGAAGGTCTTGACGCCCCATTGCTTGGTCAGATCGGCGGCAGCACGCATCATGGGAATCGGTCCGATGACGTGAACGGCGCCCAAGGGCTCGGGATGGGAGGCTCGCCAGTGCCGCATCAGGTCCACCACCGTTCCGTGGAAGCCGAACGAGCCATCGTCGGTCGCCCACAACACTTCGTCGGCTGCCTCGCGCAGTTCGTCTTCGAGGATCATCAGATCGCGCGAGCGCGCCCCGCAGAGCGCGGTGACAAAGTTGCCCGCCTCGCGGAAGGCGCGCGCCACGGGCAGCACCTCCGCGACTCCGACGCCGCCGGCGACGCAAAGCACTCGGCCCAGATGCTCCACCGTGGCGGGCGAGCCCAACGGGCCAAGTACGTCCGCCATCGTCTGGCCGGGTTCCAGATCTGCCGTGATGCGTGAGGTCTTGCCCACCGCCTGTACGACGAGCACGATCGTGCCGCGTCGGGCATCCCCCGCCACCAGGGTGAGCGGAATGCGCTCGCTTTCCGGCGTGGGCCTCACGATGACGAACTGCCCCGGCTTCCAGCGCGCCGCCACCGCCGGCGCCTCCAGTTCCAGTCGGGAAATGTCCGGGGTCAGCCGGCGCTTGTCCACGATGCGGAAAGGCTGCGGCCGCAAAATCGCGGGCAACTCCTTGGGCATTGGTCGGGACTCCGCCGCTCTCTCTGCCTGGAGCACCTGATCGATCGCCTGAGCGGCGGCTCGGCCGTCGCGCATGGCCAGGATCACCGTGGAGCCGCCCCGCACGACATCTCCGCCCGCGAAAACGCGAGGCAGGCTCGTGCGCCCGGATTCGTCCACCAAGATCTTGCCCCGTTTCGTCACCAATTCGGGCGTGACGCGCTGCACGGTGGGGTTCGGGCTTTGACCGATCGCCATCACGATCGTGTCCACCGGCAGACGGAACTCCGAGCCCGGGATGGGGATGGGCGCCGGGCGGCCGGTTTCATCGGGTTCGCCCAGGCGCATGCGGATGCACTCCACCTCGCGCACGAAACCGTTCTCGTCACCCAGGATGCGCACCGGCACCGCTAGGAACTCGAATTTGACGCCTTCCTCTTCGGCGTGCTCGACCTCCTCGGCGCGCGCCCGCAACTCAGCGCGCCCCCGCCGGAACATGATGATGGCTTCGCTGCCCAGCCGCAGCGCCCAGCGCGCCGCGTCCATGGCCGAATTGCCGCCCCCGACGACGATCGTGCGCGCGCCCACGCGCACCGGCGTGTCCGACGCCGGGAACGCGTAGGCCTTCATCAAGTTGATGCGTGTCAGGAACTCATTGGCGGTGTAAACGCCGATCAGGTTCTCGCCCGGGATGCCCATCAGGTGCGGCAGACCCGCGCCAGTGCCCAGAAAGACAGCGTCGAATCCGGCTTCGAAAAGCTCTTGCAGCGAGCAGGTCTTGCCCACGATGAAGTCCGTGAGGAACTCGACACCCATCGCGCGCAAGTGGTCCAGTTCCTCGCGAATGATGTCGCGCGGCAGGCGGAAAGGCGGGATTCCGTAAGCCAGCACGCCCCCCAACTCATGCAACGCCTCGAGGATGGTGACTTTGTAGCCCTTGCGGACCAGGTCGAAGGCCGTAATCAGGGATGCGGGGCCGCTGCCGACCAGCGCCACGCGCATGCCGTTCCACGGGGGCACGGGAGGCAGCCGCGACTCGCCCGCCTGCCGGTAGTAATCCGCAGCAAACCGCTCCAGCGCGCCGATAGCGACCGGTTGCAGCTTGGTCTTCGGGCTGCCGAGCAGGCACTCCTTCTCGCAGTAAAGCTCCTTCTGGCAGACGCGCCCGCAAATGCCGGGGAAGGGGCTTTGCTCGAAAATCTTCTCGGCAGCGCCCAGGTAATCGCCTTCCACAATGCGCGCAATGAAGCTCTTGATGTCGATGTGCAGGGGACACCCCTCGACGCACTTGGGTTCCCTGCAATCCAGACAGCGCAGGGCTTCGGCGCGCGCCTGCTCGAGCGTGAAACCCAAAGCCACCTCCAGCGAGGTCGTGCGTCGAAGACGGTCCTCGAGCAGAGGCATCTGCTGCCTGGGAGCCTTGGGCGTTCTCTTGATGCGTGTTGCGACCGCCGGGTCGGCAGGAGCTGGGCTTTGAGGGGAATTCATAGCCGAAACTCCATTCTAACCGCAGCACCGCCGCCGGCGCGTCGCGAGGCGGCCTGACGCTTCAGCTCTCGATCCCGGAAGCTTCGAGAGCGGCGGCGCGCGGGAAGAGGATGTTGTTCTCCAAATGGATGTGCTGCTTGAGGTCGGCCTCCAGCTGCCGAAGACCGGCGTAAAGCGCCTGCCACGTCGCGCAGGCGTCGGGAGGCAACGTGTAATTGTTCGTAATTTCACGCATGCGGGCAAGGGCATGCGCGGCGTTATCGTGCTCGAAGCGCATCACACGGATGGGATTGTTGACGCTGCCGAACGGCGCGGGCGGCGCGGGGCGGCCCTGAGCAGCCGCTTGCTCCATCAGGCGAACGGCCGGGAAAAGGATCATTTCCTCCTTGTGGAGATGGGCGTAAAGCTCATCCTGCAGCCCGCGGTAGACCTGCTCCAACTCCCTCAGCATCTCCCCATGCTTTTCCCCGTGGGCCTCGAGGGTGCGGGTCAGGCGGTTCTCGAGCGCAGGCAGTTCCGCCCGGAGGTACTCGTGGTGTTGCTCGAGGATGTGATCGATGAGCTCGCCTAACGGGGCTCGAAACCAGTCCTTGGGAGACGACGGCGAGCTCGACGCCGCGGCCTCCAGTCGAGCGACGACCTCTTCGACGGCAAGCCCCCGTGCAGCGCAGGCTCGGTCCAAAGGCTGGTCACCCCCGCAACAGTAGTCGATACCCAGGCCCTCCAGAATCGGGATCGCGGCAGGCGTTTCGGCGGCGATCTGTCCGACGGGCTTCGTGATCAGACTCATCGTGACCTCCGTGCTCAGGCCGCTGGGGAGCACCCCCGGCGGCGCATAGGCTTCGGTGCTTTTGAGCATAGCCCCTTTGTTGGCAAGAGGTCTGTGACGACGGTCACGGGGTTGTTGAAATCCGCCATGGAGGAATTTGACGCACCCTACGGGATTTCACCCACTGACCAAGACCCATCAGGTCTAAAATGCCCCATCTATGCATTGATCATTCGCTGATCTACAGTTTGGTCCCTTGACTGCAAAAGGGGACCGATGGGTTATACTTTCTGAGAATTGGAGGGCGCCCGGCCATGTCACTCCTCTCGAACTTGGGCAGCAGGTTCCGGACGGTGATTGCACTGGTAGCCGTCATCGGCGCTGCGATCCTATTGAGCAGCTCGGAAAAGCCCGCGTACACTGAGCAGGTCAAGGCCTTTTACGCCGACCCGAGTCTGGTGAATTTTGTGCGCCCTGGACTGCTGATCAAGATCCTGTCGGCCTCCATCGAGTCTGACGGCACGATCAAGGCGCGATTCAAGCTGACCGACCCGCGCGGACTGCCGCTGGACATGGACGGCGTGACCACGCCCGGCCCCATCTCGGTTCGCCTGGTCGCCGCCTACATTCCCAAGGGGCAGGCCCAGTACGTGGCTTACACAACGCGCGTGCAGACCAGCCCCATCACAGGTGTCAGCGCCACCCAGGCCCACTACGATGTGGGAGGCGCCTTTACCAAGGTCGCCGAAGGCGAGTACGTTTACACCTTCCGCACTAAGGCTCCGGCCGATTTCGACCGCAGCGCCACACACGCCATCGGCGCTTGGGCCGCCCGCAACCTCGCCGAGTTCGACTTGCAATCGATCATCAACTACGACGACGACGTGTACACTTGGGTGCCCGACGGCTCCAGGGTCACGGTTGTCCGGGACGTCATCCGGACCGAAACCTGTAACAAGTGTCACGATCCCCTCTCGGCCCACGACAATCGACGGAGCATGCAGTTGTGCGTGCTTTGCCACACTCCTCAGACGATCGATCCGGACACCGGCGAGAGCATGGACATGCCGGTGCTGACGCATCGCATCCATATGGGCAGCAGTCTGCCCAGCGTGAGGGCGGGCAAGCCGTACCGTGTCGTCGGATTCCAACAGCGCGTGTTCGACTACTCAACCGTCGTCTTCCCGGCCGATGCACGCAACTGCACCTTCTGCCATGAACAAAACACGGGCGCCGCGCAGGCGAACGCCTTCCTGAAACCCAGCCGCGCCGCCTGCGGCTCCTGCCACGACAACGTCAACTTCCAGACCGGCGAGAACCACGCCAATCTGCCGCAGCTCAGCGACAACATGTGCGGCACGTGCCACGTTCCGCAGGGCGAGCTGGAGTTCGATCTCTCGATCCTGGGGGCGCACACCATCCCCCGCTTCTCGCGCGATCTGCCCGGCGTGGTTTTCGAAATTCTGCGCGTGACCGACGGCTCGGCGGGCAAGCGCCCCACCGTGACGTTCACCGTGAAGGAGCGCAGCGGCAAGCCGATTCCGCTTTCCGAGATGAGCCGCCTGGCGCTGGTGCTGGCTGGTCCCACGACGGATTATTCCAGCTACGTCAGCGAAGATGCGCTTCGATCGAGCTGCGGGCCGGACGGGACTTGCACGTACACCTTCAACTACACGATTCCCGCCACTGCTAAAGGGACCTACGCTATCGGCATCGAAGGCTACCGGACTATGTATTTGCTGGCGGGCACGCGGCGGGAGCGGAGCGTACGCGATGCGGGCGCCAACAAGGTGGTCTACTTCTCGGTGGATGGTTCGCCCGTGGCTCCGCGCCGCGAGGTGGTCAGCCTGGCCAAGTGCAACAACTGCCACTTCAGCCTGAGCCTGCACGGCGACAACCGCAACCGAATCGAGCAGTGCGTGCTTTGCCACAATCCGACCATGACGGATCGGAGCACCCGCCCGGCCGCTCTGCTGCCTGCGCAGACCATCGACATGAGGCACATGGTGCACCGCATCCACCTGGGCGAGCACAACGAGTACGAGTACACGATTCACGGCCGGACGAGACTGTACGATTACAGCTATGTGCGCTATCCCGGGGACCTGCGCAGCTGCGACCGCTGCCATGTGAACGGCTCCGAGAACCTGCCGCTGCGCGCGGGGCTGCTGCCGGTGACCAGCCCGCGCACGCTCATCGATCCGATGGGGCCGGCGACCGCGGCTTGTCTCGGCTGCCACACGAGCGTGGCGGCGGCCGCCCACGCGTTGACGAATACTTCGGACAAGCTCGGTGAGGCCTGTGCCGCCTGCCATGGGGCCAACAGCGAGTTTTCCGTCCGGCGGGTGCATGCGCGCTGATTCGGGCTCGCACCCGGGAGACGGAACGATGCGCCGGCCGCCGCGGAGCCCACAGACGACCCACACTCCTCCTCCGCTAAACCGGGGGCTTATCCTCCGCAGCCCCCGTACCGTCCTCGCCTCCGCGGCGGCCGTGCTGCTTGTCGTTGTGAGCGCTTCACCTCAAACTCAGGCGCCCAAAGCAGCCGAATACGCCGGCTCGGAGATCTGCGCTGCCTGCCACGACGAGCTGGCGAAGAATTTCCGCAAGAGTCCTCACCAGAAGGCGGAAACACGCGGCGATTGGAAAGGGCGAGCCTGCGAGGCCTGTCATGGACCGGGCGCCAAACACGCCGAGTCCGGGTCGGCTGCCGACATCGTCAATCCGGCCAAACTCGCGCCGCTTGCGTCCGAGCAGACATGCCTGGCCTGCCACGGCGCCCAGCCCTCGCAACGCTGGCGGGCTTCGAACGCTCACAGCCGCAACCAGGTTCCCTGTGTGGCTTGCCACACGGTGCACGGCTCGACGCAGCAGCTCACGTTGAAGGTCGCCACCCTGACTAACCGCCGGTGCGCGAGCTGCCATGCCGCCGAATGGGCTCAGTTCCAGCAGCCGCACACCCATCGCCTGCGGGAGGGCGCCATGAGCTGCGCCGATTGCCACGACCCGCACGGCAACAACCGGCCGCGTTCCTTGCAACTCGTTTCGGCGAACGAACCCGGCTGCCTGCGTTGCCATGGCGACAAGCGGGGGCCCTTCCCCTTCGAACATCCCCCGATGCGACTGGAAGGTTGTCAGGCATGCCACGAGCCCCATGGCTCCCGCAATCCGAGAATGTTGGTTCGCGCCGAGGTGCGCTTCCTGTGCCTCGAGTGTCACTCGAACGTGGGGTCGCGGCCTGCCCTGGGCGGCATTCCGCCGGCTCTGCACGATCTCGAGAGCCCGCGCTATCGCAACTGTACGATATGCCACTCCAGGATTCACGGGTCGTTCGTCAGCCGGGGGTTCCTGCGATGAAGCGCCTGCTTTGGTCCATTCCTCTCTCGCTCCTTCTGGGCCAGGACCCTACCCAGGAAAAGCAGCCTGCGCCGGCGCGGGAGCAACCTCTAAGCGGACAATTGGATTTCGGCTACCGCGTCCTGAGCGGCGTGGGCGGCGACTTTCAGACGTATCGCAGCGTGGTGAACCTGGGCGAGGGCCCGAAATTATTCGGTCTAGACGCCGCTTGGGTGGATCCCTCCGGTCGCCTCTTCGACCGCATGGACCTGCGCATGAACTCCTGGGGCGGCGACCCCTACAACACTGCCCGCCTTGACATCGGCCGCTCCCACGCCTGGCGATTCACAGCCGACTACCGCAACATCCAGTACTTCAATTTCCTGCCTTCTTTTGCCGATCCGACCATCGAGCGCGGCGTCCTGCTGAATCAGCGAGCGCTCGACTCCTACCGCCGGGCGACGGACCTCGAACTGACGCTGCTGCCCGACCGGCGGATCGTGCCGTATGTCGCCTACAGCCGCAACTCCTCGCGCGGGCGGGGCGTGACCACGTTCGTGCTGGACGCCAACGAGTACCCCGTGCCGCACATGTTGCGCGATCACAGCGACAACGTCCGAGGCGGCGTGCGCCTGGAGTGGCCGCGCTGGCAACTGCACCTGGAGGGCGGCGGCATCACCTATCACATCGATCAGCAGGTTTACACGGGGCCCGATCGGAACTTCGGCAACATTCTGCGCCCGATCCTGGGTCAATCCTTGTTTCTGGACCGCGGCAATCAGTCCCTCGATATACGAGGATCGAGCCGCTTCGCGCGCGGCTCTTTCCGTTGGACTCCTGCCGGCTGGGCCGATCTGGCGGGCCAGTTCCAGTTCAGTCAGCCTGACAACAGGACCCGGTACGAACAGAACAACTCCGGAAACTTCGTGAATTTCGCTCTGCTCCGTTTTTACACTGCGGAGCTGATTTCCGCCGAGGCTCGCGCGCGGCAACCCCACAGCTCCGCCAGCCTCGGCGTCGAGCTGCGTCCCCTGCGCCGAGTCCGCATCGTCGAGAACTGGCTGACGGATCGGTTGCACGACGCGGGCTTCGCCTTGCTCACCGACCGTCTGTTCGCGGGAGAGCGGACGCTCGATGCGCGCACGCTGGCCGCTGCCGAAAAGCTGGTCCTCAATTACAACCAGCAGGAGTTGGCCATTCTCGTCGAGGCCGCGCGCGGCCTTACCTTGCGCGCGGGTCACCGTTTCGTTTGGGGTGACGCGGCCACGCCTTCGCCTCTGATCGTGCTGCCGGGGCCCTTGCCCAAGCCGGAGTTACGCCGGCATGTGGCTTTGGCCGGTGGCAGTTTCCTCGCAGGGCGCCGCCTGAGGATCAACGCCGATCTGGAAGCATCGCCCGGCGACCGCTCTTACTTCCGCACGAGCTTGCATCAGTATCAGCGAGGCAAGGTTCGGGCGCGTTACCAGATCCACCAATCGCTGCTGTTCACGGCCAACTTCAGCGTCCTGAACAACCAGAACCCGACACCCGGCATCGCGTACGATTTCCTGAGCCGCCAGAATTCGACCGGTCTTCAGTGGACGCCCGGCGGCGGCAAATGGTTGAACCTGCTTGCCGAATACACCCGTTTCACGCTGCGCTCAGACCTGACGTATCGCGATCCCGCGACCCTGCGCAGCGAGCTCTCCGCCTACCGCGATAACGGCCACGCCGGAACGGGCTTGCTCGAGGTGGGACTGCCCGGACGCGGCGTCGTGCTGCCTCGCATCACTCTGGGCGGCTCGCTCGTCGCATCCACGGGGACGCGTCCTGCGCGTTATTACCAGCCCACGGGGCGGCTGGTGATACCCTTCGGTCGATACGGGCAATGGTACGGCGAATGGCGCTGGTACGCGCTGACGCAGCCGCTGTACCTGTATGAAGGCTTCCGCAACCACCAGTTCGTCACCGGGCTACGTCTGACGATGTAGCGGCCTCCGCACCCCGCCCCGCGGCTACCCGAGACACGGCCCGCACCAGCCGTCGATAGGGAATTTCCTCGAGCGACGCGAAGCTCAGCCATTCGCCTTCGCGCCGGCTGGAATAAAACCAGCGGGTTAACAAGGCTAGGTGTTCTTCGCGCCGCCGGAGCGGCAGTCGCACCGGCGCAAGCTCGCGTACGATTTCACGCAAGCGGTGGTCCAGCGACTGACCTGCCCCCGCTTCGGGACGGCAGTCGAGCGTGCGCGGAGCCTGCCAGCATCCACCGATCAGGAACCACAGCAAAACCACCCCGGGCTGCGCCGCGGGCGTGATGGCCACGCCGTGCAAGCGCTCGAGATCGGCTGCCAAATCTCCGCGCAGGCGTAGCGTCTCCTCAACCTTCACGATGCGTCTGTGCTGCCGTGCAGCTTCTTCGAAGTTGCACTCCAGGCTTAGCCGGTCCCTGGCCGAAACCAGCGTGTTGAGCAGCGATTGCCCCTGCGTGCGGAAAAATTCCAGCACGCGCTCGATCTCCGCGCGATACTCCGCTTGTGTCACGACCTGCTGGCAGGGGCGCAGACACAGGTTCATTTCCCCATAAATGCATCCGGGATGCGAAGGTGACGGGCTGAGATCTTCCTCGCAGCGACGCATTTGAAAGAGGTCGAGGAAACGGTTGCGGAAGTTCTCCGCCGCCGCGCGCGTGGGGAAGGGTCCGTAATAGAGCGCCGGGGCAGCGCTCAGCCGGGTGGTGATCTGGCTGCGGGGGAAGGGATTGCTTAGGGCGATTTTAAGAAACGGAGGAGGCCGAAGCTTGAGCCGAACCCGGTAGTCCTCCGGGAAGTGCCGCACCGCCAGGTCGTAGAGCACCAGCGCCGCTTCCAGGCCCGAGCCCACCAGCCAGTAGTTGACGCGCCGGGCGACCTCGCGTAGATTGAGCAAGCGGCTGGGCGCCGCATCGACTCTGAGAAGGCGGCGCAAACGCCGCCGGAGCAACTGGGTTCGGCTTAGGTAGGGTGTTCCGCCCGTCTCGATCAGGAACACGGCCGGTCGGTCGGGGAGCCCGTTGAGGAGGAGATCCCACTGTTCGGGTGCACCGGCGAGTTCGACCTGCTCCGGCTCCCGCGCAAACATGCCCGCGCCGTCCTCCATTAGGCCGGGGCGAGCGAAGGCGGGCGGCGGCGATGCCAATCGGTCACGCGCTGGAACTCGCGGCCCACAGCCAGCAGCGTGTTCTCGGAGAAGGGCCGGCCCACGAGCTGTATCGCGATCGGCAGGCCTGCAGCAAAACCGCACGGCAGCACCAGCGCAGGCAGACCGGCGAGATTGCCCGCCGCGCCCACGTCACTCAGGCCGCGATCCTTCGGCCGGGACGCCGAGGTTCGCGGGCGGTCGAGCGGCTCGTTGATTTTCGAGGCCGGCCCAGGCCGCGCAGGTGAAACCAGCAGGTCTACCTCCGCAAAGAGCTTGCGCAACTCTTCCTGGATAAGGCGACGGATGCGCATCGCACGCAGATAGTCCTTGGCGGGTATTTCAAGGCCTGCCTTTAGGCCGGCGATCTGCTTGTGGTCGGCGAGTTCGTTGACGCGCCCGCTCGAGACGAGCTCTTCGAACGCCGCCGATCCTTCCGTATCGATGATCAGGCCCGCGACAGCCGAATAGGGAAAATCGGGCAGCCGCACTTCGCGAACCTGCAGACCCAACCCGCGCAGGGTCTCGAAAGCCCTGAGGAAGTCCGGACGGGCCTCCGGCTCGGCCCACTCCTGAAAATCTACCGGGGCAAAACCGAGTCGCAATTCCTTGAGCGGGCGGGCGTACTGTGGGGCGTAGTAAAAACTCTTTCCTGCCGAGCCCGGGTCCTGCGAGTCGCCGCCCGAAATGACTTGGAGAACGAGACCGCAATCCTCCGCTGAGCGGGCCATGGGGCCGATTTTGTCCATCGTCCAGGAAAGCGCCATGGCGCCGTGGCGGCTGACTAAGCCGTAAGTGGGACGCAGCCCGGTAACGCCGCAGTAGGCGGCGGGCGTCACGATGGACCCCCAGGTCTCCGACCCCAGAGCGAACGGAACCAGGCCCGCGGCCACCGCCGCGCCCGAACCGCTCGAGGAGCCTCCCGCCCACCGGCTGGTGTCCCAGGGGTTCAGGCACGGTCCGTGCAGCGAAGCGGACGCCCACCGGTAGCCGCCCCCGCCCGCCAGTTCGATCATCGTCAGCTTGCCGATGAGGACGGCGCCCACACGCTCTAGTTTGCGGAGCACCGTCGCAGTGTAATTGAAGGTCTGCCCGGCATAGGGCCTTGCACCCCACGTCGTGGGTCTGCCGGCCACGCTGAGCAGGTCCTTGGCTCCGTAGGGGATCCCTTGCAAAGGCCCGCGCAGGCGCCCGCGCCTGATTTCCTCGTCGGCCCTTCGCGCCTGCTCAAGAGCTGTGTCCCGTAGCGAAAGGGCCAGGGCATTGTAGCGCGGGCCCAGAGCCTCCAGGCGATCCAGGAAGGCCCGCGCCAGCTCGGCGGCCGAAAACTCGCGGCGCCTGAGACGGGCGTTCAGCTCGGAAATGGTCGCGAAAAAGATATCCTCGCTAAAAGCGGCCATCACGAAGCCCGAAACTGGAACGCCGGTTCCGTCTGGGCGGGCACCGGGACCTTGGCGAGGACCTCCGCGTTGCGGCGAATCCGGTCTCTTGCCGCTGCGAGCAACTGCTCCTGGGTTTGCGGCGGTTGTGATGTTTCCTGAGGCCGCGCGACAGCCGGCGCCATCAGCAAGCCTGACAATTGGCGACGCGTCAGTTGCATATCGGTCCCCTCGCCATTATAAAGATTCAGCGTTTCTCGAGCGCCTCGCGCGCGGCTCTCTCCATCGCCGCCCGGGGAGCGGGTTGGCCGGTCCAGATCTCGAACTGCCGGGCCGCCTGCTCGTTGAACATTTCCAGCCCGCAGATGACCTGCTTGCCCTGCTCGCGGGCGCGCCGCAACAGGGTGGTCTCGGGCGGATTGTACACCATGTCGAAAACGATTTCGGCCGGAATCCGGTCGGCAAAGAAGCACTCCTCGACTTTTGGGTACATGCCCAGCGGCGTAGCATGGATCAGCACGTCGAAGTACCGTTGCTCGAGTTGCTCGCGCACCAGCGGCTCGGCTCCACACGCGCGGGCCAGCGCGCGTACCCGATCCGGGTTACGGCCGACGATGGAAACCCTGGCTCCCGCCTCCGCCAGCGTAAACGCCGCCCCGCGGGCCGCGCCGCCGTTGCCCACCAACAGCACTGAAGCGCCGGCCAAACGGATGCGCCTTTCGAGCGGAACGCGAACGCCATCCATGTCGGTGTTCGTACCGCGCCACCGCAGGCCGCGGCGCCAGACGGTATTCACCGCTCCGATGCGTCGAGCCACCGGGTCCACCCAATCCAAGTATCTGAGGATTTTCTGCTTGTGCGGAATGGTTACGCTGAAACCTGTGACGCCGAGATTTTCGGCCAACTTCATGAAGTCGCGCAATTGCCCGGCGGGCACGTGGAAGGGAAGATAAACGGCGTCGAGCCGGCGCTGATGAAAGGCACGGTTGTGGACCGCCGGGGAGATGGAGTGGCCGATGGGATCCCCGATCACACCGTAAATCTTCGTCTTGCGCGAAAGCTTCTCGATGCGGAACAGGTTACGCAGCTGCCGTGCGGAGACCTGTCCGGCTGCGGTCCCCTCGGCCGCGCTGGGCGCCGCATACGTGTAACGGCTGCCAAAGGCGGGCCCAAGCACGCGCGAGGGGAAACCCGTCTGTCCCATGGCCAGCACCACCAGCGGCACGCGGGGATGCTCCCTGGCGAGTGCCAGCACTCGATAGTTATCCGATGGTTTGCGCGCCGTGGTGACGATCTTATAGAGGTCCGCCGGAATGCGCGTCAGCCGCCTGAGCACCGGCTCCAGCGCAGGAGTGCTCTCGAAATGATGGTACGAGATGAATAGCTGCGCGCGGTCGCGAAAGCCGGCCAGAGCGGACGGGTTGACCTCAGCCGACTCGATTTCGACGTCAACCGCCTGAGCACCCGCCTTGACCGCGGCCTCCAGGATCCGCAACTGTTCTTCGTGGCTGCCGTTGAAGCGTCCGTGATTCTGACGCCGCCTGCAAGTGGCCAATATGATGCACTCCGGGTTTTCGTCGAGGAAACGGCGGATCAGGGCAACGCCCTGCCGGGGCTCGGGAAGGTAGTCGAGGCGGAACTCCAGGAAAGTCTCCCCCTGCTCGACCTCGCGGCGAGCGTGCTCCAGGAGCTTGTCGGCGCTTTCGAAACCCAGGGCCACGGCTATGCGCGGCAATCGCAAAGGCGGCATGGGCGAGCGTGTTTTACGATACCACGGCTGCGGGTTGAGGCGGGAGCGGGAGGCGAGACGTCAGGAATTCCTCTTCCGCTTGCTGGGTGCGGTGGCCGGCAGCCCCATCTCCTTCAGGCGGGCACGAGCTTTCGCTGCCAGCTCCGAAGCCGGCCATCGTGCGATGATCGCGCGGAATTCTTCGGCCGCCTGCGTGCGCTGGCCCATCTTCAGCAGCGTCTGACCCTTCATATACATGGCGTCGCGCGTCTTGACGTTCTCGGGATACTTTTCCAGCACGAGATCGAAGGCGCGCAGCGCCGCGTCCAGTTCGCCCCGGTTGTAGTAAATCTCGCCGATGTAGTATTGGGCGTTGGGCGCCGTCTCCGTGGAGCCGAAGTATTTGAGATAATCCGTGAACTCCTGCAACGCGAGGTCGTAATTACCCGCGTTCATGTCGCGCATCGCTGCCGCGTACAGCGACTCCGCCGTCACGCCGGGCGGGGGACCGAAGGCGCCGGCGGGAGGAGGGGCGGGCGGGGCCTGTAGGACCTTGATGGTGTTGCCCAGATCCACGATGCGTTGCTCGAGCTTGCCCATGCGAACGTTCAGGTCGGAGATGGCTTCACGCAAGCCCTGGAATTCGGTCGCCATCTGATCGACTTTGCTGGAGGCGGTAGCCACCGGCTGCACGAGGCTCTTCTCCTGTTCCCGCAGGCGCTCGCGCACGTTGTTTTCGAGCACCGCCATCGTGGTGTTGACTTTGTTGACGCCGTCGAGAGCCTGCTGCACTAGGACGCGCAGCGCCGTGAGATTCTCGTCCAGCGAGCGCTGCATTTGTCTGACCTGATCGCCCAGCAACGCCACGTCACGCTGCAGCTCGCGGATCTCCCGGCTCTGCGCCAAAGACGTTGCGACGCCCAAGAGCGCCAATATTGCAGTGCACACCAATCGCCTCATCGCCTCTCAGCTCCTGCCTGCCGCCCAGGACCCCCCGGGCTTCCATCCGGCTCGTTCTGCCGAAAGCGGGGATCGCCCCCGCGGCGATCCCCGCCGCGAACTGGATCAGGTTCCGGGCACGAAGTGCACGCGCCGGTTCTTCTGCCAGCACTCCTCGTTGGATTCAGTGCACTGCGGGCGCTCCTTGCCGTAGCTGACCGTCTTCAGCTTGTCGGCCGGAACGCCGAGCTGCACCAGGAATTCCTTCGCCGAGGTCGCGCGGCGGTCCCCCAGACCCATGTTGTACTCGGCCGAACCTCGCTCGTCGCAGTGACCTTCGATCACGACCGTGGCGTCGGGGAACTCCTGGAATATGCGCCTGAGCGCATCCGCATTGCGCGTCAGCGTAGCGCGTGCATCTTCGCGAATGTCGCTCTTGTCGAAGTCAAAGTACGCGTCCTGAACCTCGCTCGCCAACACCTCCGCCAGAGACTTCTTGGGCGGAGGCGGAGGAGGCGGCGGAGGAGGGGCAGGCGCGGTGACGGTTACTGTAGCGGAAGAGGTGGCCGTGCCTCCGGGGCCCGTGGCGGTTAGCGTGTACGTGGTCGTGCTGCTCGGGAACACCTGGCGAGTCCCTGAAGTCGCCACCGGCCCGATCCCTGGCTCGATCGACACATCCGTCGCGTCGCTCACCAGCCAGCGCAACGTGGACGACTGGCCGCGCTCGATCGTGCTGGGCTCCGCCACGAACTGCTGAATGGTCGGAGCCTTGGGCGGCGGTGGCGCGGGCTGTTCAGGCGGCGGAGGTGGTGGCGGCGGAGGTGGTGGAGCCTTCTTCTTGCAGCCGGCCACGAACAGCAGCAAGGACAAACTCAACACAGCGGTCGGAATGCTTCGCGTGTTCATCCTGAACTTCGCCTCCCAAACGCAAGAGTTCGCACTTCCCAATTCAGTTTAAACCCTTGGCCCATACCGGCATGGTGTTGCGGCCTTGGGTGGTCAACTGCCGTACTTGAGTCCCATCGGCCAGCATCGTGTAGATCTGCGGCGTCCCACTACGAGTCGAACTGAACGCGATGTGCCGGCCATCCGGGGCCCAACTAGGATTTTCGTTTCGGCCCGTGCCGTGCGTCAACTGGTCAAAGCGGCCCGTGGCCACATCCATGATAAAGATGTTGAAGTTTCCCGGCGCGTAGCCCCGCGTCCATGCAAAAGCAATATGCTGGCCGTCCGGATGCCAGCTCGGGTTGGACGCGTAGCCCTCGCCGTCCGTCAGCCGCCGCACGTCGCCACCGTCCAGATTCATGCGGTAAATCTGATGGGGACCGCCGCGCCCGGAAACGAACACGATTTCGGCCCCGGTCTTCGGATTCACCTTGGGCTCGACCTCGATGGCGCGCACGAACGACAGCCTGCGCAGCCCGCTGCCATCCACGTTGGCTATGTGAATCTGCGGCCATCCGTCCACCGAGGCCGAGAAGACGATGCGCTGCCCGTCCGGCGTGAACGAGGGCGTGCCCACCATCGAAGAGACCGGATTGTAAAAAGGCAACTGCCTGCCGGTCTCCAAAGACTGCAGCAGGATCCTCGGATTGCCCTTGGCGTACGTGGTGAACGCCAGGATCCTCCCATCGGGTGACACTGCGGGCATGGTCGAAACTGAATTATAATAGGTCACCTGCTTCTGGTTGGAGCCGTCCGGGTCCATCACCCAGATTTCCTTCACCCCTGGGCGGCGCTCCGAGACGAAGTAGATCTTACTGCCCGCAAGGCTCACGCCGCCGAACTGCCGCAAAATGTCGGCCGCGAACTCGTGCGCGACCTGGCGCGCGCCCGCTTCATCGAGCGTCCCGAGGTAGGTCTTACCGAACACCTGCGCCGAAGCGGGATCCGGCAGCGAGGTATTGTACAGCCAGCCGAAGAAAACGAATCGATCGGCTTGGACCCCCGCATAACCGAAAGCCAGATAGTTGGCGTTCACCGGCGGATCGGCCCAGTCGCGCAGCCACAGCCCGAGCGTGGCCGGGTCACGGCGACCCGGCGCAGGACGGCGCAGGTCTTCGGGGCGCTGAGGGAACAGTAAGGGATAAAGGCTCTTGGGCGCCATGTCGAACAGCCCGGAACCTTCCAGATCGCTCCACAGCGTCCGGTTGAAGACCTGCATGAGGGGCTGCGCCTCTCCCGAGCCCCGCAGCTCGGGGACGGCGATGCGCGTACGATCGCCCTTCGTGATCTTGATGATCACGTCCTGGGCGCCAAGCAGCCAACCCAAGAGGAAACACACACTGGCCACGAGCAGTGTCTTCTTCATCGGATCATCGTTTCAGTTGGAACCAAATTTCGACCCGCGCCTCGTCGCGCTCGAAGCCCGCAGGCAGCGGCGGGAAGGGACTGGCAAGGTAAATGGCCCGCTGCGCCGAATAGTCCAGGGTGCGGTTGCCGCTGCTCTGCACGATCGTCACGTTGCGCACCTGCCCATTCCGAAGAATATCAAAGGTCACGATCACCGGGGGAGCCGTGGTGATGCGCGGATCCACTTCGGAGGTATCCCACTTCTGCGCGACACGGGTTTCGATCAGATCGCGATACCAGCCGTAGCGCTGACCGAAGGCGCTTCCGGGCCCCATCCCCACGCCGCCTGCGCCGGCCTGCGCGCCGAACAGCGGGGAACTCAGCGCCTGACCGGACTGACTATAAAGCTGGTGCGGCCGATCCTGCACCCACGGCCTTTCGATCGGGCGCCGACGCGCCACTTCGGGCCGGGCTTTCTCGGCCTTGCGCGCCGGGATCTCGATGGCGTCCTTGGGCGGCGCAGGCTTAGCCTTCGGCGCCTGCGGCTTCGGAGGCGCGGGCACGCGCGAGACCGTGTCTTCTGCTACAGGATTTACGCGCCCTGAACGCGCGGGTAAGGGGATCTGCCGCACGGGTGTGACGGCCACCGAACCGCCTCCGAGAGCATGGGGCGTTCCCCACAGGACCCGGCCGCTCTCGCCCAACGAGTGAAATACGAACAACGCCGTGAACACCGCCGCATGTGCGGCCAGCGAAGCCGCCAGCCATGCCCGCAGAGGCTCCCGCTGTTCGAACCAGTCCGTTCGTGCGTTCATGCCAACCCGCGCGTCCAGGGATGCCGACGACTCACTGCTGTCTGGGACGTTCCGCTTCGTCCACCGGTTGCGTGACCATGTTCACGGCCAACTTCGCTTCACCGAGCTCGCTGATGACCTGCGCAATCACGTCCCAGATCGTGTCCTTGTCCGCACGCACGTAGACCTCGTGCACTCCGGCGAACCGTTTCCGGATCTCCCCGGCCAACACGTTGATGTTGATCGGATCTTGGTTCAGGTACAGCTCGCCGTTCTTGGTGATCGTCACTACGGGAAGGTCCTTCGCACTATCTTTGGTCTGGCGGACGCGCGGCACGTCCACTTCCAGCCCGAATTCCATCACGTGCGCCGTGATCATGAAAATCACCAACAGCACGAGCATGATATCGACCAGGGGCACCACGTTGATGTCGGACATCGACGACAGGCGGCCCCGGGAACGCCCGCCCCAGCCGTTGCCGCCGGTGGAGAAGGCCATGAGTTAACCCTCGAAGCTGCGGTCGGCTGCGTTCATGAACTCCAGAGCGAAGTCCTCCATGCGCGCTCCGAGCTCGCGAATCACGTGGCCGAAGTAGTTGTAGAAGATCGCGGCGGGAATCGCCGCCGCCAGTCCCATGGCCGTTGCCACCAGGGCCTCCGAGATGCCCGGCGCCACCGCCCGCAGGCTCGCACTGCCCGCCATGGCTAAGCCCTGGAAAGCGTCAATGATGCCCCACACCGTACCGAACAGGCCAATGAATGGCGTCACCGAGGCGGTGGTCGCCAGCCAATTCATGTTCCGCTCCAGCCGCGTGATCTCTTCGGAGATGCCTAGCTGCAAGGCGCGCTCCAGGGCCGCCTTGTTGCTCACGGTGCCGCGCGCCTTGACCTGCCGTACGACCTCCTGGTAGCCGAAATCGAATACCGAAGCAAGCGGGCAGGGACGGAACTGCTCGCTGGCCAGAGCGATCTGGTCCAACCCGTTGGCCTTCCGGAAAGCCCGCAGGAACCTCACGTTGGCCAGCCGCACCCTGCGAAACTGCGACCACTTCTGGAAGATGATCGCCCAACTGAAGACGGAAAAAAGCAGCAGGATGATGAGCACCGCCAGCGGCAGCGGCTGCGCTCGCCGGATAAGCGTCCAAATGCTGACCTGCAACCAGAGACCGACCGCTGGCGCCGCGCTCAAGCCATCTCCTTTCCTCTAACTTGTATCATAACCAAGCCCTCCGTCCCCCGCGGCGGGCCCCGCTTGCGGGCGCGTGAACGCAAGTCGCGTATAATTTCGCTGGATGTTACTCGAGCTCGTGGTGGAAAACTACGCCGTCATCGAACGCGTGCGAGTGCGCTTCCACCCAGGGCTGAACCTGCTCACGGGCGAGACCGGCAGCGGCAAGTCCATCGTGGTCGATGCGCTGGGGCTCTTGCTTGGCGCGCGCGCTTACCCTGAAGTCGTCCGCAGCGGCGCCCGGCGTGCCCGCGTCGCCGGCATCTTCGAAGTGCCGGCGGATCCCGAGCTCCAGAAGATCCTCCAGGAGGCCGGCATCGAGGCCGAAGACGGCGAGCTGCTGCTGGAGCGCGAGATCCTCGCCGAGGGCAAGTCCCGGGCCTTCGCCGGCAGCCGTCCCGTGACCGCTGCCTTGCTCCGCGACATCGGCTCGCACCTTGCCGATATCCACGGGCAGCACGAACAGCAGCGGCTTTTCCAACCCGACACCCAGCTCGCACTTCTCGATGCGTTCGCCGGATTGCAGGAGCTCCGGGATCGCATGGCCGGCCTGTACCGGCAGTGGCGGACGACTGTGGGAGCGCTTGCTGACCTGGAGAAATCCGAGCAGGAAAAGTTACGCCTCGCAGACCTGTGGGCCTTCCAGATGCGCGAGATCAGCGAGGCTGGCCCCAAGCCCGGCGAGGACGTGGCGCTTGAGCAGGAGCGGCGCGTTTTGCAGAACGTCGCCCGCCTCCAAGAGCACGCCGGCGCCGCTTTCGACGCTCTCTACGAGTCGCCCGACTCGGCTCTCACGCGCACCCGACAGGCGCTGCGCCGGCTCGAGGAGCTGGCGCGCATCGACGCTTCGCTGGAGCCCGCACGCGACGAACTGCGTCAGGCCGAGATCGCCATCGAAGAGGCCTCTTACGCCTTGCGCGATTACCTCTCGCGCCTGGAAGCCAATCCAGCGCGGCTCGAGCAGGTGGAAAGCCGTCTGGCCGTGCTCGAAAAGCTAAAGCGCAAGTACGGCAGCACGCTGGACGAGGTTCTCTCCTACCAGCAGGAGCTCTCGCGTCGCTTGGAGGCGCTGGAAAGTGCGGAGGAGCGCAAGACCGCTCTGGTGCGGGAGCGGGACCGGCTAGCCGCCGAATTCGCCGCCGCTGCGGCGGAAGCCAGCTCCCAGCGACAAGCGGCCGCTCGCAGGCTCGCCAGGCGCATGGAGGCGGAACTCGGAGCGCTCGCCATGCCGGGCGCGCTGTTCCGTATCGAACTGCGGCAGGTCGCCTGGCACGAGTATGGCCGGGACGCCGTCGAGTTCTTGATCGCCGCCAACCCCGGCGAGGAACCAAGACCCCTGGAAAAAGTAGCCTCGGGCGGCGAGCTTTCCCGCATTGCGCTCGCCCTCCGCACCTGCATCGGAGCGGTAGCCCGATCCGGCGCGTCTCAAGCTCGCACGCTGGTTTTTGACGAGGTGGACTCCGGCATTGGGGGACGCGTAGCGGAAACCGTGGGCCGCCGCCTCAAGCAACTGGCCGCGCAGTACCAGGTCCTGTGCGTGACTCACCTCCCCCAGATCGCCAGCTTTGCCGATCATCACTACTACGTGGAAAAGCAGGAAAGCGGCGGCCGCGCGTTCGCTTCGGTGCGGGAGCTCGATGAGGCTGAGCGCGCCCGCGAGATCGGTCGAATGCTCAGCGGCGAGCGCGTAACGCCCGAGGCTCTACGCCATGCCGAACGGCTGCTGAAAATGGCGCGCAGCCGTGATTGATCAGCGGACCCGTAAAGCGAACTCACGCAGCAGAGGAGCGCCCGGCGCGAGTCCGTAAAGCCTGACCCAGTAAGCGCCCGGGGAGAAGCCTTCCACGCGCACCTGCGGCCCTTCGCTCTGTTGAAGAACGCGGCTCCGGATCAGTACGCGCCCCGCCGTGTCCACGACCTCGACGCGGCAGCAATCGTCGCCACCGAGGCCTGCCGGATCCCAGGCAAGCTGCAACGGTCGGTCCGCCGGGGCAGCGACGAACATTTCTGGCTCGAACGCCCGGTGCGTGCGCAGCAGGATCGTAACCGGCTGTGCGGCCCGCTGGCGCGGTTCCAGCAGCAGCCTGGGGATGAGGACCAGCAACAGAACCGCGGCGGCAGCAGCAACCCACCGGAGTGCCCGCGGGTCGAGCCAGCGCTGCACCCTGCCCAGGAGGAGCTGCCATCGGGGCGGCGGCGCCTCTCGCCATTGGCGCGCCGCCTCGCGCATCACGGCGATGAACTCGTCGGTTTCCTGAAGCCGGTCCTGGCAAGTCGCGCAAATCAGTAGGTGCTCTTCGAGCTCCGCGGCCTGCTCCTCCGGCATCGACCCCAGCGCGTATTGCTCCAGCGCATCCTCGGACGGATGATTCTGCGTTTGGTGGGCCATCGTTCCCTCCCCCGGCGCTCCGTGACAGGCTACGCCAGGTTGGCGCCTCCCTTTGAACCTTAGTGCCCCGGCTCCGGCGATTCTCTCCGCCCCACGAAGGGAATTTTCGGTTTCAGGCGTCGCTTCCCTAGTTCTCCGAAGCGCGCTTTGGCGCGCGACTTGAGCAGGCGGAACTGGGTTTCGGTGAGCTTCATTTCCCGGCAGATCTGCTGTTGGGATTGCCCTAGCAGGTAAAAGCGGGTCAGAATTTCGCGATCGCGGTGGGATATGCTTTCCAGCACCTTCATCATGATCTCGACTTTCTGCCGGGCCAGCAGTTGCTGTTCGGGGTTGCTGCGGCTGTCCGAGATGGGCATACCGGGGTGAAGCTCGGTCTGGCCGCGACGGGTTTGGACCGCCCGTTCGATATAAGCTGCAACCTGTCGCCGGACCACAGTGCGCACAAAGCCCATCAGGCGTTCGGGTTCGCGCAGCTCACCTCGCTGAATGGCCTGGACCACGATCAAGAACGTGTCGTGGACGCGGTCGTCCAGTTCTTCGGGACCGATCTGGCGACACAGATAAAAGCGCACCCCGCGCGCGAAAACGGCGTAAAGTTGCTCCATGCCGGCAGGGTCCCCTCGTCGGATACGCTCCACCAAATCCGCCCACTGGGTGGGGCAAGCCGAAGCCTCTGCGCGCGGAACTCCTTCCAGATGGCCTCCCACGCTTGTCGCGCCCAAGGGGTTTTCGTCGTGGTTAGGCACGTTCTCCATGAGCCAAGCCCGGCGAACACCGTCTATGGTACGCCGATCAACACGTAGCCTGCCCAATAGTCGGGGCGCGCGCGCCAGTCTTTGCGCGAGAGCATCTCTACCTGCGCCTGTTGTAAGGCGAAAGCCGGGGCTCTCGATCCGTAACCGCCGAGCGCGCCCAGGTGCCTGTAAAAGCTTGAAAAAAGTTCTCCTTCGTCGTCGGGAACAGGCCAGAGGCTGGCTACGACTGCTCGCGAGCCGGCGAGCAGCCAGGCTCGGGTAAGGCCGAGCAGGCCAGCCCCCGGCAGCACGGCTGCGCGCGCAGAGCGGCAACCGCTGAGCACCACCAGCCGCGGCGCGGGCCGAAGGCCGCGAATCACCTCCGGACCCACAAGTTCTGGTTTCCCATCGGGGTCCAGGCTGAGCGCAATCGAAATCCGTTCGTGTTCAGCGTCGGTACTCACCACGTGACCGGCGAAGTGCAGCACCGTAGGCCGGTTGGCCAATGCCGCCCGCAAAGTCTCCCCGGCGGCTTTCGGGCCCTCCAGGACTAACGACGGCTTTCCCCAGGCGAGAGCGCAGGCTCGCACCTCGCGACTTGTCCCTGGCAACCGCGGCAGTTCGAGCAGCGGGCTGCCCGCCCGGGCCCGCGGCAGCAGCCAGCGGCCTCGGTCCCCGCGAACTTCCGCAACGTAGGCCGCCCAACGAGCGTCCGCACGGTTGTACACCGCGTCCGCCACCCCCAGAAACAGGCCGCTCCACGAGCCCTTCTGCACCGGTCGCAGCACGTCTGCACCTGGAACGATCTGTATTACCCGCTGCTCAACCAGGTATGTCGTGCAATCCCCCCGCTTTTCGACCGGAAGCGCCGCGAACGGCACCAGAAATAAGTCGGCGTCCAACCCCAGGAACCACGTCCGCTTGCCCAAAACTTCCGGGCTGAGGCCTCCGAACAGGTACCGATAGAGTTGAACGCCTGCTTCGAGCGAGCCTCGGGGATTCTGCCAAACCTGATCCGTAAACGATGAGGCGGCGCGAGCTATGTCGGCGTGGGGCGCCAGGACATCGAGGCGCAGCTGGCGATCGGTCACGCTCCAGCGGTAGCTGCCCCCAGGGCCGACCTGCAGGGCCAGATAAGCTTCGTCTTTCCCGAGGGAACGTTGCAGACGAGTCAGCAAGGGAGCGCCGCGCTCCCAGCGAAAGCTCGTTGCCGCTTCGGAGCGCAATCCCTCGCGGATTTCCAGCTCGACTAGCTTCCGACGCAGTTCGGCCAGGCGCGCCGGACGCGCCGCCCCCCCGTCAGTCGCTTGAGCCAGTTCGAGTGAATGCAGCTCGCGCAGGAGCTCACCATAAGCGGGCGGCGGGGAACGCCCTTCGCCCGCCTCCAGGCGGGCACGCAGGCTCGCCGCCCGGTTCTCCTCGGCGGCCTCCAGCGCCTCACGGGCCAGAGCTGGGCTGTTGCGGCGGATGGCGAGGGTCGCCGCGGTCTCCGCTAGGGCTGCGTAAAGCTGGTGCAAGGTCGCATCCACCGGAACAGCCAGCGCTTCCGCGGGCAGCGCTTCCAACCGCCAACGGCGCGCCAAGTCGGCCGCGCGGCGCAGATCCGCCATCGCCTCCTCGTACTTGTGTCTGCGCGCGCGCAGCTTGCCCCGCTCGTAATACAACGACCACGGAGGCAGGCGTAGCGAAGCACGCGCGGCCGACTCCAACGCAAGGTCCATGAAACGTTCCGCCGCGGCCAGATCCCCCTTGACGCCGTGTATCAACGCCAGCGCCCGATAAACGAGGTAAGGATCGGCCACGCCCATCAAGCGATGCAACCGGTAAGCCTCCAGCGCAGCCGTCTCTGCCTCCGCCAAACGCCCGGCCCGCAGATACTCGTGGGCCGTAAGGCGCCAGATCTGCGTCAGCACGGCGATATTCCCTCGCAGGTCTGCAACTCTAGCGGCCTCGTCGAACAAAGGCAGGGCGGCATCGAGGTCTCCCTGCAATGCACGCAACGAAGCGGCCCGGAGGAGTAGCTGGGGATCCTGCAGGGATGCGCGACGGGCCAGCCGGAGGGCGCGTTCAGATTCCGCACTCGCAGTGCGCAACTCTCCAGTCTGAGCGTAGAGTGTGGCGACGTTGCCCGAGACGACGGCCGCGGTCTGCCAGTCGCCTGCGCGCTCGGCCAGGTCGCGCGCCTCAAGATATGCCTGGATGGCGTCCCGGAATTGAAACGCCGCCAGCCACGCGGCGCCGACGTTATTCAGGCATTGCGCCTGGAAGTCCTTGCGGCCCAGACGCCCCGCCTGTCTTGCCGCGACGGTGAAAGCAGCCGCCGCTTCTTCATAACGGCCCGCCTCGAAGGCGGTCGCGCCCCACGCCCACAAGCGCGCCACAAGAGCGGGGCTGGCTTCAGGCTCCTTCAGCGTAATTCGAAAACGGTCGCCTGCGCCTGCCGTCAGGAACGCCAGACACGAAACAGCCACCGCGGCGGCGGTCGGTCGCATGGGTCTCGGGGGAGCGGCAGAACGCTAGGGCTGGCGTTCCTTGGGAGTACACGTGGCAGTCTTACTCCCAGTACTCCCAAGGAATCATACCAGAATCGGCCGTGTCCATGGCAACCTCCCTGCGGAGGTCTGTGACCAACTCCCGTGCGGCCCGTCACGCACGATCTTTCTGCATTAAGCTCTGTTAGTCAACGGGCGGCGGAGGGATGATAATGATGATGGGCTCGGGGTCCATCCCGCACCTCGGGAGCCACCGGCTTCCGCCTGCCCACGGGTTCGCCTGCCCGCAACAGCCGGGCTGGATCCCCCTGAGCGGCGGAAGAGCCTGTCGTCTCCCGGCCCGAGGTTAGAGCTTCAGAGCCGGCCGCAGCCCCGCAGCACAGCTTGAAGTGCTTGAAACTGGGAGGGAAAAGCTGGACAGGTCTGCGTGAACGGCGTCGAGGGACGGCCCCGCGCAAAAAGAAAAGGGCCCGCGCCGCAGCGCCGCGCGACGCGAGCCCTTTTGTCGCCGGTTACCAGTTCAGGTGCAGCACCAGCTTGATGAACCTCGGCAGGTTGGCCTGCCGCGGACTGAGCTGAGCGAAAGCCGGGCTGGTTACGTCGACCGAAGCGATGTCATTGAACCAGGGATGGTTCATCATGTTGATCATCTCGAAGCGGAACTGGAGCTTCACGCGTTCGGTTAACGGAAAGTACTTCGAAAGCGAGGTATCCCAGTTCTGGTAGCCGGGGCGCCTGACGTCGCTGAACAGATACGGGAAGGTGCGAAACTCGTACGTTAGGTTCGGTACGGGTACGCGTCGGCCCGTGGCAGGATCGTCCCAAAGCGAAGTGTTGAACCACCGGGTGCGCGAAGGGTTCTCCAGCTTCGCACTGCCCGGCCGCACCTGCGGTGCGTTGGGGTAAGTCGAAACCCAGCCGCTTTGGTAAGTCACGTCATAATTGATTTGCCAGCCGCCTATGATTTGATTCAGCCAACCGGGCACATTCGCGCCCAGAGCGCGGCCTCGCCCAAAGGGAAGCTCGTAAATGCCCACGATGACCCACTTCTGGGGCGCGTCAATGTCTTGGTTGGACTCCTTGATCAGCGGCGTATCCTTCCAGCGCGCCAGTTGGAAGTCCTGAGCGTTCAGCGCACGGATCTGCTGGAGGTTTTTGCCGATATTGTAACTGGAAAGGAAGCTCAGACCGTGCGAGAGGCGCTTGGTCACCTTGATCGCCATGCCGTGATACTGGTTACGCCCGATCGGCACGTTGTTCAAGGTGACGCCGCTGTAATGCGGATAGGCTCGCCACAGCACCTGCCGCTGTACGGTCGCGCCGTTCAAAGCGGCATTGTTCGGGATCAACCCCGCCATGGGATTCGGAACCTGGGCGGTGTAATAGGCGACGTCGATCGCCCCGGTAGCCGTGCGACGTTCCATTTCGTTCGCCGGTATGTAGTTCAGGCCGAAGCTGGCGGCCACCGCGCGCGTGATGTTCGAACTATAACCGATTTCGAACAGGACGTCGCCGGGGAGCTCCCGCTGAATGTCGAAGGAGTACTGATGGCTGTACGGGAGCCCGCGCTTTCGCATGTGGCTGGGCACACCCTCGCCCAGAAAGCTTGCTGCCCCCTGGCTGGTGCCGATAGGGTCGAGCAGCTTACCGCCATACGTCACGAAAGGATTGGCGGTCTTCAGTCCCGGCACGGGACGCAAACCGTCCGTGGTCACGACCGCGTTCGTTGTGCGACTGAAACCCGCCGTCGATCCCGAAGTATCGTCCCCGGTATAATACAGGCCGTAGCCGCCCCGGATCACCATCTTCTCGGTCACGCGATAGGCCAGACCGATGCGCGGCTGCCAGTTGTTCCGATCTGCATCGAGCAACGTCCGGGGTTGGCCTTCGAAGCCGGCAAAGCGGATCTGACCCTTCAGATCCAAGCCCTTGACTCTATCCGCAATGGGACTGGGGGCGTAAAGATCCAGCCCGTTGACCTGGCGGTTGAACCGCTCCAGGTTGCCGGTTTCCAGATCCCACCTGAGGCCCAGGTTCATGGTCAATCGCGACGTAATCTTCCAGTCGTCCTGAATGAACCCGGCGTAGTAGAAATGGCGATAAGCTGGGTCGATGTTCTTTTCGACGCGCGCAATCGTCGGCAGGCCGAGCAGCATAGTGGCCAAACCGTTGCCCGAGACGGCATCGGCGCGCTGCGCGTTAGCTTGGGTCCAATTCCTGCCGAAATAAAAGTACCCGGAGGGATAGCCTCGGCCGGAATCATTTCGATTATATTGTCGAGCCTCGACGCCGAATTTCAAGAAATGGCGTCCGACGACTTTGTTAAAATTCGGCTGCAGACTGTAAGTGTCGCGCGTGCCCGGACCAAAGGCGCTGGAACCGACCGACTGGTAACCCTCCAGATCAAAACGTGGGAACTGATACCGTGTGAATTGAGCTACCAACGCCGGGTCCAGACCGAGCTGCTTGGGATCGTAGCCGGCGCCGACCGAACTGCCGCCGGCGTCCTCCCAGCGGGTCAGCCCGAAGCGCAGGTCGAACGTCATGCTGGGCGACAGCGTCGAGGTCCAGTTCATCATGATGCTACGACCGTTGCGCAGCAGCGGTGTGTTACCGGACGGCTCGGCCGGATTGTTCAAACCGAAAACAATCGCGCGAAACTCCTGGAAGGGATTCTCTCCGTAACGGAAGAAAACGGTGTTACTCGAGTTGATCACCAGATCCGTGCGGCCCACGAATTGGTCGAAACTGGCGATCCAGCGCGACGGATACGGATAATTGTTGATCCGAGCCGGCCCTTGGCCGGGAGCGGAGGGCGGGGGATAGTAAGAGAGGACCTTGACCGCGACCGGATCGATCATGCTGCTCGGGATGCGATTGCCGGGGAAGGGAGTCCTGGTGCCGTCCGGTTTCGTCGTCCAGGGATCGTAGATCAGGACCTGCTGCCCCGCCGCGTTGTAAAGTTGCGAGAAATCGCCGCCGCGAATCTCCATGATGGGGAAGGTCTTTACGTCCGGATCGGCCGATCGCTGCCGCATGCTCTCCCAGGAAAGCATGAAGAAGGCGCGGTTCCGTGTATCAAGCAGCTTGGGGATGTAGTAAGGACCCGAGACCATGGCGCCAAACTGGTTGATGTGGTTGGGGGGCTTGATTCCTCGGGGATAAAAAACGCCCGCGACGGTCTGGGGCTGGTTCAGCTCGGTCTGGTTGGCGTTCAGCTTGTCGTTCTGAAAGTATTCGAACAACGTGCCGTGAAACTCGTTCGTGCCTCCCTTGGTCACGATGGTGATCACGCCGCCGCCCGTGCGTCCGTACTGGGCGTCGTAGGTGTTGGCTTGGACCTTGAATTCCTGCACGGACTCGGTGGTCGGAACGCTGATCACGGTGTACTCGGCGCGCACGTTGCTGATGCCGTCCAGCAGCACTTCGTTGGTCTTCAAGCGCCCTCCGTTAATCGAAATGCCGGAAGTGCCCGCGATGTCGAACGAGCGCAGATAACGCCATGATCCGCCCTTGATGACGCCTGCCGCCGCCCAAGCAATCTGGAAGGGATTGCGCCCCTGGGTAGGGACGTTGGCGATGATTTCCTGCGCCAGCACCTGTGCGCGCGTGGCCGTCTCTGTTTGCAGCTGCGAGACCGAAGCACTCACGGTAATGCTTTCGGTCAGTTGCCCGATTTCCAACTGAACGTCCAGGCGCAGGCGGTCAAGGGCCTGGAGAACGATGTTTTCACGAACGAACCTTTTGAACCCGCTCTGCTCGACCGTCAGCCTGTACGTGCCGGGCGCCAAAAACGGCGTCACATAGTTCCCCGATTCGTTGGTCTTCGTGGTGACCGAGACATTTTGAGCGACGTTCGTGACGGTGACCACAGCGCCGGCCACCGGAGCGCCGCTAGGATCGGTGACGATGCCGGTGATCGAGGCGCGAACCTCCTGAGCCGAGGCCAGGGCGGCCCCTAACGCCACCAGGCAAAAGCCTCTCATCAACTGCCCCATCGCAAACTCCTTTTCCAAACCGATTGTCCCATCGCCCCTCCCGGAGAGGGGTCTCAGACAGTATACACCTGTACGCCTGAGCTGCCAAGTCCCCACACGCCTTCTTAGCGGGCACCGCCCTCCCCGGCGCCGGCGGTCGTCACCGTTCGCCTCAAGCGAAGCCACGGCTCGAAGAGGAGCGGATTCTCCAGCCACGTCAGCATCCACAGCAATAACTCTCGCTTCACCGTCCGTTTGGCCGGATCGACTCGGGGGTTCTCCGCCGCCCAGCGCGCGCGCTGCTTGGCCGTCATCACCAGCCGCCGGCACTCGGCAGCCCGCCGTGCATCGCCGCGCTCCAGCGCCGAGCGGTATTCGCGCGCCAGGGCTTCGAGGGTTCGCGCCGCTTCCTCCAGGCTGTCTTGCCGCACCCCCTCGACCAACGGCTCGAGCGGCAGGCCCGTCTCCCGCAGCAGGCGCCGCAACCGATCCTCACGAACGGACGCAAGGGCAACCCGGAGCTCTTCCCACACAAATTCTGTGATCCTCTCCGGTCGCCGCGTGGCCAGCCAACCGGCCAGCAGGTCACGGGCGCTGGGTCGCTTTCCGCCCACGCCGGTACCTCGCGACGGCTCGTTGGTGCGAGGCCAAATCGGCCGAGAAATGGTGCCGGCCCGAGCCGTCCGGTAGGGCCACGAAGTACAGGTAGTTGGTTCGGGCCGGGTGCAGGGCCGCCTTAAGTGCTTCCAGTCCGGGATTGGCGATGGGACCGGGCGGCAAACCCGGATGCTGATAAGTGTTGTAGGGCTGCCTGCTCTCCAGGTCCGAGCGGAAGAGTGTGCCGCGATAGCGCTCCTCGAGAAGCGCTGCGTAGATGACCGTGGGATCGCAGGCCAGAGGCATGCCCAGCCGCAATCGATTCAGGAAGACCGAGGCCACCAGAGGCCGCTCCTCTGCGATGGCGGTCTCCTTCTCGATGAGCGAAGCCAATGTGACGATCTCATGCACGTCCGCGCGGACGCCAAGCGCAGCCCAAACTTGGCGGAAGCGCGACGTCATGATACGGCAGATTTCGCGCGGGCCCATGTCCCGGGTAATGCGGTACGTATCGGGAAACAGGTAGCCTTCCAGCGTGGGCGCCCGCGGCGCCAGATCGCGGATCAGCTCCGGCTCGCGCGCCTCCTTAAGGAAAGCGCCGGCCGCGGCGATGCCGAGCCGCTCCAGCGCAGCGGCGATGTCGAACATGTTGCTGCCCTCGGGTACCGTCAGCTCGTAGTAGAACACGTCGCCGCGCGCCAGACGCTCGAACACTTCCCACGTGGTGGCGGGCCGATCGAACCGATACTCCCCCGCATGCAGCTTGACCCCTGGCTTCAGAGCGCGCGCGAGCCAGAACTGCCATCGGTAGCGGATCACGCCCGCCTCGGCGAGCTCGCTCCCGATCGCGAACGAGCCGGCGCCACGGGGGATGGTGACGAAGGTTTCGCCCCGAAAGCCGGCGTTCGGCAGTTCGAGTGAGGCGAGCGCCAGCAAAACGGCGCCCGCCCCGATCAGCGCCGGCCAGAGCTTACGCACTGCCGCCGGCCCCCTCCGGACGGGAACGCGCGTCCAGGTAGCTTTGCAGGATCAGAACGGCAGCCAGTTGGTCCACGACGCGCACGCGCTCCTGCGCCTTTACACCGGCAGTCCGCAGCGTCCGTTGGGCCTGCATAGTGGTGAAGCGCTCATCGTGCAGTTCCACCGGTAAGCCCGTCCGCCGAGCCACTTCTCGGGCGAATCGCCGGGCCGCAGCAGCTTCCGGTCCCTCTACGCCGTCTGGGCGCAACGGCAGACCGACCACGATCCGGCAAACCTCGTGCTCGGCGGCCAGCCGCGCCAGAGCTGCCAGATCCTTCGCCCGATTTGTGCGCACTAGGGTCGGCAGAGCTTGAGCCACGATGCCCAGAGGATCGCTCACCGCAAGCCCGATCCGGCGGCTGCCGAGATCGACTGCCAGAATTCGCTTGCCGGGACGGCGCATGACGGCCATCGCCACCCTCATTATAGGCGCCGTGAGGTCATCGAGCGCCGGGCGTGGTAGAGTAAGAGATAGCAACCCGCGGCCCGCAACGCGGACTTCAGGGAGTAGCGAGTGGCCGCCATCGTCCAGCCGCTGAGGGCACGCAGGCCGAGGAATGTGGTCGGCGGGCTGACCGCGCTGCTGGCGGCCGGGGCTCTTCTCTATTTCGGCCGGCATTTCTTCATCACCCTGATCTGCGCCGTAGTCGTGGCCTTCCTGCTCGAACCTTTCGTTGCTACGCTGACGCGTTTGCGCCTGCCGCGGGCCACCGCCAGCTTCATCGTCTGTTCGCTTGCCTTGCTTGCCGTCTACTTCGCCGGTTTCGGCCTCTACACGCAACTGGCCGACTTGGTGGAAGACTTGCCGAAGTACCAGGAGCGCGTCAACGCTCTCGTGGACAGAGTGGTGGCCCGCGTCGAGACGATCGAGAGGTCTGTCTACGAGCTGGTCGTGCCGCGCCGCTTCCGCGAGCAACAGAAAGTCGAACCGACCGCGGCGCCGGCCCCGGCTCGCACGACTCGTCGTACGCGTACAGCCCCGGCCCAGCCGGCTCCAGTCGTGCAAGAAGTGCGCATCCGACAGGAGCAGCCGCCCCTGGTCAGTTACTTGGCCGCTCACCTCGGCTCGTTCTACCAAATAGCGCTGATGGCCTCCTTCGTTCCCTTTCTTGTTTACTTCATGCTGAGCTGGCAGGAACATCTCCGGCGCAGGTTCCTGGAACTGTTCGACGAAGCTGCCCGACAGGTGGCGGCCCGGAGCCTCGCCGGCGTAGCGCGCATGGTGCGCGCTTTTATGGTCGGCAACTTTCTTTTAGGAGTGCTGTTGACAGCGGCCACATCCCTGCTGTTCTGGGCTTTCTGGCTGCCCTATCCGCTGCTGATGGGCACCATCAGCGGCTTTCTCAGCCTGATTCCGTACATCGGCTTGCCCCTGGCCTTGCTTCCTGCGGTAATCTCGGCCCTGCCGGTATACGACGCGATGACGCCCTACTTGCTGCTGGGCGGCGCGGTCGCATTGTTTCACCTGATCGCTCTCAACCTGCTCTATCCGAAGCTCGTGGGGCCGCGCGTGCACCTTAATCCCTTGGCCGTCACGGTGGCTCTTATGGGGTGGAGCGCGCTGTGGGGCGCCATGGGGTTGATCCTCGCCATTCCGCTCACGGCGGCCATCAAGGCCGTCTGTGACAACGTGCCCCGCCTGGAGCCGTGGGGCAGACTGTTAGGCGATTGAGATCGCATCCCCCATCCGAGTGCGCTATCATGAGGCACGGCCATGACACGCCGTGAACTGCTTTCTCTCCCGTTGATCTCGCTGGCGCGGCCGACGCGCATCGACCGCTCCCGCATGAGCGCCATCACGGACGAAATCGCGCCCTCGCCTGCCGAGGCTATAGGCTTCGCGCGGCAGTACGGATTGAAGTGGGTGGAACTGAGAGCGGTTCCGGGCCAAAAGACGTATTACCAATTCCTTGACGAGCCGGACCTGCGGGCAGCGCGTAAGCAACTGGATGCGGCGGGCATCCGGGTCTCCTTCCTTAATACCGGCCTGCTGAAGTTTCCGCTGCCCGGCACGGAACCGCTCCGCTATCGCAACGAAACACCCGAAGCCCGCGCTAGGCGGTTGGCGCGGGATCAAGCGGAGTTCGACCGGCGCATGGAAGACCTGCGCAAGGCCATCCGCGCCGCCCACATCCTGGGTACCGACAAAGTGCGGATCTTTGCGTTCACGAGGGTGGCCGAGCCGCTTGCCTTGCTGCCGCGCATCGCCGAGATTCTCGAACCGATGGTCGCCCTGGCGGAGAGGGAGAACATTTATCTGCTGCTCGAAAATGAAGCCTCGTGTAACGTGGCTACCTGCGCGGAGGCGGCCGCGTTGCTCGAACTGCTGCCCTCCAGGCACCTGGGCGTGAACTGGGATGCTCTCAACGGCGCGGCCTTTAAGGAGACTCCTTTCCCGGACGGGTACAACCTGTTGCCCAAGGACAGGATCGGGAACGTGCAGATCAAGGGACGCAGCGTCTTGGAGGGACCGCAGAAACTGGACTGGGCGGCGATCTTCCGCGCCATGGAGGCGGACGGGTATCAGGGCTGCTTCGGCCTGGAAACTCACATCTTCGGCCCGGAGCTGTTCCAGAAATCGCACGAGTGCATGCGGGAAATCCTGCGCATCGTCGAATCCCTCGACGCGGCGCCCGCCAGCGATTGACCGGGGTAGCCGCCGCTGCGTATACTGGGATTGGCGGGCGTGAGCAGGCCCGCCTGACCCCGACAAGCAAGGTTCGCGATGGCTGTCTTGACCACGCTGCTTTACTTGGTGCACATTTTGGTCTGCCTGTTCCTGATCATCGTCGTGCTCCTGCAGAGCGGCAAGGCAGCCGATCTCGCGGGCGCGTTCGGCGGGATGGGTTCTCAAACTGCTTTCGGTCCGCGCGGCTCAGCGACATTGCTATCGAAAGCAACCACGGTGGCCGCCAGCATCTTCATGGTGACTTCCTTGACTTTGGCCATCCTCGCTACGCGCACTACCGGGGCGGGCACGACGGTTCTGGAGCGGCAGCCCGTCAAGCCGGCCCCTGTGGCGCCGGTTCCCGGGGCGCCAGCCGGGCAGCCAAGCATGACCCTCTTCAACGAGCAGGGCCAGCCGGTGCAAACGGTGCCCTTGCCAATCCCGCCCCAGGGTCAGGCCCCGCAGCAGGCACCCGCACCTGAGCAGCAGAAGAAGTGAACGCACGGAAGCGAACGCATGCGGAGATGGCGGAATTGGCAGACGCGCTAGCTTGAGGTGCTAGTGGGAGTAATCCCGTGGGGGTTCAAGTCCCCCTCTCCGCACCATTTCAGATTCCCACCTGTGCCGCGACGATCTGGCGACCACGGAACGAGCCATCCAGTGGACAAGCGTGTTCGTGGTAGATTTG
>CALJAM010000027.1 GCA_938027685.1 uncultured Bryobacteraceae bacterium
AGGCGCCGAAAAGCGGATCGTCCGAACCGGTGCACAACTTGGGAAAGCCCCCATTCGGCACGATGCCGCCGCCCCGGCAACGGTGACCGGACTCAAGCAGCAACCCCGCCGATTCAGAAGTAGCAACTTTTTCGATTCAACTAGTGCGAACAAACGGAGTGCGACGATGTTGAAGAGGTGCTCGCTTCCTTCAATAATAATTTTTCTCACGTTCTGGCAGCTGCACAGCGCAACGCTTTGCGCCGCCGAGACCGAGCCGGGAACCACGGAAGCGGCAGCGTTTGGCGGGCTGGTGGCCGGCGTCGGAACGCACGGAACCCTCGGAGGCGGCGTCGCATACGCCGCAACCAAACGCGTATGGGCGGTGGGCGAATTTTCCTATATTCCCGGCCTGAGCGAGATGTTCGCCGTGTTGGGCGTTGTCGGTAAGATGACTGCCAGAGCATACGACTTCAACGCCGGGATTCATTACCAGTTCCCAACGAAAGAGCTCAAAGCGGTCCCCTACGTTGCGGCAGGATTGGGTGGCCTTCGAGGCTCAGCCTCAGCCAGGGTAACATACATGGGGCAGTCGCAGGTCGTTAAAGAGAGTGATACAAGTTTTTACTTCAATGTGGGCGCCGGCTTGCGGTATCGCATCTCGGGTAACTGGGGCATCCGACCCGAGCTGAAGATATTCGCCGGCGACGACACCTTTGTTCGAGTGGCCATAGGGATTTTCTACCAGTTCGGAAAGTGAGTGCGCCGCGAACAGGCTGATGGATTGGCGCCGGCGCCTCGACTCGACGCAACGCCGACCGCTTTGACCGCCCGGCTTCCCAAATGGCAGGGGCGCTGAGGTGCGGTCTCGTCTGGGCGCGGGGCCGCTCAAGAACAGGGGGCCCAGGCGGCGCCCTTGGCTGGTTCTTGCCCGAAGGCATAGCGCCCACTCGGCCGCTACTCGACCGCATTTTACGCGTGCCGGAAGCCGGCAGGCGGAATGTAACCTCCCTGTGGGGCTCGACGGGCTGCGACCCGGCGTGACTGCAGGGGACGGCCGCTCAGTCACGGCCAGAGTAGAACGAGCTCAGAGGGAACCGAGACCCTGCGGATTTGAACCCCTCGGCGAAAACACAGACACCTCAGAGTGGGAGCCGGCACAGCACTAAGCCGCACGATCAAAGAACTGAGAACGGCGCGGAGGCAGGCACAATTTCAAGCTGGGTGCGCCGCCCGGGCTTGCGGTACATGCCTCAGGATGGATTACGTTGCGAGAGGCGTTCGGCGCCAACTCCCGCGGAAGGGCGCGGTATGTCTTGACGCGGCCGGAACACGGCCCTATATTGATCCATGACAGGCCCGGATAAAATGCTGAGGTAAGCCGGCTGATGACGAGGGGGACACCTTGACGATCACCGATCGGAGGAATCTTTTGAGGGGCGCGGCGGTTTGGACCGCCGCCTCCTACGCGCGCGTCGTGGGTGCGAACGATCGCATCCGGTTGGGTGGCATCGGCCTGGGCGGCAGAGGCCGGCATCTGCTGAATCTGGCTCGGCAGCACGAAAATGTCGAGATTGTTGCCGTGTGCGACGTGTACGAGCCGCGCCTTGCCGAAACGCGGGCGAAAACCGCACCGACCGCTGAGGCCCTGGTCGATTACCGGAAGCTGCTCGACCGCAAGGACGTTGATGCGGTGATCATCGCAACACCGGACCACTGGCACGTTCCCATGACTATCGACGCGGTGCGGGCGGGCAAGGACGTTTATGTGGAGAAGCCGCTGACCAAAACCATCGAAGAAGGACCCCGCGTTGAGGCCGCCGTGAACGAGTCGCGGCGCATCGTGCAAGTAGGCTATCAGCAGCGCAGCTGGGAGCATTTCATCGCCGCACGCGACATTATTGCGTCCGGGATGCTCGGCGACATCACGCTGGTGCTTGCTTCCTGGTATCAGAACTACCTCGGCAGCGAGCCAAGCAGGTTCCAGCTGGACCCGTCGAAGCTTGACTGGAAAATGTGGCTAGGGAATGCGCCTTCGCAGCCGCTCGATCCGCTCCGGTATTTCCGCTGGAGATGGTTCTGGGACTTTGGCGGAGGCCATCTCACAGACCTGTACAGCCACTGGTGCGACGTTATTCACTGGTACACGAACAACAGCTCTCCGAAGCGGGTGCAAGCGGACGGCGGCGTGTACCTGCTCAAGCACCTTGAGTGCCCCGATACGATCAACGCTTCGTGGGATTACGCAACTCACCAGGTGGTCTACAACGGGACTCTCGTGTGCCGGCTGGACGGCGGCAACCTCGTGTTCCGCGGAACCAAAGCGATGATGAAGCTCAACCGGGATGGATTCACGGTGTATCCGGAGGGCGTGGTGCCCCCGGAGAAGACGCACTATCCCGAGCCGCTCGCAGCGATGAAGTCGGCGCGCGATGGAAGCATCGACCACATGCGTAACTTCCTCGATTGCGTGCGCAGCCGCAAGGAGCCCAACTCGAACGTGCGGGACGCGGTGGCAGCCGCGCGAGCGGCGCATCTGGGCAACCTGGCCTACAGGAAAGGTGAGCGTATCACCTGTTGACTCGACCTTACGGTTAGTAAGTAAACGTATAGCCCGGTTCAGCCCACGAAGCCATTCCGCCCGCCCTCGCGGAGGACGAAGCGGCCGCCGGCCGCATCATTGGAGCCTGCGGAAAAGCCGGAGGTCGGCTCGAAAGGTCGGTGCCTTGCGTTCCCTTTTGAGCCGCCGGGCTGGCAACCGAGCGGCCTACAATCTTGCAGGGCGGGCCGCCGGCCGGCGTCGGTGCACAACAATCCGTCTCGAAATAGCCGGTTCGTCGACCGAAGGCGGGCGCGAAGCCGCCCGAGAAGCCGGTATCGCCCTGAGGGTGGGCGCACACGGCTTCCTTTCTTCGGCATCGAAGTGCCTGAAGTAGGAACCCCGAGCAACTCAGCGCGAACGCACTCCCGGGCATGAGGAATCAACACACGGGTATTGCGGTGATCGAGATTCCTCCGCTTTTCGGGGAAGCTGCTGCTTCGTTGCCCCTGCGAAGCCGAGGGCGTATCCGGTTAGGCGGAGTATAGCGTCGGGAACGCTTTCGTTCATTCCCGCTCGCATGGTAGGGGCGCGGACCCGTTGTTGTTCCGGATGAGCACCACCCGCGGCGCTGGCACCATTCCGACCGCTCTCCCCTCGGCCCTCCGGTGGCGGCCTGTCACGGAGCCGCCGCCCGACAAAAAGAACGCGCGACGAGAGGGAGGAAAATCGTCTCCGACGCGCCGGTCCGGGCTGGCCGCAGGCTTCATGCCCAACCTGGTGCAGCTTCGCTGAAAGGCCCTGTGGCTTGCGCGCGTTCAGGGCCTATGCCTAGGGCGCGCCGCTCGCTAACGTAAGGGCGTTGCACCGCCTGCCGCGGCGGCGCGCGGCGTCGACCGCCGGGACGTCCGGCGGTGCCAGCGCCCTGTTCGCTCTCGCGATGATCGCCGCTGCGCGCTCGTGGCTCGTCTGACATTCGTTCCCCGGCGGCGCGTGGGCAGTGCCTTCCCCGAGAGGCGATCGGAGCCGGTGGCCGCCGTGGGGAGACCGCCGGGTCGAGGGTTTTCCCGGCCGTTTGCCCTGAGAACGCGATCGTGGGCGGTCACGCGTGCAGCTCGAGCAGAACCGGGGCCCTGTGCGGCTGCGGAGCATCCCGGGCCGCGATGAAGACAAAAAGTGGACTTTTTGATTCCCGGACGCACTCCGACGCCGAACGCCCCCTGCGCGGGCGCCGCGTTCGTACCCTACTCGCCCCGAGAGCGCTGCCCGGTTGCCGCAGCGGAGGCCTTCCGTGCGGCGCCGAGCGTGCGTTGACAGGAGTCGACTGCGGGTGCTACGATTTTTAATTTCGTAATACACAGCCTGGAGGTCTCGATGCGGGTTCTTGTGTCGCCACTCATCGCCGCCCTTTGGCTGTTGCCGCTGCGCCTGCCCGCGCAGACCACCGCCGCCTCGCTGGCCGGTATCGTCGAGGACGAGCAGGAGCGTCTCGTGGTCGGCGCGCGCCTGATGCTTCGCGAGCAAAGCCGCGGCACGGTGCGGGAGGCCGACACCGATGGCGGCGGCGGTTTCCGCTTTTCCCTTCTCGCTCCCGGGCGGTATGAACTCACGGCCGAGCGTAGCGGCTTCGCCACCTTACGCCTGAGCGACCTGGTGCTCCACGCGGGCGATCAGCGCAGCGTAAGGCTGCGGCTGCGACTGGCGCCCCGCGAGGAGGCGGTCACAGTCACCGCCCAGGCCTCTCTACTGCCGGAGGGGGCCGCGGTGGCTACGACCATCGGCCGGAACTTCGTTGCCAACCAGCCGCTCAACGGCCGGAGCTTTCAAGCCCTGATCACCCTGGCGCCGGGCGTCGTGCTGATGCCGCCCAGCCTGCCCAGCCAGGGCCAATTCTCCGTCAATGGCCAACGCACCGGAACCAATTACTTCACCGTCGACGGCGTGGCGGCGAACTTCGGTCTGCCCTTCGCCACGACGCCGTACGAGGGCGCGGGCGGCGGTGTCCCCTCGTTTTCCGCGCAGGGCTCGACGGCCGCGCTCGCTTCCGTGGACGCCGTCGAGGAGTTCACCATCCAGACTTCAACCTATGCGCCGGAGTACGGGCGTCAGCCCGGCGCGCAGGTGGCGATCGTCACGCGCTCAGGCGGCAACAGCGTTCATGGAACCCTGTTCGATTACCTCCGCAACGATAAGCTGGACGCGAACAGTTGGTTCGGCAACCACCATGGCTTGCCGCGACCTGCCCTGCGGCAGAACGATTTCGGTTTCACCCTGGGCGGTCCGGTGAAATTCCCATCCCTTTACGACGGCCGCAATCGCACATTCTTCTTCGCCTCCTACGAAGGTCTGCGACTGGTTCAACCAGTGATCTCCGAGCCCTCGCGCGTTCCATCGCTGGAGGCGCGCCAGCGAGCCACCGGTTTGCTGAAAGCCATCTTGGAGGCCTATCCCCAACCCGTGGCTCCGCCCCTCCCCGAGGCGCCGCTTGAAACGCCTTACGTGGCCGCCTTTTCGAACCCTTCGACGCTCAACGCCGCCTCGGTCCGCTTCGATCAGTCGGCGACGAACCGTCTGACCGCGTTCCTCCGCGTCAATCACGCCCCGTCAGAGAATCGGGAGCGCGGCCGTTACGCCACGCCGAGCTTCGTGGCCGTGCTCCCCGCGCTGACGCAAACCCTCACTGGCGGCGTGACACTTATCGGCTCGCCCAGACTTACCGGCGATTTTCGCTTGAATTGGAGCCGTTCGCGCGCCTCGCAAATCTATGAACAGGATACGTTCGGCGGCGCCAAAATCCTAGCCCCGGAGCTGATCCTCCCGCCCTTCGCCAAGCCCGAGACGTCGCTCTTCTATTTGACCATCGGAGCCAATGACGAAAACACAATCAGTCCGGGCGTCTTCAGCCGCAACACGCAACGGCAGTGGAATCTGGTGCAGACCACGAGCTGGAACCTCGGCCCTCACGCTTTGAAGTTTGGCGCCGACGTGCGTCGTCTGGCGCCCTCGATCGGCGGCCGTCTCTACACCAAGACGCTCGTCTTCCCTTCGATCACCGCGCTCACCACGGGCATCGTGCCCGTCGGGGAGATTCGCCAAGTAGATCGTTATCTGGAGCCCAGGTACCTGAATTTCTCCGCCTTCGTGCAGGATACCTGGCGCCTCAAGCGTTTGACGCTGACTTACGGCCTGCGCTGGGAAGTTAATCCGGCGCCCTCGGAAGCGAACGGGAATCTGCCCCTGACAGTCCTCAACATCGAGGACCCGCCCGCGGCGAAGCTGGCTCCCCGCGGAACCAAGTTCTATCCGACGAGTTACCGCAATCTAGCCCCGCGCTTGGGCCTCGCCTGGCAGCCCTGGCCTGCAAGAACAACCGTCGTGCGGGCCGGTGTGGGCATCTTTTACGATCTCGGCTACTCATTCACGGGGACGGCATTCTCGCCATCTAACTATCCCTTCTCGCGGATCCTGAGCGTTTCCAATCGTGTTATCGACGACCCCATCTTCTATTCCGAGGCGGGACCGCAGAGATACGAGCCTCCCTATCCGCGTCTGTTCGCCTTCTATCGCGATTACAAGCTCCCCTACTCGTGGCAGTATAACTTCACCGTCGAACACACCTTCGCGGGCGTGAACACGCTGGGGCTCGGCTATGTGGGCGCGGCCGGACGACGCCTGGCGCGCGTGGAAAGCCTGCGCCCACAGACGCTGAAGAACCCCGACTTCACCCGGGTGGATGCGGTCAACAATTTCGGATACTCCGATTACCATTCGCTTCAGGCCCAGTTCCGCCGACGGATGGCCCGCGGCGTCGAAGCACTGCTCAGTTACACGTGGGGGAAGTCGCTCGATACCGCTTCGGATGAATCGATCGTGAACCTGGCAGCGCCCGCCCGTTTGCTCGATCCCGCTTCCGACCGGGGACCCTCGGCCTTCGACGTACGCCACAGCCTGGCCGGGGCCGTCAGTTGTGACCTTGGCGCGCTCCAGCGGCGTCGAGCCTTGCGCGGCCTCTTCCAAGGACTCGCACTCGATGCTGTCCTGCGCCTGCGTACGGCGCCTCCGGTGACGGTGATCACAGGCCGCGACCCCCTGGGCCTCGGATTGACCAACGTTGCGCGGCCGGATTTGGTGCCGGGCCAACCCCTGTACCTGTACAGTTCCGGCTACCCCGGCGGCAAGCGTATCAATCCGGCCGCCTTCGACGGAGCCACGCCGCTGGCTCAGATGCGTCAGGGCACGCTCGGACGGGGCGCCTTACGCGGCTTCGGACTCAACCAGACGGACTTGAGTTTGCGGCGTCGCTTCCGTCTCACGGAAACCTTGGCGCTGGATGCCCGCGCCGACGCCTTCAATGTGTTCAACACGCCGAACTTCGCCGCCCCCGTGCCCGTGCTTGGCAGCACGAACTTCGGTCGAGCAACCCAGATCTTTGCGGCGGCCGGCGTCGGCGGCCTGAACCCGCTGTTTCAACTGGGCGGTCCCCGTTCGATCCAGTTGTCCCTGAAGCTTCATTTCTGACCATCGGGAGCCATCCTTCATGATTCCTCGCCCTTTGTTCCTCCTTGCCTGTCTTGGGCCGGCAGCCGGCCTCGCCCATGTCCTTTACCTGATGCCTGAGCGTTTCGTCGCCGAGCCGGGCGCGGTGCTCCAGATTCGGTTCGAAAACGGTGACGATTTTCCCGAAGGCGTCGCGCCAGTGCGCGTAGAACGGCTCCGCAGTCTCCGCCTGATCTCCGCGGCCGGAGAGGTACCCTTGGCGAATGTCGTGGCCGGCAGCCGGCGGACTACGGCCGAGGTTCGGCTTCCGGGCGCGGGAACAGCCATTGTTACGGCCCAGACCCTCCCGAATTTCATCGAGCTGCCCCCGGAGCAGTTTCGGGCGTATCTCGAACACGAGCACCTGACGGGGCCTCTGGCCTGGCGCGAACGCGCCGGCGAGGCCGCCAAACCCGGACGCGAGCTCTACAGCAAGTACGTGAAGGCGTTGATTCACGGCGGCCGGCCCGACCAGACCTATCGGCGCACCGTGGGCTTCATCGTCGAGTTCGTTCCCGAGGCGGATCCATTCGCTCTCCGGCCGGGCGATCAGTTGCCGGTGCAGCTGCTTTTTCGTGGTCGCCCCGCGGC
Source organism: uncultured Bryobacteraceae bacterium (assembly GCA_938027685.1). Taxonomy (GTDB): domain Bacteria; phylum Acidobacteriota; class Terriglobia; order Bryobacterales; family Bryobacteraceae; genus DTHT01. Next base: position 7,646 of record CALJAM010000027.1, read on the forward strand.
TGACGCGGCCGTCCAAGTGGCCTGGCTGGAGAACGGCAAGGGGCGACAGGCGTTTGTCGGCCGAACCGACGCCGAAGGCCGCCTCCGCGTGCCCATTCGCGCGTCAGGACCGCACCGGCTGCACGCCATCGTCATGGAACGCTCCCGTCAGCCCGAGAAAGCGGACTGGGAGAGCTTCTGGGCCAGCCTCACGTTCGAGGTGCCCGGTGCGCACTGATCGCTTTCAAGCTGTGGCAAGATCGGAAACCTTTAGACGTAAAAGTGTCGCTCTGCTCTCGGAGTCCCCGACCACTTGCGGGCTCCTCCCTCACGCCGACGCGGCTTCCCACACTGGCGAAACCTTCAGCGTCCCGCCGGAAATACTTCACCCATTGTTTCCGCTCCGGCCAACCACGGCCGGAAAGACTTTGCGAGAGGCCGCGCGAAGTGACAAGCCGACAGCACAATCCTCCGCGCGTCGTTTGCGCGCCGCCGTGTTGACCACGGGCGGCGTTGAAGCAGCGCGTTTCTGCCTCGGAGGCCAGCGAGCAAGCGCCACTTCCGATCGCTGCCAGTAATTCGGCCCTTCATCGCACCCCTCCTTTTTAGGAAACGCCCGTACCAACCCCGGCTTCTTCGGGATGGATCCTAGGGAACGCGGCAACCGGGCGGCCGATTTTGCCCCAGCCCGCGTAGGCCGCGCGGATCTCTTTCAAGCCCCCCGCAGTCGATGGCGTACATTGATCCTTGGCTTCCGTCTGACGCGTAGGCCGCGCGGATCTCTTTCAAGCCCCCGCAGGCATCCGTGCGCTCCGGTTTTTAGCTGCGTGCGCGGTCCGGCCCCGGAGCGCGGGCAGGGCCGAAGGTCGCCAGGGGCTGCAGGCAAAGGTGAGCGGCCCGTTCCCCTCGGCGGCCCGCGCAATTTCAGTCGCGCAAGCCCGGGCAGACCCGGGGGCTTGACGGCGGAGGCGCTCAGGGTGTAGATTCGGGTTGATTCAAGGATAAGGGATTGCGTTCAGTATCGCTGAACAAAGCCGACCGCCCGCAGCCGGTGGCCGCCGTCGCCAAGGCGCTGCGTATCCTGTGCGCCTTCGACGCCGAAACCCCATCCTTGTCGGTCACCGACGTCAGTCGGCGGCTGGCGGTGCCTAAAAGCACCGCGCACAATCTGCTGCGCACGCTGGAGGCATACGACTTCCTGCATCAGGATCCCGCCGACCGCCGTTATCGCCTGGGGCCGCGTCTGTTCGAGCTCAGCCGCCTCTTTGCACATCACACGCCGCTGCTGACTGTGGCCCGACCGCAGCTGGAGCGGTTGGCGGCGGAAACGCGCGAGACGGTCAAGCTGGGAGTGCTGAGCGAAGACGAGGTTCTGATTCTGGCGGCTGTCGAATCACCGTATCAGCTTCACACGCGCGGCGACGAAGGCAAGCGCGCCCCGTTGCACTGCACCGGGCTGGGCAAGGCCATCCTGGCCACTTTGCCCCCGGAGCAAGTCCGCCAGATCGCGGCGCGCCGCGGTTTAGCGAGGTACACCCCGCGGACCATCACCAGCCTCGAGCGCCTTCAGGAAGAACTTGCAAGCATCCGGGCCCGTGGGTACGCGGTCGATTGGGAGGAGAACGAGGCCGGTGTGGTTTGCGTAGCCGCTCCCATCCTCGATCCGCATGGAGGATTGCGCGCCTCCATCAGCATATCGGCTCCTGTCTCTCGTGTAGTAAGGACCAGCCTGAAGCGCCTCGCCGCACGCGTGACGGCCGCGGCAAGAGCGGCGGGAATGGGCCTGTCGCGGGCGAACGGTAGCGCCGCTCGCCGCGGGGACAAGTTATGAAAACGCTAGCCGACATCATGGGCCGGGTTTCAGTGCCGCTGGTCACGCCTTTTTACGAAGATGAAACGGTGAACCATGAGGCGCTGGCCCGGCTGGTGGACTTTGTCATTACACGTAATTTTTGCGATTCGATCATCGTCACAGGCACGACCGGCGAGTTCTACGCGCTCGACGACGAGGAACGGATTGCGATCTGGAAGACGGCGCTCGAGGCGGTCGGCGGACGGGTTCCGCTGGTCGCCGGTGTGGGCGCAGCGAGCACCCGCGCTGCGGTGAGGTTCACGCAGCTGGCCGAGCGGATGGGCTTCGACGTGGTCATGTGCGTGATGCCCTACTACTCGCGCCCCACGCAGGAAGGACTCTATCGCCATGTGGAGGCGGTCGCGCGCTCGACGAGCTTGCCGGTCCTTCTCTACAACATTCCGCTGTTCACGGGCGTAAACCTGGAACCGGCGACGCTAGAGCGGCTGGTTGCCATTCCGAATATCCGCGGGATCAAGGAGGAGGCCGGCATTCAGCCCACCCAGGCCACCGAGTTCGCGCTGCGCACGCCGCCCGATTTCTCGATCTACTGCGGCGACGACACCATGGTGCTACAGGTGCTGCCGCAGCGCGGCGTGGGCGTGGTGAGCGGAGGCAGCCAGGCCATCGGAAACTGGATGAAGGCTCTCATTGCCGCCTACTACGCAGGGGACAATGAAAACGCATCGCGCATTTACTTCCGCCTGGCGCCGTTCTTTGCCTCACTGAACCAGAACGGGCGCATCAACCCTATTCCCATCCTCCGGGCCGCCATCGAGGTGGTCTCCGGCATCAGGATCGGGCCGCCGCGCAGGCCACAGCTTCCGGCGACCGAGGAGGAAATGCGCGTGACCGGCGCCATCGTGCGCCGGCTGGCCGAGGAGGAGCCGTACCAGATCGTAGGAGCGAGTTCGAACAAGCAGACAGGACGGACCCGTTGAGCGGGGCAGCGGGCCCGGCCGAGGAGGGTAAGGCAATGTCGAGGCTTCGTTTGCAGGCTGTCGCGACGGCTTGCGTTGCCGTCTTTTTCGTTCTCATCGCCCCGCCTTCGCGGGCCTTCGCACAGGGGGCGGCGCTGGGCTCCATCAGCGGCCGCGTAGTGGATCCTTCGCAGGCTCCTGTGCCCGCGGCGACGGTGACCGCCGTTAACGACCGGACGGGCGCGGTCTCTTCGGCCGCGACCACGGCGGAAGGCTACTACGCCATCCGCTTTCTTCCCCCGGCATTTACACGGTCACCGTGACCAAGGAAGGCTTCCAGAAGGCCGTCCAACCCAACGTGATCGTGGAGACCGCATCGCACCCCACCGTGAACTTCACGCTGGCGCTGGGCGCGGTGACCCAAACCGTCACCGTGACCGAGCAGGTGGGCATGGTGGAGACGCAGAGTGCCGATAAAGGCGCCATCATCGATAACATCCGCATGGCCAATACCCCCTCGCAGGGGCGAAACATCATGGGTATCGTGTGGACGGCGGCGGGCGTGACCGTCACCACGAACGCCAAGAGCTTCACGCCTTACGACAACTCCGGCTCCACCTCGATGTCCATCAGCGGCGGGCCGCCCAGATCCAACGAGATGGTGATCGACGGGGTGCCCAACCGCGGCGGCACCGAGGGCGGGCTCTACGGCACCATCCCCACGCAGGAAACCGTGGCCGAGATGAAAGTGCTGACCAGCGCCTACAGCGCCGAGTACGGCCGCACGACGGGCGGCGTGATCAACGTCACCACCAAGTCGGGCGGCAACTCCTATCACGGCGAGCTTTATACCTACAACCGCAGCACCGGACTGGCAGCCAACACCTTCGAGCGCAATCTCGCGGGCCAGCCCAAACTGCCGGTCCACTTCAACACGTTCGGCGGCCTGGTCAACGGCCCCGTCTTCCGCAACAAGCTCTTCTTCAGCAGCGGTTACCAGCGCTTGCACTCGGGCAGCAAGAAAAGCTATGCGGGACACGTGCCCACTGAAGCCGAACGAAACGGCGATTTCACCGACACTTGGTACAACAACAAAGGCCAGAAGGCGCAGGTCGTCATTTACGATCCCTGGAGCGTCACTTACAACCCACAGACAGGACGTTACAACCGTCAGCCCTTTTTGGTCACCAGCGGCCGCAACGCGATCCCGGCCAGCCGGATCAACCCGGTGCCCAAAGCTTTCTGGAAGTACATTCCTCTGCCGAACGCTCCCGGGGATCCCATTACTCGGGCGAATAATTACGTCCCCTCGGGAGGCAACGCCCGCGCCGATTTCAGCGAATACTCCAACCGGATAGACTGGAACCTCAACGATTCCACGCGTTTCACGGTACGCCACATCCGGAACAACTTCAATTCCTATGATGTGGAATTTTATCCGGGCGCCGCGGATCCCAACACGGGCTTTCCCTTCACGCGCGCCAATCACAACCTCGTGGTGGATCTGACCCGCACGCTCTCGCCCACGAGCGTTCTGAATTTCCGCGCGGGTCTGCAGCGCTACCTGACGGCCAACCGCAACTACAAGCGCGGCCAGGTGACGCCCAAGGATCTTGGATTCAGCTCGACGTTCGTGGCGCAGGCCTCGCCTTTCTTCCCTTATTTCGATTTCGGCGGCAGTACGCTAGGTAGCGCGGCCTTTACCGGCGCGGGACAAGGCTCGGGCAACTTCACGCCCGACCAGATCAACAACGTGGACGGCACCTGGTCGAAGATCGTCGGGCGGCATGTCCTGAAGATCGGCGGCCAGGGTCGTTTGGAAAGGACCTATGATATTCGCGCCGGTTACGACGCAGGCGCCTTCAGCTTCCGTTCCACGGCCACCAACCTGGATCCGCAGGTGACCGATCCGGGCGCCGGCGATCCGGTGGCTTCGTTCTTGTTAGGCGTCGGCCAGGCCTGGATCGATGTCAACGCCGCGCCGGCACGCCAGGGCAAGAGCCTCGGCTTGTTCATCCAGGATGACATCAACGTCACGCCGAGGCTGAAGCTGAATCTCGGTCTGCGGTGGGATTGGAACGGCCCCATGACCGACCGCTTCAACGCGATGACGGGAGCCTTCGACGAGACGGCCCCCAGTCCGCTGGCCGACAAGGTGCGCAACGCCAAGGGCGTCGAAAGCTGCCCGGCGTGCAAGGACCTGCGGGGCGGGTTGACGTTCCCCGGCGTGGACGGGCGCCCGCGGCATGTCTACGATTCCACGTTCAGGAACTTCGGCCCCCGCATCGGCTTTGCTTACTCACCGGAGGCGAAGACGGTGTTGCGCGGGGGCTTCGGTTTCTTCTACGGACCCATCTGGTACGATCCCGGCCAACCGGCCGGCTTCAGCCAGCGCACTTACTCGATACCCTTCGACTCGAACTGGATGCCGTTGCATCTGATCGACAATCCGTTCCCCAACGGCTTGCTGCCTGTGACCAAGGCAGGCCTGGGACTGGCGACCAACATCGGGGGCTCGGTCAGCTTCGTGGATCCGCATACCCGCGAGCCGCGCTCGGTGCAGGCAAGTCTGGAAATTCAACGTCAACTGCCCTGGAGCATCCTGGTGAGTGCCGCTTACACGTTCAACCGGGTGGATCGCCTGCCGGTGGATCGCGAGCTTAACACCCTGACCGAACAGCAGTTCACCAGCGGCGCCGCCGTGCTCAATCGTCGGGTCGATAATCCTTTCGCCGGTCTCGTTCCAGGGTACGCTCTCAACCAGCCCACCATCGCCTACTCGCAGTTGATCAGACCCTTCCCGCATTTTACGAGTGTGGTCAAGCGATATGTGCCGATCGGCGATTCGCGCTATGACGGGTTACAGATTCATGTGACTAAACGCTACAGCCACGGTCTCAGCATGAGTCTCGCCTACACGATCTCCAAGAAGCTGGGCCACTACGGCTACCAGAATTCCTTCGACAATTTCTTAGAAAAGACCATTGACATATACGACATTCCGCAGGTCTTCGTGCCCAACGGCTCCTGGGAGTTGCCCTTCGGGCGCGGCAAGTATGTGGCGCGCGAAGTGCCGGCCTGGCTGGACCGCATCATCGGCGGCTGGCAGCTCAATTGGCTCATCCGGATCCAGAAAGGCCGGCCGTTCCAGTTGGCTGCCGACGCCATCCCGGTGCCGGGCGTCGACCCCAAGGCGGTGCCCGGCGGGCAACGTTTGGACCAGTGGATCAACCGCGCAGCCTTCGAGCGCAACACCGATCCCTACCGCCCGCGGCGTTGGTCCTCGATCAGCGGTCGGTTGCGCACGCCGCCCATTCACAACTTTGACCTGGGCGTAACGAAAAACAACCGCATCACCGAGAAGGTGAACTTTCAGGTGATGGGCCTGTTCATCAATGCCTTCAACACGCCGCAGTGGTGGGACGGGCCGAGTCGCTGCTCCAGCCCGTCTCAATCCTGCTTCGGGCAGATCGCCGGCTTTAACACGCAGACGAATCTGCCTCGCCAGATCCAACTGGCAGGGAGGATCACGTTTTGATCCGGACGCCGCGCATTCCCCGCGTGCGCACGTCCGGTCGCGGGGCGGGCTCCCGCCCGCCCCGCGCCTGGATGATCGCGCTCGTCTTTCTTGCCGCCGCGTCTCCGGCTCGTCAGGCGCCCTATCGCCGACTCGCGCAGTGGCAAGCCGGACCCGAGGTGCGAGAAGTCCACTCTCTCTGCTTCGATCTCAATGGCAACCTTATTCTGGTTGACAGCGTCGCCTCGCGTGTGCACCGCTACAGCCCGCACGGGCATCGACTCGCCGAGATCGGCCGCGGCCCCGGCAGCGGACCGGGGCAGTTCGCCGGTCCGCGCGATTGCAAAGTGGCCGGCTCGGGCGAGATCTTCATCTCCGACGGCAACAATCAACGCATCCAGGTCTTCGATCAGGAGGGCCGTTTCCTGCGCGCCTTCGGAAGCAAGGGTAAAGGCCCGGGGCAGCTACTTCGCGCCCATGCGCTTGATTTCGGTCCCGACGGCAACCTCTATCTGGTGGACGTGGACAATAGTCGAGTGATCGTCTTCGATCCCGCCGGCAAGTTTCTGAGCGCCTGGGGCAAGCCGGGCAAAGGCCCGGGCCTCTTCAACGCCCCGCACGGGCTGGGCTTCGACGCCGAAGGCAACCTGTTCGTGTCCAATTACTACGGTCCTTGCCAGAAATACACCGCACGTGGCAAGTTGCTGCTGGAGTTCGCGCCGGCCGGCTTTCGCGGCTGGGCATTCTTCCACGCCATGGCTACCGACTCCGAGGGCAACGTGTATCTGGCTGCACGAGACGAAAGCCGCAAGCGCAACGCGGTCGTGATGTTTGACAACCGAGGGCGTTTCCTGCGCGAATGGTCCCCGCAGGAAGGACGCACGGTCAAGACTGTCGCCGTCGATCGGCAGGGCCGCGTTTACATGGCGGTGGACGGCAAAGACTTTCACGGGATCGAGATTTTTGGTCCCTGAAAGGGGGAACCGTCGGTGACAGCCGGATGGCTCATCGGCTTTCTGGCCGCGGCCGCGGCCGCCTATGACGGTTTCATCCGGCAGGGCGAACGGGCGCTGTTCCCGATCGGCAGCTATGAGCTGCCACGCGACGACGCCGAGCTGCGGGCCATGGCGCAGACCGGCTTCAATCTGGTGCGCTGCCGCAACCGGATCGAACTCGATCGCGCACAGGCCGCAGGTCTTCAATGCTGGACGCCGCTGCCTTTGCAGCTCGGTCCCGGCGACGACCGTCTCCGCCAAGCCGTGGCATCGGTGAAGGATCATCCCGCGCTGGCCGTTTGGGAAGGCCCTGACGAAATCGTCTGGAACTTCACGGCCTTCAGCGGTCTGTTCCGTAACGGTACCTACGCCATGCCGGACGAGTGGTGGCGTCAGACCCCGCGCGCTATCGAGTTCTCCGAACGACGGGCGGCCGAGATCCTGCCCAAGCTTCGCGCCGCCATCGAATGGTTGCGGCAGGAGGATCCGCACAGGCGCCCGGTGTGGATCAACGAGGCCGCGCGCAGCGACCTGAAATTCATACGGCGCTACGTGGACCTCGTCCAGATCACCGGCTGCGACATTTATCCCATTCACGCGCACCGGCGCGAGCCGCTCGCGGTCGCCGACTACACGGAACGCTACAAACGCGTCGGGCGCGGGCGGCCGGTGTGGATGGTGCTGCAAGGTTTCGCGTGGGGCGAGCTGCCAGGGCAACGCGAGGCGGTGGCGTACCCGAGCTTCGCCGAGACACGACTGATGGCTTGGGCGGCCATCGCTCACGGGGCGAGGGCCGTTCTTTATTGGGGAATGGACGCCGCGCCCCCCGCCGCCGCGTTCCGTGAATCGCTTTATGCCATGGCCGCCGAATTGGCCGCATTGCAGCCTTTCCTGACCGCGTCCGACGTTCCCGAGGCGCGCCTTGAGGTGATCGATTCGGAAGCCTTCGACAGGCCCGCGCGCGGCGTACGGATGATGGTGCGCCGTGCGGGCGCCGAGTGGCTCGTAGTCCTGGTCAACGAAGACGATCGCCCGCACATGGGAGTCGTGATCGGCGGACTCGGCGACCTGAAGCGACTCGAGCTGCTTTACGGCGTCGAGGTCGCGGACGTCGAAAACGGCGAGTTCGTCACCCGTTTGATGCCGTTCGAGGTCAAGATCTTCGCTACGAGCCGCAGGTGGGAAACGCCCCGGCGCGAAGGCCGGGCTTACCCTGGTCAATGACGCGTCGCGAGTTTCTCGCCCTCCCGCCGGCCCTCGCGGCTCGCCTGCCCTCGATCCGCATCGAGGGCGACGGCATGCTCGCCATCGACGGTAAGCGCACCTTCGTGGTCGGACTTTACCAGTTACCGCGGGGGGCGGACGCCTGGCGTCAGGCGGCGCAGGCGGGATTCAACGTGGTGCGCGCGAGCCCGGCGGACTTGCCGCGGCTGCGCGAAAACGGGCTGTACGGATGGATCGCGCTGGGCTCGATTCGGCGCGGACGCGAAGCCGAAGACGAGACGCGCATCCGCACGACAGTCGAGGCCTGTCGCCACGACCCGACGCTGCTCTTCTGGGAAACCGAAGATGAGCCGACTTTCGTATGGCAGAAGCCCGATGCACTCCGTGTGCCGCCCGAGCAAATCATCCGCACGCGCCGCTTCGTCGCAAAGCTCGATCCGGCACGTCCTTTCTATCTGAATCATTCGCCCACGCATCTGGAGTCCACGCTGCGACTCTACAATGAGGGCGCCGAAATCGTTGCGACCGACATCTACCCGGTCATCCCGACGGGCATCCGGCCGCTGTACGCACTATGGCCCGAGGGGAGGCACGGAGACCTCCTGAACTGTTACATCAGCCAGGTGGGCCAGTATGCCGACAAGATGCGCCGCGTTGCCGGCCGCGGGCGGGCGGTCTTCATGGTCCTGCAAGCCTTCGCATGGGAAAATCTCAGGGAAAAGAGCCGCGACCTGCGCATGGTGCTGTATCCCACGTTCGAGGAAACGCGCTTCATGGCCTGGCAGGCGGTGGTCCACGGGGTAAACGGGGTTCTCTACTGGGGTCTTGCGCATAATCCGCCGGACGCGCCGGTCTGGGGACATCTCCAATCGATCGCCGCGGAATTTCGCCTCTTGCGGCAAGAGCTGGCGGCGCAAGCGGTGCGACTCGACCTCGAGCTGGAGTATCACGACACGGGGCACAGCCTGGACCGCGGAATCGAATGGTTGGTCAAATCCGGTCGCGAGGGGTTGCTGTTGGTTGCGGTCAACGCGGACCCCAATCCCGTCGAGGTGACGTTCCGCGCTCCTGCGCCCTGGCGGTCAGCCGAGGAGTTGCGCGTCGCCGCGCCGCGGGCGAGCCCGGCGCAAGCGTTGCGCGCCCGCTTCGAGCCTTTCCAGGTGCGAATCTGGCGGTTGAGAAATCAGACCCGCTCTTGATACGTTCCTTCGGCCGTATTCACCCGCACTTTGTCGCCTTGGTTGACGAAGGGTGGGACCTGGATGACGAGGCCGGTTTCCAAACGCGCGGGTTTGGTCACGCTCGAGGCCGTGGCGCTGCGCAGCCCCGGCTCGGTTTCCACCACAGTCAGATCCACGGTTGGCGGCAATTCGACGCTGACCGGCTCGCCTTCGTGGAAGAGCACGGTCACCTGAAGCTGCGGAACCAGGTATTGGATGGCGTCGCCCAGCACCGACTTGTCCAGGTGGATCTGCTCGAACGTCTCGCTGTTCATGAAATAGTAGGTGTCGCCGTCGGCGTACAGAAACTCGAAGTCATGTTGCTCGAGCGTGGCGCGCTCCACACGATCCTCGGAGGCGAACTTGTGTTCGATCATGGTCTGGTTACGCAGGTTGCGCATTTTCGCCTGGACGAAGCCGCGTTTGTTACCGGGCGTGCGGTGATAGACGCTGAAAATCGAATACAGCTCGCCGTTGAAGCGTATGATCATGCCGGGACGCAGCTGCGTGGCGTAAATCATCGCTCAAGACACTCCTGACTGCGAGGCTCCTGGTGGGTTCAACCCGTATTGTAGCAACTGGGCGCGGTCGGATGCACCGCTGCTAACCGAGCGGCACCTTCACCTTCATCGTCCGGCCGTCGCGGTAAATGGTCAACTCAAGAGTATCGCCGGGCCGCTTGCGGCTGAGCGCCGATGTGATGGCATCGCGGCGGCCCGCCACCGGCCGCCCGTCCACAGCGATGATCAGATCGCCGCCCACGGGGATGCGGTAGTTATAGATCACCACGCGGCGGGTTGCGCCGCGAAGTCCCGCGCGAGCTGCGGGCGAACCCGGCTCCACCTCGATGATGAGCAGCCCGCCCTCGACCGGCAGTTCGAGCAGTTCGGCCAAGTCGCCCGAGACCGGCAGCACGCTCACGCCGAGGCGCGGCGCCGGGCGCCCTTTGGTCTGGTACCACTCCAGCATCAGCTTCGCCCGGTTGATGGGAATGGCGAAGCCGATACCGATGTTGCCGCCAGGTCCCAGAATCGCGGTGTTGATGCCGATCACGTTGCCGGCCGAATCGAGCAGGGGGCCGCCCGAATTGCCCGGGTTGATCGCGGCGTCGGTCTGAATCATGTCCTCCAGCGTGCGGTCGGCGTCGCTGATCGAGCGGTGCAAGGCGCTCACCACGCCGGTCGTCAGAGTGCCCGCGAGGCCGAAAGGATTCCCGATGGCCAGCACTTTCTGGCCCACCTGAAGGGTGTCGGAGTTGCCCAGCTTCAAGAAGGGCAGCTTCTTGCGCGGCGTGATCTTGATGAGCGCCAGGTCGCTGCGCGGATCGTTGGCCAGGATCTGGGCCCGGTACCGGCTCTGATCATGCAGGGTGACTTGCAGCTCGCGTGGGTCGCCCTCGATGACGTGGCTGTTGGTCAGGATGAGGCCGTCTTCGCTGATGAGAAAGCCCGATCCGGCGCCCCGCTTCGGGACGATCTGGAAAAACCACGTCTCCTCGTAGACGACGCTGGTGATGTTGACCGTCGCCGGCGCCGCGGCGTTGTAGATTTCGATATTGTTTCGCTCGCCCGGATCCAGTGCGGGGACCGCCGCCGTCTCGGTGTAAAGGGCCGAAGCCGGGCGCGGACTGGAGCCCAGTACCCGTCGCGGATTCCACTCCGCCACCGTAGTCAGATACACGAAGGCGCCCGCAATCAGCGCGCCGAAAAGCAACAATCTCGGTTTCATGACGCAATCTCCCGCAAAGTCCGATAGAGTTGCCGCACCTGCCGGAGAGTCTCCTCGCGGCTGCCTGAGGTATCGATCACGTAATGCGCGTACTTACGTTTTTCCTCGAGCGGCATCTGCCTGCTTAGTCGCGCCATGGCCTCCTCCCGCGTGAGGCCGCGTTCCACGGCCCGCTCGATTTGTTGCTCGGGACGGCACCAGGCCAACACGATGCGGTCAAAACGCCGGTAGCTGCCCGTCTCGATGAGGATGGCAGCCTCCACCACGGCAATCCCGTGCGGATCGCGCTCGGCCAGCGCGGCCATGATTTCTTCCTCACGCCGGATCACGATCGGGTGCACCAGTGCGTTGAGTCGCGCCAGCCGCTCGCCGTCCTCGAATACCAAAGCGGCGAGCCGGCGCCGGTCCAGTGTGCCGTCTTCCTTGAGCACCTCCGGGCCGAACTCAGCCACCACCGCTTCGTAAGCTTCTCCGCCCGGCTCCATGGCCTCGCGTCCCAATTCATCGGCCTGAATGAGATGGCATCCCAACTCGGCCAGCGCTCGCCCGACGAAAGACTTGCCGGAAGCCAGCCCGCCGGTCAACCCGACACGGAGCATAATCCCAGCCTTTGCTCGGCGGCCTGCACGGTGTTGACCATCAGCATGGCAATGGTCAATGGTCCCACACCGCCGGGCACCGGCGTGTACGCACTCGCGCAGCGCACGACGTCCAGCGGGTGCACGTCCCCCACCAGCAGGCTCCCCTTGCGGTCGAATTCGGCGAGTTTCTCCGGGTCACCCCGAAAGATGGCTTCCGCCTCGCTGCGTTCGCTGATCCGGTTGATGCCTACGTCGACGACCACGGCGCCGGGCTTGAGGTAGTCCGCGGTGAGCATCGCGCGTCTGCCGACGGCCGCCACCAGCAGATCGGCTCGACGACAGACCTCCGCCAGATTGGACGTGCGCGAATGGCAGATGGTCACCGTGGCGTGTGCGTGCATCAACAACAGCGCGACCGGTTTGCCCACAATGTCGCTGCGGCCGACCACAACCGCGTGGCGGCCGGCGACGGGGATCTCATAGCGGCGGAGCAGCTCGAGAATGCCTGCCGGCGTGCACGGCCTGAGGCCGGGACGCCCGCTGACAAGCCGTCCCAGGTTCAGAGGATGAAACCCGTCCACGTCCTTTTCGGGATCGACCGCCTCCAGCACGCGCCGAGTGTCCACCTGCGGCGGCAAGGGCAACTGAATGAGGATCCCGTCAATTTCCTCACGCGCGTTCAGCGCCCGCACCAGGTCCAGTAATTCATCCGTGCTGATGCTCTCGGACGGCGTAAACTTCTCGCTGCGAATCCCGAGCGCCTCGCAGGCTTTCACTTTGTTGCGCACGTAGATCTCGGAGGCCGGGTTGTTGCCGACGAGAATCACGGCCAGTCCCGGCGGGCGCGCCTCGCGCGCCAGCCGCTCCACCCGCGGCTTCAGCTCGGCCTGGATCTGATCGCGGATGCGGATCCCGTCCAGAATCAAAGGCATTCAATTCAACCTTACCGCATCGAGCGGCTTTAGGACGCCGCGGCCCCGCTCTCCTCCAGCCGGGGGCGGAAGCGGAAGTGATACACCAGCGCCCCCGCCGTGATGGTCGCGACGGCGGCCAGCGACACGCGCCACTCCAGCGTGACGCCGTAGCCGATGGTGACCGCGCCGACCAGGATGAAGAGAGCCGGCAGCAGCGGCCAGGCGAAGCTCACCACGCGTAACTTCTGCCAGCCGGGCCGTCGGCGGTAGATAAATAGCGAAGCAACGGACAGCACTGCGAAGAAGGTCAGGCTGAAGCCGATGTAGATGATGAGATTGGGAAACGACGTCATCGTCATCAGCGCGGAGCAAATTCCCTGGGCCAGGATGGCCGTCACCGGCGTGCGCCACCGCGGATGCACGAAAGCGGCTGCCCGAAAGAAGGCACGGTTCTGCGCCATGGCGTAGTAAACGCGCGGCCCGATGGTCACCATGGCGTTGACGGTCGCCACCAGCGAAACCGCCATCAGCAGGCTGAAGGTGCCTGCCACCTGGGGCCCGAACAGTCGCGTCGCGGCCAACGCCCCGACGGCGAGCTCGCCCTTCATTGCTTCCAACGGGGCTGCATAAATGTAAACCACATTGAGCCCCAGGAAGACCGCGGCCACCAACGTCGTGCCCAAGGCCAGCGATACGGGCAAAGTACGCTCCGGACGCCGGATTTCCTCGGCTACGTAAGTAGGTGCGTTCCAGCCGCTGTACGCTACGTAAATCCAGAAAAGGCTGATGGCAAACTGCCCGAGGAGAGGATATGGCGAAGTGCGCGCCGCACTTTGGGAGAAATGCTCCCAACTGCCCGCGCCGAACAACAACCCAAACAACATGAACGATCCGATCACCAGCAGCTTGGTCGCGGTGAGCACGTTCTGTATGCGGGCGACCAGCCCCACGCCGAAGAAATTCAGCACGGTGAACAACGCGATCAGCGCGGTCGCCGCCACCTGCGCTCCTCCCACCCGCAGCGAAAGGGCGCCGGAACCGATGGTCCAGGCCGGGTGGTCAGGATGCAGCGAGGGCCAGAAATGACCCAGGTACCCCGCAAAAGCCAGTGACGCGGCGGCAATGGGCGCCGAGAAACCCGCGAAGAAAGAGACCCAGCCGGTCATGAAGCCCCACGTGGGACCATAAGCGCGGGTCAGGTAGACGTATTCCCCGCCTGAGCTCGGGAAGTTGATGCCCAGCTCGGAATAGCAGAAGGCTCCGGCCAGCGCTACGACGGCGCCAACCAACCAGATCCCCAACACCAATTCCGGCGAGCCGAGGTCGCCGGCCAGGAAGCCGGTCGTGGTGAATATACCCTGGCCGATCATGTTCGAGACCACCAGCGCCGTGGCGCTTACCACCCCGAGCCGCCGGACTAGCGTGACGGGCTTTTCCGAGGAACCGGTGCGAACCGCAGGTTTAGTTTCGGACACCTTTGGACATTCTACGTCAAGCAGCTTACCATAAGGGTGTGAAGCTCACTCCGGCAGCACTTGTCACGCTCGTCGCAGTCACCCTCGCCGGCGCGATCCAGAAGAAGGAGCGGGCGCGGGATCCATGGGCCGAGGCGCGGGAGCGCATGGTGCGCGAGCAGATCGAGGAACGCGGCGTGCGCAATCCCGACGTCCTCCGCGTCATGCGCCAGACGCCCCGCCACCTCTTTATTCCCGAGCGCTTGCGTTCGCAGGCGTACGAGGATCACCCCGTCCCCATCGGCTACGGCCAGACGATCTCGCAACCTTACATCGTCGCCCTCATGACCGAGCTGCTCGAGCCCCACAAGGACGCCAAGGTGCTGGAGATCGGTACCGGCTCGGGCTACCAGGCAGCCGTGCTGGCGCCGCTGGTGCGCCACGTCTACACCATCGAAATCGTGCGCGAGCTGGCCGAGTCTGCCGCAGCACTGCTCAAGAGGCTGGGTTATGACAACGTGACCGTGCGCTGGGGTGACGGCTACCAGGGCTGGCCGGAGGAAGCGCCCTTCGATCGCATCATTGTCACTGCCGCGCCGCCCGAAGTGCCCAAAGCGCTGCTGGATCAGCTCAAGCCCGGGGGCAAACTGGTGGCGCCTGTGGGCAGCTCGATCTTCGGGCAGGACTTGATCGTCATCGACAAGACCCGCGACGGCAAGATCCGCAGGCGCAGCGTCTTGCCGGTCGTGTTCGTGCCGATGGTCAAAGGCAAGCAGCCCTGAGCCGGACTTACCGTTCTGCACCTCGCAGCTCGCAGCGCGCGTCTAACACCTCAGAGGGGAATCTATCGGATGGCTCGCGCAGTCCCCACGGCTCATCGTGTGGTCATTATAGGCGGCGGCTTCGGCGGACTGGAGGCCGCCAAAGCCCTAGGTAAGTTTCCCGTCGAAGTTACGCTGCTCGATCGCCGTAATTACTTTCTCTTCCAGCCTCTGCTCTACCAGGTAGCGACGGGCGGCTTGTCTCCGGCAGACATTGCGATGCCGCTTAGGCGCGTGCTGCGCAGGCAGGCGAACACGCGCGTCCTGCTCGAAGAAGTTACTGACATAGACCCCCTGCGTCGCCTGGTCGTCGGCAGACACGCAGAGTATCCCTACGATACATTGATTCTCGCGGCAGGCAGCGACTCCAATTACTTCGGGCGGGAAACCTGGCGTAAGTACGCTCCGCCCTTGAAAAGCATCGAGGAAGCCCTGGACATCCGCAATCGCGTGCTACGCGCTTTCGAGGAGGCCGAACGGGAGCCGGATCCCGAGGCGCGCCGAGCCTGGATGAGCTTCGTCATTGTGGGCGGCGGACCCACGGGAGTCGAGCTGGCCGGCACCCTGGGGGAAATCGCCCGCGACACGCTCCGCGGCGATTTCCGTTCCATCCGGTCCGAGGAGGCGCGCATCTTTTTGCTGGAATTAGCGCCGCGGGTTCTGCCTTCGTTCCCGCCGGACCTCTCGGCGGCCGCCGAGCTCTCGCTCATCCGCCTGGGAGTACGGACCCTCACGGGCGTACGGGTGACGGGTATCGACGAAGAAGGCGTGGAGCTGGAACACGAGGGACGCCGTACCCGGCTCGCGGCAAAAACCGTGGTGTGGGCGGCGGGCGTTCGGGCCGCCCCGTTGGCGCGGCTGTTGCACGAAAAGACGGGCGCACCGCTGGATGGGGGCGGCCGATTGCGCGTCCGGCCGGATTGCAGCCTGCCCGGTCATCCGGAGATCTTCGTCATCGGCGACCTCGCCAGTCACCCGGACGGTCGCGGCGGCGCCTTGCCCGCCCTGGCGCCCGTGGCCATGCAGCAGGGCCGGTACGTCGCGCGCCTCATCGCGGCCCGACTCGAAGGCCGCTCGACGCGGCCCTTCCGCTATCGCGACAGGGGCGCCCTAGCCACCATCGGGCGGGAGCATGCCGTGGGTTGTTTCGGCCGTCTCCGCGTGCGCGGCCGGCTGGCGTGGCTGCTTTGGCTGTTCGTCCACTTGGCTTACCTGATCGGTTTCCAGAACCGCGTGCTCGTGTTGATCCAGTGGGCCTTCCACTACTTCAGTTACAACCGCGGAGCGCGGATCATCACTCGGCTGGGCTGCTGAGCCCGCCCGTCCGCGTAAGGTAAAAGCTCCAGTTCGACAACCAACCCCGCCGGATGAATTCGGTCTTGGCGCGCATCGTGATGTCGGTCACCATCCGGTTTTCGTATCGGTGGTCGAACACATAGGCCTTGACACGAACGAGCATATAAGGCGCCTGGGAGAAGCCATCCACCAGGTTCACCACCACAGGCTTGCGGCTCAGCAGGAATGGCGAACTGTAGGCAGACTCCATGCCGATGCGTATGGCCTCGGCGGGATCGACGTCAGGCGGTACGAAGAGGTCGGTGACCACCTGGCAGTCGAGCACACCCGAGTTGGCATTGAAGACGTGCCGGCTGAGGATTTCCGAGTTGGGTATGGTCACGCGCGTGTCGTCCGGCGTAGTGAGTTTCGTGCTGCGCAAGCCGATATGATCGATCTCGCCGTAAGCCTCGCCGATGCGCACGCGGTCGCCGAGCTGATAAGGCCGGTCGGCCAGAATGACGAGGCCGCCGATCACGTTTTTGACCAGATCCTGCGCGCCAAGGCCCAGGGCCAGACCGAACGATGCAATGCTGGCCAAGAACGTCTCGCGCGAGGGGGCCAACAGGCTGAACAACAGCAGCAAAGCCAGAAACCATAAGGTGATGCGCAGCACCGGCTCCAGTCGCTTGAAGAAGAACCGGGCGCGGGGAGTACGGCCACTCAGGTATTCGAGCAGCCCGGAGATCCATCGGATGAGCACCCAGGTGACAGCCAGAATGGCCACCGCCTGCACAACGCGTAGCCAGGAGATCTGCTGAAGAATGTTGGGCGCCGTCAAGGCCTGCATGGCGGCTACCTCCTCAAAGAAGATTGCTGCGGTGGAGCGCGACGCGGACGGCGCGGGCGGCTTCGGGTCGCACGCGGAAACCTGCGCGACCCGGATCCGGCTGGAGCAGTTCACGGTCCTCGAGCAGTTGCAACCGGTCCTGGCTCGCCCGCGGGCTCAGATTGAAAACCAGCGCATGCTCCTCGGGCGTGAGGCTGCCGTGCTGCAGAAGAGCCTGAAGCGTGAACAGGTCGTCTAGGTTGAGCTGCGTAAGCAAAGAGTCGTAGCTGACCGCCTCGAGCGGCTTCACGTAGAGCACGCCCGCCTCGCTCCGGTCGATATGTCGGAGCCAGAGTTCGAAAGCCGAACGGAACAATCCCTCGGACTCCCGATAGAGAGCGTCAAAAAAGGCCTGCTGCGGCGAAATGCCCAGGCCGAGCCGCACGCTCCAGCGGCGGCGCCAGGCGGTTTCCGCGGGCGGCAGAAAGTGCAGCCGCAACCCACTCAGATGGTGCCGCACCAGGATGGCTTCCTCGAGGTGGCGGCGCTCCACCGCAGTGGCATTGATGCGGTGCGAGAAGTACCGGTCCAAACCCAGTGCGGCCTGCAGCAGTTGAAAGGCCGCCCTGTTCATGGCCGCGATCCACAGCAGGTTCCCCGAGGTCGCGACGATCGCCCGCAGAAGTTCCCGGAACGCATCGAAGCCGCCCACGCAACGGAGAAAGGCGCGCTCGAGTTCTTCCAGGATGACGACCGCACGGCACTCCGCGTTCAACGCCAGCCGATCCTCGAGGAAGCGGCGCATGTCGCTCGCCGTCCAAAGCCGTTCCTGGAATTGCGTGCGGGTTACCTCTACGTCGTGGAAGACCTCGGCGCATGCGCAATTCAGGAGGCTGGTCTTGCCGCTTCCCCGCTCACCGACCACGAGCGCGCAGGCCGCGCGGTTCTGCTCCCAAAGGCGCCGCAACTCCCTCATGGCGGCCATCTCGGCCTCACGTCCGACCAAAAACCGAGGGTCCTGGAGCGGCTCCGGCTGGAACAGTCGTCGATAGATGAGCGACAACCCGCGCGGCGCCAGGTCCACCCCGAGAGACTCGCTGAGGATCTCGCGGCGTTCCACGTGCACCGGGGCGGGCGCCGTTGCTTGCTCCCAGCCGATGCGGCCCAGAAGCCATTGAGATCCGCGGAGCCAAGCACTACGCCATGCGCGCACTCCTTGCCCGAGGACCCGCAGCAACCATTCCCGAGCGGCCGAGGCGCCCTGCCGCGCTCCTTCGCGCGCCAGGAAACCCCAGAGGCCGAGACGGTCGCGCTCCAGCTCCAGGTGAACGCGGTACAAAGTCGCAGCCAAAGCCCGGCGCGTCGCCGGTTCGAGCAAGGAACGAACTTCGGGCAACGACTCCCTGCTGTGCCGCAGCAGCAACAACGCATTCTGTAACGCCTCGCGCGCGGCCGCTTTGCCCGACTCCCCCTCCCGATCCGCGAGCTCACGGCCGAAGGCGATCACCTGTCGCGCGCGCTCCAGATCTCGCAACACAGTCCGATGAAGGCTCTCGATCTCGCGGAAGGCGCTCAGCAGTTGCGGTCCGGCCACTTTCTCCAGGGCGTTGATCAGCTCGCGCTGCGGATGGACCAGACGCCACGGCGAGCGGCGGCTGGGCAGCGCGACCCAGCGCACGACAACTTGCAACTGGGCGGGCGCCGTTTCGCGCACCGCAGCCGCGGCTTCCTGCCGCCAGCGCTCGATCCGCAATTCCGCCCGAAGCAAGCTCCCTCGCCGTAAAGGCGGTTCGCCGTCGGGACTGTCCAGCCATGCCATGAGAGCATCGATTTCGCCCAACAGCTCGCCCCGCTCGTATTCCAGCTGGGCGATCGCGGCCTCCGCAGCGCGCTCAATCCGGAGTGAAGTTTCCCACAGAGCAAGCTCGAAAGCCAACAACTCGGCCACCGCCTCGCCGTAACGCTTCCACCAGGCGAGTCGCTGATCGAGCAGAGCCCGCAGCTTTCGCCGTCGTGACGCGGAGCGGGGCCGGCGCAGGGAGGGAAGGCGGGGCGGTCTGCCTATGTTCGTCAAGGCCTCCTGAAGCCGCAGGCTCGATCGGCGCAAACGTGCCTGCCAATTCGGCCGGTCAGCGGCACGCCTCCCCTGACCCCCCGCTCGGACGGCGGCGAGCAATGTCGCGCGCCGTATCCCTTCCCAGGGTGCAAGCAATTCGACGCAGGCCTGAGCCGCGGCTGCGACCAACCGACCCCAGGCGCGCCCCTCGCGTCTCTCGATGGCGTCGAACCAGTCCGGCAACTGCTCCGCAAAGAGTTCTCCTGCCACGCTGGCCGCACGGATCAGCTCCGTCGAACGGCGGCGATATTGTTCGATCGCCTCTAGCACCCGCTCGATCGGGCGAATTCGCCGGCAAGCACGCACGGGCTCTTCGAGCCACTGCGCCGCAGTCTGTTCGTCGAGCGCGGCGGAGGCAGGCGGATCGCGCTGAGCGACGGTCGTCAGCAGCTCCTTCAAGTCAGCAGCCACCGCCCGGAAGGCGGCCAGCAGATCTCCACGCGCGCGCTCGAATTCTCGACTGAATTCCGGCGGAACGGTCTTCATGGCGGCGGCCGGAGAACCCTTTTCCCGCTCATCCTACTACGCGGCCACGCTCAGCGACAGTCGAGAGGGTCTTCGAAGGGACGGAAGCCATGTCGTTTCATGACCGCACACGCCGCGGATTCCGCCTCCGGCAACACATAGAAAAAAGCCCCCACGCGCTCCCGGCGCAGGATGACGCCGCCTAGGTAGCGATCCGCGACCACAACGTAATCCACTCCGGCCTCCGTGAGGACGGCTTCCAGCCGCTGGGCCTCGCTCAGCCGCTTTGCGATGTACAGGAGCACAAGTTCGCGATCCGCGAACTCTTCGGCGCGGCGCCGCACTCGACCGCCCTCACTGCACGACCGGCGGCCGCTGCACGGTCACCACCACCGGATCGCTCACCTGAGCCGTCGCGAGCGAACGAACCTGCACCACGTAGACGCCAGGCCGGATGTCTTCGGGAAGCTGACCGACGATCTGCTCGGAGGAGACCTGCAACAGGCGCAGGGGCACGTCACTGAAGGTGACGCAGGACCCGCCGAGCACGGTGGGCGGCGGGATCTGCTCGGCGGTGGCGGGAAGGCCGAGGTTGGTCCCGAGCACGGTGACGAACGAGCCCGGTGTGAAATTCGGCGTCCCGTCCGTGGCGTTCAACACACCGCGCGCACCGCCGCGGATCGCCGGCCGGCCGGGCGCGTCAAGCGGAATAAAGCTGAGTCCGGAGAGCGTGATGGCATAAATGTTGCCCTTGGAATCCACCACCATCCGGCGCGGCGAGATGTTGATGCGCGCCTGGCCGAACGCGCTCACGGTGGGCTGCTCGGCGGCGATGGCCGCGACCGTCTCGGCTCCCGTAGCGATGTCCACCTGCTCGATGACCGGACGCACGTCGTCGCGCGTGGCGGCGGTCACGCTCTGGCGCACCGCGGTGGTCAACCGCACGAAGGAACGCTCGTCCAGCGGCGCGACCGCGGCCACATGCCGCTGGCCGGCGCTAACCACCGTTTGCGTGGGCTGCCCGCCCGGCGTGGTCGGAGCCGTGGTCTGCACAACGCCCGGCCGCTCCGCTCCTCCGATGACCGCGATCGAAGAACTCAGAATCAGCCCGTTCGCCAGATAGTAAGCTCCGCGCGGCGCCGCGCCCAGCACGCCGTAGTAACTGATGATGGTCTGGTTGGGAGTGTAAATTTGGCGCCTGACCGTATAAGTGTCGGCAAGGGCGTCATACAAGTACGCTGCACCCGCTCCGTCCAAAAGCAGCATGGATTCACCGCCGGGCGTGGCGATCATCTGCTGCGGTCCGGAAACAATATTGGTGGGGAAGATGTTCGTGTTCGCCGGTCTGGGCACCGCCTGATTGCCCACGACCTTCCACATGGTGCCGTTGGACATGACGATCTGAAGTCCGGAGAGCCCCATGGCGAGAGTTCGTGGGTAAATGACCGCGGCGGCGGCATTCCGCGGCACGGGCGGGAACTCGATCTCCCCGATCATCCTCCGTTCTTCCAGATCCACGATGCCCACCAATTCGCCGCCCATGTGGCCCACGTAGAGCAGGCTTCCATCGAGCGACATGGCCATCTGCCGCGGCAGCTGGCCTACCTTGATCGGCGGGAGAAACTTCTGCTTTTTCAGATCGAAGACTTCGATCCGGTTGTAACCCGGATTGGTGGCGTAAAGCAGGCCGCGCGCCTCATCGAGGACCAAGTCCTGCAGTCCTTGGTCTCCATAAAGCGTCGAAGGTACAGGAAAGATGAGGCCCCGCTGGTCGGCCTGGCGGTAGTTCATGTAAACGCGGATCGTGTTCGGGATGTTGATGGCTTCGGGCGAAACCAGGTTCACGTTAACTGCCGATCCGCTGTTGCCGGCATAGAGATTGGTGCCGGGCTGGCGGTTCACATTGAATCGGCCGGGCTCCATGGTGAAGGTGATGGTGGCGGGCGCAACGCCGGTGGAGACCTCCGCCACCAACGCGTTTCCCAGCGGGGGAAGCGAGAAAGTCAGTTTGCCTTTGCCAAGATTGACCACTCTCACCTGACCGCGTACGATGCCTTGGTTGCACAGGTCGTAAGCCATGAAGACCTGCGTGGTCTCCGGCTGGAGAATCGGGTAATCGTAAAGCCTGCCCAGCGGCAGGTAAATCAAACCGGACTCCGAGAGACCCCAGGCGTGCTCGCCGTCGGAGGTGATCACCATCCTCGCTACGATGCTTTCCGGCAGCTTGATGCCCAAGCGGATGCTGAGATTGTCCGCGTCGGAGATCATGAGAATGGACGACTGCGGGCGCGGCGTGGGCAGGCTGGTGGCGGCCACGTTGAAGGTGCTGTAAAGAGTTTTGCCGTCAGGCGAAAAGACGCTGCCCCCGATGTTCTGCTGCAGGTTGAAGGAAGCGGCCGGGAAGGGGAAGGGCGAGTTCGCCGTGCTTTGCTGGGCCACCACGTTCAGGTTCGACGTTCTGTACATGGTGAAGCCCGCCATGAACCGGGAGCCGTCGGGGGCCATCGAAAGCACGCTCGACTGGCCGGAGACGGCGCGGCTGCGCAGGATCGTGCCGCTCGATACCTCATAGACGAAAAGCATCAGGGCTGAAGTCGTGTAGTTGGTCAAGCCCACGATGAACTGGCCGTCGGGAGTGGCGATGAGGCGGGTGCGGATGGGGGAAATCGGGCGCGGCAACGTGACGGCAGGCAGCGGCGAAGGCGTGGGCGGCGGAGGCGGATACTGCACCGCCCTCACCTGCTGCGAGACGGCCTGGGTGCGATCGTAGATCAGCAACGTGTTTTGCAGGTTTCCGACGCCCGTGCCCTCCGTGCTGATCAGCACTCGCCCGTCGGCGCCTACGGCCACGCCCTCGGGCCGGGCCGGCAGGGCGACCGTTTGTATCACGCCGCCCGATGCCAGGTCGATCACGCTCAGACTGGCGGCCTGGTTGTTGGTGACGTAAAGGTAGGCGTTGTCGGGCGACATGGCCGCAGCCAGCGGAGAAGTTCCCACTCGGATCCACCCGACCAGAGCCTTGTCTTTGTAACTGTAAATGTCCACCCGGTTGGCGTTGGTGTTGACCAGGTACAGGCGCTGGCGCGCCTCGTCCAGGACGATGTCCGAGGGAGTTCCGCCCAGGGAAATCACCTCGCCGAAGGTGGCGCCGGTGGTCTGGGCCAGAACTGCGGCGCCGCCGACGAACCAAACCGCCGCACCGGCCAGTTTCATTACCTTGCGTTTCATGACGCGTTTCCCAGCATAAACAAAATGCCGCGCCGCCGCCAGCGGGAGGGTCACGGCATAGACGTAAACCCGCGGAACGGGCGAGAGTTGCGTGACCGCCCGGCGGCAGACGGAAGCGGCAGCGATCCGCCGAGAGCGCAACCGGCCGGCCCGAGCTGTGTTATAACGTGTTGGCTGAAGCTTCTGATCCGAAACCTCACCAGAAACGCGGTTCTGGCTACGCGGGCCGACGTCGCCGACACGAGCAGAAAGCGGCGGACCGGCCTGCTCAAGCACGAAAGTCTGCCCCAGGGGGAGGGACTGTGGATCGTGCCCTGTGAGGCCATTCACACCATCGGCATGAAGTTCCCCATTGACGTGCTGTTCCTCAGCCGGACGCGTAAGGTGCTCAAGGTCAAGGAACGCATGCCGCCCGGACGGGTCGCGCTTTGCGTGTGGGCGCACTCGGTGCTCGAGCTCCCTGCGGGCACAGTGGCGGCTACCGGCACGACCGTGGGTGACCAGTTGGAATTCGAGAAAGTGGCATGAGGCGCGTGACCGCAGCACTCGCATGCCTGCTTACGGTGGCGGGTTGTTCGCAACACCACCGGCAGGCTCGCCGCATCGGGTCGCCTCATGCGCCCACCGTTCATTCGACGCTGAACCGACAGATCGTGAACGCGATGGACGCGGGCGAGGGCGACTTTACGCTCGCAGCTTTGCGTCGCAGGCTGGCTCTGGAGCCGGCCAACGCCGGGGTGCGGTTGGAGCTGGCGCGGCGCTATCGTGAGCTGGGCTTCCCGGACCTGGCCCTGGAGCACGCGCGACTGGCGGCCGAGTACTTTCCGGACTCCGCCGAGGCCCACATCGAGCAAGCCCGCGCTCTGCGCGCCTTGGGCCTGAGGCGAGAAGCCGCCGAGCTGCTGGAATCCTTCTTCCGGGCCCATCCCCGCACGTCCGCCAACGTGCCGGCTTGGCTTGGGCTCTTGCGCGACGAGATCGGGCAGTGGCAACAAGGCGAGGCTGCGCACCGCGCGGCCATCGCCCTGGCGCCCAACCGGGACGACCTCTACAACAACCTCGGCTACAACCTGCTGCGGCAGGGCCGTCACCAGGAGGCCCGCCAGGCGCTGGAGCGGGCCTTGAAACTCAATCCCGACTCGCAGGCAGCCCGTAACAACCTGGGCCTAGTGCTGGCGGCAACGGGCTCCGGAGCGCTCGAGACCTTCCGGCGCTCCACCGACCCCGCTACGGCGCATAACAACCTGGCCTGCGCGCTGATCGAGCAGGGACGCTACGAAGAGGCGCGCAAGGAGCTGGAAAGCGCGCTAGCATATAATCGGAATCATCCCGCGGCGCTCGCGAATCTCCGATTGCTTGCAGAACTCGACGGTCGGCCGGCCGCGGTGACGCCCGGGTCTGCGCCCCGTAGCGGAAGGGGGCGATTCTGGTGGAGACTTTGGAGGAAGTTGGCAGGATTCGAGCAGCCGGGAGGGCGCTCACAGCCATGAGGGGGGTCATCGGGCGCATTCCCGGTGCGATCGCGTGGCATACGCGAGGAAAGGGGAAAGCTTATGTGGCATGAACTGCTGCGAGGTGAAGAGGGTCAGGACCTCGTCGAGTACGCCTTGATCGTGGCCGCAGTAGGCCTGGCCCTGATTACGACGGTCAACACGCTCTCGCAAGGCGTGGCGAGCCTATACTCCAGCATCACGCAGGATCTTTCCAGCATCGGCGCCACACAGCAGTGAGCGCGCTCAAAAGGCGCGCCGACGACCGGCGTAGCGGGGAGAGGGCATGCGCGGGTTACGCGCCTGGCTGATCCCCGACCTGGCGCTGGTCGCGGCGCTGGTGACGCTGGCTTATTGCCTGCTGCTGTGGGACGCGCCGCAGAGCCTGTTTCGTGACGCCGACGCGGGGTGGCACATCCGCACGGGAGAACGAATCCTCAGCCAGAGATCTCTGCCGCGCGCGGATCCCTATTCGTTCTCCCGCCCGCACCACGCCTGGGTAGCCTGGGAGTGGGGCGCCGACCTCCTCATGGGCGCGATTCACCGCTTCGCCGGCCTGAGCGGAATCGTGTGGCTGTACGCCGGCGCCATCGCCGCGTCGGTGTGGCTATGGATCCGGCTTAGCTGGCAATCGGGCGGGGACTTCCTGCTGGCCTGCGCTATGGCGGCCCCCATGCTCTCCACCGCCAATCTGCACTGGCTGGCGCGCCCGCACGTCTTCGGGTGGATCTTCACCCTGCTTGCGCTGTGGTGTTGCGAGCGAGCTGGCACGCGCTTCCGCCTCCGGGAGGCTCTGGCCATCGCCGCGGCCTCGGCCTTGTGGGCCAACCTGCACGGCAGCTTCTTCCTCGGCCCCGCCATCGCCGCGGTCTACGCCGCCGGGTACTGGATCGCGCCTCGCCTGTGGCAACAAACGCAGCCCGATTCGCCGGCCCGAGCACGATGGCTCGCCTGGGCGGCGACCGCATCTCTAGCCGGTACCCTGCTGAATCCCTACGGCTGGCGGCTGCACTGGCACGTTGTGCGTTACCTGGGCGATCGTGAGCTGCTGGCGCGGATCGGCGAGTTCCAGACGTTCAATTTTCACGCCGAGGGCGCGGGCCAGATCCTGGCGGCGATCGGCCTCGCCGGTCTGGGCGCGGGGGCGGCCTTGGCTGAGCGTCAACTGCCTAGGTTCCTGCTGCTCGGCGTGCTCGTGATCGGCGCGCTGCGCGTAGCCAGGGTTCTCCCTTTGCTGGCGCTCGCGGGACTGCCTCTGGCCAATGGCGCGATCACAGCCGCGCTGCGCCGGTGCGCCGACGGAACCTCGCTCGCTGCCGGGGTGCGCCGACATCTGCGTGCAGCGTTGAGTTACTCGGCGAGGCTACGCACGCTGGATTCCGCCCATCACGGAGCGCTTTGGGCCCTGGTCGGCCTGCTGGCGGCGTGGTTCTGGCTGCGCCTGCCGGGCGTGGCCGCACGGACGGGGTTTCCCCCGGACCAGTTCCCTGTGGAGCTGGCGGCAGCCACGGTCGAGAAGTTGCCCCCGGATGCGCGGCTGCTCACGACCGACAAGTTCGGCGGGTATCTCATCTACCGTTTCGCCGGGGAGCGCAAGGTGTTCTTTGACGGCCGCAGCGACTTTTATGGAGCCGAGTTTCTCAAACAGTATGGCCGCTTGATGGCCGCGCGCCCGGGTTGGCGGGAGACGGTGCAGACATACGGTTTCACTCATGCCCTTTTGCCTGCGGACTCGCCGCTGGCAGGCGCCCTCGAAGCGGCGGGATGGAAGCGCCTGGGCAGCGACAGGGTAGCCGTGGTGCTGCAAAAACCATGAAGGTGAGTCAAACAACCTTCGAAAGTGTTTGTTGTTTAATAGGTAGCGCGGTAGCCCGGGCGCCGGCCCGGCTCGCCGCGGAAGGTCTCCAATGGAGCGGCAGAAAGTAGTCATCATCTTCGGCGTCGCGCTGCTGGCTGCGGCGGCGCTGACGTGGTTCCTGTGGGCCAAAACCACGGCGCCCAAGCAAGAAGCTCAGGTGCTGGCGGTGGCTGCAGCGCGCGATTTGGCTCCGGGCGCCCGGATTCGGAAGACGGACCTCAAACTGGTGCGCGTGGCCCAGACCGCGCTGCCCAAAGGAGCGTTGCTCGACGCCAAACTGGCGCTCGATCGCGCCGTCCTTTATCCGCTCAGCGCCAATGAAATCCTGACGAACGCGAAGCTGGCCAGCCTCGCCGGTCCCGAGGGCATTCCCGCCATGATCGAACCGGGCATGCGGGCCGTGGCTGTCCCGGTCACCGAAACGAGCGGGGCGGCAGGTCTCATCCAGCCCCGATCGCGGGTAGACGTGCTTTTCACACGGACCGGTTCGCCGGCCGAGGCCTCTACCGTTACCATCCTTCAGGACGTGGAGGTGCTCAGCATCGGCCGAAGCACCACGCCCGGGCAGGCGGCGGGACAAATGGATCCCCGAGGCCCGCGCAGCGTCACCGCCACGCTTCTGGTGACTCCCGAGGACGCGCGCAAGCTCGAGCTGGCCAAGAACCAGGGGCGCATCAGCCTGGCGTTGCGGAACCCGCTGGACCGCTCCCGATTGCCCGATGGAGGTCCGGTGACCTTCGAAGCGCTCGACCCCATGATCTTCGCGCGCACTGCGCGCGCCCGCCGGGGCCTGCCGCCCACCCCCGGCCGCCTGGCCGCCATTAGAGACGAAGAGGAATGGAGGCGGCTGACGGGCGAGCCCAAGCCCCAACCCAAGCCCGAGCCGCCCAAGCCCAAACACGTCGTCGACGTCTACCGCGGAGACAAGCACGTGCAGGAAATCTTCCAATGAGCTCTGCGAAAACATTCTTCGCATTTTTTGTTTCAACTTTGCCGCTGCTCGCCTTCGCCCAACCCAGCGCCCGCCCCTTGGGCGCCGAACAGGATCTCACGCTGGTGGCAGGTCGCGGCCGCCTGCTCCGTTTCGCCACCGACGTCCAGAGAGTCGCGGTGGCCGAACCCAAGATCGCCGACGCCGTAGTGGTTTCGCCCCGCGAAATCATGATCAACGCCAAGGCGCCCGGCCATACCACCGTCGTGATCTGGGAAGTGAACTCCGAGCCCGTGCAGTACAACGTCCACGTCGTGCAGGACACCACGTTCCTGGAAGAGCTGCGACGCGAACTGAAGGAACGACTGCCGGAAGCCGAGATCCGGGCCGACGGAACGCCGGAAAAAATGGTGCTCACCGGAACCGCCCGCAGTGAGGAGCAGGTCAAGCGCGCGGTCGCACTGGCATCGACTTACGCCCGAACGGTCGAGAACCTTATCAAGCTGCCCCCCTCCCCGGATCCGCGGCAGATCCTGCTTCAGGTGAAGTTCGCCAGCGTGGATCGCGTCGCCCTGAGCGAGCTCGGCTTCAACTACTTCAGCCGCCATGACAAGACCCTGGGCTCGGTCAGCACTCAGCAGTTCACACAGCCTCGCTTCAGCCAGTTCCAGTTCCAAGACCAGCAGTTCGAGAACACGACGATCAGCTTCTCGGACCTGCTCAATCTGTTCGTCTTCCGGCCCGATTTGAACATCGGAGCGACGATCCGCGCCTTGCAGGCGCGCAATCTGCTGCAAATCCTCGCCGAGCCCAACCTGATTACGGTGGAAGGCAAGGAGGCCTCCTTCCTGGCGGGCGGCCAGTTTCCCTTCCCCGTCATCACGACGACGCCCACCGGCGGCGCCATCGCGCCGGTCATCACCGTCCAGTTCAAAGATTTCGGCGTGCAGCTCAAATTCACCCCGACGCTGACGGACTCCGGCGCCATCCGCCTGCGCGTTGCGCCGGAGGTCAGTTCCCTGGACTTCACTAATGCCGTCACCTTGCAGGGCTTCCTGATTCCCGCCGTTTCGACGCGAAGAGCCGAGACCGAAGTCGTGCTGAAGGACGGCGAGAGCTTCGCCATCGCCGGCCTGCTCGACAACCGCGTCGAGCAGGTGTTGAGCAAGATCCCGGGAATCGGCGACATCCCGATCATCGGACATCTGTTCCGCAGTCGCTCGACCCGGAAGACCGCCAACGAGTTGCTGGTCGTCATAACGCCGCGCTTTGTACGCCCGCTCAGCCCCGAGGAGAAGGCCGCGTTGCCGGAAACGCTGGAGCCTTTCCTGCCGCCGGCGAGCGAGGAGAAGGCGCGGCGTGAGGGCAAGCAACCCCAGCGCCGTCCCCAGTTCGTAGGTCCGCGTGGTCACCAGGAACCCAAGTAGGCGCGACACGCGCGCACGCAGAGAGCGCGGCACGACCAGTGTGCAGATGCTGGTCATCCTGGTGCCCGTCATCTTCGCGCTGATCGGCTTCGGCGTGGATCTGGGACGACTGTATCTGATCCGCGGGGAGTTGAAGACGGCGGCGAACGCCATGGCGTTGGCTGCCGCCCAGCAGTTGATCGGCACCGACGAGGCGCTGAGCCGGGCGACGGAGATGGCGCTGTTGACCCTGGATCAGGGCGCCGGCGTTGGGAACCGGTACAACTTCGGGATGCTTCAGCTCGGGCAGTCGACGGGGTTGCTGGCCAGCGAGGTCCCTCAACCGGCCTACTATGCAACGCTGGAAGCGGCGGCCTCCGGGGACGAGTCGGCTACGCAGGCGGGGGGTTCGGAAGCCCGCTACGTGCGCGTAACGGTAAACGCCGAGGCACCCCTGATCTTCTGGGGCCTGCTCTCGCTGGGCGCCGAGCGCAAGACGCTGGTCCGCGCACAGGCGGTGGCCGGCATCAGCGCGCCGCTGTGCACGGCCTGCGGCATCGAACCCATCGCGATCGCAGCCCCCAACGCGGAAGACCCGGTCCACTTCGGGTTCACGCCGAACACGAAATACACGTTCGCATACTCGTGCACAGGTCCCCCTGGCCCCACCGGCCTCGGTGCAGCGACGCAGGTGATCTCGTACGTACTGCTGGATCACTACAACGCGCAGGCCGAGACCCTGGCAGACGAACAGACTCAGCTGTATCGCATCGGCGCGCAGGGCCTGTTGCCTTCGACCGACACCGCGCTTTCCTGCCTCTCCATCAACCAGGAAAAGCAGATCTGGACCAACGCAACCCCCAGGGCTTGCAACCAGATTGTGGTATCCCAGGTGACCTCGTTTCTCTGCGGGCTGACCACCCGCTTTTCGTGGGAGACGCCCGAGGCCTGTGCGGGCGTGCCTGAGGTCGAGTCGTTGGCGGGCGTCTACATGCCCGACACCGATTTGACCGACCTCGACGACTACGCCGCTTATACGGGCAACGCCCGGAGGGTGATCACGGTGGCGGTGGTGGATCAGATCCAGAACACCAGTGCCATGATCGTGCTCGGCTTCCGGCAGTTCCTCGTGGAACCGAATCCGGACGACGTCACCATCAACCCGTCGGATCGCTACGGACGCTTCGCGGCGCTTTACATCGGCTACCCGGTACCCGTCAGGCAGGGGCGCTTTGACGGCTGCACCGTGGCGGCGGGGCCGGGCAAGGTTGTCTTGCACCAATGAGGCGGCTCGGCAGCACGACCCTCGAAACGATTCTCTTCCTGCCGCTGCTGCTCATGTTGCTCATGGGCACGATCGAACTGGGACGCCTGACGTACACTTACTACAGCATCTACAAGGCGCTCTACACGCTGGCGCGGCAGGCCGGCACGGCGCAGGGCGCGAATTTCTGCGATGAAGACGACGCCGTGCTTCAGTCCGTCAAGAATTTCGTTCTGACGGGCACCGAAGAGGCGGGTGGTGAGCCGCTCATCCGCGAGCTGACGCCGGACCGGGTTGAGATCCGCATCGAGCGCTACAATTCCGACAGGGGCGACCTGGACGAATGCGGCTGCAGCGTGCCGGGATGCGACACGGCGAATGGCGGCCTGGCGCCTCACTACATCGTCGTTACCCTGACCGACGGCTACCCATTCCAACTGCGCATCCCCTACCTCAGCCTGAGCCCGATCCTGCTGAGGCCCCAGGTGCGCGTGCCCTTCGGAGGTCTCTAATGCGGCAGGAAAGGGGCCAGAGCACGGTGGAATTCGCCCTGATTTACGGCGGCGTGCTGCTTCCGCTCACGCTCCTGATTCTTTTTACGGCTGAGCTGCTGTGGGTCTGGCACAGCGTGGTCGAGTTCACGCGCGACGGGGCCCAGTACGCGGCCACCCACTGCTGGCAGTCGGGCGCCGAGAACGTGCTCACGTACATGCGAAGCCGCGTGCCGCCCATGATCGATCGGGAGCAGTTCCAGAGCGGGCCGGCGGAAATCGTCGTCGAGTATTTCGCCCGCGACCCTGAAACGGGAACGCTCACGGAGTTCAGTTGCGACGGCGGCGACTGCTCTACCGCTTGCGTGCCCGACGTGGTGACCGTACGGGTGCGCAACTACGAGTTTCGCCGCCTGACCGGATGGCTCGGGCTGTCGCCCATCCCGCTGCCGGATTTCCGCATGACGCTGCCCATGGAAAGCGCGGGGTGCGTGGCAGGCGAGCAGGAGGTCACATGCACGCCCTGAAGGCGAGGAGACATTGAGCCTATGCCCATCACCTTGTTGGTGGCTTCCCACGACGAACACTTCCGCGAAATGGTGCGCGAGAACCTGCTGAACATCGCGAATGCACGGATCGTGGCCGAGTACCCCGAGATCACGCCCAACCTTTACATCCGGGTCCTTCAGGATCTGGAGCGGCATCCGGAGGCCGCGTTGGTGATCGACCTGGCCGCCGACGTCGAGACGGCGCTGAAGGCCCTGGAGCGCACCAAGCAGGCCGCGCCCGATCTGTACGTGATCGCCTCCAACTACCAGGCCGACGGCGAATCGGTCATCGCCGCCGTGCGCGCCGGCGCCAATGATTTCCTGCACCAGCCGATCAAGCGGCTGGAGTTCCGCGAGGCCATGAACCGTCTGGAGCGGGCGCCGCGCCGGGCCGCCTCGGCCGTGAGCCGCCTCGGCAAGGTCTATAGCTTCCTCGGCGTCAAAGGCGGCGTGGGGACCACGACCCTGGCGGTTAATTTCGCCGCTGCGCTCTCGCTGCGCGGCCAACACACGGTGCTGATGGACCTGGACTGGGTCGGCAACGACGTGGCCATGCAATTGGGGGCGCAGCCCCAGAACACCCTGCTCGAAATCGCCGAAAACCTCACCCGCATGGACCAGACGTTGTTCGAGGGCCTCGTCACTCGCGATCCCCTGGGAATGTTTGTGGTGTGCCCGGCCGACAGCTTCGAGCACCGCGGCTACTTCACCGAGCCCATGTTCCGCGAGTTTTCGGCCTTCCTGGTGGAGAAGTACGAAGCGATCGTGATTGACGCCGGACGCTGGATCTCGGACGACGTCGTGCTGGGCGCTCTTCAGGTCTCCAATCAGATCTTCCTCGTCATGACGCAGGAGTTTCCGGCCATCCGGAACGCCCAGCGGTACCTCGGCTACCTGATGCGCATGGGCTTCACGCAGGATCAGATCCGGATCGTCATCAACCAGTACAGCAAGCGGCCCAATGCAGGCCGTGCTACACTGGAGCAGGTCCAGCAAACGCTCAATCAGCCCGTTTTCTACGGCATTCCCAGCTCTGCCGCCGTTCTGGCCTCGATCAATCGGGCGCGACCCTTCGTGGCCGATCCCAAGGCGGCGGGCGAGCTGGAGCGGGCGTTCCGAGGCTTTGTGGACAAGGCCACCGGCGCCCGCGCAGCGCTGACGAAAGCGGGCTAGCCAAGAGGGGCTGAGCGATGGCGACGCGCACTCTCACCCGACCTACCACCGGCACCGAGCGTTGGTTCGAGATCAAGAGCCAGATTCACAGCAAGCTCCTGAACTCGCTCACGCCCGAGGAGCTGCGGGCGCTCAACCGGGAGGGTATGCGCGACCAAATCGGCCTGGTGGTCGAGCGACTGGTGGCCGAGGAAGCGGTGCCGTTGACCGTAGCCGAACGCGAGAGGCTGATCGAGGAGGTTCTCGACGAGGTCTTCGGACTGGGGCCGTTGGAGCCGCTGCTCAAGGACCCTTCCATCAGCGACATTCTCGTGAACGGCTTCGACAACGTTTACATCGAGCGCAACGGGCGGCTGATCGAAACCAACGTGCGGTTCAAGGACACCGCGCACGTGCGCATGATCATTGACCGGATCGTCTCGAACATCGGCCGCCGCATCGACGACTCCTCGCCCATCGTAGATGCGCGTCTGGCAGACGGCTCGCGCGTGTGCGCCGTCATCCCGCCCATCTCGCTGATCGGTCCGGTGCTGGCCATCCGGCGTTTCGGCAAGAAGCTGCTTTCCACGGAAGACCTGCTCCGCAACGAGACCCTCACCACGGGCATGCTGGATTTCCTGAGCGCCTGCGTGGAGGCGCGCATGAACATCGTGGTTTCGGGCGGATCCGGCTCGGGCAAGACCACGATGCTCAACATGCTTTCCCGCTTCATCCCCGAAGACGAGCGCGTGATCACGATCGAGGACACCGCCGAGCTGCAGCTCCAGCAACCGCACGTGGTGCGGCTGGAGACCCGCCCGATGAACATCGAGGGCGTGGGAGCCGTTACGCAGCGTGATCTCGTCATCAACTCGTTGCGCATGCGCCCGGACCGCATCGTGATCGGCGAATGCCGAGGCCCCGAGGCCCTGGACATGCTGCAGGCCATGAACACCGGGCACGAGGGCTCAATGACTTCGGTTCACGCCAATTCCCCGCGTGACGCTTTCGGACGACTGGAAACCATGGTCATGATGGCCAGCGAGCATATTCCGGACCGCGTGATCCGGCAGATGCTCGCTTCGGCCATCCATCTGGTGGTCCACACGGTCCGGCTGAGCGACGGCACACGCAAGGTGGCCTCCATCACGGAAGTGCTGGGCACCGAGGGCGACGTAATCCGGATGGAGGATGTGTTCGTGTTCGAGCGCGAGGGGATCAGCCGCAGGGGCCGCGTGGTGGGTCGGTTCCGTGCGACGGGCTACCGGCCGGCCTGCCTCGAGCGTCTGAAGACCTACGGCATTCATCTTGCCCCTTCGATCTTCGAGGAAGTGCACGAGGTGAAGGATCGGTGAGTCCCGTCGGGTTGTTCCTCGTCAGCTTCCTGATCTTTGCCGGTTGCCTGCTGGCTGCGGGCTACATGGTGTGGACGTTACCGGCGCAGCGCTCCGGCCGCGTGCTGGCCGCGCGGCTGCGCGAGGTGCGGCTGCAAAGCGGCGGCCGTTCCCGCACGCCGGCCGACCTGATACTCCGCGAGCGCGCGAGCGGCGCGGAAACGCTCGCCAGGTGGCTGGGGCGGGTCGGGGGACTGAATCGACTTCAGGAGTACATCGACCAGGCCGATCTTCGCTACCGCGCAGCCGAAGTGGTGCTCGTTTCGTTGGCGCTCGCTGCGCTGAGCTTCGCGCTACTGGGCGCGCTGGGTTTCCGCCTAGCCCTGCTGCGGCTGCTCGCGGCAAGCGCCGTGGGGTCGTTGCCCGTGCTTTACATCCTACGGGCGCGTCGCATCCGATTGCGTAAATTCGAGGAAGCTCTGCCGGACGCCATCGATCTGTTCAACCGGTCGATGAAGGCGGGCCACAACATTCATGCCGGACTGGAGACGCTGGCGGCGGAGACGCTGGATCCGGTGCGGGCCGAGTTCCGCAAGGTGATGGAGGAACTCGCTTTGGGCGCTCCGCTGGAGACCGCGCTGCACAACCTGGGCCGCCGCGTCCCCCTGATGGATCTGAAGTTCTTCGTGACCGGGCTGATCCTGCAGCGCCAGACGGGCGCCAACCTGATCGGCGTGCTGGACAACCTCTCGGTGCTCATGCGCGAACGCCTGGCGCTGGCCGCCAAGATGAAAGCCCACACGGCGCAGCAGCGCTTTTCGGCGGGCCTGCTGTGTGCGTTGCCGTTGGTGGCGGCGCTGGGCATTTGGTTCGTCAAGCCCGATTACCTGCGGCTGCTTTTCACGCATCCGATCGGGAGCAAGTTCCTGACCTACGCCGTCATCTCGGAGGCGGTCGGCATTCTGATCATCCGCCGCATCGCAAACGTCAGGTATTGAGTCATGCTGCCGGCCTTCTTCGTGCTCGCGTTTCTGACCGTGGCCGCGCTGCTGTGGTCCGCGCTGACGCTCGCAAGCACGCGGGAGGACCCGCTTCGCGACCGGCTGGAAGAACTGCAGATGCAAGCCATGCTGAATCCCGGCGCGCGAACTACGCGTCGCAGGGCGGGCGGAGGCGTGGCCAATTTCCTGCTGTACCTGATCAGTCTGTTCCCGGGAGGCGACGACTGGCTGCGGCGCAGCGAACGAGAGCTGAACCAGGCCGGCATCCGACGGCGCGAGGCGCTGGCCGTCTACGCCGCGGGGCATCTGCTCTTTTTCGCGTGCGCGCTGGCCGCCATGGCGTGGGTCCAGCGCCACAACACCGGCATTACCTGGCTGACGGGTATGGCGGCGGGCGCCATCCTGGGCTGGCTGTTGCCGCAGCAGTTCCTGCACTATCTGGTGCGCCGATACCGGCGCAAGTTGCAGGAGGCGTTGCCGGACATGGTGGACATGCTGGGCGTCGTGCTGGGCACCGGCCTCGCGCTGGATCAGGCGATGCTCCGGGTGGGCGAGGAAATGCAATTCATTTATCCGGAGCTCTCGAACGAGTTCCTCACCGTGGTCATGCAGGTGAAAGCGGGTCAGGAGCGCAGCAAGGCCTTCCAACAGTTGGTGCGCCGCACAGGCGTCGAAGACATCAAGTCGCTAGCGGCGATGATCGTGCAAAGCGAGCGATTCGGAACCAGCTTGGCGCAAGCGCTGAAAGTCTACGCGGACGCGCTGCGGACGCGGCGCCGTCTGCGGGCCGAGGCAGCCGTAGGGCGAGCGGGCGTCAAGATGCTCTTCCCCATCGTATTCTTCATTCTCCCCGTGCTGTTCGTGATCACGCTGGTGCCGGGACTTTTGAGCGTGCTGGACAACCTGCAGTTTCTGGGACGTCCGCGCTAAGCCCGCTCAGGAACCGGCTTGACCGCGCTTGAGAGCCTCGTTCAGCGACCCCTGCCTGTAGCCCTCGAGGTCGAGCGTCACGTAGTGAAAACCCAAGGGCTTAAAGATGTCCACGAACCGGCGCGCCATCTCGGGCGTGAGCGCGCGGGGTAGCTCATCGGAGGCGATCTCCAGGCGCACCAGATCGCCGTGGTAGCGCACCCGGCACTGGCGGAAGCCGAGCGCGCGCAACGCCTCCTCGCCGCGTTCGACCAACTTGACCGTCTCCGCGGTGACGGGGATGCCGTAGGGAATACGGGAGGCCAGGCAGGCGGAAGCGGGCCGGTCCCAGGTCGGCAGTCCGGCGCGGCGGGAAAGTTCGCGAATCTCAGCTTTGCTAAGGCCCGCCTCCACGAGGGGAGCCCTGACCTGGTGCAGGCGGGCCGCCTTCTGACCAGGACGGTAGTCGCCCAGATCGTCCACGTTCACGCCGTAGATGATGTGAGGAATGTCCAGCCGGCGGCCCAACTCCTCAAGGCGCGAGAATAACTCGTCCTTGCAGTAAAAGCAACGGTCAGGGTCGTTGCGCACGTAGTTGGGGTTCTCGAACTCATACGTGCGCAGATACAGATGCCGAAAACCGATCCTGCGCGCGAGCTCCTCGGCGTCGCGTTTATGCGATTCAGGCAGCGAGGGCGAATCCGCGGTGACGGCTATTGCGTTGTCGCCCAACACCTGGTGCGCGGCCCAAGCCAGAAAAGCCGAATCGGCGCCGCCGGAGTAGGCGACGATGACGCGACCCAGTTCGCGCAAGATCTCGAAGAGTCGCTGTTGCTTGCTTTCCAGAATCCGGAGGTCGGGGGTAGCGAGGCGGCCCAGCGCCACGAAGCTGCTCATACCGCCATTATACGGGGGCCTCTCCCTCCGCCAAGGGCAGCTCGGGTTGTGCTCCGTCCTCGTCGGCCTGCCCCGCGCCGTTTTCCAACTCCTCTTCTTCCGGGATGAGGGAAGCCGCCGCGACGCGGTCGCCGGGCTCCAAGCGCACGATCTTGACGCCCTGCGTGGAGCGGCCCGCCTCGCGGATGGTGCCGGCCTCCAAGCGGATGATTTGACCCTCCTTGGTCACGATCATGACTTCGGAGTCCTCCCGGACCGCGAGTACGGCGGCGACGGGTCCGTTCCGCTCGGTGGTCCTCATGTTGATGACGCCCTGCGCGCCGCGCCGGGTCTTGCGGTAAGCCGACAACGGCGTGCGCTTGCCGTAGCCGAGTTCCGAGATGGTGAGGATCAGCGCGTCTTCACCGACGACCTCCATGCCCACGAGGTGATCGTCCTCAGCCAACGCCATGCCTGTAACGCCGCGAGCCTGGCGTCCCATGGGCCGCACCTGATCCTCGGAAAACCGAACCGCCTTGCCACGGTAGGAACCCAGGAAGATCTCGTCTTTGCCGGAGCTGAGGCGGGCGGCGATCAGCTCGTCGCCTTCATCCAGCGTGATGGCGATGATGCCGCGGGTGATGGGGTTGTCGAATTCACTCAGTTCGCACTTCTTAATGACGCCGCGCCGTGTGGCCATGACCACGAAGCGGTCGTGCACGAATTCGCGCACGGGTAGGATGGCTTTGACCGAATCCTCGGGCTGAAGGTTCACCAGGTGCGAGATGTGCTTGCCGCGAGCGCCGGCGGCGGCCTCGGGAATCTCGTAAACCTTAAGCCAGTAGACCCGGCCCTTGTCGGTGAAGACCAGCAGGTAGGCGTGCGTAGAGGCGACGATGAGGTGCTCGATGAAGTCCTCCTCGCGCACCTCCATGCCCTTGCGCCCGCGGCCGCCGCGCGCCTGCCGCCGGTAGGTGGCCACGGGAGTGCGTTTCAGGTAGCCCTGGTGCGTGACCGTGACGGCCATGTCCTCCTCGGCGATCAGGTCCTCGAGGGTGATTTCAGCCACGTCGTCCACGATCTCCGTGCGACGATCGTCGCCGTACTCCCGCTCGACCTCGCGCAGCTCCTTGATGATCACGTCGTGCAACGCCTTCTCCGATCCAAGGATTTCCAAGTATTCGGCAATGCGGCGCTGGGTCTCCGCCAATTCCTCGAGGATCTTCTGCCGCTCCATCCCGGTCAGACGCTGGAGCTGCAATTCCATGATGGCCTGCGCCTGACGCTCGGAGAAATCAAACCGGAAGTCATCGGCGACGACAATTTCTTCGACGACGCGCGGCGGCAGGGGCGCGAGTCCCATCAGGATCTCGCGCGCCTCTTTCGGAGTGGAGCTGGCGCGGATGGTCTCGATTACGAGATCGAGCCGGTCCAGAGCCTTCTGGAAGCCCAGCAGGATGTGCTCGCGCTCGCGGGCCTTGCGCAGTTCGAACTCCGTGCGGCGGCGCACGACCTCGATACGGTGATCGAGGAAGCGGCGCAGCATCTCGGCGAGCGAGAGTTCGCGGGGCTGGCCGTTGACGATGGCGAGCATGATCACGCCGTAGTTGACCTGCATCTGGGTGTGCTTGTAGAGGTTGTTGAGCACGATCTGCGCCTGCTCGCCCTTTTTGAGCTCGAAAACGATGCGCATGCCCTCGCGATCGCTCTCGTCGCGGATGTCGGCGATACCCTCGATCTTCTTCTCGTTGACCAGCGCGGCGACCTGCTCGACGAGACGGGACTTCTGAACCTGGTAGGGGATCTCGGTGACGATGATCGCTTCGCGGTCCTTGCCCATGCGTTCGATGGCGGCACGCGCGCGCAGCTTGAGCTGGCCCCGCCCGGTGAGGTAGGCGTCGCGAATGCCCAGCCGTCCGCAGATGAAGCCGCCGGTGGGGAAATCGGGCCCCGGCACCAGTTCGAGCAGCTTTTGCGCGGGCAGGTTGGGATCCTGAAGCAGCGCGATGGCGGCGCGCACGATCTCCCTGAGATTGTGCGGCGGGATGTTGGTGGCCATGCCCACGGCGATGCCTGAGGATCCGTTGATCAGAAGATTGGGGATGCGCGCAGGCAGGACCTCGGGCTCACGCTCGCTGTCGTCGTAGTTGGGACGGAAATCCACCGTCTCCTTGTCGATGTCGGCGAGCATGGCCGAGGCGATGCGCGCCAGCCGTGCTTCGGTGTACCGCATGGCCGCCGGCGGATCGCCGTCCACCGAACCGAAGTTGCCCTGCCCTTCGATGAGGGGATAACGCATCGAGAAGGGCTGAGCCATTCGCACGAGGGCGTCGTAGACGGGCACGTCGCCGTGCGGGTGGTACTTGCCCATGACCTCGCCGACGATCTTGGCGCACTTGCGCGTGGGACGGTTGAAGGTCAGCCCCATTTCGTGCATGCCGTAAAGGATGCGGCGATGAACGGGCTTCAGTCCATCGCGGACGTCGGGCAGCGCGCGCCCGATGATGACGCTCATGGCGTAGTCGAGATACGAGCGGCGCATCTCGTCCTCGATGTTGACGGGGACCAGATGGCCGCCCGCGGGCGGCGTGAGGGGCAACTGGCCCGATGGGGGCTCGGTAGGATCAGGACGTTCGGCCTCTGGCACGGGACTGTTCCTTACGGACGGATCTTGTCTTCGCTTTTTATTTGCCCAAAGACAGGGCGGTTCCGCAAGTTTTTAGTTTAACACAATTCATTGAAACAAAAGGAGGTTGTGCGACCAGGATCTCTGATGCAGGAGAGGGAAACCTCTCTTTTCCACTTTTTCATTGACTCGGTCTAGTCGCAGCTTCACAATTGAGGATGGGGCCAAAACAAGCACTGACAAGCCCCAGGAGGTTACACATGCAGGCCAGTTTGCCGAGACGCGGAAGAGCCGGCTTTCTTTTCGGCTTGATCGTGCTCACCGGACTTTCAGCCGTGCAACTTTCCGCACAGGAAGTCAGCGCAGGCATCACGGGTCGCATCACCGACCCCAGCGGCGCGGCGATCGTGGGAGCGACGGTGACCGCGCGCCACGTCCAGCGCGGGACCACGTGGCCCACTCAGACCAACGAGGAGGGCGTTTATGCATTCCCCCGCCTGCCGGTGGGCACATACGAAATCAAAGTCGAGGCAAAGGGTTTCAAGACCCTAACGTACCCGAACGTAACGCTGGAGCTTAACCAGCGCGCACGTCTGGACCTTAGGCTCGAGCTGGGCGCGGTGACGGAGACCATTCAAGTCACCGGCGAGGCGCCCTTGCTCAACACGGAAACGACCATTGTGGGCTCGGTACTTACATCGAACTCGATCGTCAATACGCCGCTTATTTCTCGGAACTACATCTCACTTACGCTGCTCGCTCCCGGCGTGACTACGACGAACCCGGCGGCTTTCAACAACGGCGTTCGCACCAGCGCCGGCGGCCGGCCATACGTCAACGGCAACCGAAAGGAGGCCAACAATTTCCTGCTTGACGGCGTGGATAACAATCATACATCGGACAACCTGACGTCGTACCAGCCCAATCTGGACGCGATTCAGGAAGTGAAGATGATCACCAACAACGCCTCGGCCGAATTCGGCAATTTCCAGGGAGGCGTGATCAACGTGACACTGAAGTCGGGCACCAACGAGGTGCACGGGACGATTTTTGAGTTCTTCCGCAACGACAAACTCAACGCCAACAACTGGGCCCGGAACTGGTCCTTGACGCCGGATCCTCGCACCGGCAAGGCCCCGCGGTCGCCCATCCGTTGGAACGAATTCGGCGGCACGATCGGCGGTCCCATCAAGCGGGACAAGGTTTTTTATTTCGGCGACTATCAGGGCATCCGGCGATATACACCGCCCTCGATCAGCACCATCAGCGTAATCCCGACCGCCTTCCGTCAGGGTGACTTCTCGCGTCTTTTGACGGAGCGCAACACGCAGCTTTACGATCCCCTGACCATCAACGCGCAAGGCGTCCGGCAACCTTTTCCGAACAACCAGATACCGGTTTCGCGGCGCAACATCGTGGCGACGAACCTCTTCAACTCACCCGATCTCTATCCGGCGCCCATCAACAACGATCTGCGCTTCAATCAGCTGAATTCTTCGCGGAGCCAGTTGATCACAGACCAGTTCGACGTCAAGATCGACGCCAAGCTGAGCGACAAGGATGACTTCTCCTCCCGTTACTCCTGGAGCCGGCAGGAGTTGCCCGGTCAGAACAGCTTCCCGCTGATTTTCAACAGCTTCAATCACGCACCGTTTCAGAACGCGGTGGTGAACTGGACGCGCTCGGCCAGCCCGACGATGGTCAACGAGCTGCGGATCGGCTTCAATCGGATCATGAACTGGAACGGCGGCGAGGACAAAG
This sequence comes from uncultured Bryobacteraceae bacterium, assembly GCA_938027685.1. Taxonomy (GTDB): domain Bacteria; phylum Acidobacteriota; class Terriglobia; order Bryobacterales; family Bryobacteraceae; genus DTHT01. The sequence continues at coordinate 48,411 of CALJAM010000027.1, forward strand.
GCTTGGGCAACGTGGCCGAGAAACTCGGGATTCAGCGCGGCAATGAACGCGGGCCCGGGCTGATGGCTTTGGTCTTCTCGGGCGGGTTGGCCACCGGAATCGGCAGCGCGAACATCGGCACTCAGCAGAAGTTTCCCAACAACACTTTTCACTACGCGGACAATCTGACCATCATCCGCGGCCGTCACATGATGAAGACGGGCGGGCAATTGCTGCGCCAGCAGATGAACCCGTTCTATGCGGGCAACTGGGGGCGCACCGGTCAGATTCGCTTCAACGGACAGTACACGGCAGGGCCCAACGCCAACGCGCCCGTGTCGCGCGGTTTCGCCGAGGCGGACTTTTACTTGGGCTATGTGGAGTGGGCCGGCCGCGGCCTGGACACCGGCAGTTGGGGCCACCGCAAGATCATCCTGGGCTTCTACTTCCAGGACGACTGGCGCGCCACGGACGAGCTGACGCTGAATCTCGGCATTCGCTGGGAGTATCACAGCCCGCTGGTGGAGGTCAAGGATCGGCAGTCGAACTTCGAGCCCTTCAGCGGGCGGGTGATGCTGGCGGGCAAGGACGGCAACAGTCGCGCCCTCTACGAGCCGTTCTTCCGGGATTTCCAGCCGCGGGTGGGGTTCGCCTGGACGCCGCGATCGCTGGGCAGCAAAATGGTCTTCCGGGGTGCTTACACGATCTCCTCGTTCATGGAAGGGACGGGCACGAACCTCCGGCTCCCCATGAACCCGCCCTTCAATTACGAGTACGAAGCGATTTTCACCGGACAGACCACGATCGGCTCCACCACGGACCAAGGACTGACGGTCCTGCGGGCCCAGGATCCCTGGAAGAACGCGACGATCCGACTGTGGGATCCCTTCGTGCGGCCGGCTCACGTGCAGCAGTGGAGCTTCATTATCGAGCGGCAGTTGCCGGCGCAAACCGTGATCACGGCGGGCTACGTAGGCCAACACGGCACGCACCTTGTGGTTCCGATGCCGTATTTCCAGCGCCGGTTGATCGCACCGGGCGTCACACAGCCGAGTCCCTATCTGTCAGGAAATCCGTTGCTGGCCAGCATCGCGCAGATTTCCGGCACCGAGTCTTGCGGCAACCAGCGGTACGATTCGCTCCAGGTGACGGCCCGCAAGCGGCTTTCGGCCGGGCTGGAATACCAACTGTCGTACACCTGGTCGAAGGGCATGAGCGACGCCATCGGCTATTACGGCGAAGGGGGGCAGGCGGCCAGCCAATCCGCCTACTGGCAGTATCTTTATGACCGGAAGGCTGAATGGGGGCCGACTTACTTCGACGCGGCTCACATGCTGAGCTACTTTTACACCTATGAGCTCCCGGTGGGCCGTGGCAAGCGGTTTGGCTCGGGCTGGAACCGGTGGACGAACGGTTTGCTGGGCAACTGGCAGATGGGCGGCATCCTGATGCTTCGCTCCGGGTTCCCGCTGACCATTCGGGCAACCGACCGGTCGGGGACCCGCTCACGCGGCCCGCGGGCTGACCGCTTGGCGGATGGAAAGGGCCCACGCGAGGTCGGTCCGGGCAGGACCTGGCTGGACCGCTCGGCCTTCAAGGAGCCTGCCGCAGGGACGCTGGGCAACTCGGGAGTGGGCGTGGTTCGCGGCCCGGGCTGGAAAACCTTCGATCTCTCTTTGCATAAGTACTTCCCCATCCGCGAGAGGATGAGGCTCGAGTATCGGGCTGAGTTCTTCAACCTGACCAACACGCCGCAGTTCAACGCGCCCAACGCCAACGCCTCCAGCGCGACCTTTGGAGAAATCACCGGCGCGCAGGGCGAGCGGAACATCCAGTTCGCTCTGAAGCTTTACTTCTGAGCGGGCGCAATCCTGCGGGGCGCGCCGAGCTGAGGGGCGCGCCCCGCATGCCTCAGAGCAGTTCCTCGCGGTTCATTTTCTCCAAGGCTTTCACGATTTCGCCCACGCGCTGCGCCTGGGCTCGATCGGCAACAAGCAGCGCGTCGCGGGTATCTACGACGACCAGGTCACGCACGCCCAGGAGGGCCACGAACTTCCCTTCCGCGTCCACAAAGTTACCCGTGCTCTCCTGAAAGAGCGCATCGCCACGGGCGGCATT
>CALJAM010000028.1 GCA_938027685.1 uncultured Bryobacteraceae bacterium
TCCGGCATCCCTTCGGGTTGAAGCGTCCCGGGGATGAATTCGATCCCTCGGCTCTCGGCTTCCCGCAATCGCTGGTCGCCCAACTACCGCGGCGCACCTTCCCCGGCATAGCAGTCACCGATTACGCCACCCTTGCCGCCGCAGCAAGCGAGTACAGCACCACCGACACCCACTCGGTTACCTCCACCATCAACCGTGTGGCGGGCAAGCATTCCCTGAAGACGGGCGTGGAGTTCCGCGTGATGCGCTACAACCTCCAGATACCCATCTCCCACTTCGGCACGTTCAACTTCACCCGGGCCTTCACGCAGCGTGATGCGCTGCGCGCCGAGGCCGCCGCGGGCAACGCCTTCGCCAGCTTCCTGCTCGGCTACCCGGCGAGCGGCAGCGTGCCTTACAACATCGCCCCGGCCTATCAGTCCCTTTACTGGGCCGGCTTCCTCCAGGACGATTGGCGCGTCACCACCAGGCTCACGCTCAACCTCGGCGTGCGCTGGGATTACGAATCGCCCCTGAGCGAACGCTACGACCGCCAGAATCGGGGCTTCGATTTCACCGCTCCGAGCCCCCTTCAGGTGCCCGGCCTCGATCTGCGCGGCGGGCTGCGATTCACCGACAAGGACAACCGGCTGCCCTTCCAACGCGACGGGAACAACGTGCAGCCGCGCTTCGGCCTCGCCTATCGGCTGTTCGGCGCCACCGTGCTGCGCGGCGGCTTCGGCCTCAGCTATATGCCCAGTTTCGATACCGGGGGTAACCTCGGCTTCAGCACTTCGACAGCCTATGTGGCTTCCACCGACGGAGGACTCACGCCGGCCAACCGCCTCAGCAATCCCTACCCCGCCGGCATCATTCAACCGCCGGGCCGCTCGCTCGGACTAGCCACTTTGCTTGGGCAAAATATCAGCGCTGCCTGGCCCGGGCGTGAAATCCCCAACGCCTGGCAGTTCTCCTTCGGCGTTCAGCACCAACTGCCCTTCCGCATGCTGCTGGACGTCTCCTACGTCGGCAACCGCACGTTCGATTTCGGCACCTCCAAGAACATCAACTTCGTGCCTGCGGAATTCCTCGCTCTCGGTTCGGACCTGTTGACTCAAGTGCCCAATCCGCTCGCCGGCAAGCTGCCGGGTAGCGCGTTCAACGGACCGACTGTCCCGAGGCAGCAGCTCCTGCGGCCTTATCCGCACTTCGGCAACGTAACCATTTCGCTGTGGCCCTACGGACGGACCTACTACAACGCATTGCAGGCCTCGCTGGAAAAACGCCTCAGCGCAGGACTGCATTTCCGCACCAGCTACACCTGGTCCAAGCCGATGAGCCAGACCGGCTACCTGAACGACCAGGATCCGCTCGCAAAACCCGCACGCAATCAGTCCGCCGAGCCCAACCATATCTTCGTGGTCAGCGGAGGTTACGCCTTGCCCTTCTTTAGCGGGAGCCGCGGAGTGGCTCGACACGCGCTGGGCGGCTGGCAGACCAACTTCATTTTCCGCGCCATGACCGGCACGCTGATCGGCGCGCCCGGCGGCGCCTTCTCCTCCGGCGTCAACCCCAAGCTGGCCAAGCCGACAATGAACCGCTGGTTCAACACTTGCACCGTCCTCACCACCGGCGTGCGCCAGAACTGCGTCAGCCCCACCGAGCCGGTCGCCTGGATCCAGCAACCGCCGTTCACGCTCCGCACGCTCAGCACCACGCTACCCGGAATTCGCAGGCACATGGCGCCGATACTGGACTTCTCGCTCTTCAAGGATTTCCCCGTCTACGAGCGCATGAAACTCCAGGTTCGGGCCGAAGCGTTCAACCTGGCGAACACGCCCATGTTCGGCGCGCCCAACACCAGCCTTACATCGCCCAATTTCGGACAGGTCACGCCCGCGCAGGCCAACGACCCGCGCATCGTGCAGCTTGCGCTGCGGCTGATGTTCTGAGCGGCGGCGGACCCGGCCGGCCGGAGACGGAGCGTTCGACGGAGCTTGACTAGGGGCATTTCGCTCCAGCCGGCCGGGTCGCTCTTCAGCGTACCCGCTGCCGGAAGCGTCCTATCTTTGGTCGGCAAAAGCCTGCGGGATGCGGGCTCGGGAGCCGTACTCCCCGAGAGCCGGCCAACCCTGCCCTGCGCGTCGACGCACCCGCCTCTCCCTCAGCGGATGATCTGCGCGCGGAAGACGTAAATTCGCGTGTCCGGATCGCGGTACACGTGAGGACCCGTACCCGCCTTTCTGGCCAGTGCCTCGAAGAACTGATCGGCCGTCCAGTGGCGCTCGGTCGCCACTTGCGGCAGCAGCAGCCCGTGATGCAAGCCCGAATGCAGCACCGCCCCGTGCTCGTTGACGCGGAACGCGCTGCGGTCGGCAATACGCTTGAAAGGTGAGAGCACCGAGATCTCGATCTCCAACCCCGTCTCGTCTCTTCCCACCGGCGGGAACCGCGTATCGTCGAGCGCTGCCGCCAACGTCATCTCGGGCACCGTTCTCGCCAGCGACTCCAGCGCGGCCCGCCTGCCGACGCAGCCGCGTAGCTGGCCGTCTTTGTGCAACGTCACGAAGGCCGCTGCCCGCCGCTCGAGCGCCAACGTGCCCCCTTCGGGTAAAATCGGACGCCGCTCGCCCGTACGCTGGTAATGCTCCAGCGTGCGCCTCGCGCTTTCCAACAGCGCCGCCTGATCCTGCGGCCCCAAATGAAAAGCCGAATACGGAAAATAGCCCAGGGCGGCGTAACTGACCGAGTGGCGATAATCCCCCGTGATCTCGCCGGAAGTCTGGTAGTCGAGCGTCTCTTGGAAAATTTCGTCCTGGCTCTCTAAACGCCGCAAGGTGGCCAGCAGCAGGCTGATCGGCTCATATCCGCAGAGCGTCGCGCGGGTGCTCCGCAGCGTCTCAAGGAACAGCTCCGGGCGGAGACTACCGGCCGCCTCCATGAGACTTTCGTCCAGATCGCGCAACCGGTCCGCCACCCACGCATCCGCCGGAAAGGGTTCGTAGTGGAAAGACTTGCCGTAGTGCGTGAAATCCGAGCTCGCCAGCAATACCGTGCCTTCCCGCACCAGCCCCGCCAGCACCCCGGCGGCCTCTTCACGCACCGCCGGATCCAGGTGGCTGACGTAGAGCGGAAGCAGTGACGCCGACGGCGCCACCCGGTTCAGGAACGGCAGTTGAATTTCAACCGAATGGTCACACAGGCTGGCCTCCTGCAGAAAGCCAAACTCCGGCCGGGCAGCCAGTTCGGAGGCTAATGTGCGATCCAGCGCGATCTCGCCGAGCGGCGTGCGGTACGCGTCGATCCGAGGGATCCAGACGCCGGGCGGCGCGCCCCGATGACAGAACCCGAGCAGCACGATGCGGCGCGGCCCCATCTGCTCGATGTACCGATACACCGCTGCCGCTACTACACCCGAGTACACGATGCCCGCGTGCGGAACCACGAAAGCGAGAGCTCCGGGCGTCAGGTAAGGACCCGTGCGGGACCGAGAGTCCGCGAAGACTCTCTCCAGCAGATCGCGTAGTTCGGAAGGATCGTCCGGATACCAGGACCCCGCATAGGGCGACTCATGGGAAACAGCGCCGGGCATGACCGGCCCTCCAGGCGGACCGCCGTTGCTCCGCCGGTCCGCGGCCATCACGAGTATTGTAATGCGCCAAGCCCCTCACCGCGATCCCTTTCTGCTGGCGGCTTGCACCGGACGGGGGCCATGGTGAATCCGATAAACTGATGGGATCGGCAGCGAAGACCGCTCGACTGACCCGTAACTGAAGCTTAACTTTTTGACTCGGGAGGCAAAATGCAACCCCGTGGTCCTCACCCGCTCTCGCCCCGACGCGACGGTGCGCCGCTCTTTGTCCTGGCGCTGCTTCTGGCCACCGCCGGCGCGCTCCTCAGCTTGCAACAAGCTCCTGAGCAAGGCTACCCACCGGCGCCCTATCCTGACCGCGTGATCCTGACGTGGTCGGAAGACCCCGCCACGACCATGTCCGTTACCTGGCGGACCGACACCACCGTCAGCCGCGGCGTGGCCGAAATCGCTGACGCCGTCGACGGCCCCGACGTTGTCAAGCACGCCCGCCGCCTGGAAGCTGCGACCGAGCGCTACCAAACCAACGCCGGCGCCGCCCACAGCCATAGCGTCACCTTCAGGGGGCTCCAGCCCGGCCGCGCCTACCTTTATCGCGTCGGCGACGGCTCGCGCTGGAGCGAGTGGAACCAGTTCCGCACCGCGGGAAAGCCGGGTGACCCGCTCACCTTCCTCTATCTCGGAGACGTACAAGCCGACATCCATGCCCTGTGGGCTCGCGTCATCCGCCAAGCCTTCGCGGCCGCCCCCGACGCCCGCTTCATCGTCTACGCGGGCGACCTCATCAACAACAACGATCGTGACGAACAATGGGGCGAGTTCCACGCCGCCGCGGGCTTCATTCACCGCATGATCCCCGTGTTGGCCGCGCCCGGCAACCACGAGTACAGCCTCTCGGATCGGCGCATCAGCCCCAACTGGCGACCCCAGTTCGCCTTCCCCGTTAACGGCCCCGCGGGCCTCGAAGAAACCTGCTACTGGCTGGATATCCAGGGGCTCCGCCTCGTCGTGCTCAATTCGGTCGAACGGCGCAAGGAGCAGGCCGAATGGCTCGAGGGCGTCCTCGCGCGCAATCCTGCCCGATGGACGGTCGTGGTCTTCCACCATCCGATCTACTCCAGTGCGCGCGGTCGCGACAACAAGGAAGTACGCGAGCTCTGGCAGCCGATCCTTGACAAATACGGCGTGGATCTGGTGCTCCAGGGCCACGACCACACTTACGCCCGCATCGGGCCGACACGTTACGGCGACGCCTCTTCCGGCAACGGCGGCCCCGTCTATGTGACCTCCGTCAGCGGGGCGAAGATGTACGAGATGGATCGCCCGCAAGCCTTCCAGCGCGCCGCCGAACAAACGCAGCTCTTCCAGGTCGTCCGGATCGACGGTGACCGGCTGAGCTTCGAAGCTCGGACGGCCTCCGGTGCGCTTTACGACGCTTTCCAACTTCGCAAGCGGGCCGACCGCTCGAACGAGTTTCGCGATCTGGCGCCCCAGACCCCGCCGCGCCTGCGCAAAGCCGCTTGAGCCGCTAACCCGAACCCCGACCCAGGCGCCCCGCGAAACCTCCAGGGCGGTTGTACACTGTTGCTGAAACCGCCAAGGAGGTCTTATGCTCGTCCATACCGCTTCATGGCCCCGCCGACGCTTCCTGACCGCCTCTCTTGCCCTACCCCTGACCGCCCGGCAGCGCGTGCGCGTGGCTCTGGCCGGCACCGGCCACCGCGGCACCGGCACCTGGGGGCGGGACCTGCTCGAGCAGCTCGGCCACCGCGTACAGCTCGTCGGCCTGTTCGATATCAACCGCAAACGGCTGCAGGTCGCCCAACGCCTCATCGGCGTGGATGCTCCCCTCTACACCGACTTCGACCGCATGGTGCGGGAGACCAACCCTGACTACGTCATCGTCACCACCAAGGACTCCACCCACCACGAGTACATCATCCGCGCCATGGAACTCGGCCGCGACGTGATCACCGAAAAGCCCATGACCACCGACGAGGTCAAATGCCAGGCCATCCTCGACGCCGAGAAGAAGACGGGGCGCAAGGTCATCGTCACCTTCAATTACCGCTACTCCAATACCGCCCAGAAACTCAAGGAACTGCTGATGGCGGGAACGATCGGCCAGGTTACTTCGCTCGACTTTCATTGGTATCTCGACGTCTATCACGGGGCCGATTATTTCCGCCGCTGGCATGCCTATCGCGCCGACTCGGGCACCCTGTTCGTACACAAAGCCACGCACCATTTCGATTTGGTCAACTGGTACCTCGATGCCGATCCGGTCGAAGTGACCGCTTTCGGCGCTCTGCGCAAATACGGCCGCAACGGCCCCTTCCGCGGCACGAACTGCCGCACGTGCCCTCACAAGGATAAGTGCGAGTTCTACTGGGACATGACGCGCGACAACCGCCTCATGCAGCTTTACGCCGAGTGCGAATCCGAGGACGGCTACTACCGCGATGCGTGCGTCTTCCGCGAGGACATTGACATCTTCGACACCATGGTCGCGCAGGTACGTTACTCCAACGGCGCCTTGATGAGTTATTCCCTGAACGCCTTCATGCCTTACGAGGGCTACCATCTCGCCTTCAACGGCATGAACGGCCGCATCGAGGTCCGCGTCTACGAGCGCCAGCCCTGGCAGGTGCCGCCGCAGGACGAAATCCGCGTGACCAAGAATTTCGGCAAATCCGAGGTGCTGGTGATCCCTCACGCCAAAGGCGGGCACTTCGGCGCCGACCCGCGCTTGCGCGCCATGATTTTCGATCCGGCCATGCCCGACCCGCTCAGACAGCGCGCCGGTTCCCGCGCCGGCGCCATGTCGCTTCTCACGGGCGTGGCCGCCGTCAAGAGCGCCGACGCCGGGGGACAGCCCGTCAGGATTTCCAGCCTCGTGCGACTCTGAGGGACCGCTTGATCCGTCGCCCAGCGGGGCGCTCCCGCTGCAGCCTCACAGGCCCTCCGGGCCCAGACCCGCCGCTTCCTCGGCAGCCTGCGGCCCAGCCTCCCGAGCGGCCTGGATAATCTGACGGGCCTCCTCGAGCCGCACCCGCGGGACCCGCACCTCGTAAGGCAGGCTAGGGATGGGACCTGGACTCACCAACAGGGCCGGAATTCCGTTTGCCGCCAGCAGGCTTTCGACTGCCGCCGCCTCCATCTCCGCATTGTGCGCGTCCGAACTGAAGACCGTCACTAGATCCAGCTCGTGCGACGTATTCAGCGGGCGTTCAACCTCCTCGCTGTGGGCCGCGATGAGTTGCTCGGCGCGAGCCGCCTGATCTGCGGGTACTCTCACCTCGCACGTGCCGCTCGCCACCCCGAGCTCGGCGGACGTGAAGATCTCCGCTTTCAAACCGGCCTCCTCGAGCAGATCGCGCACTTCCTCGGCCTGCTCGGCGGCCGCGGAACCCACTGCGCGGAACACTGTCACCAATTCCATGCCTTCAGCTTATCGCACCCAGCCCCGCCCTTCCGCGTCTCGATGCGATACAGTAGCTCTTCTATGGCTGCCAAGAGAATCCTCATGATCGTCGGCGACTTCGTAGAGGACTACGAAGCGATGGTTCCCTTTCAGGCCCTGCAGATGGTGGGCCACACGGTTCATGCCGTCTGCCCCGGCAAGAAAGCCGGCGAGAAAGTCCGGACTGCGGTTCATGACTTTGAAGGCGACCAAACTTATAGTGAAAAACCCGGGCACAACTTCACGCTGAACGCAACCTTCGACGAAGTCCGCGTCGAATCTTACGACGCGCTCGTAATCCCCGGCGGCCGCGCGCCCGAGTACCTGCGCCTGAACCCGCGCGTGCTCGAGATCGTCCGACACTTCGCCCACGCGGGCAAGCCCATCGCCGCCATTTGCCACGGCGTGCAAATCCTCACCGCCGCCGGCGTGCTCGAAGGTCGCAGCGCGACCGCCTACCCCGCGGTCGGGCCCGAAGTGCGCCAGGCCGGAGCCACTTGGCTGGAGTGCGCCATCGATCAGGCTTGTACCGACCGCAATCTCGTCACCGCACCAGCCTGGCCTGCACACCCCGCCTGGCTGGCGAAGTTCCTGGAGATTCTCGGCACCCGGATCGAGCCTTGAGGGATCACGCGGCGGCCGTTGCGCAGCTAAGGTCCCGGGCCGGGCCCCTCACCCTAGCCGAGGCCCGCGCCTGACTCACGCGGCGGCCGTTCTGAAACTCCGATACTGCACCCAGGCCCCCGCCAGGGCCAGCAACGAGGCCGCCGTCAGCGCCAGCGCCCAACTCAGCGCGTAGGGCCCGCGCACGTAGTGCACCCAACCGAAGAAGAATCCTCGCAGCAGCACTACGAAAATGAGGCCGGACCATGCAAGGAACAGCAGCGGCGCCTTGTCCCGGCTCGCCAGCCAGACTACAATGAGTCCCGACAGGCCCCCGAGGAATAGCGTCCAGCGCAGGGCTTCATCCCGCCAGGGTACAAGCACCAGATCGAGCCCGTGCGAGCCGCTGAACCAGGAGACCAGAGCCATCACCACCATCACCAATGCCAGAACACCGTGAAAAAGGCAGCTGTAGAAGCGCATCAGAGCTCTCAGAGCGGCCAAGACATCAACCTCCCAAGCCCAAAAGCCTTCATTGTAGCCGAGCTCGCTCCGCCCGTGCCATTGCCGCACCGCCCGCGTTCCTGACGCCCCCGCGTCTGCGAACACCGCCCCGCGTCAGGGTCCGCGCCGCGCGGCAATCGCGCAATCGCCCGCCTGGACCATGCCTCGGCCCGCACCGTCCCAGCTCAGGCTCGCGGCCCCCCGGTGCGCAGGCCTTGACGAACTCTTCGGTCCCTCCGCCTCAACGTGCCGCCGTTGCCGCAGGGCCGATTCGCGATTTGGCGATGGCCGGCGTCTCTTGTTCGTGCTCGGGCAGCGCCGCCTCCGCCTGCAGGTAAAGGCGCGTCAGCCCCTCCTTGAGAATCTCGAAGGCCGATTGCGGATCGTCGGCATATTGGAAGAGGTCCAGATCCGAGGGGCTGATCATGCCGTAGCGCACGAGCGCGTCAAAGTTGATGATTTCCTTCCAGTAGGTGGAGCTGTACAGCACGATGACGACTTTCTTGGCCAGTTTCTCCGTCTGCGCCAGCGTCAGCAGCTCCATCAGTTCGTCCATCGTTCCGAAGCCGCCCGGAAACACCACCAGCGCCTTCGCCAGGTAAGCGAACCAGAACTTCCGCATGAAGAAGTAATGAAACTCGAAACAAAGCTCGGGCGTGATGTAGGGATTGGGGAGTTGCTCGGAAGGCAGGCCGATGTTCAGGCCGATGCTCTTGCCTCCCGCCTCCCACGCCCCGCGGTTCGCCGCCTCCATGATGCCCGGGCCGCCGCCGGTGCAGATGACGAACCGACGGCTCGAATTCTCCAGCGACTCCGACCATTCGGTCAGCATCCGCGCCAGTTGCCGCGCCTCCTGATAGTAATGGCCCAGCGGCCCATTCTCCTGGATGCGCGCCGACCCGAAGAATACGATCGTGTCGCGGATCCGCTCCCGCCGGAAATGCGCGTAAGGCTCGAGATATTCGGAAAGGATGCGCAACGGACGAGCGTCCGCGCTTTCCAGAAACTCCTCGTTCTTGTAAGCCACCTTGTGATCACATGGCCTGTGCAATCTCGGCATTTCAGTTTCCCTCAGGTTCCCTCAACGGGCGGCGCGCCGCCGCGAACCGTTTTCTCCAGCTCCTCTACCTTCTTCCTCAATTCTCGCATCGTCCTAAGCAGCTCCGGCAACCTGGGAAACGCCGTCACCGCACGACGCCACACGGCCGCATCGAAAGCCGGCGAGCCCGCCACCGACACTCCCGCCGGAACGTCACCGCCCACACCCGCCTGCGCGTACACCACGGCGCCTTCGTGAATGGTCAGATGCCCTGCCGCCCCCGCCTGCCCCGCCATCACCACGTTCCGCTCCAGCACCGTGCTTCCCGCCAGCCCCACCTGCGCGCACAGGATCGCGTTTTCCCCTACCACGCAGGCGTGACCCACCTGCACCAGACTGTCGATCTTTGCGCCCCGTTTCACTCGCGTCTCGCCCACCGTAGCCCGATCGATCGAACACAGCGACTGGATCTCGACGTCGTCTTCGATCACGGTGATCCCCGACTGTACGATCTTGTAGTGCGTGCCGTCGGCGCGGTGCGCAAAGCCGAAGCCGTCGCCGCCTACCACCACGCCGTTGCCCAGCGTGACCCGGTCCCCGATCCGGCAGAACTCGCGGACCACCGCATGGGAGTGCGCACAGAAATCGTCGCCGATGCGCGCGCCCTGGTAAATCACCACGTGCGGGTAAATCCGCGCGTTGCGTCCGATCACTACGTCTTCGCCGATCACCGCGAAGGGGCCCACGTAGGCGTTCTCCCCGATCCGCGCCGAGGGCGCGATCCAAGCCAGCGGGTGAATGCCCGGCTCCGGCCGAGGCGGCCGGTAGAAAAGCTCCAGGGCCCGGGCGAAGTCCAAATAGGGATTCTGCGAGACCAGGGTGGCGATCGGACGTACGCGCACCGGCTCCGACGCCAGAATCGCGGCCGCTCGCGTATCTCGCACTTTCGGCGCGTACTTGGGGTTGGCCAGAAAGGTCAGCTCCGTCGGGCCTGCCTGCTCGATGGCTGCCACTCCTGTGATCTCGATCTCGCCGTCACCCACCAGCTCGCACTCCAAGTAATCGGCAATCTCCCGTAGTTTCATGACGCTCTCCCTGACGCTCGAGGCGCGGCCGGCAAAGCGCTCGCACGGCCGCACCCTGCTGACAGGTTACACTTGAACTGATGAGGTTCGCCATCGGCGTGCTGTGGGCTGCTGCCATCGCTGTGGCCCAGCAGCCGGCCGCGCGGAGCGAAATCGAAAAGGCGATCGAGGAGTTCCGCACCCAATCCCGACTGCTCGGGCTCCGAGGCGAGAGCGTCGGTCAGCGGCGCGCCCCCGCACGGCCCAGGTTTCACGGCCGCCTCTTCGAAAACCTGCGCAACGACGCCCTCGATGCGGTGCCGCACGAGGTCCGCCAGCGCGGCGGGACCAAGTCCACGCTGCGTCGCAATCAGTTCGGCTTCAACCTGGCCGGCCCCCTCATCCTTCCGCGCCTTTACCACGGCGGGCGCCGCACCTACTTCTCGGTTTCCTACGAGGGCATGCGTGAACGTATTGCCCGGTCCTATCTGCGAACCGTTCCCACTCTGCCGGAACGCACGGGCGATTGGTCACGAACGGTCGATCAGGCCGGCAATCCCCTGCCCATCTACGATCCCGCCGGCACCCGGCGCAACCCGGGCTTCGATCGCAGCCGACCGGTCACGCGCGACAATCTTGAATACTTACGCGAACCCTTCCCCGGCAACCTCATCCCCACGACGCGCCTGGATCCCGTCGCCCAGCGCGCCTTGGCCTTCTACCCCGCCCCCAACGCCAGTGTGGGGCCTTTCTTCCGTAACAACTACTTCATCCACACGCCCGAAACCAACACCGCCGACGGCGTGATCCTCCGGTTCGACCACACTCTCGCCGCCAACCACCGGCTCACCGCCAACGCGGCGCTCTCGAACGGATTCCAGGGCCCGGCGCCCTGGTTCCCCACCGCCGCCAACCCCGCCCCGCCCGAGCGCGACTTCGCCAACCGCCGCGCCTCGCTCGAACACGTCTTCACCATCTCGCCCCGCACCGTGAATAGTTTCAGTTTCGAAGCCTCGAGCAATGCGTCCACCGGCGGCGCTTCCGTGCGCAGGCATTTCGCCGCCGATTTGGGCCTCAAGGGGGTGCCCGGCGAGGGCTTCCCCAACTTCCGTTTCCAACCCTACCTCTCCATGGGCCGCTCCTATCCTATCTCGCGCACCGCTCGCAATCAGTACGAATGGACGGAAAGCTTCTCGACCAAGCAGGGCCCGCATAACTGGCGCATTGTAAGCCGCTATATCACCCCCCAGGTCAATACTTACTACCCGCAATATCCTGCCGGCACCTTCCGCTTCGGCGACGGACTGACAGGCCTGCCCGGCATCGTAAATACCGGTCACGCTTTCGCCAGTTTCCTTCTCGGCTTGGCCGAGTATGCCGAGGTAAGCGTGGTGGGCTCGCCCTCCTACTTCCGGGCCGGCACCGCAACCGCCATGTTGCGACACTCTTGGGAGCTCTCCGACCGTTTCACCCTGCACTGGGGCATCAACCTTGACGTACATACCCCGCGTGTGGAAAAGTACGACCGGCAATCCACCGTGGACTTGAACGTGATCAATCCGGTCAACGGACGCAAGGGAGCCCTCATATTCGCCGCGCGCGACGGCAACGGGCGTGCCTTCCAACCCGTGCGCGCCAAGCTCGAACCCAGTGCCGGCGTCTCCTGGAATCCCTTGGGCGATTCCAGAACCGTCCTCCGCCTCTCCTTCGCGCGCGGTTACTCCGGCTTCCCCATTTACTCCGTGCAGTGGGGCACGCAAGGTTTCAACGGCACTCCGACCTATATCTCGCCGAACGTGCAACTCGAGCCCGCCCTCCGGTTGGCCGACGGCCTGCCGCCGCCCTCCCGCCCGCTCCCCGATCTGCGCCCCGAGGCCGCGAACGATACCGTCGCCGATCTCATGGATCGCAGCCGCCGGCAGCCCGTTTACCAGTCGGCTTCTCTGAGTCTGGAACACCAGGCGCCCGGCTCCGTAGTCGTGACGATCGGAGCCGCCTATTCGGGCGGCCGCGACCTGCTGGTCGGCAACTGGGCCGCCAATCCTAACGCCATTCACCCCGACGCGCTTCGCTTCCGCGACCAACTCAACGACGAACAGTTCAACCGCAGCCTGCGCCCCTACCCCCAATTCAAGGGCTTCGACGTCTACAGCTCCTGGCCCCTCGGCCGCTATCACCGTGACGCCGGCTTTCTGCGCGTGGAAAAGCGCGCCTCTCACGGCTTGACGCTAAGCTTCTACTACGAGTTCTCCAAACAGCTCGACGATTACTCCGGCCCCTACGGCCGGCAAGATCACTTCAACCGCCGCAACGAGTGGTCCTTGACCGCCTACAACCGCCCGCACACGCTCTCCTTCAGTTGCATTTACGAGCTCCCCTTCGGACCGAACAAGCCCTTGCTCGCCTTCCCCGACTGGCGCCGTCATCTCGTCGACGGCTGGTCGGTCAGCGCCATCTCCACTTACGCGAGCGGCGAACCCGTTGCGCTCCGTCCGCAGTTCAACAACACCGGCGGCGTGCTGAGCGCCCTCAACGTGGACGTGGTGCCCGGCGTCAATCCCCGCGTCGCCCGGCCCGGGCCTGAACTCTGGTTCAATCCCATGGCCTTCGCTCACCCCGCCGATTTCAGCCTGGGCAACGCCTCGCGCACCCATCCCTTCCTGCGCAACCCCGCCAACCAGAACCACGACCTCTCGCTCACGAAACGCTTCGCCGTGGGGCGCGACCGCACGCTCGAGTTCACCGCCATGGGCCTGAACTTCATCAACCACGCCAACTGGGAAGACCCCGACAACGTCATCGGACCCGCAGGCGCGCCGAACGTCAACGCCGGCAAGATCATCGGCTCCCGCGGCGGGCGAATCATCCAGCTCGGCTTGAGATACAGCTTCTGACATGACGCGCGCGCTTGGCCTGCTCGTCTGTCTTACCCTGCTGGCCGCGGGCCAGACCGCCCGCGTCCTCCGGGTCCCGGTGTGGGCCGACGCAGGCAACGGCCCCGCGGAGTCGCTCTCCGCCGGCGCTCTGAGGGTCTCCGTGGCGGGCGGCGCCGCTCGCGTGGTGCGGGTCCTCGGACCGGAAGCCGAGTTACTCCTCCTGCTCACCCTCGACATGACCGAAGAACTCAGCCTCGCCGATCTGGCCCGCGAAGCACTGGCCGGCGAAATCCGCGCCCTCCCGGACAACGTCTACATCGCCTTGCTCCGCGCGCAGGACGGCTTGAGGGTGCTGGTCGATCCCACCCGCGAACGCGAACCCGTATTACGCGCCCTCCGCGAACTGCCGATCAGCGGCAAGGCCGGTCTGCTGGAGACTCTTCCCGCCGCCTTCAAGTTGGCCGACGCGATCCAGCAGCGCAGCGCCGTGCGCGTGGCCCTGCTCTACGTGACCGACTCCAACGTGTACAATTACCGCGACGACTACATCAATCCCGTGGTGAACTGGAGCGACCAGCATGATCTCAGCCGCCGCTTTCCCGAAGGCCTCATCAAGGAAAAGATTGCGCGCCTGCTACGCCAGCTCGCGCCCTATCAGACTCCGCTTTACATCGTGCATCTGAACTACCGCAGCGACCGGGTGAACGAAGCCTACCAGTCCGGGCTGATGCAGCTGGCCTCCGCCCTCGGAGGCGCCAGCCAATTCTGCCGTAGCCGCCAGGAAATCCCGCAAGCCGTCGCGGCCGCCCTGGCGCGCCTGAACCGTATGTACCGCGTGGATGTCGAGGCTTCCCTCCGGCGCGACGGTAACGTGCAAATTAAAATCGAAAGCGAAGCCGGAGCGCTCTCCTACCGCGACCGCTTCGTGCTGCCCTGAGGAAACCTCGATGAGCCCACTGCTGGCCTCGCGCCGTGGCCCAATCCTCTTGGCCGCCCTCGCCGTCGTGACCGTCGCCGCCGTCGTGGCGCTGCTGGTTCAGACCTGGCGCCGGACCGAGCTGGCCGCGAAGCTTGCCGCGGCCGAAAATCGCATCGAGCAAATCGAGGAGCGTGCCGCCCGTGCCCTGGCGGAGAACGAGGCGTTGCGCGAGCGGCTCGCGGAACTCGGAGAAACACCCCCGCCGGCGCCTACCGTGTCCCGCCCTTCCCAGGGCGCCTCCAGCCTCGAACAGGCCCGCCTGTTGGTGAAATTGCAGCAGCAACTCTCCGCCGCCGAGAATGCGCTCAGTGAAGCCGAAGGCCGCGCCCGAGAGCTCGAAGGCCAACTCCAGCGCGCGCAGGAGGAGTCGAAGCGTCTGGCCGGCGCGCTGGAGGAGTACACAGAGAAGCTCGCCGGCCAAGCGCGTGTTCTTGAAGCCGTCCAGGCCGAGCTGAAGACGCGGAACGAGCGCCTCGTTCAACTGGAGGCCAACAATCTGCTTCTGCACAGACAAAACCGGCAGGTCGAGGAAGAAAGTGCGCGCCTTCGCTCGCTCCTCCGTGAACTGGAGGAAATCAACCGTCGCCGCGAAAACGCGCTGGCGGCGATCATGCGCCGCTACCGCGAGCTGGCGGACCAGTTCCGCGCGCTGGCCGTGCCATCGCCGGAGCCCGGCGAACCACGCACGGCAGACCTGTCGCGCGTGCAAAACACTCTAGCGATGACCGAAGACGAGTTGCGCCAATTGAGCAACCTCAACGCCCAGGCCGCCCGGCTGCAGCGCCAGCTTGAAAAACGCTAAGACGGTGCCCCTCGGCCCGCCGGCCCGCACCCACCCTGCGCCGGGTGCAGCCGCTTCCGTTCCTTAACCGCGAAGACCGGCTCGGCCCCAGGGCCGCCTTACGGCGCCGCTTCCAGCACCAACGTAACCGAGGCCTGCACCTCGATCACGCCCGGCTCCACCGGGGTCGGTGCGGCCGCGATCTCCGCCGCCCGCGCCATCGCCATCTCCCGCATCGGTCGGAAAGCCGGCGCCGGCGCGTGCTCGATGGAAACGATGCGGACCGGCTTGAGGCCCGCCGCCGCCGCCATCGCCTCCGCGGCGGCCCGCGCCTTCCGCGTAGCCTCTCGCAGCGCTTCCAGCCTCACCGCCTCGTCGTCCCGCAACATGAAACGCAGGCGATGAATCGTGTTCGCGCCCGCCTGCGTCGCAGCGTCGATCACCGCGCCCACCAGCTTCAACTCCTGCGTCTTCACCAGCACGAGGTTCGAAGCCGTGTACCCGGCGATTTCCGGTTTGCCGTCCTTCGGGTAACGATAGTTGGGGACCAGCGAGTAACCTGAGGTCTCGAGCGTCCCCCGCCCCGCCAGCAGCTTGCGCAGCTGCGCCAGCACCGCGTCCAATTGCGTCGCGTTCTGCGCCGCGGCGGCTTGAGCCGTGGCCGCTTGTGTGGTCACCCCGATTTCGATCTGCGCCTGATCCGGCTTCGCCTGCACGACCGCCTCTGCCGAGGACCGCACCTGCGCCCGCGCCGGCGCCGCCTCCTGCGCCATGACGGCCAATGCCGTCAACATGGAACAGAGCCAAGCTCTCATGCAGCCATTCTCCCACGGAGACTCGCAACGCCTGCGCTACAATCTCAGGCATGACGCGCGGGCTCCTTTGGCTTTCTCTCTTCGCGACCGCCGCCGTCGCCGCCGATGCCGACCTCATCCTTTATAACGGCAAGATCCTCACCGTAGACGCGGCTTTTTCCATCCGCGAGGCTCTCGCTGTCAAGAGCGGACGCATCACGGCCGTCGGCACAACTGCCGAGATCCTCCGCGCCCAGCGCGGCGCACGCACGCGCGCGATTGACCTGCGAGGCCGCACCGTCCTGCCCGGCCTCATCGACAGCCATCTGCATCCGCTCGAAGCTGGCCTGAGCGAGTTCCGCGAGCCCTTGCCGCCGCTCACCAGCTTCGCCGCCGTTCAGGATTACATCCGCGCCCAAGCCCGCAAGACTCCCAAGGGGCAATGGATCGTCGTGCCGCGCACCTTTCCCACACGCCTGAGCGAACTCCGCATGCCCACCCGCGAGGTGCTCGACGTCACCGAGGACCATCCCGTGCTCTTCGACGCCAGCTACGTCGTCGTAGTCAACAGCGCGGCGCTCCGCTTGAGCGGCATCACGCGCGACACACCCAATCCCCCGCACGGCGAGATCCTCAGGGACGAACGCGGCGAGCCCAACGGCATCCTGCGTAACGCCCAATCCCTGCTCAAGGGCCTCAAGCCCGCCGCCGCTTTCAACGAGCAGGAAAAGCTCGCAGCCCTGGAGAAAATCCTCCGTTTGTATCAGCAAGCGGGACTCACCACCATCGGCGACGGCGGCGCCACGCCGGAAGAAATCGCCCTGTACGAAAAACTCAAAGCCGCCGGTCGCCTTCCCCTCCGCGTGGTCATGACCTGGTGGGTCAACATCGCTCGACCCGCCGAAGAGCTCCTCGCCGAGATCCGCTCGCGCCCCTGGCGGACGAATTCGGGCGACGAGTGGCTGAAGTTCGGCGCCTTCAAAGTCAACTTCGATGGCGGCATGACGATCGGCACCGCCTACCAGCGCGTGCCCTACGGCGAGTTCGGTCGTCAGCTTTACGGCAAAACCAACCCCGACGACCGCGGTCAGCTCTTCGCCGCCCCCGAGAAATATTTGGCGGTCTTCCGCGCCGCACGCGACCGCGGTTGGTCGCTCAGCGCGCACACCCAGGGCGGGGGCGCCGTCGATCTCTTCCTCGACATCATGGAAACCCTCGACCGCGAACGCCCCATCGCTCCCACCCGTTCCCATCTGATCCACGCCAGCTTCCAGAGCCCCGAGGCTATCGGCCGCATGAAGCGTCTCGGCGTGACCGCCGACGTGCAGGCCGCCTGGCTTTACTACGACGCACCGGCCCTCGAGAAAGTCTTCGGCTACGCAGGCCTGCGTTACTTCTTTCCCCTGCGCTCCTACCTCGATGCCGGCGTGCGCGTGGCCGGCGGCAGCGATCACATGATCGGCTACGACAAGAACCGCGCCGTGAATCCCTACAACCCCTTCCACGGCCTCTGGGTCTCGATCACGCGCAAAACGAACCGCGGCGGCGTCCTTTATCCCGAAGAGCGCGTCAGCCGCGAGGAGGCGCTCAAGACTTACACCATCTACGCCGCCTGGCGCCTCTTCGCCGAAAAAGACCTCGGCTCGATCGAGCCCGGCAAACTCGCCGACCTCTTAGTCATCGATCGCGACTACTTAAGCTGCCCTGAAGACGACATCCCGGCGATCGAGCCTGTAATGGTCATCCAAAACGGCAGAATCGTGTTCGAGAAGTAACTGGACTTACTCCTCCGGCCTCGGAGCCGCCAGGCCCCGTACGGGTACCCCATGAGCGGCGGCGTAACTGCGCGCCGCCTTTTCCACGCCCCGCAACCATTCATCAAGCCCGATGCTGCGCTCGGGCGCCATCATGAAAGTCAGATCGGGCGTGCGGTCCGCCCAATGATCCTTGGTGTCATCGAGCACGTGGACGAAGTGCCGTCCGCCGACGGAACGCCCTTTGGGAAAACGGCTTTTCTCGAAGACCGCGGTCAGTTCGGCGAAGATCCGTTCGTTCGCCTCGCGGCGCCGGCTGATCGCATTGTGCGCCGCGACCAGATGCCCGACCGCCCTGGCGGCCTCTCCCTTAGCCGCCGCAGCCTCGGCCTGAACCAGCGCCCGCTCGGCGTCGGCCATCGCCTCCAGCAGCCGCCAATGGCCGCCGATGAAGCGCGCCAGCGCCAGCAGCACCTCCAGGTTGTAACGGTTCCTCTCCGCGCGGGCGATGTTTTCCTGGAGGGCGTGTACGAGACGGTCGTTCTCCAGTCTCCGCGCCGGCGCTTCACGAAAACGTTCACCGTACTTTTCGCTCAGCCGTCGGCTGAGCTTGAGGTCCGGCAGCTCCGGCGTGGCCGGCGCCTCCAGCGTCAAATCGTAACGCGTCGTCCCGTGCCCTTTGCCGTAAGAGTTACCATAGCCCGGCCCGCGCACCCGGGATACGACCCGCTCCCAGCTTCTTTGCCACGCCCGCGCCTGCCGTTGCAGGGTGCGGTAGATCTCCACCATCCCCGTCGCCTGCGGCCCGTAATACAGCCGCATGAACTCGGCCGCGTGCTGCTCGGGACTCACCGTACATGGGTTCCAACCCCACTGAGACACCGCCGACCAACCCAGCCAGAACGTCTCGTTGTGCAGACCCGAATCGTCCCAGGCGGCTCCGAACACCCCGATGGGATTGCCCCGCCAGTGCCGGCCTCCGCACAGATACTCGTAAGCCGCCGCCAGCCGACCGCCTCCCTCCTCGCCGGGTAAATGATCCGGAAACAGGTATTCGCTTCCTTGCATCGAAACGTAACCTAGCTGCCGGATGCCCAGCTTGCGTTCCGGCTCCAGATACTCTTCCTCTCCGATCACGCCGTCAATCACGTCCGGCGGCAGCAGCGAAACGTGCTCGGCGAGCAGCGGATACTCAGCCCAGATGAGAATCCGTCGGCCGCGCGCGGCCAGAAAATCACGCGCCTTGCGCACGAACTCGACCCACGTCAGACTCCGGTTGACCGGATTGTAAGGCCGCGGGCAATCGCTTTCGATGCCCGCGTAATAAACCTCGTCCGTGGAGACAAAGAAATAGTCCACGCCGCGCGTCGCCTTCACTACGTCGTCGTACATGGAGAAAATAAGATCGTAAGTCTCCGGCCTGCACAGCGCGCTTTGGTAATTGTTGCCGTCCGCGCGCAGATGCGCGAATTGCGGGTGTTTCAGCACGTAGGCCATGTGGGCCGGCGCCTGCACGTCCGGCACGATTTGGATGAATCGTTCCAGCCCGTAGTTGACCAGCTCCTGTAACTCTGCGGTCGTGAAAGCCCCGGGCGCCCCTATGACCGGGTGCGAGGGATACTCGAACTTGTCCTCCAGCTCGAAGGCGATCATGTTGGCCTTCAGGCGGGCCGTCCAGTCCAGGTAACGCTTCAGCGTTTCCATGCGATCCTGGTGGTGCTTGGTGTCCCAGTGCAGAAATCGCAAGGCGAGCCGCGGCCAGTCTTCGATCACGCAGCGCGGAGCCAGCAGACGGCCGGCCGCGTCCCGTCGCACCAACTGCACCAGCGTCTGCACCCCGTAGAAGAGCCCCTGGTCGGAGTTACCTGTGATCTCGATGAGATCCTCGCCGACCCGCAACCGGTAAGCCTGCCGGTCGACCAGGGGCTCGGCCTTCGTCTCCACGGCCCCCGGTTTCGTACGCAGCCGGATGACCCGCGGGCCTGAGCCCGTCCGGAGCGCGAGGCGGTGAAACTCGACCATATCGCCCGCCAGGCTCCGCACCGCGATATGGCCCGCAGACAAACCCCTCGCGTCCACCCTCCAGGATTCGTCAAGGATCACTTCGCCCGCCGCGCACTCTACGCGCTGAGGCGTGGGGATGACCGAGTACCCGCGCAGCCACAATTCGGTCGGTCCCTGAGCGGCCAGGACCGCGGCAGCCGAAAGCACGACCGCAAAAGCGCGCATACGCCGAGACACTATACCACGCGTCCGCCGTCGGCTCGCGCGCTTCGGCCGTCGGTTACTGCGCAGGCGGGGAAAGCGTAGCGTCCAGCAGCATCAGATAGGCAGCCAGCAGGCGGTACGTATCGTAGTAGTCCTCGGCGCGAATCGCCTCCACGGTGTCGCGCGGCGTGCCCAGGATCGAGGCCGTGTCCGCCGTCAGGGAGTACATGGAAAGCGTCGGTATCCTGGCTTCGCGAAACGCGGCCGCATCATCCTTGGCAATCTCTTCCTCGATGGTGACGCCGGTTACCGGAATTTTCATCGCCGCCGCCACACGCGCCAGATCGTTGATGAGTCGGGAATCCGACTGCTTCATCCAAACCCGCGCCGGCGCCGTGCCCAGCGAAGTCAGTTGAATCATGGCTCGCACACGTTGCCGCTCTTCACGGCTCAACTGGCGGACATAATGCCGCGAGCCCGCGGCCGAGGACTCCTGGTCCGCGAAGCCCACGAAAACAAAAGTATGCCGCGTTGCCGCGTCCGGCAACGATTGATACAGCGTGGGCAGCAACACCGCCCCGCTCCAGTTATCCACTACGCCCTGACCGGCTTTACCCCACCAGTCCAGACGCGCGCCGACCACGATCACGTTCTCGCTCTGCCCGGGCCGCGTGCAGATCACGTTCGCAGCCTTGCTGCCCTTGACGGGCTGTTCGCGCAACTGGTCCGCCGCACACCCCGCTTCGAGGAACATCTCGCGCAGCCGCGCGGCCCGTTCGGCGTTGTCCCGGCTCACGCGATTCAGTCGGTCCTTCAGGACGGTGCGGTCCACCGATTTGAACTGGATACTCACAGGCTGGGCCAGCACGCCGGCCGCGGCGAAAACGAAAAGAAACGGAAGGTAACGCATTGTTCTACTCTACAGCATTTCCCTGCGCTCCGCGGCCCTGAACCGCCCGCGCGCCCCCGCTGCACGCGCTCCCCGGACTACCGAAGCCCCCCACACAGTCGCAACTCGACGCCCGCAAGCACCGTCCTGCCCGGCATCGGCACCCCCGGAATTTCTTCGTAGCGAGCGTCATTCAGGTTGGAAACCTGTGCAAATGGGCGAATCCGCCTCCCCTCCCACGACACCGCCGCTTCCACGATCGCGTGGGCGGAACGCTGCAGCCGTTGAACCCGGTTCACACGAAGCCGCCCCGCCAACTTCTCGCCCGCCATCCCGTGCCAGCCCGCCACCACAGCCTGCACCGGGTAGTTGAATACGTAACGCGATTGGAACTCCCCAAGTCCCTGACGCACCCCGGTCAGCCCGGTCCACGCCGCCTCGATTCGATGCCCCGCAGCCGGCTTAAGCAACAGGCTCGCCTCGATGCCCCGCATCCGGGTCCGTTGCAGATTCATCGCCCTCCACACCTGATCGCTCGGCAGCCGCACCCAGTCGATACCGTCTCGTTCGCGCCGCTCGAACACGGTCGCACTCAACACGAAACGCTCCCCGTGCCAGTCCCCACCCGCTTCGTGGTTCCAGGCCGTCTCCGGACGAAGCTCGGGCGAACCCTGCGTGACCGGGTCGCGGTAGTACAGGTCCGTAAAACTGGGCAACCGAAAGGCCCGCGCCGCGGCCGCCCGCACTTTCAAACGCGAATTCAGCCATATGCTCCCGCTGACGCTGGGACTGAAGGGCGCCCGCCCCGGACGGTAACTCTCCTGTCTCGCACCCGCCGAAAACGAAAAACGCCGCAGCGCCCGCACGTCCCACGCCGCATAAGCCGCCGCGCGCGAACGCGCGTGGTCACCGAGGTTCGAACTCACGATCCCGTCCCGGAAAGCCTCGATCCCGTAATGCAAACGCGCGTTCAAACCCGGCGTTTCACTGCGCCGCAGCGCACCCTGCCAGGTCTCGCTGCGATGACGGTTCACGTAAAACTCCGGCCGCGCACGGTCCAACACGAACAAGTCCGTGTGCCGCCGGTACGCCGCCGACAGATGCGTCGCGCCCCGTTTATGCCGCAACCCTCCGAACCAGGCCCGCGTGCGCTCCCATGAAGGATACGGCGCGTAAAAGCCTTCGGCCCCGAACGCACGATCTCCATAACCCAGCACCACGCTCGTGCCCGTGCTGCCGCTCTCCCGCCGCGTCACGGACGTGACCGCCAGACTCCGGTACTCCCGGTTCGGCTTGAAACCCGTACTGAAATCCCTTGCGGCCGAAACGTGCTGACTCCACCGGCCCCTGAGTCCCTCCAGCACGAGCCGCTGCTGCTGCGTCCCGTGACTGCCGCCGCCCGCGCGGACGCGCGCCTCCCCGCGCTCCGGCCTTGCCGTCACGAAATTCACTGCCCCGCCCACGGCATCGGCCCCGTATAGCGTGGAACCGGATCCGCGCAGCACTTCCACCCGCTCCAGCGCCTCCATCGTCACCGGCAGGTTCAGACTGTGATGGCCCGTCTGCGGATCGTTCAAGCGCATGCCGTCCACCATCACCAGCGTCTGCCCGAACGTCCCCCCGCGGATCGACAGATCCGACTGCACCCCGGCCGGCGCACGCGCCCGCAGATCCAGCGACGGGTCCTCACGCAGGAAATCCGCCCAAGAGGCGTACATCAGAGAAACCGCGCGCACCGGAAGCGCTCGCACGGCACGGTCAACTTCCTCCAGCGGCACGGGCTCCCAGGTGCCCGTGACGACCACCTGCTCTCGCACCGGCGGCGCAACCTGCGCCCAGGCGCCCGCCGTCAGCAGCAAAACCACGCCCCTCATCGCCTCGCAGATAAACCGACATTGTACAGGCGCACAACCGGCTTCCTGGCCCCGGCTGGCGCACTATAATCTGTGGGTCGGACCAGGACCGCGCCATGACAACAGCTTCTATCGCGACCATCCGGGAGTTTCTGGAACACCAACGTTGGGCTTTCGCCGGCGTTTCGCGCCGGAGGCTCGACTTCAGCCGCTGGCTGGCCGGCGAGTTCCGCAAGCGCGGCTACGAGGTCATTCCCGTCAATCCCCACGCCACCGCGCTCGACCGCGCGCCGTGCTACCCCCGCGTCTCCGCGATCCAGCCGCCGCCCGACGTCGTCCTGGTCCTGACCCACCGCCGCCACGCCGCCGAAATCGCGCGCGACGCCGCTGCCGCAGGCGTCCGCCGTATCTGGTTTTACGCGGTCGCAGGAAACGGCGCCGCCAGCCCGCAAGCGCTGGCCTTGTGCCGCGAGGCCGGCATCGCTGTCGTCACTGGCTATTGCCCTATGATGTTCCTGCCCGGAACGTCCTGGTTGCACCGCATGCACGCCGCTTTCCTGAAGTTGGTTCGCGCCTATCCGCCGGTGGCCGGCCCGCCCGAAAAGCTCGGACTGCAGCCGGATGGCCCTCCCCGCCGATGAAAAAAGGAGACATCGCTTATGAAACCCATCGGAGCCTTCAACGTCGCACCGGCGCTCCCGCCCCGCCTCGAGCCGCTGCGGCGCATCGCCTACAACCTTTGGTGGGCATGGAATCACGACGCCATCGAATTGTTCCGGCGCCTCGATAGCGACCTCTGGGAAACCACCGGCCACAACCCCGTCTTGATGCTGGGCTCCATCAACCAGGCCCAGTTGGAAGCCGCCGCTCATGACGAGGCCTTCCTGGCTCACCTGGAGCGCGTCGCCGCCGACCTGGAAACCTACCTCTCGGGCGAGGGCTCCTGGTTCCGCCGAACCTACGGCAAAGCCGACAGCCTCTCGGTTGCCTACTTCTCGGCCGAATTCGGCCTCACCGAGTGTCTGTCGATCTTCGCCGGCGGCCTGGGCGTGCTCGCAGGCGACCACCTGAAATCGGCCAGCGACCTGGGCGTGCCTCTGGTCGGCGTAGGGCTGCTCTATCAGCAGGGATACTTCAAGCAATACTTGAACGAATCAGGCTGGCAGCAGGAAGCCTACCACGATAATGACTTCCATAACCTCCCCGTCCAGCTCCTTCGCCGCCCAGACGGCAACCCCCTCCTCGTCAACCTCGACCTGCCCGGCCGCACCGTCTATGCCCAGCTCTGGCAGGCCCACGTGGGCCGCGTCTCCCTCATCCTGCTCGACACCAACGTCCCGGCCAACCCCGACCCCCAAGATCGCGATATTACCGACCAACTCTACGGCGGCGACAGCGACATGCGCATCCGACAGGAGATCGTCCTCGGCATCGGCGGCTACCGCGCCCTGGAAGCGCTCGGCCTGGAGCCCACCGTCTATCACATGAACGAAGGCCACTCCGCCTTCCTCGCCCTCGAGCGCGTCCGTCGCCTCATCCAGCGCCACCGCCTATCCTTCGAAGAGGCGCGACAGCTGGCCTCCCCCAGCCTCGTCTTCACCACCCATACCCCCGTCGAGGCCGGCCACGACTTCTTCCCCCCCGAACTGATGGACCGTTATTTCTCCAACTATTACCCTCAGCTCGGCCTCTCCCGCGATGAATTCCTTGCACTCGGCCGCAGAAATCCGAACGATCCCAGCGAGGCCTTCTGCATGACCGTGCTCGCGCTCCGCCTGGCCGCCTTCTCCAACGGCGTCAGCCGCCTGCACGGCGAAGTGACCCGCCGAATGTGGGGCGTCATCTGGCCCAACCTGCCCGAATCCGAGGTGCCCATCGGCCACGTCACCAACGGCGTCCACTTCAGGTCGTGGATCTCTTACGAAATGAACCAGCTCTACGACCGCTACCTCGGACCCGCCTGGCGGGAGGAGCCCGCCGATCCCACCCTATGGCGCCGCGCCGAGACCATCCCGGCCGAAGAGCTCTGGCGCACACACGAGCGCCGCCGCGAGCGCCTCGTCGCCTTCGCGCGCCGCCGCCTCCGTCAGCAGCTCGAACGCCGCGGCGCGCCGCGCTCGGAAATCGAAGCCGCCGACGAGGCCCTCGACCCAGAAGCGCTCACGATCGGCTTCGCCCGCCGCTTTGCCACCTACAAACGCGCCACCCTGCTCCTGCGCGACGTCGAGCGCCTCAAACGCATCCTCAATGACCCGGAACGCCCCGTACAGATCATCTACGCCGGCAAGGCCCACCCGCGCGATGGCGCCGGCAAGGAATTGATCCGCCAAATCGTGACCCTCGCACGCCAGCCGGAATTCCGCCGCCGACTCGTCTTCCTCGAGGAACACGATATGGCCGTCGCCCGCTACCTCGTGCAGGGATGCGATGTCTGGCTCAATACGCCCCTGCGCCCGCTGGAAGCCAGCGGCACCAGCGGCATGAAAGCCGCCGCCAACGGCGCCCTCAACCTAAGCACTCTCGACGGTTGGTGGGATGAAGCCTGGAGCCGGTACAACCACAGAATCGGCTGGGCCATCGGTCGCGGCGAGATCTACGACCAGCGCGATTACCAGGATATGGTCGAGGCCGAGGCCCTCTACGACGTACTCGAGCGCGACGTCATCCCCACCTTCTACGACCGCGGCCGCGATCGCATCCCACGCCGCTGGATCGAGCGCATGCGCTCCTCCATCGCCAACCTCTGCCATTTCTTCAATACGCACCGCATGGTGCGCGAGTACACGGAACGCTTTTACCTCGTCTGCAATGCTTTGTATCGCGCCCTTGCCGAAAACGATGCCGCGCGCGCCCGAGCCCTCGCCGCCTGGCTGGCCCGCGTGCGCGCCGCCTGGCACGAGGTGCGCGTCGAAGCCGTCGAGCGTGGCCTCACCGATCTGCTCGTCGGCCAGCGCGCCCAGGTCCGCGTTCGCGTCCACCTCGGCCCTCTGAACCCTGACGACGTCAAAGTCGAACTCTACGTAGGCAAGCTCGATTCCGACGGCAACATCGTGGACCCGGTCACGGCCCCCCTGGGACCCACCGGCGAGCGCTCGGGCAACAGCTGGATTTTCGAAGGCAGCCTGTCTCCTTGCATGCGCAGCGGCCGCCACGGCTATACGGTCCGCATCCTCCCCTCCCATCCCGACCTGGTTTCCCCCTTCCTGCCCAACCTCATCACCTGGGCCTAGTAACTGGGAGTCCGGCCGCGAAACCGCCGCCGCACCCCGGCGCTTGCCGCCGGCAGCCCCCCGCGCCTCCGGAGACGGACCCTCCGGCGACCCCCTCAGTACGCCCAGGCGCTGTCGTCCGCCCGGCGAATCGTCGGCCGGTGACGCGCTAGATACGGATACTTCGCCGCCGCTTTCTCGTTCACGTCGATGCCCAGCCCAGGCTCATCGCCGATGTTCACGTAGCCGTCGCTGTAACTCGGCGCCGTCGAGAAAACCTCCCGTGCCGCCTCCGGCCAGTTCGTGCGACACTCCTGGATTCCGAAATTCGCCACCGACAGACTTACGTGGCAGTTGGCCATCTGCGCCACCGGCGAAATGTTGCTCGGCCCGTGCCATGCGGTCAGGATCCCGTAAGGCTCCGCGATCGCCGCGATTTTCTTGCCTATCGTGATACCCCCGCAATGACACAGATCGTGCCGCACGTAATCGATCAGGTGCTCCGTGATCAGGAACAGCCCCTCCCACTGCCCCGTCCACACTTCGCCCATGGCCAGCGGCGTCGCCGCCTGTTGCCGGATCAGACGGAAAGTATCTAGATGCTCCGGTCTCACCGGATCCTCGAGGAAGAACAGGTTGTAAGGCTCCAGCGCCTTGGCCAGCCACAGCGCCTGGCTGGGAGTGATCCGCTCGTGCACGTCATGGATCAGCTCCACCTCATCGCCCAGCTTTTGCCGCATGTACTCGAAAAGCTTCGGTAGCATCCTGACGTACCCGGCCGGCTCCCACAGCTCCGACGGCGGCACTCCCGCCTGGTGCGCCTTCTCGGTCGCTTCCCGCTGCCTCTCCGAAGGGGGCACCGCGTAGCCCGATTCCATCCCCGGAGCCCGCACCTGTACCTTCAGCACCTTGTAGCCGCGCTCCCGCGCGCGCTGCGCCGCCTCGCCCGCCTCCTGAAAGTCCCGCCCGCTCACGCTCGTGTAAGTCAGCAACTTACTCCGCGCGCGCCCTCCCAGTAACTCGTAGACCGGCAGCCCCGCTACTTTCCCCTTGATGTCCCACAGCGCCATGTCGATCCCGCTCAGCGCCGACATGTGCACCGAACCCGAGCGATAGTACGGCAACAGGAACAGCGTCTGCCAGATGTCTTCGATCCGCATGGGGTCGCGACCGATCAGCGCCGGCCGCATATGCGCCTCGATGAACCGCGCCACCGCCAGCTCGCTGCCCGTGCAGGTCGCGTCGCCCCAGCCGTACAGGCCGGACTCGCTCGTCACCACCTTCACCAGCACGAAATTCCCCATCGCCGACCGCTCGGGATTGGTGACCACCACCTGCACGTCCTGGATCTTCAGATGGCGCGGCGCACGCGCCGCCTCCGTCCGCATCGGCAGCGCCGCGCCCGCCAGCATGCCCATAAAACCACGCCGTTTCATCTTCATGGCGCCCCCTTCAGCTCCACAAACGGTCCCAGGACCGTTCCTTGTCCCACTCCGGCGTCGGCTCGAAGTAACCCGGCTCGGCCAGGTGCGCCTTCACCGCCTCCTCGTTCAGCGTGATCCCCAAACCCGGCCCCTCCGGCACCTTGATGAACCCGCGGTCCACGATCGGCTTCTCGATGCCCTCCACCAGATCCTCCCACCACGGCACGTCCGCCGAGTGGAACTCCAGCACCAAAAAGTTCTCCGTCGCCGCCGCGCAGTGCACGTTCGCCATGCAGGAAACCGGCGTGCCCGCAAAATGCATCGCCATCGGCACCCCGTACTCCTGCGCCGCATCCCCGATTTTCTTCGTCTCCAGAATGCCTCCCGCCGTCGCCAGATCCGGATGGATGATGTCCACCGCATGCCGCCGGCAAAGCTCGATGAACGGCTCCTTCAGGTAAATATCCTCGCCCGTCAGTATCGGTATGTCCACCGCATCGGCAATCTGTTTCAGCAGATCCGTGTACTGCCACGGAATCATATCTTCCAGCCAGGCCAAGTTGTATTTCTCCAACGCCTTCCCCAACCGGATGCACGAATTCACGCCGATGTGCCCGAAATGGTCCGCCGCCAGCGGTATATCCCAACCTATGATTTCTCGGATCGCCGCCACATACTCGCACATCAGCGCAATCCCCTTCTCGGTAAGTTCCATGCCCGTGAACATATGCTGGGTCAAAGTGAAATCCCGCGTCGTCGTCCCCGCCGGCCTCGTCAGCGCTCCGGGAACCTTCTCCACCAGATCCACGCCCAGGTCCATCTTCAGCCAAGTAAATCCCGCCTCCATCCTCTTTTTCATGCGCTCGGCGTATACCTTGGGATCGTGCGATTCCGGCGTATCCGCATAGAGCCGGATCCGATCGCGGAACTTACCGCCCAGCATCTGATACACCGGTATGCCGTAGGCCTTGCCGGCCAGATCCCACAGCGCCATCTCGATGGCCGAAACCCCCCCGCCCTGCCGCGCATGGAATCCGAACTGCTTGATCTTGCGGAAAATCTTGTCAATGTTGCACGGATTCTCGCCCAGAATCCGGCTCTTCAGCATCAGCGCATACGTCTTGCTCGCGCCGTCGCGTACCTCGCCCAGCCCGTAAATGCCCTGGTTGGTATCGATCCGAATGATCGGACAACGCATCGGCGCCTTGCCCACTACCGCCACCCTCAGATCCGTGATCTTCAGCGCCGAGGGCTTGGACGCCGTCCTGGTGTGCTGCAACAGCGATTCCAGCGTTTCCTCCGACCAGAAACTCCCTGCCGCCAGGCCTGCGCCTAAAAGTTCGCGCCGGCCCAAACCTCCCTGATTCGTCTTCATCGCCATGCCTGCCTTTGCCTCCTTTCCGCAATCTCGTAAGTCAACTTACTCCCTCGCGCCGGCGCCCTCCATTTCTCGCGCCGCGCTCATGTAAATCGCATTCAGCACAAACTTGAACGTGCCGAAAGTCTGCCCCCGAAACTGGGGCCGGAAACCGAAAACCGCCACGCGCCCCCGCCCGTAGCGGGCCTCCACCAGCGCCGCCTTCCCTAACACCTGCCGCTCGTTCGCCACCCACCCGCTGGCCAGCAGCTTCTCCTTCGCATATCGCGCCACCACGCGCGTCTCCCTCTCGCCGCGATTGTACTCATCCATCAGCGTCACGTCCCAGGCCTGCCCGCCCGTCACGTACGCCGTCGCCTCTGCCGGCATCCCCAGCGCCAGCGGATGCGCCGTATCCACCGTGATGCGCAAAATCGAACCGGGACACTGAAAGCCGCCCGCCCCGGGCCGAATCGCATTGCTCAGCGGAAGCGGGAAATACTCCACCGGCAGGGCCGCCGCCGCATCGAACGCCAGCAACCATCCGCCCTCCCGCACGAACTCCTCCAGCGCCGCCAGTCCCCGCACTCCGATCCCGCCCGTGTACTCCGGCCGCTGCACCGCACGCAGCTCGACCTTCACGTCCCGCGTGCCCGCCGGCGCTTCCCCGTAACGGATCCCGTGCAGGATCGAACTCGGACTCTGGGAAGCCAGAATCACCGCGTCGAAGCGCCTACCCAGTTGCCCGCCTTGCACCTCTTCGTTGTGCAGCACCTCGTACGACACCCGATACGTATCCAGTAGCCACTGCGTCCAGCCCGTATCGATGTTCGCCGTCCACGGCTCATACAGCGCCACCCGCGGCCGCCTCAGCTCCCACGCCGCACCCTGCGCCTCCGTCGTGAACGCGCCGTCCTTGCGCCGATACACCCGCCGACCCTGCTCCAGCAACCGCGCCACCGTCACAAACGCCGCGTTCTCCCGCGCCTCCATCGTCCCTTCCGGCTGCGCAAACTCCCGCGCCTCCTCCAGCTCCGCCTCGAACGGCTCCTCCACCCGTTCCACCTTCACACCCATGTTCAGCGGCATCGTCCAGCCCGCCACATCGTAAGGGCGCCTGGCCGTTCCCCCCTCACCCGCGCGCATGTCCGGATACCTTTGCGCCTCCATCAGGTCGATCAGGTACGCGCGGAACGGCTGCCCTGCCGGCAGCACCCAGCTGCCCGCCGAAAACTTCCGACCCCCGGCCTCGAACTCTCTCCGCGCCCGCAGGATCCGCAATCCGCCCCGCTTCAGCCTCTCCAGCATAGCCAGCGCGCTCGAGCGATCCCACTGCTCCGCCGGTACCACGTACGCATACGGGTTCCCTTTGCGCCCCGCCTCAATCGCCGCGCGCGCCATCTGCCACGCCTTCTCCAGCAGCTCCCGCGAATGGCGCGCCGCATAATCCAGCACGGCCAGGTCCGCCGTCAGCATGTACTCGATCGCGTCCCGCAGGCTCCACCGCCCTCCCATCCACGGCCGCGGATAAAAAATGCTCGGCTCCCGCGTCGGCGCCCCCGTCGCGAACCGCTCGGGAAAATCCTTCGCATCGTATACGCGCGGCGTCGCGTACGCGTACCCCGCCGTCTCGGTCAGGATCCCGTGCATGTTGTGAAACAACGGCGCCGTCCGCAAACCCCCGTTCCACCAGCCGTCGAAGCTCAGATACGAGATCACGCCCGCCTTGTTCTCCCGCGCGAAACGCTCCCTCATCGCCGCCCCGATCAGCGTCACTCCCTCCGCCACCGCCGCCGGTATGTTCGGATTCAAAGGCTCCGCATGCGGCGGCACGAAAATCCGCGCCGGAAACGGCGGCGATTGATGCTGGTTGTAGACGATCTGCGGAAACCATTCTTCGAACAGCATCCGTCCCACATGCCGCGTCTCTTCCAGGTTGAACATGAAGTAGTCGCGGTTGTTGTCGTGCCCGGCGTACTTCTGGTAAAGCCACGGCAGCCGCGCGTTCTCGTGCGGCGTCCCCACGTTCCGCCGGTACCATTCCGCCACCATGTCCAGCCCGTCCGGATTCACGCACGGGATCTGCAACAGAATCACGTTGCGTCGGATCCGCCGCGTCTCTTCGTCCTCGCCCGTCACCATCCGCCAGGCCAGATGCGGCGCGTGCTGCGAGGGCGCCGTCTCCGTCGCATGCAGGCCCGAATCGATCCACACCACCACCCGCCCCTCCGCCGCCAGCCTCCGTGCCTCTTCCTCGCTCGCCTCCCCCAAAGCCAGCCGGCGGCTGATCTCGCGGTACCGCTCCAGCCGCGCCAGATTCTCCGCGTCCGAGATCACCGCGGCGATCATCGGCCGCCCCATCGAGCTGCGTCCAAACTCGATCACCCTCAGCCGATCGCTCCCCGCAGCCAGCCTGCGAAAGTAACCCGCCAGTTGCCCGTAATCCGCCAGCTTGTAATCCTCGCCCGGCTCGAATCCAAAATGCTCCCGAGGCGTCGGTACTCCCCCCGCCGCCCACGCCGCCGCCAAAAGCGTCAAAATGATGGTTCTTCGCCTCATTGGCAAACCAGTTTATTATGGACGCGCCCTCTCGCACCATCCGCCTCGGCCTCATCCAGATGGCCTGCTCCCCGGACCCCAACGAAAACCTCGAAAAGGCCCTCTGGCGCATCCGCGAAGCTGCCGCCCGCGGCGCCAACCTCGTCTGCCTCCCTGAGCTCTTCCGCACCCAGTACTTCTGCCGCCGCGAGGATCCCGATCTGTTCGCCCTCGCCGAACCCGTCCCAGGACCCACCACGGAAACCCTCGGCCGGCTCGCGCGCGATTTGCGCATCACCCTCGTCGCGCCCGTCTTCGAACGCCGCGCCCCAGGCCTCTATCACAACTCCGCCGCCCTCATCCTCCCCGACGGCTCCCTCGCCGGCCTTTACCGAAAAATGCACATCCCGCACGACCCCCTGTACTTCGAAAAGTATTACTTCGCCCCCGGCGACGCCGGCTTCCCCGTCTTCGCCACCCCCGCCGGCCCCGTCGCCGTCCTCATCTGTTGGGATCAGTGGTTCCCGGAAGCCGCCCGCCTCGCCGCCCTCGCCGGCGCGCTGCTCATCCTCTACCCCACCGCCATCGGTTGGCACCCTGCTGAGAAAGAAGCCGACGGCCTGGCCCAGCTCGATGCCTGGCTCACCGTCCAGCGCGCCCACGCCATCGCCAACGGCGTCTTCGTCGCCGCCGTCAACCGCACCGGCCGTGAAGGCCCCCCCGGCGCCGATCTCGACTTCTGGGGCTCCTCCTTCCTCGCCGATCCCTTCGGTCGCATTCTCGCCCAGGCCCCCACCTCCGAAGAGGCCACCCTCGTCGTCGACTGCGACCCCACCCTCGTCGAACACACCCGCCGCCACTGGCCCTTTCTCCGCGACCGCCGCACCGACGCCTACGGCCGACTCCTCGAGCGCTGGATCGCTCCATGACCCCACCACGCCCCACCCCGGCCGCCCTCGGCTTCCGCCTTCCCGCCGAATGGGAACCCCACCAAACCACCTGGATCGCCTGGCCCCATAACCGCACCGACTGGCCCGGCAAATTCTCGCCGATCCCTTGGATCTACTGCGAAATCGTCCGCCACCTCGCCGAATCCGAACCCGTCTCCATCCTCGTCAACCACCGCCGCGCCGAGCAGGCCGCTCGTCGCCTGCTCGAAACCTCCCACGTCCCCGCCGACAACCTCCGCTTCTTCTACCGCCCCACCAACCGCGGCTGGACCCGCGACTTCGCCCCCCTCTTCCTCGTCGACCCGCAGCGCCGCCTCGCCGCCGTCAAGTTCCGCTTCAACGCCTGGGCGCGCTACCCCGATTGGCCCCTCGACGAGGCCGCCGGCGACTTCATCGCACGCCGGGCACGCTGCCCCACCTGGCGGCCCGCCCTCCGCGGCCGTCGCATCGTCCTCGAGGGCGGCGCCATCGACGTCGACGGCGCCGGACTCCTGCTCGCCACCGAAGAGTGCCTCCTCAGCCCCGTCCAGGCCCGTAACCCCGGCCTCTCCCGCGAATCCCTCGAGGAAATCCTGGGCAATTACTTAGGAGTCCGAAAGATCATCTGGCTCTCCGCCGGCCTCGCCGGCGACGATACCCACGGCCACGTCGACGACGTCGCCCGCTTCGTCGCACCCTCCGTCGTCCTCGCCGCCCTCGAATCCAATCCCGCCGACCCCAACTACGCCCCCCTGCGCGAAAACTGGCGACGCCTCCGCCGCGCGCGCAACCTCGCCGGCCGCCCCCTGCGCCTCGTCCCGCTGCCTATGCCCAGCCCCGTCTTCTTCCGCCGACAGCGCCTCCCCGCCAGCTACGCCAACTTCTATATCGCCAACCGCGCCGTCCTCGTCCCCGTTTTCGGCGATCCCAACGACCGCATCGCCCTCGCCGTCCTCGCCCGCCTCTTCCCCAACCGCCGCATCGTCCCCGTCTACGCACGCGACCTCGTACTCGGACTCGGGACCCTCCACTGCCTCACCATGCAGCAGCCCGCAGCAGAATCTTGAGCGCACCCTTCCGCGCCGCCGCTCGGAACGCTCGCCCCGCTTCCCCCAACCCGTAGCTGCCCGTGATCATCTCCCGCAACCGCAACCGCCCGCTCGCCACCAGCTCCAGTGCCGGCTCGAATGGCCCGCAACGTGAGCCCAACAGCATGATCTCGTTCACCACCACTGCCGCCGTGTCCAACCGCACCGCCCCGTGTACGGTCGACTTCATGATCACCGTGCCCCGCGGCCGCACCATCCCCACGGCCTGCGCCAGACCCTCCCGCGTACCCGTCGCCTCCACCACCCAGTCGTAACGCGCCGCCGGCAACTTCCCCGCCTTCGCCGTCTCCATCCCAGCCGCCTCCGCGATCGCCAGCTTTTCGCGATGCCGGCCCCACAGCCGCACCCGCGCGCCCGCCAACTGCAAAACCTGCCCAATCAGCAGCCCCAGCTTGCCGTCCCCCAAGACCGCCACCTCCGCTCCCGCCGGCAGCCTCACCTGCTCCAGAATCTCCCACGCCGCCGCCACCGGCTCCGTGAACACCGCCTCCTCGTCCGCCACCCCATCGGGCACCACGTGCAGGTTCGCCTCCGGCAGCACGAAATACTCGCTGAAGGCCCCCGCCAGCCCCGCTATGCCCAACACCTTCCGCCGCGGACAATGCCTGCCCATTCCCCGCTCGCACCACTCGCAGGCCCCGCACGCCGCGTTGATCTCGCCCACCACCCTCCGCCCCACCAGCTCCGGCGAGTCCGCCTCGACCACCTCAGCCACGAACTCATGCCCCGGGACCCCACGAAACCCGTAATAGCCTCTCACCAGCTCCAGATCCGTGTTGCAGATCCCGCCCACTCGAAGCCGCAGCAAGGCCCATCCGCGAGCCCGGCGCGGACGCGGCCGCCGCCTCACCTCTACCCTGCCCGCTTCGACGAAAACCGCCAGCACCGCTGCCTCCCAACCTTTTCCCAATCTATCAACCGCCTCTCCTCACCCCGCGCCCGTCCCGCGTCCCCCGCTCACGCCCCACCTACCGGCTCGATCCCGCGGGCGCCCCTTGGGCGCTCCCGCCTCCCAGCCCCATCCCGAAATTCCAGCCGTTTGCCTTCGCGCCGACGCCTGCACGGCAGCCTCTCGCCGGCCGAGCCGACCCTCCCTCGCACGCGTTCGCGCCCACGCCTACGAACCAGCCGCCGCTCTACGCAACCCGGCGCACCGGACGTCTCACCTCCGGACTACGGCCATCCCATGCCCACCGTACGGCTGACCTCCGCGCAGGGCTGCTCACCAAACCCTATCCCTTCCCAAGCCGCTACTGCCCTCCACTTCGCCGCTCGCCGCCGTCGCCCCCCACCCTCTGCGGACCCTACCGACCCATACGGCCAGAAATCACCAACCGCCCCGCGATCCCCATCGTCCGGACACCCCCCACGCCACGCCGACCCTCGTCCACCGCCATCCGGCGCGACTTATAATCGAGGATTCCATGGCCGCCGAGCTGGTCTGTTTCGAACCCTCCTGCCGCGCACGCTATCCCGTCACCGATATCATCTACAACTGTCCGCGCTGCGGCGGCCTGCTCGAGGTCGACTTCCCTCCGCCTTCGCTGCCCGCCTCCTCGCTTCGGGAGCTATGGCGCTGCCGTCGCCTCAGCGACGCCCCGCTCGATCGCAGCGGCGTCTGGCGCTTCCGCGAGTTGCTGCCCTTCGACGATTACTCCCACGCGGTAACCTTGCTCGAGGGCAACACGCCCCTGCTCCCCGCGCCGCGTGCCGCCCGCTGGGCCGGACTCGAGCGGCTCGCCTTCAAACATCAGGGCTTCAACCCCACCGGCTCCTTCAAGGACAACGGCATGAGCTGCGGCGTTGCGCAGGCCTTGCGCCTCGGCATGCGCCGGGTGGCCTGCGTGTCCACGGGCAACACCTCCGCCTCCATGGCCGCCTACGCGGCGGCGGCCGGCCTGCAAGCCCTGGTTTTCGTCCCCCACGGGCAGATCGCCTTTGGCAAGCTTGCGCAGGCGCTGGAGTACGGCGCCCGCACCTTCCAGGTCGAGGCCAATTTCGATCAGATCCTCGCCCTGGTCCGTGTCCTCGCCGAACGGCTGGGCATTTACCTGCTGAATTCCATCAATCCCTTCCGCATCGAGGGCCAGAAGACCATCGTCATCGAGCTGCTGGAGCAGCGCGGTTGGCGACCGCCGGATTGGATCGTGCTGCCCGGCGGCAATCTGGGCAACACCGCCGCCTTCGGCAAGGCCCTGCGCGAGTTGGCCGGCCTTGGTCTCATCGATCGCATGCCCCGGCTGGCGGTCATCCAGGCCGAAGGCGCCGCCCCCTTCTACGAGCTGGTCCGACGCGGTGGCGGGCGGCTGCAGCCCGTCGCCAAGCCGGAGACTCTGGCCACCGCGATCCGCATCGGCGACCCGGTCTCCTGGCCGAAGGCCCTGGAAGCGATCCGGGCGACCGACGGGGTGGTCGAGAAGGTGGCGGAGGCGGAAATTGCCGACGCCAAGGCGGTCATCGGACAATGCGGCATCGGCTGCGAGCCCGCTTCGGCGGCCACGCTGGCCGGCATCCGCCGGCTGGTGGATGCGGGCCTCATCCGTCCGGGTGAGGACGTCGTGGCTGTGCTGACCGGCCACCTGCTGAAGGATCCTGACTACATCTACCGCTACCACTGTCGGAAGCTGGCAACGCCTTCAGGGGGTGCGATCGAGGTCTCTTACGCAAACCAGCCGCTGGTGGTGCCCTGCGATGCGGACCGTATTGCGGGGCTCATCGCCGGCTGAGGCTAGGCTGAAGGCACGGGGCGCCGATGATGGGTGCGTG
Source organism: uncultured Bryobacteraceae bacterium (assembly GCA_938027685.1). Taxonomy (GTDB): domain Bacteria; phylum Acidobacteriota; class Terriglobia; order Bryobacterales; family Bryobacteraceae; genus DTHT01. Next base: position 35,711 of record CALJAM010000028.1, read on the forward strand.
AGGCCGCGGGCGGGGGTCTTTGGAGGCCGGCCATACCGCCGGCGCCGCAGACTTGCCGACTCTAGACAAGCGAGGGCGAGTTGTGGTTGAATAATGAAGCGATGCGCGGGAGGGTGAACCGACAGCCTGGCGCCGGGGCGGCGGTCCGGGATGGGGAGCTGCCGGCGGCAGCGGTTGGCGTGGTTCCCGCTAACCCATTGGAAAATCGTGAGTTGTCAAGAGGTGCGCGGTTGTGGAAAATTTTTGTCAACGACCTCTGCAACTCATTGATTTTGGGAGGCTTAAGGAGGGGGAGGGGTTAGAACGCTGACCTGATGAAGAAGGGATTGAGACGCAGCCAGTCTATCTCATTCCTGAGCTCCTCCCACGTTAGAACGCTGACCTGATGAAGAAGGGATTGAGACATATTGATCCCGGCGAACTCATTCCTGGGCATGGTTAGA
>CALJAM010000029.1 GCA_938027685.1 uncultured Bryobacteraceae bacterium
GGCACCGAGCGGATGCCGTGGGGTGAGGCGCCCGACGACCTGGTCAAGAGGGCTGCCGATGCCTGAGCCCGACTACCCGGTACCCGGCATCCGCCGCCCCCGGTCGCCGAGATTCTGAGCGAACCCGGCCGGCCGCTGTCCTATCCGGCCGCCGCGGCGGCGCGCCGCGCCTACGCCGTGCTCGAAGCCGTACCGCTCGCCAACCCCGGGCGCCTGGGTGACAAAGCCGCCGAGGAGCGCGTGCCGGCCGTCATCTACCGCTCCCGGTCCCCGAGGCGAGCGGCTCAACGGACGCAGCCAACCCAGCCGGAGCCCCATCGTCTCGCTCCAGCTGGGCTTCGCGGCAACCCGCGCTCAGACCGCCGACCTGAGGAAGATGGGATCGGGCTCGGCGGCGCCGGCCCGCGCAAGACCGCGCCAGGGCCTACTGAGCCCGCCGCAGGCCCCCAAGCGCTTCCGGCATGGGACCGCTAGCCTCCACTCACGCCGGCGTGACGGCCGGCCATGCAGCCCGCTTGGCGGACCGTCACTCCGGAGCTTTCGGTGCTTGCAAGCCTTGCGGGCGCAATCGGGTCCGCAGCCGAGCGTCCATGGCCCAGCCCCGGCGAAAGCGGATACGGGCCCGAAAACTCCACCCCGCGCGAGAGGTATGGCGCGGGAGATATATATAGAGAGAGAATAAGGTTGCAGGCCGCTAGTGGGCATCCGAGCGCGTTCACGCCGAGTTACCGGAGACCGTTAGAGTTCTTTATTTAATTCTCTCTTTTATCTCGCTACGTTTTCTCTCAATTTCAGCCGATTCGAGCCAAAAAATCGCGCTGGATGCTAAAATAATAATTACTTGCCAAGAAATTACCATTTGTTTTACAATGGAGGCGTGTCGCCTTCGCCGCAACAAGGAGAATCTCATGCATCGCACGCTCTTCAACAGCCTAGCTTTCGCTTTCAAGGCTCGCGCCCGGCCGACCGCCGGCTTTGCTCGCACCGGCTGCAGTCCGACCCAGCCGTCGCCCGCTTTTCCCGCGGCCGCGAGCACCATGCACGCCCAACGCCCCCGCAGCGCGGGCGCGGGCGCACCTGGAACCGCCACGACAAGACCGGCAAAAGCCGACACCGATCGTGGCCTTCTCCGATGGAAGTTCGCCCAGGCAAGTCTGCCGAGGCCGTTTCGACACACCCCCTAACCCGCCAGGCGGAGGATAAGGTATGAAGTACCACTTTGGCGATTACCGTTTTCAATCCGCCCGCGATCTCGCCGACATGCTCTCGCGACTCGGCGAACCGCAGGACGTCTGGATCGCGGCAGGCCCTTTCTCGACCAAGTTGAGCTGCGAACGACTTCACGAGCTCGGCATGTCGCCCAGAGGCGTGGAGTGCTGGATGCGGGTCGAGCTGGAAACCGGCCTGCTGCAGATCTCCTACGCCCCGCTGGATGAGTTCTACGAGGACATGCCCGAATACTACCGCATCGCCTTCATAACCCGTCGCCTTACCTTGCGCCGCATGACCGACTTCTTCACCCGCTACTTGGGCCTGAGCCTGCACACCGCCAGACGCCTCGCAAGACGGTTGCTCGGTACGATTTGGTCGCAAATGTCCATTCACGCATATCGCGAACTCACCAAGCTGGTCAGCTGCTCGCCGGACCTGGAGCTCATGCTAACCAACGCCTTTTGCGAACCTACGATTGCCGAGCAAATTGTGGATCTGCTCCGCGGGGAGGACCGTACGACCGACCTCGAGCTGAGGCGCGACCGCCTGGTTTACTACGGATGAAATTCCGCCCGCGGCTGAGGCGCACGACGAGCCGAAATTTGCGCCGGTTTTAGCATCGACACCCCGCGTTCGGCCGCCCGGCCCCGGAGGCCGGAAAAGCGAAATCCTCACAATTTCCACACGCCTTCCACAGTCGCCTGCCTCCCGCCGGCCACCGCGGCCCGCCCACCCAAACGATTCCCGCCCGGCTCGCCCGTCGTCGGCGATCCTCGACTCCCGCCGGCGTCCGCATGCGGACTCCATCGGCTTCAAGGGCTGCATTGCCGCCCTTCGCCGGTCGACGCGCTCGCGAAGGCGCACGACTCCTGCCGGGCCGATGCGCCCGTCATGCTACCATGTGGACCGGATTGCCATGAATCGGCGAAAATTCTTGGCCGCCGCCCTTGGCCCTTGGATCGGCCGACCGGCCGCCGCGAACCGGCCCAACATTTTGCTGATCATGACCGATCAGCAGTCATCGGAAGCACTCAGCTGTCGCCTCGGGCACAGGTACCTCAACACCCCTCACTTGGACAGCCTGGCCGCCGAGGGCGCCTTCTTCTCGCGCGCCTACTGCGCGAATCCGCTCTGCGTGCCTTCCCGTACGTCGATGTTCACCGGCAGATACCCGGTGGAAACCGGCGTTCAGACCAATGACACCACCCCCATCGATTTCCAACGCTTTCCCAATCTGGGAACACTCTTCCGAAGGGCCGGTTACCAGACCGCCTACTTCGGCAAGTGGCATTTGCCTTACCGAGAGGACCGGCCTGACGCCCACGGCTTCGAAATCACCCGCGTGCGGAGACTGAAGGATGACGCCGTAGCCGCTGCCGCGGCCAATTTCCTCAAATCCGAACGCCGCGAACCCTTCCTCATGGTGGCTTCTTTCGTCAACCCGCACGATATCTGCCAGTGGGCGCGCGGCGAGCCTCTGCCCCAGGGAGAGATCGGAGCTCCTCCACCCCCGGAACAATGTCCCCCGCTGCGGCCCAACCATGCGCCGCAGGCCGACGAGCCGGACATTATGACCTTGATGCGCAGGTCTTACCAAAGCTCGCCCATGTTTCCCGTAGCCGATTTCGACGCCGGTAAGTGGCGCCAGTATATCTGGGCTTACTATCGGCTCATCGAAAAAGTAGACGCGCTCATCGGACTGCTCCTGCGCGCTTTGCGTGAATCGGGCTGCGACAAGCGAACGCTCATCGTCTTTCTCTCCGATCACGGCGATTGCCAGGGCGCCCACGGCTGGAACCAGAAGACCGTTTTCTACGAGGAGGCCGCGCGCGTGCCCCTGATCCTATGTTGGCCGGGCGTGACGAAGCCCCAGGTCTCGGACCGCCTGGTTCATACCGGCGTCGACCTGATCCCCACTCTCTGCGATTTCGCGGGCCTCGAGCCGCCCGCGGGTCTGCCGGGACTCAGTCTTCGAGCCGGCGCGGAGGGTCGACGGGATCCGGATCCGCGCCGGTACGTCGTCGTCTCGAACAAACTGGTGCAGGGCGCACCCGTCGAAGGCAGGACGCCCATGCCCGAAGGGCGGATGGTGCGCAGTCAGCGCTATAAATACTGCGTCTACAGCGAGGGCGTCCGACGCGAGTCCCTCGTCGATTTAGTGAACGATCCCGGCGAGATGAAGAACCTGGCGGGCGATGTCCGCTACCGCAGCGTCCTCGAGCAGCATCGCGCGATGCTGGCGGCCTGGCAACGCCTCACCCACGATGCCTTCCCGCTGCCCGCCGTCTCGCCGGCCCGTAGAGCCGAATCCTCCTCCGCCCTTTCCCTGTGCGACTAAGAAAGCCCGCTCCCTGTTACTGAGGCCGCGCTGTCGCCGGCTGCTCCTCGCACCCGCAGCTCAAACGCGCTTGGCTCGACTCGCTAAAACTCTCGAGCCCCCCGGCTGAAATTTGGGCGATGCACTTACTCTCCGACTTACCGCTCCGTCTCTGCCGACGTGCTCGCCGACCCGAAACCGCGCCGCCCATCCCCGCATGCGTCCAGTCGGCCATCCTGGCTCTCGGTCGGCTTTTTCCGACCGGACGAGAGTCAGTCGGAGGCACTCGCGGGAAAAGGCAACGGCTTGCCCGTAACGATCAACTCGATGCCTTCCTTCCTTCCCAGGTTACGGGAGTATTTGCGTTCTTTTGCGTTGTTCCAGTGCTCGTGCACGCCAAGACTGCTCAACCGCGTGCCGTCGCGCTCCGGATCATAGAGCGCGCCGGAGGGAGGCTTCTCGGCCAGCGCAGCTTCGTGCAGGTAGTTATCGGCGCTGCCTCGCACCTCGGTCGCGCGCGGCTCGGCCCGCAGGATGTCGAGACCTACCGAATCGATCGCCACGGGATCCTGCGAGACCAACAGGCTGGCCGTCCACCGGTCGCCGAAGGAAGCGAAGCGCATCACGCTGCCGCCCTGATGCTCGGCCACGTAAAGTCCCTCCAGCAGATAGAGCAGCGTCTTGCCTCCCACATGCCGATGACCGTTCAGATCCACCAGACAGTTATAACTTCCCATCGGACGCGAGCGCGAGCCGGTGGCGTGCAAGGGCGCGGGCGTCCAGGTTCCTTTCTCCGAAAAGTAAGTCGAACCGAAATGGTTCTTCGCGGACAAAGTAATGCCGAATAGCGTGTGCGCACGCAGCAGTCCCAGATTGATGAGGTACTTTGCTTCCGTCACCGCCTTGGGTAAATAGGCGGGCGACGGACCCTCCGCGAAATGGACCGGGTTTTCCAGGTCGGGTTCGGCCGCCAGTCGCCCGTTACCCGCCATTTTCGGATGGACCACGAACCGCACCGTTTGGAACTCCGGCCTCGCCCTCACCTTCTGGTAAATGGGATCGCCGATGCCGCGCGATGCATCGTAAATGGTGATCGCATCCGCAGGCACGCCCGCCGTCTTCACCAACTGCTCGAGCAGCGCTACGATCAGTTGCGGGCTATGCATGCCCGCGCCGGGCTTCCACTCGCCGCCTCGGTCCTGATTGGCGTTGATTTTGACGGCCACCTTTTCGCCCTTGCGGTAGCCCGCGTCTGCCAGACCGTGCGTGCGATTGAAATGGCGGAACAGCGCCTCCCATGCGGCTCGGTCCGTTTTCTCGCCGGTCAGAGTGCGCAAGGCCTCGGAAAGCATGGCCGCAACCGCCTTCGGATCCGTATTGGCGTCGTCCCACCAGTTGCCCGTCTTCCCGTCCCAGCGCGTCGCTTCGGGTTCGTACACCCAGACCACGCGCCCGGGATGGATGCCCTTGCCGACTCCTAGCGGCTGATTGGGCGGCTCGCTGGGTGTGAAGGCTTCCTGCGCGGCCGCGTCCGGTGCGATCCCCAACGGCAGCCAGACCAAATACAGCGCGCAGGCCAGGATGGCCGCCACGGCACCCCCTCGCCACCCGCGCGCCAACACCTCCCGCCGCAACCAATGAGCGCCCGCCAAGCCCGCCACCCACACCAAGAACCCACCGGCCAGCGGCGCGGCCGCCCTCTGGCATGGATAGGCGGCCCTGGAAGGCTTCGGAATCACCCGCACCAGAAACCAGACCAGCGCCAGCAGTCCCGCGACTGGAAACGCCCACCTCAGGCCGCGCCGCCGCCTGGCCTCGCCGCCGCCGACGCCTAAACCGCCGTAATGACCCATGACGCCTCCCGATCCAATCTATCTCTACCGATTCCCTATTTCCGTGATCCTTACCGCCCCCACTATGAAACCACAAGCCGGCTCTCGCCCGCAGGGCGCACGGGTTTGGATGCCCAAGTAAATGCACGCCGCGCGGCACGCTCCGAGTAGGGTTCATCCACCGTGAAGCAAGAGAGCCGCGGCCCGCACGGCGAGTCGCCTCGACGCCCGGCGCGGTGCGAGTCCGGCCGCCGAAAACCGGCGAGGCGTATGAGCCGCGAAAAGTCGAGTCCTTGGATCACTAGCGCGGCTGCTACAACTCCCGGGCGCCCCCATGGGCCCGCCGTGAGAAGTTCGTGCCGAAGGACTGCCGCTACTGGCCGCTCGGTTCCCTCGCCCGACCGCCGTTCCGGCGTCCCTACCGGACGGCGGTGCGCGTGAAGGTGTGCTCCGAAGCTATAACGCGGCGATCCTTGGCGTCGATCGTGCGATTCTGCTTTAGCTCTCGGCGTGCGGTGAAGCCAGTCGCACTGACTCTACCTCAGCGGCGCTGCAACGGACCGCCGGGCGCCCACACCGCTATGAATCACCCGAGATCCCCCGGCCGCCGCTTGGGACGAGGCTGGGTTGCCCCTCCCGCATCGGCGCAGACAGTTACCGACCGACGTGAGATGCGGGATCACTGTTCGTGCCAGGGCTGCGCGGCGGCTGCACAATTCAGCCCGCGAACGACTGAAAGCGCCACGAATACGCAGGGAGGCTCTCTTGAATGCTCGGTGCCGCGCTGAAACCCCTGGTGGGCTCGTGGCGACTCGAACGCCAGACCTCTACCGTGTCAAGGTAGCGCTCTAACCAACTGAGCTACGAGCCCGTTCATGCGCTACGCGCTATTCTAGCACACCGGGCGCTGGCCTGTTGCGTTACAATCAACCCTTCGCAATCAGAGGATCCACCCATGGTACAGTGCCCGCTCTGCGGCAGCCGCAACCTGCGCTACTCGCACCGCCGCACGAGGCGTGAGCGCCTGCTGAGCTGGCTCGGCATTCGCCCCTTGCGCTGCCGCGACTGCCGCGCCCGCTTCATCGCGCGGACCTGGCGGCTGAGTAATGTTCGTTGGGCGCGCTGTCCAAAGTGCTGGCGAACGGACCTGGCATCCTGGTCGCCTGAGCGTTATCCCACCGGCGCGCTCCGTAAGCTGCTGCTTGCCTTGGGCGCCCACGCGTGGCGGTGCGAATATTGTCGGCACAATTTCCTGAGCTTCCGGCCCCGGCGTGAAACCTACTCGGGCGCCAAGAAACCGCGGCAGTTCCCCGTGGGAGAGCAGGCGGCCGCTTCGAACCGGCGTTGAAACTCGGTAGGACGGAAAACAAAAGCGGTTCCGAGTGACCCACGTCCCAGCTTGCTCCCCAGCCGGCATGCTCGGCCTGAGCGTGGCTCCGACTCGCCTCGTGCCCTTCCCCTTGCTCCCCGCCGGCGCTTTTGGCGCCGACGGCTCGACGCTCCGGGAAAAGCCTCGAAGGCGCCGTCGGAGGAGCCGGCGCTTCGAAACGGCCTTTCGCTCCCCTGGAGCGGCTGCCCCTTTCGGAGCCACCTCTCCAGGCTCGTCGCTCCGGGCCTGCCTCTTCAGCGCCTTACAGGTTGTCACCCGGGCCCGTTCGGCCCTAGGCTCCCCTCCTCGAAGCGCCTCGGCGGTTCGGGGAGGATCAGCACCCAGGACCCGTTGCCCGAGCTCCGAACCTGCAATCCTAGAGCCTCCTCAGGCCTTGCTCCCCTTCGGGTTCTTTCGAACCCTCCGGTTCCTCGCTCGGCCCGATTCAGCCCCGGGAAGCTCACCCTCGCCGGTTCCAACCGCCCCGTCGCTCCCCAGTTCGGCCTTCCTAACCGGTCAACCGAACCGGATCATCGCTCCGAGGCAGCCGCCCCGGCTTAGGCTCGCTGTTCCGCGGACCTCTCGGAACCACTACCATCTTGCAATGCAGCCGCCCGCCTTGTCAACCCCCGTCGACCCGAAAAGGCCGGCCTTTGCACGGACTTTTTCTCTCTTTGCATCAATAGGATACGGACGACACGCAGTTGGAAACATGTTGATAAAACACCGGGGTCGGTGAATGTTTCAGTCCTCGCCCGACTATTCCTCCACGCGCTCCAAAATCATTCCCGCATCCGTTGCCAGCCACAGCCTCCCCGAGCCGGATTCCGCCAGCATCGCACGTCGGCCGAACGCGCGGTAATCCACCTCCGCTTCTCGCCAATCTCGCAGATTCTCGCTCTGCAACACCCTCACTTTACCCGCCACCGGGAGTCGAACCTTGCGCCCGACAGGCTCCACGCCCGCCAAATATCCCCGGCCGTCGCCGGCGATTACCACATCCGTGATTGCCAAGTCGGCCCTGCGGAAGATCCGCTCGCTGCCGCCGGTCCTCCAGTCCAACAAGAAAACCTCCGACGGCCACTCGAATGAGCGCTCAAACTCCACCACAGCCAGCGCGCGTCCGGAGGGGGAAAACCGCACGCGCGTGATCTGACCAAACATCGTGGTCACCGAAGCTTCCCAATTTTGTCCGCCGTCGCGCGTCTCCAGGACGATTCCCAATCCGGGGCGCTCGCGTTGCCGCTCGCCCATGCGCGGATCGAGCCATTCCGGTATCGGCTCTCCCTCCTGGCGCCGTGGCCCCTGGTAGCCGCCGACGATCATGCCGTGCTGCCGATCTGCGAAAGCGATCCAGCGGAAACAAGTGTGGTCCGGATTGGCCCGGACCTGCTCGGCCGAGCCAACCCGCTGCCAAGTCTTACCGCCGTCTGAGGTCTCGTAAACTCCCTTGCGCCTCCCCACGGCCCACCCGCGCTCCTCGTCGCGGAAGTACACACGAAGAATCCCTTCAGGTGCGGGGACGCGCTTCCAGGTACGCCCGCCGTCCTCGCTGCGGTAAGCAGCACGCGGAGCCACCATCCACAGCCCGGCCTTGCCCACCGCGCAGAGCGATAGACACGCCTCCGGGGCCCACCCCAGGGACCATGTCCGTCCCCCGTCAAAACTCGTTACGAGCGCCCCGCGCTCTCGACTGCGTTCCACGAGCGCGCCGCAAGCCACCCCGCGCTCTTCGGAAAGAAAGGCCAGATCGTTCAGGACCAGCCGGCTGTCGTCTTCGTCGTGGAAGAAGCGGATCTCCCACCGCTCCCCACACCAGGCGGCAGCGGCCAACGCCAGCAGCCACAAGCCCGCGCGCATGGGAAAGGCTCAACGCCGCGGAGTACCGGAGGCCAGCACCAGCTCGACGTGATTGGCGCGTTCGACTGCTTCCGGATCCATGCGCGCCAGCACTAAAGCGCAACCCACCAGCTCGCCCACTGTGGTCAGCAGTTCCATTTCCGCCCCCGTGTGCTGGTGCGGGTCCTTGTGTTGCACGTTAATAACTCCCACTACCCGGTTGCGAGCAATTACAGGCGCCGATAGGAAGGCTTCGTAGGTGTCCTCCGGCAGTTCCCGGAAGGCCTTGAAGCGAGGGTCCTTGTACGCCTCACGCGAAATGGCCAGCACGCGTCGCTCGCGCGCCACCCAGCCTGTCAAACCCTCGCTCAGCTTCAGGCGCAGCCGACCGATCTGATCCGGATGCGGCGAGTTGGAGGCGCATAGCACCAGCTCGTCATTGTCAATCAGGTAGACCAGGCAGGAATCGCACTTCATGAACTCCACGACGAGCGAAACGATGCCCTGCAGGACTTCCTGCAGGCTCATCTCGCGGACCATGAAGCGGCTGATCTTCTGGAAGAGCCGCAATTGCTGTTCGGTCCGCTCGAGCGTTGCGAGCAGATCTCTGGCCTTGGCCACGTCCATATTATCGCAGAGCACGCCGATCGGACTCGTCGAAGCCGTCGCTCCTCTCACCCCGCGCCTAACTGCAGCCTCACCCAGCGCTCCAGTCCCCGCGCAGCAATTACACAGTTGCCGGCGTAAATGCTCGCTCGCCCGTCGAGATTGAAGAAGCTCGCACCCGCCTCCGTCGCGATCACCTTCAGCGCCGCCAGATCCCATTCACGCGCCTCAGGCTCGATCCAGACATCCACCCGCCCCGCGGCCACCATCATCGCGTCCAGGCAGCCGCCAAAGCAACGCACAGCGCGCACACGGCCCATTAACCCGATGACATTTTCGCGCCAGGGAGCGCCCGCCGCCTTGTGCAGCGCGTTCACGCAGACCACCGCCTCGGCAGGCCGGCTCGCGCGCGAAGCCTCCAGCCGGATGCCGTCTCGGTACGCTCCCATGCCGCGCGCGGCGTAATAGGTCTGGCCGGTCTCCGCCAAGTGGCAAACGCCCACGGCCACGTCATCCCCCTGCTCGAGAGCGATCAGCACCGACCAGACGGGGATCCCGCGCAGGTAGTCCAGCGTGCCGTCGATGGGATCGATAATCCACCGGCGACCGGAGCGCGATGGACGCACCCCGCCCTCCTCGCCCAGAACGCCGTCGTCGGGAAACTTCTCTTCCAGACCGGCAACGATCAGCCGCTCGCACTCACGGTCCGCCTCGCTTACCAGAGAAAAATCCGCTTTCGCCTGCACGGCCACGCCGCGCTCCCGCAGTCGTAACGCCGTCTCTCCCGCCCGAACAGCCAATTCCCGAGCCATTTCCAGCTCTTTTTCCCACGCCATGGGTTCCATTATGGCAAGCGTTCGCAACCGTGAACGAAAATGTGCGGCTTCTTATCCGATAAGCGATACAGAATGGGCCCCGCGGACCTGGGCGAACCGCCGCCCTCTCCCTCAACCAAGCAGGAGTCCGGTGAGGAGCATTCGTATCCTGCTCCGCCCGCCCTGCTGAGCCGTCTTGCCCACCTCAACCGCGTTTACGCCACACTGAGCCGCGTCAATGACGCGATTGCTCGCACCGGCGACCGCCAAGCCCTGCTCGAGGAGGTCTGCCGCATCGTGCACGAAAGCGGACTCTACCGGCTCGCCTTCGTCGCCATGTTCGATCCCGTCAGGGGCGACCTGAAACCCGCCGCCTACGCTGGAGTCGCTCCGCTTGTAGCAGAGAACGTCCGCATCACGGCCCGCGACGAACCCGAAGGTCAGGGCGCTGTCGGGCAAGCCGTCCGCACCGGACGCCCCTGTGTCATCCGCCATGCGCTCGAGGATCCGCGTTTGGCCCCATGGCGCCACATCCTCGCCGATGTCGGCGCTCAGTCCGTGGCCGCCTTTCCGCTTAGAGCGCGCGATCGCCTCTTCGGCGTCCTCGCCGTCTACTCGACCGACCCCATCGCCTTCGATACCGAAGAAACCGAACTGCTCGATCGCGTCGCGGCAAACCTTTCGGTGGCTCTCGATCGCTTCGAGAAAGAGGAACAGCGCCTTCACGCCGAGGAAGCCCGCCGCCGTGCCGAAGAAGCCCTCCGCGCCAGCGAAGCCCGCTATCGCCAGATCGTGGAAACCGCCGCCGAAGGAATCGGCCTGGTCTCGCCGAGCGGCCGGATCCTCTTCGCCAATCACGCGTTCGCGGAAATGCTGGGCCTCGATCTGCACGCGCTGCTGGGATGCTCCCTCCGCGAGATCGTCGACGAGGAAGGTTGGAGCGAGTACCTGCGACGCGTCGAACGCCGCCGTCAGGGACACCGCGCCAAAGACCGCTTCGAATTCCGCTTTCGACGCTCCGACGGGACTTCCGTCTGGACGCTCGTCTCCACCTCGCCCCTGCTCGATGATAACGGTCGCTACCTGGGCACCCTCGGCATGGTGACCGATATCAGCCCTCTGAAGTGGGCTGAGGCCGAACTGCGCCGTCGCCAAGAGGAACTCGAGCGCGCCAAAGAAGCTGCCGAGGCGTCCGCCCGCGCCAAGAGCGAGTTCCTCGCCCTGGCCAGCCATGAAATCCGCACTCCCATCAGCGGCGTGCTCGGCCTGGCGGAACTGCTGCTCGAAACCCCGCTCGACGGGCGGCAACGCGAGATGGTCTCGACCATCCGAACCTCGGCCGAAACCCTGCTTCGCGTCATCAACGACTTGCTCGATCTGGCGCGCATGGAGGCCGGCAAGCTCCCCGTCCGCGCGGAACCCTTCGATCTCGAAAGCCTCATTCGGCAGGTGATCGCCTTACTGAAACCCCTGGCCGACAAAAAGGGACTCGCGCTGCTCGTGCGCTATCCCGACGAGCTGCCGCGCCGCTTCCTGGGCGACGCCGACCGCGTGGCGCAGATCCTGCTCAACCTCACCGGCAACGCCATCAAGTTCACTCCTTCGGGGCACGTGCGGGTGGGCGTCGATATGCGCACAGGCGAGAACGGCGGGCGCCTGCGCATCTCGGTCGAAGACACCGGACCCGGCATACCAGAACAGAAACAGCAGGAATTGTTCCAGCGCTTCGCGCGGCTCCCCGCCCCCAACCAGCCCCGCCTTCCCGGCGCCGGTCTCGGCCTCGCCATCAGCAAGAACCTCGTCGAACTCATGGGCGGCCGCATCGGCGTCGACAGCCGCCCCGGCGCAGGTTCCACTTTCTGGTTCGAACTCGACCTCCCCCTCGCTCCGGACCCTCCACCGCCCCCGCACTCGCGCGCCGCGGAAAGCGACTCTTCCCCGTCCGCCCTCTCGCTGCAGGTCCTGCTCGCCGAAGACGATCCCGTCAGCCGGCAGGTCGCCCGCCGCACGCTCGAGCGCCTCGGCTGCCGCGTGGACGTCGCTTCCGACGGCGAAGAAGCGCTCCGCTTGCACGCGCGCCGCCGCTACGATCTCATCCTGCTGGACTGCGAAATGCCCGCCCTCGACGGCTACGAAACGGCCCGCGAGATCCGCCGGCGCGAGCCGCAACATGACCGCACGCCGATCCTCGCTCTCACCGCATCGGCGTCCGCCGACGTGATCGCCCGCTGCCGAGACGCCGGCATCGACGACCTGCTCGCCAAACCTCTGCGCAGCAACGAACTCGAAGCCGTCCTGCGGCGCATGCGCCAGCACGCAGCCGCCCCACGCAGCTGAGCAACGGCTTGTGCTTTAATAGGAGCTTTTACCACCGACATCGGCGCTGCATCTGCGCGGCAACGTCGTTTGGGACGCGCGCTGGACTCAGCCCGACGAGGAGCGGCAGGCATGTTCGTATCTTTCTACGGTCACGTTCGTCAGTACCGCAACATCCAGGCCGAAATCGACGCCAACATCCGCCAGGTGCTGGAAAGCGGCGAGTACGTCATGGGGCCGATGCTCAGACGCTTCGAAGGCGAGCTGGCCGCCTATTTCGGCATGAAGCACGCCGTCGGCGTCAACTCCGGCACCGACGCCATCTGGCTCGCATTGATGGCCCTGGGCATCGGCCCGGGCGATGAATGCATCACCACCGTCAACACTTTCTTCGCCACGGCCGAGGCCATCTGGATCGCAGGCGCTACCGCCGTCTTTGTAGACACCGACCCCCGCACCAACTGCATCGATCCCGAAAAAATCGAGCCCGCCGTCACCGAACGCACGCGCGCTATCGTCCCCGTCCACCTGTACGGGCAGTGCGCCGACATGAAGGCCATCCGCAAGATCGCCGATCGCTACAACCTTCTCATCGTCGAGGACAACGCCCAGGCCATCGGGGCGCACGGCGACGGCTTCCGCATCGGCGAACTCAGCGATGCCGTCGCCACCAGCTTCATCATTCAGAAAAACCTCGGCACCTTCGGCGACGGCGGCGCCGTCATTACCAACCGTGACGACGTGAATCGCGCCGTGCGCAGGCTGCGCAACCACGGTTCGGAAAAGCGCTCCTACCACAGCTTCGGCTTCAACAGCCGCCTGGACGACATCCACGCCGGCGTGCTCAGCGCCAAGCTCAAGTACATCGATGCCTGGAACGACCTGCGCCGCAAGTGGGCCGCGCGTTATTCCGCCGGCCTGGCCCAGGCCCGCCACATCACGTTGCCGTACGAGAAGCCCGGGTATCGGCACGTCTACCATCTCTACGTCATCGAAACGCGCCGCCCCGAACAACGGGACCGCCTGCTGAAGCACCTCAACGACAACGGCGTGGACGCCAAGTGCCACTATCCCATCGCCATCCACCAACAGGAAGGCTACCCCTGGGGCAAACCCGCGCGCATCGTAGGCTCTCTGGCCAACTCCGAGCGCAACGCCGCCTGCTGCATCTCGCTGCCCATGTACCCCGAGCTCACCGAGGAAGAGGTCGATTACGTGATCGAGAAGGTCCTCGAGTGGGATCGCGCTCAGGGCTAGGGGGATCCCAATGGCCTACCGCGTCCTCGTTGTGGGCATGGGCAAGCGCGGCATGCACCATGCCGCAGCCTTTCACGCCAACCCCCGTTTCCAACTGGTCGGCGTTTGCGACATTGACCTTAGCCGCGCCGAGGCCGCTGCCGCCCGATTCGGCCTGACCGAGTTCGGCACGGACGCCGCCGAAATGGCGCGGCGTCTCAAACCCGACGTCTTCTGCTTCTGCACCCTGCCCGATCTGAGATTGCCCTTGATCCGCGCCGGCATTGCCGGCGGCGCCCGCCTTATCGCATTCGAAAAGCCCATCGCCCTTACCAGCGCGGAGGCCGTCCAGATCCGCCGCGAACTCGAGGATGCCGGCGTCAAGGCGGTAGTCAGCCACCAGCACCGTTACGGCGCTCACTACCGCAGGGTGCGCGAGATCATCGCTTCCGGCGCGCTCGGCCGCCTGCACACCGTTTACGGCACGGCCACCGGGTGGCTCATGCACATGGCTAGCCACCTGATCGACTACATGCGCTGGTACAACGACGACGCCGAAGCCCGGTGGGTCATGGCGCAGGCTGCGGGTCGGGGCAAGCTGGCCGACAATCACCCCTCGCCCGACTACCTCGCCGGCGTCATTCAGTTCGCGAACGGCGTGCGCGGCTGGATCGAGTGCGGCGCAGGAGCCCCCGACGTCCCTGAAGTCGACTATTGGTGGCGTAAGGCGCGCATTGGCGCGCAGGGAAGCGAGGGCTTCGCCGAAGTCCTCACCGGCGGCGGCTGGCGCGCGGTCAGCAAGACAACCGCCGAATCCGGCTCAGGCAGCATGAACTACGATCTGGACATGCCGCCTTATATCCAGGACATCGCCGAGTGGCTCGAAGACGACTCCAAGCCGCACCCCTGCCGCTTCGAAAGCGCTTACAAGGGCCACGAGATCCTCATGGCGCTGTGTCGCTCGGCAGCGCTCGGCGGCCAAATTGCCCTGCCTCTGGAAGACGGCGCCGACGAAATCGCCCTTCTGCGGGAACGGCTGCCGGATCGCCCGGTGCTGCTTTCCTTCGAGGCGAACGCCGCGCAGTACCGCTAGATCGTCATCGCCAGGAAGCCGCCGTCCACGCGCAGAATCGAGCCCGTCACGAACGACGACGCGCGTTCCGACGCCAGGTAGATCGCCGCGCCGATCAGCTCCTCGGGCTCGCCGAACCGTCCCATCGGCGTATGCGACATGATCTTCTCGACACGGTCCGGCGTGAGCACCCGCCGGTTCTGCTCCGCGGGAAAGAATCCCGGTTGGATCGCGTTGACACGCACTTTGTGCGGCGCCCATTCGCGCGCCAGAAACTGCGTGATCTGGTTGACGCCCGCCTTCGTGATGCTGTAGGTGAACACGCGCGAGAGCGGCGGACCCGCCGACACCGAACTGATGTTGATGATCGAGCCGCCGCGGCCCGCTTCGATCATCGCCTTGCCGAAGACCTGGCAGGCCAGAAAAACGCTCTTCAGGTTGACGTCCAGAATCCGGTACCACTCCTCTTCCGTGATCTCGAAAAACGGCGTCGGCGAGTTGATCCCCGCCGCATTGACCAGAATGTCCACCCGCCCGAAGTTCTCGAGCGTCACCGCCAACGTCTTCTCGAGGTCCGCCCGCTTGGTTGCGTCGCACGTCACGCCGATTGCACGCCCGCCTTCCTCCCGGATCGAACGCGCGCGCGCTTCGGCCGCCTCCCCGTTGTAATCGGCGACGACCACCGCGGCGCCCGCCCGTGCGAAGCCGGTCGACATGGCGCCCGCCAGCACGCCGCCGCCGCCGATGACCACCGCTACCCGATCATTCAAGGAAAACAGATCGACCTTCTGCACTTTCGATGACTCCTGACAGCCGTTGTACCACAGGCCCGCGCGATCAGTGGCCGCTCGCGGGCGTGAACTGCTCCTCGCTCGCTCGATCCTCTTCGGCTTCCCGGGCCGAGACCGCCAGTCGGTGATACGCGTTCACCAACCACCGCTTAAGTCGAGTCGCGTCTTCGGGCGGCTCCGTCGCGGCCCCCTGCCCGCCGGGTACGGCCTCGAACGCGAGCACGCCGCCCGGCGAAACCTCGCCCACGAAACGGCGCGAGGGCCCGCCTCCAAACATGAACGCCTGCGCCGAAGCCGCGCGCGCTCCGTGACCGGACGCATCCACCACCTGGAAGCCCCCCGCTCGCGGCAGCCCGGGCAACAGCGGCGCCAGCGATGGCAGACCCCCGCCGGGCGGAACGTTGAATCGACCGCCCAGCGGATGCCGAAACACCACCCGGTGCAGCCTGCCCCAGCGGTAATCGTCCTGGTTGCGCGAGCCGCGGAAGGCCGGCGCGAAGGCCTGCCCCGCCAGCAGATCCAGAGCCGCACGCAAGGCCCGCAGGATCGCCAGATCCCGCGCCTCCTCCGGCGTTCGCGCGTCTGCGCTCGCGAAGAAATTCACTCCCGACGATCCCCGCCCGCGCATCGTATCGAAATTCTCGAGCAGCCGACGCAGCGCAGCCAGCGTCTGATCGTCCGGCGGCCGCAGCTCGCCCAGACCCAGCCGCTCGAGCGTACCGTCCACCGTGAGTCGGATGAACTGTCCACGCCATACGCCGTACAGCGTCGCCGCGATGCTCGCCTGTACCTCTTGATGGGAGGGCTCCGGCAGCAGCTCCGTATCGTCCCCCGGATCGAAACCTTCCCGAATCCCCGTGGGAGTCGAGAAGTCCCACGCCCGCAAGCGTGCGACCGCCTCCGCCAACTCGCGATCCCGCGCCAGCGCTTTCAGCGCCTCGCCCGCGTCCTCGCGCCGCGCCCGCTCCCAGGCCGCCGCGATGTAAGGCACGAAGACCTCTGCATCCAGCATCTGGTTGTTGGCCTGGATGCTCGCCATCGTGCTCAGCGTCATGCGCTCGCCACGCCGGATCAAGTCGCGGATCAGCCCCGTGATGCGCCCCGCACGGAACCCGCCGTCATAGCCCGGACTGAGGTAATACACGCCGCCTGTCGCACGTCGGCGGCCTAGCGGATCGTTGCCGAGCGTCACGCCCACCGGATCGTTGTTGGCGTTGACGACGAATCCTTCCGGCGGATTGTAGACGTGCGGCATCTCCTCCCTGGGCAGGATCTCGTACGGCAGCGCCTGGCCCGGCTGCCGCGTGCGCACGGGCAGCCACTCGTGGCGGTAACGATGCGTGCCGTCGCGGATCATGTACGGCGGCGCGCCGTCAGCCCGTCCCAGCGTCTCCAGATCCTCGCGCAGCGGCAGCTCGCCGCTCGTGAAGTACGCAATGTTGCCGTCGGCATCGGCGCACGCCCAGTTCTGCGAGCCGAACGTGAACCATCTGAGCGCCTGCCCGAACTCCACCACGTTGCCCGCTCGCGCGAACTCCAGAAAGCTCTGCGGCTCCCGGGTCGCTCCCCATCCCGCATACTGCACGCTCAGCCCGATCAACGTCGTGAAGCCGCGCAGCTCGACCGCAAGGATTGGACCCTGGTTGCGCCTGGGCACGAGGAACGTCAGTCCGCCTTCGAACGGTCCCACCGGCGCGTCCTCCAGATCGTCCACTGCGCCGTTCCTCGGCCGGTTCACGCGGTAGCGCTGCTCGATGACCACCAGCGGCTCCTCCCGCCCCTCGAACACCGTAGCGCGCGGCCGCATCGCGGCGAAGTCCATCACCAACCGCTCTTCGTAAACGTCGGTGACGTCCAGCGGATTCATGGTGGCGCCCCAGCACAGCCGTCCATTGCAACCCAGGATCACGCCCGGAACGCCCGGTAGCGTCACGCCCGCAACGTTCATCGGGCCGCGCACGGGGTCGCTCGCCGCCATCAGATGCGCCTCGTACCACACCGGCGGCATGCTCAGCGTCAGGTGCGGATCGTTAGCCAGCATCGGAAAACCCGTCGCCGTGAGCCTCCCGCTGACCACCCACCAGTTGCTCGCCCCGCGCGGTCCCAGCGTGCCTTCGAACAGCGGCGCTTCCTGAGCCCGCTCCAGGTATCGTCGCGCCAGATCCAGCGTCTCCGCCCGCAGCAGCGCATCCACCCGAGGCAACCGCTGAGCCGCGGCGGACGGCCGTCCCGTCCCTTTGCGGTCGCCGGCGAACTCCGCCATGGAAACCACCGGTTCGAACGGCGCCGCCCGCATCAGATCCTCGAAGAACAGCCGCGTGCCGTCGAATCCCCGCCGCTCGCCCGCTCTCTGCGCCGCCGCCAGCCCCAGCGTCAGCGCGATGTCCAGCTCGGCGTCAAAGGAAAGCTGGAAGGCCAGGCCCTTCGCAATCGCCAGGCTGTCCACCGGCGTCCACTCCGGGATCGAGGCCCGCGTCAGCTCCAGCGCTGCGTATTCGGGCGGCAGAGGATTTCGCGGGTCTCGCAACCACGCATTCACGCCCCGAGCGTAGGCCTCAAAAATCGCCCGAACCCCTTGCTCGTGCGCCTCCCAGGATGCTTCCGCTGCACGCCTCAAGCCCAGCGTCCGCGCGCGGATGTCCGCCGGCAACGCCTCAGGCCCCAGCAGCTCGGCCGAAGTCCCCGAAGCCTGTCGCCGTAACAGATCCATCTGGAAGAAGCGATGGCGGGCATGCAGATATCCCAACACGGCCATCGCGTCCGCGTCGCTTTCCGCGAAAATGTGCGGGATTGCGTTCGAATCCCAGACTACGCGCACCGGGGCGCGCAGGCCGGGCAGCGTCGTCGCCGGCGCCGAACCCGCACACAGACAGGCCGCGAGCACCAGCCTCCCGGTCACCTTCCACCTCCCCTGCCTATCGTTGCACCCTCACACGCACCGTCGGCGCCACTCCTCGATCCTGCGCGTCAGCGACTCACGCACCGTTACGAACTCCGGGTTGTTGTACTGGTTCACTTTCTCCCGTGGGTCTTCCTTCAGATCGTAAAGTTCTCCCGGCCCCTCGCCGCCGTCCCGCAGGATCAGCTTGTAACGCCAGTCTCGCGCCATTTCCGTGTTGCGGAAGTGGCCGAACACCAGATTCCGCCACGGCTCTTCCAGTTCCTTGAGCCGTCCCGAAGCCAGCGGCCAGTAACTCCGCCCGCAGAGGTTACGATCCGCCGGCGGCTCCACGCCCGTAACTTCGCATATGGTGGGGAAGAAATCGTAGAAACTCACTAACTCCGGACGCGCCGCCATCGGCGGCACTCTCCCCGGCCAGTTCCAGATCATCGGGACGGCCATCACCTCTTCGTACATGTTGGGCGGATGCGAGGCCAAACCCTTGCTCCAGAGCCCGTGCCGTCCCAGCAGAAAGCCGTTGTCGGCCGTGAAAATCACCAGCGTGTTGTCCCGCAAGCCCTTGCGGTCCAGTGCAGCCAGAATCGGCGGGATCTGATCGTCGAGCGCCGTCACCGCGGCCGCACAGCGGCGGATGTTACCCACAATGTCCTTCAGGTACTCCTTCTCGCGCAGGGCGTTCGGCGCCGCCGGTTCCCAGCCGATCGTTTCGAAGTCCACCTCCCGGTACATGTCGTAGTATTTCTCCGGATGCCCTTCGTAAGGCGTGTGCGGATTGAGATGGGAGACCACCAGAAAGAAAGGCTCGCCCGGCTTGCGTTGCTCGATATATTCGACTGCCTTCCGCGTGAGTAACTCCGCTAAGTATCCTTTTTCCTGCACCCGTTCGCCGTTCAGGCTCATCAGCGGATCTTGGTACCTTCGCTCACCCGGCGCCAACGTATAGGTGAAACCGAACCCGTGACCGGGCTTGTCATCGTTGCCCATGTGCCACTTGCCCAGATAGGCGCACTGATACCCCTTCCCCGCCAGCAGATCCGAAAGCATGATCTCGCGCGCAAAGGAGGGCGGCGGCTCCTTCTGACCCTGCGGCGGGTCCTCGATCGGCTTGTCCGTGAGGAAGCAGTGGATCCCGTGCTGGCGCGGGACGCGTCCGGTGAACAGCGTCGCTCGACTGGCCGAGCAGATCGGCGTCACCACGAAATGGTTCACGAACCGCGTCCCGGTGCGCGCCAGCAGATCGATGTTCGGCGTTCGGATTTCCTTGTTGCCGTAGCAGCCCAGCATCCACGCCCCCAAATCGTCGGCCAGGATCAGCACGATGTTGGGCGGCGCGGCAGTCGAACGCCGCCGCTGCGCCCGCGCCGCCGTAGCCCAGGCGCCCGTGAGCATGCTTCGCCGCGTCAGCTTCATACCCGTCGCTCCGAAGTTTCGAATGTAACATGCAACGCCGCCGTGCCGTCGCCGTGCTTGCACATCCTCCCGCTTCCGCTACCTTGCTTGGAGATACGGATGCCACCCGTTCTCGACGACGCTACCAAGGCGGAGCTCCGCAAGCTGCCTCCGGAACGGCGGCCCCTCTTCGGCGACCCTGAATCACTTGCCGATCTGACCGTCGCCGAAGCGTCCCAGCGCCTCACCGACCCCTCCCGAGGGCTCATCGTCTGGGTGGACGACCGTCATAGCTACACCGACCCGGGTACCGACGCCTCAGGCCCCATCCAGGCCCCCGACAGAGCCGCCTTGGAAAACTACAGCAGACCTATGGCGATCGGTGACAATCGCGTCGCTGGGGATCGCAATTCCATTCCGCGGCCCTGCCTCCCGGTCCGGGTCTGCCTACCCCTCCTCTCGAAGAACGACCCCTTGGAACCCTCGGGTTCCCCTCCCCGCATCACTGACAATATGCGGCGCGCCATCGGCCCCGTGCGCGTCGACTGGACCTTCATGGAGCTCCCTCCTGACGCCTCCCACGTCCCCACGCCCGACAAAACTCGCCACCGTGCCCACCGCTCGATCCAGGAAATCGCGAAAAGCAATTCTCCCGAACTGATCGGCGGCAAGGATGGTGGCGGCATCCGCCCGCAAAACCCCGATGCTTACTACAAAGCTCCCCTCGGCTTCGGCAGCCGCGACAGTCTCCTCCCCTGGCTCGCCTTCGACGATTCCGGCGCCTAAGCCGTCTGCTGTCTGGTCCACGACCATCTCGGCCAGCCGCCCGATAAACTGCGCAACTCCCACCTGGGCGCCGCCGGCATCTATCTCCGCCCTTCCCGCATCGCAGGCGACGGCTATGTTTTTTGCGCCCAGGTGAGCTTCAAACCGCTTCCCGGCGGCGCCGACTTCCCTAATCGCGCGGTTCTGGAAAAACGCTATCCCAAACGTCCCCTCGCTCGCACCGCCGGCCTTCGCGTCCGGCGTAAGACTTCTTTCCGCGGCTATATCGGCTGGCTGCCCTCTCTCCGCCCCAACTGGCGGGACACGATGGAGCGGGCCGCCGAATATTACCGCGCCGCCTATGTCGATTTTGTCCCGGAAAACGGAATCCAGGTCGAAGAATTTTCGGTTACCGACCTCATTGCCGACGACGAATACAAAAAAACCGTTGAAAGCATATTGAAAGCATCGGGCTCTCCGTACCAAAACTTGGATGCACAACTTAGCTGGGGGTATGTGTGGCCTTATCTGCACCATCCCCACTACGGCATTCCGCCGCGCGCGGGCGACCTGGCCTCATTCCGTACCTGGCTGAGCAACGGGTTCCTCGACACGGGCTGGCGCAGCTACCGCACCGCTCTGCGGCAAGTGCCTGCTGCGCAATCGCGGCTGGGCCGTCGAAATCATTACGCCCCCCAGCCGGAAACCTACAGGATCCATGAACCGCCCGCCCACACGCCGCGCCGTCATGGGAGCGCTCGCCGCCGCGCTGCCTGCGTGCCTGCGGCAAGGCAACTTGAAAGGAGGCAAGCCCGTGTCCACCCTCGAGCTGACCCTGCTACTGGACCGGACCGATGTGGTCTGCGGTGAGTCCCTCGCCCTCCGCGCCGTGCTCGAAAATCGCGGATCCCAGCCCGTCTTCTTACAAACCTTTCCCGACGTGCCGCTCGCGTCCGAGTTCCGCGACGCCAGGACCGGCGAGCTCCGCTTCCTCAGCTCGCACGCGGACTTTCGTGAAGCCCTCACAGCAGGGATGCAGATGCCCCCACCGCCTGCGCCCCGGTTCGACTCTCTCGCCCCCGGCCAATCCCGCCGGTTCTTCGCTGATCCCGCCCTCTATCTGCGCCGAATCCTACCGCCAGGCGCCTACCTGCTCGCCGCGCGGCTGACCGGTCCCGACTACGAAGTCGCCTCGGCGCCCATCGAGATCCGCGTCTCCCCGCTGCGCGCCTCGGCGCTCGCCGTCGCTCATTGCGTCTACCAGTACGCCATGCTTGCCCTCGGCGCTCACACCGGCGAGGACCGTACCCCGTGGATCTTCTACCGCGAGACCCAAACCGGCATCCCGGTCGAGGCGGCCGTGGACGCGCGCCTGGAACAGGCCGCTTCGTCAGTCGCGACGCCGCCCTGTCAATCCACGCGGCGGCCGACATTCAGGGCCGCTGGATCGCATGGCTCGAAGAAGGAATGTCAAGGCCCGCCGCGTCTCGGGCGACGCTATCCTGGCAAGCCCCGCCGCGGCAGCTGCCGGGCTTGAACAGACGCGCCTCGCCCAACCGGGCTTCTCGCTCGCCGACGGCTCTGCCATCTTCATCCTGGCGGGTATGGCCGGCGGCGAAGCGCGCATCCGCTTCGCAGGCCCGCGCGGAAGGAATTCGCCTTTCGACGCCCGCGCCCCTGAGAGCCCCCTTGCCCGCTCGCCTGCTCGCGCAATGCTTGCGAACCGGAGACCCGACGCGTCTCTGGCTCGCATGGGCCCGGGAGAGCGACGGTCTCGTGCGGATCTTCGCACGTCCCTTCGACGTGGAAGGCGTTCCGCTCACCTCCGAGCCCCGCCATGTCTACTCGCGCCAGGCGCGTTTGGCCGCCCTCGATCTGGCCACCTTCGGTTCCGCGCAGCCGCCCTACGCCCACGCACTTCTCCAGACGCCCCCTCGCGAACAGCTCATCTACGTGCGCGCAGCACTCAAAGGCGAGACCCCGCCGCAGCAGCTCCGCATCGCCGAGCCCCCGAGGCCTCCCTCCCTATGGGCCGTCTCAGGCTAGGAAACGGGCGGCCTACTCGGGGCCGCCGCCATCGAACACCGAATCTGGGTGGCCTCGGCCCGCGGGCGCGCGTGGGAGCCGCTGACGCCGTCGCTCGGCCGCATCGCACGCCTGCACCTCATGGCGTCGAGCGCCGACTATCGGGGCGTGCTGTGGCTCGATCCCGCGACCGGCCTGCAAGGACTTTCCGATCCGCTCTACCGCGCCCGGGAATGAGGCGGATCGTTCGCGCACACGGGCTTCTCCCCGGCCGTCAGGATGTGGAAGCAACCGAAAGGCGCCCACAGAGTGACTTGCATGAGCCCGCTCCCCGCGCCTGAGACCGGCCGCGCGTGCGCTCGGCGTGCTTGCCGGCCCGGCCGATTCCATCATCAGCTCCGCAGGATGGATTTTTCTCTCCGCCGGCGCCGGGTAGGCTGACATAAGCTCTGGGTTACATTCCTCCTGCCAGCTTCAGATCGAGCTTCGCGCTGTCGCCCTCCTCCACTCTGAGCGTGGTCGCGCCGTATGTTTCCCAGTCCTGCTCGCGCGGCTGGGCTACCTCGAAGGAAGCGAACAGGCGATAACGGCCCGGCGCAAGGCCGGAAATGCGATAGGTGCCCGATGCGTCGGCACGCGTCATCGTCCGCGCGCTGTCCAGCAGACGCTGCTGTGCGGGATCCTCGGCCCGCAGAAACACCGGGGCGCCCGCGACCGGATTTCCATCCGCATCGAGCACCCGCCCGCTCACGGCAGCGGGCCGCGCTCCCAGAACCACGGTAATGTCCAGCGTCGCACGCGAGGGTACTTCGAACAGCCCCGGCTCCAGTAGGGTCCGCGGCCCCTGCACGTCCGCTACGTAATGGTCAAGCGGTGCCGCGACGCCCATTCGATAAATGCCGGGCGCCACTGCAATGGTCTGCCCGCCTTGCAGCCGCAACAGTTGACCGCCGGGCGGCTCGTGCCGTTGCAGGAAGACCGTCGTCCGCTCGGCTTCGGCCCGGCCGCCGTCCTTCTCGACGCAATGCAGGCTGAGGACGGCAAGCGGCGCCGGCTCGAGCGTCACCTGCGCGCCGCTCTCCCCGAGCACCAGTCGCTGCCAGGCTGCTCGCGGCGGCTGATCCGTGGTCAGAGCCAACACTTGATACGCTCCGGGCGCCAGCTCATCGAAATGAAAGGTTCCCTCCAGGCCTACCTGCGCCTCGCGCTGTCCGATATCGCCGTACAGAGTTACGGTCGCCGGCGCTCCCGTGACCCGCCCGCTCAACCTCGTCAGCCTCCCCGGCAAGGGCTCGATATCCACATCCTGGGTCTCCCGGTCCAGTTCCACCGCAACCACGCGCGCCTCTGCGAGAACTGTACTCTGTCCGTAAAAAGTCGGCAGCAGGCCGCGGCCGTCCTCCAGCTGCCGTGGTCCCGTGCGCACGTAGTAACTGCCCGGCTCGAGACCGGTCAGACGATACACTCCACGGTCATCCGACAGCGCAGCCGCCGTGATGCGCAGCGGGCGCTCGCCCGCACGCAAGGCATAGACGGAGTGCCCCGTCAGGCCGATGCCGTTTTCGTCTGTGATCCGGCCCGTGATCACGCCCAGCCTCGGCAGCCGCAACTCGGCGAAATACTGCGAATCGGCGGCCAGAACTATGGGTGCGCCCGCCCCGTCCCAGCGACGTTGCCCGTAACGCGCCCGCACATAACCCGCCCGCTGCGCACTCAGTAGATAGGCGCCCTCGCTCAGCCCGCTGAAGGCGAAGCGCCCGCGCGAATCGCTCAGCACGCGCCGCGTTTCGGAGCCCCCTCTCCCGCGGATCAGCTCCAACGCCACTTCGGCCCGCGCCACCGGCCGCCCGCTGGCGTTCTCCAGCACCACCCCGTGAATCTCGGCCGCCCACGTAAGACAACAGCCGACGCACGCCGCCGTCCAACGCCGTTTCAGCACGGAGCGCATCGCGGCCCCCTGATCCACGCCTCGGCGGCCTTAGGGTTGGGAGGGATTGGGATTGACCACAGGAATCGTTACGATGTTACTGACGTAAACGTCCTGGGCAATCGTAAGTTGAGTAAATGGATTGGTGGGAAGATCGGAATTCAATTCCAGATCCACGCGGTAGACACCTACCTGCCCCGGCACCATGGCCGCCAGCAGCACGTTGGCCGTCTTGCCGCCGGCGAGCGACGAAACGAATTCCAGAGGTTCGTTCAACTCCGGCCCGCGGTAGCGAAAACCGGTATGAAGCGCCTCGCGCGCTTCGTCGGGCTTGATCAGACCCAGCCCGGTGGCATACACGTAAATCGTCTCGCCGGGCAAGGCCGGATTGTCCGGCGTGACCAGCGCACCCTCCACGTTGGCGCAACACAACGCCGGCGTCGTCGGCGTCATGATCACCTGCGCCCCCTCGGACGCCTTGGCCGAGTAAACAATCCCGTTGCCCTCCGGACCAGGAATGCGGGCGCGCAACCGGATGCGCGTCCACTGTCCCGCCGGGAATGCAAACACCTTCGGGTCCTGGTTGATCAGCTCGATCAGCGCATCGCGAATCGTCGCCAACGTGTCGCCTTCCTGGACGGTGTAACTGTACTCCCGGTCCTCGATGATGACCGTCGCCACGTCCCCCGCCTTCACGCTGCCGTCCACCGACACCGTCCCCGAAGCGTGACTGCTGGCATGGAAAGCCACGGCCGGCCGCGGGTCCGGACCGTCGAATGCGAAAATCCCCGGATTCGATTTAATGATGGGCACCGCGATGGGGGTGGTGATGGTCACCCGCCCGTCCTTGTGGCGTGTCCTCACATACGCGTTTACGCTGGTGGTATCCAGCACCTCGTACGGAATCTGCGCGTTGATCTGCGTGGGCGAAACGTACAAAAGCGGCGCCTTGATCCCGTCGAAGTAAACCTGGACACCGCCCAGCTCCGTGGGCAGGGGATCGGCGTCCGGCGGCGCGGCTTCCGTGAAGTCCGCCAGATCGTCACCCACGATGCTCACCAGCGTGCCCGGCGCGATCTTGGCCGCGTCCATGCCTCCGCTCAGCTTCGCCCCGCTTGTGCTGACCGCGATCTGCGCATTCTCGGAAGTCTTCACCGAAATGTCAATCTCGTTGCCCGCCTCGCCCGGCATGCGCGCGGTCAGGATGATCGCGTTCAGCTCATAGTTGGGCGTGGCCAGCACGTTAGGATCTCCGTCGCCCTCGTTGATCAGCTCGACGATCTTGCGGATGACGCTCTGAAATGTGTCGTCCTTGACGATCTTGTATTTGTACTCCTTTTCCTCGATGGTGATCGTGATCTCGTCGTCTTCCTTGACGGAACCGTCGAAGGTCAAGTAACCGACGGCGTACACTTCGCGGCTGGCGGAATTCCTCACGCCGGTCACAGGCAGATGCCGCTCGGCCACGGTGAAGACCATGATCCTGCGATTGAACGGATCGCTGACGTACAGATTCTCCCCGTCCCAGGCCAGCGACAGAGGCGTACGCAACGAGTCCGCACTCGAGCGCCGTAGCTGGTATGCGGAATCCGAGGCCTGGTTGACCGTGCCCGCGATCTGGCCCAGCACCACGTCCGCCTTCGCCCCGTTCTCGGTGGGGATGCGGTTGAAGACCAGCACCCGGTCGTTGCCCCCGTCGGCAATGAAGAGACGCTGCCCGTCGGAGAGGGCGAAGCGCGGAAAATCCAGCGTGGCCAGGCACATCTTCGGATAAATGTTCTTGCCCTCCTCGTCCTGGCCCGTGGGCTCGCAAAGCTTCTCGACGTTGTTCGCCACGCCGCTTGTCATGTCGGGCTGGCCGATCACCACGTCGGCGGGCTGTCCATTGCGCGTGGGAATCGAGTTCCAGATCAGCACGCGACTGTAGCCCAGGTCGGCCACGTACAGACGCTGGCCGTCCGAGGTCACCGAAACCGGTGATAGCAGCGTATCCGGCTGCGGGTTGAAAGGCGCCTTGAAGAGGTCCACCTGCGCGCCGGTGCCGAAGTCTTTCTGACCCAGTACGATGTCGGCCGGCGCAAAGTTCTCGCGCGGGATGCGGTTCCAGATCAAAACACGGTCGTTGCCGGTGTCCGCCACGAACAGCCTCCCGCCCTGAATCCAAACGCCCTCCGGGCCGCGCAGCGTCTTTTGCCCTGGGACGCGCGGGTCGCCCGTACCCGTGTTGGGCGTCACGGTCTTGAAATCGGGCTGCCCGACCACCACGTCGGCGGGCTGCCGGTTGGAGGCGGGGATGGAAAACCAGATCAGCACGCGGTTGTTGTCCGTGTCGGCGACCGCCAGGATCGTGCCGTCGGTGGCCACGGCGGTGGGCGAGCGCAGTCCGTCAGGCCCCACACCCCAGTCGGTGCTCGTGAAATCCGGCTGCCCCAACACCAGCGTGGCGCGCCCCCCGCATACCGGACAGCGACGATCGTACGCCAGCTCGTCGGTCGGCGCAGGCAACATTCGGGACAGGTTCTTGTAAATTAGAACCCGATTGTTGATAGGGCTCGCGCCGATCCGATTGGAATCACACACAAAAAGCGTGTCGTTGGCGTACGCCAACCCGCTGACCCCGCCCAGGATCTCGGCCGAGGGATTGGGATCCTGCTTGGTGAAGGTAGGCTGCCCGATCACCAACCGGGCGGCCTGTCCCGTCGCGAAATCCGCGCCCTGCGCAGCAACCGTCACCCACAGCAGAACCGCCCACGATTTCATATCGGAGGAAGCTTCACCAACTGCCTGAAACCGTTAGTATAGCAGCCGCCCCCACACCGGCTGCCGATGCGGCGCGCTCACCGCGGCTTGCCAGGCCCGGGTATCTTCACAACGCCCATGTCGCTCGGCGAGGAATAAATCGTCACGCCGGTCTCGGCCGACTCCGCAGGTTTGGTTCCGCGCACAGGCCCGCCGCGCCCTAGCAACGCCATCATGCGGGCCAGCTCGCCGGCCGGGATCGTCATTGCGAGCCTCATCCTCTTACCTTCCACACTAAGATCGCGCAGGTAAGAGGCAGCCGCCGGCTCGCGCGCCTGCCACAATCCTGCGAAGAAGCGCAACGCGTTGGCCAGGTTCACCGCGTCCTGCTCCGTCCGGCTCACCGTCGTCAGCTCCAACTCGATCGCATCGTTCAGGCGCACGCCGCCTTCCGCCCGTTCGATCGCCTTCATGACCTCACCCGCCAGGATCCCCGCCGTCGGCTCCTTGGGTGCGCGCGCCGCCAACTCCTCCACCGGCACGACGGACACGCCCCAAGCGTCGAAACGCGCCATCAGCTGCTCGGCAGCCCGCCGCAACTCACCGCCGGGAAGGCCGCCTCGGCTGTGCCGCGCGATCGCCCCACGCACGCTGGCCGGATCGCCCGCCAGCAGGAGCGTGGCGTCGAGGAAGGCCAATGCCATCGGCTCGCCCTGCTTCTCCTCCGTCAGCAGGATTTCCACTCCCAGGTAAGTCTCCCGTCCCGCAATCTTGCCCCGCGCCACCGCGGCCAGATCCGTCCGCCCGAAAGCTCCCCGCGCAGCGAACAGGACATTGGGCTTGCTTCCGCCCGCGCTGGCGATGAGCACCTCGTCCAGATCGCGCAGCGGGTCGAAGCCCGTCAAGCGCGTCAGCTCCGCCAACTCACGTTCGCTGGACTGAGCCTGAGACCACAACGCCTGGGCGGGTTGAAACGCACGCACCCGTTCGACGTTGATCCCCATGAGCAGCCGGGCGTCCGGCATCGCCAGATCGAGCAGGTTCGTCTGCGCACCGGCCGCAATCGCCCACGCACACCCCCACACCGCCAGACGCTGCTTCATACCGCGATTATACCAGCCGAGCGCACGGGGGCTCGCCAATGAGAAATTTCGACGTGTCGGTGCAGCACCGATCTCGAAACCTCGGGCGGGGCGTAGTGACACCGGATCAACGCGCATGCAGAGGCTCGAGGCCGCTCATCGATCGTCATGGCTAGCCCAGTCCAGCGCCTGAAACTCCCGTACCTCGAGGGCGGCTTGAGGGTTAAATCCGCAGTGGCCTCTCCAATTAGTAGTAAGGCAGCGCGCGTTCCCCCAGTCCCTGCGCGGTGCCAAGGCCGGCGCACTGCGATGCCCGCTTCCGCACCCACTCCCCCTTCTCCATCCCCGTCTCCGGAGCGTGGAACGCGAACCCTCATGGCCGGCCTAGTGCGGGCCATGGGTTTTGCAGTCATTGACCGCATCTTTGTTCGCGACAGCAACGTTTCGAACCCGGATCCCACCGTAAAGAGAGCCAAACCCTCGAGCAGGGCGAGCGCCGGTTCACCTTGCGGCCGCGCCACTGGGTCACGACTCTTACCCGCGCAAGCAAATTCGAGGACGTCATGGTTGGGTCTGACGGAACGGTGACCGCCGGCCACGATTTTCCCATCCGATCTCATTCGGGTACAATCTCCGAAGGAAGTCACCGTGACCATTACGCTCGATCAAGTCCTCGGACTCGTCGGCACGCTCGATGATACCCCTGGGGACGACACCCCCCGAGAACGGTTCCGGAGGTTTCTACGGGAAAACCTCTCGGAGGTCGGGCATCTCCGAGATTACATCGAAGCCTGTCTGCGTGCGTCCGGTCCTCAATACAGCCGAGCGCTCCAAGACCTGGTCAATCATCTCGGGCGTTTCCTGGGCTTCGAGGTGACCTATGGTCGTTACCAAGGAGTGCGCGGCGAGGTCGGTTTTGACGGGCTGTGGAAGTCGCCCACGGGATTTCATGTGGTCGTCGAGCTCAAGACCACAGAGGTTTACGCCGTCAAAACCGCCGCTTTGTTGAACTACATCAACGAATTGGTCTCGAGCAAGGCGATAACCGATCCCGGCACGGCCTTGGGCCTCTATGTGGTCGGCCGGCCTGATCCCGAACTCCGCTCACTCGAGAACGCAATCATCGCCGAACGGAAGACCGGCCGGCTTCGGGTCATCTCCGTCGATTACCTCCTCTCCCTGGCCGAATTAGCCAAAGAGTACGGCCTTGCTCACGAAGACGTACTGGCGATCATTCGGCCTTCGGGGCCCAACCTGGACCCGGTCGTGGACCTCATGATCAGGCTGGTGGCCCAGTCGAGGGGTTCCGTCGAAGTTACGCCGGAAGCTTCCCCTCGTCGTGTGGTGGCCCCTGGCCTGGCGCAACTCCAGGACCTCGAGACGCAGACCGCAGCGGCACACCAGTCTGAAGGCGCCTATTGGATCGCACCGGTGAGGTCCACCGAGGACGAGACGGCAGAAGCGTGCATCGCCAGGTTGGTCGGTAAAGAACATATTTTCGCCATTCGCGAAACCTCCCCCGCCAAAAAGCGCATCAAACCCGGCGATTGGATCGCCTTTTATGCCGCGAACGTCGGGGTCGTGGCGCACGCCAAGGCGACCTCGGCTCCCGAGCGGAGACCCGGTGAAGTCGTGCCTGAGCCCGGACTCTATCCCTGGGTGTTCCGGCTGAGCGATGCGGTGCTCTATCTGGACCGACCCGTGGTGATCGACCGCACACTGAGAAGCCGCCTCGACGCATTCCAAGGAAAAGATCCGGATGGGAACTGGGCCTGGTTCGTTCAGGTTATGCGTCCGGTGTCGGAACACGATTTCAAAGTGCTCACCGGCCAGCTGTAGACCTGAATGCGCAGCATTGTCAGGCGGCGAAGATCAGGCGTTGAATTTCGAAATAGACTGGCAAATTATTACGTGGGATCCGATGCGATCTTGTGTTTCGCTTTTGCCCCTCTCCGGAACAGCCATGATCGCTAAGTAAGTTTCGACCGCAATACTTCAACGGCTATTTTCTCCAAATTTTTCAAGGCTTCAAGAAAAAGTATTTCGGCCGTCGTGACAGCGCGGTGCTCGGAGCCTGCTCGTGGTCGTGAAAAGCACCTTCGGCGTCCCGTATAAAGTCGCCGCGTAGCCGGCCGGAGTGCTTTTTAAAAAATCGTAAATCGGCCCGTTAATCACTGGCTCACGGAGCGTGGCAGGCGCCTTATGCCGTCCCGCGGCCAAAAGGAGCCGGAACAGGTGTCCGGGTAGGCTGGGCTCTCCGAGCTGAAAGGCCCAGCACGCGCACCCGGCCCGGCAGCAGGCCGTCGGTGTCCGGGTAGGCTGCGCTCTCCGAGCTGAAAGGCTGCTCGCAGTACCGGCCGCCGGCGAGCACGACCTGGCCGCGGCTCGCACCGGGGACGCACGGCCCCGCCGGTCCACGGTCAACCACGAGGCAGCCTTCGGGAGTTTATCGGCGAACATTGCGATGCCTACTGCGCCGCCTGCCTCGTTCCCCCCGCAATTCGCGAAAGCGTCAAACCCGGGATCGGAGCACGTTCCAGCGTCGATCCGCCGAGCGCTTTTGCCGGCTCTGACCGGCTCCTTCTGCCATTCATTCGCGAGCCGCCCGCCGAACCGAGGCTGCTGCTTTCCCGCCTTCGGAGACACGTGCCAAGGCCTTGCGGCTTCCGCCGGAGCTTTTTAGGAGGCAGAGCGCCACGGTCAACGCGGGCCTCCGCCGGAGAGCAGCCGGCTACGGCACACGGGTCGAGCAGCGCATGGGCACGGAGTCGGCCCGCCGCGGCGCGCGACGGGGCCGGCGGGCGATCAGGCCTTCAGCCGCGGAGGTCCGGCGGTAGGCCGCGTGGCGGCGCAAAAAAGGCCGGCCTCTTGCGAGGCCGGCCCGTAAGCCCAAGGCGAGATTCACTGCTTGGGAAGGATAACTTTGTCGATGACGTGGATGATCCCGTTGTCGGCCTCGATGTCGGCCTTGATCACGTTGGCGTCATCCACCTGGACCTTGCCGCCGCGGGCGCGAATGCGAACGCTCTGACCATTCAAGGTCTTGGCCGAGCGCAGCTTGACGACGTCGCTGGAGGGCACGCGGCCGGAAACCACGTGATAGGTCAGGATGCCGCGCAGCTTCTCGCGGTTCTCGGGCTTGAGCAGGTCGTCCAGAGTGCCGGGAGGCAGCTTGGCGAAAGCCTCGTCGGTGGGCGCAAAGACCGTAAAGGGTCCGGGCGCCTTCAAAGCGTCCACCAGACCTGCCGCCTGGAGCGCGGCGGCCAGGGTTTTGAACTGGCCGGCAGCCACGGCGGTGTCGACGATGTCGGCGGCGCGCGCCGCCGGGGTCATCAGAAGGCAGGCGGCCGCTAGAGCGCCTGCCATGAGTCGGAACTTCATGGTTCTCGAGTCCTCCTTGGGAATTGCGCTGCGTTTGGGGCGCACGATTCCACTGTACACCTATTGTCTAGCTTTTGTCAAGGTCTAGATCAAAAAAACTGGACAAAATCAGGACGCCGCGGTATCCTAGGGATAGGCGATGGCGGAAGTCTACAAACTCTCGACGATCGTTAGGCTTACTGGCTTCTCGCCCGCGGTGTTGCGGGCCTGGGAGCGACGCTACGGCTTCTTGCGTCCCGCCCGCGGCCATGGTGGACAAAGGCTATACAGCGAGGAGGACCTCCGCGTCCTGCTGGCCGTCCGCCGCATGCTGGCCGACGGCCGCTCGGTGGGCGAGGCGGCGGCCTTGGGCCGGCGCGAGTTGCTGCGGCTGGGAACGCAGGCGGCCGGGGGCCAGCACCAGGCGACCCCCGTGGCCGAACTCGAGCGGATGCGCCAGGCCATGATCGAGGCCGCGCTTGCCGTCGACGCCGAGAGTTTGCGACGGCGGCTCGATGAAGTCTTCGCACGACTCTCCGCGGAGCGCGCGGTGCTTGACGTTCTGGCGCCGGTGGCCTGGCGGATCGGCCAGTTGTGGGCGGAAGGCCGATGCAGCGTGGCGAGCGAACATTTGGTAACCGAAATGTTTTCTCTGCGGCTGCGCGGACTCGCCGAGGCCCTGCAGCCCACCGGCTCGCCGGCTTTGGCCGCCTGCTTCCCGGAGGAGCGCCACGAGCTGGGGTTGCTGGTGGCCGCCTGGTGGGCGGCGCGGCGAGGTCGGCGGGTGGTGTACCTGGGGCCTGCCCTGCCCTTGGAGGATCTGGAGAAGGCCTGCCAACGTGTGCAGCCGGAGACCGTGCTCCTGTCCGTCACCATTCCGGAACTCTACTTCAAACATCGCAGCGCCTTGGCCGCCTTGGTCAGCCGGCAGCGCGCCGCGCGTCACTGGATCGTCGGGGGCCAGGCGGTGCCCGAGCAGGACCCCGAGCTCTCGGCGGCCGGCGTCATCCTGTGGCCTCCCAACCGCCCCTTGGAACAGGCGCTAGACTGGGCGCTTTGAGCGGACCGCTCAAGCCCCCGATCACACCCGCTCTGTCCAGGCAACCGACGGTCAGCCTCGGCACGGCCCGCCAAGAGCCGCATCGCCGCTGCGCGCTGCAGCTCGGTGACGGCCGCAGCCGGAGAAGTCCGGTCGGCCGTCCTCATCGCACCTCGTAGTTGTCGCGCAGGAACTGCTCGACCTCGCCGCGTGTGGCGCGCAAGGGGCCTTCGGCTTCCAGCTTCAGACTGGTGACGGCCGCGGCCCACAGCGTCGCCTGCCAGGGGGAGGCGCCCTCCAGACGGCGGCACAGGTAGGCAGCGATGCATGTATCGCCCCGCCCGGAACGGCCGCGCAGTTCGCGGCAGCGGAAGGGAGCGGCGTGAAGCGTGTCGCCGGCGAGCGCCAGCACGCCTTCCCGATGCGTGATGACGACCTCGCGCGGTCCCCAGGCAGTAATGCGGCGCGCGGCTGCAACGGGATCCTCCTCACCGGTCAGGGCTGCGGCCTCGACCGCGTCTGCCTTGAGCAGGTCCAGCGCGCCCAAGACGGCATCGCGCTCCGCCCAGGGCGTGAAGCGCAGCGTTCGGTCGGGACCGACCTCGCGCAGGAAGCCTTGCGCGTCGGCCGCCAGCCATTCGGCTTTCGGGCGCAGCTCCCGCACGACCTCGAGCGGGATCTCGCCGCGGAACGAGCCGTTCAGTAGCCAAGCGCGCCCAGCCAGCAGGCGAACCTGCTCGGGGCTGAACGGGCCGGCGTCGGAGGAGACGGCAATGACGCGCTCGTCGGGATCCGAACTCGGGTAGCGCAGCTCGAGACCGGTGGACTCCGGGCTCCAGGCGGGGAAGACGGCTACGCCGAGGCTTCTCAGCCGTTCGACGACGCGGCGGTCTTCCCAGGCCAGGCGCGTGACGGCCGCGGCGCGCAGTCCCATCATGGCGGCCACGTGCGCGCCGTAGTTGAAACCGCCGCCGTCGACCCTGCGCACGCCGGCTGGGGAAACGATGGTGTCCTTGGTGTAACTTCCGATGAACACAATGTCGTATGTCATGCAGCGCCTTGGTAAGCCGACTTATCAATCCGCCGGACGCGCGCGCCAGAGCGAAGTCGCCAGGATGAGCGAAACCACGGAGGCGCCGATCCAGAAGAGCACCGGGTAAGTGAAATCGTAGTGGCGGACGCCGTCGACGAAGTAAGTGCCGCGCTGGATGAGGTAGCCGCTGATGCGCTCCTGCACGGCGGCGCCGAGGTAACCGAAGATGCCCAAGACGCCCATGACGGCGCCGGCAGCGCGCTTGGGCACGATATCCACCGCGAACAGGCCGCCGAGCGAAGTGATCAGACCATTGATCGAGAGGCCGTAGACCAGGAAGGCGGCGGTAAGCACCAGCGGATGATGCGCGGTGAAGATGACGACGAGCGAGGCGATCTCCAGCAGGCCGCAGAGCAGATTGACCGGCGGCCGACGCGCGTTGAAGAGCTTGTCCGAGACGAAGCCGTACGCCACGCAGCCCACGATGCCGGCCAGGGGGTTGAGCGCCAGCAGCGCGCCGGCCTGGAGGTCGGAGTAGCCCTTGGTCTCCTGGAAGAAGAGCATGCCCCAACTGTTGACCCCGTAACGCGTCATGGTCATGGTGGCGCAGGCGAAGCCCAGCACCCAGACGGCCGGCAGCTTCAGGATGGAGAGCTGAACCTGAAAGGTGGAGTGCGAACGCGCAGCTTCGAGAGCGACCCCGCGCTCGCCCTTCCATTCGTTCACCGAAGGAAGCCCGAGCGTTTCGGGCCGGTCGCGCATGCTGAAGTAGAGGACAAGAGCGACCGCGACGCAAAGCAGACCAGGCCCGATGAAGCCGCCGCGCCAGCCGAACCAGGTCACCAGCGCAGCAAGCCCCACGAAGGTGAGGCCTTCGCCCAGCGAGTGAGCGGTGCTCCAGATGCCGTAGATGCGGCCGCGTTCGCTATGACTGAACCACTGGGTCATGGCGACGACGCCGGAGGGCGCGCCGAATCCTTGGAACCAGCCGTTCAGCGCCCACAGCACCACGGAGAGCCAGAGCACGGTGGATCCGCCCATGGCGATGTTGAGCAAGGCCGAAACGAGTACCCCCGTAGGCCAGAAGATGCGAATGTTGGCGTGATCGGCGAGGAAGCCGTTGATGCACTTACCCAGGGCGTATCCGTAGAAGATGGCGGAGCCGATGAGGCCCAGCTCTTCGGCGGTGAAGATGCCGCCGTCGATAAGAGGCTTCTTCACCACGGAGAGGCCGAGCCGGCAGGTGTAGGCAAGGCCGTAACCGATGGTGATCGACAGGAGCACGGAAAGCCGCGCGCGGCGGTAGAGGCGGTCGATCTCCTGCGCGTCCCGCAGACGGGGACGAGGTGAACCTGCAGCGAACAAGCGGAGCACGCGGGTCAATGCCAGCATCCCTCGGAAGTCGGCTCAGGCCGGGATCTCGTCGAGCCGGACCGGACGACGCTCGCGGGCCGAGCCTGCGGCAGCCAAGGCGATCCGGACGGCGGCGAGCCCATCCTCGCCGGTTACGGGCATGGGTTTGCCGTCGAGCACGGCGTCTACGAAGGCCTGCATCTCGCGCAGGTAGGATTCGGTGTAGCGCTCCATGAAGAAATAGAGCGGCAGCGAGGCGTGCGCGCCGGTCGAATCGAAGAGTATGTGGGTGTCGGGCGTGTTGTTGGAGACGGCGACCATGCCCTCGCTGCCGAAGACTTCGACGCGCTGATCGTATCCGTAGACCGCCTTACGACTGTTATCGATGGCGCCCAGTGCGCCGCTCGCAAAGCTGAGCAGGGTGACGGCCGTGTCCCAATCGCCGGCGCGCTCGAACATAGGATCGACCAGCACGGCTGTGCGGGCAAAGACCTCGACGACCTCGCTGCCGACCAGGAAGCGGGCCATATCGAAGTCATGGATGGTCATATCGAGGAAGATGCCGCCCGAGCCGCGGATGTAACTTTCCGGGGGCGGCGCAGGGTCGCGGCTGGTAATGCGTAGGACGTGGGGCACCCCGATCTTGCCCGCGCGCACGAGCTCGTGGACCTTGGCGAAGTTGGGATCGAAGCGCCGGTTGAAGGCCACCATGAGCTGAACGCCGCAGGCAGCGACATGGCGGTTGACGTGGCGGATCCGCTCGATCTCCAGGTCCACCGGCTTTTCGCAAAAGATGTGCTTGCCAGCGTCGGCAGCGTCGAGCAAGATCCGGTAGTGCGTGTCCGTGGGGGTGCAGACCGCCACGGCATCGACATCAGGCAGCTCGAGGGCTCGGCGGTAATCGGTGTAAGTGCGCGTGATCCCGAGCCGCGAGGCCAGCGCCGCGAGCGCGTCGGCCGAGACGTCGGCCAGGGCGACCACCTGGGCGCGCGGAATCCGTGTGGCGAGATTGGCCGCGTGGATCCTGCCGATGCGGCCTGCACCAAGGACAGCGAATCGCAGCTTCTCTTCAGGCATGACGTCAGACTCCTTCCTTGTCCACTCTGGCGCCGGATGAGAGATCATGCACGGTCTTGACGCCCTGGCGCAAGGCGGCGACCGGGTCGGGAATAGGGAACACCTCGAAAGAAAGGAATCCCTGATAGCCGGAACGGGCCAGCAGATCGAGCAGCGGAGCAAAATCGAGGTGGCCGCGGCCCGGGGCCTGACGATTGGAATCGGCCAGATGGACGTGACCCAATTGCGGCAGGGCGGCGGCCAGCGCAGCCGGCATGTCGGCTTCCTCGATGTTCATGTGAAAGGTGTCGGCGAGCAGGCGCAAGTTGGGCGCCCGGATTTCCTCGGCCACGGCGAGGACGTCGGCGATGGTATTGAGGTAATCGCATTCGTAGCGGTTCAGGGGCTCCAGCAGGATGGTGACGCCGTGCGATTCCGCATAGCGGCAGAGCTCGGCCAGCGCGTCCAGGGCGGCGGCGCGTCGCTCGCGGCGCGTGGCTGCATCGGGCCCCAGGCGGCCGCTGACGCTGCCCACGGTCACGGCCGACCCGATTTCGGAGGCGAGCCGCACGTGGCCGCGGAGGCGGTCCACAGCCAGCCGGCGCACGACCGGGTCGGCGAAAGTGAGCCCGTCGAGCGTGGCAGCCATGCCGGTGCCGAGGGTGGGCACGGCAAGACCGTAGTCGGACATCAGCCGACGAACCGTAGGGGCATCAACTTGGGAGGCCTCGCGCAGGTGGATTTCGACGCCGCGGCAGCCGCACTCGGCCGCGAGGCGGAAAGCGCCCGCCAGGTCGCCGCGCACCAAGATCGGCGCGCAGCGGACCTCGGCGGGCGTGGCGGTCAACGCGAGGGGAAACATCGTGGCAGCGCTCAGACGTCGAGAATGGGCGGCAGACCGTACACGGACTTCCAGCCGGGACTCAGCGGCTCCCGAAGGTACGGCTCCAGCTCCGCCGGATCGCGCAGGCTGACGTCGCTGGCGGCGGGGACCTTGCCCGGCGGGAAGGCTTCCAGCCACTCCTCGATGAGCAGCGTCAGGTAGCGAAGGATCGCGGCCACGGGCCGCTTGGCCTTGCGGGCCTCGCCGAGGGTGGGCTTGCCGACGACGCCTTCGGGCGTGCCGGAGATCTCGAAGGCGGCGTGGCCCTCGCTTTCCGACCAACGGCTGGGACGGCCGAAGGCATCGACGGCCGTATCCATGTGGCCGCCCGGCAGCAGAGCCTTCGGTTCGGTTTCGACCGCGCGGCTCATGTCCACCATGTCGGGGAACAGCAACAGGCCGACGGAGGTTTCGGCTTCGTCGGCGTGGATGAAGTTGGTCTCCCAGTCGCCGCCGCGATCGCGCGTGCGCCACATCTCGCGCACGGCGCGGTGCCAATCGATGACGCGGTAGATGCCGGGCAGCTGATAGCGCTTGACGAACTGCTGGAGGGCGGCTTCCAGGACCCAAAGCTGGCCGTGGTTGTTGAGAATGATCTGCTTGCGGAAGCCGTCGTTCCACAGCCCGAGCATGACGTCGATCAGCAGTTCGCGGGCCACGTTTTCGCGCACGATGACGGTGCCGGGCATGCCGATGTGATGCGCGGGGTGGCAGCCGTACATGAGCGGCGGCAGGGCCAAGGCGACGGGCCGGCCCTGGCGGGCGAAGTAGCGGCGGACGCCCTCGGCGATCATGCTGACGAAGAGGGTGTCCATGGCCGAGACGGTGTGGGCGCCGTGCAGTTCGGTGGAGCCCACGGGAATGATCACGACGTCGTTCTTGCGACGCTGAGCCTCGAGCTCATGGCGGATGGTGGTCTGGATGTAGGAGCCGGCCTTGGCCCACTCGCAACCCCCGGGGGCGGGGATGCCGTACTCGGCCAGGATGGCGTCCAGCTTGGCTTCGTCCGCCTCCCAGATTTCCTTTTTCATGCGCCCGACCGGAGTATCTTCGAAATAGAGATCCGGCTGGTTGGTGGCAAGCCACTTAGTCATGACGATAACTCCTTTTCTGCCCTATTTTTTCACGAATTACGAAAAGACGCAGGTGATCTTGCAGTGCGTCTTGTCGGTCTGAAGCAGGACGATATGGTCAGGGACCTCGTCCAGGCCGATTTTTTTGGTGATGATCGGGGTAATGTCCATGCCGGCGGCCATGCAGGAGATGACGCGCGGGAAGGTGCCATAGCCGGAGTGGCCCTGGGCCCCGGCGATTTTGGCCTTCTTGACTTCGTAGACCTCGCAGTTGATCGGCGGGTTGATGGGAGCGCGGGCGACCAGGACGATCTTGGCGCCGATGAACTTGCCGTACCAGATGGCCTCCTCCATCTGAGGGAGGACCTTGTCGGGCAGTCCGGTCGCTTCCAAGTAAAGCGCCGCACCCAGTCCGCCGGTATATTCCAGGACTTTCTCGGCGAAGTTCTCGGTGAGCGGGTTGATCACGTGGTCGGCGCCGAGACGGCGGCCCAGCTCGGCGCGGGATTCCGAGGGTTCGCTGAGGATGACCTTGGCGGCGCCGGCGCGCTTCATGACGGCGACCGCGGCCAACCCGATGGGACCGCCGCCGCAGATGACGGCGTGGTCGCCGGGGCGGATCCCGCCGCCGCACTCAATGACGGCGTTGTAGGCGACCGAGGTGGGTTCCACGAGGCTGCCGGCGAGAAACAATTCGTCGCCGGGGTAGCGATCGCGCAGCTCGGCGAGGCTCCACAGGTAACGAGCGTCGATGGCGATGTAAGGAGCGAAAGCGCCGGGGACGCTGAAGCCCATTTCCTGCAACTGCTCGCACTGGTTGGGATTGCCCTCGGCGCAGGGGCGGCAGTAGGAGCACCAGAACATTTCCTCGGAGCAGACGGGTTCGCCGGGCTCGAAACGGCGGCCGGTGCGTTTGTTGTAGGCGCGCTCGCCCGCTTCGACGACGACACCCGACATCTCGTGGCCCAGTACGACCGGAAAAGCAGTCAGTCCGGGATAGAGAGTGTAGCCTTCGCTGTCGGTCTGGGCCATGTGGACGTCGCTGCCGCAAATGCCGCAGGCCTTGACCTGAACCAGGCACTCGGTGGGCCCGATCTTCGGGGTTTCGCGTTCTTCGACGGAGAGCTTGGGGTATCTCCAGACCATGCTGCCCAGGTAAGTGAGCTTGCCGTCGATATCTTTGGGTCCCAGCCGGAAACCAGGCCTGGGTTCCCATTTGGCGGACAAAACCACAGTCTTCATCGCAAAGCCTCCTTGGGTGAAGTTAGTAGATTGCATGGGTTCCGGTCTCGCTCCCGGGCGTGCGGCGACGAGCCGATCCTAGCGCAGAAACTCATGGGCGTTCTCCCGGGTAACCAGGCCGGTGCCGATGTCAACGAACCTCTCGACGGGCAGGCCGCGGGCTGCCTTGATGGCTTCCTGAACGGCGCGACGGCCGATGCGCTCCGGGAACTGGGCGACAACGGCATCCATACGTCCCTCCATCACGGCACGCACGGCTTCGCGGCCGGCATCGAAACCCACCAGCACGATTCGGCCCGTCAGGTTGCGCGCGGCGATCGCCTCCATCGCGCCCAGGGCCATCTGGTCGTTGGTGGCGAAGACGGCACGCAGGTCGGGGTGGCGCGTAAGCAGGTTCTCCATGACGGTCATGCCGAGGGGGCGCTCGCTATTAGCCGGCTGCGCGCCGACGAACCGGACGCCGGGCGCCTTGCTTACCACGTCGAGGAAACCGGCCAGGCGATCCTCCTGGGTAGCGACCCCCAACACGCCGCGGATGACGGCGACCTTGCCGCGTCCGCCGATGGCGCGCAGGATGAATTCGGCGGCCATGCGGCCGCCCAGGCGGTTGTCGATGCCGACGAAGCCCGCGCGGTGGGGCCAGGGAATATCGGTATCCACGATGAGCACCGGGATGCGGGCGGCGCGGGCCTTCTCGAGCACGGGGATGATCTCGGCCACGCCGGCCGGGGCCACGGCGAGAGCGGCCACGCGCTTGAGAATCTGGTCTTCCAGGATGGCGACCTGCTGGTCGATGTTGATTTCACGCTCCGGGGCGAGCACCGCGAGGCGCACCTCCGGGTCCTCGCGCGCGGCCTGTTCGGCGCCGGATTTCAGGCGCTGCCAGAACTCGGAGTCGAGCGCCTTGGTGACCAGAACAATATCCAGCTTTTTTGTTCGATTGGCCCGCGAGCAACCCGCGGCCAGGATGACGCTCAGCAGGGAAACGGCGAGAACGACGCTGCGAGATGAGAGCATCATGGACTCCTCTGCGCGGCGCGCTGGCGCACCACGTCCACCCAGACCGCGGCCACGATGACCGCGCCGATGACGACGGTCTGCCAGTAAGCGGAGACATCGAGAAGGTTGAGCCCGTTGCGCAGCACGCCCATAATGAGCGCCCCCACCAACGTTCCCAGCACGGTGCCCACCCCGCCGAAGAAGCTGGCACCGCCGATGATGACGGCTGCGATCGAATCCAGCTCGGCCCCCACGCCGGCCAATGGGAAGCCGGAATTCATGCGGCCGGCGAGAATCACGGCACCGGCGCCGGCCATCAGACCGCTGAGCGCGTAGGCCAGGATGAGGCGCCGGTCTACGGGCACGCCGCAAAGCAGGGCCGCCTGGCGGTTGCCGCCGATGGCGTACAGGTCGCGGCCGGGCGTGGTTCGAGTCAGGAAGAGGTGGAACAGAAGGCAGAAAACCAGCACGACGACGACGGGCATGGGCACGCCCGCCAGCGTGCCCGCACCCCAGTAGCGGAACGAGGAGGGCAGCTCGGAGATGGGGAAGCCCCCCGTGAGGACCAAGGCGAGCCCGCGCGCCACGTTCATCATGCCAAGGGTAGGAATGAAGGGGTGCGGAAGCCGGAGCTTGGTGAAGAGGATGCCGTTCAGCGCGCCCAAAGCGGCGCCTGCTCCCAATGCGATCAAAATGGCGGCGGCGGAAGGCACACCGGCTTTCAGGGCCATGGCGGCGAGCACGCAGCAGAGCCCGAGCAGGGAACCGACCGAAAGGTCAATGCCGGCCGTGATGATCACCGTGAGCTGGCCCAGGGCCAGCAGGGCGTTGACTGCGGACTGACGGAAGACGTTCAAGAGGTTGTCGACAGTGAGGAAGTGCTCGGAGAGCAGGGCCAGCGCGGCGCACATCAGCAGGAGCGCCAACAAGGGGCCGAAGCGGCGCAGGACGCCGGAGAGCGTACGAGCGAGCCAGGAGGCCTCGGAGTTCATGCAGCGCCTCCGGTAGCCAGGCGCATGACGGCTTCTTCGGTGGCCTCGCCGCGAGGCAGCTCGCCGGTGACGCGGCCGCGGTGCATGACGAGGATGCGGTCGGCGAGGCCGAGGACCTCCTCGAGCTCGGAAGAGACGAGAACGACGGCTGCGCCACGGGCAGCGAGGCGGCGGATGAGTTGATAGACCTCGGCTTTGGCGCCGACGTCGATGCCGCGAGTCGGCTCATCCATCAGAAAGACTCGGGCTTGCGCGAGCAGCCAGCGCGCGAGCACGACCTTCTGCTGATTGCCGCCGCTCAGGGAGGCCACGGGAAGGCGGGCGCCGGGCGCGCGGATGCGCAATTCCTGCATGAGAGCCTGTGAGCGGGCCAGTTCCTCGGACGGGCGCAGCAGAAAACGGCGGTAAGAAGGCAGCACGAGGTTCCAGAACACGGGGGCGCCCGGGATGAGCCCCTTGCTCTTGCGGTCGTCCGGGACGAGAGCGATGCCGAGGCGAATGGCGTCGAGCGGGCAGCGAATGCGGACGGGGCGGTCGTCGACCCAAATCTGACCCGCCTCAGCCGGGGGTGCGCCGAAGAGGGCCTCCAGCAGCTCCGTGCGACCCGCGCCGACTAGACCGGCCAGGCCGAGGATTTCTCCAGCGCGGACATGGAAGCTGACATCCTGAAAACGTTTGCGGCTTGACAAGGCCCGGACGCGCAGCACCGGGGGGCCTGAGGGCGGCGGCCCGGGAGGCGGGAACTGTTCTTGGGCCGGGCGCCCCACGATGTGGCGAATGAGCAGGTCGGGCGGCATCTCGGATACGGGGGCAGAAACCACGCGGCGGCCGTCGCGCAGGACGGTGACGCGGTCAGCGGTCTGGTAAATTTCACGGAGCCGATGAGTGATGTAAACCACGCTGACGCCGCGCTGCCTGAGGCGGGCGATGACCTGGAACAGGCGCGAGACCTCGTGTTCGGAGAGAGCGGCGGTGGGCTCGTCCATGATGACGAGGCGGGCCTGGAAAGCCAGGGCGCGGGCGATTTCTACCAGTTGCTGCTCGCCGACGCTCAGGCGGCCGACGGGAAGATCGGGCTCGAGCGGGCGGCCCAGCT
Source organism: uncultured Bryobacteraceae bacterium (assembly GCA_938027685.1). Classification (GTDB taxonomy): domain Bacteria; phylum Acidobacteriota; class Terriglobia; order Bryobacterales; family Bryobacteraceae; genus DTHT01. The sequence goes on from CALJAM010000029.1 coordinate 42,361, forward strand.
CAGCCAGCAGCTGGTGCGCGCGCTCCCGCATCTTCGGCCAGTCCACCAGGCGAAGCTCAGCCAACGGGTGGCGCCCCAGGAAGATGTTTTCGGCCACACTGAGCTGGGGGACGAGGGCGAGCTCTTGATGCACGAAAGCGATGCCGAGCTGTTGAGCGCGACGCGGATCCAAGTCAGGCAGGGCACGGCCCTCCCATAGGATGCGGCCGGCGTCGGGCCGGAGGACGCCGCTGGCGATGTTCATGAGGGTGGACTTGCCCGCCCCGTTCTCGCCCACCAGTGCGTGAACTTCGCCGGGCAAAACCTCGAAGCTGACGCCGTCCAGAGCGCGCGCGCCGCCGAAGGATTTCGAGATCTCCCGCATTTCCAACAAGGGCGGCGTCATCGGGGCTCCGGGCAAGGCGGGGGTGCAGTGGACTGGCGAAGGATGAGTTCGCCGGGGACACGGATGATCTCTTCGGCCTGCTGGCCTTCGATGAGTTTCAGGAGGATTTCGGCGGCCAGGCGGCCCATCTGGCGGCGCGGCTGCCTGATGGTAGTGAGGGGCGGATCGGAGTATTCGGCGACAAAGAGGTCATCGAAGCCGACCAGCGAGATGTCGCGCGGGACGCGCAGTCCCGCCTCGCGGATGGCTTTCAGGGCGCCGAGCGCGGACATGTCGTTGTAGCAGAAGACGGCGGTAGGCGGGTCGGCGAGAGCGAGCAGCTTTGTCATCGCCTCGTAGCCGCCTTCGGGGCGCCCGTCACCGTGACTGACCAACTCGGGGAGGAAGGGCAGCCCGCCGCAGTCGAGGGCCTCGCGATAGCCCGCGAAGCGTTCGCTGTCGGACTGGTAGCCGAAGCGGTCGCCGAGGTAAGCGATGCGGCGGTGACCGAGGCGAACCAGCAGCTCGGTGGCTTGGCGGCTGGCCTCGAAGTTGGCGATCATGACCGAGTGGACGAACTGGCCGGGGTGCTGGTTGTTGACGAGGACGATGGGGACCTGCATGGAGGAGAGCATGGGGGTGTAGAGGGCGCCGACGCGGGAGGAGGTGACGACGATGCCGTCGACGCGGTGTTCGGCGAAGGAGCGGACCACGTTCATTTCGCGTTCGGGGTCAGCGTTGGAGTTGGCGAGGAAGACCGAGTAACGGTGCTCGTTGGCGGCCTCCTCGATGCCGGAGACGACCTCGGCGACGAAGGGGTCGGCGATGGTGGTGACGACGACGCCGACGGTCTGGGTTCGTCTAGTTACGAGCGAGCGGGCTACGGCGCTGGCGGTATAGCCTTTCTCCTGGGCGATCTTTTGGATGCGGGCGATGGTTTCCGGCTTGAGCAAGGGGCTGTTGCGCAGGGCGCGGGAGACGGTGGAGTGGGAGACTCCGGCAGCGGCGGCGATGTCCTTGATGGAGACTTTCCGCAAACGTGTCCATTGTATGCGAGGCCCGAGCCGGCTGTCAACGGGTTTGCGGATGCGTTTGGCCTTGACAGGAGCCCGCCGGGGGTGTAAGGTAAGCAGCGTGGACACGTCTGCAAAAGGCGGGGCAGGCCTCGATCCGCTCGCGCCCATTCTTGTGCATTCCTTAGCCTGGCGGTCATCACTCCTTAACGCCAGGAGGCTTCACTAATTCCTTCAGGAGGCTGAGCATGAGGTTTTCAAGCTGGAGTCGGCGCCGGGCGGCGCCGGCAGTGCTAGCGGTGTGGCTGACGATTCCCGGCAGCCTGCGGGGGCAGTTTGAAACCGCGACCGTGCTGGGCACCCTCCGCGATCCAACGGGCGCGGTGGTGACCCGGGCCAAGGTCACGCTGGAGAACCTGGACACGGGCATCACGTCCGTCACCCAGACGGACGAGATGGGCAACTACTACTTCTTTAACGTGCGCGTGGGAACCTACCGGGTGCGGGCGGAGGCGCCCGGCTTCAAGCTGGCGGTGGCCGACGCCTTCTCGGTCGCGGTTGCCGCCCGGCAGCGCGTGGATCTGACGCTGGAGGTGGGCACGGCGACCGAGAGCATCACGGTCACCGGCGCGGCGCTGGCTCTGGAAACAGAAACGAGCTCGCGCGGCACGATCGTGAGCACGCAGCAGGTGGTGAACCTGCCGCTGAACGGGCGGGCGTACGCGGACCTGGCGCTTCTGGCCCCGGGCGTGCGGCGCAGCGTGATTGCCAGCTCTCGCGACGCCTCGTTCAACGTGAACGGGATGCGCAGCTCGCAGAACAACTTCCTGCTGGACGGCGTGGACAACAATGCCTACGGGACCTCGAATCAAGGCTTCTCGAATCAAGTGGTGCAGATCACGCCCGACGCCATGCAGGAATTCCGGCTGGAAACGAACAACTTCAGTGCGGAGTACGGCCGGGCCGGCGGGGCGGTCATCAACGCCACCATCCGTAGCGGGACCAACGAATTTCACGGGGCGCTGTGGGAGTACATCCGGAACACCCGACTGAACGCTACGGGATTCTTCAAGCCGGTGCAAAACCGCAAGCCGGTGTTGATCCAGAACCAGTTCGGCGGGGCGCTGGGCGGTCCCATCCGCCGCGAGAAGGCCTTCTTCTTCGCCGATTACGAGGGCTTCCGGAGGGTGTCGCGCACGGTGACCTTCGCCACGCTGCCCACGCTCGACATGCGCAGAGGCCTTCTGGGCGTGCCCATCATGAACCCGTACACCGGGGAGCGGTACATGGACGGCGTGGTGCCGGAGCGGGTGATCACGCGCTTTGCGCGCGAGGTGCTGAACGACCTGCCGGCCCCCAATCGTCCGGGCCTGGCGAACAATTTCCAAAGCGAGCCGCGGCGCACCGAACAGACCGACAAGGGCGACATCCGGCTCGATTACTATTTCAGCTCCAAGCTCACGGGTTTCCTGCGTTACAGTCACCGGCTTATGAACAACTTCGAACCGCCGGCGGTTCCGGGTCCTTCGGGCGGCAACGCGAACGCGGACGTGCGAGTGATGAACTGGCAGTGGGCCTGGGGAGGCACTTACACGCTGAGCCCGACCGCGCTGATCGAGTTCCGCATGGGCGTTTCGCTGACCGAGGGCGGGAAGTTCCCGATGTTCCGCGGAACTCCGACGATCGGCGAGCGGTTCGGGATCCCGAACATTCCCAAGCACCCGCTTTATACGGGCGGCATACCGGCCCAGAACATTACCGGTTTTACGCAGTTGGGCATCCAGTCGAGCAACCCGCAGTTCCAGAATCCGTTCGTGGTGAATCCCAAGTTGAATTACGCGAAGGTCGTCGGCCGGCATTCGCTCAAGATGGGCTACGAGCACCAGCGCATCAACACGGACATCGAGGACTTCCATCCCAAGTACGGCCGCGACAGTTACGGAGGCCGGTTTTCGCGGGTTCCGGGCACGCCGACCTCCGACATGCAGTATCTGGCGGACTTTCTGTTCGGTGCACGGTCGCGGTACGAGTTGACGAATTTCCAGGTGATGGACTACCGCCAGAGGATGCATTTCTGGTACCTACAGGACGACATCAAGGCGACGCCGCGCCTGACTCTGAACGTGGGAGTCCGTTACGAGTTCGCCACGCCCCAATACGAGGGGCAGAACCGGATTACCAACTTCGACGCGGTAGCGGTCAAGCTGGTGCAGGCGGAGCCGGGTTCGTTGTATCGCCGGGCGCTGGTACACCCGGACAAGACCAACTGGGCGCCGCGCGTGGGGCTGGCTTACACGCTGACCCGTCGCACGGTGATTCGGACGGCGTACGGCATCAGTTACATGCATTTCCACCGACTGGGCGGGGAAAACATCCTGGCGTACAATCTGCCATGGATCCTGAATCCGATCATCGACCAATTGCCGCCGACGGTAGCGGGGTCGGGCCTGCCGCTCTGCACCAGCACACGTCAGAGTCCGTTCGAGTGCTTCCGCACGACGGAGATGGGCTACCCGGACAACTTCCTCTCGCTGGCGAACATCAACGTGATCGGCGTGCGGACCAACCACATCCCTCCCAATACGCCCACGGCCTACACACAGAGCTGGCATTTCACGATCCAGAGGGAGCTGGCGCGGGATCTGGTTCTGGACCTGGCCTACGTAGGGAACCGTAGCGTGCACCTGCCGATTCTGGGCGATTACAACCAGGCGAGGCCCAACCAGCCGAACGAGAATCTGCCGGTTCAGGCGCGGCGGCCTATTCAGAACTTCGGTTACATTCAGATCTGCTTCAACGGCGGCTTCCTGAACTATCACGCCTTTCAGTCCAAGCTGGAGCGGAGGTTGGCGGGCGGTTTCTACCTGCTGAACTCCTTCACCTGGTCGAAGGGGATCGACAACGCCTCGGGACACCTGGAGGCACACAACGGCGACAACTCGCGCGTGAACTATCGCGACCTTAAGAACGAGAAGGGCGTCTCGGGTTATCACCAGCCTTTTATCAACGTGACCACAGTGCTGTGGGATCTTCCCTACGGAAGGGGCCGAAGGTTCGGGGCCTCGGCGCATCCTGTGCTCAACGGGGTCCTCGGGGGCTGGCGGCTGGCCGTGATCAACTTTGCTTACGCGGGAATGCCGGTGAACCTGAGTTATAATCCGGCCTCGCAGTTTCAGGTGAGCTCGGCGCCTACGTACCGGCCGAACATCACAGGCGATCCGATGATGCCGAAGGGCGAGCGGCGCGCGGAGCGTTGGTTGAACCCGGCGACGGTACAGATTCCGACCGATCCTTCGCGGCCGTTCGGCAACGCGGGTCGCAACATCGCCGTGGGACCGCCGCTGCATCAGATGAATTTCGGTCTGCACAAGGATTTCCCGGTGCGGGAGGCGCGGCGGCTCGAAGTGCGCATGGAGGCGTTCAATTTCCTGAACAAGACAAACCTGGGCACGCCGAACGGCAACCGCTCGAGCGCGGCCTTTGGTACGATTTCGTCGCTGGCGCAGCCGGCGCGGGAGGTTCAGCTCGCGGTGCGGTACGCGTTTTGAGGCGGGCGGCCGGCCGGCAATGTGGAGGTCCGCGCGTACCGCGGGGATTGAATGTCTGCACCGGGCCGCCGGGCGGCCCGGAGCGAAGGCAGACGGACGGGAGGCAAGAATGAGGTTAGTCTCGGTTCTGAGCATTATCCTGCTGGCCGCAGGGTGGTTATGCGGTCAGGGCACTCTGGCCACTTTGAACGGGACCGTCACGGACCCAACCGGCGCAATCATCGCGGGAGCCACGGTGGCGGCCGAGCATGAGGAAACCGGTCTGAGGCGGCAGGTGACCACCTCAGCCGCAGGGACCTACGTGGTCGCGCAATTGCCCATCGGCACGTGGCGGGTCACAATCGAGGCGCCCGGGTTCCGGCCGGTGCGCTTCGAAAAGATCGTGCTTCAGGTAGGCGACGTGCGGACCCTGGACGCACAGCTCGAGGTAGCGACGATCCGGGCTGAAGTCGAGGTGCGGGAGACACCGGTCCCGCTGGAGCGTACGACGGCGGCCCTCGGCACGGTGATCGCTTCGCAACAGGTGCGAGAGATCCCATTGAACGGGCGGCACTGGGCGAGCTTGATGGCGCTGGCGCCGGGAGCGATCAACACCGGCGACGGTAGTCAGCAGACCATCCGCTTCGTGGGACGAGCTCGGGATGACAACAATTGGACCTTCGACGGCCTGGACGCCACCGGGGTCAAGGATCCGCGCCAGGAGGCCGCGCTGCGGTTGATCATTTCGACGGACGCGATCGCCGAGTTCCGGGTGAATGCCAGCCTGTATTCGGCCGAATTCGGCGGCGGGGCGGGAGCGAACGTGAGCCTGGTCTCCAAGTCGGGGACCAACGAGTTCCACGGAAGCCTGTTCGAGTTCGTGCGGAACGACAAACTGGATGCGCGCAACTTCTTCGATGCGGCCAAGCCGGCCTTTCGGCTGAATCAGTTCGGCGGTAATCTGGGCGGACCGATCGTGCGCAACCGCACCTTTTTCTTCGCGAACTACGAGGGACTAAGGCAGCGGTTGGGGCAGACGCTTTACGCCAGTGTGCCGAGCGCCGCCTATCGGGAGCGGGCGCTGGCCACCTCGCCGGCCGTCCGTCCCATCATCGAGGCTTATCCGAAGGGAATGCGGCCGCTGGCCGATCCCAACATCGACGAGCTCTGGGTCAACCGATCACAGGCCTGGCGCGAGGACTCCGGTATGCTGCGCATTGATCATCGTGTCACGGATTCCGACCTTTTGTTCGGACGCTTCAACGTGGACGACGGACTGATTGACGCACCGCGCAGCGTGCTAGAGGTGGACCGACAGGAGAGTGCGTTCCGGCCGTCTAGCTTTGCGTTGCAATACCAGCGAATTTTTTCGCCCACGGTGATCAATGAGTATCGAGCGGGATACAACCGCTCGGCGCTGACCCGTTCCAGTTACGGTCCCCTGGGCCCTTCGATCAGCGTGCCGGGATTCATGACCCTGAACAGCACCAGCCTGCTGATCGAGAAGCCGACCTCGTACTCGATGATTGACAATGTGACGTTAACCAGGGGCCGGCACACACTGAAGATGGGGGTGGAAGTGCGCCGGGTCCATGTGAACGTCGCGGACCCGGCAGTGCACACGACATCGATCACTTTCGCCAGCCGCGACGATCTGGTCCGCAACCGGGTGGATTCTTTCAGCATCAACGCGGGCAGTCCGGTGCTGGGGGCGCGGCGCACGTGGCTGATGGGTTTCCTCCAGGACGATTTCAAGGTGCGGCGGAACCTGACGCTGAACATGGGCGCCCGGTACGAATACTACTCAGTGCCGCACGAAGTGAATCGACAGGAGCGGGTGTTCGACATGTGGGCCTGCCAGGGCTTCTGTCCGCCGGGTACGCCCTGGTTCTATCCGGATCGCAACAACATTGACCCGCGGGTGAGCATCGCCTGGGCGCCGGCAGCGCTCGGCGACAAGACGGTGTTCCGCGTCGGCGCAGGGGTATTCCACGGGCCGGGTCAAAACGATGATGTGAACGCCTCGCTGGATAACATGGCGGAGCGCTATTCGCTGACGGCGCGGGACGTGACGGGCGGATTGAGTTTCCCCATCGATCGTTTCGTGCCGCTGGCGCGGTCGGGCGGGGTGACGCCGCGGTCGCTGCAGCGTGATCGCCGGGATATTTACAACATCCAGTGGGGTTTTTCCGTGCAGCAGCAGTTGCCCGCGGAGTTCATCATGCAGGTGGGTTATCTGGGCAACCAGGGACACAAGCTGTTCGCGCGAACCTACATCAACGTGATCGATCCGGCGCTGGGTCGGCGGCCGCTGCCGGCATTCGGGCGGATAGACGAGAAGCGTAATGACGGCAACTCGAACTTCAACGCGTTGCAGGTCTCGCTGCATCGACGGTTCCGCGAGGGGTTCCTCTGGGGGACCGAGTACATGTGGTCGCATGCCATCAACGACGGGAACCTGGGCGGCGGGGAAGGCGCAGCGCCGCAGAACGTCAAATGCCGAGCTTGCGACCGCGGCAACAGCGCGCAGGACATCCGACACACCATCACCAGCAACTGGGTGCTGGAGTTGCCCTTCGGGCGCGGCAAGAGGTACGCGACCCACGGTACGGCGGCCAGACTGCTGGGCGGTTGGGAGCTGAGCGGGATCTGGACAGCGCGGACGGGTCGCGCAGTGAACATCAGCGTGTCGCGCAGCTCCTCGGCAGTGCCCGACGGCAATACGTCGAACCAGCGACCCGACGTAGTATACGGCGTGCCGATGTACCCTCCGAATCGGACCAAAACCGAGAATTGGTTGAACATCGCGGCGTTTGCGACGCCGCGTGCGGGCACGTGGGGCAACGCGGGCCGGCACATTGCGCGGGGGCCGGGCCTGGTGCAGGTGGATCTCGCAGTGCACCGCAAGTTCCAACTGACTGAAAAGGCCAACCTGGCTTTTCGGGTCGAGTCGTTCAACTTGTTCAACCGTGCGCAGCTTGGCGATCCGAGCGCGAACATTTCGACGCCGGCGACGTTCGGACAGATTCGCAGCCCGCTGAACCGCACGATCGGCACGGGCACCTCCCGGCAGGTCCAGCTTGCGTTGCGGTTGAATTTCTAAAAGCCCCAAGAGGCGGCGAGGTCAACTGGAGCGAAAGGAATGAGTGCGGGAGTACTGGCGCTTGTACTTTGGCTGGCGGTGCAGGGGAAGATCGAGGTACGGCCGACGCTGGCGACGGAGCCGGTGAGCGACGATCCCGATGATCCGGCCGTATGGGTGAATCCGCAGGACCCGGCGAAGAGCCTGATCGTAGCAACGAACAAAGTGGCCGCGCCGCGCGGCGCGCTGTATGTCTATGGGTTGGACGGCAGGATCCGGCAGGTGATCGACAACCTGAATCGGCCTAACAACGTGGACGTGGAGTACGGGATGCTGCTGGGTGGGCAGCGAGCGGACATCGCGGTAGTGACCGAAAGAATGGAGCGGCGGCTGCGCGTGTTCCGCATCCTGCCCGAGGGCCGACTCGAGGATGTCTCCTCGCTCGAAGGTCTGCGCGTCTTCGAAGGCTGCCAGGGCGAGCAGGCTGCGCCCATGGGCGTTGCGCTCTACCGGCGGCCGCGAGACGGAGCGGTTTTCGCGATCGTGAGCCGGAAAGAGGGGCCGCGCGAAGGCTATCTCTGGCAATATAGGCTCGTGGATGACGGCGCCGGTCGGGTGCGGGCGGAGAAAGTGCGCGAGTTCGGGCGTTTCAGCGGCCAGGCTGAAATCGAGGCGGTGGCGGTGGACGACGAGCTGGGCTACGTTTATTACGCCGACGAAGGCGACGGGATCCACAAATATCATGCCGATCCCGATCATCCGGGGGCGGCGCGCGAGCTGGCCCATTTCGGTCGGGAGGGGTTCCAGGGGGATCGCGAGGGCATCGCAATTTACACGCTGCCCGGCGGGCGCGGTTACATTGTCTGCACGGACCAGTTACCGGGCAACAGCAAGTATCATGTGTACCGGCGGGAGGGAGCACCGGGCCGACCGCACGATCACTCCCGGCTGCTGAAGGTCTTCTACGGCGGAGCGGATGAGACCGACGGGATCGAGGTCGTTTCGGCGCCGCTGGGATCGGCGTTCCCCCACGGCCTGATGGTGGCGATGAACAGCGGCCCCAAGAACTTTCTCATTTACCGCTGGGAGGATATCGCGAGAGCGGGCGGCGTTCGGCTGCGAATCAACGGGCGCGGAGGGCCGCGGCGCTGATCCGGATGCGACTCACTTAGGCAAGTTAGTCATGCCGGGCGAGGTTGCGTAGAGGCGTGCGCCGTCGCTGACAAAGGTTTGCGCCGAGCAGGTATTGGGCTCGGTTCCTATCTCCATGCCGCCGCGGACCAGGGCCGGCCAGAGGAACTTGCGTCCGCCTACATCGTCCTGGCAAATCAGGAACGAAATCGTCTGGCCGTCGGTCAGGCCCGTGAAGGTCGGAGCAACCACGTCACCCGCAAGCGTGATGCTATGGGCGGTGCCGGCGCTGAAGTCGAAGACAGGCGTCGGCGAGAAGGGCACCTCCACCCGGCCGGTGACGACGGGCGTTCCCGCCATCCCGGAATTGGGGCTGATCATCAGCGAGGAGACGTCGACCGCCTCGAGATCGGAGCCGCGCACGCGCTTCAGCGTGTTGAGGGCTTCTTCGTTCCAGCGTGCGTCCGGGGCGCCGGTGATGTACCAAGAAGAACCGTTGTCGGCCAGGATGAGACCGTATTTCTTGATCGCGCGCAGGATCACCTGGACTTCGGGCGGGAAGCCGGAGATGTCGTAATCCTGGCGGAGGCGAAAGCGCTGACCCATGGGCGGAAGGTCGGGGTCGCTCGAGCGCGAAGCGAAATGGCGGGCGGGCCAGACGTACTCGCGGCGGGTGCGGGGCACGGTAAGGCGCAAGGCATGACGAATCTCGCCGCTGGCGACTTCGTCGTAGCGGACCAAGCCGGGGAGAATGGGCAAGCCCGCCGCGTCAGCCGAAGTCCAACCGGCTGGCCGCAGAGCATTCGAGCGCAGATCGAAGACGGCTCCCGAGTAAGCGACCCAGGAGCCGTCGGGTTGTGGTCGCGCCAGATATAACTCGAACAGCTTACAAACGCCCTGCTGCAGGATGAGTAAGTGGGCGTCTCCCGCGGGCTCGATGGCCGGATTGGGCGGGATGGGATAAGGCCCGGGGTCGCTTTCAGCTGCTCCTTCGACAAACCGCACCGGGACCAGAGGCTGGTCGGCAGGAACGATGTTGTACGGGATGGCGCCGGTGCGTCCGAAGTCAGGGTGGAGGCTCCGTTCGGGCCCGTTGTTTTCGATGTATTTGGCCGATTTGGGGTGAACCGGGAGGTGATCTACCGGTGTATTCCAAATGTTATTGGCCGGAAAGATGGGGCAGCCGGCGATTTGGGGTTGGCCGCCGAGGCGCGCGTAGCCTACGAAAAGAACTGCGAAAAGGATGCGCCAAGCTAAGCGGCCAGCGCGGCTTTGCACGAATAACACGGATGACTCCCTTCGAACCGCCAGCCATTATAACAGGCTGGGGTTAGGACCGACGGGAGGCGAGTCTGGCAGCGGAGCCCGGGAACGGCGGGCATTGAGACCCGCAAGGCGTTCAGCGCGCTTGTTACAGCCAACCACGCGTTGACAGGCCCAAGGGCAGTCGCGGCGCGGCAGGCCTCAGGCGATAGAATGGTGGCGAAGTCCGACCAAAAGATTAAGGAGCGAGCAACGCATGGGCATGCTTTGGGGCGTGGGTTCGCCCGCGACGGAGCTGACGAGCGAGGAGCTCCGGCAGGGCCTGTACCAGGCATTGCAAGGATTGGGAACGCGCCGCAAGGTGCTGGCTGTACCGCCGGACATCACGCGGCTGCACTCGCGCGCGGGCGAGCTGACGCGGTATGTGCGGGATTATTACGGCGACCGGCTGACGGACGTTCTGCCCGCGCTGGGCACGCACCTGGCGATGACGGCTGCAGAGGTTCGCGAAATGTACGGCGATCTCGATCCCGGCCTATTTCGCCCGCACGACTGGCGGCGCGCGCCGATCACACTGGGCGAGGCGTCGCCGGAGCTGGTGCGCGAGCTTTCCGGTGGACTGGTCGAGTTCCGCTGGCCGGTGCAGGTGAACCGGATGTTGGTGGAGGGCGGCTATGATCTGATCGTCTCGATCGGGCAGGTGGTGCCGCACGAGGTCAGCGGCATGGCCAACTACACCAAGAATCTAGTGGTTGGCACGGGAGGCGCGGAGGCCATCAACAAAAGCCATTTCCTGAGTGCGGTGCACGGGATCGAGCGGATCCTGGGCCGTGCGGACAATCCCGTGCGGCGGCTTTTCGATTACGCGGAGCGCGAATATCTGAGGCAATTGCCCGTGGTTTACGTTTTGACAGTGATCGGCCGCAACGCGGAGGGCCGCCTGGTCGTGCGGGGGATGTTCATCGGCGAGGATCGGGAGGGCTTCGAGAAGGCGGCGGAGCTGGCCTTCGCGGTGAACGTGGAATTGCTGGAGCGGCCGCTAGCCAAGGTTGTGGCCTATCTGGATCCCACTGAGTACAAGAGCACGTGGCTGGGCAACAAAGCGATTTACCGCACGCGGATGGCCATCGCCGACGGCGGCGAGCTGATCGTACTGGCGCCCGGCGTAAGCCGCTTCGGCGAGGATGAGGAGATCGACCGGTTGATCCGCAAGTACGGCTACGTGGGGCGCGAGCGGGTGCTGGCGGCGGTGAGCCGCGAGGCCGACTTGGGTGCGAACCTTTCGGCGGCCGCACATCTGATCCACGGCTCTTCGGAAGGGCGGTTCCGGATTACGTATTGCCCGGGCGGCTTGAGCCGGGAGGAGACCGAAGGTGTTAACTTCGGCTATGCGGATCCGGCGGCGATGATGAAGCGTTACGATCCCTCGCGACTGGCCGACGGCTTCAACAGGGTGGACGGCGAAGAGATTTACTTCATAAGCAATCCGGCCACGGGACTTTGGGCCGCCCGCGAGCGGTTCGAGGCGGCGGCGTGAGACGCCGGGAACCGCGATTGCGGGAGCGCCGAGAGGAAGTGAGAGAGTAGCCGCGCAGGCATGCAACGGCTCCGCTCGGGGCGCTCAGCGAATCCTACAACTCAAAGACAACCCGCGGGTTGTGAGGAACTAAGTTACTCGACGGCCGATGGAGACGATTTTACTCAAAAGAGGCCGCCGGGCGCGCGGCAGCAAGTCGCGAAGTTACTGAAGCTACTAAGATTACTGGCCGGCAACCTCGGGCGCGGAGCCGGCGGCGCCTGTCAGCGGACGAGGCCGGCAGCCCTCCTCTTCCAGCAACTCGAGCGCGAGGCGCACGGCGTCGCGGACGTAGGGCGGACAGCGCTGCTGGAATAGATTTTCGCGTCGGGCTCGGGTCAGCCCTTCCGGCGTCGAGAGGTTGCAGCCGAGCAGATCGCGGCAAAGCGTCGAGCCGTGAAGCTCGCGAAACCGCTCGAGCAGGCGGCGGCAGCGTTCGTAGGTCTTCTCTTTCTCGGGGACGTTGTCGGCGGGGCTGACGCTCGCCTGAGCCAGACCGATTGCCATGGCGGCGCCCGTGAGGCTGCCGCAGACGCCGGCGGTGCGAGCCAGGCCGCCGCCGAAGGCGGCGGCAACGCGGAGGGAGACTTCAGCTGGAATTCCCCAGGGTTCGGCAAGCACGGAGAAGACGGCCTGGGCGCAGGAGTAACCCTGGCGGAAACGTTTCTCGGCGGCATCGGCTGGATGCATAGCCCCGCATCATAGCACGAGGCTTTTGCGACCGCCATATGGCAAACGGGGCGGCACAAGAAGACGCCGATCAAACTGTGTCTGCCGCAGGTTAGAATTGTCGCAGAGGCTCGGTCGGGTTCCGGCAGACGAGGCATAAAGCGAAGAGGTCCGACAGGAGGCAACGAGGTTGTCGAAGATCGAGGAGAATGCGATTTCGCGCGCCATTGTCGAGGCATATCAGGAAAAACTGGCGCGCAGTCTGGCGAGCGACGTCATCGTGGTGGGCGCCGGGCCGGCGGGGTTGACGGCGGCGGCGACGCTGGCGCGGGCGGGCAGGCGGGTCACGGTGATCGAAAAGCGGCTGGCGGTAGGCGGTGGGATCTGGGGCGGCGGCATGGGGATGAACGAAGTCGTGGTGCAGGAGGAGGCGCTGGAAGTGCTGCAAGCAGCGGGCGTGCGGGCGCGGGCGCGCGAAATGGGGCTCTACGTAGCGGATGCGCTGGAGCTGGCCTGCGCGCTCTGCCTGGACGCGCTGCGCGCGGGAGCGACGATCCTGAACCTGGTGACGCTGGAAGACGTCTGCGTGCATTCGGGCCGTGTGACGGGCGTGGTGGTGAACCAGACCGGGCTTTCGGGTACGCTGCCCATAGATCCCATCGCGCTGGTGGCGGCGGACGTGATTGACGCGTCCGGACACGAGGCGGTGGCGGTGGAGAAGCTGGCGAGCCGCGGGTTGCTGCAGCCGGCGGCACCGCGAGGCAGGATCGGCGACGGCCCCATGGATGCGGCGACGGCCGAGCGTTTCGTTGTGGAGCGCACGGGCCCCATTTATCCCGGGCTGTGGGTGGCAGGCATGAGCGTGTGTGCGGCCTATGGGGGACCGAGGATGGGCCCGATTTTCGGCGGGATGCTGCTTTCGGGTCGGCGGGTGGCGGAGCTGATTCTCGCCGGGGCGCGGCAGACGAACGAAGTACGCAGCTAGCGGGCGAGCGCCAGGAAAGACAAGAGCCTGTAAGCGCGCACAACGGCCGGCGCCGTGGTGTGTGCCTAGGAGCGGGAGAATGCGTCCGTCGCTTTGCAGGAATCGTGAGAGGTCTGCACGCCTTGCTGTTCATTTGCACCGAGATTCACGCTTGTGTTACCGGCCACACCGGTGCGGGTACATCGTAGGGTCCGTCTTTCACGAACTGCCGCGGCCGGACACTCAAACATGATCTGGGAGCAAAGTTGCCGCGGATGCTCCCGGGGCTCCGCGGGGTGACTGGCGATGGCCGTGCGGGGGCGCCCGAAGCCCGTCAGGCTACCGCCGTTGCGTCCGAGGACGAATCGGTCGATCCACAGTCGTTATTGGGAAGCGGTGAGACCAGCAAGCTCGCGAGCCGCGGCGGCACGAAGCCAGGTCCGCAGGGCGGAAGGGCTCCGGCGTCCGAGGCCGTGTCGGGTACGGGGACGTAAAGTTGTCGGTGCAAAAGCCGGAGCGCAGTAAGTGAGGTTCTGGATTAGGAACCTAAATCCGCGAAAGTAACTTACATCCTACCGCCTGTATAACGACGATTCGGGCGACAAAAGTAAGTCAAGTACCCGCTCCGCCGATTTGAACAAGAGTTTCTGGGGCGGCTTGCACACCGGGACGCGGCCGGCCTGGAAAGCACTTGCGGGCCCAGCAGTCCTCGCGGCACCGGGGCGGGCTGCATCACATCGGCTGGCCTGAGCGGGTGAAGCGGTCCAGGCGGCAGGATTTCTGCGGCGCGTTTGATGAGCGAGACTGCGCCGCCGGAGGGCCGGCAAGTCGCGCTCGTGCCGGCGGAGGCGGGTTCGGCGGCGCGGGATGCCTCCGCACGCGACGGAGTGCGCGACGACGGGGCTGCGGCGCGCGGCGGAGAAGGTCCGTGGGCCAGGCATGCCTCCGCATGTCTCGAGGACCGACGCGGTCGGACTGCGTCGGCATGGTTCAAGAACCGGGGGGCGGGACCTGCCGGGGCTCGCGAGTATCTTCCCTGCCCCGAAGCGCTTCCCGCGCCGGGCGCGGAGGCCGAATGGGATCGAGGCGCGGGAAGTGGAGGAAAAGCTCCGCGCCCGAAACTTGCGCCCGCGATGAGGAGCGCCGAACGAAATCGAGAGGCTAAGTCGAGTAAGGGCGGAGGCGGTCCGTGACGAGGCTTGGCGGCCGACGACGAATGTGATCGGGCGGATGCTCAAGGAGGTCCGGAGGCGCACCCGCCGGATGGTCTGCTTCGTCAACGCGGCCGGCGTGGATCGCTTATTCGATCTGTCACCGGTTGGATTTCAAGCGGCCAACCGCACCCGCCGGGTATTCGCGCCAGCGAATTGACATCACCCCGTTCGGGCCGCGCCTTGACGGCCGTGTGGCAGCTGTGCTAGTTTAAGGCGCGATCCGGGTGAGGCTGCGGAGCGTTGCTCGGAAAGGGTGAGCGGCGTGCGGCCCGCCTAGGCTTGCACAGATGAGGGTTGGTCCTATGCGTTGGAAGGCACCAAGCAGTGTCTTTATAAGCATTCTGGCTTGGTTGCTCCTGACGTCTCCGCCCGTGCCGGCTCAGGAGACGCGGGGCACGATTCTCGGCATCGTCAAAGACCCCTCCGGAGCTGTCGTGCCCGGAGTAGCGATCACGCTCCTTCAATTGGAGACCAACACGGCGATTCGCACCCAAACCAACGCCGCGGGCCTGTTCGAGGTTCCATTACTGATGCCCGGGCCTTACGAGATCACTGCAGAGGCGGCGGGTTTCAAGCGCTTCGTACGCCGCGGGCTGACTCTGACAGTAGGCGCGCGGCTCAACATCGAAATCCAACTCGAGCTGGGGCAGGCCGCAGAAACCGTGACGGTCACGGCGGAGGAGCCGGTGCTGGAAACGACCTCGGCCACCCTAGGCCAGACCTTTGACAATAAGGCCGTGATGGAGTTGCCTGTGCTCGGCAACAACGTCATGCTCTTAGCCGGGCTTGCCGAGGGCATGCAACGCACCGGCGGCTACAATTACCTGGGCCTTCATTCCACGATCGGCGCTTCGTCGTACTCGACGGCGGGCGGCGTGGGCGGCAACGAGTGGGCGCTGGACGGCACACCCAATACGGGCCACTCGCGGCGGGCGGCGTACCTGCCTTACACCGACGCGGTGGCTGAATTCCGCGTAGAGGCCACCAGCTTCGACGCGAGCGTGGGGCACACCACCGGGGCCTACATCAGCATCCAGTCCAAGTCGGGCACCAACGTCTACCACGGCACGCTGACCGAGAGCCATTGGCAGCAGCGCTGGAACGCGACCCCCAGCAATGACAACGCAGCCTACTGGGGCCGCATTCGCGACGCGGAGGCGCGCGGCGACTACGCTTTGGCCGAACAGCTTCGCCGCGAGCCGCGGCAACCCTCGGGCCGCTCCAATAATTACGCGGCGTCCGTCGGCGGTCCGGTAAGAATCCCGCGCGTTTATGACGGTAAGGACAAGCTATTCTTTTATTTCATCTTCAACGGCTTCAAGGACGCCAAGACCGAGGAGCCCGGCAACAAGCTCTTTTCCGTGCCCACGGCCGAGGAGCGCAAGGGCGATTTCTCCCGGCTGCTGCGGGTGAACGCCTCCAAGTACCAGATCTATGATCCCCTCACGACGCGACTCAATCCGGCCACGGGCATCTACGAACGGGATCCCATTCCCGGCAATATCATCCCGGCCAGCCGCCAGCTCAACCCGATGTACAAGTTCTACGAAAAGCTCTATCCGCTCCCCAACAATCCGCCTCAGACGGACATCGAAGGCCGCAACAACTACTTTAACGGGCGAATTCCCTTCAACTGGGATTACAAGGCGTTTCAACACCGGACGGACTACGTTCCCACCGAGAAGAATCGCTTTTTCGTCCGCTGGAGTTATAACAAATTCGTCGAGGATCGCAACGACTGGACCTATGACACAGCTCGCTGGCTGCACTCCAACGCGCTGCACCGCATCAACAAGAACGCCGGTTTCGATTACGTACGCACGTTCACGCCCAGCACGATTCTCAACGTGGCCGTTTCCTACAACCGATACTACGACAGCGGTCTCAACAAGGAGCAGCTCAAATACAAGCCGAGCGACGTGGGCCTGCCCCGCTATTTGGACGAGAAGGCGGGCGACAACCATATCCTGCCCAGAGTGGATTTCTCCGATTACCGCGACGTGAGCGGCACTGTGCCGCGGCTGAACCCGGTTTCGGTCGGCGCGGCGAAAGCCGACCTCATGAAGTACGCAGGCAAGCACAGCCTCAAGATGGGCTGGGACGGCCGCATGTACTACCGCACCACGGGGTCGCCCGGCTACAGCTCGGGCTACTTCGAGTTTCGCAACAACCTGTTCCGCAAGACCTCGGCGACGACCGGCGTGGGCAACCTGGGTATCGAGTGGGCCGCGTTCATGCTCGGCATTCCTAACGCGATGAGCGTGGACACTAACGATTCCTCTTACATCACGACACCCTATCAGGGTATCTTCGTGCAGGACAATTATCGGGTCACCACCAAGCTGACCCTTAACCTGGGAGTGCGCGTCGAATACGAGGGCAGCATCCGGGAGCGGTTCAACCGCGGGCTCCGCGATTTCGATCCGACGAAGGAGGTGGCGATTGCCCGCGCCGCTGACGAGGCTTACGCACGCGCGCCGCTGGCCGAGCGGCCGGCATCGGATTTCGTGATCCGGGGCGGCGTCAACTACCTCGGGCTGGGTGTGCCGCGCACGCGCACCAATCCCACCTGGCGCGCCATGCCCCGGTTCGGTTTCGCTTACGCGGCGACGTCCAGGTTGGTGCTGCGGGGCGGCTATGGCATTTATTACGATACGCTCAACGTCTCCCACACGACCATCGATCAATCCGGTTATAGCCGCAGCACATCGACGATCATGACGACCACTCAGGGTGTGACATGGAACTGGGGCTACTTTACCCGCGACAATCCGCCAGTCACCGATCCGTTCCCGGTTCGTGAGGACGGCACGCGTTTCAACGTTCCTCTGGGCAACGCGCTCGGGGTCAATAGCTTCCTGGGTCGCAGCTTCAGCTTCCTGAACCCGAACTATCAGCCGGCCGAACAGCACCGTTGGCGTCTGGAGATCCAGCGCCAGATCGGTCCGAATTCGGTCTTTTCGCTCGCCTATTCTGGGTCCTGGGTAGGTAACTTGGGCGTCGACCGCAGTTTGCGACCGCTGCCCGAGAAGTATTGGGCAGGAGGATTGGTCCGGAACAACGCCGTGGCTCAGGACATGACGCGGCAGGTGACGAATCCCTTTTACATCGCGAACTTCGCCGACCTTCAGCAGAGCCAGCCTCTGCTTTACCAGCAAATGACTACCCTGAGTTTCTTCACCAGCCGCACGATTCAGAAACAGCAGCTTCTGAGGCCTTTTCCGCATATGACGGGACTCACTTTGCAGGCCGATCCCATCGGCAAGAACAAATACAACGCCCTGCAAACGAAATTCGAAAAACGCCTGACCGGAGGCTGGTGGGTCAACACCCACTACGAGTGGTCCCACACCATGAGCAAGGATTGGATGGCGAACGAATTCGATCCGGCCCCGCTCTGGCGCGAGAGCGACAACTCGCGACCCCACCGGTGGGTCACCACCTGGATTTACGAGCTGCCGTTCGGGGCCGGCAAGCCGATGCTAAACCGCCGCGGTTTTTGGAACGGCCTGCTGGGGGGCTGGCAGATCGGCGGCGTACTTCAGGTGCAGTCGGGCGAGTGCATCGACTTCGGCAACGTTTTCTACTACGGGAACAACTACCGGGACATCGTCCTGCCGGCCAGCCAGCGGACGAAGGACCGCTGGTTCAATACCGACAATTTCGAGCGGGATCCCACCCGCACCCCCACCAGCTACCACAGGCGGGTTTTCCCCAATCGGCTGAACTGGCTCCGAACCCAGCGGTTGACGCAGCTCGACGCCAACGTGCAGAAGACCTTCGCGGTTTACGAGCGGCTTCGGGCCCAGTTCCGGGTGGATCTGCTCAACGCGCCCAACCACCAGGTGATGTCCAATCCGAACGTCGATCCAACCAGTGCCTCGTTCGGCCGGATTACGGGCTACGTGAACACGCCGCGCTACATTCAGTTCCAGCTGCGCTTGGCCTTCTGAGGCGGCGCGGGGACGGGAGAGACCAGGCAGCGGCCCCGCGTGCCGGAAGCGTCTAACATATTGAAAAACCGGAATTTTAGATTCTTCTTAGATTCATTTTAAGGCCGCCTTCTTGGGCTGCCCGCCGCACGTATCCGACACTCGTGTTGGGCGGGCAGGACCCGGTGGCGGCGGACCACAACGCCGCAGCGCACTGCCCGAGCCCAGTCTCGTACTGCTCCAGGAGGTCTTTACGAATGTCTTACTTCAAGCTTCCGCGTCGGGCTTTGGGGGCGGTGAGCACGTTTTTCCTACTGACGGCGCCGCTGGCAGCTCAGGAGGCCCGTGGCACCATCGTCGGACGCATCATGGATCCCTCGGGTGCGGCCATCCCGGGGGCCACCGTGGAAGTGACCCACAAGGCCATGGGGACTAAGTTATCGGTCACCACCAATGAGGTGGGCTTCTATCAGGCTCCTTATCTGATCCCCGGCTTATATCAGGTCACCGTCCAGGCTGCCGGCTTCAAGACTGCCATCCGCGACAACATCGAGGTGCGGGTCAACGACCGCCTCGAAGTCAACCTCACGCTGGAAGTCGGCGCGCAGGTCGAAAGCGTGACGGTGGTGGGCGAGACCCCGTTGCTGGACACCGCTTCGGCTTCGTTGGGCCGGGTCGTGGACACACGCCGCATTTCGGAGCTGCCCCTGGCGCACGGCAATCCGTACCATCTGATCGGGCTCGCCGCGGGCGTCACCTTCACCCGTGATCCCCGGCTGGATCGTCCCTTCGAGCCGACCCACATCGTGGGCTACACCATCGACGGCACGCGCGCCAACCGCAGCGACGTGACCATGGACGGTGCGCCCAGCACGGCCACCGCCAACCCGGGCGAGGTGATCGCCTCCTACGTGCCGCCGGCCGACATCATTGCCGAGTTCAAAGTCCAGACAGCGACGTTCGACGCCAGCTTCGGCCAAACCGAAGGCGGCGTCACCAACATCAGCATCAAGTCCGGGACCAACCAGCTCCACGGCTCCGCATACTACACCAAGATGGCGCCGGGACTGTTTGCCAACGATTTCTTCGCCAACGCCAACCGCATCCCGCGGCCCGATTTCACTTACAATCGCTGGGGCGCGCACGGCGGAGGACCGGTCCGGCTGCCCAAGCTTTACGACGGCCGCAACCAGACCTTCTTTATGTGGGGCTACGAGGGGATCCATGAGGCGAGACCCCGCAACAACGGGACCTTTACCGTTCCCACCGAGCAGATGAAGCAGGGCGACTTCTCCCAGTTGCTGGCCTTGGGCCCCCAGTATCAAATCTATAACCCCTTCACGCGCCGGGCTATCGGCGCCGGTCGTTACCAGCAGGATCCTTTTCCCGGCAATATCATCCCGCCTTCGTTGCACAATCCGGTAGCGAAAAAGATTCTCGAGTATTACCCGAAACCGCTTACACCCGGCCGTCCGGACGGCACCAACAATTATGCCGACGCCAGCTTGAAAGAGCGAGCCAAGTATTATACGCATACCGGGCGCTTCGACCACGTAGTTAGCGAGAGACAGCGCCTGTTCGTGCGCGGCAGCGTCTATCGGCGTGACAGCGATTACAACAACTACTTCTATAACATCGCCACCGGTCAGTGGTTTCAATTCCTCGCCCGGGCTGGCGTCTTCGACGACGTCATCACGCTCAGCCCCACTACGGTGGTGAATTTTCGCTACGGCTACAACCGCTTCATTCGCGTGCAGAAGCCCAATCCGGGCGCGAAGGGCTTCGATTTGACGACTCTCGGTTTTCCCAAAGCCTACAACGATCTGATCCCCAAAGAAATCCGTACATTCCCGCGCATCGACTTCCCGGGCGGGACCTATCAGGGCACCGGAGCGAGCGGGGAGTGGCGGCCCAACGACATCCACTCGTTCAACACCACCCTCCAGCGCGCCGCCGGTTCCCACTTCCTCAAGACCGGCATGGAGTTCCGCGCCTACCGGGAGAACAACTTCTTCTTCAGCAACGACCAGACGGGCCGTTTCAATTTTGACGCCACTTGGACCCGCGGCCCACTGGACAATTCGCCGACGGCGCCCGGCCAGCTCGGCCAGTCGGTGGCCTCGTTGCTGCTTGGCTTGCCGTCGCCCACCAACAGCCTAGTGGAGCGCCGCGCCAGCTATGCCGAGCAATCGACTTCCTGGGGCTTTTTCGTGCATGACGATTGGAAAGTGCACCCCAGGCTGACCCTCAACATCGGCCTGCGGTGGGAGTTCGAAGGTCCGCTGACCGAGCGTTTCAATCGCAGCGTGCGCGGCTTCGATTTCGTTTATGTCCAGCCCTTCGAGGCCGCCGCGCGGGCCAAATATGCCCTGAACCCGACGCCTGAAATCCCGCCTGAGCAGTTCTTCCTGCGCGGCGGATTGACCTTCGCAGGCGTGGACGGCCAGCCGCGCGGTCTTTACGAAACCCCCAAGAGGAACCTGATGCCCCGATTCGGCATGGCTTGGACGGCGGCCAACCGGACCGTCGTGCGCGGCGGCTACGGCATTTTCTACGGCTTCCTCGGCCAGCGCCGGGGCGATGTGATCCAGAGCGGCTTCAGCCGTACAACGCCCATGATCCCCTCCCGCGACGACGGGCTGACCTTCATCGCCACGTTGTCGAACCCGTTCCCTGACGGGATCCTGGAGCCGCTGGGCGCTGCCCTGGGCCGCCAGACTTTCGTCGGTCAGAGCATCGCTTTCTTCGATGAGTTTCCCCTGATGCCTTACATGCAGCGCTGGCAACTGGGCGTTCAGCGCGAGTTGGGCGGCGGCTTCGTGGCCGAGGTCGGCTACGTGGGCAACCGGGGCACGCACATCGAAATCAGCCGCAACGTCAACGTCACCCCGCAGCGCTACCTGAGCACCAGCCCGGTACGTGATCAGGCGCGCATCAACTATCTGAGCGCAGCTATGCCGAACCCGATGGCGGGCTTGCTGCCCTCCGGGGCCGTCGCCGCGTTGACCAGCAGCATGATCGCGCGCGAGCGGCTGCTGCGGCCTTATCCGCACTTCGACGCCGTGACTCACTCGCGCTTCGACGGCTACTCGTGGTATCACTCGCTGCAAGTGCAAGTCGAGAAGCGCTTCTCCAAGGGCTATACCTTGATGGGCAGCTATACCTTCTCGAAGTTCATGCAGGCTACGGAGTTGCTCAACGCCGACGACGCCCGTCCCACGGAGGTGATCTCGGATTTTGACCGGCCCCATCGTTTTGCGGTCAGCGGCATCTGGGAGCTACCCTTCGGGCGCGGGCGCCGGTTCCTGAGTACCGCCGGCCCCGTGCTCTCGCGGATCGTGGGCGGCTGGCAGCTCAACGGCATCTGGACTTTCCAGAGCGGCGCTCCGTTGAACTGGGGCAACATCATCTTCTACAACCCGGACATCAAGAGCATCCGCCTGCCCGCGAGCGAGCGCAGCGTGGCGCGCTGGTTCAATACGGCGGCGGGCTTCGAGCGCAATTCCGCGCTTCAGCTCGACCGCAACGTCCGCACCTTCCCTCTGCGCTTCGGCTTCATCCGCGCACATAATGTCAACAACTATGACCTCTCCGCGCTCAAGAATACGCGGATCGCCGAAGGCAAGGACATCCAGCTCCGCGCGGAATTCCTGAACGCCTTCAATCACCCCTTGTTCCCGGCTCCCAATACGACTCCCACCGCCGTCGCGTTCGGCACCATTGCGGCCGCCAACCAAGCGAATTACCCCCGCCGGATCCAGTTGACGGCCAAATTCATCTTCTGAGCACGGCTTCGCGATCGGGGCCCGGCCCACGCGGGCCGGGACCCGATTGCGGGGCGGGGTCGAAGAGTTCGTCAACAAACTCTTACCGGCGCCTCGGCAGGAGTACGCGGCGGCTTCGCGACTTTGACAGATCAAGCGCTTGCAGCACTTAGTAATTCTGCATAGTAAAATCAGGCCGGCTTTCTCGACGAATCTCCGGCGGTCCGTTGATCAAGCCTTGCATACGCTCCGAGTCGGCAACGGCTTCCCTCTACGAGTTCGGAAAACCCGCCCCAGAGCATCGCAGTAGGTTGCAGTATAAGTGGCGAGAGCGGCTTTTCGGCGACCGCTTAACGGAAGGGCTCCACGCGAAAAACGTCGGCGTTGGAAGGATCCACGCGCACGCAGAGCAGATAGCGCCCGTCGGGAGAGAGCGAGAACGGCCCGCTGCCGATGGGTGAAAGCGGCTCGGGGTAATCCAGTACCAGCCGGTCCCGCCCGGCAGAAAAATCGTGAAAGTACAGCGCCTGACGTCCGCCCGAGCCAGCCTTCGATCCCAGATAGTAAATGCCTGTTGCAGCCAGCACCCAGCAACTGGAGCAGTAGGGCAACAGACCTTCCACCACCTTTTCGGTCCTGCCCGTCGCCGCATCGGCTCGCCAAAGCACCGTGTCGCTCGCCTCGCGGACGAAGTAGACGAAGCGGCCGTCGCGCGAGACGTCGAGGGAAATGCCCCGCTGGGGGGTCAATTGTGCAGCCGGGCCACCCCGCACCGGGATGCGCAACAGCGCGCTCATCGTGCCGGCGAAGATCCAGTGGCCGTCCGGCGAGAAGACCGGATGATAGCCCGTGAAGCCGGTGGAGTGGGTCTCCCATGATCCCCCCGGATTCTGACGGGCCAGATGGATCTCGCCGCTGCGTGCGTTGTTGAAGACGATCGCCCGCCCGTCGGGAGACCATCGCCCGACCGAAGGCCACAGGGGGCCGCGGGTGATCTGGACGGCGTTGTTGCCGTCGGCATCGGACACCCAAAGCTGCTCTTCACCGGATCGGTCGGAACGGAAGCAGATCCGGCTCCCGTCGGGCGAGTACTGCGGCGAGGCGTCCTGACCGGGCGAGGCAACGATCCGGCGCCAGCGATCCGCCTCGCGAGAGGGCTTCAGATCCAGCCGCCAGATGTTGAGGTCGTGTTGCAGCACAGAGTACAGGAGCACCTGCGCGCGTCGAGCGACGGCCACCTGGATCGGGAAATCCGCGTAGATGCCGGTAGGGGTGGGCTTTGCACCGGCCTTACCCACCGTAAGCTTCCAGAGCCGGAACTCCCCAGTGCGGTCGGAGCCGAACACCAGCGCATGGCCGTCAGGCAACCAGTCGTGCCCGCTGATCTGTTTACCGTCGAAAGTCAGTTGCTGCGGCGGGCCGCCGTCCGCGGGCAGCAGGAACAATTCTTGGTGGGCACGATGGAAGACTCGGACGAACGAGAGGTATCGCCCGTCAGGGGAAAAGCGGGGGTCGGTGTCCCCGATATAGAAAGTTTCGGTCCGGGTCAAGCGCTTGCGCTGCCCCGTGTCAACCGAAACCAGGAAAATCCCTAGCGACTCGTGCGGGGATTCGGCGTCGTCCAGAGCGAGCCAGCGCCCATCGGGAGACCAATCCAGGTGCCGCCAGGCAATGCCGTACCGGGAGGGAAAGACGGGGCAGAGGATCTTGTCGGCCGCATTCTCGAGATCGTGCACTACCAGCGCACCCGCAGAACCTTGAAACCAGAGGTAGGCCAGGCGGCGCCCGTCCGGCGACCACGCCGGACTGCTTGCCTCACCGACTTCGCTACTGACCCGCCTTGGCGGTCTTTGGGGTTCCTCCCGCAACCAGACGCCGCCCAGTCCGCCATCCGGTTTTTCCCATACGTAAGCCACGCGGCGGCCGTCGGGAGATACCGCGGGCTGGTATTCCTTGCCGGCCTGTCGTGCGACCGGCGTGCGGGGGAGCACGTCCGGGCCGGTCGCGCGACTTGCCTCTCGCCACAGGAGCCAGACCGCAGCCATGGCGACGCCGGCCGCCAGCCCCATAACTGCGAACAGGGTGAGGCGACGCTTGCTGCGCGTCTGGAGTCCGGATGGAGGCGGCACCTCGGGGGATACCTCGGCCAAGGTGACCGGCCCCACCAGTCGGTACCCGCGCCCTGGGAAGGTCTCGATGTAGCCGGGTTCTCCTTTGGGGACGTTGAGAGCCTTCCGGATGACCGCGATGTTCTGTGCCAGGTTGGCCTCGTCGACCACGCGGTCAGGCCACACGGCCGTGAAAATCTCTTCCTTGGTAACGACCTGTCCGGCGCCCTGCACCAATACCAACAGCGTCTCCACTGCCTTGCGCGTCAGGCGCACCGGCTGCCCCTCGCGGAGCAGCACCTTCGCCTCCGCGTCCAGCTGGAACGGGCCGAACGAGTATACGCGGTGAGGCTTCACGACCGACGCCTTTTTCTATTCCTTTTAGAAATTTTAGAAATTTCTTCCCCCGAGCTGATTGCGAGACGCGGGCAGCCGCCTGCAAGCTAGTGCCGAAGCGTAGTTTATCGCAGCGGGCTCCGCCCGGTGCGTCCCTGCCCCTGACCGCGGCGGGCGGGCCTGCTGCTTTTCACGATGGGTACTGCCGCTTGGCTTCAGTGCGGCAGCTCGATCACCGGATCAGGTCCCGCTCCTTGCGGCGTCCGGAACGTGCGCAGGACCCGGCGCTCTCCTACGGAGATGCAGTAGACGGTGTCGCGTTCCTGCACGGCGGCGTAGGCCCGCCGGCCGTCGCGCGAAAGGGAGAGGGAGACCGGGCGACCCTGCACCTTGACGGAGCCGAGCACCCGGCGGCTCGTCGTGTCGGCAAATTCGACCGCCTCGTCGTGCATCAGCGCGTAAACCAGAGTGCCGCCATCGGGAGTAACTGCGACGCGCACCGGGCCGCGCCCGGTTGCAAGCTCGCCCACGGCTTGGTTACGAGCGGCGTCAATCACGCTGATGCGGTGCGACTCCCGATTCACGACGTAGATGAATTTTCCGTCCGGCGAGCGCGCACTACCCTCGGGTCGTTGCCCCGTCCCGATCAGCATGACCCGGCCCGTCTCGAGTTCGATCGCGGCCACGGTGCCCGAGCCCGCGTTACTGACGTAGGCGTAGCGCCCGTCGGGCCCCCAGACTACCATGTGCGCGGTCTTGCCTCCGGTCTGGTAGATGCGCACCACGCGTCGGCCGAGCGGATCGATGAGCAGGAGGCGATCCGGGTTTTCCGTAGTCACCAGGAGCCGGCCGCTACGCGGTTCGAGGTCGATTCCGTGCGGTCGGCGGAACTCGCCTAAGGAGATCTCGCCGATCTTCTTTTGCGCTCTGATGTCCACGACCGAAACGGTGTTGCCGCCCGGCCCCGCATCTTCGATGCGCATGACTCCGTTGTCGGTGATGTAGGCCAGTCGGCCATCGGCCGATAGAGCCATCTCGTGGGGGTGGCGACCCACCTCCACCTGGGCCAGCAGCCTGCCTTCGAGGCTGTAGAAACCCAGCGTGCCGGCGGCCTTGTGAAGCACCAACAATCCAGGCGTTTCACCGGCGCGGAGAAACGCCGCCCAGGCCAGCGCAACAAGGAAGAACCGTCTCCTCATGATTCTTTCCCTCCAGCCCGCGCCCTCAGCTTCCGCTGGCGTGCGAGCGCACCCACGCCGTCACGTCCTCGATCACCTGCTGATCGACGTGACCCGGCTTCTGGTATTCAGCCGGCGTGCTCTTACCTTCGCCCGCGACGAAAAGGTGGTTCAGTTTCGGATAGCTCTTCAGCGTGACGTCGCGCCGGTCTTTCAGTGCCTCCTTCCAGCGCTTGAAATCGGCCATCGTCACCTGGTAATCGCGCTCGCCCTGTAGAATGAGCGCGGGGACCTCGAGCTTGCTGAGCTCGGCCGCGGGATCGTAGCCTTTCAGATCGCGGATATAGGCGGCAGGCATGCCCATGACCCCGCGCAACTCCGACTTACCTTCCTCGATGGCTTGGATCTGCGCCGCCATTTCCTTGAGTTTCTCCGCCTGCCGTCGCGCCGCCTCGTTGGCGGGATCCAGCGATGCGATGTACTCGGCCTGCTCGACGATCAGTGTCCCCAGCGGCCTTGTGTTGCCCGCCATGATGATGACTCCCGCCACCCACGGAGCTTGCTTGAGGATTCGCGGGGCCAAGTAGCCACCGAGGCTGTGGCCCAGGATGAACACCCGCTTGCCATCGATCTCCGGAAGCGAGCGCAACAGCTCCGCCGCTTTCACCGCGTCCTCGACCGTCTCCTGCCAGACGGTGAAATCCTGGAGCGCCGCGATGCGCGCCGCGTACTGGCGCGTCCGCTTTTCGTAGCGAAGCACTGCTATCCCACGCGAGGCCAATCCCTCGGCGAGATCCTTGAAAACCTTGCAGGCCCCCACGGTCTGATCCCGATCCAGCGGTCCCGATCCGTGCACCAGCACGATGCCCGGCCAGGGGCCCGATCCTTTCGGCAGGGTAAGCGTGCCGGGCAATTTCCATTCGCCATCCCCAACCGTTACCTCGCGTTCCAGGAATGCGTCGGGATTGCTGTAAGCCGGGCGCTGCCAGGGCACTTCCTGCGGTCGCAGGAACAGTCCGCGGACCCCGCCCTGGGCGTCCAGAGTAACCACCACGTTGATCCCGACCGAGGCGAACTTCACCGGCACCACCGCGACGTCGAAGTTTCCCGACTTACGCAATTCCGGTTGACCTACGGCCTCGGGCTTGCCCAGTTGCCTGAGGGATGCACCCAGCTGATCGCGCAGCAGCTCGAGCGTCAAGCGCAGCTTCGCTTCGCCCGCCAGCGCGGAGCGCACTTGCTCGTACTGGCCCTCCAGCAGCCAGTCCACGATCTGCCGGGCCCGGACGGCCGGATCGGGCGGCTGCTGCCACCAGAGCACAAGAGCCGACAGGGGGAGTAACAGTGCATGAAGCCTCATAGCCTCCAGTTTAGGGCAGCGGCGCCGGGACGGCCTACGAGTCGGTCGATTGCGCGCCAGTGGCGTGAGGCGTGAGTCTGATCTTCGCCGAACAGCCTCAACCCGCGGCGGTGGAACGCGAGTTCTGTGCCTCGACCGACCCTACTGTGGCTCATCAGCGGGCGGCGACGGCGCAGAGCGGGTCGTGCTGGGTTCCGGTCCGAGTCCTGTGATCATGAATAACGTTTGCGGGGTTGCTCCAAGGAGGGCCCGCGGCCGGCTGCAGACCGTGTTCGCGGCCGAGCCGTTCCCGTTACCGCCCATGCAACGGTCGGCGGTGCATGAGGGCTTCTCCGAGAGCCCTTGCCGCGACGGCGCCTCAGGCCACCTCGGTCGCTTTGCCGCCGGAGTGTGCGGTCGCTGCAAGCGGTCCCCCTGGCGTCAACCAGGACGAGTCCGCATCCTGCTCAGCGCGTCCTGCGCACCGATGGTGCGGACTTGGTTTTCTCAGGCGTTTTCTCGGTCTTCGGCTTTGTCGGGGAGACCGCGGGCGGCGCTCGGCCATAGATTTGGCGGTATATTTCCGCGTTGCGTAAAACGGCCTGGACGTAGCCCCGAGTTTCAGTGAAGGGGATGGTCTCGATGAACTCGGCCGCCTCTTGAAACTCGCCCCACGTGAGCCAATTCTCCACTCGGCTGGGCCCGGCGTTGTAAGCCGCCAGCGCCACTTCCGTCCGGCCGTCGTACTTATCGATCAGCGACCGCAGGAAGTACGTTCCCAGGCGGATGTTATAATCCGGCTGGAAAAGGCGGCTGCTGCGATAGCCCGACAAGCCAAGCCGGCGCGCCAAGATTCTACCTTGTGAAGGCAGGATCTGCATGAGGCCGTACGCGCGGGCCGGAGAGACCGCCCCCGGATTGAACTCGGACTCCTGGCGGATGAGGCCCGCAATCAGGTAGGGATCGAGCCTGTTGCGCCGGGCATGCGTTTCGATGAGGCCGCGGTGCGGCAAAGGAAACAGGATTTCCCAGAAACGTTTCGGTGCGGCTTCCAGCCGGATGCTCAGGTAGCCCGGCGCGAGCTCCTTCACGGTGCGAAGGACGCGGTGAACCGGCTCGACGCCGCGCATCAGCTCCGCCCACTCGAGCGCGGCCAGGTACGGTTGTCCGTCTACGCGCGCGCTGAACTTCAGCTCCTCGTCCACCGCCTCCGGCAGTCCCGCTGCACTCAGCAGCCTTGCCCGCCGCAGGCGGACCCGCATGGACTCGCCGGGCTTGAAGCCGTCGGCAGCGGGAGCGGCAGGCCACGCCAAGCTGCCAAGAAATAGTCGGATCTCTGCCGCGGGCGCCACGCTGCTGATTTCGGGCGTGCGGAGGCGGCGATCGGCCGCCGCGGCGTAGTAATAGCCGGGGTAGCGTTCCACGATCGCTTCGTACCAGGCCCGGGCCTGCCCCGTGCGGCCGTTGATCTCCTCCAGCCGGCCCAGGAAATACAGTGCCGCCGGGGAATGTTCGCAGGAGGAGTACCGCATCAGATGCTCGCGCAAGGCCGTCGCCGCCCCGGCTTGGCGCTCCTGGTAGAGTCGCCAAACGACCTTCCAGTGGCAATAGCAGCTTTCCGGTTGCTCTCGAAAGTCCTCCGCGCACGCGCGGAATAGCGGCAGGTATTGTTCATGCTGATTCTCCAGCAGGTAGCGATTGGCGGCTGAGATCAGAGCCCGCAGTCGCCAGATCGAGCGCGGGTACAACTGCGCGAGTCTGCCGAGCAGCGCGCGCATATCGGCATCCCGCTTGAGCCGGCGTGCGCATTCGACCAGGTAATAAAGGCGCTCGGCATCCGCCTCCGGATCGGCGACGTCGAACGAACGCAGGTAGTCCCAGGCGGCCGCGGTTTCGTAGTCGCGAAACAGGGCTGCGCCGACGCGCACCCGCGCAATCTCGCGCTGCCTGCCGCCCAGCATCCTGGTGAGCTCCTCGTATTCGGCGCGGGCGCGGCGGTATTGCCGAACGCGCATCCAGAACTCGGCGCGCTCGATCATCTGCTCGGGCATCGGAGGCGGATAGCGTTCTCCGAGGGCCTGTCGCAATCGGTCGAGCGCCTGGCGGGCGGCTGCGGCTTCGGCCGAAGCCGGATAGCCGTAATAGACGCGCTGCCACGCCGCGGCGGCTGCGGGCAGATCGCCTGCGGCCTCGAGTGCGGCGGCCAACATCGCCTCACCTTCCGGTTGCGGCAGGTCCGACCAGTGTTGCTGCAGGGCCTGGCGCGCAGCCCGAGGGTCCTGGAGCTTCAGATGCGTCTGGGCCTTGAGGAGCGCGGCCTTGCCGGCCAGCGGCGACGGGATCCGGCTTCGCCAAACCTCTTCGAGCGCCTCCGATGCGGCCGCGTAGTTGCCGCGCTGGAATTCGGCCCAGGCCAGCCAATAGCCTGCGTAATCGCGAAGCTCAGGCAGCCTGGACCGCACCGGCTGGAGATTTCGCACGGCATCCGCCCAGCGCCCCTCCCGAGCTGCGCGAATCCCTTCGCGGAGCAAGCGTTCCGGCGTCGCAGCCGCCCGTCCGGGCTCCGCGAGCGCGCCCAGCATCCCGCCGCTAAGCAGCAGGCTAAACCAGCGGACCCGGATACTCCGTGCCCAACGCATCCGGCTCGTCATGGGCCAGGGTCCGCACCAACTCGCGGTGGAGGTAGTCAATCATTGTGGGTGATGCGTCGATGAACTGGCGCCGGAATGCCTCACGCGCCCGGTCGATCTCGGATTTCAGTCGCGCGTAAAGCTTGCGCTCGGCGCGGCCCGCGCGGACGGCCGGCTCGTGGTGCAACCGTAGCTCGGCCACCTGCACGCGTGCGAAGCGTTGCGCCTCGAGGTGCAACTGCTGGTCGCGGCGCGAGAGGCTGGACCAATCAGGAAGCTCGCGCGGCCGGCGGAGAGGCTTCCCCGCTTCCTCTTCTGCAGACGACCAGGCACGCTCCCGCGCCGTCCATCCGGCCGCCATCGCGATCAGTTCCAAGCCGGGGGCATCCGTCTTTTCCGGCTCGCCCTCGGCATAAAGCACAGCGATTGCTGTTTCCTCCTGGCGGACGGGGACCAGCCACGCCTTGCGGCCGTCACCCGGCCCAAGCCACGCCGCCAACGACTCCGAGAGCTCGCTTCGCGTGCGCTGCGCGATCACGGGTTCGGCGGCTTCGATCGCGTGACGGAAGGCGGCGGCCTGGCTCAGGTGCACGCGCGTCCCCACGATAGTCTGTCCAGCTGCTTCCGGGAATCCGCGCCCGTCCGCTGCATCCAGGTATTCGCCGCGCACCAGGAAGATGGCACAGCGTTCCGCAAAAAGGGCCGCCCCGTCGGCCACCGCCGCGAGCCAGGCGCCGCGGTCTTCAGCGCCCTGCATGCGTCGGAGCACCGCCAGTAGCGCGCTCGCGGTCTCCCGACGACCTTCCTTCCTGCCCGCCTCACGCTCCTGTTCGAGCGCCTCGTGCGCCCTTTCCGCCAGCGCGGTGCTGAGCGTCGAAAAGCCTTCCGCCACGGCTTCGGCAGCGGCTTCGCAGAGCTTCTCAACTCGCTGTCGAGTCTCCTCGCGCTGCTGTTGTGCAGCCGACCGGATGTCGGATAGCAAGGCGGTAGCGCGCGGACGTTCCATCAGAGCACTTTCATTGTATCGGACCGGGCCGGTGAGTGCCTTCAGGGGGAGGAGGCGCGGGCCAGTTTGAAGGGCCACAGGGTGCCCTCCAGCCGCAGGCGCCTGTGTTCGCTTGTCAGCTCGGCC
Source organism: uncultured Bryobacteraceae bacterium (assembly GCA_938027685.1). Classification (GTDB taxonomy): domain Bacteria; phylum Acidobacteriota; class Terriglobia; order Bryobacterales; family Bryobacteraceae; genus DTHT01. The sequence continues at coordinate 73,583 of CALJAM010000029.1, forward strand.
ACCACCTTTCCATTCGGTTCCGCTCTGACGGCGCCCTGAAAGATCGCATCGCGGTGCACGGCCTCGAGCGCCTCCACGCTCAGCCTGGGTACTCTGCGCAGTTGACGTACTGTGAAACGCGCCGCCAGCAGTTCGAGATGATCGTCGGCAGCAATGGGGATGCCCCGTCCCAGAACGGAGCCTTGGGCGCGGAGGTTCGCGGTCAATTCCTCACCCACCCCTTCGGTTTCGAGCCTTCCTTCGATCCACCATCGGCCGCCTCCGGCCTCCAGGGGCCCGCCGGCGAGCGTGACGGCATAGACAGGTGTGGCCCTGCGCAGGTCCACTTCGATGCGCCCCCGCAATTCGCCTTGTCCCGCACGGGCGTGCAGTTCGCGTATCGCGGCTTTGAGGCCGTCCCAGCTCAGGCGCCCTCGAGCTGCCGCGGCCAACGGCACACCGTCCAAGTCGACCGCTGCCGCTTCGATTCTGCCTTCCAGCCGGCGACGCAGAAGCCAGCCCGGAGCCGGCGCGCGCCGGCGGCGCAAGGCGCGCGCGAGCATGCCTCCGCGTCGGTCGAGGACCGGAGCCAGCAGGCGTTCCAGGTCCGCCAGATCGAGCCGCTCGATACGCACGTCCAGCCTGGCCGGGCGGCCTTCCGCCTCTTGCGCTGCGTAGTCGGCGATGAACGGAATGTCGCCCGCCGTGCCCTGCAGGCTTTGCAACCGGATCTCGTCCGCCGCCAGTCGAAACTCCGCCTGCTCGATTTTGAGAGGCGACGCAAGGCCGGGAACGGAGATCTCCGCGTGGTGCAGATCGACTCGTCCTGTCCAGCGGCCGGCTTTCGGGGGGTCCCGCACGAAGCGTAGCGTGCCCGTCCATGCACCCCGGCTGCAGGCCGCAAGCAGGGGAACGTCCGGGAGGTCGGGCCACAACCCAGGGCCGGGAACAGCGGTCGGAACCCGCTCGCCTTTGAGGATCAGCGAGAAGGCGGAGTCTTGCCGCGACCAGGACCCCTCCAGGGTAAGGCGGCCCTCGTCCGGGGTCTCGATTTTGCCGGGCCCGAGCCGCAACCGGTCGGCCTCTATGGAGATGGGTAGGCGGAGACACCGCAGTTGGAGCCCGGATGCCACCTGGGCCGTGACGTCGCGCGCCTCCAGTGCACCCTCCCAACCGGGCCCCGGTCTATAGGCGAGCACGCCTGAGACCGCTCCGCTCAAGGCGAGGCCGGTCGGAGCCGGCACACCCACCACGCGCAACAGTTCCAGAAGGGCATCCGCGGGCATCGCCTCGAGTGCTACCTCGGCCTTCCACTCGGGCTCGCTGAGATACTGCACGGCCTCCCACCGGAATTTCAGCGGGAGGCCGGTGGCCGGCGCCGCCTCCAGTTTCAGGCGCTGGCCGGGCAGATCGGCGGCGCCCTCGTAGTTGAGGCGCCAGTCACCACCCAGCGAGGGCAACAGGTCCCAACGTCGAAAATCCCGCACCTGCGCCACCCCGGTGATGCGCAGTGCGGAGGCGGGGCCTTGCACTCGGGCGCGGGATGTCAATTGTCCGCGCAAGCCGAGGTCCCGCCCGGCCAGCAGGGTGGAGATCTCCTCGAGGTACGTGCGTTCGACCGTGACGTCGAGTTCCAACTCTTTACCGGCCAGCACACGTCCACGGCCCGCAATTCTTCCCAGTCCGTGCGCGGGTCGATCGGCGCGGGCGGGCTCGCCGCTAAACCGCACCTCCCATGCCGGCTGCCCGCGGGAGGGCGGTTGCAGATCCACGTCCGCATTGGCCAGGTAAAGTACTGACTTGGTATCGCCGAACTTGAAGTTGATGCGGCCTTTGCGAACGGAGATGGCAGGCAGGCGCCCAGCGCCACTCCCGGGAATTTCCGGCGGGCGACTCACCAGGTCCACGAAATTCCAGGAGCCGGTGGCGGGCTTCACCAAATTGACACTCGGCTCCACCAGGCGCAAGGAGGCGAACTCGAGCTTGCCGGTCCACAGACTGCGCAGCGCAAGCCGCGCCTCGAGCGAGGTGACGTAAGCGAACGGCTCGCGCCCCACGCGAGGATCATCCTCGATGATGACGTCGGAGAGGGAGACGCTTGGGCCACCCAGCAAGCCCAGACGTGCTTTCCCTGCGGTCACGCGCCGGTGCAATTCGCGCTCCAGGCTGGCCTGGATGCGGCGCCGATGGCGCTCGAGGTTCCAGTAAGGAGCCGCTGCCAGGGCGACCGCCACCGCGGCCGCCGCCGCAGCGAGCAGGCGCCGCCAACTCGGTCCGCTCATGGGAGGTCGCCCAGCAGCCGTTCGTAGCCGACGGGATCATCGGCATCCTCGACGACGCCCGGGTCCTCGACTTCCACGTAGCGCGTCGATTCGCGGTGGCGACGCAGCACGAGGCGGGCCTGGGATTCCGGGGGCTCGGCAAGCATCTCGGCCGCCAACGGCCACGCGCAACAGACGGGATGCCCGCCTCGTCCCCGGTATCGTGGCGCTACGACCTGCGCTCCGCCGCGCAGGAACTCCGCCACCACGTTCTCGATCGTGTCGGCCCGCACCGCCGGGTGGTCCACGGGAGTGAACAGAAAACCCGAGATGTGTTCCGGCAAGGCCGCCAACGCGCATTGCAGCGAGCTGAACTGGCCGCGCTGCGGTTCGGGGTTGATCACGAATTGGGCCTCGGCGGCTCGGCGGATTCCCGCCCGGATCCGTTGCGCGTCGGCACCCAGCACGACCAGCACCGGATCGCAGTGCGGGCGCAGCAGCCCGATCCAGCGGTCCAGCCAGGTTTGCCCGTGATAGTCGAGCAAGGCTTTCGGCGTTCCCATGCGCCGCGAAGCGCCTGCGGCAAGGATGATGCCCGCGATGCTCACGTCAACAGCTCGCGGAAGCGTTCCTGCAAGAAAATGGATTTGGAAAGCTCGCGCCAGTTGCTGTTCGCCCGCCGCCGCACGGCGATCATCTCCGCCACCACCGCCACGGCGATCTCTTCCGGCGTCACCGCACCGATGTCGAGTCCCATGGGGGCGTGCAGATGCCGGAAAGCGCTCCCGGGCACGCCCTGTTTCTTCAACTCTTGCACGGTCTCGATAACCTTGCGGCGGCTGCCCACCATGGCGATGTAACGCGCCGGTGTCGTCACGGCCAGGCGCAGCACGCGCATGTCGTCGCGGTGACCGCGCGTCACAATCACCAGGTAGCAATTTTCGTTGACGGCCAGCTTCTGGAAAGCGCTTTCGTAGGGTTCAGCGTAAATGGCGTCCGCCTCGGGGAAACGCTCGCGCGAGGCGAAGCTCTCACGGTCATCCACGACGGTGACGGCGAAACCGGCCAGCGAGGCGATCTTGGCCAGGCTGCGCGAGATGTGGCCTGCGCCGAAGAGGATCGCCCGCGGCGGGGGCAAAACGGGCTCAACGTAGATCTCCACCTGCCCTCCGCATAGCAGGCCGCTCTCGCCGGCTGCGTCCTGGCTGAGAGCGAAGGAAAGCAGCCGGGGTGTTTCGGTCTCCATGACGTCCCGGGCGGCGTTCCAGACCTCGGCCTCCACACAGCCTCCCCCGACCGTGCCGAGGATCGAGCCGTCGTCCCGCACCAGCATCTTGGCGCCGGCGTAGCTCGGTATGGACCCGCGCGCGCCGATAATGGTGGCCAAGGCGCACTTGCGTCCCTCACGGCGCAGCCGCACCAGTTCCTCGAATACGTCCACCGAACGGGGATTATACCACCCTGAGCGCGCCCCAACCCGCGCGTTCTAGTACTCGAACATTAGGTACCGACTGTGTTCTAAGCGGGCGATTGTGGTATGATCCCTCGGGAATCGTAGGGCGCCGCTTGTGGTTTCGGCACTTATTTTCGATCTGGACGGGGTTATCGTGGACTCGAACCCGGTGCACGTGCTGGCTTGGGAGCGTTACCTGGCCCGCTGGGGACGTCCGCTGCCGCCTCGTCCCGGCGCCCTGATTTTCGGCCGCCACAACGATGAGATCGTGCGCGCGCTGTTTGGCGACTGGCTCAGCCCGGAAGAGGTCGCGGCTCACGGCGCCGCCAAGGAGGCGCTTTATCGCGAATTGATGCGTCCCGTGTTGCGGGAGCGACTGGTGCCCGGGGTGGCGGAGTTTCTCGAGAGGTGGTCGGCGCTGCCGATGGCGGTGGCCAGCAATGCCGAGCGCGCCAACGTGGATTTCGTGCTGGAGGAGTCCGGGTTGCGCCCTTACTTCCGCGTGGTGCTCGACGGCGCGCAGATCCTGCGACCCAAGCCCGATCCTGAAATCTACCTGGAAGCGGCGGCGCGGCTGGGTGTGGAGCCTGCAACCTGCGTCGTTTTTGAAGACTCTCCCTCAGGGGTGGCGGCAGCTGAGGCCGCGGGAGCGCAAGTGGTCGGCGTCTGCACTACTTATAAAGAGTTGGCCGGCGTCGCGCTGGCCGTTCGTGATTTTCGCGATCCGGAGCTGGAAAGATGGATGCGGTCGCGTCTGGCTGCCTGCTGACCGTGCTGGGAACATGGGACGTCTCGGCGCCCGGCGAACACCCTGCGACGGCTTACTGGCTGAGTCTGGCAGGAGTCGTCCCCGGCATGCAGATCAGCCTCGCCGTTTTCCTCGCCGTCATCGCCGTGCTGGGCCTGACGATGGCCATGGCCCGGGCGCGAGGAAGACGACTGGAAGCCCAGCGACAAGTTATTCGGAAGCTTTTCGCGCTCGGGGAGGAAGTGCTGGCCGCCGGCTCGCCGGAGGAACTGGTTCGTCAAATCCGAGCGGTGCTGCCGGCCTTGCTGGGGGCCACCGGCCTGCGGTTATACCTCTATAACCGCAGCGCTCACACGCTGGAGGAAATCGGGACCGACGGGGCTTCGCGCCCGGCGGTCATTCCCGTCGATCGTGCGCGCGGACTTGTGCCCGGGGCGGTGGCGGCCTGCTTCCGCAACCAGACGCTGTTGAGCGTGCCGGACGCTCGCCAAAGCCCGTTTCTCGAACACCCTGGAGAGGCAGATCGCGCGCGTGCCTTGCTGTTGGCGCCGATGACCGCCCAGCATGAAGTCCGCGGCGTCCTCGAAATCTCCGATGCCCGGCGCAGGCGCGAGTTCGGGCCGGACGAACGCATGATGGTCCAGCACATCGCCAACCAGGCCGGCATTGCGCTTCGTCTAATGGAAGAACAAAGAGTGCGCGAGCAGCTTTCACGCACGGAGCGCATGGCGGCCGCCGGCCAGTTGCTCTCCAGCGTCGCCGCCGAGCTGCGTGGGCCGGTCAACGCGATCGTGCGCCTCACCGACGCCTTCCTCTACAATCGGCACGGCCCCCTCACCGAGGAGGAGATGCGCACCATCGCGGTGGAGGCGGAGCGCGCCAAGAACATCCTCGAACGCCTGGTCTCCTTTATTCAGCCGGACCGCACCGAAGCCCGCCCCGTCGACCTGAGGAGCCTGCTCGTGCAGATGCTGGAGTTTCGACGGCCTCACTGCGCGACGCGCGGCATTGAAATCCACGAGCAGCTCGGCGTCGAGCCGGTTTGGGTTCTCGGATCCCGAGGCCAACTGGAACGCGTCTTCCTCAACCTTCTGATGCACGCAGAGCAGGCCCTGGCCGATGCGTTCGAAAAGCGGATGAGCGTCAGCCTGAGCGTGCTGGCCCATCGGGCCCTGGTCGAGATCACTTATACCGCCGGTGGGCCGCAAGCGTCGACGGGCGCCGAGCGGGGGGATACCAGCGTCCTGATCGAGGGGGTCATTCGCGGCATCGTACAAAGCCACGGCGGCGAGACGCGTCTGGTGCGCCTGGGCAGCGTCGGCTCGCGCATGGAAGTGGAGTTGCCGCTGGCGCCGGAGCGATCGGGGGTGCGTCCGGGGCTTTTGGGCGAGCGCTTCGCGCCGCGCCTCTCCACGGTGTTGCTGGTCGAGCCGGACTCTGGCGCGCGCAGCCGCCTGATGAGTCTGCTGAGCAGCCGCGGCTACCGTGTGGTGCCGGCGACCGGCGCCGAGCAGGGCGCCGAGCTTGCCCAGCGCATCCGCTTCGATCTGGTTTTCTGCTCTTCGCAGTTGCCGGGCCTGAACTGGTTGGATTTCTTCCGCACCGTGCAGCGTCGCGTGCAGGCCTTCGTCCTGGTGACGCCCGCTTTCGATCCCGAACTGGCGCGGCAACTCCCCGAGGGCGGAATCCACGTGCTGGCCAGACCCATCGTGGAAATCGAGCTCGAGCGGCTGCTTCTGGCGCTGGAATCGACCGTGGAGACCGGGCCGGCGGCGCCTCCCCCGAAGTGAAACACGCCGGCAACAGCACGCCCTGCCGCAGAGCTTCCTACCGCGATATCATGAACTCCGCCATGACCCGACGTGAGTTTCTTTCCGCACCGGCTGTGCTGCCCGCTTTGCGCGAGGGCGCACGCCCCAACATTCTGCTGATCCTGGCCGACGATCTCGGCTACGGCGACCTGGGCTGTTACGGCCAGCAACGCATCGCCACTCCCAACCTTGATCGGTTGGCCGCGGAAGGAATACGCTTCACCCAGGCTTACGCCGGATCCACGGTGTGCGCACCATCACGGTGCGTCCTGATGACCGGCCTGCACACCGGCCATGCCTGGGTGCGTGGGAACCGGTACCCTGATTTGCCCTTGCGGCCGCAGGATATAACCCTAACCGAGATCCTGAAAAAGGCCGGTTACCGTACCGCTTTGTTCGGGAAATGGTCGCTGGGAGGCCTCGCGACGACCGGTTACCCGACGCGTCGGGGGTTCGACGAATGGTTCGGATATTTCAGCCAGACACAGGCTCACGACTATTACCCATACCTGTTGCTGGAAGGAGAGCGCGAGTATCTGGTTCGCGGCAATTTCGGGGCTAAGAAGACCGTCTGGGTGCACGACCTCTTTACCCAGCGCGCCTTGGATTTCATCCGCCGTCGGCCCCAGCCTTTCTTCCTCCATCTCTGCTGGACCATCCCCCACGCCAACAACGAACTGGGCCGCGATACCGGCAACGGCATGGAAGTTCCCTCCGACGAACCTTACTCGAACCGCGACTGGCCGCAGCCGGAGAAAAACTTCGCCGCCATGATCGCGCGCATGGACGCCGACGTAGGCAAACTCCTGCAGGCCCTGCGCGAGACCGGTCAGGACGAGAACACCATCGTCATCTTCACCAGCGACAACGGCCCGCACCGCGAGGGGGGCCACGATCCGGACTTCTTCGACTCGAACGGTCCGTTGCGCGGCATCAAGCGCGATCTTTACGAAGGCGGCATCCGCGTTCCCATGATCGTGCGTTGGCCTGCGCGGATCCGTCCGGGCCAGGTCAGCGACCAGGTCTGGGCCTTCTGGGATCTGTTGCCTACGCTGGCGGAAGCGGCAGGCCTGACGTCGCCTGCGGGCCTGGACGGCATCTCGATGCTCGATGCCTGGCTGGGACGGCCGCAGCGCAATCACGAGTACCTCTACTGGGAGTTCCACGAGGGCGGATTCAAGCAGGCCGTGCGCATGGGGGACTGGAAGGCCGTCAGGCCGGCGCCGGGCAAGCCACTGGAGCTTTACGATTTGGCCCGCGATCTCGGGGAAACGCGCAATCTGGCGGCCGAGCGCCGCGACATCGTCGAACGCATCGAGCGCGTTCTGGCCGGCGCGCGCACGGACTCGCCCGAGTTTCCCGTGCGCGCCGCCACGTCAGGCTAGACTAGTCGGTTGATGCCCTCGCGCGCGCTGGTTGTAGTCCTACTGGGGGCAAGCGTGTCGGCGGCGCAGACGCTCTGCCCGCCGACGCCCGCGTATTCACCCTGCGAAATCGTGTTCGAGCTTTCCGAGGCTGACGGGGCGGCGCATCCCAACCCCTATCTGACGATCACGTTCGACGTCGAATTTCGTTCGCCCCGCTTCCGCACGCTGAAGTTGCCCGGCTTCTGGGACGGGGGCCGCCGCTTCGTGGTGCGCTTCGCACCGACCGGCCCGGGCGAGTGGAGCTTCCGCACCGTAAGCAATGCGCCATCGCTCGACGGCCGCGAGGGCGCCGTCACGGCGCTGCCCTCGGATTCGCCCGGATTCGTGCAACCGGCCAACGTGCATCACTGGGCGTGGGTGGACGGCATCAACCGCAGGCCCCATTTGTGGATGGGCGACACCTGCTACCCGTTTGCCTTCCTAGAGCGCGAGCTTTTCGAAAAGCTCGTCGAGACGCGTGCGGCGCAGAAGTTCAACCACCTGCGCGGGATCCTGATCGGCTCCCGTCAGTACTCGGCCCGCGCCTTCCCGGAGCCCGACCGACCTGATCCCGCGTTCTTCCAGGAACTCGACCGGCGCATTCTCTTCATGAACCGGAAGGGCATCATCGCGGACCTGGTGCTGGCGGGCGACGAGAATCACCTCGCGGAACTGTTCCCGAGGCCGGCGCAGCGCGAGCGCTATATCCGCTACGTCGTGGCCCGCTACGCCGCCATGCACGTCACCTGGCAGGGGGTGCAGGAGTTCGAGGAGTACCCGGACGGCCGCGCCCTGCTCAAGGAAATCGGTCAGCTTCTGCTCAGGCTCGATCCCTACGGACATCCGCGCTCGACTCATACCGTAGCCACTTCCTCGCCGCTGTTCCAGGACGGCTGGATGAACTATCTCGTCTACCAATCCCATGACGACCAGCTCGGCGCCATCGAGCATCAGATCTACCCCGCGCCGCAGGTGAATGTCGAGTTCGCCTACGAGGACAGCGGCGCGGGGCGAGCCCTGCCGCATCACGTGGATACGGATACCTTCCGCCGCCGCCTGTGGAACGCCACGATGAACGGGCAGTATCCCACCTTCGGAAACACCGGCACCTACGGCGGCCGTTTCCCGGTAGACGCACGTTACCTGGATTCCCCCGGCGCACGGCAGATGACGCACTGGTTCGATTTCTTCTCCCGCACGCGCTTCTGGGAGCTGGAGCCCTTTTTCGACGTGGAAGGCGGCCGTGCGCTGGCGCTGGAGGGCGTCGAGTACGTCGTCTACGTGGAAAAGCCCGGCCCGGTGGAGGTGCTGGTCGAGAAGCACAGCTACGACGTAGCATGGTTCAACCCGCGCACCGGCCAGTACGTAAAGCAGAAGGACTTCAAGGGGGATCGCTTCCGCGCCGAGCCTCCCACCCGCGATCAGGACTGGGTGCTGCACCTCTCGCGCGAGGGCCGCAAGCAGTCGATGCTGCGCAGCTACAAGTTCGAGTCGCGACCGGTACTGATGCAGGAAATCGAGCAGAGCCCGCAGCGGGCGCCCTTCGAAATTGCCTCTCCGCTCGAGGAAAGTATCTCGCTGCGGCTGCCGCCGCGCTACGCCGTCAAGCTTACCCGGCAGAGCCGCGCCACCCGCTCCATGATGTGGCTCTGGATCGGCGAGGCGCCGGCCGACGGTCTAGGTTTCCGAGTGCTCGGCACGGGTCCCGAGGGCACGTTCCGCTTCCCGCGCTACTTCGCGCGCAACCTCCCCGGGGTGCTTGCCCTCCGACTGTACGGGCTCAACGCCAACGGCAAACTCTACGCGCTGGACCACGTCTACAAGCTGCTGCCGTGAGTCCCCGTATTCTGGCCCTGGATACGACGACCGAATTCGGCAGCCTGGCGCTGTCCGAGGGAGAACAAGTGCTCGAAGAAATGTTGATTCATTCGCCGGACGGCTTCGCGCACGTTCTCTTCGACCAACTCAGGCAACTGCTGGAACGCCATGGCCGGCGCATCGATGAGGTGGACTGCTTCGCCTCGGCCGCAGGGCCCGGCGCCTTCACGGGCGTGCGCGTAGGCCTGGCGGCGGCCAAGGGCCTGGCGGAAGCTACCGGCAAGCCGCTGGTGGCGGTTTCGAATCTCCAGGCGGTCGCCTGGTTCGGGACGGCGCCGCTTCGGGCGGCTGTGCTGGACGCCCGCCGGGGGGAGATCTACGGCGCGGTCTACGGGCCGCAACTGGAGCCGGTCTTGCCCGAGACGGTCATGAAGTTTCCCGCGTGGCTGCAGACGCTGCCCGAAGGCGAGCTCGAGTTCCTATCCACGGATTTCTCGCCCTTCCGCCATGCGCTGGCGGGCACAAAATGGGCTCAGGCGCCGGTCCGACAGGTTCCACGCGCTCTTGCGGGGGCTATCGCGCGCATCGCGCTCGAGCGCTATCGGGCCGGGCAGGCCCAGGATCCGGCGGCAGTCGATGCGCTCTACGTGCGTCGGTCTGACGCCGAACTAGCCTGGCGGGAGTGAGCCTCAGCCCCGCAAGGCCCGCTCGATCCGGCGCAATGCGTCCAGCAGGGGTTCGAGCCGCTCCAGGGGCAAGGAGTTGGGGCCGTCGGAGAGCGCCCGCTGCGGGGCCTCGTGTACTTCGACGAACAGACCGTCGACCCCCACCGCTACCGCGGCGCGGGCCAGTGGTTCGATGAACTGCGCCTGTCCTGCCGAGCGGTCGCCTGCCGCTCCCGGCAGTTGTACGCTGTGGGTGGCGTCGAAGATCACCGGGCAACCCGTAGCGCGCAGCATGATGAGGGAGCGCATGTCGACGACGAGATTGTGGTAGCCGAAGGTGGTGCCGCGCTCGGTGACCAAGACCTTGTCGTTGCCCGTGGACGCGACCTTCTCCACGGCGTGGCGCATGTCGTCCGGCGCCATGAACTGGCCTTTTTTCAGGTTGACGATGCGGCCGGTACGCCCGGCCGCCAGCAGCAGGTCGGTTTGGCGGCAGAGGAAGGCGGGAATTTGCAGAATGTCGGCCACTTCCGCGGCGGGCTCGGCCTGCGACGGCTCGTGTATGTCGGTGAGGATGGCGTAGCCCTCCGCTTTCAGGCCCGCCAGAATCCTCAACCCTTCTTTTAGGCCGGGCCCGCGCCAGGAGCGGATGCTGCTGCGGTTCGCCTTGTCGAAGGAGGCTTTGAACACGAAGGGCCCGGCGCGGCGGCCGATCTCGCGCGCCAGCCAGTGCACGTGCTGCTCGCTTTCGATCACGCAGGGCCCGGCGATCAGGGCCAGAGGCGCTCCGCCCCCGAAACGGATGGTCTCGCCCCGCGGCGTCCTCAGTTCGACCATGTTCTGCCGACCTCCATCGCACGGCGCAGCCTGCGCCGGCGGTGCTCGTAAGCCGCGCCGATGAAGGCCCGAAAAAGCGGGTGCGGCTCGAGGGGCCTGGATTTGAACTCGGGGTGGAACTGGCAGCCGAGGTACCACGGGTGGTCGGGCAGCTCACAGATCTCCACGTAGGTGCCGTCGGGCGTACGCCCGGTGATGCGCAGCCCATGCGCGGTCAGGATCGGCTCGTAATCGCGGTTGAATTCGTAGCGGTGCCGGTGTCGTTCGCTGATCTGCAGGGTCCCGTAGGCGCGATGTGCGAAACTGCCCTCGGCCAACACACAGGGGTAAGCGCCCAGCCGCATGGTCCCGCCCAACTCGTCCACCCCCTTTAATTCGCGGAGCTTGTAGATGACGCGGTGGGGCGTATCGGGCCGGAACTCGGTGGAATGCGCCTCCTTGAGCCCGCAAACGTTGCGCGCGAATTCGATGACCATCAACTGCATCCCCAGGCAGATGCCGAAGTAAGGGATGCCGCGCTCGCGGGCGAAGCGGATCGCCTCGATCATTCCCTCGATGCCGCGCTCGCCGAAACCGCCCGGCACCAGGATGGCATCGTAGCCGGCCAGCCGCTCGATGGCTTCCGGCGAATTCAGACCTTCCGAGCCGATCCAGTGACAGTTCACGCGCAGCTCGTGCGCGAGCCCGCCGTGCAGCAGGGCTTCCTTGAGGCTCTTATAGGAATCTTCGTACGCGGTGTACTTGCCCACGAGGGCGACGTCCACCTCGTCCGAGGGGTTCTTCAGTCGTTGGACCATGGCCCGCCAGCGGGCCAGATCGGGCGGCGGCGCCTCCATGCGCAACAGCCGCAGCACGATCTCGTCGACCTGCTGCTCGGCGAAAAGCAGCGGCACCTCGTAGACCGATTCCACGTCGCGCGCGCCGATGACCGCATCCACGTCCACGTCGCAGAACAGCGCGATCTTCTCGCGCACTTCCTGAGGCAGCGGGCGTTCGGTGCGGCACACCAGCATGTCGGGCTGAATGCCGATGGCCCGCAGTTCCCGCACGCTGTGCTGGGTGGGTTTGGTCTTCAGCTCGCCCGCGGCTGCAATCCAGGGCACCAGGGTGACGTGGATGAACAGGGTGTTCTCGCGTCCGTGCTCCCGGCGCATCTGGCGGATCGCTTCCAGAAAGGGCAGGGACTCGATGTCGCCCACCGTACCCCCGATCTCGGTGATCACCACGTCCACTCCTTCGGCCACGCGCCGGATGGCGGCCTTGATTTCGTTGGTGACGTGGGGGATCACCTGCACGGTCTTGCCCAGATAGTCACCGCGCCTTTCCTTGCTGATGATGCGCTCGTAAATACGGCCCGAGGTGATGTTGTTGGCCTGTGTCAGCCGGGCGTGCGTGAAGCGCTCGTAATGTCCGAGGTCCAGATCCGTCTCCGCGCCGTCATCGGTCACGTAGACCTCCCCGTGCTGAAACGGACTCATGGTGCCTGGATCCACGTTCAGGTAGGGGTCGCACTTTTGCAGCGTGACCTTGAGGCCGCGGCTCTCCAGCAGGCAGCCGATGGAGGCCGCCGCGATCCCCTTGCCCAGGGAGGAGACTACGCCCCCGGTGACAAAGATGAACTTGGCCATTTCAGTCCCGCCTGCTCATTTGAGCGCCCCTGCGATCAAGCGCTCCACCGCCGCCAAATCCTCGGGCGTATCCACCCCCCGCGATTCGTATTGCGTCTCGACCACCCGGATGCGGTAACCGTTCTCGAGCGCGCGGAGCTGCTCGAGTTTCTCCGCCCTCTCGAGCGGTCCCACGGGCAGCTCGGAGTAGCGCAGCAGGAACTCGCGCCGGTAAACATACAGCCCGACGTGCTTGTAGCAGGGCGCCTCTTCAGCCCCCGCGCGGACATAAGGGATCCGCGATCGCGAGAAGTAGATCGCATTGCCAAAGCGGTCCGTCACGACCTTGACGACGTTCGGGTTGGTCAGCTCGGAGGGGTCCTCGATGAGTTTCTTGAGCGTGCCCATGGGGATTTCCGGCGCCTCCAGCAGGCCCAACACTGCGGCGTCGATAGCGTCGGGATCGATCAGGGGCTCGTCACCCTGGATGTTCACGACCAGTTCGGAGCGGTCCGCCGACGCGACCTCGGCCACGCGATCCGTGCCGGAGGCATGGTCCGGTCTGGTCATGCGGACGGGGGCGCCGAAAGCGCGGGCCGCCTCGGCGATGCGCTCGTCGTCGGTGGCGATAACGAGCCGGCTCAGGTAACGGGCGCGCGCGGCTCGCTCGAAGACATGCTGGATGAGCGGCCGGCCGGCCAGCATGGCGAGCGCTTTGCCGGGAAAGCGCGAAGAGGCGTAACGGGCGGGGATAACACCCAGAATTCGGGGACGCACGAACGATGATACCACGCCGCCCGCGTGTTATACTTGTGGTGGCAAGGGGCGTGACGCGGGGAGGATTGAGGATGGCGGCGCGGGCCCCGGTGGCTTGGGTCTTACTGGCTGTGATGTTTGTTTGGGGGGCCGATTCCGCGCCCAAGGAGGCCGACGCCCGCGGCTCCCAGCAGCCCCGAGTCACCATCCAGCCGCGGGGTCGCGGCGCAGCGGAAGATACGGGCCCGCGCACGGCTAACATTCGCGTGGACACCGAGCTGGTGCTGATCCCGGTGACCGTGACGGACCCGCTGAACCGTTTCGTGACCGGTCTCGAGAAGGAGCATTTCCGGATTTACGAGGACAAGGTCGAACAGACCATAACCCATTTCGCCAGCGAGGATGCGCCGCTGTCGGTCGGCTTTGTCTTCGACGTCAGCGGCAGCATGGGCGCCAAGTTGCGCAAGTCGCGCGAGGCGGTGGCGCAGTTTCTGAAGACCTCCAACCCCGAAGACGAGTTTTTCCTGGTCCAGTTCAGCGACCGGCCCGAGCTCGTTATTCCCTTCACCCGCGAAGGCGAGGAGATCCAGAACCGGATAACATTTACCCAGTCGAAGGGCCGCACGGCCTTGCTGGATGCCATTTATCTTGCGCTGCACGAGATGAAGCGGGCACGTAACCCGCGCAAGGCCCTGCTGGTGATTTCGGACGGCGGCGACAACTCCAGCCGTTACACCCAAAGCGAGATCAAGAAGCTGGTGCGGGAGGCCGACGTCCAGATTTACGCCATCGGCATCTTCGAACCGATTTACTCCCGGGGCCGCACGGCGGAGGAGCTCGCCGGCCCCACTTTGCTCAGCGAAATCGCAGAGCATACCGGCGGTCGGCACTACCCGGTGGAAAACGTCAACGAGCTGCCCGATATTGCCGCCAAGATCGGCATCGAGCTGCGCAATCAGTACATCCTGGGTTACTCGCCCACCAACCGACAGAAGGACGGCAAATACCGCCGCGTGCAGGTCAAGCTGGTGCAGCCCAAGGGACTGCCTCCGCTGCGGGCCTTCTGGCGCCTGGGCTACTATGCGCCTGTGGAGTAACTTGCTCGCCGCCGAGCTGGTGCTGGGGGCGTGGCTGCCGGCGCAGGAAAGCGGGCCGGTCTTTCGGGCCGACACCCGTCTGGTCGTCTTGCACGCCAGCGTCGTGGACCGCAACGGCAAGCTGCTGACCAACCTGCCGCGCAGCGCCTTCCGCGTCTACGAGGACAACGTCGAGCAGCAGATCAAGATCTTCCGCCGCGAGGACGTGCCCGTGTCCATGGGCCTGGTCATCGACAACAGCGGCAGCATGCGCGACAAGCGGCAGAAGGTGGAGGCGGCGGCCATTCAACTCGTCAAGGCCTCCAATCCGCAGGACGAGGTTTTCATTGTCAACTTCAACGACGACGCCTACCTGGACGTCGAGTTCACGTCCGACATTCATCAGATGGAAGAAGGCATCGCCCGGATCGACTCCCGCGGCGGGACCGCCATGCGCGATGCCATCCTGCTTTCCGTAGACCATCTGCGCGAAAAGGGCAAGCACGACAAGAAAGTGCTCTTCGTGGTGACCGACGGCAACGACAACGCCAGCGAGATCACCCTCGAGAAACTGGTGCAGCGGTTGCAACAGACCGAGGTGGTGGTTTACGCCATCGGCCTGCTCAGCGAGGAGGACAAACGGGAGGCGCGACGCGCCCGGCGCGCGCTCGACGCGATCACCCAGGCCACCGGCGGCCTGGCTTTTTATCCGGAGTCGCTGGAAGAGGTAAACAAGATCGCCCTCCAGATCGCGCACGACATCCGCAACCAGTACATCATCGCCTATTCGCCCACGAACCAGGTCCTGGACGGCAGTTACCGGCAGATCCGCGTCACGGTCAGCGGGCCCAACCGCCCCGTCGTCCGCACGCGCACCGGTTACTACGCTACGCCCGAGCCCGCCAGGAGACCTGCTGCCGGTCCCGCTCCGCCGGTCAAGCCGGCATCCGCCCTGCGTCCCTGAGATGCTCCGTCTGTTTTGGGAACTAGGGCGCGGTCACCGCCTGCGGCCCTGGCGCAGTCCTTACCTTTGCTGGCGCATTGAAACCTACTGGGGCATCCCTGCAGCAACGTTGGACTTCCGTTCTTTCTGGCGCTTCGTGTGGCAGCGCCGCCGCGATCTGCTGCGCTACGCCAGGTGGGCGACGCGCATGCGCCGGCTCAGCCGCGCCTGAAGGGGCTCTTCTCTTAGCGCGGCGTTGCGATCTGCACCAGGAAATTGCGGAACATTTCTACGGCGGGCAACGCGGGCCCGGCGTGCTCTCGGCGTCCGCCGCTCGCCTCGAGGATGTGCGAGAGCGCGACCCAGCGCGTGCTTTGCAGACCGCGGCCGTCATCGAAGCAATAGAGGATCTCCGAGAACTTGACGGGCAACGGAACCATCCGGATGGTCTCGGGTCGGGGATCTGCGCAGTGCGCCGGCGGGGAGGTGACAAAATACTCGCGGCAGCGCATAGGCCGGTCCGGGTAGATGCTGCACGATTGGTTTTCCAGAAACGGGCACGGCTCGCCCAACAGGAAGTACTCCATGCCGATGCGACGACGCGCATCCAGATCGGCCAGCTTGCCGGTGTCGAGCAGCCGTTCCCACAGGCCCGCAGCCGTCAGCTTCCCGCGCAGGTGCTGAAAGCGATCACGCAGCCGGCTCCGACGAGGCTCCGGCATTTCGTGCAGCAGTCGCGCCAGGCGGCGAGCCTCGGCCTCGCTCACGGGGACCAACTGCGCACAGCAGGCTCCGCATCCGGCTTTGCAGGAAACCCTCTGTCCCAGCTCTTCGGCCTGCGCAATGACGGCGCCCAAGTAGGCGTCCGCGAAGGCGTAAAGGACGGGAAGCAGTTCCTCCACCGTGACGGATTCGGCGGGCAGGTTTACGGCGGCCTCCAGCGTCCGGTTGCCCACCCGCAATCGGAAACGCGCCTCGATCCGCCGGTCGCTTGCCTCCTGCGCCATCCCCGGCCCGCTTTCACATCTCGTGTATGACTTCGAAGCCCATCAGCCGGCCCATTTTCTCCAGCACGCTGACGTGATCCCCGTAGAATATCACGCGGTGCAATCCGGCCTGGTAGGAATGCAGCCACTTCTCGGCATCCTTGACGCGCGTGCGGATCTTGGTCCGGCAGCCGCGGTCGCTGTCCTCTGCTGCGGTCACTTCCGCCGTCGATACCAGCATCGCCGCCGGATCGCGGAACTCCGCGCAGGTGACGGTCTCACCCGCAGGCATGAGCACCTGCATCACTACGCCGTCGTTGGTTTCCAGATGGTTGCGCAGGATGTAAGGCGACGCGGGCCCGCGGATGCCTTTCATGCGCGTGGCCGAAACGCAGTGGGCGTGGATGACCTCGTTGCGGCTGGTGTCGAAGACCGGGTCGGAAACAAAGCCCGGCATGCCCGAGTACGAGGTGACGAGCAGTTGCGTCATCGTGGACCGCAGGTCGGCCTCGCAGACGCCGTACAGACCCACGTCGTTCAGCTTCGACCAGGCGATGCAGGGATAGGCCGGCATCCTGCCCGCCAGCAGGCCGCCGAAACAATCCACCGTCATCGCGTTGGCCTGCTCGCGCCGCAGGATCTCGCAGACGCCGTGGTAGTAGCGAACCGCGTCTTCGATTTCCGGCGATTTGGGCTCCACCACGCGCAGGGCGCCCGCCACGAGTTCCTCGGCCTCCCTGCGCGCGCGGTTCCGGTCCGCGGCGCGGAAGGCCTCGTGCAGATCGTCGTAGGTGAGGAACTTGATCGTCGTGCCGTAGCGTTCGGTGAAGCCTGCGGCCAGCTTTTCCAGATTCTGCGGCCGCATGGCAACTACGAGCACTTTGCTTTTGCGCAGGTGGCGAATGGTGCGGAAGATCCCCATGTAGGGATCCAGATCGCCAAAGCTGGATGAGGCTACGACGTCGAGCCTGCCGCGCGTCCTGCGCCGCTGGGCGATGCCCGCCCAGTGATGGCCCGCATAAGGCAGCGCCAGGACCAGCACCGGCAGCTTCACGGCCTCCAGCAGCTCGGGCAGCGGACTCGGGATGCTGACGTAGGTCGCCAGCACCGCGTCCACGTCGCCCAGTTTCTGCGCCCAGGCTTCGATATCGTCGCGCGTGCGCAGCAGCTCGCCGCCCACGAAACGCACGCGCCCGGCATGCTTGCGCTCGACTTCAGCCAGGCGGGCCTCGATCTGCTTGACCTCGGCTTCGACGTCCAGGGTCGGCTTCGGCCAATGCAGTTGCGTGCCCGAAAGGTAGACCTTGTGAACTACCGCCGGCTCGGACCACGGGCCCTCCAGGATAGGCCCCTCAGCCGCGCGGAGTCTTAACGGCAAACAACCGAGTGAGAGAGCGAATTCACGACGCGTCAATAGTTCCGCCGGCATGATGCCGACGATTATACTGCCGACGCGACCCCGTCGGGGCCGCTATAATGTCTGCTTTCCGAACGATCATGCCGTTCAAGCCCAGCGAGAAGGAAGAGGAATACTTCGCGCGCCAGCAGGTCGAGCTGAAGCGCAAGCTTGCCGAGGAGGCCCGGCGCAAACTGGAGGCCGAGGAACGCGAGCGGGCGCGTCAGTTGCACTTCATGAAATGCCCCAAGTGCGGCATGGATTTGGAGGAGGTTGCCTTCTCGGACGTGCGCGTGGACAAATGCTTCAGTTGCGGCGGCCTCTGGCTGGATGCGGGCGAGCTGGACCGCATCCTCGACAAGGAAGCGGGCTTCCTCCGCCGGCTCCGCAGCATTTTTGCCTGAATTCAGGCCGACGCGTCGTCCGGCGACAGGCTTTCCGGCAGTAGGAAACCGCGAAGCATCAAGTCGCGCACGAGCGGCAGGGCCTGCGCGATCACTTTATCGGGGGCCACGCCGAGCTCCACCGCCAAGTGGACCAGCAGGTCGCGCAGTTGCTGCCTGCCGTCCATGCGCGCGAGCAGACCCCTGATCCTCGCATCCACGCGTCCCTCACAGGTCGGGCCTGCGGACAGGCGTATGTGCGCCGTGGTCGTCCGCCACCGTCCCTGATGCGCTTCGGATTCTTCGATCAGCCGGGCATCGGGCGAGAGTCGCAGTCGGGCCGTCAACAGCTCGTCATCGGCAGTGGACTCCAGGTAGTCGCGCAGCCGGAACCCTAGTTCCACCCACCGGCCCGTCTCCGGCCCGATCTGCCCGGGCACGTCGTCAAATCGCGTCCAATTGCGTCCGCTGCGGCGCCGCATTACCAGTACGCCGCTGGAAACCGCCTCGATCCGCTCCCGTTCCAGATACTCCATCCACTCCCGGTACAGACGACCGCTTTGCTCAGGACCCACGGGCTCGGTGTCCCGCACCCAAAGGTAAGCGTAGATTGGCGCGGTCTGGCGCGACTGCCGCAGCACCCAGGCGTCGCATCCCGAGCCGGCGAACCACGTTTGCAGCCGGTCCCGCCAGTCCTCGCCTGCGCGCTCGGCCCAGTCCAGCGTCATCTGGAGGAAGCCGCCTTCTTCCAGGAACTCGGGGGCCTCGCGCACCAACGTCTCTGCAAAACGATCGGCGGGTTCGCCGCTGTCGCGATAATAGTAGCGCAAGGCGGGCGAGATGGCGAAGGGCGGGTTGACCACGATGAGATCGAACTTGCTTCCGGACAGGGGCTCGAAACGGTCGCCCTGAATTAAACATATTTTGTCGACATTGTTCAATTGGAGGTTGAAGCGCGCAAACTCCAGTGCGCGGGGGTTGCAATCGGTCGCCACGACGCGCTCGGAGTGCGCCGCGGCCAGCAGGGCCTGCACGCCGCATCCGGTGCCCAGATCGAGGGTGCTGCGCACCGGCCTGCGCAGGGTGAAATTAGCCAGGGTGACGGTGCTGGGAGTGACGCCCATGACCTGATCGGTCCGTCGGGCGATCTCCGGCCGCTGCGGCTGATCGACGGCTAACAGCAGGCTGCGGAAAGGCGTCAGCCGCACGCAGGCGGTCACTGCGTCGCCCCGTCGCTCGATCAGGCCCCAGCCGGCGCAGGCCGGCAGCAGATCGGCGCCGAGCGCCGATTCTGCCTCGCTGTGCGTTACCGTGAGGCCGAGCAGAAAGAGCCGGACGAGGACGTCCAGGCGCTTGCCTTCACGGGTCAAATAGAGCAGGTGGGGCAGGTGGGTGTCCAAACGTTCGGGCAAGTGGGTTGCGCCGAGCAGCGCGAGCAATCCCTGCTCGTCGTAGCCGGCTTCCTGTAAAGTCTTCCGCAATGCGGCTAAATCCTGGGAACCGGGCGTGACCAGCATATGGTTCACATTGTCGACAGAACGATGCTACCAATGCTTTCAGTTGGGCGCACGGGGTCTTGACGCGTTCGGCGGCGCTGCGTTACGATCAAATTGCGGGGTGGAGCAGCCTGGTAGCTCGCCGGGCTCATAACCCGGAGGTCGGTGGTTCAAATCCACCCCCCGCAACCACCACTCGCGCCGGTCAGCACCGCTTAAGGAAGACTCGCCCGCAGGATGCCGAGTTTCCACGCAACGGCACGCGACCCGGATTCGTTATACTGTTAGCGGATCCCGCGGGGAGCCTTTTTCTTTATGCGACGAAGTCGGAAATACTGGCTCTTGATTCCGCTGGTGGTGGCGCTGTCGTCCGCGCTGGGCGGCATGCTGAGCCCCGCCGCCGGCACGCCGGAGACCTTCGCCGAAGACGACATCAAGGCGGTCCTGCGCACCTTCACGACCATCTATCGCGCGGTCGAACAGAACTACGCGGCCCCGCCGGATCCGGATCGTGCCATTTACAAGGGGGCCATCCCCGGGATGCTGCGCACGCTGGATCCGCATTCCAGCTTCCTGGATCCGCGCGAGTTCCAGCTCATGCGCGAGGAGCAGAGAGGCCACTATTACGGCGTGGGCATGCAGATCGGCCCTGACCGCCACGGTCGCATCGGCAAGACCATCGTGATCGCGCCGTTCACGGGCTCGCCCGCTTACAAAGCGGGCATCCGTCCCGGCGACCTCATCCTGGCCGTGGACGACAAGCCGGTGGAAGGTCTCTCGCTGAACGAGATCGCGGACATGCTCAAAGGCCCCAGGGGCACCAAAGTCAAGGTGACCATCGGGCGCGAGGGGCATGAGCAGCCTCTGGTGTTCGAGATCGTGCGCGATGAGATCCCGCGCCGCAGCGTGGAGGACGCTTTCTGGCTGCGCCCCGGCATCGCCTATCTGGGCATCTCGCAGTTCAGCGAAACCACCAGCCGCGAAGTCGAGGAGAGCCTCAGGCGCCTGGGCGAACACCAGATCAAGGGACTGATCCTCGATCTGCGTTACAACCCCGGCGGCCTGCTCAGCGAGGGCGTGGCCGTCGCCGACCGCTTCCTACAGAAGGGCCAGACCATCGTTTCGCACCGCGGCCGCTCGTCGCCCGAGAAACCTTACGTGGCGCGGCGCGGCAGCAATTACAACTACCCCATCGTTGTGCTGGTGGATCGCGGATCGGCCTCGGCCGCCGAGATCGTGGCCGGCGCCCTTCAGGATCACGATCGCGCTTGGATCCTGGGTGAAACGACTTTCGGCAAGGGCCTCGTGCAGACGGTTTATCCGCTTTCGGAAAACACGGGGCTGGCACTTACTACGGCGAAGTATTACACGCCGAGTAACCGATCCATCCAGCGGGAGTACGCAGGGCTCTCCTTCTTCGATTACTATTTCCGCAAGAAGGAGGACGTCAAGAATCCGCAGGATGTGAAGATGACCGACAGCGGACGGACCGTCTACGGGGGCGGCGGCATCGTGCCCGACGAGAAGTTCGAGCCGCCTAAGCTGAACCGCTTCCAGTCCGAGCTTTCGCGGCGGTACGCCTTTTTCAACTTTGCCGCGCGATATCTGGGTTCGCGCAACCCATCGCTACCCAGAAACTGGGAGCCCGATCAGGAAGTTCTGAACGCCTTCCATCAGTTTCTGCTCGAGGAAGGTTTCCGTTTCACCGAGGCGGAGTTCGCCGAGGTTCACGACTGGATCAAGTTACAAGTCAAGCTGGCGATTTACTCCAGCGCTTTCAGCGTGGATGAGGCTCGGCGCCTGACGATCCAGACCGATCCGGCCGTGGCCCGGGCCATCGAGTGCCTGCCCAAGGCCAAGGCCTTGCTCGAAAACGCGCGCCGTGTGGTGGCCCAGCGGACCGCGCCGCGAAAAGGAAATTGACAGGCGCGCCTGATCGGCCCCAAATCACGGTTCTGGATGCAGGGGGGCAATACTGTCATCTGATCGCGCGCAAGGTGCGCGAGGCCGGCGTCTACGCGGAGGTCCGCCCCAGCGATACGCCGGCGGCCGCGCTGGCGGGCCGCCGGGGACTGATCATCTCGGGCGGACCCAGCAGCGTTTACGAGCCCGGCAGCCCCTCGGTCGACCCCCGCATCTTCGAGCTTGGCATTCCCGTGCTCGGCATCTGTTACGGCCACCAGTTGATGGCGCACCTGTTGGGCGGCGTCGTCCAACGCGGCGATAAAGGCGAATACGGCCTGGCCATACTGGAGCAAAAGGACGCCGGACGGCTTCTGGACGGCTTGCCTGAGCGGCATCAGGTTTGGATGAGCCACCGTGATACGGTCACCGCCCTGCCGCCCGGCTTTCGGCTGTTGGCCGCCACCTCTGTCTGCCCCATTGCGGCTATGGGCGAGTTGAGCCGCAATTTCTTCGGCGTGCAGTTCCATCCCGAGGTCGTACACACCG
Organism: uncultured Bryobacteraceae bacterium; assembly: GCA_938027685.1. Classification (GTDB taxonomy): domain Bacteria; phylum Acidobacteriota; class Terriglobia; order Bryobacterales; family Bryobacteraceae; genus DTHT01. The sequence continues at coordinate 95,655 of CALJAM010000029.1, forward strand.
TTCACGGGCGGCAGATTCTCGACAATTTCCTCTTCGCCATTTGCGGGTGCCGTCGTGATTGGGACGTGCGGGGGCGCGTTCCCGAACTCGAAGCGCGAATCCGCACCACCGCGGGCGACCGCAAGGTCTTCTTCTTCGTTTCGGGGGGAGTCGATTCGGCGGTGGCGTTCACGCTGTGCCTGCGCGCACTGGGCGCCGAGCGCGTGACGGGCTTCTACGTGGACACGGGATTCATGCGCGAGGGCGAAACCGAGTTCGTCCGCGAGCTGTTCGAGCGGCTTGCCCCGGGTGCCGTCCGCATCGTGGAAGCCGCGCCGCGCTTTCTTTCGGCGCTGGCGGGCGTGTGCGATCCGGAGCGCAAGCGCCGCATCATCGGCGACGAGTTCATTCACATCCAGCAGGAGATTCTGGAAGGCGGCCGGTTCCTGGAAGGCCGCTGGATGCTGGGACAAGGAACGATTTATCCGGATACGATCGAGTCGGGCGGCTCCGGCCAAGCGGCCGTCATCAAGACGCACCACAACCGCGCGCCCGGCGTCCAACGCTTGCTGGAAGCGGGCCTGGTCATTGAACCGCTGAGTTCCTTTTACAAGGACGAAGTGCGCGCGATCGGACGTGAGCTCGGCCTGCCGGAAGAGCTTCTGGAGCGCCATCCTTTTCCCGGGCCCGGTCTGGCGATCCGTTGTCTGTGTGCGGAGGCCGAGAGTGCCATGGAGCGCCGTCCCGAAGGCTGGCTGGCGCCGCTGCGCTCGGTCGGGGTGCAGGGCGATGCGCGGAGTTATCGCGCCGTGCTGGTGCTGGCGGAGCGGCCCGCGCCGGAGCTGGAAACCCGTGCCGCGGATCTGGTCAATCGCATCCCGGGCATCAACCGCGTCGTAGCGCGCGTGGCCGGACACGCTCCGCTCGAAAGGCTGCGCGTGCGCCCGGCCACGCTTACGGAGGAGCGCCTGGCGCGTTTGCGTCGCGCCGATGCCGAGGTGCGCGCCATCTCGCATCGCTCGGGCTTCGACCGCCGAGTCTGGCAGTTCCCGGTCGTGCTGATCCCGCTGGGCGAGCGCGAGCGTCCCGATTCCGTGGTCCTGCGCCCGGTGGATTCCGTGGACGGCATGACGGCCCGTGCCGTCCTCATGGATCGCCCCCTTTTGGATGAGATGGCCGCCGCCCTGCTAGCGGTGGAAGGGATCTCTGCCGTCTTCTACGATCTCACGCACAAGCCGCCTGCCACGATCGAGTGGGAATGACCGCGGCCGGCTAGCGCCGCGTAACGAGATCGCCGAAGGCCGCCAGCAGGTCGTACTTGTTTTCCCACGTCGTGTACATGATGCCCATGGCGCCGGGCGTCTGGTCCAGCGCCTCCAGCCAGCCGCGGGGATTCTGCAGATCGTCCGCATCGTAGTAGGCGCCCGCCAGGGTCCGGAAGCCCAGCCGCGAGAAATGCTGCAGGCTCTCTCGTCGCTTCTCGTAATACCAAGTGACGATGCCCAGCTGGCGCGGCACGTGCTTCCAGGAGCCGGTGTAATCGCCTTCCGCCAGGTAGTAATTGGGGCGCGCGTTGTGGTTCGGATCGAGCATGTCCGACCAGACCCAGATTTCCGCCTCGGGATTGGCCTCGCGTAGCATGCGGAACTGGCGCGTGATGCAGTCGCCCAGGATCTGGGCCATCGAAAGCCCGCGCCGTCGGCAGGCTTCGCACGAGCCGCCCATCCTCACTTCGTCCATCGAGAGCAGGAAGAAGCGCAGCGGGCCTAAAGTCCGGCGAATGCGTCGCACCTGCTCGGCCCAGATCTCGTAGACCTTCGGCTCGGACATGCAGACGGGAGTCTGGCTCTCGTGGATGGTCATGCCGTGGTAATAGTCCACGCGGAGGCGCTCGCCGTCGCGGATGCGGCTGCCCGGTAGCAGCCGGATGGCAGGTCCCTCGTGATCGAAGCGGAAGTTGAGTTGCGGATCGGCGATGGGAGCATAGTCCCGGTTCTCTTCGTACTCGATCCCGCTCTCTTCCCCCCGCACGCGCACGGGCGTTCCCGGCCGCCGGAGTACGTTGACTAGGCCGACTTCCTCCAGGCGCAGGTCGTCTACCCACACGCGACCGCCACGCCCGCCCCAGACGCCCACGTAAATGCGCACGCGATCGTAGTCCAGGCTGTTGAATCCCCAAACCAGCCGCTGCCACTCGCCGGTGACGGGAAGGCGCGGGTTCCACGGCGCCAGCGCTCGCCCGTCCGCAGCGAGCACGCGCACACGGAAAGCACGCGGCGGATCGAGGTTTTCGGTCCTCACCGAGAAGCTCAGCCGATATTGCCGCCGCGGGCGTACCCGGACCTCCTGCATCAACCGCGCCTGCCCCTGGGGGTCCGCGGCAAAATTCTCGAGGCGCAGGGAAGCGCGGCCTTCGCGGAAAACCTCGCGGTCCGCGAACGTCAGTCGAGCTGGGGCATCCTGGAGCGCGTAGCCGCTCAGCCGATGGCCTTCGGAAGACTCCATGCCGCCGTTGGCCAGCGGGGGCGCCGGATCGGGCACGTGCCTGGCCTCGCCGCCCGAAGCGACGAAGAGCGCTCCGCGGACGGCGAGTCCTTCGGCCAGGTTGGGGTCGTGGGCGAGAACGGAACCGCCATAGCCCGCCGAAAAGACGATGGGAATCAGCTCGAGACGCTTCTCCGTCAGGATGGCTTGCACGCGCCGCAAGCGCTCGAAGTACTCGGGCGGCTGCAGATCCAGCCGGTCCAACCCCGCCGCCAGGACCATCCCGTTCAGCCCGTGTTCCGACGCGACGGCGGCGATGCGCTCGACGTCCGCGACGTGCTGGTCGCTGCGCAGACTGCGCGACACATACACCCAGCGGTAGGGGTAGACCTTCTTTTCTGCCCGCTCTGAGGGCGAGCAGCTTGGCAGCAGCAGGAGCAAAGGTGCAAGCGCCAGCCTCATCTGTTCATCTTCATCCACGCTTGCGCGGCGAGGGCGGTTGCGCGCGGATGAATTCCTCGACGTTGCTTTTGTCCACCAGCGTGACGCCCGTATCGACCACCATGGGGAACGGCGCGAAGATGTTGCGCGCCCAGTCCGCATCCAGGGAGGCGGGCCGGTGGTGGTGCAGGTCGTCGAGCACCTTGAGGCCGTAGAAAGCCATGGTGTAGGGCTTCTGCGCCACGGTGGCGGCGATCACGCCCTTGCGGATCCATTCCAGCGTCATTTCCTGCGTATCCATGGCGACCACCAGCTTGCCCGTGATGCGGTTGCGATCGAGCACGTCGGCCACTTCGGCGCAGGCGATGGCCTCCAGACAAGCGAACGCGTCGGGCAGGTCCTTGGCCGCCTGAACGATCTCCTTAGTGCGGTCGAAGGCGATCCGCGGGTCACCCCGAATGTCCACGATCTCTCGTACCCGGATCTGGGGATGCTCGGCGAAGACGGCCTGGTAGCCGCGCAGCCTCTCCTTGAGGTTCTCCTGCCCGCTGATGGTGTAAATGACGACGGATCCCTTGCCCTTGAGCTCCCGCGCCAGGACCCGGGCGCCCATCACGCCCGCCTGGTAATTGTTGGTTCCCACGAACAGCAGCCGTCTGCTGGCCGGGGCGTCGGAATCCATCGTGATCACCGGAATGCCTTGCGCGATGGCTGCGTTGATTTCGGGGGTGAGCACATCGGGATCCGCGACGGAGACCATGATGCCCGTCGGCTTCTTGGCCAGCACGCGGCGAAACTCCTCACGTTGGGCCTGGGGATCGTAGGTATCCGGTCCCACCATTTCCGCCAGCACGCCGAGCTGACGCGCCGCTGCGGTTAGGCCTGCGTTGGCCGCCTGCCAGTAAGGCAGCTTGATGTTGGTCGCCACCAGCCAGTATTTCTCACTGGAGGCGTGCGGTCCTCCTCCGCAGTTCACCAGCGGCAAAACCAGCAACAGGGGCGCCAAGCGACGCACCGGCAACGACAGGCTGAATCCTGAGAGCGGGCAACGTTTCCTAGCCATATGCTAATGCTCCGTGCGGCCGCGGAGCAGCGGCCAACCTTCGCAGTATAGGGCAGGCGACGGTCGCGTGGTGCGGCGTCTCCGTTCAGCCATGTAGACTGGAGGTGTGGGGGCCTTTCGAATCGCGCTGCTTGGGATGCTCTTAAGCGCATCCCTGACGGCGAGCGCAACCGAGGCAGCCCGCGAAGCGCTGTCGGCAGGGCTCGATCCGGCCGAGTGCTACCGCGTCCGTGATCTGCATTTCAGCCGCCAGGATCTGCGCTTTTACTTTACCGACGGCTATCTCATATTCGGCAAACCCGTTCGCGGCCGACGCGTGACCGCGGTCTTCTCGGCCGAGACGGAGGCCGGCGACGGCGAGGTGGTCCTCTTCCCGCCTACCGCGGCCGAACGGCGTTCCCTGGCGTTTTTCGCCGGCGCCCCCAATTTGACCGAACGGTTCCGCTCGGCCGTGCTGGTTTTCACCGATGACAGCGCGTCGGTGCTGACGCGGCAGTTGCGTCTGCGCGGAGAGCCGGTGCGCGCGGAGGAAATGGGCTTGCTCATGAGCCGGAACTGGGACGCGGTGGTGCGCAACTTTCTCGAGAGTTTTCAGGTCAGGCTGGTCGCCGATCTGCTGGCCGAGCGCAGCGAGGCGGACGGCTTTTTCTATGCCGCGCTGGCAGGTCGCACGCTGGGTAACTTCGATTGCTTTTACGATCCGCGGGCCCGCGAGCAGATTGCCGTCGGACAGGTGGTGTTTCGAGACAATCGAACTTTCTTCGATTACTGGACCAGCTTCGTGGCGCGATCCTTCCGCCACCGCCCGCCCGAGGAGCGCCCGCCGGACTTCACCATTTCCTCTTACCGCATCCACGCGACGATCGAGCCCGACCTGCGGCTTCGCGTCGTGACCCGAGCACGGCTCGTGCCTCAGGCCGCGGCGCCGGTGCTGGTCTTCCAGATTTCGCCGCGCATGGTTGTTCGTCAGGTCCTTGTTCAGGGAGAAACGGCTGAGGTCCTGCAGCCCGAGTCCCTGCGCGTGAACTTGCTGCGCGGCGACGGGAACGCATCTTTCCTGGTCGTACCAGCGCGGCCCCTGGAGGCCCGCCGCGAATACGAAATCGAGTTCCATCACGACGGCGCGGTCATTTCCGAGGCGGGGCAGCGCGTCTACTACGTCGGTGCGCGCGGCTCCTGGTACCCGAACGCGGGATTGCACTTCGCACGCTACCAGTTGATCTTCCGTTACCCCAAGCCGTTGCACCTGGTGGCCACCGGAGAGCTCGTCGAGGAACTCGAAGACGGCCCCTGGCGCGTGACCGAACGGCGGGTCGATGTGCCGGTGCGCCTGGCGGCTTTCAACCTGGGCGAATACGTGCGTGAGCGGGTCAGCCGCGGCGGTTTCACCGTCGAAGTCTACGCCAACCGCCGTTTGGAACGCGCGCTCGAGCCGCCCCAGCGCGTTTTGATCGTGCCTTCTCCGCAGCCGCCGTGGAACCGTAGCCGGTCCTCCTCGTCCCCCGCCATAGCCGTTCCCATCGAGCCGCCAAGGCCTGATCCTGCCGCCCGACTTCAGCCGGTGGCTACCGAGATCGCGGGCGCGCTCGAGTTTATGTCCCGGCATTTCGGGCCACCTCCCCTGCGGGCCTTGACCGTTTCCCCGATACCCGGCGCCTTCGGCCAGGGATTCCCCGGGCTGATCTATCTTTCGACGCTGGCTTACCTCGACCCGGCGCAACGGCCGGCTGCCGCGCGCGACGAGTTCCAGCAACTTTTCTTTTCCGAAATCCTGCACGCGCACGAGACCGCGCACCAGTGGTGGGGCAACACGGTCACCACGGCCCACTACCAGGACGAATGGCTTATGGAAGCGCTGGCCAACTACTCGGCGCTGCTTTGGCTGGAGCAACGCAGGGGCTGGCGGGCTGTGGAATCCGTGCTGAACGAGTATCGCCGTCGCCTGCTCGCCAAGACCAGCGAGGGCATGGAAATCGAATCCGTGGGCCCGCTGGTTTGGGGCGTCCGGCTGCGCGTTTCGCAGGCGCCGGGAGCATGGCAGACCATTATTTACGACAAAGGCACCTGGGTGATGCACATGCTTCGGCGCAGGCTGGGCGACGAGCGTTTCCTGGCCATGCTTGGCCAACTGCGTCGCCGCTACCAGTACCGGGCGGTTACTACCGATCAATTCCGGCGACTGGCTGCCGAATTTCTCCCCTCGGGCTGGCACGATCCGCAACTGGAAAACTTCTTCGAGCAGTGGGTTTATTCGACAGGCATTCCCTCCCTGAAGCTCGAACACAAAATCGAAGGTCGCCCGCCGGCAATCATCCTGCGCGGCCGCGTGTTCCAGTCGGGTGCAGGCGAGGACTTCATCACCGAAGTTCCGATCGAAATCCAGTTGGCCAAATCGAAGCCGATCCGGCGCTGGGTGCGTACCGGCGCCGAACCGGAATCTTTCGTTATTAAGCTGCGCGAGCGTCCCGCCCGCGTGCTTCTCGATCCCGAGCACGCAGTGCTGAAACGCTGACGGCCTCGGCCTGACGCTACCTTCTCACTTTCGTCCCTGCCGTGACGGGCGCATGGTAGTTCGGGTAAGGCGGTCTGCGGATTGCGGGAGGCGGGGTTTTCTTCAACTCGGCCAGGACCACCTCGATCGCCTTTTCCAGTTGCGGGTCCCGCCCCTGCCTGACCGCCTCCGGGTCCAACTCCACTTCGATATCGGGCGCGACGCCGATGTTTTCCACTTCCCATTGCCCGCTGATGGGATTGAATACCCCGGAAGAGGGTGCGGTGACGGTGCCGCCGTCCATCAACTCGGGAGCGCCCGCTCTTCCCACCAACCCGCCCCACGTCTTTTTGCCGATGAGCTTGCCCACGCCCGCGCGGCGGAAATACCACGGCATGGCGTCGCCGCCCGAGCCGGCGAATTCGTTGATAATCATCACCTTGGGCCCGAAAATCAAACCCTGCGGCTGGATCTCTTCCTTGCCGTCCCGGGTCGCCACCGCGCTGAGCAGGCGCCGGCTTAGATGCTCGATGATGTCGGTGGCCAGCATGCCCCCGCCGTTGAACCGCTCGTCGATGATGGCGCCCTGCTTGCCCGCCTGAGCGAAGAAGTAACGGTTGAAGAAAGTAAGTCCGCCGAAGGCCGTATCCGGCATGTAAATGTAGGCCACGCGCCCGCCGGTGGCCTGCTCGACCTTTCTCCGGTTCTCCTCCACCCAGGCCATATTGCGTAGCGCCGCCTCGCCGGCCACCGGCACCACGGTGACTTCGCGCGCCCCTGCGCCGGTGGGATCCGGCCCCACGCGCAGCACGACCTGTTTGCCCGCCGTCCCCTCGAAGAAGGCGTACACGTTGTCGGAAGCGCGCAATTCCCGCCCGTTCACCGCAAGCAGATATTCGCCCACGGCCACGTTCACGCCGGGTTCGGTCAGCGGCGCGCGCAATTGCGGGTTCCAATTTTCGCCGCTGAAAATGCGCGCGAAGCGGTAGCGCCCGTCCGCCAATTCGAAATCCGCACCGAGCAAGCCTGTCTCCACGCGTCGGACCTCCGGCATGTCGCCGCCGCCCACGTTCAAGTGTCCGACGCTCATTTCGCCCAGCATCTCGGCGAAAAGATAGTTCAGATCGGCGCGCGAGGCGATATTGTCGAGGTACGGTTCGTACCTTTTTTCGGCAGCCTTGAGATCGAGACCGTGGTAGCCGGGGTCGTAGAAAAACTCGCGTTCGATCCGCCACGCCTCCCGATACATCTGCCGCCATTCCTGACGGGGATCCACCCGCAGCTCGAGGTTGTCGGTTCGCAGAGGCTGGAGCTGGGGTTGCGATTGGGCGGCGGCCTGTCCGGCGCTCGGACCGGCGGCCATGGGCCGCAGCGGCGCAATATACCAGCGGTCCTGTTGGCGATAAAGCATCTTCTCGCCGTTGGCTGAGATCTCGAAGAAACGCACGCCCGAAAGCACCACGTCGGACTTACGGCTCTTGAGATCGAACCTATGCACCGTGTAGGAGGGCTCGGCGCCGGGCGCGGGCAGCGGCGCTTCCACCGCAAAGAGTACCCCGGCCTTGCCCACCTGAAGCTCGCTGTAAAGGCGGGGCGGCAGGGGTAGCGCGAGGATGCGCTGCCCCAGGTTCTCCGGATCGAGCCGCACGGCGGGGAGCTCCCCGGGCTTCCGCGTTTCCGGCTTGGGCTCCGGCTTGGCGGGCGGTTTCTCCTCGTCGCTCTCAGGGCGCAGCGGCGAGGGCTCGTCCTTCGCCAGCACCGCCAGATACACCGTGCGCGTCACACGTCGCACGAACGAATGCAGGTCCGGCTGAAGGGAAGGTCCGGAATCAGTCGAAGCCGTAAAGTAGAGATATTTGCCGTCGCGGTCGAAAACGGGATGCCGCGCGTCGCTCATCCCGTCAGTAACCTGGAGCGGCTTGCCTCGCTCGAGCGAATAAAGGAAGATCGCACCGAGATGATTCTCCAAGCGCTTGGAGTACGCCAGCCACTTGCCGTCGGGCGACCAGACCGGGACCTGGTCGCGATGGCCGCTCCAGTAGATTCCTTTGTCCGCCAGGACCGCCTTTTTGCTTTCTAGATCCACGTACCAGATACCGAGATGGCAGTCTATATAGGCGATCTTTTTACCGTCCGGCGACCAACGGGGCGAAAAGTAAAACGTGGGTCGATCGGCCAGGGCGATCTTGAGTACGTGCCCGCTACCGTCCTGCGCCGATACGTGAAGCTGGTACTCGCCCGATTCGTCGGAAAACCATGCGATACGGCTTCCGTCCGGCGACCAAGCGGGATCTCGGTCCATGACGCCCGGGCTGTTGGTCAGATTGCGCGGATCGCCCTTTTCGGCGGGCACGGTCAGGATCTCTCCGCGGGCCTCGAAGACGGCGCGTGCGCCGGTCGGCGAGATGTGGGCGTTACGGAGCCTTGCGCCGACCTTGACCAATCGGGGCCGCAGCTCGGGGAAGTCGCCGGCAATTCGGATGGGGATGCGGCGCGAGGTGCCGGCGGACAGGTCATAGAGATAAAGTCCGCCGAATTGTTCGTAGACGATCGCACCGGGCCCGGCCGAGGCCGACTTCAGGTCCGGTCCGCCGTTCGGCAGCAGTTGGGAGACCCGGCGAGTGCGCAGATCGTAACCGAACAGCGTCACCGGACCGTTGCGATCCGAAAGGAAGTAAATCCGTTCGCCCACCCACATTGGATTGAAGTCGTTGGAATTCTCGCGGGGAACTTTCTCGATCCGGCTCGTAGCCAGATCGGCGATCCAGATCGGTGTTGTCCTGCCGCCGCGGTATCGCTTCCATACAGTGAAGGCCCGTGGCAGGGGAACATAGGCTAGTCGTTTCCCCTCGGGCGAGTAAGCGGCCTCGTAACCCATCGGCAGCGGCACTTTCTCGGGGAAGCCGCCCTCGATGCTGATCGTGAACAGCTCGGAAAAGCGTGAGTAACTGGTGCGGTTGGAACTGAAAAGGATCCGTTTGCCGTCAGGCGTCCAGGCCAACACGAAGTCCGGCGCCGGATGGTAGGTCAGCCGGCGCGGCGTGCCGCCCGCGGCAGGCATTACGTAGACGTCCACGTTGCCCTCGTATTCGCCGGTGAAGGCGATCATCGTTCCGTCGGGCGAGAAAACGGGATTGGTCTCGACGCCGGCGCCCGCGGTCAGGCGCACGGCTTCGCCGCCCTCTCGTGGAACGCTCCAGAGGTCGCCGGCGAAAACGAAAACCACCTGAGTGCGGCTGAGAGCCGGCTTTTGGAACAGGTACAGATCGTTCGCACGGCAAAAAGTGGGGATCAGGATGAGAATGAAAGCCGAGAAAGCGCGGTACATGACCTTCCTCGTCGCCGCCCAGTATAACGCAGCGCTCAGCGGCATCCCGGCGCCTGGCGGCTCACCACAGCACTCCGTGGGCTGCCAGATCCTCAGCCAGTTGCCCGGCCGAGCGGAACCGTACGGCTAGGATCCCGTGCCGTCGCGCCGCCTCCACAAACTCGGCAATATCGTCGGTGTAAAAACACTGGCTCGCCTCGCAACCCGCCCGCCGCACGGCCTCCTCGTAGATCCGTGCCTCCGGTTTCACGGCGCCGATTTCGTAAGAGAGCACCCGCTCGTGAAAGTGACGGACGATGCCGTAGCGCCGTTCGATCATTGCGTAATGGATGGCGTTGGTATTCGAGACCAGCACCAGGCGGTAGCGGCGGGCCAGGGCTTCGATGAAGGAGTCGGGAATCAACGTCTCGGGCAGGAAGATGCTGCTCCACAGCTCGCAGAACTGCTCGTAGCCGACGTTCAGTTGCAGCAACTCGCTGAGCCGGCGGGCGAACTCGCGCGGGGGGATCCGTCCCTGCTCGAAGGGCGGCAGCAGTTCGCAGTCGGCGATCCGCTTCTTGATTTCGCCGGGCGAGTAGGGAGAGTGGGCGCCGAGTGCCCGCAGACCCCGCTCGAGGTCGAAGGGCACCAGAACCTGCCCGAGATCGAAAAGAATGGCGCGAATCAAGGTCGTGTCGCGGCCCGTACTCAACGCACTGCCTGGCAGATCAGATTCGCCTCTTTAGGAGTGAGTCGGGCCTCCGGATGCAGGAACAGGTAACTGCGCAAGGGCATTTTGCCCTCGCGCACCTCCTCGCAGGCCTCTTCGAGCCGCCTCCGAGCCGCTTGGGGGCTGTAACGTCCCCACTCGGAGAAATTCAAATGCCCCCGCCCCTCCCTGACGTGGTTCGCCAGCAACCAGGAGACCGGCGCTACGCGGCTGTACCACGGCCACCTGGTCTCGTTGCTGTGACAGTCGTAACAGGCGCGACGCAGCGCGGCCGCGAGCTCCGCGTCGGGCTTGGCCATCGCTTCGTAAGTACCCTGCGGATCGGCCGGCGGGTTGCTCCGGTCGGGTTGGAAAAATTGCATGGCCACTAAGAGAACCGCCACGCCCGCGAGCACCCATTTGAACATCGGCGTTTTCTCCCGGCTCAGTCGCTCAGATCGGGCGGCGGCGTGCGCGGCGTGCTTTTGGGCAACTCCGGCGCCTTTATGTAATCTTTGGGCAGTTCGCCGGTTAAAGATTTCAGGAAAGCGACGATATACTCGACCTCACGTCGGCTGAGACGCTTGCCGAGCTGGTAGTCGGCCATCTCCTCGACAGCCTGCTCGAGAGTGGCCACCTTGCCGTTGTGGAAATAGGGGCCCGTTTTCTCCACATTGCGCAAGGGCGGAACCTTGAAAACCATACGGTCCGATTCCTTCTGGGTGACCCGGTAGCGACCCGGGTCGGACTGGTCGGGATAGGGCTTCATCACGCCCAACACCTGGAACATGTCGCCCCCAAGCAGAACGCCGGAATGACAGGCCTGGCAACCGCTGTCCAAGAAAACGTTCAGGCCGGCCTTCTCCTGGGGCGTGAGCGCCTGTTCGTCGCCTGCCAGGAACTTATCCCAGCGGGCGGGAGTGAGCAGTTTGCGCTCGAAGGCGCCGATCGCGCGAGCGACGTTGTCCATGGTTATCGGGTCTTTGTCGTTGGGGAAGGCTCGGCGAAACGCCTCGACGTACTCTGGGATGGACTTGAGGACCGCCAGCACCAGTTTGTCGGAAGGCATCGCCATTTCGACCGGGTTGAGAATCGGCCCTTTCGCCTGCTCTTCCACATCGGTCGCGCGACCGTCCCAGAACTGCGCGAACTGCAGAGCCGCATTGTAAACCGAAGGCGAGTTGCGATCGCCTTTCTGGCCCTTGTGGCCCTCGGATGTAGGTTCATTGTCCACGCCGTATTTGCTCAGATCATGACAACTGTTGCAGGAAATTTTCTGGCTTTTGGAAAGACGCGGATCGTAATACAGCATCCGTCCGAGGGCTATCAGTTCTTCGGAAGGCGGTCCCGCCGCGCCCGCCGCCACGGCCGGCAGCGGTTGGAACAATTTCAGCTTCGTCGGATCCACCCTCTCGGAAGGCTTGCGCTGACAACCAGAGCAGAACACGAGCAGCAGTAACCCCGGCGCTAAAAGCCCGGCTCGCATCCAACACCTCCTGAGTGGACGACCGCCAGTGAGAAAAGGTGAAGGCGACATTATACTATACGCGCATCGGCGCGAGGGTCCCCCGGCGGAAAGCGGTTTGTATGAGGTGCCGGGCTTTCTGCGGCGTTGCCGTCATCACCGCTTCAGTTCGAAGGTGCGGCGCACCAGGGTCCAGCCGCTTCGCAGTCCTCGTCCCCAACCCGTCGTGTTGGGCTCCAGGATCCAACCCGGCGGCAACCGCACGGGACCGTGGCCCGGCACGTCGGGCAGCCCCGGCAGATACTCGATTACAGTTAGCTTGGGCGACGCCGCCGCCGATAACTCCAGCTCCACTTCGGCAGTCTTTTCCCCGAACCCGTGATATTCGAACCACCATGGCCGACCCGCAGCGTACGGCTTTCCGTTGACGCGCGATGCGAGCACCTCCGCCTCCGGGCTTAAGTGCAACGCCACACGCTGGGCTCCGGCCGGCGAGCGCAATCGCAAAGACAGCCGTCGCACTGCGCCGCTCACGCTGTCGGCCGCAACGTCGCATTGGAAGGCTGCGATGCCGACGGTCGGCGCGGGTTGCTTCAGGTAAGACTCGGGGTCACGCGGACGAAATTCGTCGATCGGACCACGCGGACTATCCGCAGAGAGAAACCGCTGCTCGAAGCGGTTGGGTTTACTCGCGCGGCTTATCCAGTAGGCGCGTCCTTGGTCCGCGTTCAAAGCATAGGATAGGCTCACCACTTGCGGTCTGCCGGCCGAGGGCGCACTCGAACCCCGAACGATGACGGCCCCGATGGTTACGAGGGCAGCCGCGGCCGACAGAGCAGGCAGCAGGCGCGGGGACAGGGCCTTGAGCCATGCAAACCAGGGGATCAGCAGTCCCAGGGCCAGGGCCATCCAGAGCGCGGTAACGGGGACGAGGACGGCCGTGATGCCGTCGTGCAGAATGAGGATGGCGGGAACTGCAAACAGGATCACCGCGGTCATACAAGCGGCATGGCAGACCGCGCGGAGCGCAACGCTCAACCGCCCGTTTCCCGACGTCACTTCCGCAGTTACGCCGAGCAGTGCGAACAGGAGAGGCCACTGGAACGCGAAGGAGGCGGCCGGCAGCGCCGCTGCCGAAACCGTCAGCAGCCCGGCCCACACGCAGGTTGCCCCCGTAAAGGCCTCCTGCCAGGTTACGGCTCGCAGGGATTTACGCAAACTTGCCTCGAATACCAATACCGTCATCGCGGCTGCTGCGGTCAGATAGAGCGCATCGTCGTAGACCATGTAGTAGCGCCGCCACCACCAGGCCGCCAGAGTGGCGGCCAGGGTGGCTGCCGCCGCCGCCAGGACAGCGGCCAGAAATCCGCCGGCGCCTATGAGGATGCCTTTGCCCCGCACGCGTCCGCGTCGCGTGCCGACCAGTAGGAGCCCCGCCAGCCACGCGACCGTACACAGGGCAAGCGGAGCGGCCAGTTCAACAGGGTAATAAACGAGGCGGAAGCCGACGGGATTGAAGTAAATTGCCTCGCGGCTGCGCAGGCCTTCCAGAGGCAGGTTTCCGAAGTATCTTGCCAGCTCGAGCGCGTTGTTGCCCTGGTGTTGCAGGCTCCGCAGGTCGAGATTCTCCGGGCGGTCATTCGCCGTATGGTAGTAGGCGATCCCGCGGATGAAAGCGAAATTGAGTCCTCCCAGTCCCAGTCGGCGGAACGGCGTGAAATCGGAATTCAGCCCCATGCGGTAGTAAATGCCGGTCATCAGGGAGTTAGCCAGCGGGCGCGAGCAGGCGCGGGCGAAGTGCGCAATGAGCGGGAGGTTTCCGGGGCCGGTTTCGAACATGCAAGAGGGCCCCGCCACTCCGCGGACATCGAAGTTGAAGACCAAAGCCACCTCGCGCATCCACGGATGCTCGCCTGCGAAAGCGTGGGCGCCCAGGAGGCCGGACTCCTCGGCGTCGGCGAACAGGAAAATGACGTCGTTGTCGAGCGGCGGCCCGGCCTTCAGCGCTCGCAAGGTCTCCAGCAATACGGCGCAACCGCTGCCGTCGTCGGCCGCGCCCGGCCCCCACACCACCGAGTCATAGTGCGCGACGAATAGCAGCGCCTTGCCGGAACGCCGACCCGGCAGACGCGCCGCAATGTTGCGCACATGCGCCACGCTGGTTCCGGGAGTCGGCGGGGTTCCCGGGAGCACGCGCACGGCGGTTGTCTCTTGGACGTGGGCAATTACGCCCATGGCCTGGAGAGTGCGAACGAGGTAATCGGCGACTCTTCGGTGCGCGGCGGTCCCTGCCGGATGCGGCTCGGTGAACGCTTGGGCTACGTGGCGGTACGCCCTCTCGGCGGAGAAAACTTCGGGCGGCGTCGCCGCAGGCGCTACCGGCGGAGGCTCGATGGATCTGACGGCGACGTACGCCAGAACGAGGGGATATGCGAGTGCTGCCGTGGCCGCTGCCCACCGGGGCCTCATCGCAGTAACAAAGCAGCCTAGCACACCAACGTCGGCGAGCGGCTTCGGTTAGAATTCGCATCATGATGCCTCGGCCTACGCGTCGCGATTTCGTAATCGCCGGCGCCGCCCTCATCGGCGAGCGCGCCGCCCCCCGCCCGGTTCGCCTGGGAATCGTAGGCGGCCGATTCGGCGCCACGTTCCAGTGGCATCTGCACCCGCACGCCCGTGTGACCGCCGTCTGCGACATCGATCCCAAAGGTCTGGAACGTCTTGCCCAGGTCTATCGCTGCGACAACCGCTACCGCAGCTTCCGGGAACTGCTGCGTCATCCTGAACTGGACGCCGTCGGCATCTTCACCCCGGCGCCTACGCACGCCTGGATGGCGGTGGAAGCCATGAAAGCCGGCAAACACGTCATCAGCGCCGTACCCGCCGGCATGACCATCGAAGAGCTCGAGCGGCTCATCGATACGGTCAGGCGCACCGGCTTGCGTTACATGATGGCCGAAACCAGTTACTATCGTCCGGAAATCATTACCTGCCGCGAATGGTCGCGACAGGGACTGTTCGGCACGATCTTCTATAGCGAATCCGAGTATCACCACGAAGGGCTGCTTTCGCTGATGTACGACGATCGCGGCCTTCCGACCTGGCGGCACGGCTATCCGCCGATGCTCTACCCGACGCACTGCACGGGGATGATCATCCCGGTCACGGGGGAGCGTCTGGTCGAAGTGCAGGCCGTGGGTTGGGGCGACGGGCACGAGATCTTGCAGACGAATCAGTACAAGAACCCTTTCTGGAACACGACCGGTTTTTTCAAGACATCGCGCGGCCACTGCTGCCGCATCTCCGTGTGCTGGCACCTTGCGGCGGGCGGTACGGAACGGGCCTCCTTTTACGGCGATCGCCTTTCTTACATCATGGCGCGACCGGAGGGTTCGCCCAATACCATCGTGCGGATCGCCAAAGAGGGCCGCACGGTGCTCGATGCGGAGGGCTACCCGCAAGGCTCGCTCTCCATCGAGGCATACAAGCAGCCCAACCACCATGAGAAACTGCCTGAAGCGCTGCGTGTGCCAACAGGCCATGGCGGCTCCCACGCTTTCATCACCCACGAGTTCGTGCAGGCCATTCTTGAAGGCCGCCACCCTGAGGTGAACGCGTGGGAAGCGGCGGCGTATACTGTGCCGGGGATCGTCGCGCACCAATCGGCGCTGCGCGGCGGCGAGCCGCTGAAGATACCGGATTTCGGCGTCGCGCCGGCCTGAGGCGGCAAGCGGCGGCACAAAGACTCCCGCAAAAGGAGCAGTCCCATGTCGATGACGCGTCGTGAGTTTCTGAGCGTTGCGGGTCCCGGGTTGACCGCGCGCGGGCCAGAGGCGGCGGACTGGCGCGCACAGGGCATTCTCCACCTGGAGCATTCGCCCCATGCGCGGCTGAAGAACGTCCCCGTGCGCGCCGTGGCGTTGCACGAGGGCTTCTGGACCGCGCGCCGCAAGGCCAACTTCGAGCGCAGCATTCCCACGCTGCTGCAATTGCTCGAAGAACACGGCGTGGTGGACAACTTCCGGCGCCTCAGCGGACGCAAGAACGTCCCTCGCCGCGGACCGCTCTACACGGACTCCGACCTTTATAAATGGATGGAAGCGGTGGCCTTTGTTCTCCAGTCCGGGGAGGATCCCGGCTTGCGCGCGACCTTCGAACGGCTCACCGACGAGATCCTTGCTGCTCAAGAGGAGTCCGGTTACCTGAACACTTACTATGTCGAGGAACGCAGAGCCCTACGGTTTCAGGAAATGCACCGGGGCCACGAACTTTATTGTCTCGGCCACTTACTCCAGGCCGCCATTGCCTATTACCGGGCGACAGGGGATACCCGCCTGCTTGACGGCGGCATTAAGTTCGTGAACTACCTTGCGGAAAACTTCGGTCCCACGCGCCGCCCGCTGTTGGCCGGACACCCGTGTCTGGAAATGGCCCTTGTCGAACTTTACCGCATCACACGCGAGCGACAACACCTGGATCTGGCCGGTTACCTGCTCGAGGGGGACGGCGAGCGTCTGAAGCTCACCCGGCAGCAGTCGATCTATTTGTTCAGCGGCAAGCCCTTCACCTCGCGCACGCGGCTCGAAGGCCACGCCGTCCGCGCCATGTACGCCTGCTGCGGCGCAACCGACTATTACATGGAGACAGGCCGATCCGACTACGCGGCCACACTCGAGCGGCTCTGGCAGGATCTGGCGCGCGGCAAGGTTTACATCACGGGCGGCGTGGGCTCGCGCGCGCAGGGGGAGGCCTTCGGCGACCCTTACGAGTTGCCCAACCGGCTTGCCTACACGGAAAGCTGCGCCGCCATCGGCAACATGATGTGGAACTGGCGTCTGCTGGCCGCCCGCGGGGAGGCTCGCTTCGCCGATATGCTCGAGCGCGCCCTCTACAACGGCGTCAATTCGGGCATGTCGCTCTCGGGTGATCTCTACTGCTACCGCAATCCACTCGAGCTGAGCGGCGATCCTGACGACCGCATCCGCAATCCCTGGTACGATACCACTTGCTGCCCGCCCAACCTTCAGCGCATCCTGGCATCGCTGCCCGGTTACTTTTACAGCACGAGCGCCGAAGGCCTGTGGGTTCACCTTTATCACGGCGGAACGCTGGAGTGGCGCTTGCGCGGCGAGGTGCGGGTGCAAATCGTTCAGAGGACCCGCTACCCATGGGAAGGGCGAATCGAGCTGGAAATGCGCCCGGAACGTCCCGCGGAGTTCACCCTCGCGCTGCGGGTTCCGGCTTGGGCTTCGGGCGCCCGACTTTGGGTGAACGGCGAAGCTCGCGCCGCCCCTGCGGGACAGTACGCGGTGGTGCGCAGGCTCTGGCAGCCGCGCGATCGTGTCGTGCTCGATCTACCCCTTGAGGTACGGCTTACCGCGGCCAATCCCATGGTCGCCGAGAACTGGGGCAAGGCGGCCGTCGAACGCGGACCTCTGGTCTATTGCATCGAGCAACTGGACCATCCCGACGTTTCGATATTCGACCTGCTGCTCGATCCCGACGCCGGTTTTCAGGAAGAGTTCCGGGCCGACATGCTCGGCGGCATCGTGATGCTCCGCCACAAGGGGCGCGCTTGGCGCAGCTCGCCCACGGCCGAGCCTCTTTACACGCGCTGGCCCCCGCCGGCACGGGCTACGCGAACCGCAGAGATTACGCTCATCCCCTATTACACGTTCCACAACCGCGGCATCACCGCGATGAGGGTTTGGATGCCGCCGGCGGGGGCCTGACCCCCTCTAATCCCGGAGGCCGTTCGCTGCCGATAGTAAGGACGTGCGCGAGCGGCGTCTGATCCGGCTTTACATCAGCGGCGCCACTCCCCGATCGGCTGCCGCGGTCGAGGCACTCAAAGCCCTGCTCGACGAGCTGAACGAGGAATGCGAGCTGGAGATCATCGACGTGTACCAGCAAGCCGGCCGCGCCGGGCAGGACGACGTTCTGATCACGCCCACGTTGATCGAAAAGTCCCACGGCACTGTCCGTCGGCTGGTCGGCGATCTGGGGGACCGGCGCCGCTTGCGCGCAGCCTTGGGGTTGACGGGAAGATGAGCGAAGGGCTGCACCGCGAGCTGATGCGGCTCCGCGCGCGCCTGGCTGCGGCCGAGCAGGCCTTGCAGGCGATACGCGAAGGCAAGGCCGATGCCGTTGTGGCTGGAGGTCCCGGGGGTTGTCGCGTTTTCACGCTTGAGGGCGCCGACCACCCTTACCGCGTCTTTTTGGAGCAGATGCAGGAGGGCGCGGCAGCGCTCGATCGTCACGGAGCGATTCTCTACGCGAACCAGCGGCTCGCCGCCATGTTGGCGACGCCGCTCGAGAAAGTCATCGGCCGCGATCTCGATAGTTGGGTCCCTGCCGAAGCCCGTCCCATCTTTCGCGAATGGCTGGAGGGCGCCTTGCGCGAGGGGGCGCGGGCGGAACTCGACCTGGTGGCTGCTGACGGGCGTCGCGTCCCGGTCTGCCTTTCCGGGCGTTCGCCCGGGGCCGGCGTCGCGCCCGCGCTCTGCGTTGTGATCACGGATCTGAGCGAGCCGCGCCGGCGCGAGCAACAGTTGCGGCGCCAGACCGAGCTGCTGGCCCGAGCGCGTGCCGAGCTGGAACGCCAGGCGGCGGAGCTGTCTCGCTCCAACGCGGAACTGGAGCAGTTCGCTTCCGTGCTGGCGCACGACTTGCGCGAACCGCTGCGCGCGGTGCTCAACTACGCGCGGCTGCTGGCGAGCCGCGGTCTCCGGCAATCGGAGGATCGCTCGCAGCGGTACCTTGCCAGGGTGCTGGGCGGCGCGGAGCGGCTCGACCGCATGATCGAGGGGCTGCTGGAATTCTCGCGCGTCGGCACCCGCGGTCGGCCTCCGCAGCCAACCGATGCGCAGGCCGTCTTCGAACAGGCCTGCTCGGATCTGCGCGAGCTCATCGAGAGCGCCGGGGCGACCGTGACGCACGAGCCGTTGCCCACGGTGATGGCCGATGAAACGCAACTGTTGCGGCTCATCGAGAATCTGCTTGCCAACGCGATCAAGTTCCGCGGTGCTGAGCCGCCACGCGTCCACGTTCGGGCTGAATGGCGCCAGGGTGAGTGGGTGTTCGCGGTGCGGGACAACGGCATCGGGATCGACGCGCGCGACTACGATCGCATTTTCGCGCCCTTTCAGCGACTTCACCGGAACGCCGACTATCCGGGCGACGGTCTGGGCCTCGCCGTTGCGCGCCGCATCGTCGAGCGGCACGGGGGTCGGATCTGGGTGGAATCGCAGCCGGGCAAGGGATCTACGTTCTTTTTCACCATGCCCGCCGTCACGGATCGCGCGCATGAGCAGGCCTGCGGCGCGCGGGCGGGCTGAAGGCACGAGTCGAGGAGGAATGCAACATGAGCGCTGAAGCGTCCGGCACGACATCGATCCTGCTGGTGGAGGACAGCGAGGCCGATGCGGAGTGGGTCTTCGATTGCCTGGAGGAGTCAGGTCGGACGTATCGTATCGAGCACGCTCCGCGGCTGGCCGACGCCGCCGCCAGGCTCGAAAGCTCCCGGCCCGATGTTATCGTGCTCGACCTGATGCTGCCTGATAGCGCCGGCTGGCAGACGTTCCGGGAGCTTCGCCGTCGCGCTCCGGACGCCGCGCTGGTGGTGCTGAGCGGTCTCGGTGACGAAACGCTCGCGCGCAACGCCGTACGCCAGGGGGCGCAAGATTTCCTGGTGAAAGGACGGACGCCGCCGGAGATTCTGGTCCGCGCGCTCGATTACGCGGTCGAGCGACAGCGCTCCCTGCTGCGTCTGAGGCAGACGACGAATCGCCGCGGCAAGCTGATTGCGTTCATCGGCGCCAAGGGCGGCGTGGGTGCGACCACCGTCGCTACAAGCGTGGCCGCCGCGCTCGCACGGCGGCTCGATGTGATCATCGCCGAGCTGGAGAGCCTTGGCTGCGGTCTGGCGGGCGCTTTTCGTATTCGCGCGCAGGCCGGCGCCGCCTGGAGCGCCGATTTCTCCGACCCGGACCAATTGACGCATCAGCTATGGAAGCTGCCGTCGGGATTGCGCGTGTTGTTGGGACCTCCCCCGGATCGTGAAGTCACGGCCGCGCAAGCGGAAGCCGTTGTGGACGCCCTGGTGGCCGCAGCCGATCGTGTCGTCGTGGATCTGGCGCCGCGGGCATCTGCAGCGAACGCCGCCGTGTTACGCCGGGCCGATCGCATCGTGATGGTGCTCGAGCGTGAGCCCGCTTCGGTGGCGGCAGCTTCTCGCCTGCTCGAGTACCTGCGCGCCGCGTGCCGACTGGAAGGGCTCGTGCACGCTGTTGTGGTCAATCGCGTGGCCCTGGCGTGCCCGTTGCCCCTCGAGGAGATCGAGCGCCAGTTACAGATACCGGTGCTCGCCGTCATCCCGCCCAACGCGGATCTTTGCGTGCAAGCCCGCCGCAGCGGGGCGCCGGTGGTGTTCTATCAACCGGAAAGCGCCTTGGGCGGCTGCCTGCTCGAACTGGCCGCAAAACTGGAAGAGGACCACGCGGTCGCATCCTGAAGACGAGTTTCCGGGGACCTTCAGGTCGGGTCCTACATCGTCGCGGCGAGTGCGACAGACCGCCTGCATCGATCATCTACGGCCCGGCCGCGGACGACGTCGCCTCCTCGGGGAGTTCGCTTCGTCCGGCGTGTAGGTGGAGGGAAAAACGCAAGCGCCCGACGGCCGGTGGGGGGTCAGCGCGCCCGGCCGTCAGGCGCTTGCGCCGATCACCCTCACTGCGGGAGCGAGGGAACTCGGCGGAGGCCGCGCATCGGCCCCGTGCCCGCAAGCGGTCTCGCTTGCAGCCGAGCCGCGGCCGGTCTCCATTCTGGCCCGAGCCAGCCCAGTCCAGGCCTAGGCCACCCCTGAGGCCCGGCAGGCGCCAACAGACCCAACGCCTCCGCCTGCCGGATGGCCGGCGCGAGTTTACGAGCCTGCTCGAGCGCTTCCAGCTTCGCCCGCTGATCACCGGTCAACACGCCCAACGCCTGGTTGCGTGCGGCAGTGTGGGCATCCGCCAGGCGCTTGCGCAGGCTCTCGATCTCGAGCAACGCCTTGCCTAGGGCCGCGGCATCCGCGGAGCCTCGATCCAGTTGCTCACGGAGGGCCTCATGCTTGGCGGCCAGCTCCGCAATCAGCGGCCGCACGGCCTGAAAATGCTGTTGCTGAAACTGTCGCAGGGATTGGATCTGAGAGTCTTGCAATCCCAGATAATTCTTGAGTGCATCCACGGGAAGGGGAGCAGGCGTTTGAGCCGCTAGCACTCCTGCCATCGTCGCCACCAGTAGCATCCGCCGCATCATTTTCCGATTCGCCTCCACGTTGAATCACGTGCGTTCTTTTGGCTCCGTCTCGGGCTCCACTTTGATTAAACGCAATCGGCCGCCAAAGGTAGGTCAAGACGAGGCAAAAAGGCCTTTACATTATTAACCGGTCCTGCGCCTGCGGCTACCGCTTTCCCGGTGCGACGCCGCCCGCCACCGTCGCGCGGTGCTACGCTACGCGGCATGCGCGTTCCCAATCTCTTGCTCGTCGTCGCAGGGCTCGCCGTCGCGCAACCCACGCGCGAGATGGCGGAACTGAACTGGATGGAATTCCGCGAGCTGGTGCCGGCGAAGATCCGCACGGTGTTGCTGCCCACGGGCACGCTGGAAGCTCACGGCGTCCTCGCCAACGGCGCGGACATGCTGGCGCCGCCGGCGCTGGCCCGAGCGATCGCCTCGCGCGTCGACGCATTGGTGGCGCCGGTCATTGCGTACGGCGTCACCGGCAGCCTGGATGCTTACGCGGGGGGCTTCTCGGTCAGCGAGGCCGCCTATCGCGCTTATGTCGCTGACGTGCTGGCCGGACTCGCGCAGACCGGATTCCGCAACCTGATCGTCATCAACGGGCACGGCGGACCGCAGACCGCCATCCTGAACGAGCTGGCCGAACGCACGGGGCGGGATCGCGGCGTTCGAACTCTCGTCGTCAACTGGTGGTCCT
Source organism: uncultured Bryobacteraceae bacterium (assembly GCA_938027685.1). Taxonomy (GTDB): domain Bacteria; phylum Acidobacteriota; class Terriglobia; order Bryobacterales; family Bryobacteraceae; genus DTHT01. The sequence goes on from CALJAM010000029.1 coordinate 117,573, forward strand.
ATTGCTCCGACGTGACGCTGCGCATCTTCGGCGAAGACGGGGGCCACGCGGGCTGGAACGAAACCGCGATGATCCAGGCCATCGATCCGAAGCTGGTGAAGCCGCAGCTTTATCGCGAGCGGCTTGCCCTGCCGCGCCCTGCGGAGGCAACCTGGTCGGCCTATCCCTTCCCGGCCACCATCATCCTCTACAAGCCCGGCGAAGGTTACCCGCGATTTGACGAGAAAAAAGCCAAGGCTTACTTCGAGGCCGTGGTCGAGAAACTCACTGCCTTGATCCGTGACGTCATCGCGCGGTGGGACGAGGCCGGGGTGCTGCGGTGACCTGCCGTTCCAAATCCAGCAAGAATTGTTTCAATCGGAGTCCGCCTCCGTAGCCTCCGAGCGCTCCGTCGCTACGCACCACTCTGTGGCAGGGCACGAGGATGGCCACAGGGTTGGCTCTGCAAGCGCCCCCCACGGCTCGCGCGCCCCCCGGGATCCCGGCAGCCGCGGCCACTTCGCCGTAGCTGCGCGTCTCGCCGTAGGGGATGCGCGTCAAAACGCGCCACACCCGAAGCTGGAAAGCGGACCCGCTGAGCTTCACCGGCAACTCGAAGCGCTGCCTGCGCCCCGCGAGGTATTCATCGAGCTGCCTGGCGGCCTCGCGCAGCAGCCGCTCGTCGGAGCTCCGCTCCGCCCGGAGCCCGCTCAGGCGCCGCAGCTCGGCGAGAAACTCCCGCTCGTTGCAACCGGGCGCGATCCGCACGATCGCCTCGGCGTCGGCTGCGATCCAGACCGTGGCTCCGGAAGGCGTCGGCAAGCCCGCATAGCGTAGGGGACCCGAGATCAGACCTTCCAGCAGATCAACTTGCACTCGGTCATCTCCTCGACGGCGTATTTCGGGCCTTCCCGCCCCATTCCGCTGAGTTTGATTCCGCCGTAAGGCATATGATCCACGCGGTATTGCGGGATCTCGTTGATCATGACGCCGCCCACTTCGAGCCGCCGCGCCGCGGCGAACGCCTTGCTGAGGTCCCGCGTGTAGATGCCGGCCTGCAGACCGTAGTCAGAGCGGTTCACCAGCTCGATTGCTTGGTCCAGCGTATCGTAAAGGTTGATCCCGACCACAGGGCCGAACGCTTCCCGACAGGAAAGCCTCACGTGCGGCGGAACGTGCGCGAGCACCGCCGGCCGCATCACAGCCCCGCGTCGCTCGCCTCCCGTCAGCAACCGCGCCCCAGCCTCGACGGCCTCCCGGATCCATTCCTCCACCCGCGCCGCTTCCGCTTCGTTGATCAGCGAGCTGATCTCCGTGGCCGGATCGTGCGGATGGCCCATGCGGAGCGCTCGGGCGCCTTCGAGGAATCGCTCGATGAATTCATCGGCCGCGCGCCGGTGCACGTAGATCCGCTGGATGGAGATGCAAACCTGCCCTGAGTTGGCGAAGCTCCCCGGCACCGCCCGCCGCGCCGCCTCCTCGAGATCGGCGTCCTGGTCCACGATCAGTGCGGAGTTGTTGCCCAGCTCGAGCGTCACCCGTTTCATGCCCGCGAGGTTGCGGATGCGCACGCCTACGTCCGGACTGCCGGTGAAGGTCACCATGGCCACGCCCGGATGCTGCGTCAGCAGATCTCCGATGGTTCCGCCCGGCCCGGGGATCACGTTCAGCGCGCCCGCCGGCAGGCCGCATTCATGCAGGATCTCGGCCAGAAGCAGCGCGCTCAGGGGCGTCGCGGATGCCGGCTTGTGCACGACCGCATTGCCCGCCGCCAACGCCGGAGCGATTTTGTGCATGGAGAGGTTCAGCGGAAAATTGAAAGGCGTGATGGCCGCGATCACGCCCAGCGGCTCGCGCACGGTCATGGCCCAGTGCCCCTTGCCGGCCGGAGCCGCCTCCATGGGCACGACCTCTCCCGCCAGCCGGTGCGCTTCTTCGGCCGAAAACAGCAAGGTCTGCGAGGCGCGCTCGACTTCGACCCGGGCTTCCCGTAAGGGCTTGCCGCTCTCCGAGCTTACCGCCAACGCTATCTCCTCGCTGCGTTCCAGGAGTCGATGGTAGGCCTTATGCAGGATGGCCGCACGCTCGGCAGCCGTCATCTCGCGCATCAGCCTTGCTGCTGCACCTGCTGCGGAAACGGCCGCCTCGACCTCGTCCGGGCCGGCCACGCCGACTTGGGCCACGACGCTGCCGTCGAAGGGAAGCCGGACCGGCCTGCGCTCGGCTGTCTTCACCCATTGCCCTCCGATCCACGGTGCGTATTCCATTCCAGCCTCCACTCCCCTCATGATAGGCGGGACCCGCGCTAGGCTCCGCCGGGGCGGCCCCTGGCAGGCATCCGAGCCGGGTTATGCTGAAGATCCGACAGAGGTGGCAGATGCGCGCTTGCATCCTTGTTGTGGCCGGATTGGCCGTAGCTCCCGCGAACGCTGTTTCGCTGGTGGAGGGCTTCCGCAGACCTCCCGAAGAAGCGAAAGTCATGGTCCGATGGTGGTGGTTCGGGCCCGCGGTCAGCAAAGCGGGTCTCGAGCGCGAAATGAAGCTCATGAAAGAGGGAGGATTCGGGGGGTTCGAGGTCCAGCCAGTCTACCCTCTGACCCTCGATGACCCGGCCCGTGGTCTTGTGAACCTTCGATATCTTTCGCCGGAATTTCTCGAGATGGTGCGCTTCACGGCCGAGACCTCGCGCCGTCTGGGCCTGCGCATGGATATGACGCTGGGCAGCGGCTGGCCCTTCGGCGGCCCTCACATCCCCATCGAACTGGCCGCAGGCAGGCTGCGGGTGGATCGCCGCTCGGTCGACGCCTCGACGAACGCTTTAGCGGCAGCCGGAAACTATCGTGCGGAGCGGCTGGTGGCGGCCTTCCTAGTCCCTCCCACGGGCGACCTCTCGCCCGACCGTCTCACCCTGCTCCCGGTCGTGGATGACGGCACGCCGCGCTTACTGCTTCCCGCTTCCACCCAGCCGCGCGACGTGCTGCTTTTCTTCGCCAGCCACACCCGGCAGGAAGTCAAGCGTGCGGCCTTCGGGGCCGAGGGACTCGTCCACGACCATTACAACCGCGCTGCGCTTGCCGTCCACCTGAAGGAAGTCGGCGAAAAGCTTGTCGAGGCGGGCGGCGGCGCGATCCGCGCGGTGTTTTGCGACAGCCTGGAGGTCTTCGGCTCGGATTGGACGACGGCCTTGCCCGAATATTTTCGGCGTCGGCGTGGATACGATCTGATCCCTCATCTGCCCGCGCTGCTGAAGGAGGCAAGACCCGAGGCGGCAGCAGTCCGTCACGACTTCGGCCAGACACTCACCGAGATGTTCGAAGACGAATTCATGGCGCCCTTGGCCGAGTGGTGCCGCCGGAAGAGAGTGCTGCTGCGCGTGCAGGCTTACGGCATCCCGCCCGCGGGCATGTCCAGTTACCGTTTCGTGGACCTGCCCGAGGGCGAGGGCGCTTACTGGAACGTTTTCACCGCGACCCGATGGGCTTCCTCCGCCGCTCACTGGCTGGCCCGACCCGTGACGTACTCGGAAACCTGGACCTGGATCCACTCGCCCGTTTTCCGGGCGACGCCGCTCGACTTCAAGGCCGAAGCCGATGCACACTTCCTTCAGGGCATCACGCAGCTTGTCGGACACGGCTGGCCGTACTCGCCCGAAGTGATCGGTAAGCCGGGCTGGCGGTTCTACGCCGCCGGCGTCATGAACGACCACAATCCCTGGTGGCACGTCATGCCGGACCTGAACGCCTATCTCGCCCGCATTTCCTACCTGCTCCGGCAAGGCGAGCCGGCGGTCGACGTCGCGCTCTACGCTCCCATACACGATGCCTGGGCAAGTTTCCACGTCGGGCGTGTCTCGCTCTTCCAGGCCGTGGGAGAGCGCCTCGGGCGCACGATCATTCCGCGACTGCTGGAAGCCGGCTACAACTTCGATCTCGTGGATGACCGCGTCATCACCACTCTGGCGCGCGTCGAGAAGGGCCGCCTTGCGGTTGCGCGCCACAGCTATCCGATCGTCGTGCTGCCCGGCGTGGAGCGAATGCCCGCTGCCACTCTGCGCCGTCTGCGGGACTTCGTTCGGGCGGGCGGCATCCTGGTGGCAACGCGCCGTCTGCCTTCGACTGCCCCGGGGCTGGTCAATCGCGAGGAGGAATCCAAAGAGATCGCCGCCCTGGTGCGCGAGCTCTTCCAGGATGCCAAAGCGTCCGCTCACTTCGTGGCGGACGAGGATGCCGAGCTGGCTCGGACCCTCACCAAGCTCCGCCGCCCCGACGTGCTCTTCACGCCGTCGTCCCAGGGTATCGGCTTCATTCACCGCAGTGCGCCCGGCGCCGAGATTTATTTCCTCGCGAACACCGGCAACCGACGCGTGCAGGTGAAGGCGGAGTTCCGTGTCGCGGGGCGTCGCCCGGAGTGGTGGGACCCCTTCACGGGCGAGGTGCGCGAAGCTGCCGTCGCCGGCCGCTCGGCGACCGGGACGGGCATAGAGCTCGACCTGGCGCCTTACGAATCGCGCCTCCTCGTCTTTCCGGTCTCGCCCACGCCCGGTGCACAGCCGTTGGTCAGGCGGCCCACGCCCATTCTGCTGCCGATGGATCTGAGCCACGGCTGGGAGGTCACGTTCGAGGAAACCGGCCGCAAGGTGGTCGTGAACGAGCTGCGGTCCTGGACGGAAGATCCTGCGACGCGCTACTACTCGGGCCGAGCCGTCTACCGCAAGACCGTCAGCCTGCCGCCCGAATTCCTCATGAAAAACGTCCGTCTGAAGCTGGACTTCGGAGAAACCAGGCCACTCGAGCCCAAGCCGGCCCGCGGTTTCCGCGCCTGGGTCGAGGCGCCTGTCCGCGAAGCTGCTGAAATCTTCGTCAACGGCAAACGCGCCGGAAGCCTGTGGTGTCCGCCCTATGAAATCGATGTGACCGCGCTGCTGCGCCCCGGCGAGAATCGTCTCGAGATCGTAGTCTCCAACCTCATGATCAACCGCATGGCGGGTGAACCTCTACCCGACTACAAGGATCTGATCGCGCGCTACGGCGATCGTTTCCAGCCGCAGGATCTGGAGAACCTGCAGCCTGTGCCTTCCGGCCTGCTCGGACCCATCCGTCTGGTGCCATACTGAGCGGGGTGCGCGCCATCACTCCAAGAGCGTTCGCCAAACCGTGTTGGTGAGGGCGTGCGCCACCATCGCTGCACGGATTCCCCCGCCCGCCAGGTACGCGCGCCCGTAGACCAATCCGGCAAGGGTGGCCATCACAGCGAAACGCCAGTTGGGAAACCCGCGGAAGGGCAGATGCGCGGCCCCGAAGGCTAAGGAAGCCGCCAACCAACCCCACGTCGCGCTGCCCGTCCAGTCGCTCATCCAGCGTTGCAAGAGGCCGCGGAAGAAGAATTCCTCGGATAGCGCAACGACCCAGAGCATGCCGAAGAATGTGGCCACGGCCGCACCCGCCAGTTTCGCGACCGGTTCGTCGAGCGAGGCCCCGCGCAGCAGGCCCAAAGCCGACCCCATGGCCAGGCCGACGGGCAGGAACGCAAAGAAATGCACCGCCCCGATTTTCCACTCCCTTTTCGTAGGCCACCAGCCGAAACCCACGCTTTCTGCTTTGCGCAACAGCAGCGCGCTCATCACGGCCGTGCGGATCCACATGAGCTGCCCCAAGACTTCCATGGGCGGCCCCGCTGCCGGACTGGCGTAAATGCCTTTGAAAACGCGGGCGAGCATGACGCCGGCCGCGAGGACGAGGAACCCGGCGTCCCTCCAGCCCCCGGGTCCGAACACGGCGTACCAACCCGCCAGAGCCGCCGCGAGCAGCAGGAGCACGCCGAAATTAGCGGCTCCGAAGAGCCCGGTGGCCGGCGCGTATAGCAGGTAGGGCACAGGAGCTGCAAGCGCCAGAGCAAGTGCGATGGCGCCGCGCGGCAGCCGCCGCAGCACTGCACGAAGCGCGGCGGAAGCCGTGCTTGCGTAAAGCAAGAGCTCCGTCAGCCACGCTGCGACGATCCAACTGTTCAATCCTGCGAGCCAGCGCCAGTCGGTTAGCGGTCCCAAACCGCATCTTAGCAGCCGCGCACTCGCGCTCTAATTGCCTCAGAAAACGTAGCGCAGCGCGAGCACGATGCGGCGCTTACCGCCGTCCTGCCCCCACTGGTTCAGGAAGTTCGCCGAGCTGACCCGCGCCTCGGGGATCCCGAAATCACGCGTGTTGGTGGCGCGGTACAGCTCGGCGCGAATTTGCAGGATATTGTTCTCGCCCACCCGTGTATTCTTGATGAGCGCCACGTTGAAGTTGGTGATGCCGTCCGCGCGAAGCACGTTCCGGCCCAAGTTGCCCAGCGGCTTCTCAGCCGTCACACGCGAGAACAGTTGCGCGCCGCCCGCCCAAGAGATTTCCTCCACTGACATCCGGGCCAGGTCCAGGCGCGTGCTCGCGTTGGCGCGGATGGCGTTGCCCACCAGCGCATCAATCCCGCTCAGGCGGAAGCCGGGATCGGCCCCGTCCAGCGCCGAGAAGGGCGCGCCGGACTGTAAGGTCAGGAACGGACCGACCTGCCACCCCCCCAGCAGCCTGCGCCACACTCCGCGCTGTTCACGGAAAAAGGGCGCCTCATAGACCGCGTTGGCCGTCAGACGGTGGGGACGATCGTAGCTGGAACGGCCGCGGTCGGCCCGCCGGTTGTAGGAATCCTGCGCCACCGCCACTTCGCCCGAAAGCGAGGGATTGAAAACGTCCGATGCTCCGTCGATGAAGGCGCTCCAGGTGTAGTGCGCCGCCAGCACCAAGCCGCGCGAAAGGCGCTTCTCGAGGCCGGCTTGAAGCGAATGGTAGATCGAGCCGGTCGCGTTGGCCCGTAACCGGATCACGCCTCGGCCGGGATCGAGCCGTAACGTACCCCGGTTGTTGTTCTCCGGGAGCGTCGGATTGCCGTCAATGGTCTGATAGAGCGCGGTGCCTTTAGTGCCCACGTAGCCGATCGTCAACAACCAGTCCGACCGCATCTCCCGCTGGAACTGCAGCGCGACCTGCTCCGCGTAGGGACTGCGGAAATCCGCGTCCACGATCGTTCGCGTAGCCAGCATCGGATCGGGGATCTCGGGCGCCGCACCGCTCAGCTGTCTCAGCAGGACGAACGAGTTGGGCGTTCGCGCAGGCAAGTTCACTGCGTGCAGGAACGGGAAGGTGTTGGCGATGTTCGCAGCGATGTTCAGGAAGGCGAAGTCGTAGGTGCGCGCGTAGCCGCCGCGCAGCACGAGCTTCTCTTCGCCGGTCAGATAAGCCAGCGGGCCTGCTCCTTGGGGCAGCCGGAGGCTGAAACTGAAGCGCGGCGCCCAATTGTTGCGGTCGCGGCGGGGCACGGGCTCCAGCCGATAGCTTGGATTGCCGCCGGCCGCCGCCACGATTCGGTCGTTGACTCGTTTCAGATCGGCGATGGGATTGCCGGGCGACTCGTAGCGGATCCCGTAGGTGAGTGTCACGCGCGATGTCAACCGCCATTCGTCCTGAACGAACCAGAAGTAATCGGAGTATCGGTAGTGCTGGACGGGCTCCGCGCCGGGCAGCGGGATCCGGACGGAAGCGGTCTGCGCTAGGTCATCCACCAGGTCCTGAAGCGTGTTGTAAACCAGCCGTCCGCGAGTCGTGGTCCAGAAAAAGCCGGCTACGTCCTGCCGTCGGAAGTCGATGCCTATCTTGAGAGCGTGAGCCCCGCGCGCTGCGCCGAAGGTGTACTGGACCTGGTAGGTATTGTGGAACCGGAACTGAGGGAGGTTCACGGCCAGCCCGATGGCGGTGCGCGAAGGTCCGGCGTTGAAACCCGTCAGACCCAGCTCCGTTACCTCGATGCTCGGGATGCGCTCGGAGCGGGGGTCTGCCGCCGTGTTCGTGGAAGCGAGCCGCTGCCAGCCGAGGCGAACTTCGCCTTGGGCGGTGGGTGTGTATGAGCTGCTCAACCATGCCACTGCCGCCTGCCGCCTGGCTGGCGACGCCGTCGTCAAGCCCGGCGGTGTCGCCTGGCCTGCGCCCGAACTTACCTGGTCGCTGAAAAGGTACCGCGCGCCCATGCTGTGACGCTGGTCGAAATGGTGATCGCCGCGTGCTGACCACTGCCAGTCGCGAAACTCGGCCACGGTCGAGCCCGTAAGGGTACCTAGAGGAATGCGCAGCGCCTGGCCGCCGATCGTCAGCCGCGCGGCCAGGTTGGGCAGCGGCGTCTGCGCCGGCGGCAGGTTGTCGAGCAGCGCGCGCACGACCGGGCGATCGCCCGCCACTTGTTCGAGGAACCGGCGGCCTTCCTCGGTAGGAACGCCGCGGATGGTCGTGCCGCTGTTGAGCTGCCGATCGGTCCACCGCTGTAAGGAACCGAAGAAGAAAGTTCTGTTCCTGCGCGCGGGACCGCCCAGTGTTGCGCCGAACTGATTTTCCCTGCGGAGGGGTGCGCTCTCGAACAAGGGGCGCGGCGGACTGCCCACGGGTGCTTTGTCCAGATTCGAGCGCGAGTTCAGGTGATTGTCGTTGTGAAACCAGAAAGCGGAGCCGTGCCACCGGTTGCTTCCCTGCTTCGTCACGATGCTCACCACAGATCCTGCTGACCGGCCCTGTTCAGGCGCAAACTGGTGCGTGGTGAGCCGAACTTCCGCCACGAGATCGGGATTGTGGATCGCCTGCGCCAGCCCCGTCGTCACCGGATCGTTGGAGTCTTGACCGTCCACGATGAAATTGTTCGAGCGCGTCCTCATCCCATTCACCGAGAACGACACGCCGCCCGAGGCGAACTCGGTTTGTCCGCGCGAAAGCTGGCCCACCCCGGGCGCCGAAAGCGCCAGGCCAAGGATGTTCCTGTTCGGCGCCAGGGGCAGCTCCGAAATGCGCCGATCCTCGAAGTTCACCCCCACCTGGCCGTTGCCGGAATCAATCAGTGGAGCATCCGAACCGACGGCAATCGTCTCGCTGGTGCCCGCCGCCTGCAGCCTCACCTGGATTTCGGCCCGGCGGTTCAGCCGCACGATCACGGGTCCTTGAACGAACCGCGCGTAGCCGGGTTGCTCGACGGTGAGCTGGTATCTGCCGATGGGCAGTTGGCGCACGCGAAAGCGGCCTGCCGCGTCCGTCAGAACGCAGCGCGCTCGGCCTGTCTCCAGGCTGCGCACAGTCGCCTTTGCCTGCGCCACCGCCGTCCCGTTCGCGTCGCGCACCACGCCGAAAATCTCCCCCGTTGTTGCCTGCGAGAACCCTGGGATTGCCCCCGCCAGCACGAGCGCGGCATAACAACAGGCGCGATGCATCCTTTCGGTCTTCCCTGGCTGAAGCAGTCTACTCCGGCAGCAACCGCGCGTCCTGCCCCCCTTCAGGACGAGCGCCACGGCGGTATCCTACCACAGCCGGAGGTGGAGGCGTGACGGAGGTGGCGGCGGGCGGGGAGACTATTTACCGCCCGGGAGCCGAAACTCGACCATGCGCCCCTGATTGAGCTTTTCGGAAAGCGCCCGGTCCACAAGATCCAGCGACACCTTGTTGTGCTTGCCCTGAGGCGTGATGTAATGCAGCGTATCGCCTTCCACCCAATAGGCGATCGCTGAGTACACGGAACTGTCTTTCAGGGCGATCAGGAAGGTCACGCTGTCGGCAGGGGGCTCGACCGGCGTCTTGACGGGCGCCTGGTAGGTGGAGACCGTTTCGCGTTCGATCGATTTCGTCTCTCCGGCGAAGTATTGGTTGATGGTAACCGGGGCCGCGGCGGGTTGGGAAGGCATGATGATGGTGATGTTCGGCTGGGGTTCGTAGTAGGGGTAAAAGCCTCCTACGAAAATCGGCCAGATCATGGGATAGACATGCCCCCGACGCCACAACGGATCCACGGCGGGCGCGCCCGTATAGGGAGGCCACCCGCTGACCGTCGCCGCCAACCTCTGCGGGAAGCTGGAAGGCAGCGAAAAGGGCACGCCGGCGCGCGGCGCCGTACCCGTGCCCGGAAAAACCACGTTGCCGAAACCGTGCGGCGAACCGTAAGTGCGGTACTCAGGGCGCGCTCCGCGCTGAGCCCACAGCAGACCTGCGGCGAGCACCGTCCCGGCAGCCAGCCAAAGCATACGCGCCATCCCGCTGCTCATTTCGTGTCCCCGCTTTGAGTGTACCGCCGGCGGCGCCTGCCGGCAAGCGCGGGCGGCCTCTGTTCGGCGGCTTGCCGTCGGTCGACGCCCTCGCTGCGTCCCGGCAACGCGGGCGCTCGGCCGCATCTGGCATACTGTAGGGCATTCCATGCTCGCTTTCGACGAAGACCGAATGGCCCGCGCGGCGCTCTACCTCGCGGCCGCCTGCGCCGTCTCCGTTCTGATCTCGATCGCGGCTTCTCAACTGCTTCTGGCCTTGGCTTTCGCAGCGTTGCTCCTGTCGGGTCGGCCGTTGCGCCTGCCGCCCATCTGGCTGCCGCTCGCCGTTTTCCTGGTAGGGACCCTGGTGGCGCTGCTTGCCTCCCAGGACCCCGCGGCCGGCCGCCCGCAGGTCCGCAAGCTCTTTGTGTTCCTCATGCTGCCCGTCGTTTATTCCAGCCTGCGCGAGCTGCATCACGCCCGAGCCCTCGTGCTCGGCTGGGCCTCGGCAGCCTCGGCTTCCGCGTTGCTCGCGCTGGCTCAGTTCGCGATGAAATTCCAGACCGCACGTCGCCAGGGCGTCGGCTTCTACGACGCCTATATCGCCGAGCGCATCAGCGGCTTCATGAGCCATTGGATGACCTTCGGCGGCCAGATGATGCTGGCGGGCCTGTTCGTCGCGGCCTTTTTGCTGTTCTCGCCCTGGGCCCGGGGACGGTTGCGCCGGCTGACAATCGCCGCCGGGTCGCTCGTTGCCGTCTCGCTGCTGCTCAACATGACGCGCAGCATCTGGCTGGCTTCGGCCGCGGCTCTGCTCTATCTCGCTTGGCATTGGCGGCCCCGGCTCCTACTTTGGGCGCCCGCAGTGCTCGCCCTATTCCTGTTGGCGGCGCCCGACTCGCTTCGCATGCGCCTGGTCTCCATCTACCGACCGCGCGCGGAAGTGGATTCCAATCTCCACCGCATCGTCTGCTGGCGCACCGGTTTGCGCATGATTGAGGCTCATCCCCTGCTCGGATTGGGACCGGAGCTCGTCCGCCTTCGTTTCTACGAATACCTACCGCCCGACGCGCCGCGGCCCCTGCCCACGGGTTGGTACGGGCACTTGCACAACGTTTATCTGCACTACGCTGCGGAGCGGGGCATTCCCACCGCCATGGCCCTCATTTGGGTCCTTGTCCAAGCCTTCTGGGACCTGGCGCGGGCCGCGCGCCGCGCGCCGCCCGACGCGGAAGCGCGTTTTCTGCTACACGGCGCCGCAGCTTGTGTGCTCGCCGTCGCCATTGGCGGTTTCTTCGAAGTCAATCTGGGCGATAGCGAGGTCCTGATGCTCTTCCTTGCCGTGCTCGCCGTCGGATACCTGGCCCGCGAAAAGCTTGCGCAGGAGGGAACCCGTGAACGAATCGCTGCGTGAGCGTGAAATCATTCTGGCCGGAGGATCGGGCGGCCTGGGACAGGCGATCGCGGAAACGCTGGCCGCCGAGGGGGCCCGACTCATCATCAGCTACCGCTCAAACGCGGACCGCGCTGAGCGAATGCGACCGCTCGCTGCGAAAATCATGGCCGCCGATCTGACCGTGGGCGCCGACCGCGCTCGCCTGCTCGATGCCGCCCCCCAACTCTACGGCCTCGTCGTATTGGCCGGCGAGCCGGCGCGGGTTTCCGAACCCGCGCAGTTCGAGAACGTGCTGCGGAGGTCGCTCGAAGTCAACCTGCTGGGTCCCCTCACCCTGGCCCGAGAAGCGGCCGAGCGCATGAAAGCCGCCGGCACCCACGGCTCGATCGTGCTCTTTTCCACCATGCAGGCCATCGGCGTGTTTCCGGGGTCGCTGGCTTACGCCGCCCCCAAGGCCGGCTTGCTCCATGCCGCCCGCATACTGGCCAAAGAGTACCGCGGCCCTGCCAACATCCGCGTCAACGTGATCTGTCCGGGAGTCACGCAGGCGGGCATGGCCGAAGCGTCCATCGCTGCCGGCAAGTACGACCGCTATCTGGCCGAGGGCGTGATCCCCCGCTTTGGTCGCGCTCTCGATGTGGCACGCGCCGTGCGCTTCTTCCTGGAGCCGGACAACTACGTCACCGGCCAGTTTCTGCTGGTCGATGGGGGCCTGACGCTTTGAGTGCGGGGCTTACTTGCTCCGTGGCGCTTTCACTTTCTTGATCAGCGCGGACGCCTTCTTCAGGTCGTCCTCGTTCTCGAACGCCATGACGGCCGAGAACTTCCGTCCCACGACCTGCGCGACCAAAAAAGCAAGGTTGATGCCCGCGCCCGCGATCGCGTCCGCGATGGCATGCCCGAGCCCCGGCCGGTCGTCTCCCTCGACCAATATCGTGGGCATTTCGTATGCCGCAAGCCCCGCCGCCTGCGCCGCCGCGGTAATCTTCTTGCCGGTGACCGGGTAGAGCTCGATTGCCGCCTTCGACGGATCGCTCGTGTACCGGTAACCCATGACCACGCTGAGATTGGCCCCCGCCTCCGCCAGCGGCTTCAAGGTCGCCGCCAGAACGCCCGGCTGGTTTGCCACCTCGGCCCGCCAGAGAGTGATTCGCTTGATGGAAATCGCCATCGCCTCCTCCTGATCAGAACACTTTCGCCCTCAATTGTATTCGATAAGCGCGAAGACGGCAATCCCTGGAGCTCGCGTCTTCCGGCCCCCAGTGCACTACCGAAACAGGGATGGGCGCCCTCGGGTCATACCGCTGCTCGCAAGAAGGGGCCTTGCAGGCCTGAATACTCGCGCCCGGGTCTTGGCCTTGAAGGGCGCCTGCCTCTCGGGATGGGAGCTCTTGCGGGAGAGCTCCCTCTTTTTTGACCTTCCTACGGCAGCCAGGGGGCCGCCTCCCCGTGGCCGGGGGATGCTTGCCCCTAGCCGTCGCGGCTCGCAACCGGCTGCCGCGAATCCGCCGTGGTGTTTATCCGAAGGGCTCGTTCCCTCCCCCAACGGTTGCGGTTCGACATCCGTCGGCGCAGTTCTGCCCGGCGATCGATCCTCCGCCCGGCAGCAGGCCGGTGTGTAGAATGCCGCTTGAGCGGCTTGGGTGGCAATCGGCGGATTGCTGCGGAGGCGTTTCGCGGCCCGCCAATCAGCAGGTCAGCGGGCGGGCGCCGGAGTACGCCGGCGCCCTATCGACGGGCGCTCACCGCGAGCTTGGAGCGGGCGCAGGCGAGAAATACTCGAAGAACCGGCGCTTCTTGGTCACGGTGATCGCGGGCAACTCCAGCAGCGACCGCGCAAGATCCGTGAAGTGCTGTCCCAATCGCGACTCTTCGCTAAGGGGCTGGCCCGCCATGATCGCCTGATGCACCGCCACGTAGTCGTTAGGGATCGAAGCCCGGACCGCCGCGCCCAGCATCTGTTCGATCTGCTCGCGCGAGAGCAGGCTCCGCGGCTGCGCCCGGTTCAGGATGATCTCGACCCGGTGCGCGAGGTCGAGGCCGCGAAGAAAGCGGATCTTCTCTGCTCCCAGGTGCAGGGCCGGAATCTCGGGCGTCGTTACCAGGAAAATCCTGCCCGACTCGCGCAGCAGCTCGAGCGAGTACTTCTCCATCATGCCCGAGTGGTCCACGCAGATCACCCGATAGAACCGACGCGCGAAGGAAAGCATCAGTTGAATGCGCGCCGGATCCACCCGTAGGCCCGGATCCAGTCGCCCCGTCGGCAGCACGTCGAGCGTGCCCAGCGGCCAGACCAGCTTCGCCCAAACGTCCTGATCCAGATGATCGGCGTGTTCGATGGCGTCGACCACCGAATAGCGCGGGTTCAGCTTCAGCAGGAACCCCAGGATGCCGCTGTTCAGATCGAAGTCCGCCAGCAACACGCTGGTGTCGGGCACTCGCGAGAGCGCGACGGCCGTGTTCAGCGCCACCGTGGTCGCTCCCACTCCGGGTTTGGCCGGCAGGAACGAGTAGAGCCGATCGATGGTGGCCGCGCGGCTGTCTACGAGTTTTTGAATGCGGCCCAGAGCCTCGCGCAGCTTCTGAGGATCGAACGGGAAGGTCAGGACTTCTCGTACCCCCGCCCGCATCAGGTCCAGCAGCACCTGCGGATCGCACGAGTGCACAATGGCCGCCATCGGGGTGCCGGCGGCCTTTTTCTCCAGAAACGAGGCGACGGCGGCGAAGCGCTGCGGGGACTCGTAGCTGAGCAGGACCGCTTCTACCGTTCGTTCCGACAGCAGCCGCTCCAGCTCGACCGCGTCCGGATAACGGTTCAGATGCAGAACGACCGCAGCTACGCGGCTCTCCAACAACGCCCGCTCCAGCGCCGCCCCCATCTCTTGCTCCGGGCAGATGATCGCCACACGCAACATAGCAATCCCTGCCTTCATATCGGGCCTTCCCTCGGCCCGACGGATGGGAAGGATAACCGGCGCCGGAGAGGAAGAACGCCTTAGGGCGAGGGCTTACTTGCGCGCGCGCTCCAGATTGGCGCCGATCGCGTCCCAGTCCAGGTTCCTGAAAAACGCGTCAATGTAGCTGGCGCGCGCCACGCCGTAGTCCAGGTAATACGCGTGCTCGTAGACGTCCAGCGCGATGATCGGCACCGCGTTCCAGACCGGAAATGTGTTCTGTGCGTCGCCGGCGTAATTGAACAGGTAGCCCCAGTCGCGGTCCCAGGCCGTCCATGCCCAGCCCCGGGAAGCCATCCCCGTGGCTTTCAGGTCCGCGCGCCAGGCATCTACTGAGCCGAAATGCTTCTCGAAAAGCTCGCGCAGCTCCGGCGGCGGGTCGCCACCGCGCCCTCCCAGGTGGCCGAAGTACAATTCATGGTTTTTCACGCCACCGATTGCAAAAGTCAGGTCCACCTTGAGCGAGCGCAGATCGCTGAAGGTCTGGTTGGCCGCGGCCCGATCGGCCGCTTCCAGCTTCTGCATGATCTCGTTGTACTTGTTCACGTATCCCTGGTAGAGCTTGTAGTGCTCGGTCATCGTGCGGGCTGAAATGCCGTCCAGATCGCGCATGATGTGGTCGAATTTCTTCGCTTCCAGCCGGTGTGCCATTTCGGGATTCTCCTTGCTCAGCTATACGATGCGCCGGCTCGGTCGGAAGTCGCATAGAAGGCGGGTGCTTTGGGAGGGCCGGATCCTGCTGCGCGGGACCTGCGACGCGGAGCCGCCCTCGTGCCCGCTGCGTCGCCTGTCAGACCTCCGCTCCTCCCGCCTGCTCGAAGGCGTAGGCCAGCCGGAGCATTCCTGCTTCGTCGAAATGGCGCGCCAGGATCTGCATGCCCACCGGGAGCCCCTCGCGCGTGCGCCCGCACGGCACGCTCATGCAGGGGATGCCCGCCAGACTGCCGGTGATCGTGTAAATGTCCGAGAGATACATCGCCAGGGGGTCGGCGATCTTCTCTCCCAGTCGAAACGCCGGGAAGGGAGATACAGGCGTCACGATCAGGTCCACCTCGCGAAAGGCCTCGGTGAAATCCCGCGCGATCAGCGTGCGCACCTTCTGCGCTTTCAGGTAATAAGCTTCGTAGTAGCCGGCACTCAGCACGTAGGTACCGAGCATGATGCGCCGCTTGCATTCGGCCCCGAAACCCTCACCCCGGCTGTTGCGGTACATATCGCTCAGCGTCTCCGAGTGCGGCGAACGCCGCGTGTACCGCACTCCGTCGTAGCGGGCCAGATTGGAGCTGGCCTCGGCCGTGCAGATGATGTAGTAGCAGGCGATGGCGTATTCGGTGTGAGGCAGGCTGATCTCGCGGACTTCGCAGCCGAGACGCTTCAGCAGCTCTACGCCCTGCGCGATCTTTTCCCCCGTTTCGCTGGTGAGATCTCGGAAGTATTCGCGGGGCAGCCCGACCTTCACTCCCCGCACGTCACCGCTGAGCTCGGCGACGTAATCCGGCACCGGCGCGAAGGCGGAGGTCGAGTCCATGGGATCACGTCCTGCAATCACCTGCAGCAGCAGCGCCGCGTCGCGCACGTTGCGCGCAAAAGGCCCGATGTGATCGAGCGAGCTGGCAAAGGCCACCAGCCCGTACCGGCTCACGCGGCCGTAAGTCGGCGTGATGCCCACCACGCCGCAGAAACTGGCCGGCTGGCGGATGGAGCCGCCGGTATCCGAGCCCAGGGCAACCACTGCCGTGCCCTGCGCCACCGCAGCCGCGGATCCGCCGCTGGAGCCGCCCGGCACCCGGTCGGGCGCCACCGGATTCCGCACCGGCCCGAATGCCGAGTTCTCGTTGGAGGAGCCCATCGCGAACTCGTCGCAGTTGGTCTTTCCCAGAATCACGCCGCCCGCCTGCTCCAGGCGCACGACCGCGGTGGCATCGTAGGGCGGGACGTAATTCTCCAGCAGCCGGGAGGCACATGTGGTGCGCACGCCGCGCGTCAGAATCACGTCCTTGACCGCCACCGGCACGCCTGCCAGCGGTCCGGGATCCTCCCCCGCGGCCAGTTGCGCGTCCACGCGCCGCGCCGCCTCCAGCGCCCGCTCCGGGCAGAAATGCAGGTAAGCGTTCGTCTTCGGGTTCTCTTTCTGAGCGAACTCGAGCGCCGCCTGCGCCAGCTCCAGCGCCGAGAATCGCCGCGACAGCAGGCCCTGGCGAACCCGCTCGATGGTCAGCTCGCGAATCTCCGTCGCCGTCACCGCTCGATCACCCTGGGAACCTTGAAGTAGCCTGCGCCCGCCAGCGGCGCGTTGGCCAGCGCCGCTTCGGCGCCCAGCGTGGGACCCTCGACGTCGTCGCGCAGCGTGGCCGTCTCTTCGGCTTCGTAGAGCACTTGCGCCATCGGCTCGACTTGGCTCGTATCCAGCTCGTTGAGCTTGTCCATGTAAGTGAGAATGGCGCCCAGCTCCGCGCACATGCGCGCCACCTCCTCATCGGTGAGGCGCAGATTGGCCAGATCGGCCACGTAGCGGACTTGCTCCTCGCTGATCTTCATGCCATCGACCTCGACCGTTGCTTCAGGTACAGCCGGCGCAACACGGGGTCAGCGATGCCGTCGGCCTCGTCCCCACCCTGCGCCGTCCCGGCACGGCCAGGCCCGCGCCGCGGCAGACAGACGCGAAAGACGATTCTTTCGACGCCCTGCGCGCCTACCAGCTCGCGCAGGTTCTTCAGGATCTGTCCTTCGAGCGGAACCAGTTGCCGCAGCCAGCTTTCGTCTTCGACCTCCACCCAGAGCGTGCTTCCGGCCAGCCGTTTCACTTGCGTGCGTCGGGCGATCACCTTGCCTACGGCGGCAGGCCAGACTGCCCGCAACAATTCTTCCGGTCCCGGCCCGCCCGGGATCTTCATGCGCGCGATTAGCCTGGCGGCGCGTTCCATCTGGTCCGGGATTCGTGTATTCTAGCACGCGCACGTTTTACCATCGCAAGGTGATGCTGATTTTGGCTTCGCAATCGCCCCGACGCCGCGAGTTGCTTGAGCGGGCGGGCTTCCGCTTTACCGTGCGCCCGGTGATCGTCGACGAGTCCTGGCGCGAGGGCGAAGATCCCGAATCGCACGTCTGCCGACTCGCACGGGAGAAAGCCCACGCCGCGCCGGCCGCCGAGGCCGACGTCGTGCTTGGCGCCGATACCGTGGTCGTCGTCGACGGCGAGATCCTGGGCAAGCCCGTGGACAGCGCCGACGCGGCGCGCATGCTGCGCCTGCTTTCCGGCCGCGATCACTACGTGTTCACGGGCGTTTGCCTGAAGCGTGGGAACGTCGAACTCACGGGAGCAGAAAGGACCCTGGTCCGCTTCGCCGCCCTCGACGAGGCCGAAATCCGCGCCTACATCGCCAGCGGCGAGCCCATGGACAAGGCCGGCGCCTACGGCATCCAGGGTCTGGCTTCGCGCTTCATCGAGCGCATCGAGGGCTGTTACTTCAACGTCGTCGGCCTGCCCGTGGCCAGGGTCTATCGGATGCTCAAGCAGCTCCAGACGCTGCCCCGCCCGGTTTGACTTGGCCGGCCTCAAGGGTTTACGTTGTGCCTATGAGTCTCTCGCGCAGGCAGTTTCTAGCTTCCGCCGCACTGGGCGCCACCGCCGGGCCGGTTGCAACCGGAATGCCCACGCGCACGCTCGGCCGCACCGGCGTGCGTGTGTCGATCCTGGGCTTTGGCTGCGGCAGCCGCTTCATGATGTACAAGGAGGAGGAAAAAGCTGTCGCCGCCATCCACCGTGCACTCGAGCTGGGCATCACGTATTTCGACACTGCCGCCTCCTACGGTAAAGGCGTCAGCGAAGAATGGGTGGGCAAGGCCCTCGCCGGCCGCCGGGACGTGTTCCTCGTCACCAAGGTCGGCCAGCGCAAGGCGGACGAGGCGATGCGCACCATCGAAGCCAGCCTCAAGAAGCTGCGGCGCAACCCGGACCTCATCCACATCCACGCGCTGGCCTCCGAGCAGGATCTGGCCGCCATCGAGGCCCCGGACGGCGTGCTCAAACTGCTATACAAGCTACGCGAGGAAAAGGTCTGCCGCTTCATAGGTGTTACTTGTCACACGGATCCGGCGGTCCTGAAAACGATGCTCGAGCGCCACGACCTGGATTGCGTACAGATGGCGCTCAACGCTGCCATGGCCGCCATGGCCGAAGGACAAACTCGCGGGTACACGCCCGAGAGCCGCCGCGGCGCTACCTTCGAGGAGCTCGCCCTGCCGGTCGCCCTCCGCAAGAAGATGGGCGTAACCGCCATGAAGGTCTTCGCCCAGGACAAGCTCAGCGGCCAGGCGCCGGCCGAAGCGCTGGTGCGTTACGCCATGTCGCTGCCCGTGGCTTGCGCCGTCATCGGCATGCCGCAACTGGAGCACCTGGAGGCCAATGCACGCCTGGCGCAGAGCTTCCAACCGTTGAGCCGGGATGAGATGGAGGAGCTGCGCCGGAAACTGGCCCCGCAGCGCGCGCGCCTGGAGCGATTCTTCCGTTCGCACGCTGATGCCTGAGGCGTCTGCCGATCCCAGGGGTGCACCGCAGGGGCAAGCGGCCGGGCAGTTGCGGCTCTTCCCCTAGATGCGGTAGGCCTCTGCTCTGCCGCAGTCGCCCCTTCGGACTCCCCTGTCGGGTCTCGTGCTTGACACCGCCGCGTCCGCCGCGCGAGACTTTGAGAGTTGCCCTCTGGAGGATTGTTGGGTTACCTTCGCTGGTCGGCAGGCTGGCTTACGATCGTCGCGGCTGCAGTTGCTTGTGCGCAGACGCAGCCGCAATACGCGGGTCCGTCCATTTTGACCCGCGGCCGAATACCCCGCTCGGGCTCGGGCGAAGAATTGATTCGCCTGCGTCCGTACGCCAGCCTAGCCGGCGTGTACGACACGGGCCTGACTGGAATCTTCACCGACGAAGCCGGCCAGATCCCGCGGCATGATTCCTATGGCGTGTTGGCTTCCTTCGGTGCTCTCGGCTACCACAGTTGGCGGCGGACCGTCCTTGGCCTCAGCTACGACGGGCAGGCCCGTCATTACACGCGCCGCAGCTATTACGACGGATTGGATCAATCGCTGGCGCTCAACCTCGCCCATCAGGCGACGCGGCGGCTGCAGCTCGAATTCAACGAATCCGTGGCCAGCCGCCGCGGCGGCTTCCTGGGACTTACGGGTCCTTCTTTCTACAGCCGTGAGTTCGAAGATCTCTCCCAAGACGTGCTCTTTGACACGCGCGTGCACGTGCTCGCCTCCGTCGCACGCATGACTTACCAGAGCAGCCCTCGACTTTCTTTGGGCATGGGCGGAGCAGGCCTCGCTTTCGAACCGCGTTCCCGCGCTCTGGCCCGCGCGCGCGGAGTCCTGGCCACCGGCGATCTGGCCTACCGCCTCACGCGCTTCCAGACCGTCGGAGCGGCTTACAACTTCGCGCACTACTGGTTTCCGGGCGCTTTCGGCGAAGCCTTCGTTCACGGCGCGCTCGTCGAATGGGCCAACCAGTTGACGCGCTCGTGGACGCTGGCCATCGGCGCCGGCGGATACCGGGTCGAAGCCACCCGCCTCAGGCAGGTGCAGATCGACCCGGTCATTGCCGCCATCATCGGCCAGCGCACGGGCATCGAGGTTTTCCATCGCGTGACTTACATTCCGGGCGGGGAAGCTCAGCTCAGTTACCGTTTCCGCCGGGGCGGCTTCAGCGCTTCTTATCGCCGCGGCGTCTCCGCGGGCAACGGCCTGTACCTTACGTCCGCGCGCGAGTCGGCCGATGTTTCCATCGGCTACACCGGAACTCGCAAGCTGCATCTGTCGGCGAACGCCGGGTATTCCCGCCTTTCCAGCCTCGCGCAAACCCTCGGCCGCTACCGCAGCTACCACGCGGGGGCAGGCATGACCTATCGTCTTGCCGGGCCCCTCTCCCTGTTCGCCCGCGTGGATGGCCGCAAATATAATCTGCGCGGTACGGGCTTTGGGCGCATTTATTACCGCAGCACCGTGGGCTTGACCTTCAGCCCCGGGGATATTCCGCTCTCGCTGTGGTGAGGGAAAGTGAGCCGTCCCGTTCATGGACGCATCCTGATCGTGGACGACGAACCATCGCTGCTAGGCGTCATGCAGCAATATCTTTCGCGTCTCGGCTACGAGGTGGAAGCTTTCCCGGCGGCCGCTCCCGCGCTCGAACGCTTTGAGTCGGACCCCGAAGCCTATTCTTTGGTTGTGGCCGACATCAGCCTGCCCGGGATCTCGGGCGCCGAGATGATCCCGCGGCTGCTGGAGCGCCACCCCCGTCTGCGCATCCTGGTGTGCACCGGCTTGCCCTTCCAGCTTGCCGACGTGGCTGAACCCTTCCGCGGCCGCCTCGAGTATTTGCAGAAGCCCTTCGCCCCTCAGATGCTCGCTGCCGCCGTCGAGCGGCTCCTGGGAGCTTCCGGCCAGCCGCCTGCGGCGGCCAGCGAGGCTTCGGCCGGCTAGTCAACACTCGCGCAATCTGTAAACTAAATCTCGAGCTCGCACTCGCGCTCCAGGCCTGCCCGGTCGAGCAGGGTCACTTCCCGTCGCTGGATGCGCAAGAGCCCCTCGGCCTGGAATCGGCTGAGATTCCGCGAGACCACTTCACGCACGGTCCCCAGCCGCTGGGCCAGCTCTTCCTGCGTCACCGGCAGCGTGAACGTATCGCTGCTCGCTTCTGCCGAGAAATCGAGCAGTGTCCGCGCCAGCCTCTGCCGTACGCTGCCGAAGGTCACCGCCTCCACGAGCCCCACCAGTTGACGCAGACGCCGACCAGTCACTGCCAGCAGTTTTAACGCCAGCTCCGGATTCTGCCGGCAGGCCTGCCGGAAGTCCTCTTTGCGAATCAGCCAGGCGGTCACGTCATCCAGCGCGACCACGCTGGCCGGAAAGGCGCCGCCGTCGAAGAGCGGGACTTCGGCCACCGTCGAGGGCGCTTCTTCCACCGCTAGCATGATTTCCCGTCCTGATGGGGAGGTCTTGAAGATTTTCACCCGCCCTGTCAGGAGCACGTACAAGCCGGGACAGGGTTCTCCCTCGCTGAAAAGCCGCCGGCCCGCTGCGTACGACTTGCCCACCGCGCGCGCAGCCAGTGCCTCGCGCTCGGCAGGACTGAGCTCGGCAAACAGCGGGATGCGAGCCAGGATCTCGGCCCGGTTTGGCACCGAAACTGCGCCCTCCTGTTCTTCACTGTAGCGTGACCTGCCAGCTTCCGCTGGGGCCACTCCGTCGAAGCCCGGTGGAGATTTCAGGTGTTTACCGGGTTCGCCCCGGCGCGCGGCAGTGCTAAGATCCGGCTGAGGCGGAATCCGGGGCGCTCAAGGTTTCAAGCTCGCCGCGCGCCCGCGGGCCGTACGTGCGCTGAGGCCTTGGCGTTGGACGCGGAACCAAGCTCGCCGCGCGCCGGCGGGCCGTACGTGCGCTGAGGCCTCGGCGTTGGACGCGGAACCAAGCTCGCCGCGCGCCGGCGGGCCGTACGCTAAATTCCGCCTCCGTCAGGTAAGAGAAAGCTCGCTATGCGGCGACAAGATTTCTTGGATGTTAGTTCTCTGAAACCTCGCGAGGTGAACGCATGCCCGCCGCCCATCCCGAGCATCCCGTAGCTGCCCGCGCCTGCGCTCCTGCTGAAGCGTCCTCCGAACGAGCCGTACAGGTGCTCGCGGTCAGCTCCGCGGAAGATGACATCCGCCTCCTTCGGCATATCTTCAGCCATTCGAATTGGATCATCCACACCGCCCGCGGCTGCGGCGAAGCCGCCGAACTCCTCCGGCGCGGCCACATCCCGATCGTCCTGTGCGACTTCGAACTGGCCGACGGCAATTGGCGGGACATGCTTCGCGCCCTGGCGGATCTGCCGGAGCCAACCCTGCTCATCGTTGCCTCGCGCACCGCCGACGAGTATCTCTGGGCGGAAGTGCTCAACCTCGGCGGCTACGACGTGCTCATGAAGCCTTACGAGCCGCAGGAGGTCATCCGCGTCGTCAGCCTCGCCTGGCTGCACTGGAAGAACCTGCGCGAGCGCAGACGTCTCAACCAACCTCTGCTTGCGGCGGGAACCTGAGCACGCCCTCTGCGCAGGCTCCTTCTACGAACCTTGCTTGCCGCTCGCTCCGGGAGCCTGATCGCCATTCTGCACGGCGCGACCCCGCAGCGCCGAAGCTCCGTCACCGCGCCGGACGCTTCGCAGCCCTGCACCCGGGAGCTCGAACCCCACCCGAACCCGGAGGCGGCGAAGCCGGCTGCCTTCCTCCTCACGCGCCGGTGAGGGGCGGAAGCGGCGTCGGAAACCTGCCGGCGAAAATTTCCCCGAACAGCCCCAGCAGTTCTTCATGGACGCGGCCGTTGTCCGCCAGTACGTGCGGTCCGCCCAGCCGGACCTCGCCCCCCTTCATGTCCGACACCTTGCCGCCTGCTTCTTCCACTAACAGAACCCCGGCCGCCATGTCCCAGGAATTCAGGCCGAACTCCCAGAAGGCATCCAGCCGCCCGCACGCCACATAGGCCAGATCCAGCGCCGCCGAGCCCGCGCGCCGCACCCCGTGCGAGACCATGGCCACCTGATAGTAAAAATGCACGTTCACGTTCTGGTGCCTCTTGCGGCTGGGGAATCCCGTAGCCAGCAGGCTGTCGGATAACTGCGCCGTTTGCGAGACCCGGATCCGCCGTCCGTTCAGCGTCGCTCCTGCGCCGCGCTCTGCCTCGAACAACTCCTGGTGCAGCGGATCGTAAATGACCCCACACCGCAGCCGTCCGTTTTCGGCCAGGGCCAGGCTCACGCAAAAGACCGGGAAGCCGTGGGCGAAATTGGTGGTCCCATCCAGCGGATCCACGTGCCAGCAGAATTCGGAGCTCGCCGCCGCGCCCCCGCTCTCCTCGGCCACGATCGCATGGGAGGGAAAGTGCGATCGCAGGCGGTCCATGATCAGCTCTTCCGAGGCGCGATCGGCTTCCGTCACCAGATCGAATTCGCCTTTCAGCTCGAAATCCACCCGTCGGTGGAAGTACCTGAGCAGGAGCGCTCCCGCCTCCTGCGCGATCTCGCGTGCTATTTCCAGGTAAGATGCCATTCAGAAAGGTTCAGGCTTCTTCGTAAAGATACTTGATGTCATGCTTGAAGATGAAGAGATTGGGTGCGCCCTGACGCGTCAGTCGGATAAATGATGCGTCGTAGTATTCGATCGTCCCACTGACCTCTTCGTTGTCACGCAGCCGGACTCTCACGGGTATCTCGTTATCGATCAGGTGGCGCAGGTAACGGACTTCCTCGAAGGTCTGCTCGGGCGCCCGCGATTTGCCGGACTTCTTCTTTTTTTTCTTTTTCTCGCTGCCCACAGGCAACCCTGGGATCTGGCCCCTACGGCGCCGCTCGCCAGCCGCGGCCCGGGGACGCAGATTCTTCATAATAGCCGCTTCGCGCCGAGACTTGCAATCCCGCGCGTCGCACGCGCACTTCCAGCCGATGAAAACCGTCCTTGCTCCTCGGCACGCCGCGCGGGTAGAAGCCCAACAGATATTGCGTGCGCAGCTCGCGCAGGATCTCGCGGAACGCTTCGTCCAGCGGCGCCCCCACACTGGGCGCGAATACGCGTCCGCCCGTTCCCAGGGCGAGCCCTGTCAATGCGTTCTCGCCGCGGATGTTCCTTCCCGCCTCGCTTCGGATGGGCATCACCAGAATCGGGTAAATCACTACGTCCGCAAGGTGTGCCGCCCTTAACGCCTGGTGATAGTCCTTCGCGCTCGTGGTGTCGCCCCCGTCAGTCACGACCACCAGCACCCGCCGGCCCTCGCGCTCTTCCAACTCCTGACAGGCCAGGTAGATCGCATCGTACAGACTGGTGCCCCCTTCCGGCTTCAGTTTCTTGAGCGCCGCCTCGAAGGGCTCGGCGCGGCGCGTGAACCCAACCCGCCGCGTGACCTCGTAGTTGAACGTGTAGAGGGCCACGGCATCCTGAGGATTTCCCTCAGCGAAGAAGGCTCGCAGGAACTTGCGGATCGAGTCCGCTTCGTAACGCAGCTCGATCGCCGTCGAAAGACTCGTGTCCAGCAGCAACGCCACCGAAAGCGGCTGTTCGGTGCGTCGCTCGAAAACCGCTATCTCCTGCACGACGCCCTCGTCCAGCACCGTGAAGTCGTCCTTTTCGAGCGTTCCCACCAGCTCGCCCGTGACGTTCTTCACTGTGGCCAGTATGCGAACCAGGCGGACTTCGACCTTGTACGTGGGTTCCTGCGGCGTGCCCGGCACGCCTGCGCCCAGCGCCCACAGACACAACCACCCTGCGAGCCTTCCGATCACCCTAGCGCCATGGTAGCAGAGCGGCTGCGGCAGCCACGGAAGGCGCGGCGCCGCTACAATGAGACCGATCGCCGGTGACGAGCAGACGCCAATTCCTCGGGCTGGTCGTTCTCACGGCTTGCCGCCGCCGCAGCACCGGCTTTCCGGGCTATGCGCTTGTCAGCAGCCCGCAGGATCGTTCCGTGGCTGCTGTCGACCTCGGCGCCTTCTCGCCCGCGCGTCATATTCCGCTGCCCGCTCCGGCTTCTGAGCTCCTCGCCCATCCCTCGCGGGCGCTGGCCTGGGCTCTCGCGCCCGACTCCGGTCTGGTCTGCGAACTCGATGTGACGCAGTTGCGTGTGGGAAGGCAACTTCGCGTCGGACGCGCCGCGGTGGCCATGCGTGTTGATCGGGCGGGCGACACTCTGTGGGTCCTCTCCCGCGACCCCGCTCGCTTGGTAGCGATTCGCTTGGATCGCTTCGAACCGATGGCGCGGATTGCGCTGCCCGAGGAGCCGATCGAGTTCGACGTCGCGCCTTACGACGCGCGCGCCGCGGTCAGCCTCGCCTCCGGCGCCGTGGTTTTCGTGGACCTGAAGGCTTCCCGCGCCGCGGCGCCCGTCTGGTTCGGCCGCCGTGCGGGCGTGGTCCGCTTTCGTTCGGATGGACGTCTGCTGCTGGTGGGCAACGCGGACCGACCCGCTCTCAGCATCCTCGAGGCGGCGGGCGGCGAGGTCGTCGTCCACCTTCCGTTGGCTGTCATACCCGCGCGCTTCTGCTTCAAGGCTGACGGCGGCCAGCTGTTTCTCACCGGTCCGGGCGCGGACGTGGTGGTCATCGTGTACCCCTATCGCACCGAGGTCGCCGAAACGGTGCTGGCGGGCCGTGCGCCCGGCGCCATGGCCGTTTCCACCCGTCCTGAGTACCTTTTCGTGGCCAGCCCATCCAGTGGCGACGTCCACATCCTCGAGATCGAGACCCGCCTGCTGGTTGCTGTGGCGCCGGTCGGCGAGACCGTCAACGCCGTCGCAGTGACTCCGGATAATCAGTTTGCGCTTGCGCTCAATGAGCAGGCGGGCAGTCTGGCGGTGATCCGGGTGCCCACCACGGTGAGCCGCCGCCGGCGCTTGGCGTCGTTATTCACCGTGGTGCCGGTGGGCCCGCGTCCCAGCGGTCTGGCCGTCGTCCGCTCCTGACCGGCATAATGGAGTCTTCCGGAAGCCATGCTGACGGTTGTGCTGCGCCGTAGACTGGCGGCGGCCGACCGTCGCCTGCGCGAGGCCCGCCTCTTCGCCCGCGCCATGACGCGGCCCCGCACGCCGATCGTGGCCCACCTGATCCCCATCCGCCGCTGCAACCTTGCTTGTGCTTATTGCAACGAATTCGACGCCCGCTCGAGCCCGGTGCCGTTGCCGCTCCTGAAACATCGCGTAGACCGCCTCGCCGCTCTGGGGACCAGCGCTATCACGATCAGCGGCGGTGAGCCCTTACTCCACCCCGATCTGACCTCGCTGGTGCGCCACGCACGTTCGCGCGGTCTTCTGGTCGGGGTGATTACCAACGGATACCTTCTTTCCCGCGCGCTCATCGAGCAATTCAACCGTGCCGGGCTCGACTACCTGCAACTTAGCGTGGACAACCTTGAGCCGGACGAAGTCTCCCGCAAATCCTGGCGGCCTCTGCTCCCCAAGGTTCGCTGGCTGGCACGGGAGGCGAGCTTTGCCGTCAACGTCAACCTCGTCCTGGGTACGGGCGTAGCACGCCCCGAGGATGCGCTGACGATCGCCCGCGAGGCTCGCGACTTCGGATTTCAGCTCACGGTGGGCCTGGCTCATGATGGATGGGGCCGGCTTGTGCCTGCCGACGAGCGGACGCGCGCCGTCTGCCGCAGCCTGGCTCCCTTGCGCCGGGCCTCCTTTGCCGACTTCGCCGCCTACCACCAGTTCCAACGCAACCTCGTCGCCGGCCGTCCGAACGACTGGCACTGTCCCGCCGGATCGCTGTACCTGTACGTCTGCGAAAACGGTCTGGTCCATTATTGTTCGCAGCAGCGCGGTCGACCGGGCATCCCTCTGGATGTGTACAGCCGGGAGGATCTCGAACGCGAATACCGGCGTCGCAAGCCCTGCGCCCCGTTCTGCACCATCTCCTGCGTACACCAGACGGCCATGCTCGACCAGTTGAGGCAGCGTCCTGTGGAAATGCTCGAGCGGTGGTTCGGGGGCGAGGGCGCATTACCGTTCGGCGTTCGCTTACTGAGGTTTCTGTTTCTGCCCCCGCACCTGGGCGGACGAAACCCGCGGCTTGCCCGGTGGGCCACGCGTCTGGTCCTGCGCATTCTCCGAGTGCGTTAAACTGGCCGCTTTATGTCGTCCTCGCCCGATCTACCTCGGTCTTGGGAAAATCCTGTCCGCCGCTGCCTGCGCGAAGGTCGTCCCGTCGTCGGCATTACGCTCACGGTGCCGTCGGTTGAAATCGCTGCACGGGCGGCAACCCTCGGCTTCGATTTCCTGTGGGTGGAAATGGAGCACTCCCCGATCAGCTTGGAGACGCTGCGCGCCATGGTGCTGGCCTGCCGCAACCTGCCTGCCGTACCGTTCGCGCGCGTGCCCGTCAACGAACTCTGGACCGCGAAGCGCGTCCTCGATATGGGCGTCTACGGCGTCATTTTTCCCTTCACCAGCACGCCTGAATTGGCCCGTCAGGCTGCCGCTGCCTGCCGCTATCCGCCCCGCGGCCGTCGCGGCTCCGGTCCCGGTCTGGCCATGCTCTCCTGGCCCGAGCCCTCCCGCTACCACGATTCCGCCGACGAGAACGTCGTAGTGGTGGCCGTCATTGAAGAGCGGCAGGCGGTGGAAAACATCGAGGCCATCGCGGCCGTCGAAGGCATCGACGTCCTGTTCATCGGGACCAGCGATCTCTCCTTCTCGCTCGGGCTGCGGGGCCGCCAGGACGATCCCGCGCACGCGGAAGCCGTCGCCCGCGTCCTCGAGGCAGCGCGGCGCCACG
Source organism: uncultured Bryobacteraceae bacterium (assembly GCA_938027685.1). Taxonomy (GTDB): domain Bacteria; phylum Acidobacteriota; class Terriglobia; order Bryobacterales; family Bryobacteraceae; genus DTHT01. Next base: position 145,268 of record CALJAM010000029.1, read on the forward strand.
GCAAAGTTGTCGGCCGGCCGGCCCGCGATGCCGCCGAGATCGCCCGCTTCCTCGAACAGGGTTTCCTTTTCTTCCAGGCCACCACCGAACTTAACTTCATGGCCGACGGCGCGCGCCAGTTACTGGCGCCTCTGGGCAAGTATCTCGCCCCGGGCGAAAGAAGGACCATATACGGATGAGTCCCCGATATAAGTGGTATGTGGTCGGCATGCTTTGGTGGATTTCTTTCTTCAACTATGCCGACCGACAGGCGATTTTCTCCGTTTTTCCGCTTCTCGAAAAAGAATTCGCGCTCGACAGCGTGCAGCTCGGCCTTCTCGGCTCTTCCTTCGCCTGGACCTACGGACTCACCGCTCCTATGGCGGGCTTGATCGTAGACCGCGTCCGTCGCAAGGCCGCCATCCTCACCGGCCTGCACGTCTGGAGCCTGATCTGCATGGCTACGGCGCTTTCGCGCAAGTTCTGGCACCTGCTGTTCTTTCGCGCGGCCGAAGGCCTGGGCGAGACCATTTACTATCCCGCCTCCATGTCCATGATCAGCGACTACCATGGCAAGGCTACCCGCTCGCGCGCCATGGGATTGCACCAGACCTCGGTCTACGTGGGCACGATCGGCGGCGGTTTCTTCGCCGGGCTGATCGGGCAGCATTACGGATGGCGCTGGTCTTTCATCGTGTTCGGCGGCCTGGGCATTTTGCTGGGCCTGGTGCTGAACCGCTTCCTGGTCGAGCCCCGACGCGGGCAGGCCGACCTGGCTGAACTCGGCGAGCGCGCCCGCATCGCCACGCGTCTGCCGCTACGCCGTTTTCTCGCCCTCGTCTGGGGCACGCCCACCGTGCTCGTCCTCATGGGCGCTTTCATTTGTGCAAACTTTGTCGCCACGGTCCTGCTCTCTTGGATGCCCAAGTTCCTGTACGACAAATTCGGCTTCAGCCTGGCCATGGCCGGTCTGATGGCCACGCTTTTCGTGCAGGCGGCCAGCATGATCGGATCGCCGCTCGGTGGGTGGCTTGCCGATACGTTGCGCCGCCGCTACGCCGGGGGCCGCATGATGGTCCAGGCCGGCGCGCTGCTGGCCGGGGCGCCCTTCGTGCTTTTGTGCGGCAGCACGCATTCCGTGCGCTGGCTCTTGGCCGCGCTGATCTGCTGGGGCCTGTGCAAGGGTTTCTACGACGCCAACATCTTCGCTTCCGTCTACGACGTCATTCGCCCCGAAGCGCGCGGCACCGCGGCCGGCTTCATGAACATGGTGGGATGGTTGGGAGGAGGAACGGCGCCCCTGGTCATCGGCTTTCTCGCCGCCCGCATCGGCCTCAGTGCCGCCATTTCCGCCGCCGCCCTCGTCTACGTGCTGGGCTCGGCGCTGCTTGCCCTGGGACTGCTGTTCTTCGTCCGCCGCGACGTGGCCCGCGTCACCGCAGACATGGCCGGCTGAACCCCCTCTCCGGTCCCCGCCCGAGCTGACCAAATCTTTGCCGGCTCGTAATCGTATCGTTGCATGCGCCGCTTATCCTGCCCTCGAAATGAGTTTGCGTTTAACCTGGCTTGTGGTTCTGGCAGCGTGGCTGGCGATCCCGACTTGCAGCCAGCAGGTGGCGCCGGGCACGGTCGCCGGCGTGCTTTACGATTCGCGTAACGGTCGGCCGGTCCCGGGCGCGGTTGTCGAGGTTCTAGGCCGCCCCGAGCTGCGGACGACTTCAGACGAGGAGGGCGTCTTTCGACTCGACCTGCCGCCAGGCGTTTACGCTCTGGCCGTTGTAGCCCAAGGCTTCCATCCGGCGCAGCTCGAGGGCATCCAGGTGCGCTCCGGTGAAGTCACCGAGGCCTCCAAGGTGCTCTCCTTCGCAGGCGAAGCTACGCAAGTCGAAGTGGTGGAACGCATCTCCACAGGTGCCGCCACCGCCGAAACCATAGTGGCCGAGCGGCGCTTGCTGCCCAACATCAGCGACGGCGTCTCCGCCGAGGAAATCAGCAGGTCCGTCGCCTCCGACGCAGCCGCTGCTCTCACCCGCGTCACCGGCGTGTCTTTGGTAGGCTCCGGCTACGTGTATGTGCGCGGTCTCGGCGAACGCTACAGCGCGACGCTGCTCAATAACGCTCTGATCCCCACCACCGAGCCGGAGCGTCGCGTCGTACCGCTTGATCTTTTCCCGGTCGAGCTGATCGACCGAATCCAGGTTCTGAAAAGCTACACCCCCGACCTGCCCGGAGAGTTCTCCGGCGGCTTGGTGCGGATGCACACGGTGGAATTTCCCGCCCAGCGCATCCTGCGCATCTCCACCTCGCACGGCTTGAACAGCCGCACCACGCGCCGCCCTTTCCTGACCTATCCCGGCGGCCGCCACGATTTCTTCGGCTTCGACGACGGCACCCGAAGACTGCCCGTCACCATCCCGGCGCGGGACCGTCTCTTTCCGGGCCGCTTCAGCGAGGCCCAGTTCGAGCAGTTCGGCGAAGCCTTCGCACGCAACTGGGAGCCGGTATCGATTACCGCCCGTCCCCAGCAGGGCTACACGCTCGTGGCCGGCGACAGCTTCGGACGCCTTGGTCTGGTCGGCGCACTGACTTTTTCCAACAAACTCCAGCGCTCGCGCGAATTGCAGCGTTACCTGGTGAATGCGGGCAAGGGAGAGGTGCGGATCCACACCGAGTACCCGGACTTCACCGCGGATACCGAATCGGCGCGTTTGGGAGGCGTGCTCAACGCTGCCTTCCGCCTCAATTCGACCGGCAAGCTCGCCTACCGCGGTATGTTCACTCGCGATGCCGACAAGGAAACGCGCGTCTTCGCCGGCTACAACGGCGGTGTGGATACCTGGATCCAGTCCACACGGTTGCGCTGGGTCGAGCGCGGCCTGCGATCCAACGCCGTCGAGGGTGAGCATGCCGTAGCGCGCTTCTACAACAGCCTCCTCCGCTGGCAGTTCACCTGGTCCGATTCTCACCGTGAGGAGCCCGACATGCGCGAGGTCTTTCGCACGCCCCGCTCCGACGGTAAGTTGGCCTTCAGCGCCATGCCGCAGTCGGGCCTGCGGTTCTTCAACCGGCTCGATGATCACATCCGTGAGCCGCGAGTGGAGCTGAGCACGCCTTTTTATCGTGGCCGGGTCTCAGGATTGTTGCTTTTCGGTTACCGGCTGACCCTACGCGATCGTCAGTTCGAAGCGCGCCGCTTCCGTTTCGTACCGGTACGTACCGCCACCCTCGACTTCACTCAGACCTCCAACGAGCTTTTCAGCCCTGCGAATATTCGCCCCGACGGCTTCGTCCTGCGCGAGGTCACCCGCGGCACCGATACCTACGACGCCACCATGCGCGTCCACGGCGGGTTCGCCATGGCCGACCTGACCTTGGCCTCCCGTTGGCGTCTCATCGCGGGCTTGCGTTTGGAAGACGCGGCCGTCGATGTTAAAACCATCGACCCCTTGGTGCCGGGCGCCGTCCCCGCCGTGGCCCGGCTGCGCAACCGCGACCCTTTGCCCACGGCCAATCTCGCTTATTCGTTGAGCCCGCGCCAAAGCCTGCGTTTCGGCGTGTCGCGAACGGTCACGCGCCCGGACTTCCGCGAGCTCTCTCCCTTCGACTTTACCAACGTCCTTGGCGGCTTCAACGTGGTGGGAAACCCCAACCTGATCCGCACCACCGTCGACAACTACGATGCCCGCTGGGAAATCTTCCTCGGCGGTGATCAGTTGCTCGCCGCGGGCTTCTTTTACAAGAACTTCAAGAATCCCATCGAAGTCACCATCCAAGCGACTACCTCGGATCTTCGCCAGACCTTCCTCAACGCCCACTCCGCGCGCAATCGCGGACTCGAGGTCGAAGCACGTCGGCGTCTGGCCTCCGTCCACCCGCGCTTGGCTGATTTCGTGCTGGTTGGGAACCTAACCCTTTCCGATTCGCGCGTGCAGATCCCGCCGTCTCAGCGCGCCGTGCTCACTTCGCTTGATCGGCCTCTTATCGGGCAGTCGCGCTGGCTTGGCAACCTGCTGGTGGAATGGCTGAAACCGGCCTGGCGCTCCAGCGGGCGGTTCTATCTCAACTACACTTCCCGCCGACTCAGCGACGTCGGGGCCATGGGCCTGCCCGATATCTACCAGGAAGGGTTCGCTCAGGTCGATTTCGTGTACGAATTTCATCTCCGCGAGGACGGCAGATGGTCCGTGCGGCTTGCCGCTGAGAACCTCGGCGATACGCACTACCGTTGGACCCAGGCCGGCATTCTCCAGCGGAGCTATCGCCTGGGCCGGACATTCACTGTCGGTACGAGATATTCCATTTTTTGACTTTTTCTCGATATCTTCAAATAACGCACTGCAAGGAGGAACCTGTCGACCATGAAACGTCGCTCGTACATAGTCTGTACCATGCTGCTGGGGGGATTGGCCATGGCGTCGGCCGTCGATGACGCGGCTCTCAGGCAGGTCTCTTCGCCCCACCAGCTCGAGACCTCGGCCGCCATGTGGGTCTGGACCGATAAGTACGTCTACCGACCCGGCGAGACCGTCACCGTTCGCTGGACCCTCAAGCCCTTCGATGACCCGTTGCCCTACACGATCGTAGCTTACCGGCAGAACAACCAGACCGGTTCGCGCACCTATCTGCCGGGCTCGTCCAGCGAGCCCCAGGATATTAGCGGCAATTCGCTGGAGTCGGGTTTCCGCATGCGTTACCTTGAAAACGTCGAAAAGGCCGTGCTTGCCGAATTTCCCGCTCCCGAGCAACTCGGCATGCACACCGTAGTCGTCCAGCTTCGTGACTTCACCGGTTCGCGTGTGGTCAAAGCTGCTTACTTCAAATTCGGCGTCGTCGACGGCGAAGTGACGGTAAGCGGCGCCATCGAGTCCGATACGACCTGGGTCAACACCAAGCTCTACCGCATCAGCGGCCTGGTTTTTGTGCGCAACGGGGCTACCCTGACCATCGAGCCGGGGACCTTCGTGATGGGCAATCCGGGTTCTCAGCCGCCTTCTGCCCTTGTGATTACCCGCAGCGGCCGCATCGTGGCCAACGGCACCCGGAGCCGGCCCATCATTATGACCAGCTCCCAGCCCTTCGGGCAGCGCAAGCCCGGCGATTGGGGAGGTCTCATCCTGCTGGGTCGTGCGACGAACAACTGGCCCGAAGGCGAGGGCGTAATCGAGGGCCTGCCGGACTCCCCGGATGCCCGCTATGGCGGCAAGGATGATGCCCACGACTGTGGTACGCTACGCTACGTCCGCGTCGAGTTCGCGGGGGCCGAATTCCAGCCCAATAACGAGGTCAACGGCATCACCTGGGGATCCTGCGGGACGAAAACCGTCAGCGAATATCTTCAGGTCCATTACGGGTTCGACGACGCCTTCGAATGGTTCGGCGGCACCAACAACGCCAAATATCTGGTGGCCACCTACGCGCGCGACGACTATTTCGACGGCCAGATCGGCTGGCGCGGCAAGGTGCAACACGCGGTCGCGGTCGTCAACGAAGATAACGGCAACCGCGGGATCGAAATGGACAACAACGAAACCAACCATGCCCTGGTGCCGCTTACCAAACCGCAGTTCTACAATGTCACCTTAGTCGGCGTGGGCGATCGCTTCACTCAGTCTGCGGACGAAGGCACCGGGGTGGCCGGCATTTTCCTGCGTCGCGGCGCTGCCGGCGTTTACAACAATTTCGTGATCTACAATTGGATCACCGCGGGGGTAGATCTGCGCGATACCCGCACCTTGGAGAATCTCGACTCCGGCGAGCTCGCCATGGACGGCATACTGCTCTGGAGCAACGGCAAGGCGGCCAATCGCCCCCTGTCCCTCGAGGGCCAGGCGACTGCTGCAGCACTGCCGTTCCTGAAAGGCGAGCGCGGGCGCGCACGCAACATCCTGGTCGCCGACCCCATGCTGCGCCGACCCTTCGTCTACTCGGATCCCGACTTCCGTCCCCGCCTCGGCTCCCCGGTGTTCCGCGCCAACTGGGTGCAGCCGCCCGACGACGGCTTCTTCGACCAGTGGGCCGTCTGGAACGGCGCTTTCGGCGACGTCAACTGGACCGAAGAATGGGCTTGCTTCATCCAGGAGCAGGATCTCCGCGTGCAGTGAGCTTCGACCCCCCTGCGTTGCGCCAGGCGCCCGCACTGGTTTCCAGCCCAGCCCGCGGCGCCTGGCCTTCTTTGTCCACCAATCCCCCACCATATGACTGTGGACCGCTCTTGCGGGCCCGGCGCGCCAGGCCCCTTGCAGTTACATCGAGTTACTTCGCGCCGAACACGGAAGAACCGCAGCGTACCTGCAGGCTCGCGGCCTTCCCCTTCCGATTCGGCTCGGATCGCGGTCCCTCACGCCCGGATATCGATCGGCGCGCTCCCGAGGGAGAACGGCCGAAGGGTTCTTCGGATGGCTTTTCAAAACCGATGCCGCTTTCCTTCTCGTTTCACCTACTAGCGGTTGCCGCAAAGAAAATGGCGAGCCGTCGTACCCGCGTGCAGCCGTCTTTTGGGCACCGGAACTTTATTGAGCAATCTGCTCGAACCCTAGCGTCGCAACTTACTAAGTTCTGCAGATGATCGTCTCGCCAAGTCGGAGGCGGCACTGTTTGCGGTTTCCACGCGCCTGTGAGAATTTGGCGACAAACTTTTAAGCTTCTCGCCTGACTTCTTTCTCCCAGGCGGCAATGGCCTCCGTCATGGCGATGACGCGAGCAGGGTGGGAGTCTGCCAGATTGAGCTGCTCGCCGGGATCGGCCGCGAGGTCGCTCAGGAAGGGCTTCTGGCCGGGTTGGGTCACCAGCTTCCACCTACCCTCGCGCATCGCCCGCTGCTCGTTGTAAGCCCAGAACAGCCGCCGCCGACCCAGGGGAACTGCCTGGGTCAGGTGCGGCAGAAGGTTGACGCCGTCCAGCTTGATTTTGGGGAGGGGCACACCCGCAACGGCGAGGAAGGTCGGAAACAGATCCAGGCAGGTTGCGGTCTCGTGGGAGACGCGCCCGCCAGGCACAGTCCCGGGCCAATAGGCGATGGCCGGAACCCGATGGCCGCCCTCCCAAAGCGATCCCTTGAGACCGCGGAACGGGCCGTTGGAACCGACATGGGTGGCGCCGTTATCCGAAAAGAAAAACACGAACGTGTCCCGTTCGATTCCCGCCGCGCGCAGCGCCCCGAGTACGCGGCCGATCCCCTCGTCCATGGCTTCGATCATCTTCCTGTACGTAGGCCCCACGTTGGTCGCCCTGCGCTGCTTTACCGGTTGTCCGGGCAATCTCCGGGGTGGATCGCCGGGAGCCTGGTAGGGGCTGTGCGGAGCCGCATGCGCAATGTAAAGGAAAAACGGCCGTTCCTTGTTTTCCTCGATAAACCGCACGCTGTGCCGCGTAATCAGCTCCGTTGTGTAGCCTTCTTCGGGCGAGAGTTCGGAGTTATGCCACCAATCCGCGTAACCGGCCTGATCGATGTGGGTCACGTAATCCACGTTTCCGCTTACGAAGCCCCGGAACTCCTCGAAGCCGTGCTTATCCGGATTGAAGCGGGGTAAGTATCCAAGGTGCCACTTCCCGAAGAGGGCGGTACGATAGCCGGCCCGTTTGAGCTCCTTGGAAAAGGTGATTTCTTCCGGAGCCAAGCCCTGCGTGCGCGGCCCGGCGGCCAATATGACTTCCGTGATGCCGCAACGCTGCTGATAGCGCCCGGTCAGCAGGCCGGCACGCGTCGGACTGCAGACCGGCGCGCTCGAGTGGAAATCCGTGAACCGTACCCCGTCAGCGGCCATTCGATCCAGGTTGGGTGTACTTATCTCCTGATTTCCGTAGCAGGAAAGGTCTCCGTAACCAAGATCGTCGGCTACTATGAGGATAATGTTGGGGCCCCTGCGGGCCGCCGCTTTCTCAGCAGGTTTCCTCTCGACCGTCTCACTCTCGACGGCGCTGGATGCAAGCTGTCCGGCCGTCAGTTTCAAGAACTCGCGCCGATCGAACGTCCCTGTCATTCCACGGACCTCCATTCGCAAACCGAGGCCTCAAGCCCGCCCGGCTGCCAAGCTTCGGGCAAATTCGGCTTGCCCGCGTGCATTCCCGCTCCGAAGTCGCCCCGGAAACGTCGCAGCAATGGACGAAGCCCCCGTAGGCTGGTTGCACCGAGCGGATCAGAAATTGATCCGCATGGCAAGCTGGATCACACGCGGCGAACGGGCAGCCGTGCACTGCCCGAACCGCATGTTGACCTGTTCGCCGGTCTTTGGGTCGAAGCGTGCGCCGGTATCCAGGCCGGAGAACTGCGTGTGGTTGAAGGCGTTGTAAAGCTCTCCCCGCAACTGGAGGTTGACGCGTTCCCTTAGGGAGAAGTTCTTTGAGGCGGCCACGTCCCAATTGTTCACACCCGGGCCGCGGATTAGCGTCTTCGCGGCGTTCCCGAGCGTTCCGACGGCGGGCAGTCGGAACACGTCGGTCCTGAAATAACGATAGAACGTCCGCTCCTTCTTGGGCAGCACGGGGTTGTCGAGCACCACCACTCGGGCTCCTTGCGAAGGCGAACCCGTGATGTCTACGGGGGTCGTAGTCGAGAATCCGATTCCGAGCGGCTGGCCGCTGATGAAGCTGGTGATGCCGGATAATTGCCAGCCGTTCAGGATCAATCGCGCAAAGGAACGATCCGAGCGCAGCTCCGGCAGATCCCAAACGTAGTTGATGCGCAGAACATGCGTGCGGTCGAACGAAGCCAGGCCGTAGTTCCACACTCGCGCGGAAACCAGCGCACTTACCGAATCGGTGTCCCCATCATTGAAGTCCATAGCTTTCGACCAGGTCCATGCCGCACCGAACTGCAATCCCCGAGCAAAACGACGCTTGGCTTGCACCTGGAGCGAATGATAGTTGGAACTGCTGGCGCCTTCCATTATGGGTATGCCGTTGAAACCGACATACGGGCGCAGAAAAGCCGCCGGCAGCGGCGTCCCGGTGGTGGCATCAGCGTTCCGGGGATCGAAGTTGGCGCCTAGGGGAACGGGATTCACGTCCCGTCGCCACAGCAGATGCCGACCCAGCGAGCCGCCGTAGCCCACGTCGAGTACCGTGCCGTAGCCCACGTCGCGCTGAATCGATAAACTGAAGTTCATCACCGTAGGCAGATAACCCTCGACATCGGCGCCGTACACGTCGCTAGGAAAGATGAACCCTTTGGAAGACAACAGGGTCCTTAACTCACCGAAGCTTACCACCGGGGTTTCCAGCAGGGGTGGTTGACCGGTCAAAGGTCCGGCAAAGCCCTCGGTGAAAAAGCGGTTGTAGAACAGTCCGAAGCCGCCCCGGAGAGCTGTCCTACCATCGCCGAAGACGTCGTAAGCGAATCCCAATCGCGGCCCCCACTGCACGCCGCGCGTCTTCACCAGCGCTCGAGGATACCCGCCTTGTCCTGCCACAACCATGCCGTTATAGGGGTCCCCCGTCCCGGGAGCGATCGCCCCGATCTGCGCCACCGCGTATGTTGCGCCGGTAACCGGATGCACCCCAACGCGCCTTCCCCCGATCCGGGCCGGCCGAATCAGTTGAGGGGCTTTGGCGGCGTCGTAGCGCTCCGCCACAAAGCCGGCCATGAAGTTGTCACGTTCGGTAATCGGCAGGACATAATACAGCCGCAATCCGTAATCCAGCACCAGCCTGCGCGTCACTTTCCAGTTGTCCTGAATGAAGAACTCCCTGCCGCCCGTGCGCTGCCGCATCCACGCCGGTCCGCTGATCTCGGTGTACGAATTGAAGACCCCCAATATCGCATTCGAGTACGCGTAGTTGGTATCCAAGGGATTGTTGACGTTCCGCCCGAAGTCGAACGACCCGTTGAAAGGCACGGCTTTCTTCTGATGTCTGAAGAATACCTCGACGTACATGCCAGCCTTGACGGCATGAGAGGCGCGGTTGATTGTCAGGTTATTCGACCAATTGAGTAGATGGTACCGATTCCAAAGAGGGAAGCGGCCCTCAAATGAAAGCGTCGCTGCATTGGGAACTCCCCCGAACGTGGCGTTCGGAATCACCTTGAGGGGGTTCGCCTGCGGGCTGAATTGACCGACCTGGAAGCCTACTGTCTCGCGCAGATTTTTCCGGAGTTCCGTTTCCTTGATAGAGTTTTCGGCAGGTTGACTCAGCCAGCCGAAGCTGAATTCATTCAAGATGGCAGGCGAGAAGATCCGCGTGTAGCGCACCGTCAGGCTCTTGGGGCGGGACCACCAAGTCTGCCTCCGCTGCGGCCAGTTGGCCGTCTGGGCGCAGCCGGAAGAGCAGGTTTGGTCCTCACTGAAGGCCGAATAACTCGCGACAATGAAATTGTGCGGGTTCAGGTTGTAATCGAGCTTCAGCGTGTGGGTCGATTTGGGAAGATCGTTCTCGGAAACGAAGACGTAGTTATATTGCCCGCGCGAGATCGTCCGGTCTAGGAAATTGGGGTCGGGAAACACCTTCAGCAGGGCCTGGCCGTTGCGGTCGATGCGTTGGGGAGGAATGATGTTGCCGGGGAAGGGTGCGCCTCCGCTGTACGGGTCCTTCAAGACGATCAGCTTGTTGTTGACGTCGAGAGACTGGGAGAAGGCGCCCTGCTTCTCGAGGGGCGTTGGCACAGTTCTCTGCCCGGTGGTCGAGGATTTGGTGGGCCAGAATTCCTGGTGCCAGAAGAAGAAAAGTTTGTCCCGATTGGTGTTGAACCTGTTGGGGATGTAAACCGGTCCGCCAACGTTGTAGTTCCAGGTGTTGTAACGATATCGCGGCTTCGGAATACCCAGCTGGTTGTTGAAGAAGGCGTTCGCGTTGAACTGCTCGTGCCTTTTGAAGTACGAGGCGAGGCCGTGGAACTCCCGGGTGCCGCTCTTGGTAACGATCTGGATGTTCGATCCGGCCATGCGCCCGTACTCAGCCTGGTAATTGCTGGTCAGGATCTTGACCTCGCTGACCGCGTCCTGGCTGACCGTGATCTTGAGCATCGATCCGTTGCCTATGTCGGTAGCCGGAACGTCGTCGACCATGATGTTGTTGAAGGTGCTGCGATTGCCCATCACGCTGAAGTTCGACGAGCTGCTCAGGTCTTCCGCCTCGCTGACCACGACAACGCCGGGCAGCAGACCGACCAGATCCTTAACGTTGCGCCAGCGCAACAGCAGGTTGTCGATCTGTGTGGCCGTAATGACGTCGGCGCGCTCCGCGGCAGCCGTCTGCACGACGGCGCCTTCGGCTGTCACGGAGACGGTTTCCGTTACAGCTCCTACCTCGAGCCGAATGGTGCCTACGGGCAGACGCTCCCCGGTGGCCAGCATGAGGTCCCGCTTCTCGTACTTCTTGAAGCCCTTGGCGGTCACCGTGAGAACGTAGCCTCCGGGTTCGAGACCGCTGAACGTGAAATCCCCCCTCTCGTTGGTTTCGGTCTTGCGTTCCCGTCCCGTCGCGACGTGCAGCAAAGTGAGCTCCGCCCCAGGCACCGTCAACCCTGAGGGGTCCACCACGCTGCCGACGATCGAACCGGTGACGATTTGAGCCATTGCGGCAGTCACCAGGCCGGCGGCCAAAATGCACGCGAGAAGCGACGGCACACTGTTCCTCATGATCCCTCCTCCCTGGATGCTTGTTCTGCCTCACCCCGGTGCTGACAACTCCCTACGCCCAACCCCGGCGCGGTCTGGATCATCTGAGCTCGCCGCGCTCGTTGGTTCGCGATTCGCATTGCTACCCCGTCGCGGATTTTAGCCCCCGCTTCCGCACTTGTCAAGACGCGGCCGGCGAGCAGCAGCAGCCTCCCAAATCGGCGGGGCGAGGCCGGGGGGCCCTCGCAGAAGGCGCGTGGATGGCGGCGCACGGGGAGGTCTCGCGCGTCGCAGCGTGCCGGCGACCACCTTCCCGGGCCTCAGCGAATCGGGAAATGGCGCTCTGGCGGGCAGCGCCGCAGAACCGTCCCGTCCGTTAGGTGCTCCGGAAGCGCGGAAAGGCTGGAAAGAGCCGCCAAGGCCGAGGAAGTTCAGCTGTAGTCCCAGGCCCGCGCCGTCTGCACAAGCTGGTCGCAACCTCGCAAAAGATGCCGGGCACGCCCCTGCTCGGATGGTCGGACGATTGTGGATGCCGGAAGGCGAAGCCGAACCGGCAAGCGGACGCGCGGATCCATGGTCCAGATGGGCCGGGCTG
>CALJAM010000030.1 GCA_938027685.1 uncultured Bryobacteraceae bacterium
TCCCGCGCATTGAGCGCCAGATTCAAAAGCACCTGCTCGAGCTGGGTCGGATCTACCCGCACATTGCCCGCGTCGGGCTCCAGCTCCAGGCGGATCTCGATGTGCTCTCCGATGACGCGACGCAGCAGTTTGCCGGTTTCCTCCACAAGGGCATTCACCCGCACCACGCGCGGCTGGGCCACTGCCCGCGATCCGGGAGTCATGAACTGCCAGACCTCGCGTCCTATCATCTGCTCGGCGGCGTAACCGAACATGCGGGCCAGGGCCGAGTTCAAATCCCGGATGACTCCCCGCTCGTGAATCAGAAGGCCCTCGAAGGCGGCCTCAGAAAACAGGCGGAAGCGTTCTTCGCTCCGCTGGAGTTCGTGTTCCACCCGCAGACGGTTTCGCAATTCGCTCTGGAATTGCGCGGCTCTTTTTCTCGCCCGTTGCAGCGCCAGTGCGAGCACCGCGCATCCCGCGGCCGGCAAGCCCGCCAGAAACCAGCTCCACGGTTGCATCGCGCCGTTTTCTACAGTTTCGCTTAACTCTGCGGGGAAGGAAAGGGCCTGCTTTTTCTGGACAGGCAGGGTGAAACCGCTGCCGGAGAGGGGGAAGGGGATCCCAGAAAGCGCCGAGCCCCGTCAGCTTACAAGCGTCGACGAAGCGGCGCACAGGGCAGGCAAAGCCCGTTCAGCAGGGGGGCAAAAGCTCAATTTTCCGCTTCAAGCCGGAGGACGCGGGTCTCTTGCGAGCCAAAAGCATCCCGCCGCTCCAACGAGGGCTCCTGAGGCGCCAAACGTGCCACCGCCGAAGGCGCCGTGCGCGCCGGGGCACGCGCGCTCGATGCGGTCCGCTGCCCGCCTCGATTGAGCGAGTTCAGCATGGCCAGCAGCCGCGCCTCGAACTTCCCGCTGCTCGACAGTTTGACCCAGCCGCGCTTCCACCCTAGCGAGCCGCGTGGGGCAGTGTAAGAGATACGCAGCCGGACCTCGCAACCCCGGTTTTTCGGCACGGTTTCGAGCATGGCCGATTCCACGCGCACGCTGCGCACATCGCCCGTCACGCCGTCTTCAGCGGCAATGAATTCCCGGAGATCCCCGGTCGCCCGCAATCGCGCCAAACGCCTTTCGTCCGCCCATATGAACGAGGCGATCGTGCCCGCGGGATCCTTGCCGACGAGGCGGAAACCCTCCGAGTTAAGCAGGCGCGCCGCCTCGGGCCATAGCGCGTCGCAGGAGCGGGCAAACCAGCGCGGATCGGCGGAAGGTTGCGTGCTGGTGCGGAAGCGGGCGCCCGAAAGTTCCAGGCAGCCCTGGCAGATCAGTCCGGCGGCAATCAGGGCCGTCGCGGTAGGTAGTCGGCGCTGCATATGCCTGTTTCCGGAAATTCCGGCTCCCACCTACTCAATTAACGCTCAAGTCCACGAAAAAACAACGGTAATTTCGTACTCGCGGCTCTAGAAGGCGGTACTAATACTTCCGATAGTCCGGCCCTGCCACCCTGCGGGCTACCGCAAGTGCTATGCTGGGCGCAACACCAGTACCCGGAGGTTGCCATGGGCACCCGCAGGAGCTTTCTCGCCGGCGCACTGGCGGCCCCCGCCGTCGTCTCAGGCAGGCGCTATTCGGCCGTTGAAATCGGGCGAATGCTCGCGCGGGGCGACGTCCGCGGCAGGCTCAGCAAAGAGGATCTGCCCACGCCGGCCCTGCTGCTGGACCTCGATGCCTTCGAATGGAACGTCAGCCGCATGGCCGAGCACCTGCGCCGCCACGGCCTGGCTTTTCGCCCGCACGGCAAGACGCACAAGTGCGCCGAGATCGCGCGGCGGCTCATTCGCGCCGGGGCCGTAGGATGCTGCGCGGCCAAGATCAGCGAAGCTGAGGCATTCGCCCGCGAAGGCATCGGAGGATTGCTCATCACCACGCCTGTGGTCGGCCGCGACAAAATCGAGCGGGCCGTGCGGCTCGCCCGCCGCCGGCCCGACACGATCTTCTCGGTCGACAACCCGCGTAACGTGGCCGACCTGGACGAAGCCGCCCGCGCCGCTGGGATCCGCCTCAACCTGGCAATCGATCTCCATGTCGGGCGCCGTACCGGGGTGATGCCGGGCGAACCCGCCCTGCGGCTGGCCGAACAGATCCAATCGCTGCGCCACGTCCGGCTGGCCGGCCTGCAGGCTTACGCGGGCCATGCTTCGCACGTGGTCGGGTTCGAACGGCGTCGTCAGGTCTCCCGCGAGGCGATGGAACAAGCCGTCCACACGCGCCGCCTGCTCGAGTCCAAGGGCATCCCGTGTCCCCTGTTGAGCGGAGGTTCTACGGGAACCTACAACATAGACGTCGAAATTCCCGGCATTACCGAATTGCAGCCGGGCAGTTTCATCTTCATGGACGTGGATTACAACCGCATCGGCGGGCGCGACGGCGATTTTTACGGCGATTTCCGCAACGCACTCACCGTACTGAGCACCGTGATCAGCAAGCCCTCCGCCGACACCGCCATAGTCGACGCCGGGCTGAAGGCCTTCTCGACCGACAAGCCGTTTCCGCCCGAATGCCGAACGCGGCAGGGCATCAGCTACAGCTTCGCCGGTGACGAGCACGGCCGGCTCACCTTGAGCGGCGAAGCGCGCCGTCTCGAACTCGGTGACCGAATCGAGTTCGTCATCCCGCACTGCGATCCCACGGTCAACCTTTACGACAGGATCTACTGCGTTCGTGGCGAACTCGTCGAGGCCTGCTGGCGTATCACCGCCCGCGGTATGAGCCAGTAGCACGCCTCATGCGCGAGCCTCGTAGGCGAGCCGGCCCGCAAGCCAGGTCCGGCGGACGCTCAGTCGTCCGCGCGAGCCTTCCAGTGTAAACTCCACAACGTCTCCCAGTTCCCCGGCCTCCAGGCCGCGTTGGCGGCCCGCCAGCCGAACGACACGCGCCGGGTTGAGCGTCGCCATGGTCACCGCCTGAGCGGGACTTAGACCGGCCAGCTTCATGAGGTTCTCGATCCCACGGTCCATGCGCAGCGCCGATCCCGCCAGCCTGTTCTGACCCGCGAGCACCACCCGATGATCCTCGGTAAGTTCGACCTCTTGCTCGCCAAGCCGGTAGCGGCCGGGCGGGCAATCCGCCGGCGCGGTGGCGTCGGTCACCAAGAATGAACGCTCCAGCCCTTTGGCACGCAGCGCGACTTTTAAAAAGCATGTGGGTAGGTGGATGCCGTCCACGATGAAACCTGCGGCCAGCCGGTCTTCCGCCAATTGCTCCCAGATGTAATTGGGGTGGCGCGGCAACATCATGTGGGCTCCGTTGCCCAGGTGGGTCGAAACTGTAGCCCCCGCGCGCACAGCCTCCGCAATATGCGCGCCGTCAGCGGCCGTATGGCCGATCGCCACCGTAACACCCTCGGCCACCAGTGCTTCGATGAATGCGGGTGCCTGCGGCCATTCCGGGGCCAGAGTCACCAGGCGGATTGTCCCCTCTGCCGCGTCCTGGAGCCGGTGGAACTCATCGAGATCCGGAGGACGCACCCATCGCGCCGGGTGGGCCCCGCGCGGGCCGTCTTCGGGAGAAATATAGGGACCCTCGAGATGAATCCCGGCGATGGCCTCGCCCTCCGGCGCCGCGCGGCGCGCCCGTACAAGGTTTCGCACCGCGGCCAGCATCTGTTCCGGAGCTCCGGTGATAACGGTGGCAAACACCCGCGTCACTCCCGTCGCGAATAGCGCACGAAGGGAGCCAAGAATCTGCTCGGGGGAGGTCCGGGGATCGTTGTAATCGACGCCGGCGAATCCGTTGATTTGTAAGTCAACGAAACCGGGCGCCAGCCAGGTCTCGCCCAGCTCCGCCGCCGATTCCCGCACGGCGCGGATGACGCCGTCGAACTCGATGACGACAGGGGTGCCGCGAAGCACATCCCGACCGTGACATTGTGCGGGGCTCATGTTTTTTCCACACCTTTCGCACAATCCGCGCGGGCCAAACTACTCAACCGGCGCGCGAAAAAACCTGATGAAACCGGTACCGACGGCCTCCCGAACCTCTGGCACGAAGGTTCCGAGCGGCGCTATAAAGTTCAGAGAGGCTCGGTCGAGTGCGCCCGGGCCTTCCACAATTCTCGGGGGAGGGAAGGGCCCGCGGCGCACTCTTGACGTTGTCCGCTCCTCCTGCCTGCGCCCGAGTCAAGGACATCCGTGTTCACCGGTCTTGAACGGGTTCGGGCGCCGGCACGGGGGTCAGCCAGCCGTACCGGTCCGGCTTCGACCCTTCGACGATGGCAAAGAACTCTCTCTGCAAGGCCTCGGTGATTGGTCCACGCCGCCCCGCTCCCACCACGATGCGATCGACGGAGCGAATGGGAGTGATCTCAGCCGCGGTTCCCGTAAAGAAAAGCTCGTCGGCGAGGTAAAGCATCTCGCGCGGTATCAGGGTCTCGACCACGGGAATCCCCAGCTCGCCCGCCAGTCGAATCACCGTGTCGCGGGTGATCCCGGGCAGCACCGAGGCCCCCAGGGGCGGCGTGAGGATCCGGCCGTCTCGGACCACAAAGAGGTTCTCGCCCGACCCCTCGCTGACATAGCCGGCCGCGTCCAACGCGATTCCTTCGTCGTAGCCGTTCGTCACAGCCTCCATCTTGATGAGCTGAGAATTCATGTAATTGGCGCCTGCCTTGGCCATGGCCGGCAGAGTGTCCGGCGCCAGCCGACGCCAACTGGAAACACAGACGTCGACACCGCGGGCCAGCGCCTCCTCCCCGAGGTAGCGGCCCCACTCCCAACAGGCGAAGAAAACCTCCACGGGATTGCGACAGCCGTAGATGCCCATTTCGCCGTAGCCGCGGAGCACGATCGGCCGGATGTAACAGGACTCCAGGCGGTTGACCCGGACCAGCTCCACCGCGGCCTCCGCCAGTTGCTCCAGGCTATAGCCCACTTCCATGCGGTAAACCTTCGCCGAATCCAGCATCCGCCGCAGGTGGTCGCGCAAGCGAAAGATCGCAGGCCCGCGGGCCGTCGCATAGCAGCGAATGCCCTCGAAAACCGAACTGCCGTAGCTGACCACGTGCGAAAGGACATGAATGCGGGCTTCCTGCCAGGGAATGAATCTGCCGTTGTGCCAGATCTTCTCCGTGGGCTTCAACATGCAAGTCATTATAATGGAGGATATCGTCGGCGCGCCCGCGACTAGGACGCCATTGGAGCAGGCAGTGTCCTACGACGCAGTCCTGTTTGATTTCGACGGGGTCTTGGCCGACACTGAGCCGCTGCACTACGAAGCCTGGCGCGACGCCCTGAAACCGTTAGGTATAACGTTAGATTGGGCATTCTATCGCTCTGAGCTGATCGGGGTTAGTGATCGAGAGCTCGTCGAGCGCCTTGCGCGCACCCGCCGGCCGCCCCTACAGGCGGCTCTCTTGTGGGCGCGCTTTGCCAACAAGCAGCGCTTGTTCCTGGAAAAGGCCCTGGCGCGACCGCCCATCCCCAAGGAGAATATCGAGCTAATAAGCTCCTTGAAGAACAGAAAGTTAGCGCTTGTAACCTCCACCTCCATCTTAGAAATCCGCCCCCTGTTGCAAGCCGCAGACCTGCTTGAACGCTTCCACGTCATAGTCACCGCTGAAGACGTCAACCGCCACAAGCCGGATCCGGAGCCTTACCTGGTAGCCGCGCGTCGCTTGGGCGCGCGGCGCGCCCTTGCTGTCGAGGACTCCGACGCCGGTGAACGGGCCGCGCGCGATGCCGGTCTCGAAGTCGTACGCGTCCATTCGGTGGCCGAGGTCCCGAAAGCAGTCCTGAGCCGGCTCGCCGATGGCGGCCAGAATCTTTGAACCGCGCCGCAATGTGCCGGAGGGCCTCCAGCTCACCAAGAGGCTGAGTTGGGTCTGAAGCGAGCCCGATTCCGGGCCCGAAGTTCGCCATGGAAGATTGGGAGGGGAAACCGTAGGGGTTCGTGGGGTCCCATAGGGCGGCCAGGCAGGCCGGCAAGCGGGTGCGGCGCTGTTGCCGGCCGGTTCAGTGGCGGGCCACGAAAGGCGACGTGGATCAGGCAAGGAGACGCAGGCCGCCATCGCTGGTCCGATAATAAGTATTATGTAAACTTCTGCCCGGTGGGTCTCCTCCCTCCTCCTGTGCTAGATTGGCTCCCATGATCGCAGGCTCCGCGGTCCTCAAGGACCCTTACGGCCTTGACCCTGCCGACATCCAGTCACCGCCCCGCGGCCTTCCGGCCATCCTTCGCCGCATCGGCCCGGGCATGATCCTCTGCGCGTCCATTGTCGGCTCGGGCGAGTTGATCGCCACGACGGCGTTGGGCGCGCAAGTCGGTTACACGGCGCTCTGGGTCATTCTGCTCAGTTGCTTCGTCAAGCCCATCGTGCAGGCCGAGATGGGCCGTTACACGATTGCCACCGGCGAGACGGGCTTGGCGGCGTTCGATCAGGTTCCGGGACCGCGCTGGCGCGTCAACTGGATCGTTTGGGCCTGGGCGGCCATGGTGTCCATTACTCTGTTCCAGGTCGGCGCCATGTACGCCGGCGTCTCGCAGGTCATGCACTCGCTTCTGCCGGCGGTTCCCATCAATGCCTGGGTGGTGCTGTTGCTGGCCCTGACGCTGGCGTTGCTTCTCGGTGGCGGCTACCAACGGATCGAGCGGCTGGCCATGGTCAAGGTCGGCCTGTTCACGATGCTCACGGTTCTCGCGGCGATCCTGATGACGCGGATGCCGCAGTACTTTTCTTGGCGCCAGCTTCTGGAAGGGCTCAAGTTGAGGTTGCCTCCCGGCGGGCTGACGCGCGCCGTGGGCGTTTTTGGGATCACGGGCGTGGGGGCCACGGAGTTCTTCATGTACCCGTACTGGTGCGTCGAAAAGGGATACGCGCGTTTCACAGGGCGACGTGACGGAACCGAGTCGTGGCGCGCCCGCGCCTTGGGCTGGATCCGCGTCATGCAGGTGGACATCTTCGCTTCGATGCTGATCTACACGGTGGCTACAGTCGCTTTTTATCTGCTGGGCGCAGGCATCCTCCACGGCATGGGGCTGCGCCCCGCCGCCGATGCCATGATCGCGGTGCTTTCGAACATGTACACGCAGACGCTGGGAGGCTGGGCGCTGTGGGTGTTCTACGCAGGCGCCATCGCCACGCTCTACGGGACCGTCTTCGCGGCTACGGCGGCGCACTCGCGCCTGTACGCCGACATGGTCCGACTGATGGGTTTCTTCCCTGCCGGCGACTACCGGGCACGACTGCGCTGGCGCAGTCGCTTTGTATGGCTGCTGACCATCGTGCCGGCCATCCTTTACTGGATCTTTCGCGAGCCCGTGGGTATGGTTTTCGTGGGCGGTCTGGCGCAGTTTCTCATGATTCCCGTGATCGCCGCCGGAACACTGTATCTGCGCCACCGCCGACTTCCGCGTGAAGTCAGGCCCTCGACCCTCACCACTCTGGCGGTCTGGTGCGCCTCCCTGGTCATCGGGGCCCTCATGGTTTACTACGTACTCCGCCAGCTGGGCCGGATCCTTTAGGAGCCTGTTGAAAAGCCCGCCTGGGCCTTGTGAGTCAAAACATTTTGTGTCATCATTGTTTTATTCGTCCCCGGGACCCCGAGCAAACCCGAATCTTTAGCTACGTCTCCCTCGAGCAGCGCATCTCCGCCGATTACCCCTCGCGCACCAGCCGGCCCTTGGTCGACCAAGTCCTCGCCGGCCGCTGATCAATACCATCGGAGTGAGTCCTCCGTCCCCACGGACCCCTTTGTTCAACAAACTCCTAGAACCGCAGGCGAATGCCTCCATTGAGGACGCGGCCCTCCAGAGGCGCCCAGGCGTCCACCGTCCAGCGACCGTCCACACCGCGAGTCGGGCGGAGCAATGGATTCCAACGCGTTTGCCGGACGTCCGTTACATTCTCGGCGTTGAAGAAGAGCCGGACGAGGCCGATGCGACGCTCCGCCATCACGCCGAACACAAGGTAGGGCTCCGATTCCGAACGGTAGGGATTGTGCTCGAGACGCTGACGGCCGGTGTAGAAAGCCTCGAGGCCAACGCGCCAGGCGGCTTCCTTCTCCCATAATACGGTCAGTGCGAGGCTTTGACGGGGCGTCAGCGGGACATCGACGCGTTCGCCCTTGTCCTCTTTTCGTGAGCGAACGAAGGTGTAGCTGGCCAAGGCGAAAAACGGCGCCTTCTTCCACGTTCCGAGCAGCTCCAGCCCGGCATTCGTGCTTGGCCGGGGCAGATTCAGGATTTCATAGCGCTCATCGGCCCTCACCTCAATGGGGTGCCGCACGCTGAAACCAAAGAGCGTGGCTGTGAACGAGGCCGGGCCAACATTCCGCGTCAGATCGAAGGACGCGCCACGCCCTCGTTCCGGCTCCAGCGGGGCAACCAGGGTTAGGCGCGAGAGCCCTGCGGCCTCGGTTTCTTCGGTCAAGGGCGTGGGCGCCGAGAAACCCTGACCGGCTGAGAAACGGCTGATCCAGCCCTTCCAGCGCAGCAGCGCGGAAAGTCGGGGACTCAGGAACGTACCATAGCGGCCGTGAAAATCGGCGCGTGCGCCGGCCGAAAGCGAGAGCCAGGAACCAAAGTCGACGTCATCCTGGAGAAACACGCCGGGCGTAGTGTAGCCGTAGGCGAAGCGAGGAACGTCACGAGGCCGATAAGACTCCCGCTCGACCGCCAATCCTGCCACCAGGGTATGGCGGTCAATGGCGCCCCGAACCGCCAGTTCTCCGAAGAACAAGTCGTGGCGATCGCGCTCCTGAACCTCGCCAAATCGGTGGTCATGTCGCTGAGTGGAGACTGCGAAGCGTGTGGTGACCACGCGTCGGTTCTCGATCAGCCACTGCACGTTGCCGCCCAGATCGTACCGACGCGTGTGCAACGCTTCCCTGTAAGGCAAGCCGGTGGCAGGCAGAACGGACCCAGCCATTGTGCCCCCCTGGCGGTTCTCATACGTAACGCCACCCGTAAGCAAGCTGGTGCGTCCCTGGCCGCCATCCCAGAAGAGCCGCGGCTTCACAACGCGGCGGGTGTAGCCTGCCAGGTCCGCCCATCCGTCTTCGTCAATGTCGTTTGGCCGCTGGTGGTGGACGCCGGCGAGCAACGAAGCGCTCCATCGGGAGCTCAAAGGCGAAGCCAGAAACAGCGGTAAATCCGTGGCGCCCCGGCTCGACTGGTTGGCGAGGAACTCCAGCGTCGGCTCCGACCCTGGTCGCCGCGAGATCAGGTTGATAATGCCGGCCATCGCTCCAGCGCCATACAGGGCTGAGGATACGCCCTTGATCACCTCGACCTGGCCAAGATCCATAGGCGGTATCTGCAGGATTCCCAGCCCGGCACCCTGTTGGCCGAACAGGGGCAGGCCGTCGGCCAGGAAGCGTGTGTGGCGCCCCTTCATTCCCTGGATGCGGATGCTCGCCGCGCCCAGGGACGGTGAGTTCGTCTGCACACGCAGGCCTCCCATTTCATTCAGCAGCATCACAATGTCGCCGGGCGTCATCAGCATCTTTTCTTCGATCTCGTCCCGGTCCAGCACTTCGACCCGCGCCGGCGAGTCCTGAATCCTGCGGTCTGTCCGAGTCGCAGAGACAGTGATCTCTTCTTTGACCGGCTGCATCGGCTGGAGCTCGATCAGCAGATGCCACACACGCGCTTCGCCTACGGTGAGCGACGCGGATGCCGGAAGGAAGCCCTGCTTCCACACCATGACCTCCACCTTGCCGAGAGCAACCGGCACCACGACGATGCCATCCCGATCCGTTTCCGTGGAGACACCGCCAACCCTCACGCTGGCGCCCGGAACGGGAGCTGCGCCCGCCCTTACCTCGATGCGGATCGCGGCACTCTCTTGTGGGAGGCCCAACGCCAACAGGCCAAAGGCTGCAACCAAAATGCTCACGCGAAACGCGAACCCCGTGAGCTCATCAGAGAACGGGCCGTTGCAGGGGCGCAGCGACGTCCCCTGTAACCGAGGGTTAGCGGCAGAATGGGCATGGTGGACAAGCGGGGCCAAATGAACCCCACACCCTAGTCACCAGCGCCACAAACCCGAGGGACAGCAGCAACCAGAATTTTCGCATTTCCTTGACCTCCTTTCCCGAGCCCTGCGGCCAGTGGGGGTAGACCCTCGATGACGCAGCAGATCTCCGAGGGCTTCATAGGCGGGCAGGGTAGCTTCGCGGCTGTTTCGAGCCGGAAGAGCTCCAGTCTGCGTCGGACGGCCGAAAGCAACTTTATCTGCTGCTCAACCGCCAGGATTTTTTCTCCTGTCCACCGTACTACCTCGGGGCACGGGTCCAGGCCTTCCTCAGCCATTCTCAGAACCTTAGCGATCTGCTTCAAGGTGAGGCCGATGCCCTTGGCCTTCTGGATGAACTCAACCCGCCGGATGCTATCCGGGCCAAAAAGCCTGTAACCGGTGTGAGTCCGTTTGGCCCGAGGCAGCAGGCCCAGGCTTTCCCAGTATCGGAGCGTTTTGCCTGAAACGCCTGTTGTCTTCGCCAGATCGGAAATCCTTAACGCCCTCATGGATCTCCCCATACAGAATAAACCTTCCAGCGACGGGAAGGTGCAACAGGCTCAGAGATTGCGAAGCCCTTAGCGGGGACCGGTACTTCGCCCTGCTTCGCGCGCTCCGGCGGATGGGTCTTTCGGACCGGACGGTCCGCAAACCAGCCCGCTTGGTCGTCCGCATATAGGCGTGCTCGGTTTTTTCAATAAGCTCGTGGAGTCGATTAAAAACATTAAAAACGAAGTTCCGGCCAACACGCCTTTAGGAGCTTGTTGACAAATTCTTTGCGGCGCTCCGCGCGGCCGGGTGATCTTGCGTCCGTTCATGCCAAATCAATCGTTTGTAGCACTTAGTAAGTCTGGCTGTAGTTGTGTGGGCGACTTTTTCAACAAGCTCTGAGCATCTCGCAAGCTTCCGGCACTTTGATCCTGCCGCGAGTTGCAGGCAGCCCTCGGAACCCGCTCCGCGGGGTTGGGGCATCTTCCGTGACCGGGGCCGTTCCTGTGCACTGGTGGTCTGAGACGGGCCGTACGCACCTTTGCACTCCGTCCCACGGCCTCTTCTCCGACACCGTGCCCGGCTTCGACTTTGATTACGGGAATGTTGAGGCCGGCGAGACCTCGTTCACCGGGGCCTGCCCATGGTAGGCCCGCTGAGCGTTGGCCTTACCGGGCGGGACTAGCTGGAATGCGGTCCGCCGGCAGCGTGGAGGAGCCGCATTCGCCGTGGCCCGCCGCAGCCCTGGCGTGCATGATCAGGCCCGACGATTTCCTGCCGAGGCCCGGGGACGGCTTCGGTTGGCCGCTTACGCCCCGCGCGTGTGCCCGGTTCCCCGGCGCAGCTCAGGGCCGGCACGGCGGCTCCTCACTGCATCGTCGTCCAAGGGCGGAGAGCGCGCAGAGCAATCGGAGCGAGGCCGGTACCAGACTTACCTTTAAGATCGGATTGGTCTCGGCGTGGTGGGGCGCCAATCGAACAAGTAAGGCGCGGAGTGTCATAGGCGACGAAGTCGAGGCATTTTGGGGCCGGGTGCTAGTAAAAGAACAGCACGTCGGGCCGCACCGCACTCTTGGCGTCGGCACATGGGCCGCACTCCATGCGGTAGCCGGGCCACGCCGCGCGCACCAGTTCGGGAATGCGCTTGGGATCGTCTTCCATGTGGTAGGCGGAGATGGCCAACCGCGGACGAAAACGCGCCAGCGTTTCGCGGGCGCCGGCCAGGGCCCGCTGCTCGGCGCCTTCGATGTCCATTTTGATGAAGTCAACGCGGTCGAGGGCGAGTTCTCGTACAAGCTTGTCGATCGTTGTCAGCTCGACCCGCGGGCCGGGACGCGCCCGCTCCGGCCGCATGACCACGCTATCGGCCGGCGAGTTGCCGGGATCCACGTAGAGCGTCATGACGTCGTCCTTGTCCCAGACGCCCTTGGGATAGATGACGACTCGGCCCGACCGCACATCCTCGCTGAAATTGCGCCGCAGGCATTCCAGATTTTCGGGCGCCAGTTCGATCGCAACCACCAGCCTGGCTCCCGCAGCGAGAGCCTCCCTGGTGAAGACCCCCATGGCTGCTCCGCAGTCCAGGACCACGTCGCCCGGACGCACGCCCAAGCGGTGGTCTCCGTAAATTTTGCGTTCCTGTTCGGCAAGATTGAAGGGCAGCGAGTAATCACTGCCGTTCGGGACCCAGAACAGCCCCTTCGGCGTTTGCCACAGGTTGTACCCCTCGGGGTCTCTCCGTACGAGTTTGCTGGCGGCGAGGATCCGGTCCTTGATTTCGATCTGCCGGCGCAGATTGTCCGCGCTGCGCAGCGTCTCCCGCCAGGGGCACGGCCCGGCGCGCCCGACCATGTACAGGGCCGCCAGGCGCAGCGGCCTGACGAAATAAACGAGCGGACCCGTCGCAGCGAGGCACAGCACCGCCCACTTGAGTTTCATAGCAGCGAGTTTTCGCTTCATCGTAGCAAAGCCGGAGCGGTCCGAGGCGCGATGGCGTGGCGTGCGGCCCGCCTCGCAAGAAAGTGCGGCAACTTCCCCGCCCTCCATACGTATTGGTGTTTGGAAGACCCCGATGCTCCGGTTCGTGGATTTGCTGCGGGAGCACCAGGCCATGGTTTACAGTCTTGCCTGTCACGCACTGGGTGACCCCGTCGCTGCCGAGGATTTGACGCAGGACGTGTTCCTGGCGCTGCACGAGCACATGGACAGGCTGGAATCGGCCGCCCACGCCAAGGCATGGCTTCTGCGCGTGGCCCCGCGGCGTTGCATCGACGAAATCCGCAAACGCCGTCACCGGGCCGGTCCTCCGCTAGAGGCAATCGAAGCAGCGTCGGCTCCGCCGCAGGATGAACTCGTGTTGCGTGAACAGGTTCAGGCGATGGTCCGCAGGCTGCCGGCCCGCGCAAGGACCGTGCTGATCCTGCGGTATCAGGATGGACTGGCCCCGGCTGAGATCGCTAGCCTTCTCGAGGTTCCCGTCGAGACCGTCAAGAGCAGGTTGCATCGAGCGGTAGGCTTGTTGCGCGGGCGGCTGACGCGAAGGCTCGCAGGCGAGCCCGCAGGGAGGAAGGCATGACGGACCGCGACCGCTTCGAAAAGCTGCTCTCGGAATCCCTGCGCCGGATCCAACCGCCGCCGAATCTCGAAGGTCGGATTCTGCGTTCGCTCCGTAGGCGACAGGCCGTCAATCGAAACTTCTGGATACGCGTCGCCGCAGCCGTCGTCTTGACGATTACGGTCTGGTTCGGTCTGCGCTGGCGTGACGAGCGACGGCGTGAGCAGCAGGCTCTGGAGATCCGGCAGAAGCTGGAACTTGCGCTTCGGATCGCTAACGACAAGCTTGCGGAGGCGGACCGTGAGTTGAACCGCATCGGGGTGCGCGAAGTTCGCTTCGAGGAGGTCGGCCCATGAGAACATGGTTGCGGCTGGTAGGGGTCCTGCCCCTTGCGTTGGCGGCGCAGGACATCGACTGGAGCGTTTTCGATAAGTTAGGTCAGAAAGCCGCCAGATCCGCCGAAGTCAGCATCGGCGCCGAGCAGCTGGCGCTGCTAACAGGCGCCAAGGGCCAGCCGGACGCGGAGCCGTTGGGGGACTTGATCGGACAACTGAAGTCGGTTTTCGTGCGAAGTTTCGAGTTCGAAGCGCCCGGCATGTACGACCTGGAGCCGCTGCGGTCGCTCCGCGACAAAGTGAAAGCCTCGGGCCAATGGTCCAGCCTCGTTTCGGTGAAGGAAAAGGACCGTTTTACGGAAATCCTGATGAAGAAATCGCCCGAAGGTAAGTCCGGCGGCTTGCTCATCATTGCAGCCGAGCCCAAAGAGGTAAGCGTTGTGCACATCGAAGGCATTTCGGACCTGAGTGCGCTCGGCCGGTTAGGGGGGATCGCAGGCATTCCCGCGGTGAGCTCAGCCGGCAAGAAGGCGCCTGAGACAACAGCCCCGGAATCGCCGAAGGGCAGGAAGGAGTGAGTCGGGGCGCGCTGGTCGAGCGCCGCTCGATCTGAGGTTGCTTCTCGGCGACGCAGCTTACCGCCCCGATCTTGCGCCCAGGCCTCGCCCGATGGCAATCTCGCAGCGACCCGCAGGAAGGTGAGCGCAGAATTCGGCAGCCTACCGCGCCGTGGAACAAGCCTTCGAATTGGGGAACAAGACAGAGCGCGATGAAGGCCGGCCGGAAATCTCCCGTCGTGAGCTCATGCCCGCGAGGCGGCGGCCGGCCTCAGCCTGAGACGCGTTGAAGTCCGAACGGCCGGGCCCATTCGCGCGAACTCGCGGGGCCGTCCCTTCCTCTTACCACAGGTGCGCGGGATCCCAGCCGTCGAATGCATCCGATTGGTATAATCCATCGAGCCGGAAACCAGCTGTAAGAAGGAGGAACTCGTTTCATGCCTACCATGATTGCCACCCCCGAGCGCCGCAGTTTCTTCAAGCGCCTTATGGCGCTGGCAGGGCTTACTACAGCCGCGCGCGGGACCGCGGAGGCGCAGCCCGCTCCGCCGGAGCGCTGCGACTTTCTGCCGGCCTACGCCCGCGCGCAGAACCACCGCTCGCTCAAGCAATCCAGCCACGACCGCACGGGCGGCAACGCCGACCGCTGGCAGATCCCGCCCGGCGCCACCCAGGAAATCTTCAATTCCGACGGCCCCGGCATCATCACGCATATCTGGTTCACCATCTCCTCGCCCAGTGCGATGCACCTGAAAGAAATCGTGCTGCGCATGTATTGGGAAGGCAATCCGAAACCGAGCGTAGAGACGCCGATCGGCGATTTCTTCGGCCTGAACCTCGGCCAGTACGTCATTTATCAGTCCGCCTACCTTGCCTGCTCACCGGCGCGCTCGCTGAATTGCTACTTCGCTATGCCCTTCCGCCGCTCGGCGCGCATCACGGTGACCAACGAAGGTGCGCAGCAGGTCAACGCTTTTTACTCCAACATCGACTACATGCTCGTGGAGGCGCTGCCTCGCGACGCCATGTACTTCCACGCCCAGTACCGCCAGGCGGCGCCCTGCAAGGCCAACCGCGAAGCGAAGGTGAATCCCGACGGCAGGGACAACTACGTCTACGCCGAAGCGCGGGGCCGCGGTCAGATCCTGGGCTGCACTCTGGGCGTGCTGCTCAACGCTGACGGCTGGATGGGCGAAGGCGACGACATGATTTTTATCGACGACGAGAGCAAGCCCGTGATCATCGGCACCGGGTCCGAGGATTATTTCCTCGGGAGCTGGAACTTCGGCGGCCGCGACGGCGCCACGCCTTTCGCTCATCACTATTACGGCGCTCCACTCATCGTGATGCCCGAGCGCACCGGCGGTCGTTACTGCTGCTACCGCTTCCACGGAGACAACCCGGTGACCTTCACGCGCTACATGAAGTACACCATGGAGCACGGTCACGCCAACGATCGCGGAGATAACTTTTACTCGGTGGCTTACTGGTATCAGACCGAGCCCTACACCGACTTCCCCGCCCTGCCCCCGCCGGCCGAACGCATTCCGCGCGTGAGGCTGCCGGGCTGAGGCGGGACTTCCCGCGGCTTCTCAAGTTCGGCCCCCGGTATCCGATAAGTCCCGCGTGCCGGCGTACCTCCAACTGTTCCTCTATCTGCAACTGCTGGACTTTCTCACCACGATCGTCGGCATCCGTCTCGGTCTGGTCGAGCTCAGCCCGTTCATTCGCCGGCTGATGAGCGTCGGGCCGGTCTGGGGCGCACTGCTCTCGAAACTGATGGCCGTCGCGCTAGCTGCGTTCTGTTTGTGGATTCACCGGCGCCGCCTGATCCGGTGGCTGAACTACTGGTACGCCGCCCTGGTAGTCTGGAACCTTTCCATCATCTGGATCGCACTGGCGCGTTCCTGAGCCCCGCCGTATTAGACTGGGGAGCGATGCGCGCCCTCACTGTCCTTCTGAGCTGTCTGCTCTGGCCTGCGCTGTCGAGCGGCCAGCAGCCCCTCTACGAAGCCGAGCTGATTTTCCCGCTGGATGCACTGCATAATCATTCCTCCTCCATCGTTGAATTGCCCGACGGCGAGCTGATGGCCTGCTGGTATCGGGGCTCGGGCGAGCGCACGGCGGACGATGTACAGATCATGGCCGCTCGGCGTCGTCCGGGCGAGTCTTGGAGCGATCCCTTCGTGCTGGCGGATACGCCGGGCTTTCCCGATTGCAATCCGGTTCTTTTCGTCGACTCGCGGGAACGCCTCTGGCTGGTCTGGCCGGTCATCGTGGCCAATGAATGGCACACGGCGCTGCTCAAGTACCGCATCTCGACCGACTACAAGCGGCCCGGTCCCCCGGCTTGGCAGGTGAGCGAACCCTGGCTGGTCGTGCCGCGCAACTTCCCGGAGAAGGTCCGCCGGACATTGGAGCCCCTGATCACCCCGGGCGCGCCGGAGCTCCAGA
Source organism: uncultured Bryobacteraceae bacterium (assembly GCA_938027685.1). GTDB lineage: Bacteria > Acidobacteriota > Terriglobia > Bryobacterales > Bryobacteraceae > DTHT01. The sequence goes on from CALJAM010000030.1 coordinate 16,380, forward strand.
TCCAGTGGGCGAAACGGATGCTCGAGCGTGCGGCGGACAAATACTTCACACGCATGGGCTGGATGCCGCGCAACCACCCCATCGAACTTCCTTCCGGGCGCATCCTGTTGCCACTGTACTCGGACGGTTTCAGTTTCTCGCTCATCGGCATTACCGACGACGGCGGCCTGACGTGGACGACGAGCGAGCCCTTGGTGGGCCCGGGACCCGTTCAGCCTACGTTGGCACGCAAGCGCGACGGCACGCTGGTCGCATATATGCGCGATAACGGGCCGCCGCCCAAGCGTGTCATGATGAGCATCTCGCAAGACGATGGGCTCACGTGGTCGCCGGTCACGGATTCCGAGATTCCCAATCCCGGCTCCAGCCTGGAAGTTCTGGTGCTACGCGATGGGCAATGGGTGATGATCTACAACGACACCGAGCGCGGTCGTCACTCCCTCGCGGTGGCCCTCTCCGACGACGAAGGCGCAACGTGGAAGTGGAAGCGCCATCTCGAGCTCGATGGCCGCGAACAAGGGGCCGGTTCCTATCACTACCCTTCGATCATCCAGGCGCGCGACGGTACGTTGCACGTGACGTACAGCTATTTCCTGAATCACCTGCCCAACGGCGAACCCCGGAAGTCCATCAAGCACGTCCGCTTCAACACGGCCTGGATCCGTCAGGGCGACCCGCCAGGACGTTGAGCTACGGCGGGACAATGAGGACGCAATGAGCACGATTTTTCGCACCCTGATCGCAAGCGGTCTCTTGATGGCTGCGGCGGCTGCCGCCCGCCAGCCGGTTCGCGCCCGTCATGCAATGGTGGTGACGCGCGAGCCGCACGCTACCGAGGTAGGCGTCGCCGTGCTCCGCGCGGGCGGCAATGCCGTGGATGCCGCGGTCGCCGTGGGTTTCGCGTTGGCAGTGACGCACCCCGCCGCCGGCAACTTGGGCGGAGGTGGCTTCATGCTGATCCGCTTCGCGGACGGCCGGGCTGCCTTCATCGACTTCCGTGAGCGTGCGCCCGCGGCAGCTTCGCGCGACATGTACCTGGGCCCGGACGGCAAGCCGACGCGTGAGAGCATCGAGGGCTGGAGAGCGGTGGCCGTCCCAGGCACGGTGCGCGGCCTGGAGTACGCTGCTCGCAAGTACGGTACGCGGCCGTGGGCCGATCTGCTGGCGCCGGCCATCCGGCTGGCCCGCGACGGTTTCCCGGTCTCGTGGGGATTGGCGGAAAGCCTGCGCCGCAGCCAGTTGCTGGCCCGCTTTCCTGAATCGCGCCGCATTTTTCAGCGCGACGGACGCTACTTCGAGCCCGGCGAGCGACTCGTTCAGCCGGAATTGGCCCGCACGCTGGAACGCATCGCGCGCGCAGGCGCGGACGAATTCTACCAAGGCGAGACCGCGCACAGGCTTGCGGCTGCGATGCGCGAAAACGGCGGACTGATCACGCTCGAGGATATGAAGGCGTATCGCCCGGTGGAAAGGGCGCCGCTGCGCGGCCGCTACCGCGGCTGCGAGATCCTGACCGCTCCTCCGCCTTCCTCGGGAGGCATCGGCATCCTGCAGATGCTCGGCATCCTCGAGGGTAGCGGTTTCGAAAAGCACGGGGCGGGCTCGGCTGCCTCCATCCACTGGATGGCGGAAGCCATGCGTCGATACTTCGCGGATCGCAGCGAGTACCTCGGCGATCCGGACTTCGTGCGCATTCCTGTGCGCGGTCTGCTGGATCCCCGCTACCTTGCCCAGCGTCGCGGCTCTATCGATCCCGAGCGCGCCACACCCAGCGAGCGCCTGGGGCCGGGACGTCCGCCGGGTTACGAGAGTGCCGAAACCACGCACTACTCGATCGTGGACGCTCAGGGCAGCGCCGTCGCCGTCACGTACACGCTCAACGGCAGCTACGGATCCGGCGTCACGGCGCCTGGGCTCGGCTTCCTGCTCAACAACGAGATGGACGACTTCGCCGCTAGGCCCGGCTACCCTAACTATTACGGCCTCGTGCAGGGCGAAGCCAACGCGATTGCGCCCGGCAAGCGTCCTCTCTCCTCTATGACGCCCACCATCCTGCTGCGGGACGGGCGGCTGTACATGGTCTTGGGATCGCCGGGCGGTCCCCGCATCATCACCACCGTCCTCCAGGTCATCGTCAACGTGCTGGACTTCCACATGAACATCCGGGAGGCGACCGACTGGCCGCGTTTCCACCACCAGTGGCTACCCGATAAACTGTACATGGAGCCCGGAATTTCTCCCGACACGCGCGCCTTGCTCGCCGCGCGCGGCTTTCAGATCGAACCGGCGCGCTCGATCGGTGAAGTGGCGGCGGTGTTGGTGGAGGGAGGTTGGCTGCACGGCGCCGCCGATTCGCGCGTGGAAGGCAAGGCGGACGGGTTCTGACGGCATATGATACGCGCTCTATCCACGCACCTGTTTGTCAACTATCGCCTCACGACGGCCCTGCTGGACAAGATCCAGAAGGCGGGCATCCCCGCGGTCGAAATTTTCTGCGCGCGCCAGCATCTGGATTATCGCAACCGCGCGCAGATCACCGAGCTGGCCCACTGGTTCCGCGATTCCGAGCTCCGCTTTCATGCGCTGCACTCGCCCATTTACAGCGACGACGTGTGGGGGCGTTCGGGACCGAACGCCGTCCTCAACATCGCTGAGCCGTCCAAAACCCGTCGCATCCAGACCGTAGACGAGATCAAGCGCGCAATCGAGATCGCCGAATCCGCGCCCTTCCGCTTCCTCATCCAGCACATGGGACTGCCCGAGGAGGAATTCGACGAGCGCAAAGTGGAGGCGGCCTTTTCCTCGCTCGACGAACTCTCCGTTTTCGCACGGCAGCGAGGTGTGGAAATTCTGCTCGAGAACATTCCCAACGGACTCTCCACCGCTGACCGGCTGGGCGCCTTCTTCGAGCTGACGCATCTGAATCTGGGGGTCTGCTTCGACGTCGGCCACGCGCACCTGGACGAAGGGATCCCGCAGGCCTTCGGCAAGCTCAAAGAGCGCATTCGATCGACTCACCTTCACGATAACGACGGCCGGGAGGATGCCCACCTGATGCCCTTCCTCTCGTCGGGCGGCACGGTGGACTGGACAAGAACCGTCTCGCTGCTGCGCACGTGCGGCGACGATGTGCCCCTGCTGCTGGAAGTGCGCGAGACGCCGGAGATTCACAATCCCCTCGAGGCGGTGCAAGAGGTTTTCGAGCGCCTGGAGATGCTCTGATGGCTGCACCTTCGGTTCCTCCCCGAATGGCGATCAGCGATGCGGCCCGCCATGTGGGACAGAGGGTCCGCATCGCGGGCTGGCTATACAACCTGCGTGAGAGCGGCAAGATTCTCTTCCCGCTAGTGCGCGACGGTACGGGCATCATGCAGTGCGTGGCGGTCAAAAGTGCGCTGCCGGAGGAAGTCTTCGAAACCGTCCGCGATCTGACGCAGGAATCCTCCATCATCGTCACCGGCGTGGTGCGGGCCGAACCGCGCGCGCCCGGCGGCTACGAGCTCGAACTGGACGGCATCGAGGTCATCCAGCGCGTGCCCGAAAGCGACCCCTATCCGATCACGCCCAAGGAGCACGGCATCGAGTTCCTGATGGATCGCCGCCATCTTTGGCTGCGCAGCCGGCGCCAGCACGCCATCCTGCGCATCCGCCACGAGGTGGTCCGCGCCGTCCGCGATTATTTCGATTCACACGGCTTCACCCTGGTGGACACCCCCATCTTTACCCCTTCAGCCTGCGAGGGAACCACCACGCTGTTCGAGGTGAATTACTTCGACCACGACAAGGTCTACCTGACGCAGTCCGGACAGCTTTACAACGAAGCTACGGCCATGGCCTTCGGCAAGGTGTACTGCTTCGGGCCCACCTTTCGCGCCGAGCGGTCCAAGACGCGCCGTCACCTGACCGAGTTCTGGATGGTCGAACCGGAGATGGCCTACGCGACGCTCGACGACGTCAAACAGGTGGCCGAGGAACTGGTCTGCTACGTGGTGGCGCGCGTGCTGGAAAACCGACGCGCCGAACTGGCCGTGCTGGAGCGCGACGTCTCGAAGTTGGAGAACGTCAAGCCGCCTTTCCCGCAGATCAGCTACGACGAGGCTGTGCGGCGTTTACAGGCCAAGGGGAGTTCCATCCAGTGGGGCACGGACTTCGGGGGAACCGACGAGACGCTGCTCAGCGAGGATTTCGATCGGCCTTTCATGGTCGATCGCTTCCCGGCAGCGGTCAAGGCCTTCTACATGCAGCCAGACCCTGAGCGGCCCGAAGTCGTGCTGGGGGTGGACGTGCTGGCTCCCGAAGGCTACGGCGAGATCATCGGCGGGGGCCAGCGCATAGACGATCTGGAGCTGCTGCTGCGCCGCATCGAGGAACACAAGCTGCCGCGCGAAGCATTCGAATGGTACATCGACCTGCGCAAATACGGTACGGTCCCGCACGGCGGCTTCGGCATGGGAATCGAGCGCTGCGTGGCCTGGATCTGCGGTCTCGACCACGTGCGCGAAACGATTGCCTTCCCGCGCATGCTTTATCGCACGCGCCCCTGAGCCCATGCCCTCAGCCCAGATCGCCATCATCGGGGCGCCGCTGGACCTGGGCGCCAGCCGCCGCGGCGTGGACATGGGACCTTCGGCCATTCGGGTGGCCAACATCGGGCCGCGCCTGGCTTCGCTCGGCTACCAGGTCGAGGATCTGGGCAACGTGGCCGTCGAGCAGCCCGAACGGGCGCCTCAAGGCCCCGCCAACGCCCGCTACCTGCCGCAGATCGCCGAGACCTGCCGGAAGCTGGCCCGCGCTGTCGAGCAGGCCGCCGGCCGCGGCCAACTGCCGCTCGTATTGGGCGGCGACCACTCGGTGGCGGTGGGAACCATCGCCGGCATCTCGCGGCACTTCCGCAAGCGCAAAGGCCGAATCGGAGTGATCTGGATCGATGCGCATCCGGACATGAACACGCCGCAGACCAGCCCGAGCGGCAACGTACACGGCATGCCGCTGGCTTGTTCGATCGGCATGGGCCCACGCGCTCTCACCCACATCTATGGTTACGCACCCAAAGTGGATCCCAAGAACGTCGCCCTGATCGGATTGCGCGACGTGGATAGCCTCGAGAAGCCGCACGTCAAGCGGTCCGGCGTGCGCGCCTTCACCATGCGCGACATCGACGAGCGCGGCATGCGCGCCGTCATGGCCGAAGCCATCGAAATTGCGGGCGCCGGCACCGAGGGCTTCCATGTCTCGCTCGATATGGACAGCGTGGATCCCCAGGAGGCGCCGGGGGTGGGGACCCCCGTGAAAGGCGGTCTCAATTACCGGGAGGCCCACTTGGCCATGGAGATGATTTGCGATTCCGGCCGCATGATTTCCCTGGAAGTCGTCGAAGTCAATCCGGTGATTGACGAGGCCAACCGCACCGCGGTGCTGGCCGTGGAGCTGGTGATGTCCGCACTGGGGAAGCGCATCCTATGAAGCTGCGCGTGGCGGTGCTGTACGGCGGGCGCAGCGGTGAGCACGAGGTGTCGATCCGGTCGGCCGAGAGCGTGATCGCGGCCATGGACCCTGCCCGCTACGAGGTCCTGCGCTTCTTCATCAGCAAGGAGGGTCGCTGGGAGCCGCACGCCCTCGTGCCTGAGCCGGGCGCCAATCCCGGAATCGACGTCGTCTTCCCGGTGCTGCACGGCACTTTTGGTGAGGACGGCACCGTGCAAGGCCTGCTGGAGTTGGCCGACCTTCCGTACGTGGGTGCGGGTGTGCTGGCCAGCGCCGTCTCCATGGACAAGGACGTTATGAAGCGCCTCTGCCGGGAGGCCGGTTTGCCGGTGGTCGAACACATTGTGCAGAGGCGGGGTGCGCTCGACGCTACGGCCATCGAGCAGCGCTTCGGGTATCCCGTTTTTGTGAAGCCCGCCAACCTGGGTTCCTCGGTCGCCGTCAGCAAAGCGCACAACCGCGCGGAACTGGAAGCTGCGCTGGAACTGGCCGCCCAGTACGACCGCAAAGTGATCGCCGAGCGCGCCATTCACGGACGCGAACTGGAGTGCTCCGTGCTGGGCAACGACCGGCCGGAGGCTTCCCTGCCCTGCGAAATCGTCCCCTCGCGCGAGTTCTACGACTACGAGGACAAGTACGTCCTGGATGCCGCGCGCCTGATCGTGCCGGCCGAACTCTCCGAGGAGCTGACGCGCGAGGTACGCCGGCTGGCGGTGGAGTGCTACCGCGTGGTGGAATGCGAGGGCATGGCGCGTGTGGATTTCCTGCTGGAAGTGCCCGGCGAGAGGCTGTATATCAACGAAATCAACACCATTCCCGGCTTCACCTCCATCAGCATGTTTCCGCGCATGTGGGAGGCGACCGGCCTGCCCTACCCGCGGCTGATCGACCGGCTGATCGAGTTGGCGCTCCAGCGCCACGCCGCGCGTCGCCAGACCCGCTACAGCATCTGATCATCCATGCCGGGATGGGTGCGGCACCTCTGGTATCCGGCGCTCGTCGTGCTTGTGATCTGGTCTTGGACATGGCTGGATGCAGCCATGGGTTGGAGCGGCCCGCGCATCCGCTGGCTGGGCGCGACGCTGCTCGCGGCGGGCGGGTCGCTCGCGGGTTGGTGCTCGTGGCTGCTGGTTCGTCGGGGCCGCGGCACGCCGCATCCGTTCGCTGCCAAGACCAAGCAGCTGGTAACCGGCGGTCCCTACGCGGTCGTCCGGAACCCCATGATGTATGCGGTCGGTGCAATTTTGGCCGGGCTGGCGCTGTGGCGCGGCTCCGTGGGCCTGTGGTTGTGTCTAGGCGGCTTCATCGTCTATAGCCGCTGGTTCATACGGGCGTACGAGGAGCGTGACATGCTCCGCCGCTTTGGCGAGGAATACCTGGAGTACTGTCGGCGGGTCCCGCGGTGGTGGCCGCGCCGCCGTCGCGAAAACTGAGCTGGAGACCGTGTGCCGGCGTCGAGTAAAATGCTGGCCATGAAACTGCTCGCGCTCGTTATGCTGACGATGACCGTTTTCTGCAGCCAGGCCCAGCGGCCGACCGACGAGTTCCCGACTGCCGCCGGCCCGGTTCGCATCACTCCCATCCAGCACGCCAGCCTCATGCTGGAAGCCGGCGGCCAAGTCATTCACGTCGACCCGGTCGGCGAGCAGAATTACGCGAATTTACCCGCGGCGGACCTCATCCTGATCACGGACGTTCACGGCGACCATCTCGACGCCAAGGCTATCGCGCGAGTCCGCAAGAGCACCACGCAGATCTTCGCGCCGGAGGCTGCCCTGAAGACGATCCCCGAGGCGACCGTCATCCGCAATGGCGAAACCAGGAACTTCGGTAAGTGGACAATCGAGGCCCTCCCCGCTTATAACATACAGCGCGGACCTGCGCCCGGCCGCGTCTATCACGAGAAAGGTCGCGGCAACGGATACGTGCTTACCTTCGGCGGTAAGAGATTCTATATTTCCGGGGACACGGAAGGAGTGCCGGAAATGAAGGCGCTCCGCAATATCGACGTTGCCTTCGTGTGCATGAACCTGCCTTACACGATGCCCCCGGAAGAAGCTGCGGAGGCCATCCGCGCCTTCAAGCCGAAAGTAGTCTACCCCTATCATTACCGGAATTCCGACCTTTCCGTACTCGAGAAGGCCCTGACCGGCACGGGCATCGAAGTGCGCCTGCGCAACTGGTATCGCTGAGGAGGACCTCAACGGTAGAGCGCGGGCCCGCGAGCGCGCAGGCGGATGCCGCCCCCGGTGCCCGCGGGCAGGCTGAGAATTCCGCCGCCGTCGGTGTGCTCCTCTCTCATCTCCTCGTCGTCCACCTCGACGTCGTAGGCATGGCGGGGCTTGAGCCCCAGAAGGAACAGGGGGCCGTCGTTCCGGGGCACGCGCAGGCGGTCACGATTCCCGACGCAGATTACCCGTGCCTCGCCGACCTTGATCAGCTCGGTGGCCTTGCCGGGGGATAGACGTTTTGGACGCCCTTCCTGGAAGGTCTGGAGGGATTCCTCGAAGTGGCCGAGCCAAACGGCATCATCATCCCAACTGGAGCGAAGAAAGAGGTAACCCGATTGGGGCTCGTGATAGAGAAGCGGCAGACTGTGGTAAGTGAGTCCCGGATGGTAGGGATTGGCCCACAGAAACTCATACGGGACCCCGAAGGGGTGCCGCATCAGGAAGCGATCTTGCATGACCCATCCCTGCAGGAACTGGGTCTCGCGCGCATTGGGATCATAGGCCACCATGGCCATGTCGGCCGCACGGGAAACCATGGCAGCTTCCAGGTCCGGCTCGGCCGCAGGCGATGCGGGGATTCTGTAGTCGTTTTCGCCGCCCGGGTAGGCTGCAGGGTAGTAACTCATCAGACGGAAGAACGGTAGTTGGATGAAGTACGCGCGGGCATCCTCGCGAAGGTCCAGATCGAGGTTATCGCGTAGGGCGTGCAGCAGCTCCAGCAGCGCGTAGTGCTCGTTGCGCGGAATGGGCCGCCCGGCGCCGAGACCCGGCGCAACCCTGCCGCGCCACCAAGTTTCAACGACCCGGCGCAATTCGGCCGCCGCCGTCCGCGGCTGGGAATCGGCCAGCGCCAGGGCGGCGAAAACACGTGAGCGCGTTTCGCTTACTCCTTCTCCCGCGGGCCGCCGCAGGGCTTCTTCCAGGCGCGCGGCCAGGCGACTCGTCTGCTCCGCGTTCATAACGGGGCTGCACCAATCCATCACCAGAGCGAGCTGCCGCAGATCGCTGGAGCGCGCCAGCGCCCACTGCACCGCTCTCCTGCCGATCTCCTCCTCGCCGCTCACGCGGTAGTAAAGCCCCAGGGCGAATCCCGGTTCGGGCAACGAGGCGCCGCCCCGCACCAAGGCGTCGAACTGTTCCCACCGCATGGATTGCCGTTGGCGCTCGCGCTGGAGCAGACGCAAACGCTGGGGGCGCAGCAGCAAGCGCGGCGGAGCTGTGCCAGGCAGATATTCGGTGTCGTTGCCGGGCGGCGGGCCGGGCTGCGTGAGCAGGACCGCCGGCAGCAGCCATGCGAACGTCAGGCCAGTCAAATCAGATTGTGTCACAGCGACACAGCCCTTGTGTCATCGGCCCGCTTAGCGGCCGCCCTGGATACCAACCACGTGCTTTGTTTTCATGAACTTGCGGTATGCAAGGGTCGGGCATGCTGCGTGCATCGCACTCTGGCGAGTTGATGAAAGATCTCCGATAAAGCCTGCCCTCTGCTGCGCCAGGGAGGCCGGGAGCGAGCGGTTGGCAGTGAGACAACGTGCTTGCGGGAGCCGATGTTTCTTAAGAGCGCCGCTCGAGATCCCCGACCACCGGTCGCAACAGAGGGTTCTTTTTTGCACTCATAGGGTTTCCCTTTCCGGAGCCGAAGGTTCCGGGTGCAGTTCGGCCTTGCCGGCGATGTATTTTTCGGACGCGGGCTTCGTCGGTGAGGAAAGCGAAGTGGGTGCTCGCAACTCCGGACCGCCCCGGCGCCCGGCTCCAGCCCCTCAAGGGGCACCCGCGCTGAGGTCCCACCCCGTCGCGCGGGCCTCCTCCCTGCCCGTAAAACGTGTCAGCGCCGCTTCCCGAGGCGCCGCCCGACGGACGGTCTTCGACCGCTCTTCATGCGGGCTGGTCTGCCTTACCAGCAGAGCGTTCCGCTGCGGGGCTCTTCGTCCGGATTGGGCAGATACAGCGTCTTGCAGCGCTCGCAGCGGTAGATTTCGGCATCCTCGCCGAAGCGTCGCTTGATCTCGTCGCCGAAGAAATACCAGCGCTTAAGGTGACCGGCGCAGAGCTTGCCTTTGGAGTCTTTCTCGTTGCAGGCCCGCTGCCGTAGCAGGCGACGCTTGACCTTGGTGCCGTCGCTGAGCTGATCCACCAGGTTGGGGTCGCGGAGACCGGCTCCGGCGGCTGCGTGCGCGGCGTCGTTGGTAGTCGTCATGGGAGTAAGCGAGTATAACATCGCCCGGCAATCCCACGCGCTGGACCGGGCGGCGCCGGCTTTGTTACGCTGTAAGGTACGCCGATCGCGGATGCCGGCCCGTGTGAGCGAAGCCCTCGTGCTTCGTACCTATCCCTTCCACGAGGCCGATTTGATCGTGAGTTTTCTGGCGAGGGACGCGGGCAAGCTGCGCGGGACGGCCCGACGCGCCCGGACGACCAGGAGCCGTTTCGGCGCCGGGCTGGAGAGACTATCGCACGTGCGGATGGCCTATTTTCAACGCGAGACACGGGAACTGGTGACGCTGGATTCCTGTGAACTGCTGTGGTCCCCCTTCGCGCTGGCCTCGGACTACACCACGGGCCTTGCGCTCGACTACATGGCGGAGGTGACCGAGCAACTGCTGCCGCCCGCGGAACCCAACGAGCGTTTCTTCCGCCTTCTCCTGGCCGTGCTGGAGCACCTTCGCAGCGGGGGTTCGGTCTGGCAGGCGATCGGCTACTTCACCTTGTGGGCGGTGAAGCTGGCAGGTTGGCTTCCACCTTTGCGCGTCGAGCCTGCTTCGCAGGCCCTGGCTGAGGAAATGCTTCACACGCCCATCAGTCGCATGGCGCCCCGACTGTGGGATCGCGCCACGGCCGCGGACCTGCGACGCTTCCTGGTCCGGCAGATCGAAGAGCACATCGAACGCCGGCTGGTCACCGCGCCCCTGCTGGAGACGGCGTGAGGGTGCGGTGATCGGGACGCAAAACGGTGACGGCATGTACGCGTTTCAGGACATTTTGATGAAGCTGAAGCAGTACTGGGGCGAGCGCGGCTGCATCGTGCAGGAGCCCTACGACCTGGAGGTCGGCGCCGGCACCATGTGCCCGGAAACGTTCCTGCGCGTGCTCGGGCCCGAGCCTTACCGCGTCGCTTACATCCAGCCCAGCCGTCGGCCCGCCGACGGCCGCTATGGAGAGAATCCCAATCGGCTCTACAAGCACTGGCAGCTCCAGGTCATCCTGAAGCCGTCACCCGACGACATTCAGGAGCAGTACTTGGAGAGTCTCCAGGCAATCGGCATCGACCTGCGCAAGCATGACATCAAGTTCGAAGAGGATAACTGGGAATCGCCGACGCTCGGAGCCTGGGGCATCGGCTGGCAAGTGATGCTGGACGGACTAGAAATTACGCAGTTCACTTACTTCCAGCAGTGCGGCGGTCTCGACCTGGAGGTAGTCCCCGTCGAGCTGACTTATGGGATGGAACGGCTGGCCGCCTTTCTTCAGAATAAGTCCAGCGTGTATGAGATCGAATGGGCCCCGGGCGTGACTTACGGCGACGTCCGGCTCGCGGACGAACTCCAGTTTTCGGTTTATAACTTCGAGCTGGCCGATATCCCCACGCTCTGGAAACTGTTCGATCTGCACGAGGGCGAATGCCGCCGGTTGCTGGATGCCTGGCCCGGCTATCCGGACAAGCGCCGCTTTCCGCTGCTGGCGGCCTACGACCACGTGCTGAAGTGCTCCCACCTGTTCAACCTGCTCGATTCCCGCGGAGCCATCAGCGTAACCGAGCGCGTGGCGGTCATCGGTCGCGTGCGCAAGCTGGCGGTGGGAGTGGCCGAAGCGTGGCTGGAGCAGAAGCGAGCGGAGGCAACAGCGTGAGGCGGTTACCCTTCCTGCTGGAAGTCGGCGTCGAGGAGATCCCGGACCGGATGATCCCGTCCGCACTGGAGGACCTGCGCTCCTCTTTTGAAAGACTGGCAGCAGAGCAGGGACTCGCCGACGGTCTCCTGGTGAGAACGGACGCAACGCCCCGCCGGCTGGTGCTGCAGGTGGAAAACCTGCCCGAACGCCAAGCCGACCGCGAAGAGTGGGTGCTGGGGCCGCCCCGCTCCGCGGCCTTCCAGGAGGGTCGCCCCACACCCGCGGCCGAAGGCTTCGCCCGCAAGATGGGCGTGGCGGTCAGCGATCTGATCGTCCGTGAGACGCCACGGGGAGAGTACGTGGCTTGCCGGCGCTCGATACCGGGCCGCCCGGCGCGCGAGATTCTATCCGAGCTGCTGCCGGGTCTGATCCTGGGCATTCATTTTCCGAAAACAATGTACTGGCCCGGCAAGGGCGGCCCACGTTTCATCCGACCCATCCGCTGGCTGGTCGCGCTGCTCGGCGACCAGGTCGTTCCCTTCGAAATTGCGGGCGTGCGTACCGGCAACATCAGCCGCGGTCACCGCCTGCTCGGATCCGCGAGCATCCCCGTCACTCCCGCGGATTATGCCGAGCAGCTCCGGCGAAATTACGTGCTGGTTGCGGCGGACGAGCGGCGTAGGAAGATCGAACAGGATATTGTGCGGCTGCTCGAGGGCACCGGCTTGCGCTTGCGTCCCGATCCCGCCCTCCTGACAACGCTTGTCTACCTGACGGAATACCCGACGGCGATCCTGGGCAGCTTCGATGCAGAGTTTCTGACCCTCCCGGAAGAAGTGCTGGTGACCGTAATGCGTCACCATCAGAAGTATTTCTCGCTGGAAGACGCCCAGGGACGGCTTGCCCCCTATTTCATAGCCGTTCTCAACACCGACGGCGATCCCGAAGGTCTCGTGCGCCAGGGCCACGAGCGCGTGCTGCGGGCCCGTTTCAACGATGCACGCTTCTTCTGGGAAGTGGACCAGCACAGGAAGCTCGAAGATCGCGTACCGATGCTGGCCCAAGTGACCTACCAGGCGCGGCTGGGAACTTACCTGGACAAGGCGCGCCGCATGGCGCGCTTGGGACGCCGGCTCGCGCTGCTGCTGAAAACCGATCCGGCGCCCGTCGAACGCGCAGCGCTGCTGGCCAAATGCGACCTTACCACCGAAATGGTCAAGGAGTTCACCGAGCTCCAGGGCATCATGGGAGGGCTGTACGCTCGGCGGCAGGGCGAGCCGGAGGAGGTCTGGCGAGCCATCTACGAGCACTACCGGCCCGAGAGCATGGACGACCCCATACCCAGCACGCTGACCGGGTGTCTGGTGGCGCTGGCCGACAAGCTGGACGCCCTGCAGGGTTGCTTCCGGCTGGGACTGGTCCCCAGCGGCTCGCGCGATCCCTTCGCACTGCGTCGCGCCGCTCAAGGCGTGGTGCGCATCCTCGTGGAAGGGAATCTGGCGCTGCCGCTGCGACGGCTCATCGCGCGCGACGCCGCGCTGGTGGAGTTTTTCGAAGATCGTCTGCGGTATTACTTCCGGGAAGTTCGCGGCTTCCGCTACGATGAGGTCAACGCCGTCCTTGCAGCAGGCTGGGATGACCTGACGGACCTGGAGAGCCGGTTGACCGCTCTGCGGCAGGTAAGGCCTACGGAAAACTTCGAGCCGCTGGCGGTAAGCTTCAAGCGGATCAAGAACATTCTTCGACAGGCCGGCATCCTCGCGGCCTCGAGCGAAGCGCGGGCGGTGCGCGAAGAGATTCTGGAAGCGGGTCCCGAGCGCGAGCTTTGGCAGGCCTTCCAGCGTCTGCGGCGGCAGGTCGCGCGCCGGCGTCGCCGCAAGCAGTACCGCGAGGCGCTGGAAGCCATCGCTTCGCTGCGCCCGGCAGTGGACCGCTTCTTCGACAAAGTTTTGGTCAACGCCCCGGATCCCGCGATCCGCGAAAACCGGCTGAACATGCTCAGCCGATTGCTTCAAGAGTTCTCATCCATTGCTGACTTTTCAGAGATCGTAACTACGCAAGAGGAGAATTAGCCTTATGCCAAAGTACGTTTATGCCTTCGGCGGCGGCACGGCCGACGGCGACGGAACGATGAAGGACATCCTGGGCGGCAAAGGCGCCGGCCTGGCGGAAATGTCGCGGGCAGGCGTTCCCGTGCCTCCCGGATTCACCATCTCCACGAAAGTCTGCAACATCTTCTTCGAACGCGGGGGCGAACTGCCTCCGGAAATCGAAGAGGAGATCCAGCAGCATCTGCGTCAGCTCGAGGAGCGCATGGGCCAGAAGCTGGGCGATCCCGAGAATCCCCTGCTGGTCAGCGTCCGCTCGGGAGCGAAATTCTCGATGCCCGGGATGATGGACACCGTGTTGAACCTCGGGCTCAACGACGAAACCGTCAAGGCGCTGGAGGCCAAGAGCGGCAACCCGCGCTTCGCCTACGACTGCTACCGGCGATTCATCCAGATGTTCGGCAACGTGGTGCTCGGCATCCCCAAGGAGGAGTTCGAGCGGATTTTCGAAGCGCGCAAGAAGAAGGTCAAGGCGCGCTACGACACCGACCTGACGGCCGAGGATCTGAAGGCCGTCATCGAGGAGTACAAGAAGCTGGTCGAGAAGAAGACCGGCAAGCCCTTCCCGCAGGATGCCCACGAGCAACTGAAGATGGCGCGCAACGCCGTCTTCCGTTCCTGGTTCAACCCGCGGGCCCAGCACTACCGCAAGATGAACAAGATTCCGGATGACCTGGGGACCGCGGTCAACGTGCAGGCCATGGTCTTCGGCAACATGGGCGAGAACTCGGCCACCGGCGTCGGCTTCACCCGCAACCCTGCCACCGGCGAGAAGGAGTTTTACGGCGAGTTCCTGATTAACGCGCAGGGCGAAGACGTCGTCGCCGGCATCCGCACACCCAAGCCGATCAAGGAGCTGGAGACGCTCATGCCCGACGTGTACAATCAGCTCCGCGAGATCACGGCCATGCTGGAGCGCCACTACCGCGACGTGCAGGATTTCGAGTTCACCATCCAGGAAGGCAAGCTCTACATGCTGCAGACGCGCAACGGCAAGCGCACCGGCCCGGCTGCGGTCAAGATCGCAGTCGACATGGTGGAGGAGGGGCTGATCACCAAAGAGGAGGCGATCATGCGCGTGGAACCGCAGCAGCTGGACCAGCTCCTGCACCCCATGATCGCACCTGAATCGCGCAAGAACCTCCGCAAGATCGCCGAGGGCCTGCCCGCTTCGCCCGGCGCCGCCGTCGGCCGCATCGTCTTCACGGCCGACGACGCCGTGGCGCAGGCCAAGAAAGGCCCCGTCATCCTGGTGCGCTCAGAGACGGTGCCCGATGACATCCACGGGATGGAAGTGGCCAAGGGCATCCTGACCTCGCGGGGCGGCATGACCAGCCACGCCGCCGTGGTGGCGCGCGGCATGGGTACGCCCTGCGTCGCCGGCGCAGGCGCCATCGAGGTCAACGAGCACAAGCGCCAAATGACCGTCAAAGTGGACGAGGAGACCATCACCCTGAAGGAAGGCGACTGGATTTCGCTCGACGGTTCCACCGGCGAGGTTTTCGCCGGCCAGGCCAAGACCGTGGATCCCGATCCGACCTCCGGCGTGCTGGCCAAGTTCATGAGCTGGGCCGACGAGTTCCGCGGCTCGTTCGGCGTACGCGCCAACGCCGACATTCCGCGCGACGCGCTGGTCGCCCGCCGCTTCGGCGCCGAAGGCATCGGCCTTTGCCGGACCGAGCACATGTTCTTCGCCCCGGACCGCATCCCCCACATGCAGGCCATGATTATGGCCCGCGACGAAAAGGAACGACGCAAGGCGCTGAACAAGCTGCTGCCCATGCAGCGCAAGGATTTCATCGGCCTCTTCAAAGCCATGGACGGCTACCCCGTCGTCATCCGCACGCTGGATCCGCCCTTGCACGAGTTCCTGCCCAAGCGCGAGCAGCTCATGGTCGACCTGGCCAAACTGCCCCACGCCGACATGAAGACCAAGCGCGAGATGGCCGAGCGCTACGGCGTGAAGGTCAGCGAGCTCAAGAAGCACCTGCCCGAGCTGCTTCGGCGCGTCGAGGAACTGCACGAGTTCAACCCCATGCTCGGCTTGCGCGGATGCCGCCTGGGCATCACCAACCCCGAGATCACCGAGATGCAGGCGCGCGCCGTCTTCGAGGCTGCAGCCGAGTGCCACAAGCAGGGCATCAAGGTGATCCCCGAGGTCATGATCCCGCTGGTGGGCAGCGTGGCTGAGCTGGCCCACCAGAAGGAGATCGTGGTGCGCGTCGCCCAGGAGGTCCTCTCCAAACACGGCATCACGGATCTGAAGTATATGGTGGGCACCATGATCGAGGTGCCGCGCGCCGCTCTCACTGCGGATCAGATCGCGCAGGAGGCGGAGTTCTTCAGCTTCGGCACCAACGACCTGACCCAAATGGCGCTGGGCATTTCCCGCGATGATTACGTGAAGTTCTCCAAGGTCTACGAGGATCGCAAGATCTTCAAGGCCGATCCGTTCGCCGTCCTGGATCAGGAGGGCGTGGGCAAGCTCGTCGAGATGGGCGTCCAACTGGGGCGCAAGACGCGACCCGATCTGGAGGTCGGCATTTGCGGCGAGCACGGCGGCGAGCCGAGCTCGGTGGAGTTCTGCTACCGCGTGGGGATGAATTACGTCTCCTGCTCGCCCTACCGCGTGCCCATCGCGCGGCTGGCCGCGGCTCAGGCCGCCATCGCAGCCAAGGCGGTCGAGGCCAAAGCCGAGCTGATGCGTACGGCTTGAGAACGTCTTTTGAGAGCCGGCCCGAGCCCGCAGGCGCCGGGCCGGCATCCCCGTCCCGACTCGGCGGCGTTGCCGCGCCGGTGACCGGCGCGGTCAGAGCGAAGCGGGCGAGCTCCTCTTTTGCCGGCTCCGACTTCTGGGCCCCGTCGTGCCGCCATCGCGCGGGAGCTCGATTTCGAAACCCTCCTCATCCAGAGCACTCTCGGCGTTTCGGTCATCTTCCGCGACGGACCGTGAGCGCGCAGCGTCTCGGTCGACGAAAACCAAGCCCCTCCGCCCGGAGTTCAACGCAAAACGCGGCTTGAGCCGCCGAGCCGAATCGCGCGCCTGCAGGCGGCAGAAGGGTTTCCCACCAGCGCAGCGCCGGCTTTCCTAGCGCCCCGGCTTGACGGCGATGAGGTCGGTCCGCGTCTTGCCGCCCTCGGTCACGCGCGAGAGGGCGTATACCGTACCGTCCCTCCCCACGGCGATCGAATTCACGTAAGCGGGTCGATCGCCGTTCTCGAAGAAGATAGGACCGTGATCCTTGTAAGTCGCCGTCGGAATATGGTAAGTGACCAAGTGCAGATTCTCCCTGCCCTTGGCTTCGCCCATGGCGGTGGTGGCCTTGCCCGTAACCCGCCTGCCTCCCTCGTAAATCGGTCCGCCGGTCAGATAGTAGATGGTGTGGCCGTCCGGCCCGAGCGTGAAGCCGAGATAGCCGTAGCTGAACTGGTCGAACATGCCGGCCCGTTTCGAAGGCATCGAGGTGATACGCTCGAGCACCTCCACACGAGGGCCGCGAGGATCGAAGGCAAAAAGGTAACCTGAGTTGCCGTGGACGCCGTAGATGCGCTTTTCGGGCTCGTACCAGAAAGTTTGTCGCCAATTGTAGCCCATGTGCCCCGGCGATGAGGGGTCGTACTGACCGAAATAATCTTTGCGCAAATCTTCTCCCTCCACCGCCTCTACGGCATCCTTCTCATAAACGTAACGGAGGATCTGACCGTCGGCGTTGCTGAAATAGGCCGAGCCGTCCGTGGGATCGATGGCGATCGAACGGCAGAGCGTGCGATATTCGGCGCCGCGGCCGCTTTCGCCCTTGCGGGCGTACAGTCCCAGGTTTTTCCACTCGCGTCGGGTCACATCGTACCGGAAGAAGTAACCGGTGGGCCAGGTGATGCCGTAAATGCGCCCTCGCCGCGTATCCATGTTCATCGTCAGTATCCCTTCGCGCCCGGGAGCCACGCCGAAATCCTCGAACGTGCCGGCTTTCATGTCGTACGCCAGCAGGTGCCCGCCGGGATACGGCTTGTAACCCGGCGGCGGCACTCCCATCGTCTCCATGCCGTCCTTGATCGTGTAGTAGCCGATGTGCGTGGCGAAGTACAGCTTGCCGCCGCTTTCGACCGGCGTCACGTGAACCTTGCCTTGGGGGATCGCTTTCTCGCCTTTCTCCCCGCAAGCCTCGGTGATGTCACCCAGCATCTCGATGCGATCGCGCACGGGGTCATAGACGAACATACGCGCGCCGACGTCCACCGAATCGGTACTGAGGATGTAATAAATGCGCCCGTCGCTGCCGGTCACGATGCCGTTATAGGTGTCGTGCGCCTCGGGAAAGCCCGAGTCGAACACCCGCGCCCTCAGGTGCGTCGGGCCAGCCGGTTTCGGCGGAGGAGGCGTCGTAGAACAGCTCGCAAGAAGCAGGACCGAGAGACTCGCAATCAAAAATTCAGGCGTGACCTTCATGGTTCTCCCATGATACCGGTAGCGGTCTGAAATCGCAGACCCCGCCATCAATCGAACCGGGCGCCCCCGCTCCGCTGCTCGGCGGCCAGCCTGGCGAGCCACCCCCGGCAGAGCCGTTGCACAGCGGCCGCGTCTGTCTGGGGCAACACGGCCAGCAGCGCCCTCGCCACGGCGGTCTCACCCGCCGCGATCGTCCTGCCGAACAGACTCAAATACAGCGAGTAATGCTGCTCCTGATGATGGGGCATGGCCACGGCGAAACAATCGTCGCGGGGCGCCAGCACCGCCACAGTCAGACCCAGTGCGTGGGCCGTCCGGATGGCAATGGGTTCGGCGAGCGGGGGCCGGATCGCCCAATCTACCGGGCTGGGTGGAATCTTCCAGCGACCGTCACTCACAAGTGCCAGGGCGGCTGCATCACGCGGGAACATTTGCCAGACACCCTGGTCCGGGGAGGCGGGAACCCACTGGGGCGGGCTGCCGGCGAGGGCGGCCGCGAAGTTGAAGTCTTTACTTAGATAACTCGCCAGAAACGACTCAAAATCAGTCAGTTGTTCCACGGCTCGCACCCGCGTTTCGATCAGCAGTGCCTCCGGCGCAAGCCATCGGTAGCGAGCCTGGAGTTCAAAGGGCCGATCCCCGGCCGCAGGCCAACGAACTTCAAGTTCTCCTTGAGGATTCAGTCGAGCCTCGCTCGGCCAATGCCACGCCGCGTCCCCGTACCGGCGGTTCCGCGTGAACACGCGGTAGTGTCCAGCCAATCCCATTCCGCTCGAAATCGTGACTCCCGTGGGCGTATGCACCACGCGCGAAAGGCCGGTGGAGCGGCCGCCCTGACGCACCTTGCCGCTGAGCACCCCCGTGTCAAACACAAACTCGGCTCCGGCGGCCTCGAAGCGCGGACTGCCCGTCTGGCTCCAGGCCGCCGTGGCCAGCACGATGAGCAGGCAGCGCGACCATCGCCCCGCCATCACAGCAACCTCGTCACCCCGGGCACGAACACCGGGTAGATTCCCTCGGCATCGGGACGCACGGGCGGGTCCATGTCCTTGTGGACCTCTTCCGGCCTGGGCGGGTAGTAGAAGTCTGACTGGTTGATCCTCTCCCACGTGATCTCCTCGCCCGTATAGCAACTGATCTGTCCCATGACGGCGATCAGGGTGCTCCGCACCATGTAATCGCCGTTGTTGATCGGCCTGCCGGCGCGGATCGCCTGGAATAGCGCCACGTGCTCGAGATCGTAAGGGTTGACCTTGGGGCCTGTGTATTCCCAGCGGGTTTCGCCTTCGATTCGCATCTCGAGGAGGCTGGCGCGGCCCTTGGACCCGAAGACGCGGCTCGAGGTTTCGTTGTAGCAGTTGGGTATGGTGCGGCAGAAGGCGTACACGCGTACACTTCCCGGAAACTCGTAGACCACGGCGTGGTGGTCGAAGACGCTGCCGTAGATCTCGCCACGCAGCGTCGAGCGACCGCCCATGCCGTGGCAGCGGAGCGGTGCGGCTTCGCGCAGGACCCACGAGGCGCGGTCTAGGTTGTGGATCAGCGATTGCGGCACGTCGTCACCCGAGAGCCAGTGGAAATGATATTGGTTGCTGCCCTGATATTCGACCTCGGTCAGGCCCGGCCGTCTTGGATAGAGCACGTAGGGCGCCCGCAGGAAATTCTCCTCGATGGCGACGATTTCGCCGATGGCGCCCTCGTGGATCCGCCGCACGGTTTCGATGTAACCGGGATGGTAACGGCTTTGCAGCCCCGAGACCACGCATAGATGCTTGCGCCGCGCCAGCTCGCAGGCTGCCGCCACGACCTTCGCGCCGGCGGGATCGATGGCGTGCGGCTTTTCGACGAACACGTGTCTGCCTGCCTCGATCGCCGCTCTCATGTGCAGGGGGTGAAACTTGGCGGCGTTGGCGATGAGCACGACGTCCGAGCACTCGATGACGTGCTTGTAGGCGTCGAAACCCGTGAAACACCGCTCGTCGGTCACGTCCACCTGCTCCGGCTTTCTGAGCTTCAGCGCGGTACGTTTCTCCTGGATGCGGTCCATCAGCAGATCGGCCATGGCGACCAACCGCACGCCCTTATCGGCATTCATGGCGTTGAGCGCCGCCGCCTCGCCGCGCCCGCCGCAGCCGATCAGGCCCACGCGGATCGTTTCGCTAGCGGCCACATAACCGGCCGCCGCGGGGAGCCAGCCGAGTGCGCCGCCCGCCGTCCTCAGCCACGCGCGGCGCGAGACATCACGCGTCGAAGATTCGCTCACCGCTCCCGTCCTCCTTTCAGCAGCATTGTATGACAGCGGCGCGCACCGAACCCGAGGACGCACGCCGGGCGCAGCCGAGCTTCCCTGGCCTGAGAAGGGACCGTGCCGTTGAGCGCGAAGCGGGGGCCGGGCCGAGCCGGCGCAGGCTTGCGCGGTCGCTCGCAAACCGCGTCCAACGGGCGACGAAGCTACTTCTCGGCAGAGTATTCATGCAGCGGCCGACCATGCACGTCGTGGTGTCGAAACGTAATGCGGCTCTTGCCTCCGCGGCGCTCGAAGCTGACCGAAAGAAAACCGCCCGCCACGCGGTGAAAGCGGTGGAATGCCGGATCATAGCCGGGCGAGCCGCCGGCGTGTTCGTCACTGACCGCCCCGGTGCCGAACTCGTGCAGTCCGGTCTCCGGGTGCACCGAGTGATACTGCCAGTGCCGGTCGCCGCAAATCACGAAGAAGTTCGAGCCCAGGTGCTGCCGGACCCAGTGCCGGAACTGGTTGCCCTCCCAGGCGAAGGCTTGGTTGGCGTGATTGTCGCGCTTGTTGGGGCGATCGGGGCCCACAATGGGCGTCGGGCTGATGAGTATTTTGAAATCGGCGTCGCTGGCGAGCAGGGTGTCCATCAGCCATTTCTTCTGCTCCGGGCCCCAGATGGTCTTGTCCGGCCCGTCGGGCGCCGGGTTGGGAGAACGGAAGTCCCGTCCCTCGGTCAGCCAGATTTCGATGCCGCGGCCCCACCGGAAACGTCGGTAGGTACGCGGGCCCATGGGAACCTGCTGGAGGAAGATTCGTTGGCCTTGGGCGAAGGTCATGGGTCGCATCTCGGGCGCGTCCATGCCCGGCCAGCAGTCGTCCCGCAACGTGTCGTGGTCGTCTTTCTGCCAGTAGGCCGGGAACTGGAGCAGGAAGCGCACGTGACGGGGCAGGCTCCACATGCGTTCCCAGTGGTAACGGGCCAGCGCAGGGGTCACCGCTCGCGGATCCTCGTTGTCGTAGTAGACGTTGTCGCCGGTGAGAACGAGGAAGCGGGGCATCAAGCGGGTCATCGCTTCGTAGATGTGAAAGCCTTCGGGATGATCGAGGTGCCGGTACATGTGGCACGTAACCGCGGTGAAGGTCAGATCGGCGTAGCGCTCCTGCGGCGGTGCGGTGCGGAAACGTCCCCGCAAGGGAGCATGCTGGGGCGCGCCGCCGGGGTCTGCCGTTTCGGCGGAGTAGTAATAGACAGAGTCGGGCCGCAATCCGGTCAGTTGAAACTGATGCGAGTAATCGCGCTCGGCCGTGACCTCGACCCAGGGAGTGACCCGGGCATCGCGGAGGTCCTCACGCAACCCGTAACGCAGGCGGACCCGGCCGGAAGCGCCGGGACAGGCGCCCTCGAGCTTGGGGACGAGGTCGTCGTCGGGCGAGGGCAGGCGCACCGGGCCGCGGCGGACGATGCCGCCGCTATTGCGCTCGGCGCGGGCGGTAACTCTCATCCACACGATCGCTGAAGTGGGCGTCACCTCTCCCACGCGTACGCCGGTGGCCTGTCGTGTTTCAGCGCCGGCGGCGCCGCCCGCCACCAACAGCATCAGGCTGAGAAACTTCCCTGGCATGCGTCGATCGTACCATCCTGTACGGGTACGATAGATTAGTGAAGACCATGTTCTTCCGTCGGACCCGGCCCAGGCGGCCCGGCTTCAGCGAGCGAATCGAGAATCTGAGAGCGTGGGGATTTGAGGTTTTGCCCGAGACCGACGGGAGCCTGCGTGTGCGGCGTGACGGCTTTGAAGCCCGTGTGCGCCGCGGCGAGAATGACATGCCCGTGATCGAGCAGACCGGTCGCGCGGTGGCGGGCGAACTCGCGCGCCTGGTGGACGCAGGCTACCAGAAGTTCTGGTCGACTCCCGGCGGTCGCCGCGAACCGGCTCTCGCGGAACAGTTAAAGCGTCTGCATGCTTTCGAAGAGGACATGCGTGAGGCCCTTGGTTTGACGAGCCTCTACAATACCTCTCTCGGGACGGTCAACGCGTTGCACGTGTATGATCGTTTACACGGCCGCGACAGCGATGCAGGCCCGTGATTGCGTGTCAGGAGCGACCCTCCGAGGGCGCAAGCCGCTTGCGATCATTCATGCGATCGCGAGACGGATTTGGTGCTAAAATCAGGTGACGCGGCAGCCGGTTGCTGCAAGCCGGGGGCATGGGCCGGAGGAGAGCGTCATGGACAAGCCAGCGCAAAACATCCAGGAAGCCTTTCTGAACACCGCGCGCAAGGAGAAGACCCTGCTGACCATTTACCTGATGAGTGGGGTCAAGCTGTCCGGCCGCATCAAAAGTTTCGACAAGTACTCGCTGATTCTGGAATCGAACAATCAGGAGCAACTTATTTTCAAGCACGCCATCTCGACCGTGGTGGTCCCCAAACCCAGCCACAGCCACATGGCCGCACACCCGGCGGCGCATTCTTCCAGCGAAGCATCGCACGCGGCGCCGGGCGCCTCCACCGGCGCCGAAATCTGATGCGCCTCGGAAGCGGCTCGAAAAGCGGGTGATGGAACGCGCCATCCTGGTCGGCCTGGATCTGAAAGCCGGAGGCGGGCGGCGGAAAATGTCCGCCGATGGCATCGAGTACACTGCGGAGGAATCCCTGCAGGAGCTGACGGCGCTTGCGGAAAGCGCCGGGGCGCAAGTGATAGGCACAGCTTTGCAGGCTCGCCCGCGCCCTGAGCCGGACACGCTGATCGGCTCCGGCAAGGTTGAAGAGATTGCGCGCTGGGTCGAGAGCGAGCAGGCCGACCTCGTAATCTTCGACCACGACCTGACGCCGTCGCAGCACCGCAATCTCGAGCGCTTGCTGGGCTGCAAGGTTATAGATCGCACCCAGTTGATCCTGGATATCTTCGCACGCCGCGCTCGTACGCGGGAGGGGCAGCTGCAGGTGGAACTGGCGCAACTGAATTACATGCTGCCGAGACTGACGGGCCGAGGAGCGGAGATGTCCAGGCTGGGCGGCGGCATCGGCACGCGCGGGCCGGGCGAGACCCAATTGGAGACCGACCGCAGGCGCATCCGCAGGCGGATTCGAAAGCTGACCGAGGAGCTGGAGGCGGTGCGTGCCGCGCGAGCCGTGCAGCGTCGACGTCGCCGGGAGGCGCCTCTGCCCACCGCGGCGCTCGTAGGGTACACCAACGTGGGCAAGTCCACGCTCTTCAACCGCCTGACGGGCGCAGGTGTCCCGGCTGACGACCGTCTCTTCGCCACCCTCGATCCCACGATCCGCCCGGTGGTTCTGCCCTCGCGGCGGCGCGTTTTGCTCAGCGACACCGTCGGATTCATCCGCAAACTCCCGGTGACCCTCGTAAAGGCCTTCCGCGCCACACTGGAAGAGGTCACGGAGGCCTCGCTGATCCTGCACGTGGTGGACCTCGCCTCAGAACAGGCCGCCGGGCAGATGGCGCAGGTGGAAAAGGTGCTGAGCGACATCGGCGCGGGCTCGACGCCGCGGTTGCTCGTATTCAACAAGGCGGATCTTTTGCGGCAGAAGGGTGTGGATGTTTCGGCGCACGTCTGGCGGATCATGGGTGACGGCTCGCAGGGCCCTGTGCGCGCGGTCACCGTGTCGGCGCTGACTGGGGAGGGCCTGGACCGCTTACTGGCCGCAATGGACGAGGCGCTGGAGTTCGACCCGGTCGCGCCGGCTACTTTCCGTTTCCCTGCCGCGGAAGTCGCCAAGGCGAACCTCATTCATCAGCTAGGCCGCGTGCTATCGGCGCGGTTCGATGGCGACGGCTACGAGGTCCAGGCCGAAGTTCCGCAATCGCTCAAACTTCGCTTCGCTGCTTACCTGATCGAGAGCGCCTGAACCGCGTGGGTCCGGCAAGCCGGAAGCTGGTTTATCATTGAGAATACCGGATGAACGTCCCGACCCTGCTCACGCTGCTGCGCATCTTTTTCGTGCCTCTGTTGGTTGCGCTGCTCGTGCAGGAAAACGTGTCGGTAAGGTTTTCCGGTTTTCAGGTCACCAACGAATTGCTCGCCTTGGGGATTTTCCTGACAGCGGCCGCAACCGACTTGCTCGACGGATACCTGGCGCGCCGCTGGGGCCAGGTCACCACGGTGGGAACGCTGCTGGATCCCATCGCGGACAAGTTGCTGATCTCCTCCGCTTTGATCGCACTCGTGCAGGTGCACATGGCGCCCGCCTGGATCGTCATCCTTGTGATCGGGCGCGAGTTCGCCGTCACCGGCTTGCGCAGCATCGCCGCCAGCGTGGGTTACACGATCCGCGCCAGCGAGCTGGGAAAGACCAAAATGATCACCCAGGTGACCGCCGTCTCGCTCTATCTGCTGGCTATGCGCTGGCCCGAGCTGCATCGCTGGGCGACGGCGTGGATGTGGTGCGTGGCCGCCTTCGCCCTTCTGTCAGCCGCGGATTACTTCCGCAAATTCTGGCGGGGTGTGGACGAGGGAGTCAAGCGGCGACGGCGGCGCGAATTACTGCTGGCCGAGCGTGAGCGGCGCAGGGCGCTCGCTGTCCGTCGCTCCCGTTGAGGGTTGAGTCGGCTCGGAGGCAGGCTCGGATTCCGTCGGGGCGGGCTTGGGTTGCGGCGACACCACTCGATGACCTTCACGGCTCAACTCGATCGTGCGCACGTGGCCCTCAGGCCCGATCGGGCCCACGGGGACCCCGTTCCGCACAATGCGGAGGCCGCCGGCGTTGCCGGTAAGGATTCGCATCCGTTCGGAGGCCCGGAATGTCCGGCCCTGCCCGGCCGCGAGCGTGCCAACGAAGACGATGCGCCCGTCCGCTCGCACTTCGATCCACGCGTCTTTGTCCGCCGCCACTTCGACCGTGAGGGGGGCCGGCTCCTGAGGTTCTTGGGGGGTAGGCATTGGCGGGGCCTCGGCGGGCGTAGCCGGTTGAGTTGCGGGAAGGGGAGAAACGGGGGCGGTTTCGGCGCGCGTCTCGGTCGCCTGACCGGCCTCTGTCACCGTGGTGCTTGTCGCCGCTGAGGTTGTCTCTCTGACTTGGGCGGCCTCCCAATCCGCCTGGGCTCGCGCCCTGATCTGTCGCCAGCTCAGGTAAACGCCCAGTACTCCTGCCACTACCAGCAAAGCGGCGGTGGCGTAGGCCAGCGTGCGCGAGCTCGGTTGCGTGCGCCAGAGCACCGGGGCCTTCTCCGGACCGGTCACGCTCAGACCCGAAACCACCTCTTGCGGGCTGACTACAGGGCCGGGCTCGCCGAGCTGACGCTTGATCTCGGCTTCCAGCTCGGGATCTTCCAAGCCGATGTAGCGGGCGTACTGTCGGATGAAACTGCGAGCGTAGAAGTTACCCGGCAACTGGTCGAAACGGTCGGCTTCAATGGCTTCCAGGAAAGCGGTTCGGATGCGAGTGAACTCGGAAATATCGGAAAGCTTGATTCCCTTCCGCAGACGTTCCTCGCGCAGCCGCTGACCGATGGAATACATCGCTGCTCCCGGGCCCGCCCCACCGCTATAATACAACACTTCCGCGTACATTCAGCACGGCGCGTGCGGGTGCAGGCAGCCATGGCAGGCGGTCTTAGGACGTGAAAACGCCGGAAGTGTCGGTCATCGTGGTGAACTGGGACCGGCGCGAGCTCTTGCGCCGGTGCCTGCACTCTCTGGTGCAACAGCAGGGGCTCGACTTCGAGGTCATTGTGGTGGACAACGGCAGCCACGACGGATCCGCCGAAATGGCTGAGGCAGAGTTCGCGCGGAGCGGGCTGCTGACCCTGCGCGTTCTGCGCAACGCACGCAACATGGGGTTTTGCCGCGCCAACAACCAGGGTATCGAGGCTTCGCGCGGCGATTTCATCGCCCTCCTGAACAACGACGCCGAGGCCGCACCCGGATGGCTGGCGGCCCTCCGGCGCGCATTCGATTGGGGGGAGGACGTCGGGATGGCGGCGTCGAAGATCCTCCTGAAGGAGCAACCTCGCCGCATTGACAAGGTAGGGCATCTCATCTACCCCGATGGGCAAAACCGCGGTCGCGGCTCGGGCGAGTGGGATCAAGGCCAGTACGACCGCACGGAAGAGGTGCTTTGGCCGGACGGTTGCGCAGCCATGTACCGCAGACGCATGCTGGAGGAGATCGGCGGCTTTGACGAGGACTTTTTCGCCTACGGTGACGACGCGGAGTTGGGCCTGCGGGCGCGGCTGGCGGGGTGGCGTTGCCTGTACATTCCGGAGGCCGTGGTCTGGCACCATCGCGGCGCGACGTTAGGCTTGACCTCGATGCGGCGCCTCATGTTGATCGAGCGGAATCGCGTGCTTCTGGCCGTCAAGCTCTTCCCCTTGAGCTTGCTGCTTCTCAACCCGGTTTATTACGGGGCGCGCCTGGCTGCAGGCGCCTGGGCCGCCGTGCACGGCAAGGGCGAAATCGCACGGCACGAGGGCCTGTGGGGCAAGCTCCGCGCGGGCGCCGCGGTGCTCGCCGGGGACCTCGCCGCGCTACCCCTGCTTCCCCGCATGCTTCTTAAGCGGCGAAGGTTGCGAGCCATCCGCCGGTTGAGTGACGCGCAACTGCGAAGACTGATTCTCTCGCACCGGATCGGGTTGCGTGAGCTGATGGAGCGAGCGGCCCAATGAGCGCGGATACGGCCCGCCCCCAAGTCTGCCCGGCGTGCGACGAGCCCGGATTCCGCGTCCTCTTCGAAGTCACCGATCGGCTCTACCGAACGACTTCGGAG
This sequence comes from uncultured Bryobacteraceae bacterium, assembly GCA_938027685.1. GTDB lineage: Bacteria > Acidobacteriota > Terriglobia > Bryobacterales > Bryobacteraceae > DTHT01. Next base: position 43,437 of record CALJAM010000030.1, read on the forward strand.
CGTTTCCGCATCATCGAGTGCAAGCAGTGCGGCTTGGTCCGACTGGACCCTTGGCCTTCGCAAGCCGAACTACGCCGCTACTACCCTGACGAGTACTGGTTCGAGCCCGCCGGGACGGCTGCAGACCGCTTGGAGGAGGCCTGGCGCAGACTCGTGCTAACGGACCACGTCGAGTTCGTTCGAGGCGCACTGCAACGGGCAGGGGGCGATGGTCTCGTGCTCGACGTGGGTTGCGGCGGCGGTCTGTTCGTGCGGCTGCTCCGGGAAAGAGGGATCCGCGCTGTGGGCCTCGACGTCTCGCCACGCGCCGCCGCCCTGGCCTGGCGCGCCAACGCCGCCCCGGTAATCTGCGGCACGCTCCGGGATGTCCCGTTGACCGAGGGCAGTTGCGCCGCGGTAACCATGTTCCATGTCCTCGAACATCTAGAGGATCCCACCGAGTACCTGGATGTCGCCTACCGCCTGCTCAGGCCCGACGGCCGCCTCATCGTGCAGACCCCGAACGTCGCAAGTTGGCAGTTCCTGTTGCTGGGCGAGAACTGGAGCGGACTGGATGTGCCGCGCCACTTGATCAATTTCCGCAGCTCGGACCTCGAATACTTACTAAGTTGTTGCGGCTTCGAGGTAACCCGCAGGAAGTTCTTCTCGCTCCGGGACAATCCTGCGGGGATGGCCACCAGCCTTGCGCCTTGGTTGGATCCCATGGCTCGCCGCGTCCGCCGCGAAAGCGAGGGTCCCCGCATGCGGCTCTTCAAGGATTTGCTTTACCTGGGACTGGTCGTCGCCGTACTGCCGTTCACCCTGCTCGAAGCCGCCTGTCGCGCCGGTTCGACCGTCATGCTGGAGGCCCGCAAGAAAAAGTGAGATACCGTAACATCCGCCGGCGGCTCCCCCGCGGGCTCCTGCGCCGCCTGCTGCCCTTCGAAGCGGCCATCGAAGACGCCGTGAAGGCTTTCGCCGCCTCCCTGCCCGCCGGCGCGCGGCTTCTGGACGCCGGCGCCGGCGAAGGCGCCTACGCGGGTTACTTCTCGCGGCACCAGTATGTGGGGGTGGACCTGGCCGTGGGCGACCCCGGATGGGATTACAGCCGCCTCGACGTGATCGCGGACCTGGCCGCTCTTCCCTTCCCCGACGGTTGCTTTCACGCCTGCCTTAACATCGTCACGCTGGAGCATGTGCGCGATCCCGCGCGTGTGCTGGGCGAGATCGCGCGCGTACTTTCGCCAGGAGGCCGCTTGCTGCTGGTCGTGCCCCTGGAGTGGGAAATACACCAGGCGCCCCACGACTATTTTCGCTTCACGCGCTACGGCGTGGCGTACTTGCTCGAGCGGGCCGGATTGCGCATGGAGAGTCTGGAGGCGGCGGGAGGCTTCTTCCGGCTGCTGGCCAGGCGTCTGCTGAATGGCCTGCAGTTTTTCCATGGTCCCGGCTGGGCGCTGGCGGCGCTGCTGGTCGTTCCCGCGGCGCTGGTTCTGCCATGCCTGGACCGACTTGACCGGGAACGCAATTTCACGCTGGGGTACCTATGCACCGCCGTCAAGCCCTGATCGCCGCTGTGGCCTTCGCGTGGCAGGCCTGCGGGCAAGTTCGGCCCGGCGAGTTCAGCGGGGAGGCCGCCTTGCGCCACGCCCGCCACGCCGCCGCCTTGGGTCCTCGTCCTCCCGGCTCGGCGGCGCTCGAGCAGTTGCGTTCGTACATCGTGAAAGAGCTGGAAAAGCTGCGCTGCGAGCTATTGCGCGATCGATTCACGGCCGAGACCCCGCTCGGTCCTATGAAAATGGAAAACCTGATTGCGCGATTCGCGGGCCGCAGCGGTCGGGCGGTGGCCATCACCGGACATTACGAAACCAAATGGATGCCGGACATTCGCTTCGTAGGGGCGAACGACGGGGGCGCCTCCACGGGTTTCTTGCTGGAACTGGCCCGGGTGGTTTCGCAAAGCGGATTTCGCAACGAAATCCTGATCGTTTTTTTCGACGGAGAAGAGTCCTTCGGCCCCTGGTCGGAGACGGACGGCCTTTACGGCAGCCGCCACCTCGCCGCCCGGTGGGCCACGGATTCGACGCTGTCTCGCCTGAAGGCGCTCATCAACGTGGACATGATCGGCGACCGCGACCTGGGCATCCTGCGCGAGATGCATTCCACGCCGTGGCTGCGCGAACTGGTTTGGCGAACTGCGGCCGAGCTGGGCCTCGGGCGTCACTTCCTCGACCGCGAAGCCTGGGTGGAGGACGACCATGTTCCCTTCTTACGCCGCGGCGTGAGCGCAGTCAATCTGATTGACTTCGAGTACGGCCCGGCCAACAGCTATTGGCACACCGAGCAGGACACGCCTGACAAGCTGAGCGCCGAGAGCTTCGCGGTGGTGGGCCGCGTGGTCCTGGAAGTCCTGCGAAAGCTGGAATGAAGCCGCGGTTCAGGTCTCCGGACGGTCCCTGCGAGCCGGATCCTCGGGATCAAACAGCGGCCCGTCCGGGCCCCAATCTTCGGCGGCAAACATCCGGCCCTGCCCGCCGGCGCCGCTCAGTTCCTTCACCGCGAAACGCGCTGTGTCGCCCTGCACGTGGACCCACACGTGGTGGTAGAAGAAGCCGCGCGAGAAATTCGCCGGGTCGGAGAGATATCGCGCAAGGTTCGCGCCGGAGCTGCCGACGATCATGTACGTCACGCCGTCCCAGGCAAGGCGCGCGAAGTTATGCGTATGCCCGCTGATGACGTAATCGACGCCGTACTCCCGCGCGAGCTGGTGCAGGCGAAACTCGCGGGATCCAAGGCGCACCGGCGCGAGCCAGAAGGGCTTGTGCAGGAACACAAACTTCGGCCGACGTCCCCGGTGAGCGCGGAGATCGCGTTCCAGGAACTCGTACTGCTCGTCGCCAAGCGCGGTCGTTTGACTGTTGTCCAGCACCACGAAATGGGCGTTCTGATAGTCGAAGCTGTACGGCGGCTTCCGCCCTGCGTATTTTTCGAACAGCCGGCGCGAGTGCTCGCTCCAGATGTCGTGGTTGCCGGGGACCAGAAAGAGCTGGTGACGCCGGTACCGCTCCAGCGTGGGCAGCACCTGTTGCCAATCGGCTTCGGCTCGGTCGTCCCGCCCGCCCTGAATCGTGTCGCCCACGTTGATCACGAAGGCCGGCCCCAGCAGGGCGATTTCGCGCCAGATCCGCCCGTAGATTTCCGGAGCTGGGGAGCCCGTGCGGTCGCCGAGGATCGAAAAGTGAAAGTCGTTGGCCTGCGGCTGCGCGGTCGGTAAGGCCCACCCGACAAACAGCAGCGCCGCCAGAATCAGGGAAGCCGCCATCCAGGGGTTTCGTCGCATGCCTTCATTGTGCCTGAACAGTGCGCGGGCCTGCGAGTTCGTGACCGTCGCGCCCACTATCTTTCGATGAGCCTCTCCGCGCGCGGGATGAAGCGATGAATTGGCTCGACAGCTGGATTGCCGCGTGGATGCTTCCTCTCGCCCTCTGGCTGCTGGCGAGCGGCCTGGACGACCTGCTGGTGGATCTGGTCTGGCTGGCGTACGTGTTGCGTGGCGGCGCTCGGAGCGCCCCGCCCGATCAGCGCGAACTCACCGCAGCGCCGCGCCGGCGCATCGCGATCTGGGTGCCGCTCTGGCGGGAGCACCGCGTGATCGGGCGCATGCTCGAGCGTAACCTCGCCGCCTGCACTTACGAGCCTTTCGAGGTCTTCCTCGGCTGCTATCCCAACGACGAACCCACGCTGGAAGCGGCCAAGGAAGCCGCAGCCCGCCATCCCAATGTGCACGTCGCGCTCTGTCCGCACGACGGCCCGACTTCCAAGGCGGATTGTCTGAACTGGATTTACCGGGGCATGCTCGCCTATGAGCGGGAACGCGGCGTGCGCTTCGAGATCGTCGTCACCCATGACGCCGAAGATTGGATTCATCCGCTCGAGCTTGACTGGATCAACTACTATGCGGCCCGTTACGACATGATCCAGATCCCGGTCTTCCCGCTGCCGACGCCGCTCCGTCACCTGACGCACGGCATCTACTGCGACGAGTTCGCCGAGTATCAGATGAAAGACGTGCCGGTGCGCCTGCGGATGGGGGCGGCGCTGCCCGGCAACGGCGTGGGCACAGGTTATACGCGTCGTGCCATCGAGCTGCTGGCGGCGTGCGAGAACGGCTCCGTGTTCGATGCCGCGGCGCTGACCGAGGACTACGCCAGCGGGCTGCGCCTGTTCAGGCTCGGGTGTCGGCAATGGTTTGTGGGTCCGCACTTTCTAGCACACGCGCCCGTCGCTACGCGCGAATTCTTCCCGCAATCCTTTCGCTCGGCCGCACGCCAGCGCAAGCGCTGGGTCACCGGCATTGCCCTGCAAGGCTGGCGACGATTCGGCTGGCGGGGCAGGCTCCCGGAAATTTATTTCCTCTGGAGGGACCGTAAGGGCCTGATCGGTAACCCGCTGTCGGTCCTGGTGAACTTCGTCTTCTTGTACGGACTGCTCACGTGGTTGATCGCGCGGGCGTCGGGGACCCAGTGGGGCCTCGGACAGGCAGTCGGGCAACTCTGGCCGTTAACTGCGACGCTGCTCTTTCAAATATGGCGGATGGCGGTGCGCTGCGTCTTGGTGGCCAGGGTGTACGGCTGGAAGTTCGCCCTGGGTGCGCCGCTGCGGATCCTCTGGGCGAATCTAATCAACGCCGCCGCCACGCTGGGCGCTGTGACGGACTACGCGCACGCGCGTTTGCGCAAGCGACCCTTGCGATGGGCCAAAACCGAGCACCGTTACCCCCGCCGCGCCGTAACGGTGGAGACCCGGCCTCGCCTGGGCGAGTTGCTGGTCCGGTCAGGCCGGCTGCGTCCGGAGGAAGTGGAAGAGGCCCTGGCACGCAAGCCCGCAGACCTGCGCCTCGGAGAATATCTGGTGAAGCTCCGACGCGTGGATGAAAAGACCGTCTATGCTGCGCTGAGTCGGCAGCAGGATTTGCCCCTAGTGGACCTGCATGCGGACAACGTGCACCGGACGATTGCGCGCAGTCTGCCGGCGGCGGTCATCCGCCGGTGGAAGGTGTTGCCCTTCAGGGTCGCCAGCGGGAATCTGTATGTGGCCAGCCCCGAGATTCCCTCCGATGACATGGAGCGAGACTTGCGTCGATACACGAGGCTCGAGATTCGCTTCCACCTCATCCCGCCCGCCGATTACGACAGGCTCGAACGTGCCGTACTGGGAAGTGCCCGTCAGGTTGTCCCCACTGATCGCTCTCCCGGCCGTCCCGATGTGCGCTATCGTTGAACTGGGCGCTGAGCTGCGAACTGGGCGCTGAGCTGCGTCGGGCGCTGCGACGTGATGATTGGGCGCGTCGGCGCGCGTCCGCAACGGGCAGACGGAACGGGAGATGAGCGCGCGGCATCGCTGGTTTCTGATCGGGGCGTGCTTGCTGCTGTTTCTGGCCTCGGCCGGCCTCGTCATTCACTTCTTGCCCCGTCCGCTCAGCCGCGGCGACTATCTGGTGGCCGGATCGATAGCGACGCTGCTCACGCTGCTGGCCCTGTTCATTTACTTCCTGGTGGCCGGATTCATCACCGGTCGTTTTGGCCGGAAGCGCTAGGCTCCCAGATGCGTCGGGTTTCTACGCCTTTGTAAATCGCGCGGGTCTCGGCCAGCGACGCGAATCGTACGCCCGGCAAGGTCGCCGAGGCGGTGCCCGCAGCGACGGCCCAACGCAAGGCGTCCACGGAATCCGAACCCTGCCGGCACGCCCACACGAAGGCCGCGGCTAGGGCGTCGCCCGCCCCGATCGGACACACGGCCTGGACGGGCGGCGGCACCGCCTCGAAAACGCCGTCCGGGAACGCGCCCACGGCTCCTTGGCTGCCCAGTGACAGCACGACCGAGACCGCGCCCATCCGCCGGATGCGCTCAGCGGCGCGCAGGGCGTGCGTCCTCGTCACCAAGGCCGTCTCCAGCAGCCGCTCCGCCTCCTGCTGGTTGGGCGTCACCACGGTGGGTCCGGCGGCGATTCCCGCACGCAACGGAGGTCCGTCCGTATCGAGCAGTGTCTTGACGCCACGCTCGTGAGCCATGCGGATCAGCGACGCGTAGAACGAATCCGGCACCCCGGGCGGTAGGCTCCCGCACAGCATCAGCCACTCCGCGCTGTCCAGCCGCCGCAGCACGGCTGCCTCGATACGCGCCACTTCTTCGGGGCGCAGCTCCGGACCTAACTCGTTGAGCTTGATGGTCAGTCCCTGCCGGTCGCTGATCGCGAGGTTGGTCCGAATCTCACTCGCGATCGGCACCAGTTCGAAAGGGAAGCCGCATTTCTGGAGGTAGCGCTCGAACCGGCGTCCGGCATCACCCCCTGCAGTGGCCAGAGCGAAAGTGGCCGCTCCGAAGGAGTGCAGGACGCGCGAGGCGTTGATGCCGCGCCCCCCCGCGGACTCGGTGTTCTCGAGGATGTAAGTGCGGTCCTCGAAAACCAACCGATCGGTGGTGATCGTCCGGTCGATCGCCGGATTGATGGTCAGCGTGACAATCAAAACGATCATTCTACCGCCGCAGCAGGCGCCGTGAGATTTCGCGCGATTGTGGTATGCTTGCCGCGGGATGTCGGGAGCAACAAGACGTGAGTTCTTCAGCGCGCTGGCGGGCGCCATGGTCGCGGCCGCTCGTCCCGCCGGCCGTCGCAACGTGCTTTTTATCGCGATCGACGACCTGAATGATTGGGTCGGCTGTTTGGGCGGCCATCCGGACGTGCGGACGCCGAACCTCGACCGACTCGCTGCGCGCGGCCTCCTGTTTACCAACGCGCACTGCGCCGCGCCGCTCTGCAATCCCTCGCGGGCGGCCCTCATGACGGGTTTGCGACCCTCGAGCACCGGCGTCTACGACAACCGCCAGCCGTTCCGTAAGGCCGCCCCGTCGCGGGATGCGATCACCTTGCCGCAGCATTTCATGACGCAGGGCTACCGCGTGGTAGGCGGAGGCAAGATCTACCATGGCAGCTTCCCCGATCCCGTGAGTTGGCAGGAGTATTTTCCCTCCCAACAACAGACCAAGCCGCCCGATCCCATGCCGCGGCAACGACCCCTCAACGGTATCCCCGACACGGGCCACTTCGACTGGGGGCCGCTCGACGTGCCCGACAGCGAAATGGGTGACTGGAAAGTGGCTGAGTGGGCCCGCCGCGAGCTGGGCCGCAAACACGACCGTCCCTTTTTCCTTGCGGTGGGTTTTTTCCGACCGCACCTGCCCTGGTACGTACCGCGGAAGTACTTCGAAATGTATCCCGAGGAAAAAGTGACGCTGCCGCTGGTCAAGGACGACGACCTGGACGACGTGCCGCCCATCGGTCGCAGGTTCGCGCGCCCGGAGGGTGATCACCGGAAGGTCATCCAATACGGCCAGTGGCGCAAGGCGGTGCAGGCATACCTGGCCTCCATCAGTTTCGTCGATACTCAGGTCGGGCGCGTGCTCGAGGCTCTGGACGAGGGGCCCAATGTGCAGGATACGCTCATCGTGCTTTGGAGCGATCACGGCTGGCACTTGGGCGAGAAGCTGCACTGGCGCAAGTTCGCGCTCTGGGAGGAAGCCACCCACAACGTGCTCATTTTCGCAGTGCCTGGCCTGACGCGACCCGGCAGTCGCTGCTCCCGGCCTGTGAGCTTGATGGACATCTACCCCACGCTGGTCGACCTATGCGAGCTGCCGCGCCGCTCCGGGCTCGAGGGCGTGAGCCTGATGCCGTTGCTTCGGAACCCGGCCGCGGCCTGGGACCGACCGGCGGTGACCACCTATCTGAGGGGCAACCACTCGGTGCGGAGCGAACGCTGGCGCTACATCCGCTATCGTGACGGGACCGAGGAACTTTACGACCACCTGAACGACGAGCTCGAGTGGCATAACCTGGCGGACAAGTCGGAGTATCACACCATCAAGCAGGAATTGGCGCGCTGGCTGCCGGCCGCCGACGCAGCGGACGGCCCCCGGGAAGAGGGCGTCTCCGAGGCCGAGGACTGACTGCTCGCAGAGCGCCCCTGTCGAGTCATTTGACCCGCTAATCCCGCTAACTTAAGGGCCAAGCATTGGGTCACGAAGGAGGTAAGCCGGCGGGATGAGGTTACGCGCGCAAACTGCGGCGCTTTGTGCGCGGCCCATGGTTCCGAGTGACTCATTGCGGCGTGGTTCCATCTGCTTGCGCGGCGTGACCGGATCGAGACTTTCGTAGTGTTGCTCGAACCTCTGGCGGGCCATCCGACTGAGCCGGCCGTGGTCGGCAGGCGTAACTAGGGGGTGGCCGCCAGCTCGTTACGGCGGTGAAAGTTGCTGCGCGGCCGCGTTTTGACCTCCAGGCGCATCACCGGCTCGAAGTAGTTGCGCCACGGGCTCCAAAGCCGCTGCAGATCCTTCCAGAGGTCCTGCCATAGGCCGCCGCTCGCCTGGTGCCGGACTAACGGCTTGTGCACTTGAATCCCGTTCTCCTGCTTCACGCAGCTTGACTCTTTCCTTTTCAGCGGACGGCAGCGCTACAGGGGGATCCGGTTCGAGCGGTGGTCCGGCAGCAGGCCCTGGATCGCCGAGCTGTCATTGTCGGGATGGATCTCGCGCAGGTGGGAGGGCAGCGAGAGGCGCATGGCCTCCAGGGTGCAGCGCGTGCTTGCTTGGGTGCGATCGCTGACCCATTCACCCTCCTCCAGTTCAAGGCGATTTCCGCGCTCGAGAGGGCCCACAAGAAGCTGCATGCGGCGGACTGGCCGCAGTGGGCGACGAAGTCCGGTGACAGCACGCCCACCTGGCGGCGATCCCACTCCTCGGTCACTTTCAACGGGGTCTGCTCCAGCAACAGCCGCCCGATCGAACCCGGGCGCTGCGGCGCCAACCGCAGCCGGCGCCGTTCCCCGGCAGGCAAACGGTCGGCCGTCTTGGCCGAGAGGGCTACCGGCTTCTCGGCGACTACCCCGGAGCACTGCCGGTAACCACGCTGCCGCAGGCGAGGCACGTGCTCGCGCAATAGGGCCGCCACCGGCTCGCCGCAGGGATAATCGAACAGCGCTCACAACTTCACCAGAAGTGTATCGAAAAAGTTATTCGGGCATTGCCATCGAGAGTTACTAAGTGCCGGAAATGGTTGATTTTGAAGATATTTCGGCAAGCCACGCGATCGTCTCGCCGTGCCGGTGGAATTTGCCGACAGGCTCCTATTACCATCCCCCGAATGCACCTACAGCAGCGGGGCTCCGCGCAATGAAGATACCGATTTTGGGCTGTCAAAGGACTGCGGCGCCTCGCGCTCGCGGAGGATTCGAGGGCGGACCGATACAATCAAGGCCGCCAGGCTCCGCGCCTACTCGTGATAACGGCGCTCGTGCCGCACGGCTTCGGGCGACGCACGCCTGCTCGAATGCGGCCGGCGGAATGCGAATCTCTGCGCACCGGACTACCAAGGGACCTCAGCCGTAGCTCCTGCCGGCGGGCGGCCAGGCAATCCCGCGGAGTCGGCTTCGGCGACACGGGCCTCCAGGGAGAGGGAAGACTGCGAGGCCCGCGGGGTGAGAGGTTTTCAGCATCTACGCCGGAGGTTTGCTTGAACGAAGGCCTCCGTAAGGATGAATCGCGTTCGCGCGAGGCATGGATCAGGTTGCGGCGAGTCTTTGCAGCCGGGTCTCGTACGGGCCGAAGCAGACAAGGGAGGTTCTTTCCGGGCGTTGTGCTCCGCGTCATCGGGCGCCGGAATAAGACGATCCTGGCTTAGATTTCCTGCGCGTGGCGCTGCGCCGAGCGGTCCAGCTCTTCGACGAGCGCTTTCGCGTAGTCGCCGCCCGGCGCCTGGCGTGCCGCGTGCAGGTAAGGATTCATGACGCAAGCCCGAAGGACGACCAGGCCCTCGCGCAGATACTCATCTTCGGCGCCCGCGTCCAGTCCGCAACGCGTGAAGAAAGCCCGGAGGCTGTCGGCGGAATATTCCGGCGCTTGAATACGCGTGTGCGAGAGGAAAAAGGCCTGGCCGTAACTGTACTCCCGCTCACCGAGCTCGGAAAGGATGGTGAAGTCCTCGTAGACCGCCTCGGTGAGACGATTCATGGCGGCCAGCGAACCGCTGTCCTTCCGTTTCACGACGAAGCAGACGATGTTGGTATCGGGCTGCTCGGCGGTCAGGGTAACAAAGCGAGTGGACCGGCGATCACCGCTGAGCGCGTCCCAGCGGTTGAGCCATTCATAGAGTTCGCGGGCAGCCAGCAGGGACTGCTTGATGATACGGCCGTGGCCGCGAGCAGTCAGCGGGATGGTTTTGACGGCGAGCCAAAGGGCCGCGGCGGCGGCGCCCGGTTTCGAACCCTCGAGAATGAACGGGCTGAAGGAGTCGATTACGACACGTCCACCCGGGCTGTCGATCTGCCGGTGTCTTGGCGGGGTGTGCAGGAGGGGATCCACCGTGGCGGCCGTCACGTAAGGGGCGCGTTGGAGTACAAATAGCCGCACCCGGTCATTGCGGAAGGCAACGCAGCCACAAGGATAAGGCACGTATCCCATCTTGTGCGGGTCCACCGTGATGGAATCTGCTTCCGGGAAGGCGACGAAGGCGTTTCCGACTTCCGGACTGGGCCAGTTGATGGCGAATCGCCTGCCAACCCCGTCCAGACGCAAGGCGATTTCTTCGCGCACGAACTCCCGCACCCAGTGGCTGAGATCCGCAGGATTCAGGCGGAAATTTTCTAGGGGCGGCTCGGTGGGGTGGTGTTCGAAGCGTTCGGGAAAGCGCTCCAGCGCGCGCAGGTAGGCTTGGTAATCTTGCGCTTCCAGTAGCTTGCCCATGCGCGTCAGCTCACGCTCGGTGTTGCGCCGGAACCGACTCTCAGCGAGCTCGCTGCGCTCGGGGGCGGAGGCGCCATCCTGCGAGACGCGTTCCAGCAGTTCGGCGACGCGCGCTGCGAAGCGGCGGTGCCAGTCTGCAAGGTCGCCCTCGTAAGGCACGTCGAGATGCCGTCCGACCTTCAAGGCCAGCGCCACCGCGCGGTCCTTGGCTTCGATCGAGAACAGCGCACGGATGAAACCGCCCCAGGCCGCGTCCAGGTGGAGCCAGAAGGAGGCGCCGTGGTTCTTTTCGAATTCGGCGCGTAGGCGGGCAATCCGGTGCACGGGGTCCACAGCACCTTCCTCGGTCGTGCCCGCCGTTGCGACCACGCACAGCGGCACACGGCGTTGTTCGACGACTTGCAGCAGACGCCGACCGAGATCATCCACATCCATGCGGAAGGCGGAGTCGGTTTTTACTTGCACCAAGTTGGCCTGGCCCACTCCGATGACGTCGGCGGCCTTGGCGATCGAATAGTGCCGACTGCCGGCCACCAGAATGACGGGCGGGAAATCCGCGAACCAGCGTCCGACACCGCCTGCCGGCGCGTAGTCGGTCTCGTTCAGGTACGTCCAGGCCGCCCGCCAGAGCGGGTCGCCCGCCTCGACGATTTTCTGCTTGCGTAAGGCCTGGATGTAGCGGGGCAGCAGGAAGATCGCCTCGCGGGGCTTGATGAGCAGGAGCCGGTAGGAATCCACATGCCGGATGTCCGAGCGCGCGCCGTCGGGGAGCTGGACGGTGATCTCAAGCCCGTGCCGCCGTGCCACCTCCTGAACCGCGAGGGGGAAGTACCGGACCTGGCGGGCGATCCAAAGCGCTTCAATGTTCGCCGTGGTACCGCCGGAGGTGATGTGAGCCCATCCGTACTCCTTGCGACCTGCACGCTCGTAATATCGGCGGGCGTCCTCGCCGGGGGGAGGCGGTTCGGGAGGCGGCTCGTAGCCCAGCATGGCGAGTACCGCGGCTGTGGCTTCGATTTCCAGCTCGGTGGTGACGGGCGCAGCTTCAGGAGTTACGTTGTTCGGGTTGAACATCAGGCCGGTCATAAAGCCCAGGGTCGAAGCCATCGTCGTGTCGGAGAGCATGTGCCCCATGTATCGCGGGCTGTAAAAGGGGAAGTTGCGGCGGAGGGCAGCCAGCAGTTCGTCGAGGCGCTCGCGGAGGGCATCGTGCTCGGCGGCGAACTCGCGCTGGATACTGCGCGTAATCAGGATCGGATCTCCGGGGAAATAGTTCTTGCGCCAGTGAAAGTAATCGCGAAGGGCCTGAAGCAGGAGGTTCTCCATGACATCGGCGTTTTCGGCTTTGGGTCCGAGGAACCAGGCGAGGTGGCGTTGAAGGTTGGCTGCGCCCATTTCCGGCCTCGCTTCTAGTGTACGACGGAGGGTGGTAGGTATAGCACCACCTGCAGGGGGTGCTATGCTAACCGGAGAGTCCCTCCCAGATCAGCGCGGCAAAGCGCCGGCGAGTCAGGAAGCCCATCGCCTCGTAGAGGGCTACGGCACGCCGGTTGACCGCGGTCACCGTCAGGCTGACCCTGCGCGCGCCGAGTTCGGCCAGCGAGATCAGCGAGCGCCGCAGCAATTCATAGCCGATGCCCCGTCCGCGACTCTCGGGCGTGACGCAGACTTGCGTGATGTGACCGACGTCGCCGGCGACGAGGCTGACCAGACAAATTCCGCAAAGCCGCCCGCTGGAAGGATCCAACGCCACCCAGGAAGCTTCGCGGCAGAACCTCCCACAGCCGGGGTACTGAATGATGTTGTGCAGGAAGCGGCGGGCGCCGGCCGCAGAACGATACTGCTCGTTGATCTCCCCGTCTATGTGTCCTTGGTAAGCCTCCGCGATGACCTGTGCGGCTGCCTCCTGCAGAGGGTCCTGCCAGAGTTGAAAGGCCGCTCCCGTATCGGTGCGCGGCGGCAGCAGACGCGCGGGCGCCGTGTCCGCCGCCATGAACTGCCGTTCGAAGCGCCTGAGGTGTTCGGCGCCGGGCAGCGGACGCACGAGGGCGTCCTCCAGGAGCATGAGCTGCGATTCGATGCGGCGCACCTGTCGGCTGGTGCGCAAGGCGTCCAGCACCGCGCCCAGCAGGCGCGCTTCCCCGCCCTGTCGGCGGAAGGCCTGCATGACGTACAGGTCCCCCACCAGCCCTTTACGCTCTTCGGCAACGAAGTAGGTGTAGCCTACGGCTCGGTCGCCCTCGATCAGAGCGAACCCGGCCAGCGATGCCGTCCCCACGTAGCGGCGCACCAGATCGGCAGTGGGTAGGAAATCCCAGTCCAGATCGTCACGCCAGGCGCGTGTCTCCTCGTCGAGCAGCTCGTCCAACGCGCCGGCGCGTATGCGGGCGAGCGGCAAGAGCCGACTTCCCGCGGTGCTCGGGGATGCTTGCGCCATCCAAGGCGCATTATAGGCCAGGGAGAACTAGGTCGGACGCACGAGCCGGTCAGGCTCGTCCCTGCAGGAACCGGCGGATGGACCGCGTCGCCTGGCGGATTCGGTGCTCGTTTTCCACTAGTGCGAAACGCACGTAGCCTTCGCCGAGCGGCCCGAACCCAACGCCGGGGGAAACCGCAACCAGGGCGCGTTCCAGCAGCAGCTTGGCGAACTCCAGCGAACCCATCTCCCGATACGCCTCGGGAAGGGGGGCCCAGACGAACATCGATGCGCGCGGGGGCGCGACGTCCCATCCGGCACGTCTTAGGCCCTCCACGAGTACGTCGCGCCGTTTCTGGTAGGTGGCGGCGATCCGGCGGGTCTCCTCCTCGCACTCCCGCAACGCGATGATGGCGGCGATCTGGATGGGCTGGAAGACGCCGTAATCCAGGTAACTCTTGATGCGCGCGAGCGCTGCGATCATGCGCGCGTTGCCCAAGCAGAAGCCCACCCGCCAGCCCGCCATGTTGTAGGACTTGGACATGGAGAAGATCTCGACCGCGAGCTCCTTGGCGCCGTCCACCTGCAGGATGCTGGGCGCGCGGTAGCCGTCAAAGCAGATGTCGGCGTACGCGAAGTCGTGCACGACCATGGCCTCGTACTGGCGCGCCAGCGCGATAAGGCGTCGAAAGAAATCCAGCTCCACGCAGTGGGTTGTAGGATTGTGCGGGAACGAGACCAGGATGAGACGTGGACGCGGGCCGTGCCGGCAAACTTCCTCGAGGCGTCCGAGGAATTCTTCGGGGCTGGGCATAGGCAACAACACCGTTTGTCCTTCGGCCATGAGCACGCCGTACTGGTGAATGGGATAGCAGGGACTGGGCGTGACGACGACGTCGCCCGGACCGACGACCGCAAAGAGCAGGTGAGCCAGCGCGTCTTTGGCGCCCATGGTGACGATGGCTTCCCGTTCCGGGTCAAGCTCTACTCCGTAGTTGGCCTGGTAGCGCTTGCAGATCTCCTCGCGCAGTTTGCCTATGCCGCGGGATACCGAGTAACGATGATTGCGCGGGTTGCGGACGGCCTCGATCAACTTGTTGACCACCGGCTTGGGGGTGGCGCCGTCGGGGTTGCCCATTCCCAGGTCCACCACGTCCAGTTGCGCCGCCCGCAGCCGCGCCTTCATCTCGTTGACCACGGCGAACACGTAGGGCGGCAGTTTCTGGATGCGGTGAAACTCGACAATCGTCTCCTGCATTCCTTTCATTGTAATAGGAACGTAGGCGCGGCCCCGCGGCGGGCGACACGCTATGATTTAGGTTATGAGCTGGACGCGCAGGCAATTCCTGGCCGCCGCAGCGGCGCCGAGGGCGGCCAAACCAGCCTATTTCGGCCTGCACCCTTTCATCGAGGCCAACCCCAAGGCGGTTTTCATCCGCCGCACGAAGGTGCGCGACAAGACCGACGCCGACGCCAAACGCCGCGAAGGGCTCGAGCTGGCCCGCGAGATTTTCCGACTGCGCGATAGCCCCGGCATTCCGCTCACGCACCGTATCGTGCTCAAACCCAACCCGACCCCGGTGCGGAGTCCCAGCCGGCCCGAGATCGAGCTATGGGGAGCAGCCACCGATCCAGATTTCTACGAGGGTCTGATCATCGGCCTGAAAGAGCTCGGCCTGCGCAAATTCTACTTCGCCGACGCCAACCACCGTCATTCGCTCAACTGGCGCGGATTCCTCGACATTCACGACCGTCACGGCGTGGAGACCGCCGATCCGGATCGCCGCCCGCGGCACTTTCGCGACGGCTTCCAGCTGACCTGGAGCAAGGTGCCCGACCCGGTGATCTTCAAGCGCATCCCGCATTATGCCCCGGTCAACGAGCCCGACACCTGGCTGCTCAACGTCGCCAAGTGGAAGGCCCACGGCATGTGCATGACGCTTTCGGTGAAGAACGAACAGGGCCTGGTGGTGATGCCCTTCGTGCGCTTCTGCCAGGGCTGGCGAATGGTCACAGGCGTGCCCGAGTACATGAAGCCGGAGATATGTCCGGACGCCGAGGAGCGCGTGAAGCGCTACTTCGAGAACCACCGCCGTCTTGGTTACTCACGTTACGACAGCCGCGCCCCGCTGGGGCCCATGGAGCAGGAAATCTGGGCGCAGAAGACCTGCGACCACATGAGCGTGATGCGCACCGGCCTGGCCGTCATCGAGGGCATTTACGGCCGGGACGGCAACGGCTTTGAAATAGGCAACGACTATATGACGAACCTGGTCATGTTCGGCCTGGACAAGTTCCGTCTGGATATTGTGGGCACGTGGCTTGCCGGTCACGAGCCGGGCAACGTCCATCTGTTCCGCATCGCCAAGGAACGTGGATTGAGCGATACTTTCAACCCGTGGGAGATTCCAGTCTACGAATGGGAGCCTGGGGGACGGCCCGTGCGGCGTAAGCTGAGCGATTTCCCGCGCACCCCGCTCAAGACTTACTATTTGCAGCGCGAAGGCGAGCCGCTGTTCCACCTGGTAAACGAGCCGTTCGATTACGATAAGGTCAAGGTGTAAGTTTCCTACCGGCGGCGAGAATAGGCTGTCGTTGCCTGCCATGACTCCGGAAAAACCAGCGACGGTGACGCCTGTCGCACTGTTGATTTTCGATCTCGACGGCACGCTGATCGACTCGCGCGAGGACCTGGCCAACGCGGTCAACGCCACACGGCTCTCCCTGGGTCTAGCCCCGCTGGATTTGAAGCTCATCGCCTCCTACGTGGGCGACGGCGCTCCGGTGCTGATGCGGCGAGCCTTGGGTCCCGAGTTCTCCGACGAGGAGATCCAGCGGGCTCTTGAGTATTTCCTCACTTACTACGGCGAGCACAAGCTGGATTGCACTCGACCCTATCCCGGAGTCTCCGAGGCGCTCGAACGTTTCGCCCGGGCGGGCGTCAAGATGGCCGTACTCACCAACAAGCCGGTACGCATCAGTCGCGCCATCCTGGAGGGCCTGGATCTGGCGCGATACTTTTTCGCGGTCTACGGAGGCAACAGCTTTCCGGAGAAAAAGCCGCACCCGATCGGCGTCGAGACGTTATGTCGGGAGGCCGGCGTGCCTCGGGAGAAGACCATGCTGGTCGGCGATAGCGCCGTGGACGTGCGCACGGCGCGCAACGCGGGGGTGCGCGTCTGCGGCGTTACCTACGGCTTCCAACCCGAAACGCTTACGGCCGAGCCGCCCGATCTGCTGGTGGATTCCCTGGTCGAGCTGGCCGATCGGCTCGGCATCGTCCCGGCGCCCGGTCTCAGTCAGGCCGAGCCTCCAGCAGCAGATGCCGCTGGAATTCGACCTGCAGAAAAGCCGTAGGGCCCCGCACCGTGCCCAGGTCGCGCCCGTTCACGTAGTCCGTGACGCGGTAGGCGCGGGCGGCCAGCCCTCGCAACTGGATGGGACCCTTATGATTCGGCGCGAAGAAGGCGTAATACATCCGGTCCTGCATACGTAGGGCGTGCGCTTCGGGACGGTCGAAGCCGATATCGTAAAGCTCGCCGAGATACTGCCCGCGGGACAACATTCTTTGCCGATAAATTTCAAGCCACTTGCGGAAATGTTTCTCTCTTTCCGGCGTCAGATCGCCACGACCCTTGCGCTCGCCTCCGGAGCCGGGCGGCCAGCGGAAGTTACTGCCGGGAACGCCGCCGATCCCAATGACGGAGGCGAAATCGAGACCCTCATCACTCATCTCCACATGGTCCCCGAAGTAGGCGATTCCGTCGCCGTGCAGCGCCTTGAGCGTCTTACCCTTCAGACGCACCTGCCAGGAGCTGCGAGGGTCGGAAGCCACGGTCATGTTCAGATAAGGCAGGTAGTGGAAGGCATAAGCCGTTCCGCAGGGACAGATTTCGATCAGCGCGTCGGGCTTGATCGCGAGGGCGGCGTCGCAGATGGCTCGGAAGAACTCGGGCAGAGCCTCCGCGGATTGCTCGGGCCTTGCGTGCTTGTGGGTAGGATTGTAGCAGGGCGGCACGCCGTTGAGGTGCTGACCGTCGATTTTGAGCCCGTCGTAGTTCCACTCGCGTAGAAACTTGACGACCAGTCGGCGATGATAGTCGACTACGGCGGGATGCGCCGGACAGAGATACCAGGAATCCCACCAGGTGATTTTTCGGGGCGAGCCGTCGGCGTCGAGCAGTAACAGCTCCCGGTGCTTCTTAAGAAGTTCGGTGTCCGGATCGGCAGCCAGGGGCGCCCACCAGAGTTGCGCCAGGAACCCTTCGGCATGGAACTTATCGACCATAGCGCGCATGTCCCGATCGCCGCCGGGAAATTTCTGCGGGTCCAGGAACCAATCGCCTTCGGAGGTCTGCCAGCCGTCGTCGAGCGTAACCCATCCGAAGCCGAGTTTCTTAACCATGGGCAGCGCGCCGTAGATCTGGGCGGGCGTGAAGTGGCGCCCGTAGCCCCATCCGCACCAAAGCGGCAGAAAGGCGCTTGCGGGAGCGGCGCGGAACCGGAAGCCCAGTCGCGCCATGGCGCGACTGTAATCGCGCAGGGGCTGGAAGTGATCGCCGCGATGCACGCCGGCAAACGTCCGCCAGGTGGCGAGCCGCTCGCCCGGTCGGAGCGTGAACGCGACCTTTTGATGGACAGCCAAATGCGCGGCGTTGTCGCCTACCTCCACCGGCAGGGAAACCAGCCTCGGCACGCGCTCCAAATGGCCCGCGGCCAGCCCCGCATCCCGACGCCAGACGACCACCACCGGCGTGCCTCCCCCGTAGTCGGTGGCGTTCATGCCCAGGAAGTTCTCCTGGCGGAAGCCGGGTCGCATCGGCAACACCCAATCGGGCCGCTTGCTGTAAGATCCGGGTTGAAACGACCAGAACGGAGGATCGGACGGCGGCGCACTCGCGGCGAGCGAATAATGGTGGTTCGTCCAGCTCTCGACGGTCAGCTCCCCCGCCCCGATGTTCTGATACTCGACATCGAGGAACACCTGGCGTGGGAACTCGTCGTAAACGGTGGCCCTCACGATCTTGCGGAGGCTTCCGTTTTCGCCCGTCAGCACGGTTTGCCGACCCGCGCCAAACTCGTCGCGCACTCTCCGGCGGATGACGCCGCGCAGGGCAAAGTCCCGCAAGTCGCTGCCGGAGGCCCGCAGGTACTCGGAAGGAGCGAAATCTCCCAGAAGCACGGGGGACTCTCCGATGCGTGCAATCACGCGGCTGTGGAGGTGACGGTCGAACTCGACGATGATCTGGCGCCCTTCGACGCGCACGAGCGAGGTCGGCGCCTGCAGGGGCGCTGAAGCCCCCGTAATCACCAGCAGGGCAAGCACAAGCCTGCCTTCCACAGGAACGCTGGTCGATGGCATTGTGCCTCCATCGTACTACGAGGACGTGGGCCCAACGCCCGGATCTGCATGGCGGAGGCGCGCGGCGGCTGTTGGCTGTTATCATATAACTCTCATCACGCGCAAGGAGTGATTTTGATGAGCGATGCCGTTTCTCGCCGGAAGTTCGTTCATGGCGCCGCTCCCGTGCTGACGGCTGGTCCGGCCGTCCTGCGAGCCCTGGGCGCCAATGAGCGCCTGAACATCGGGTTGATCGGGGCCGGAGGCCGCGGCTACTATCTGCTCGAGCGGCTTTACAAAGGCGTCTCCGCCCCCTTCCAGGTGACCTGGGTGTGTGACGCCTATGACGGGCGGATTGCGCGAGGCAAGGATCGGGTGCAGACCATGGGCGGCAACACCCCCAGGACCACGCGCGAGTACCGCGACATCTTGGCCGATCCCGAGGTGGACGCGGTCATCATCGCCACGCCCGAGCATCTGCACCACAGCATGACCATCGCGGCGCTGAAAGCTGGCAAGCACGTTTACGTAGAGAAGCCTCTTGCCCATACGATCGAGGAAGGGGCGGAAATCGTCCGGGTGGCGCGCAAGGCCGGCAAGGTCGTGCAGGTGGGCACACAGAACCGCAGCAACCCCCTGTACATCAAGGCCAAGGAAATGGTCGAGCAGGGACTGCTGGGCGAAATCCATTACGTGCGGGCCTTCTGGTACCGTAACTCGCTGGAAGACAATCCCGCGTGGCGTTACACGATCCCGCCCGATGCCGACGAGAGCAACACCGACTGGCAGCGTTTCCTCGGTCCGGCCCCCAAGCGCCCGTTTAACAAGGCCCGCTTCTATCAGTGGCGACTGTACTGGGATTACTCGGGGGGCATCGCCACCGATCTGCTCGTTCACCAGACCGACATCACCAATTTTGTGTGCAACAAGACCGTGCCGCTTTCCTGCGTGGCCTCAGGAGGCATTTACCGCTGGGTGAACGACGATCGCGAGGTTCCCGATACTTTGAGCGCGATTTACGAGTATCCGGGACGTTTCCATATCAATTACAGTTGCTACTTCGGCAACGATCATTTCGGCTACGGCGAGCAGTTCTTGGGGAACGAGGGCACGCTGGAGGTTCTCAACCGGCAGTATCTGAACTTTTACCCGCAGAAGTTCGGGGGCAAGGCGCCGCCTCACGTGGCCGCCCGCCAGGAGGTCAAGATGCATATCCCCAACGCGGACAATCTCTCGGTCGAGGCGCATCTCCGTAACTGGATCGAAGCCATCCGCGGCAAGGAGAAGGTGCTGGTGCCTCCGGAGGTTGGTCACCAGGGTGCGCTGCCCGGACACCTGGCGACGCTCTCCTATCGCCACGGCAAAAAGGTGTACTGGGACGAAAAAACCGAGCGCTATCGCTTCGGCTGAGGCGGCCTGCAGGGCCCGGAGCGTTTTGCTAAGATCGTGGGGCCGCGTTTGCGGCTTCGCTCACGGAGGCTATCCATGCTGATTGCGGCCGCCATTCTGGCCATCTTCGTTTACGGCATGATCGCCGCCATGCTGGGCACGATCCTGCCGGACCTTTCACGACGCTTCCAATTGACGCCCGAGCAGAACGGCAACATCGCGCTGGCTCAGGCTCTGGGTTTGATCATCGCCTCGGTTTCGGTCGGGCCGTTGATCGACAATTACGGAAAAAAGCCGGGGCTGGTGCTCGGCCTGACGCTGATCGCGCTGGCGCTGTTCCTGCTGCCCAAATCGCGCGGCTACCGCAGCATCATGGTGTATCTGCTGCTGCTGGGACTGGGCGGCGGCATCATCGTGACGGGCGCCAACGCGCTGGTCAGCGACATCGGCGCCGAGCGTCGCGCCACCGTACTGAACTTCCTGAACCTGTTCTTCGGTCTGGGCGGGCTGGCGACGCCCTTCATCTCCGCCAACCTGTTGGGCCGCAACTCGACCCGGCTCTGTTACACGGTCTTCGGGCTGGGCGTCATCACCCTGGCGATTCACGCGGTGGCCCCGATCCCGCCACCCAGCGGCGAGCGTAGCTTTCAGCTCAGCCAGGCCGGCGGTCTGATAGGTCAGCCGGCGCTCTGGCTGCTGGCCTTCTTGCTCTTCCTCTACGTCGCTTCGGAAGTGGGCATGTGGAATTGGCTGCCCCGCCATCTCATCGCACAAGGCATTCCGGACAGCACGGCATTGAACATTCTTTCGCTCGGCTTCGCCCTAGGTTTGCTGTTGGGGCGCGTGGCCGTAGCGCCGGTGTTGATCACGGTGGCGCCCGAAACGGTGACCCTGGCGGCAGCCGTCCTGATGGCGGTCACGACCTATCTGGCCCTGCAGACGCGCAGCCCGAAGGTATCTTGGGTGGCAGTCTTCTGCGCGGGTCTGGCTATGGCGCCGGTGTTCCCGACGACGCTGGCCATGGTGGGCAACGCTTTCCCCGTGGCCACGGCCACCGCGATGGGCATCGTCATCACGTCGGGGTGGATCGGGCTGGCGGTCTCCTCGCGCATCATCGGGGCCATCGCCGGCGAGGATCCGCTGCGACTGAAGAAAGCGCTGCTGGTGCTGCCGGCTGCCTCGCTGCTGATGGTGATCGTGAACCTGGCGCTGAGGGCCGTCCTCTGAGGTTCAATCCTCGTCGGGAACCGACAGACGACGGATTACTGCGATGTCTTCGAGCGTGGAGACGTCGCCGCTGACCTCGCCGCGGGTCACGATTTCGCGCAACAGGCGT
The DNA here is from genome assembly GCA_938027685.1 of uncultured Bryobacteraceae bacterium. Taxonomy (GTDB): domain Bacteria; phylum Acidobacteriota; class Terriglobia; order Bryobacterales; family Bryobacteraceae; genus DTHT01. The sequence continues at coordinate 64,698 of CALJAM010000030.1, forward strand.
CGCATGATTTTCCCGCTGCGCGTCTTCGGAAGCGACTCGACGAAGCGGATCTCGGCCGGGCGCGCAAAGCCGCCTATTTCGTGGGCGACCCAGGCGCGTAGTTCCTCAGCTACCTGTGCGTAGTTCGTGTGTCCCTGCTTCAGGGTGACGAAGGCGCAAACCGCCTGACCGGTGATTTCGTCCGGCCGCCCGACCACCGCCGCCTCGGCCACAGCGGGATGACGGACCAGCGCAGACTCCAGTTCCATGGTGCTGATGCGATGACCGCTGACGTTGATGACATCATCCACCCGGCCTAGAATCGTGTAATAGCCGTCGGCATCCACGCGCGCCGCGTCGCCGGTGAAATAAAGTCCGGCGGTGGAGGGGAAGCGCCGCCAGTACTGCAGCTCGTATCGCTCCGGATCGCCCCAGAGCGTCCGCAACATAGCGGGCCACGGCCGCTTGATTACGAGGAAGCCTTCTTGCCCAGGCCCCAGCTCACGACCCTCCATATCCACGATCGCCGGCTCGATGCCGGGTAACGGCAGCGTCGCTGATCCCGGCTTCAAAGGTGTAGCGCCCGGCATCGGCGCGATCAGGATGGCGCCGGTTTCGGTCTGCCACCAGGTGTCCACGATGGGGCAGCGCTGCTTGCCGATCACGCGGTAGTACCATTCCCAGGCCGCCGGGTTGATGGGTTCACCCACCGATCCCAGCAGGCGCAGGCTGGACAGATCGTGCCCGAGCGGCCACTGGTCGCCCTGTCGAATCATGGCGCGAATAGCGGTAGGCGAGGTGTAGAAGATGCTTACGCGATACTTTTCGACGATGCGCCACCAGCGATCCCACTGGGGATAGTCGGGTGCTCCCTCGTACATGACCACGGTTGCGCCGGCTGAAAGCGGACCGTAGACGATGTAGCTGTGCCCCGTCACCCAGCCGATATCGGCCGTGCACCAGTACGTATCCTCCTCGCGCAGATCGAAAACCCATTTCATGGTGGCCGTGGTCTGCACGAGATAGCCGCCGGTCGTGTGCAGGATGCCCTTGGGCCTGCCCGTGGTGCCCGAGGTGTAGAGCACGAAAAGCGGGTTCTCCGCATCTACGGGTTCGGCGGGACAATGCTCGCCGACCTCCTTGTCGAGCTCGTGCCACCAAAAGTCGCGACCCGGCTTGATGTTGACTTCCGAGCCGGTGCGCCGCAGCACGATGACCTCGCGCACGCTGGGGCATTCGGCCAGTGCTTCGTCTGCGGCGTCCTTCAGCCGTACCTCCCTCCCCCGGCGCCAGCCGCCGTCGGCCGTGACGACCAGGGTCGCGCCCAGGTCCTGAATGCGTCCCTTCAGCGCCTCGGCGGAAAAGCCCGCGAACACCACACTGTGGACGATCCCCAGCCGCGCGCAAGCCAGCATGGCCACCGGCAGCTCCGGCACCATGCCCATGTAAATGACCACCCGATCCTGTCTGGTGAGGCCGCGTGCTTTCAGCACGTTCGCGAAGCGGCACACCAGCCGGTGGAGTTCACCATAGGTGAGAATGCGCTGGTCTCCGGGCTCGCCTTCCCATAGGATCGCCGCCTTGTTGCGGCGCGCCGAATCGAGGTGGCGGTCCAAACAATTGTACGACGCATTGGTTTTGGCGCCCACGAACCACTGTGCGAAGGGCGGGTCCCAGTAAAAGACTTGGCGCCATTTTTCGAACCAATGGATCTCGCGCTCGGCCACCTCCGCCCAGAATTCTTCAGGATGGTTGCGAGCGCGCTCGTAAAGCGCACGGTAAGCCTCCAAGCTCCCCACGTGCGCCTTGCTCGCGAAATCCTTCGGTGGCGGATACAGTGCGGGTGCAACCTGCTCCAAGCTCCCCATACAGCCTCCTGCCCAGATTTTTCCCAAGATAGCACGTTCAACGGCCCGCGCGGGAATGCACAGCCGCGTGTCTGCGCCGGAGGTGCCCGCCGGTCTATCATGGTGGAAGTTCCTGATGTTGTTGCAAGGCGGCAAGGCTCGCCGCAAGCTTCCCTCGTGGGCGCTTCCTTTGCTGGGATGTCTGGTCTCGGCGGGCGCGCTCTATTGGACATTCCACAATGTCGAGCTGAGCGCGGTCGCCCGGGATCTGGCGGCCACATCCTGGGGGTGGGTGCCGCTGGCGGCGCTGGCCGATCTGTTCGTTTACGTTTGGCAGTCCTGGCGCTGGAATCTGCTCCTGGCGCCGGTGGCCCGCATTCCGCTGTGGCGTTCGATTCGGGCCATTTACGTAGGGCTGTTCGTCAACGAGGTGCTGCCTATGCGGCCGGGCGAGCTGCTGCGGGCATATCTGCAAGCCCGCTGGAGCCGCCTGCCGCTCAGCGTAAGTCTCTCCTCGGTAGTTATCGAGCGCTTCTTTGACGGCGTCTGGCTGTTCGTCGTGACTTTTGCCGCGACATTCTACGTACGACTGCCCGGGCACATCGTGGGCCTGGCGCGGCTATTGCTGATCGCCTTGCTGGCGGGTGCAACGTTGCTGGTGGTGATCAACCTCCGGCGCAACAGTGGACAGCCGCCGCGGGGCTGGCTGGGAGTGCTGCTCGCCGACCTGCGGTTGATGGCCAAATCGTCCTCTTTTTATTGGTCCTTTCTGGCGAGTCTTCCCTACCTGCTCCTGCAGGCCGCACCGATCTACCTGCTGTTGAAAGCCTACGGGCTGGAGCTGTCGCTCGGAGCTTCGCTGATCGTGGTGCTTATGCAGCGGCTGGGCACGGCCTTACCGCAGGCGCCCGGGAATGTGGGGGTTCTCCAGTTGATGACCAAGCAGGCGTTGGGCCTGTTCGGCGTGAACGAAACCACCGCCGCCGGCTTTTCCATGCTCGCCTGGATCGTGATTACGGCACCGCTGCTGTTGGCCGGGTCGGTGGCCGTGATCGTCACCGGGATGCGCATCAGCGAGCTGAAGCGGCAGGTGGCATCGCTTTCACCCAGCCCCGCCGTCACCGACTCGCGGTAGACCGGCTCCGGCTGTGGTAACTTGATGCCATGAAGCGCCGAGAGTTTTGTCTGACGCCGTTGGCAGCAGTAATTCCACCCCTGCCCTGCGCGCAAGCTGCGACCTCCGACTTTCGGGCCGGCTTCGCCGAAGCCGACATTACACCTGAAATTGGGATGGAGCAACCGGGGGGTTACGGCAAAGCTTACCATAAAAGCTTCCACGATCCTTGCAAAGTCAGGGTGGCTGTCTTTGCGGACGCCGAGCGGGAAACGGCTCTGGTCAGCCTGGACGCTCTCGCCGCACCACGGTACCTCGTGCTCGAGGCGCGCAAGCGGATCCACGCAGCTTGTGGGATCCCCGAAGCGGGCATCCTGATCGGCGCCACCCACTCGCACTCTTCGGGCCCGATCGGCATGGTGCGCCGGGGCGATTATGATCACGCACCGCCGCTCGTCCGGAAGCTCGCCTACGAGCATTCAACGGTCGACGATCCCCGTTATGTCTCTCGCGTTCTCGACCAGATGGTGGACGCGGTCAGTCGGGCGCATAGGGGACTCGCACCCGTTCGGGCAGCGGCCGGATTCGGCTACGAATCGCAGGTCGCCTTCAACCGACGGTTGCGCATGAAGAACGGGCTCACGTGGAGCCACCCCGGTCAGGGCAACCCGGACATCGTCTCGTACGCCGGCCCCGTGGACCCGCAGGTCGGCGTGCTCGGCGCCTGGGACGAGTCCGGCCGCCTTCTGGGCTGCATCGTGAACTACGCCTGCCACGCGACCACCAACCCGTCCGGGATCTCCGCCAACTGGATCTACTACCTGGAACAGGTGATCCGGGGAGTCATGGGTGAGCCCGTCGTGGTGTTGTTCTTCCCGGGAGCCTGCGGGGATGTGACCCAAGTGGATAACTTGAGCCCCTATGCAAGACCTTCCGGAGAGCAGTGGGCGCGTCTGGTGGGCGGGAGGGTAGGCGCAGAGGCCGTCAAAGTACTCATTTCCGCCTTCCCCGGCGCACTAACTCCCGTGCAGTATCGTCAGAAAACTTGGCACATCCCACGCAGGAAACCTTCGGCTGAGAAAGTCGCTAAAGCCTATGAGATCGTGCGGCGAGATCCGAAGCAGACCGATGCTACGGAGTGGACTTTCGCCAAGGAGACCGTATTGCTCGACGCCTTGTTGAAGGCATCGCCGGAAGCAGAAGTCGAGGTGCAGGCTATACAACTGGGACCGGCGATTTTCCTTTCGAATCCGGCAGAACTTTTCTGCCAGCTCGGGCTGGAGATCAAGGCCGGCAGCCGTTTCCCTTATACCTTCCCGGTGGAGCTCGCCAACGGATGCGTAGGCTATGTCCCGACGGAAGAGGCTTTCGGGCCTAACGGGGGTGGTTACGAGACGCGATTGACCAGTTACAGTAACCTGGATATATCGGCGGGCCGCCAACTGGTCGCCGCAGCCCTCGAGCTGGCGGCTCAGTTGGCACCCGGTCCCGTGCCGGAACCCCCGAAGGCGCCGCCCTTCAAGGCCCCCTGGTCATACGGCAACGTACCACCTGAGCTCTCCTGACCGCTCCGAACGGGCTGACGAATTACCGGCGGACGCCTTCCCGGTTGCGGGAGGCGCGAATCCGCCGATCCTCGCGGCGTGGTGCGGGCGAGCCAGTGACACGAGGCAGCGGCCAGCGGTCCCTCGCCAATTTTGTGAGGTGCACAACCGCCGGCATCGTGTTACCTAAGGTTCACCCGGAGTCGCGGGCGCCCTGCAATAGCGGGCGTGCAACGGTTGCTCAGGCACGCGCTGCCGATACTGGCAATTCGCGCCAAAGCGCGTTGCACGACTCCGCCCGTAGTCGCGGGATTCACCGCAGCCGTTCTCCGGTCTCCGGCGGCCGGCTGCCCGCAACTTTCACGCTCCTACGCGCGGTTCCGCCCATATCGTGAGCCGATCGCTATAGCTCTGTAAAGCCCGCTGGCGAGGAGCGGAAGTAGTGGTATACTCCTGCTGAGAAGGTTTTCTGAATGAGGGGCAGCAGGAGGATATCGTCGTGGAGAGCGGCCGCGTTAGGCCTCGCGGCAGCAGGTCTTTTGGCGGCACAAGCCGGTCCGCCGGCCGAGCGGGTCCGGGTGTTGATAGGCTTCAAACGACAGCCGGGGCCGAGCGAACAGGCGCTGGTACGTGCCTTCGGCGGCCACGTCAGGCACACTTATTGGCTCATACCAGCGATTGCGGCCGAGCTCCCGCCTCAAGCAGTTCGGGCGCTGCAAAGCCATCCCGCTGTCAGCGTGATCGAGCCGGACGTGCCCGTGCAGGCGATCCAGGAGAGCTACGATTGGGGCGTCGCCAAAATCGGCTCCCCGTCGCTGCACACGCAAGGTCTGCGGGGCCTGGGGGCCAAAGTTTGCGTCATTGACTCCGGCATCGACACCGATCACCCCGACTTGCAGCCGAACTACCGAGGCGGGTACGACTTCGTAAACGGCGATCCCGATCCGTCTGACGACAATGGCCATGGGACTCACGTGGCCGGGACTGTCGCTGCGGCTCTCAATAACACCGGGTTGATCGGCGTGGCGCCCGGCGCAGACATTTACGCTTACAAGATCCTGGATCAGAACGGCAGCGGAAGTTTCAGCGACGCCATCGCGGCACTCGAACGCTGCATCCAGGATACCGGCGGCAAGGCCGTTACCAACAATAGTTACGGATCGAGCGCCGACCCTGGCACGCTGGTGAAAGCCGCCTTTGAAAATGCTTACCTCAACCATGGCCTGCTGCACGTGGCGGCGGCGGGTAACGCAACCGCCTTCAGCTGCAATCAGGTCTCCTACCCGGCCAGGTACGACTCGGTGATCGCCGTAGGGGCCACCAACAGCTCGGATTCCATCGCTTCCTGGTCCTGCCGCGGACCCGAGGTCGAACTGTCGGCTCCTGGGGTCGGCATCACCTCGACTTACCCCGATAATACTTACGCCACAGCCAGCGGTACCTCGATGGCTTCACCGCACGCAGCGGGCGCGGCTGCGCTGGTGATCAGCGCAAATCCGGTCGATCAAAATGGCGATGGAAAGGTCAACCAGACCGACGTTCGCGCCTGCCTGCAACGGACGGCTCTGGATCGGGGCACGACCGGCCGCGATACCAGTTACGGCTTCGGCCGGTTGCAGGCGGACCTGGCTGTGAGTGCCTGCCTCTCAAGCCCGGATTTGACATCGGTAGCAGCCCCGACAAACTTACGGGCGACGGCAACCGGTCGGGATTTCGTGAAACTGGCCTGGACGGATAATGCCACCAACGAAGCGTATTACGACGTAGAACGTTGCACCGGCACGGGTTGTACGAACTTTACGTTGCTGGCCACACTCCCGGCGGATTGGATGACTTACGCCGATAGTGGTTTGTCCCGGCGGACCACCTACCGATACAGGGTGCGGGCTCGGAACGGGCTTGCGGCCTCCGCGTATTCGACCGTCGTTTCGGTGACCACGAAGTAGCACGGGGTTCATCCGCACGCGTCGGGAGCGGGGCCCGTGAGGTTCGTGGCGCGTTGCCGAGGAGAAAAGAGCGCGGCCTCGGCGGCAACCTCGAGCATGGAAACGCGCCCGGAAGCGCAAAGAGTTCATGCCCAATCGGGCGGCACGCCGCGTCCGGCAATGTTAGTGCGTCGCAGTACCCAACTCGAAGCGCAGGCGGGCAAAAGCTCTTGCTTGCGGCGCTCGGGTCAGTCAAGGCGCCGGAACGCGAAGGGAAGAGGGGCATTCATCCGCGCTTAGAAGTTACCTTCATCCGGCGGGCTAATTGGCGTGGTAGGATTTCGCAGGTAAATTCTTAGCGGGCCCGGAGAGGTTCGTGGGGCGCAGTCCCGGACGTGACGCAATTAGTCTCTAGTACTTCGCGAGTCTTGAGAATAACGCCCGAACAGCTTTCTCGACAAACTCCTAGAACCTGGAGATAAGGGCATGCCTCAGGGCCCTGCGGCGACCCAGGACTGCGTCTGCTCGGAAGCGGCCGGCCCAAGCCTTCACGTCTGGCCTGCCACTTCCTCCCAAGTTACGATGCGCCGCTCGTAGATGGCACGTGTTCCCATGATCGCCTGGAGCGTGGCCCGCAAAGCCGATTGCGCATCGTTGAGCGGCTTGCGGTTGTTGGTCCGGATGTTCTCCAGAAAAGCGGCCAGCGACATGTAATCGGCCGTCTTGTCGGCGTCAGGCACTTCCAGCTTCACCAGGCCCTTCTGGGTGCGCGGCTGCCATGCGCCGGCGGGCAGATCCACGGCTCCCTCGCTGCCGAAGACCAACTCGCGGATACCCGTGAACCCCGGCGGATCGAAGTAGTGATGGCTGAAGTTTACCCGCTGCCCCCCGGGATACTCGAAGATCAGGCTGTAATTATCCATTACGGTGCGCCCCGGCGGGTCGTCGATAAAGAGGTTCGTCCCGCCGGAAGCTAGGGCGCGGGCGGGATGCGATCCGATCGCCCAAGTGAACAGGTCGAGGATGTGAATTCCCTGATCGATGAGGATGTCGCCGCACTTGGTCTTGTCGAAGTACCACGGTATGTGGCGGGGCAAATCGCCGCCGTGGCGGATGCCGTGGCACATAAGAACCTTGCCGATCCCGCCGCCGTGAATAAACCTCATGGCCGTATTGCGCCGCGGATCGTGGCGAAGCTGGAAACCAACCTGAAAAATGCCCTTCGCCTGCTCTGCCGCGCGCACCGTCATGCGGCAATCCTCGGGCGTAAGAGCCAGCGGCTTTTCGGCATAAAGATGCTTGCCCACCTCGAGAATCGCGATGTTTACGTCCTTGTGGGTGTAGTCCGGCGTCGCCTGGACGACGGCGTCGATATCCTTCTGCTCGTCGAGCATCCTGCGGAAATCGGTCCAGACACGGGCCGAGCCGCCCGCTTCGGCGACGAGCTGTGCGGCCTTGGCCGCGCGCTCTTCCACGATGTCGCAGACGGCCACCACTCGTGCCCCGGGAATCTTTAGCATGGTGCGCAACAAGTGCGAGCCGCGATTCCCTGTGCCTACGAAAGCGATGCGAATCGTATCGGAAGGCCCTTGGGAACGCAGCAGGGAGGGTGCGGCCAGCGTGCCGGAAAGAGTCATCAGATGGCGGCGCGTAATCCGTGAATCGCTCATGTGAACCTCGCCCTCCGGCTATGTTACAGCACGGGAGCCAGGCAGGGTGAACGCTCAGAGTTTCTCCAGGGAGACGCGAGCCCGGAGATTGGCCACGCCGGCCGTGTGACGGCTGTCCGTGACCGTCACCGCGACCGCGTCCTCGAGCCAGTCGTGCCAGACGCCGTCCGGATCGTGGGAAGCTGCCGTGATGGTGTACTGGCCGGGGCAGAGATTGCAGGCGAACCGGAAGGTCACACGCAGCGTCTGTCCGGCTTCGCACGGGCCCAGCTTGAGCTCCTCCAGTTCGGTGTTGGTGCCGTAGACTTCCATGCCCACGCGGGTCCGGAGCATGATGCCCACCACGGGATCTTCGACCGCGCGGGCGAAGCGAACCGTGACCCGGACCGCCACCTCCTCCCCGCTCTGCCAAACCATCGTGGCGCGGCCTTCCGCGCCGAGGGTCTCGATCGCCACCAATTCCGCGCGTCCATCGCCGCGGCGCAGCGAGGGCGTCAGAGGCGAACTCACCGTCTCCCCCCAGGCGCGCAGGCTTTGAGCTACGTGGCGGCGCCAGGCAGTAAGGACCTCTCTGGGATCGCCGCGCATCGCGAGGCGTCCCTCGCGGATCCACCAGACCTCGTCCGAGAGGCTTTCGAGCAGGAGTTCTTCGTGCGAGGCCAGTAACACGGTCGTTCCGTTGCGTCGCAACCGCTCCAGCCCGGCAGCCGCACGTGCCCGCCCCAAGGCGTCGTGACAGGCTAAGGCATGGTCCAGGATGAGTGCTTCCACGGGCGCCAGACTCAAGGGATCCAGCGGACCGACATAACGCCGCGAGGAGGGCGCCGTCACCTGCCCGCGCGTGGGTTTGTCAAGGCCCGCCGCCAACCGCAGCAGAACGCGCACGCCGGCACTGTCGTCTCCCACCAGTCCCACGATGGCGCCCTCCGGCGCCATCGCAGTGAATTCGATCACCGGCGAATAGCTGACCTCGCGAAACTCGATGGCCATCGAACATTAGAATGCCACGTGAAAGGCCGAGTCAGATCATCTCCTGGCGCTCCGGGCGCGGTCGGGCTATGCCACGCTCGGAACGACGTACGAAAGCGACCAGGTGCTGCGCTTCCTCGGTAGCGATTTCGCGCTCGATGCGCGCGAGGGCCTCCTCCAGCTTGAGGCCCGAGCGATACAGCAGTCGGTAGGCTTTCTTGAGCGCCGCGATCCGGTCCGGGGTGAAGCCGGCGCGCTTTAGACCGACGAGGTTCAAACCCTTCGGTTCGGCGTAGAGGCCGGCGTAGAGAAAGAAGGGAGGGCAATCGCGGTTCACTCGGACGCCGCCGGCGATCATCGCCAGGCGGCCGATTTTCGAGAACTGGTGGATTTCGACACCGCCGGAGATGAAAGCTTGGTCCTCGACTTGCACGTAGCCGGCGAGCAGCGTACAACTGCAAATCACGGTGTTGTTGCCCACGCGGCAGTTATGGGCGATGTGGCCCGAGGTCATGATGTAGTTGCCGTCGCCGATCTCGGTGACCGACTCCGGCCGCGTGCCGCGCGAGATCGTGTAGTGCTCGCGGATCTTGTTGCGGCTGCCGATGCGGAGGTAGCTGCGCTCGCCGGTAAAAGCCTTGTCCAGAGGCTCGGTGCCGAGGACCGTGCCCGCTGAGATCTCGTTGTAATCGCCCATGGTCGTCCAGCGCTTGACCCAGACGTAAGGTTCCAGGCGGCAGAAAGCCCCGATGCGCACGTCGGCTTCGATGATGGCGAACTCGCCGATGATGGTCTGCGGTCCGATCCAGGCATCCGGATGCACGCGCGCGGTCGGCGCGATGACGGCCGAGGGATCCACCGGCATAACCTTCAAGGCTACGACGCCGGGCTTCACCGCAGCAATGCGGCGGCCGATTTGGTCGGGGAAACGGGCTGTTCCCGACCCAACGCATCTTGCGCCGGGTTTGTCTCTGTGTTATAATCCGAGCGACCGGAGGGCAGGGGTGGCCCTCCGGGAACCGGCATTCGCTCAGGAGGTCGGAAGTGAGTTCACATGGCAAAAGGGCAATAGGCTTAGCGTTGCTTCTCGGGCTGGTGGTCGCGTCCTCGCTAGCCGCTCAGGAATTCCGCTCTACACTCACCGGACGGATTCTGGATCCTACCGGCGCAGCCATTCCCGGTGCGTCGGTGGAAGCGCGCAACGTAGCGACGGGCGAAACCAGCACGGCCACCACGGGCCCGGATGGAACTTACGCGATCCCGTTCCTGCGGCCTGGTACCTACCGCATGACAGTGAGCGCCAAAGGCTTCAAGACCTTCACTCGAGAGAACATTGTCTTGATGGTGGGCCAGATCGCGGGCATCGACGTCACGCTGGAAGTGGGCGAGGTCACCGAAACAGTGACGGTGGAGGCCCGTGCGGCCATCTTGGAGACACAGACCGCCAGCCGCTCGGCCGTAATCGACACGCGCCAGGTGGCGGACCTGCCGCTGAATGCGCGCAACCCCTTCATGTTGGGCGCCATGATGCCCGGCGTGGTTTTCCGGGGGGCGGCCATCTGGCAACGGCCCTTCGACAACGGCGCCATCGCACATTGGTCGGTTAACGGCGGGCGCCAGATGAACAACGAGTTCCTGCTGGACGGTGCGCCCAACAACGCTCAGGCCGGCGGCAACAACATCGCTTATGTGCCTATCGTGGACGCCGTGCAGGAGTTCAGCATTCAGCAGAACTCTTATGACGCTCAATACGGCAAGACCGGAGGCGGCATCTTCAACGTGGTGCTCAAGAGCGGCACGCAGGACTTCCACGTGACGGCCTGGGAATTCCTGCGCCGAAAGTGGCTGGATGCCAACACGTTCCAAAACAATGCCTTGGGCAGAAATCCCGATGGCACCAAGAAAGCGGAGCGTCCCGCTCACCGACTGGACCAATATGGTTTTCAACTGGACGGGCCGCTGGTGATCCCCGGCTTGGTGAAGCGCGACGGGCGTATCAAGGGTTTCTTCCTCGGGTCCTTCGAAGGCTACTACGAGGAGTGGCCGCAGTTCTTGCGTAACTCACGGCCCGAACCGGAGATGCGTCGCGGCGACTTCAGCAAGCTGACAGCCGCCGACGGGCGCCCCATCATCATCTACGATCCGCAGACCACGCAGTTCGACGCTCAGGGCAACCCGATCCGCACCCCGTTCCCGGGCAACATCATTCCGGCGGCGCGGCTCAACCCCATCGCGCTCAATGTGACCAAGTACATGCCGCTGCCTAACGCGTCCACGCCCGGAGTCCGCTATTCGACGCAGAACCATCTGATGCCTCAGTACGCGGCCACGGACGATTTCTACAACCTGATCCTGCGCTTCGACTTCAACATCGGCGACCGCCATCGCGCGTTCCTGCGGCATGCTTCCAACGACCGCACCGAGGATCGCTGCATCAACGGCATCTGCGCGGGACCGGGCATGGACGGCCAGCAACCTTTCCAGCGGATCAACGACGCGTACGTGCTGGACTGGGTAGGCACCCTGTCACCGACGTTGGTGGTCAACGTGCGCGGATCCTATAACCGCTTCATCGAGCGCGGCTTCGGCCGCGGCAACGAGGGCTTCGATCTGACCACGCTGGGACTGCCGAAGTCCCTGGTCGATCAGTTGCCGACGCCGCGGTACTTCGGACGCTGGGAGTTCGGGGGGACTTACAGCGTGCTTGGCCGCTACCGCGCCGAGAACATAACCAACAATTACGCGCTGATGGGTAATATTACCAAGATCCGCGGCACCCACACCCTGAAGATGGGTATCGACGCCCGGCGCATCCATTACATCCTGAGGAGCACCGGCAATATCCTGTACTTCAACGCTACAGCCGCGCCCACGCAGCGCCTGTGGAACCAGAGCGAGGCCCACGCGGGCGATCCCTACGCCAGCTTCCTGCTGGGCCTAGTCACCGGTTCCGCATTCTATCCCGTTTATCCCTTCCACCGCCAGTGGTATGTGGCGCCCTACATTCAGGACGACTGGAAGTTGAGCCGCAGGCTCACGCTCAATCTCGGCCTGCGCTGGGATTACAACGGGCCGCCGGATGAAAAGTGGAACCGCTTGAATCGCGGTTTCAACCCCACCGTGCCGAGCCCCGTCGTGCAGCAGCTCTCGGCGGAAGCTCTGAACCAGTACCCGCAGCTTCGCAACCTGAAGGGTGGTTTGGAGTTCGCCGGGGTGGGCGGGAATCCGCGCATCGCCGGGAACCGCGATTGGAACAACCTCCAGCCGCGCATCGGAGCGGCCTATCAGCTGACCAACAAGCTGGTGGCCAGGGGCGGCTACGGTCTCTATTACATGAATCCGAACAATGACTACCTCAAGCAGGTCGGATTTTCGACCAGCACGCCACTGGTCAATAGCCTGGACGACGGGCGCACTTACATCGATCAGGTTCTGAGCAACCCGTTCCCGAGCGGCATCAATCTGCCTCCCGGAGCGAAACTCGGCTACCTGACGTTCGTCGGACAGAACACCGCCTGGTTCGATCCGACCTTCCGCACGCCGTACGTGCACCAGTTCTCCTTCGGCTTCCAGTACCAGGTCACCCGTGTGAGCACCTTCGAGGCCAGCTACGTAGGGAGCCGCACTGTGGGAGCTAACGATCAGCGTGATTTCAACGTACCCACGCTCGAATTCCGCAGGCTCTGCAACCTGCTGGAAGGTGGCAGCCCTGCCTACTGCAACGCGGCGCTGCCCAACCCCTTCCGCGGTGTGCCGGCTTTCGCGGGTACGGGCTTCTACACCTCCGGCACGCTTTCCCGCTACCAGCTTAACCGGCCGCACCCGCAGTTCAGCGGCGACATGACGCGCCAGGGCCTGAACACGTCTCAGATGTGGTACAACTCGCTGCAACTCCAATACCAGCAGCGGGTATCGCGCGGCCTCAACCTCATCGCCAACTACACGCTTTCGAAGACCGTTGAGCGATGGGGTTACAACGATCCCGTAGCGGGAGTTCCGCAACAGGGTCTGTATTTCAACGATCGGCCGCACTTCGTCAAGATCACGCCGATCTGGGACCTGCCTTTCGGTCGCGGCCGGCGCTGGGGCGCGAACGCCACCGGGATGCTTTCGAGGCTCATCAGCGGCTGGCAGGTGAACTTCTTCTTGCAGGCCGGCTCCGGCGAACCGGCCGATCTGCCCGGCAACGCGCTTCCCTTGAAGCACTCCAAGGTCAAGCCGGTCTGGGACCAGCATCAGGTGCGCGGCTGGAGCCCCTGCGTCGTGCGGCTGTACGATGACGGGCGGCTGGTACCGCAGCCGTTCAGTCTGGCGGCCGGGTGCGGCACCGACATTGCCAATTACGCCTGGCTGCGGCTGCCCTCGTACGCGCCGCGCGTGACGCCCTATCGCAGCGGGCAGATCCGCATGCACCGGCGCTTCAACGTGGATGGCGCCCTAATCAAGGACACCCAGATCACCGAGCGGCTGCGCTTCCAGTTCGCCATCGAGGCGTTCAACGCCACCAACACCTTCTATTACGGGCTTGAGCGCTTCAACACCAACCCGGACGATCCGAACTTCGGCACGGTGTTCCCGTCGCAAGCCTGGATCGGGAACGGGTATCCGCGACAGGTGCAGCTCCGCTTCAAGCTCTTCTGGTAATCGATAAGCCCGCGCGGACGCCCTGTCCCCGGGCTTGCTGCGAGCAGGGCGCGGCCCAGCCGCGCCCTTTCTTTTTGTTACGCTGAGGCGGGACAATCACAGAAGGGAGAGTGGTGCGGTGCGTGTGCGAGAACTGGCTGAGTGGCTGGCCGCCACTTTTGAAGGCGACGGAGAGAAGGAGCTGACCGGGGTGGCGTCGCTGGAGTCGGCAGGCAGCACGGACCTTTCCTTTGTGGCCGGCCGGAAGGCCACGCAGCAGGCACAGGCTTCCGCCGCGGGGTGTCTTATTGTGCCGCCCGATTTTCCCAATCCCGGCGGCCGCACGGTGATCCGGAGTCCGGAGCCGCGCACAGCGTTTGCGCGCGCGGTGACCCGCTTTCATCCCCCGGCGCCCCTGGAGCCCGGCGTCCACCCGACGGCCATGGTGCATCCGACAGCCGAGATCGCTGCGCCGGTCGAAATCGGCCCGTACGTGGTGATCGGCGAGGGAACCCGCATCGGTGCGCGCTGTCGCATTGGCGCGGGGTGTCGCATCGGCAAGCGCGTCGCCATCGGTGAGGACAGCGTGCTTCACGCCGGCGTCACCATCTACGACGACGTCGACATCGGCCGGCGCGTCATTTTGCACTCCGGCTGCGTGATCGGCGCCGACGGCTTCGGGTTCGTCATGGCGGGCGATCACTACGAGAAGTTCCCGCAGGTCGGCCGCGTGGTGATCGAAGACGACGTGGAGATCGGGGCCAACTCCTGCGTAGACCGAGCGGCGCTGGGCGTGACGTGGATCGGCCAGGGGACCAAGCTGGACAATCTGGTGCACGTGGCGCACAACTGCCGCATCGGTCGTCACGTGGTAGTGGCGGCGCAGACCGGCTTCTCCGGCGGCGTGGTGGTGGAGGATTACGCGGTCATCGGGGGACAGGTGGGCGTCGGGGACAAGGCGCGCATCGAGTCCCGCGCCGTGCTGGGCTCGGGATGCGGCGTGCTGAGTTCCAAGATCATCCGGCGCGGGCAGGTGGTCTGGGGCACGCCCGCGCGGCCGCTGAAAGTGTACCTCGAGCAGTTGGCCAACCTCAGCCGCATCGGCGAGCTGCGGCGGCAACTGACCGAGCTCATCGAGCGGGTCGCCAAGCTGGAAAGGCGCGGCGAAGCGCACCAATGAAGGAGGAGGGCGATGGCTCCGATCGGGCTGGTGCGCGCAGCGCTGGCGCTGCTGCTCGTCTTCTTCGCCTTCACACTGGGGCGCGCCGCCGTACGAACGGCCCGGGGCGTACAGACGCCTTCCCGACTCATGCCATGGATGATCCGGTTCGTGTTGGCTCTGGGCGCCATCCTATGGAGCGGAGGTCTGGACGCGACGTCGATTGCCGCACTGGCGTTGGGCGGCTTCGCGGGCGGCTACGGCGCCTGGCGCGAGCTCCATCCCAAACCGCCCGAGAACCTCGTTCAGCAAATGTTCCCGAAAGGCCCCGACGAAAAGTGAACCTCCGCAAATTCACCGGCCCGGACGGGGGAGAAACCTAGCGATGCTGGTGTTGGTCAGCGACATCCACTTCACCGACGACGAGAGCAACAAAACGATCCCCGCGCAGGCGCTGCGGATCTTTCGCGAGCGTTTGCGCGATATGGCGTATGATGCCTCTTGGCGCGCCGACGGCACGTACCGGCCGATCGAGCAACTGGACCTGGTCCTGCTCGGCGATATTCTCGACGTCATCCGCTCAGCGGGCTGGCCCATCACAGAGGAGGGCGACCCGGACTTCGTGCGTCCCTGGACCAGTCCCGAAGATCCCCGGTTTCAGACCAAGGTCCGGGAGATCATCGAAGCCATCCTGGAGCGCAACGAGCCGGCATGCGAAGTCTTGCGCAGCCTGAACTCGCCGCAGGTGATGACGTTGCCGCCGCCCACGCGCGACGGCCGCGTGGCGCGCGTCTCGCGCGAACCCGATGCGCCCGAACGGGTGCCTGTGCGCGTCCGCATCCACTACGTCGCCGGCAACCACGACTGGTTCCTGCACCTGCCCGGTTCGGCCTTCGACGCAATTCGGCAGCGGATCGTCGAGCGGATGGGGCTGGCGCAACCGCCCTCCCCCTTTCCCTACCAGCCGGAGGATTCGCCGCTGCTGGCGGAAGTGTGCGAGCAGCATCGTGCGTGGATCCGGCACGGGGACTGCTTCGACGTCTTCAACTACCACGGCGACCGCCGGCGCTCCTCCATCGGCGATGCGATCGTCATCGACTTGCTCAATCGCTTTTGCGCCGAGGTGGAGAGCAAGCTGGGGCCGGACCTGCCCGAGGATTGCCTGCTCGGTCTGCAACAGATCGACCACGTGCGGCCGCTGCTGTTGGCTCCGCTGTGGGTGGAAAGTCTGCTGCGACGAACGCGCGTGGAAGACAGGTTGGTCGACGAGGTCAAGCGCACCTGGGACGCCGTGGCCGAGCGCTTTCTCTCGCTGCAATTCGTCCGTGAATGCAGCCGCTGGTTGCCGCCGTTGACGCTGGACAAGTTATCGCTGGCTCTGAAGTTTTCCAAGGGCCTTTCCCTGCGGCTGCTGGCGCAGTTGTTTTCCTGGTTCACCGAAGCCTTGCCCTGCGCCAACGAGAGACCGCACGCCCAGGATGCCATGAGCGAACGCGCGTTCAAGACCCGCAGGGCGCGCGCCGTCGTCTACGGGCACACCCACCATCACGAGATCACGCCGCTCGACGTGTATCACACCGCGAAAGGCTTCGTCGAGCAGATCTACGCCAACACGGGCACATGGCGGGTGCTCAATCAGAAGGTGGAGGCCCGACGCGATCCGCCCGATTTCATGACCTACTGGGTCATGACATACCTCGCACTTTACAAGGACGACGAGCGCGGCGGCCGGCCGTTCGAAGCCTGGTCGGGGCTGCTCGCTTTGCCCGCCTCGGATCGCTGATTCGCGCGTGACCGCGGTCACAGCCTCTCGTGGCCGATCACCCGTAAACTGACGGCTTACGAGAGGAAAGTAATGAAGAAACTCTGGCTCACGCTTATTGTCGTAATCGTCGTTTCCTTCAGTGTCTTGGGCTGGATCGGCACGCGCATCTACCGGGAGGCGCCGCCCATCCCGGAGCGGGTGGTGACGACCGAAGGCGTCGAGATTTTCGGGCCCGGACAGATCGGCCGCGGGCAAAACGTCTGGCAGGCTATGGGCGGCATGGAGATCGGCTCGGTCTGGGGCCACGGCAGCTATGTAGCGCCGGACTGGACCGCGGACTGGCTGCACCGCGAGGCCGTCACCGTACTCAACACTTGGGCGCGAGAGGAAGGCTTCGCGGACTTCGAAGCTGCCCCGCCGGAACGACAGGCTGCGCTGCGAGGTCGCCTGGAGCAGACTTACCGGACAAACACCTATGACCCCGCCGCTCGGGTGCTTCGCCTGCCGCCGGTGCGGGCCCAAGCCATCGAGGCCTGCGTCGCGCATTACCGGGACGTATTCATGAACGGCCATGCGGGCTACTCGATCCCGGCCGGAACCATCCGCGACGAAGCGCGGATGAGGGACCTGGCGGCGTTCTTCTTCTGGACCGCGTGGGCGGCGGCCGCCAACCGCCCCGGCCAAAACATCTCCTACACGCACAACTGGCCGCACGAGCCGCTGGTCGGCAACCGACCCACGGGTGAAAGCGTGATGTGGACCGGCGTGAGCATCATCATGTTGCTGGCCGGCATTTGCGCGATGGTGTGGTGGTACGCCGCCTCACGACGCGAAGCGGAGCCCCTGCATCCGCCGGCCTCGGATCCGCTTGAGGACTGGCAGGCCACGCCCTCGCAGCGCGCCACCCTGAAGTACTTCTGGGCTGTGGCCGCGCTGTTTCTGGCGCAGATTCTCACCGGCGTCTTCACCGCGCATTACGGCGTCGAAGGCCAGGGCTTTTACGGCATCCCGCTGGCCAAATGGCTCCCCTACGTGATCACCCGCACCTGGCACATCCAGCTCGGTCTGTTCTGGATCGCGACCGCATGGCTGGGGGCGGGCCTGTTCATCGGCCCGATCATCAGCGGCAACGAACCCAGAGGCCAAAGATTGGGCGTCAATCTGCTGTTTCTTGCCCTGTTGGTGGTCGTGGCCGGCTCACTGAGCGGCCAGTGGATGAGCGTGATGCACAAGCTGGACGGTGCGGCGTCGTTTTATTGGGGTCATCAAGGCTACGAATACATCGACCTGGGACGCGCCTGGCAGATCTTGCTCTTCGCGGGCCTGCTGATCTGGCTGCTGCTGGTGCTCCGGGCCGCGGGTCCGGCGCTGCGGCAGCCGGGTGAGCAGCGCGCTCTGCTATGGGTATTCCTGGCTTCGGCGGCGGCCATCGGCCTGTTCTACGGCGCCGGGTTGAACTGGGGCCGGCACACTCACCTTTCGGTGGTCGAGTACTGGCGCTGGTGGGTCGTCCACCTGTGGGTGGAGGGCTTCTTCGAGGTATTCGCCACGGCGGTCATCGCCTTCTTCTTCGCGCGGCTGGGATTGATGCAGGCCGGCCTGGCTGCGCGAATCGCGTTGCTCTCGGCTACGATTTACCTGGCGGGAGGGATCATCGGCACGTGCCACCATCTCTACTTCGCGGGAACGCCCACGGCGGCGCTGGCCTTCGGGGCGGTCTTCAGCGCGCTGGAGGTCGTGCCGCTGACGATGGTGGCCTTTTCGGCCATCGACGACATCCGGCGCGGACGTGCGGCTGCCTGGGCCGTGCGCTATCGCTGGCCGATTTACTTCTTCGCGGCGGTGGCCTTCTGGAACATGGTGGGCGCCGGGCTGTTCGGCTTCATGATCAATCCGCCCATCGCGCTCTACTTCATGCAGGGCCTGAACACCACGCCCGTGCACGGACACGCCGCGCTGTTCGGAGTCTACGGGATGCTGGGCATCGGCCTGATGCTCGTCTGCCTGCGCGCCCTGCAGCCGCGGGCGGAGTGGCCCGAAAGGTGGCTGAAGTTCAGCTTCTGGGCGATGAACATCGGCCTGCTTGCGATGTGCGTGGGAAGCCTGCTGCCGGTCGGCTTGCTGCAGACCTGGGCGGCCGTGGATCGGGGCTACTGGTATGCGCGCAGCGCGGAATTCCTGGGCACGTCTCTGATGCAAACCCTCCGCTGGCTCCGCGTGCCGGGCGACACGGTTTTTGCGGCAGGAGCGGTTGTGCTGGTGGCCTTTGTGTTCGCGGTGACGCTACGGGGACGGACAGCGGGATCTGTGCGGTACTGAGCGGCGGCTGCTATACTGAGGGCGACGCGAGGCAACCCCGGTGTGGCGAGCGCTCGGCCTGGCCGCCTTGAGTTGCGCCCTCAGCGCCGGCGAGCCCGTCCGCGGCGTGCTGCTCGAGCGGGAAGGCGACGCTGAGGGCGGCCAGATGAGCGTGCGGGGTCCGGACTTTCGAGTGCGGGTGCTGTTGTACCATGCCGAGACCGAGGTCCGTCGCGAGGGGCGCACGGTCCCCGCCACCGCTCTGCAGGCGGGTGACCATTTGGAGGCTTGTTGCATCGGAGAGCCGGAGCCCAGATGCCGGGCAGCTCGAATCACGGTCCTCGAGCCGGCGCCGCCATCGCAGGCCTTGCCTAGAACGTTGTGGGGCCGAGCGCAGTGGGCACCGTTATGGCCGCCCCGCGGCCAACTGCTGCTTTCCGGCGTGATTGCGGAGATTTACGCCGACCGCATCCGGCTACGAACGCGGCGACATGGCGCCTACCTACTGCGGCTGCGTGAGGATACGAGCCTGATCGGTGACGGGCTGGCTGCCGATAGCAGTCAGTTGCGGGTGAACATGCGGGTCTTCGTGCGAGCGGGCAGGGGCGTGGAGGGCGATTGGGAAGCCTTTCAGGTGGTGTGGGGCCGGATTCTGCCGGCGCGCTGAGCTCGAAGTCCCTCAGTTTGACAGGCTTGCGAACGCAAATCTATACTGAGAGTTGGCCGGGCGGCGCGCGTTGTTTTGATCGAAGTCGCAGCCGCCCCCTGCGGTTACGGGATGCCCAAACGCACCTATCAACCAAACAATCGCCGAAGAGCCAAGACTCACGGCTTTCGCGCCCGCATGCGCACCAAGGACGGGCGCGCGGTTCTGGCGCGCCGCCGCGCGAAGGGCCGCTGGAAGTTGACGGTCAGCGATGAGCGGGCCGTCCGCTGGGCCAAGTAAGCCGATCGCACCCGCCAGACGCAGATTGGCGTTTCCCAAGAGTGCACGGCTACGGCGCCGCAACGACTTCCGCCGTGTCGTGGAGCAAGGCTTCAGGGTAGCGGGGCCTTACTTTGTCGCTTTCTGCCACTGGCGTCCTGAGGGAGGCCCAGCACGTGTCGGTTTCTCCGCACCGCGCAGCTTGGGAAAAGCCGTGGTCCGCAACCGTATCAAGCGACGCCTGCGCGAGGCCGTCCGGCTCAATCTGGAAAAGCTCGCGCCGGGGTGGGACGTGGTGTTGACGGCTCGTCAGGCTGCCGCGGATGCACCCTTCGAGCACTTGCTGGAAGCGGTGGAGAAGCTGTTCGCCCAATGCCGGAGCTGAATGTCGCCCGCGGGCTTGCCCGACACACGCGCAACGGCGTGTTAGCCGCGCTGGTTTTCTATAAGCGTCTCATCTCGCCCTGGCTGCCTGCCGCCTGTCGCTTCCATCCCACCTGCTCGGAGTATATGATGCAAGCAGTGGAACGCTACGGCGCGCTTCGTGGCATGTGGATGGGCGTCAAGCGCCTGCTGCGCTGCCACCCCCTAGCCGAGGGCGGATACGACCCTGTGCCATAGCATTCAAGAAAAGAGGCCATGCCGGAACGGGAAACCAACACGAGCAAGCCGATTCCCCTGGGCCCGGAAGAGCCGCGTATGGAATGGCGTCTGCTGCTGGCCTTCCTGCTCACCGGCCTGGTGATGTTCCTTGCGCCTTATATCTACCATAAGATTTACGGTCCTCCGCCCCAGGCTGCTCCCGCGAAGAAAGCCGCGGCAACGAGCGCGGAGCCCGCGAAGACGGTTGCGGAGGCCAAGCCCGAGCCGGGACCTCTCCAGCCGGTGGCCGCTGCAAAACCAGAAGAGTTCACCATCGAGACCGAGGTCTATCGCGTCATGCTCTCCAACCGCGGAGCGGTCGTTCTGCGATGGGAGCTGAAGCGATACAAGGACGCGGCAGGCAAGACGCTGGAACTGGTCAACACCGCAGCCATCCAGAAAGCGGGCGCCCCGTTCTCGCTTTTGTTCAAGGATCGTCAGCCCCCTGCCGATCCGAACCAGGCTCTGTTCGTGGGCCGCCCCACGCAGGACGGGCTCGGCATCGACTACGAGTTCTCTGACGGTCGCTTTCGGGTGCGCAAGTCGTTCCGCTTCGAAAGGTCAACCTATCTGTGGAGCTTCCGCTCCGAGGCCGACGATGCCAAAGGAGGACTGCCTCACTGGGTGACGTGGCGCGGCGGCTTCGGCGATCCCGCCGTGGCGAACCCGGTAGCGCACCAGAGGGCCCTCTACTACGACCCCACGACAGGCAAGCTGGTCACACTGGAGGCCAAAGCCGCAAGGAATGGGCCCGTGATCCACTCCGGCCCCTTCACCTTCGCAGGCATTCAGGATACTTACTTCGCCGGGGTATTTCTTCCTCGGCCGGGCGTGAGCATTGAACTCCGCGCGATGAGCGATACCGTACGGTCCGAGCTCGATGCGAACGAAGCGGCCTACGTGGGCATCGGCGTAGGCGGTGCGGCGCGCAACGAATTCGCGGTCTTCGTGGGGCCGAAAGATCTCGATCTGCTGCGCGGCGTGGACCGCAGGCTGGAGCAGCTCGTGGACTTCGGCACCTGGTTCGGCTTCATCGCCAAGCCGCTGTTTCTGCTGCTCAAGTGGGTCCATCACAACGTAGTGCCGAACTACGGCTGGTCCATCGTGCTGCTGACGGTGTTCATCAACTTCGCCCTGCTGCCGCTGAAGCTCTCCAGCCTGAAATCCATGAAGAAGATGCAGGCCTTGCAGCCGCAGATCGCCGCCATCAACGAGAAATACAAGGGCATCAGTTTGCGCGATCCGCGCAAGCAGCAGCAGAACCAGGAGCTGATGGAGCTTTACAAAAAGCACGGGGTGAACCCGATGGGCGGCTGCCTGCCCATGCTCTTGCAGATCCCCTTCTTCATCGGCTTCTACAACGTGCTGACGGTGGCGATCGAGCTGCGCGGAGCTACCTGGCTGTGGGTTCGGGATCTCTCGCAACCGGAACACCTGCCCATCCGCATCCTGCCGGTGGCGATGGTCATCTCGCAGTTCGTGATGCAGAAGCTGACGCCTTCCACAGCCGTGGATCCGCGGCAGCAGCGCATGATGCTGCTGATGCCGCTGGTGTTCGGCTTCATGTTCTACCATTTCTCCAGCGGTCTGGTTCTGTACTGGCTGACGAGCAATCTGGTGGGCATCGCACAACAACTGCTGTTCAACAAGCTGAGTCCGGCGACGCCCGTGGCGGCGCCGACGGCGGCGAAAGTCGCAGCGGGCGAGCAGTCCCGGCGGAGGAGAAGGGCAGCCCGGTGAGCGTCAGGCGCAAATACAGCGTGACCCAATTGCGACCGCGGATCGAGCGATTCCTGCGGCCCATTCTGCAACGCTGCCGCCTCAGGCTGCGCTACGAAATCACGGAAGGGCCCATCCAGGACCGGGAGTGGGAAAACCCGGACGTGCTCGTGAAATTCAGCGGGCCGGATGTGGAGCTGCTGCTCGAGAACAAGGCGGAGTTGCTGCTCGCGTTGGAACATCTGACGATCCAGATGTTGCGGCTGCCCAGCGAGGATCATGAGCGCATCTGCTTCGATGCGAATGACTATCGCCTTCTGCGCATCGAGGAGCTGAGGCTGAGCGCCGGCGCCGCCGCGGAACGCGTGCGACGCAGCGGCCGGCCGTATCAGTTCGCTCCCATGACGAGCCGCGAGCGTCGTATCATCCACCTGGCGCTGCGCGACGAACCGGGTGTGCGGAGCGAAAGCCAGGGAGTGGGAGCGGCTCGGCGCGTGGTGGTGTATCCGATCCCGAGCGAACAGAAGTCCCGTCCTCAGCCCACGCTGGGATCTCCCAGCCCCGGGACCACCGCCCAGTCGGCGCCCTGAGATCCCGCCCGGAGACCGTGAAGCTGCGTGATACCATCGTGGCCGTCTCCACTCCGCCGGGGCGCGGGGGGCTCGGCATCGTCCGCATGTCGGGGCCGGAGTGCAGGGCCATCGCCGAAAGGATGCTGCGTTTCGCGCACCCGCCCGCCTGGCGGCCTTGGACCATCACGCTCGCTACCCTCGTCGATCCTGCCGGCCAGGTCGTAGACCAGGTCCTGGTGAGCTTTTTCGCTGCGCCCCGCTCCTACACCGCGGAGGACGTCGTGGAGATCTCCTGCCACGGCTCTCCCGTCGTGCTGCGTTACTGCGTCGAGAGGGCCTGCGAGCTGGGGGCGAGGTTGGCCGAACCCGGCGAGTTCACTCTGCGCGCCTTCGTCAACGGTCGTATCGATCTGCCGCGTGCGGAAGCAGTGCGGGATCTGATCGAGGCGCGCACGCTCTATCAGGCGCGCATTGCCGCGCAGCAGGCGGAAGGCTCGGTCTCCCGGAGGCTGGCGCCGCTCAAGGCGCAGCTTCTCGATCTGATTGCGTTGCTCGAGGCCGGCATTGACTTTGCCGAAGATGACGTACCGGTGGCCGCGACAGCCGACATCATCGAGCGGCTGGACCCGCTGATCCAGGCCGTTCGGGACTTGGTGACCAGCTTTCGTTACGGCAGACTCGTGCACGATGGCGTGGTGCTGGCCATCGTGGGCCGTCCCAACGTGGGCAAGAGCAGCCTCTTCAACCGGCTGCTCGAGCAGGATCGCGCCATCGTCACCGATATCCCGGGCACCACGCGCGATCTGGTCTCCGAGACGGCCTCATTGGAAGGCATTCCGGTGAAATTCGTGGACACGGCAGGCGTGCGGCGCGGCGAGGATCCGGTGGAGCGGCTGGGTGTGGAGCGCACGTTCCGCGCGATGGCCGACGCCGACCTGACGCTGGTGGTGGTGGATCTCTCGCAGCCCTTCGAGGAAGCCGACCGCCAGCTGCTCGCCCGCGCCCGCGCGCAAGGTCGCTGCCTGCTGGTAGGCAACAAGGCCGATCTGCCGCGAGTCGCCGTCCTCGAGGAGCCGCACGTCGCGGTCTCGGCCCTTACGGGGGAAGGGATCGCCGAACTGCGCGGCAGCATCGTAAAGGCGCTCGTGCCCGGCGGCCTCGAGCAGGCCCAGCCCGGCTTCATCACCAACGTCCGCCACGAGCAACTGCTGCGCGAAGCGCTGACCGCACTGGAGCGGGTCCGCGGGGCCGCCGGCCAAGTTCCGCACGAGATGCTGCTCGTCGATCTCTATGCCGCGGTCCAGGCCCTCGACGAGCTGACGGGCGCAACCACAGCCGAAGACATTCTCAGCCGAATCTTCTCGACCTTCTGCATCGGCAAGTGAGGCGCGGCGGATCGCGGTTGTGCTATCACGCGCGTCATGGTAGGCTGGTCAACAGCGTGGATTGATTTAGGGCTTCCCGCGCGGGAGGCCTGGCTACTTGCAACCACGTAAAAAAAGTGCTAAAGGCAATCGGTCATCCTCGAATCTCGCGCTGACCCGGCGGCCCCCGGCCCCGGGTTTTCCGTTGTTGGGCCGGTTGCCTGTGCGGGCGTAGTTCCGCACGGGAGGAACAGATGAGTACGAGGCCCGACGTCCCCTCGCCTGCCGCGCGACTCGCCGGCCCCGAAGGCGAACTGATCACCGTCGCAATCACCACACATCCTCGCGGGCTGGAGAGCTTGCTGGATGCGCTCGCTCGGTTGGATTTCCCTATCAACCCGCAGCTTTATCACGACGCCTGCCTTGTCTTCGTACGCACCGACGGCGCTGAAATCGAGCAACCGGTCACCATGGTGGAGTTCCCCGCCTACGCGAACCGCCTACCGGAGATTCGGCAGGCGCTCCAGGCGATCGGATGGCCGCAGGACGCTCTCGCCTACCTGCCCATGCTGGAAGGTCTGCGTCAATCGTACTTCAGGACCGACCTTCCGCCAGGCTCTCCCTGGCGGTGCATCCTCCGCTACCGCTCTCTGCAAGACCGCCGGCGCACTGCGCCGCCGCAGCCCGAAGGTTCCCGTCCAACCGTGGCGGGCACGCCATAATCGTGTCATGAGCCAAGACACGACTCAGCGGCTGCTGGCACGCCTGCGCGATCAGGTGCGGGATGTTTACAGGCTCGCTTCCGGGTTGAGCGAAACCTTGCTGGCCCAGCGCCTGGAGGCGGGCCAATGGTCGGTCAAGGAACTCGTCTGCCACCTCTGGCGGGTGCAGCAGATCTTCCAGGCCCGCATTCGAGCCATGCTTGAGGAGAATGATCCGCTCATCGAGGTGTACGAGCCCGACGGTGATGAAACGTTCGAGCAGATGCGCAAGAGGCCGCTGATGGAGATCCTGACAGGCCTGATCACGGAACGACAGTCTCTCCTCAAGCTTCTCGAGGGTCTGGAAGCCGCGGATTGGGAACGCACGGGCCGCCACCCGGAATTTCCTTACTTCAACGTGAGGTTCCAGGTGGAGTATATGGTGCACCACGAGGCGCACCACATCTATCAGATGTACCAGCGCCGCGCGCTGCTGGGCCCACCGCCGCGCTAAAGCTCCGCGGCGGGAGCGGCGGCAGTCTTGCCACCCTGCAACCAGCTCGCGAAATCGGCGGCCCGGCAGCGCCGCCCCACGTAGAAAGGCCCGAACTCGGCGTACTCGGCACTGGCCTGGTCGAAGCGCATCTCGTAGATGAGCTGTTTGAAGGCAACGGGATCGTCGGCGAACAGGTCCACGCCCCATTCCCAGTCGTCTAGGCCGATGGACCCGGAGACGATCTGCCGGACGCGGTCGGCGAAACGACGCCCGGTCTCGCCGTGCTCGCGCATCATCTCCCGCCGCAGGGGAATCGGGGTGCGGTAGAAATTCTTGCTTTCGCCCCGACGCCGGTTCATGGGGTAAAAACAGATCCAGGCCGATTCCGGCAGGCGCGGGAATAGACGCGGCCGCATGGCCTCCCGTTGGCGGGCCTTCAATTGCTCGGCTTCGGCCATCCACTCCGGGCCGTAGGGCCGGAGGCCGCGCGCAGCCAGCTCCCGCCAGAGTTTCACCGTGGATTCGTATAGCCCCAGCTCGACGACGGAGACGAACGACCACGCGGGTTCCAGGTAATCCCAGAGTTCCAGCCGGCCCAGCTCGAGCTGCGCCTCGGAGAGCGCGACGAAGTCCGGGCGGAAGTGCACCCAGAGCAGATCGCCCTTGTGACCCAGCAGCGTGTAGAGCCCGGTCTGACCGTCGTCGCGCGTTTCAGCCCGCGCCAGCCAGGCAGCCGCCGCGCTCGCCATGCGTTGGCGGTCCGCCATAGCGGCGGAGCGCCAGGCGTCCCGACGCAGACGCACTACTTGGTGCAGGACGGCGGCGCCCTCCAGGGTCAGCGGCGCAGGCGGCAGCTCCTCCCAGCGCACCTGTCCGGCGCTCACGACGCCCTGCTCTGCCAGGGCCCGCTCGATCGTTTCACTCAATGGATCCAACCTCCTCCCAGCACGAGATCGCCGTCGTAGAAGACCGCTGCCTGCCCAGGCGTGATGGCGCGCTGCGGCTCGTCGAAGACTACCTCGGCAACCCCCGGATCGTCGCCCGGGCGAATCTCGGCCCGCGCAGGCTCGTGCTGGTGGCGAATCTTGACCATCGCGCGCAGCCGCTCGGGAGGGCGCTCGAAAGCGATCCAGTTGATCTCGCGCGCCACCAAACGATCGCGCAGCAGCTCCGGTTCGCGTCCCACCACGACACGGCCCTGCTCGGGCTCGGTGGCCAGCACGTAGAGCGGCTCCCCCACCGCGACACCCAGGCCGCGGCGCTGCCCCACAGTAAAACGGTGCACGCCTGGGTGCTCGCCCAGAACTCGGCCCTCGCGCGTGACGATGGGACCGCGGCGCGGCTCGAAGGGCTCACCGCGTGAGCGGAAGTATGCCTCGATAAAGGCCGCGTAATCGCCCGTGGGGACAAAGCAGATCTCCTGGCTGTCCCTCTTGTCCGCCACCGGCAGGCCCATGCGGCGGGCCCGTTCGCGCACCTCGTCCTTGGTAAGGTCCCCCAAAGGGAACAGGGTGCGCGCGAGTTGTTCCTGACGCAACCCGAACAGAAAGTAGCTTTGATCGCGCGCCGTGTCCGCGCCGCGTAAAAGGAGCCAGCGGCCGGATGCCGGGTCCCGTCGGAGGCGCGCGTAGTGCCCTGTGGCGATCTTTTCAGCCCCCAGGGAGCGCGCCAGCCTGAGGAACTCGTCGAATTTCAAGTAGGTGTTGCAATGCGTGCAGGGGATGGGCGTGCGGCCCGCCAGGTACTCTTCGACGAAAGGCCGCACGACGCGTTCCTCGAAGATTTCCTCGAAATTCACCACATAGAACGGGATGCCCAGGTGTTCGGCAACGCGGCGCGCGTCGTACACATCCTCCAGCGAACAACAACGTCCGACCGCCGCGCCGCCCGGGCTCAGCTCGGGCAACCTGCGCTGGTTCCAAAGCTGCATGGTGAGCCCGATGACACGTGCGCCGGATTCCACCAGCAGCGCCGCCGCCGTGGAGCTGTCTACCCCGCCGCTCATCGCGACGGCGATGGTGATCGAGTCAGACACGTTCCTCCGCGGGAGCCAGTGCACGCAAGCGAGCCACGGCCTCGGTCAGCGCTTCGACCAGCGCGTCCACCTGCTCCTCCGTGTTCAGGCGGCCCAGCGAGATCCGCAGGCTGCTGCGCGCATCGCGGCGGGTCAGACCGATGGCGGTCAACACATGCGAGGGTTCGGACGCTCCGCTCGAGCAAGCGGCGCCGCTGGAAACGGCAAAGCCCGCCAGATCCAGCGCGATCAGAAGCGCCTCCCCGTCCACGCCACGAAAGCAGAGATTGGTGGTATTGACGCAGCGCGGAGCCCCCTCGCCGTTGACGCGCACATCAGGGATGCGAGCCAGTACGGCCTGCTCGAGACGGTCCCGCAAACGGGCCAGCCGGAGGCTTTCCTCCGCGAGGTCGCGCGCCAGTAAAGTCAGAGCCGCCGCCAACCCCACAGCGCCGGGCACGTTTTCCGTACCGGGACGACGATCTCGCTCGTGATGTCCGCCGAACTGGATCCGACCCAGTGGGACGCCGTCGCGCACGAAGAGCGCCCCCACGCCTTTGGGTCCGTAGATCTTGTGCGCGCTGATGGAGTAAAGATCCACCCCGAGCTCGCGGACGTCGACCTTCGTCTTGCCCAGCGCTTGCACGCCGTCGGAATGCATCCATATCCCAGCCTCGCGAACCAGCGTGGCGATATCGGCGATCGGCTGGATGGTACCCAGCTCGTTATTCACGTGCATGATGGAGACCAGCACCGTCTCCGGCCGCAGTGAACGGCGAACCGCGTCAGGATCCACCACGCCGCGGGAATCCACGGGAACGCGCGTCACCGCGACGCCCTCGCGCTCCAGTTGCGCGCAGGTTTCCAGCACAGCCGGATGCTCGATCGCGCTCGTGACGACGTGTTTGCGCGAACGCGGATCGTTGCGCACCACGCCCAGAATGGCGAGATTGTCGGCCTCGGTTCCGCCGCTGGTGAAGACGATTTCGTTCGGCTGAGCGCCAAGCACGCGCGCCGTCTCGCGCCGCGCCTCCTCCAGGCGCCGCTTCGCTGCCTGGCCGAACGCGTGCACGCTGGAGGCATTGCCGAACTCTTCCAGAAAGACCTTTCTCATGGCTTCGAGGACTTCGGGCGCGACTGGGGTCGTGGCGTTGTGGTCAAAGTAGGCGCGCATCCTCGCTCCCTCGGGGCAGCCGCCGCTGCGCAGAGTTGCTTCTCTTCTATTCTAGGGTTCTATGGCTCGAGGAATCATTACGCTGACGACGGACTTCGGATCAGAGGACCCGTATGTCGGCATCATGAAAGGAGTCATCCTTGGTCTGGCGCCGCGCTGTCGCATTGTGGATCTTACCCACCAAGTCCAGGCCTTCGAAATTGCCGAGGCGGGCTTTGTGATCTGGCAGTCGTATCGCTACTTTCCCAAAGGGACGGTGCACGTGGTCGTGGTGGATCCCGGGGTAGGAACGCTGCGGCGGCCCATCCTGGTCGAGGCCGGCGGACATTACTTCCTTGCACCCGACAACGGCGTACTCTCGATGATCTTCGACGATCTGCCGCACAAGGTGCGGGCGGTCACTGCAGAGCGATACTTTCTGAAGCCGCTGAGCAGAACGTTTCACGGGCGCGATGTTTTCGCTCCGGTGGCCGCCCGACTGGCCCGCGGCGTGCTCCCCTCCCGCTTCGGCAAGCAGATCGGCGATTACGCCCGCTTGGAGTTTTACAAGCCCGTGCGCACGGGCAAGCGCATCTGGACCGGATCCGTGCTGCGCGTGGACCGCTTCGGCAACCTGATCACGAATTTCCGGCTGAGCGAATTCCCCACCGTGGCCACACGGCCCTTCCTGTTGCGCGCGGGCATGGAAACCATCACGCGCTTCGTCGGCACGTTCGGCGAGTGTCCGCAAGGCGAACTCGCGGTGCTGGAAGGCAGCACGGGCTACTTAGAGATCGTTATGAACCAGGCCTCCGCGGCCCGCAAGTTGGGCTGCGGACCGGGCAGCCCTGTGGAGTTGACGCTGTACTGAAAAGGGCGCCCCCTTCTCCCGCATGTCACAATGGAGCGAGGAGGTCGCGATGCGCATGCGATGGTTGGCGGCTTTGGCGGCGTTGTGCTCGACGACGTTCGCCGACACATTGATCTTGCGCAACGGCAGGATCGTGCAGGGGACCTACCTGGGAGGTAGCGCCCGGCAGATCCGCATGGCGGTCGGCGATCGCGTGGAGACTTACGACGTCAGCGAGGTCCTGCGGCTGGAGTTCGAAGGTGCGGCGGCGACCGCGGGCGCCCCGGCTCGAACCTCCGCCGGACCTGCAGAGGCCCGGGTACCCATGGGGCGGGTGATCCAGACGGCGCCCGGCGGCCCCGCCGCGGCCCCGAAGGAAATCCCGGCCGGCACGGCAATCGTGGTGCGCATGATCGATAGCGTAGATTCCGAGAAAGCGCGCCCCGGGCAGACCTTTCGTGCGAGTCTCGATGAACCGGTGGTCATCAACGGCCAGACCGTGCTTCCCGCAGGCGCCGACGTCGTCACGCGTTTGGTGGAGGTCAGGGAGCCCGGCAAGCTTACGGGCGGCGGTCAACTCACCCTGGACCTGGATTCGATCATCGTGGAGGGCAGGACTATTTCGATAGCAGCCGGCGAGGTCACGCAAACGGGACGTTCGCGCACCGGCCAGTCGGCGAAAGTGATCGGCGGCACGGCCGCCCTGGGCGCCGTCATCGGGGCCGTCGCCGGTGGACGGCGGGGCGCGGCGATCGGGGCCGCGTCCGGCGCGGGAGCCGGCGCCGCGATCCAGGTGCTCACTTCCGGTCCCCGCGTCAACATCCCCTCCGAGACACGACTGACCTTCACCTTGCAGCAGCCGGTTCGGCTATGATGGCGGCTTGCGGCCCAAGGCAGGGAGTTCCGTAGCCGTGCGGGCCTGAATGGCCGCTGCCGCATTACCGTCGTCATGCAGGAAAGCCGACCCACAGCCATCGTTACCGGAGCCAGTCGCGGTATCGGACGTGCCATAGCCGTGGAGCTGGCCCGTACGCACCGTGTGATCGGGACCTATCGAGGCCGCCGCGACGCCGCCGAATCGCTGCGTGCGGAAGCCGGCGTGGAGATCTTTCAGTGCGACGTCAGCTCCCGCCCTGACCGCGAGGCCCTGATCGCCTTCGCCCGCGAAAAGTTCGGCCGGCTCGATCTGCTGGTGAACAATGCCGGCATGGCGCCGCGCGAACGCCGCGATATCCTGGAGGCTACCGAAGAGAGTTTCGACGAAGTGATCGCGACCAACTTGAAGGGGCCGTATTTCCTCACTCAGGCGGCGGCACGTTGGATGCGCGAGCAGGGCGGCGGCGGTCGTATCGTCTTCATTACGTCCATCTCGGCTTACACGGCCTCGGTGAATCGGGGCGAATACTGCCTTTCCAAGGCGGGTCTCAGCATGGCTGCGGCGTTGTGGGCTCAGCGGCTGGCGGCCGACGGGATCCTGGTCTTCGAGGTGCGCCCGGGCATCATCCGCACCGACATGATCGCCGCCGTGGAGAAAATGTATGAGGAGAGGATAGCGGGCGGCCTGCTCCCTCAGCGACGGATGGGTGAGCCGGTCGATGTGGCCCGCGCCGTGCGCGCCATCGCCGACGGCCTGCTCGACTACTCGACCGGCCAGGTGCTCAACGTGGACGGCGGATTTCATCTGCGGAGCCTGTGAGCCGCCGTGAATGGCGATTTCCCCAACAAGAGAGGACTTTAAAGGCCATGAAAAAGCGGTTTTACGGCTGGTGGGTTGTAGCAGCATGTTTTCTGACGTTCGGTATTTCCACGGGATTTCCCTATTACAATATCGCGTTCTTTTTCGATTATTTCCGGGATGATCATAATTGGCCGATCAGCTTCATCACGCTGGGTGCGCCCGTAGCCGTGCTGCTGACCATCTGGGCCGGGCCGCTTATCGTGCCCAGGGTAAGTCCCAGGATCCTGATCGTGGTCGGCACAGGGCTGACGTTCTTGGCCTTTCAGTGGTTCGCGCGCCTGAGCGGGGCGCGCTGGGAATACTATGCGGCCTGGTGCGTCTACATGATCGGCTATTTCCTTTCCGGGCCGATTCCCCATCAGGTGATCATCTCGAACTGGTTCAAGCGCAAACGCGGGCGCGCCATGGGCATTACCTACGTCGGGGTGGCGATCGTCGGCTCCATCGGGAATAAGTTGGGTCCCTATCTGGCTTCGCGCATGCATTACACGGAGGCTCTCAGTTACATGAGCTTGGTGCTGCTGGCCGCCTGGCCGCTGGCCATTTTCGTCATTCGCACTCGTCCGCAGGATGTGGGCCAGTTTCCGGACGGCGCGGACGAGCCTCCGCCCGAGGAGCGGACGCTTGAGCAGCCCAAGAGCTTCGGGTACCTGTTGCGCCGCATGCCCTTCTGGCTTCTGCTGCTCGGTAGTGCGGCATCGATCGGGTCGATTGCGGCCGTGAATTTCCATATGAAGTTTGTCTTCGAATACCAAGGTTTCGTCGAACAGGCCACGCGCGACCGGATCTGGGGTACGGCTTCCTTCTGGATCCTGTGGTCCAGTATCGCAGGACGGTTGCTGGCCGGATACCTCGCGGACAAGCTTCCGCGCAAATATGTCATGTTGGGCACCTACCTTATCGTATCCTTCGCCATTCCCACTTTGTTCCTAGTCCGTCCCGAGCAGACCGCCTTCGTGTACCTGTTCGCAGTGATCTTCGGCTTCGCGATGGGCGCCGATTATATGCTCATCCCCCTGATGGCGGCGGATCAGTTCGGCCTGGCCACCCTGGCGCGCGCCATGTCGGCCATTCTGCCCACGGATACCATCGCGCAGTTCTGGGTGCCCAACTTCGTGGCGCGCATTCGTGACATGCTGGGCGGCGATTACGTTTCGGCCATGCTGTGCGTGTTCGGGTTGGCCTTTCTGGGAGCCATGGCCATCGCGTTGCTCCCGCGCCGTCCCGCACCCGTAACCGTGCGGCCGCAGCCCTCGCCGGCCGCGCGCGGAGAACCGCATTGATGGTCGCCTGCAAATTCTGCCAGATCGTCGCCGGCGAGCTGGCCGCCGAGCTGGTGGGCGAGGACGAGGCCACGGTGGTCTTCCTGGACCACCGTCCATGGCGGCTCGGCCACTGCCTTGTGGTGCCGCGCCGGCACTGGGAGACCATCATGGATGTGCCCCAGTCGGAGCTCGGCTCGTTGTTCGCCGTCGTGCAGCTTACAGCCCGGGCAATCGAGGAAGGTCTGGGAGCCGACGGCAGCTTCGTGGCCATCAACAATCGCGTCAGCCAGAGCGTTCCGCACCTTCACGTGCATGTGGTCCCCCGCCGGCGGGGCGACGGTCTGAAAGGTTTCTTCTGGCCGCGCGAAAAGTACCGCGACCGCGAGGAACAGGAACGCTACCGGCACGCGCTGCACGAAGCCTTCGAGCGGCTGCAGAGAACCATGCGCTCGGGCTCGCCTGCTTCCCTCGATTCAGCGGCAGCTCAGGCCTGAAGGCGCCGCTCGGAAGCCGCCTCGACAGCACGGCATCGGAATCCGCGCAGCGAGGTGCAAGGCGCCGGCCCGGAGGACCAAGGGGCTTCTGCATCCGCGTGCGCAACAGCAAGCGACCACGAACGCCCGACCGCGGTGGGGTTCCGTCTCTGGCACGGCCCGGGGAACACGACGTCGTCGCGTGCACGCGAGCCGGCGCTCCGGGGACCGGGGCGCCTGCTCAACGCACGAACTCCAGCCCGACGCGCTGCGGGATCAAGCCCGCCTCCCACCCGAGATCGAAGAGCTTCTGCGCGGCTCGTGTCCCGCTGTCGCCCACGTCCAGCGTATAGTCGTTGACGTACATGCCGATGAACTTCTCCGCCGTGCGCGCGTCCATGTCGCGTGCAAACTGCATCGCGTAGTTGAGCGCCTCCTCGTGGTTGTCGAAGGCGTAGCGAATGCTTTCCCGAAGCAGGCGGCAGCACTCGGCACGGATCTCAGCGGGCAGCGAGCGCAGCAGCGCGACGGCCCCCAGCGGCAAGGGCAACTGGTAGCGCTGCTTCCACCAGGCGCCCAGATCGAGGACGCGATGAAAACCGCCGCCGGCGTAAGTCAACTGCGCCTCGTGAATGAGCAGGGCAAGGTCGGCCTCGCGCTCGCGAAGCACGGTGAGAACCTGATCGAAGGGGACCACGAGCTCCTGGAAGTCGGGTTCGAACAGCTTCAGCACGAGCCACGACGTGGTGAGCCGGCCCGGCACGGCGATCCGCTTGCCGCGGATCTCGGAGGGCGCAAGCGGCAACGTCGACACCAGCATAGGGCCGTAGCCGTCGCCCACGCTGGAGCCCGCGGCCATGAGGACATAGCGGTCGGCCACGTACGGCCAGGCGTGATAGGAGATCGCCGTCATGTGGTAGCAGCCTTCGCGCGCGCGGGCATTCAGTGTCTCGATATCCGCCAGCACGTGCGTGAAGCTGACCAGTGACGACCGGATCTTCCGCGTGGCCAGCGCATAGAACATGTACGCATCGTCGGAGTCAGGGCTGTGTGCACATACGAGTGGAATCGGGGAAGGTGTCGCCATGCGCGATCTGATTCCAACAATATAACAGGCGACACGCCTTCCAGGGATCTCAGGTGCGACCGAGCTCTTCCGCCAAGCGGAGCAAAGCAAGCTCGAAACGCGCGACCTCAGCTTCCACTTCGCCGGCCACGCCGCGCGCGTGTTCGAGCCGGCGCTCGCGAGCCAGAATTTCCAGCCGGCGCGCAGCTTCGAACGCCGCACCGGCGCCGAGATTGCCGACGCAGCCTTTCAGCGTGTGCGCCGCACGGGCCAGCGCGTCGACGTCGCCTTGTTCGAGCGCTTCGCGGATTCGGCGCACCAACTCCTCGCGCTGCTCGCCGAACATCACGGCCAGTTCCTGGAGCAGTTCACCGTCGCCGCCGATGCGATCGAGCAGCGCGCTCCGGTCCAAAATCCCGTCGGAATGGTTCGCTTCCACGGCTCTCCCGCCAGACTTATCGGACGCGGGCCGCGCGGGGTTGAGCCGCAGCCGCCAACTTCAGGAGCGCTGTTCCAGCAGCAAACGGATTCGCTCGAGAAGGTTCTTCAACTCGCGAAGCTGTTTCTCGATGGCAAGCACTTTCCAGATGACGGCGGCCATGATCGCGTAGAAGATCACAGCCTGCAACGCCGTCATGACGAGACCGATCATCTCAGTGGGCGCCATGGTTTTGCTGCTCCCGCCACAAGCCTGCCGCGATACGGCGACAACGGACGCCGATCACGGCATTATCGCGCATCGAAACCTCTCGAGACAGGGCAGGCCGTCACCCGTTCGCTCTTCGTACCGTCAAGCGATTCCCAAATGCAAGGCCACAATTCCGCCGCTGAACCGTTCGAAGCCGACCTGCCGGAATCCCGCGTCACGCATCCACCGCGCAAGCTCCTCGGGGCCCGGGAACCTGCTGACGGATTCGGGCAGATAGCGGTAGGCGTCAGGGTCGCCCGAGATCCAACCTCCCACGCGAGGCAGCACGCACCGCGAGTACCAGGCGTACAGCGGCGCCAACAGGCGTCCCGTCGGCTGAGAGAACTCCAGGATCGCGGCCGCGCCGCCCGGCCGCAGGACGCGGCGCATCTCGGCCAGCCCCGCATGGTAATCGGCGAGATTGCGGAAGCCGAAGGCGACGGTCACCAGATCGAGCGAAGCATCCGGCACAGGCAGACGCAGAGCGTCCGCTTCGAGCAAGGCGGCCTCCGGCAGTTTGCGGCGCGCCAGCCGCAGCATGGGCCGGCAAAAATCGCAGCCCGCCAGCAGCACGTCGGGCCGGGCCGTCCGTGCGCTCACGCGCGCCAGGAACACGAGCAGGTCGCCCGTGCCGCAACAAAGATCGAGCGCTCTCGCGCCCGGGCGCTCCAGCCACTGGCGGACCCGCAAGGCGGTAAGGCGGCGCCAGCGACGATCCTGACCGAGCGAGAGCAGGCGGTTCAGCAGATCGTAGCGGGGCGCGATGCGCGCGAACATGCGTCGCACCCATCGCGCCGTCTGCTCGGGCCCTTCCACCCCGACCGGTGTCGCTCCGCGCGTCACAAAAGCGCGGCCTCGATGGCCTCGCGCACCAGGCGCTCGTCCACACCCGAAACGATGCGAACGCGGCCGATGGCCTCGGGAAGCACCAAATGTACTTCGCCGCGCACCGTCTTCTTGTCGCTGCGCAGTCGAAGAGCCAGCGCTTGAGGCGAGACGTCGCCAACCCGCGGCAAGGGACCGTAGGCTTCGATCAGTTTCAGGATCCGTTCCGCCTCGGGCTCAGGCAGCATTTCCAGGCGGCGAGCCAGAAAGGTGGCGGCGCGCATCCCGAGGCCCACCGCCTCTCCGTGCAGCAGCCGCGCGTAGCCGGTCTCCGCTTCCAGCGCGTGGCCGAACGTGTGGCCGAAATTCAGGATGCGGCGCAGATCGCTCTCCCGCTCGTCGGCCGAGACCACCTCTGCCTTCACGCGGACGCATTCGGCGATCATGCGCTCGACGGTTTCGGGTTCGCGCGCCAGCACGTCGCCGCGGCGCGTCTCGAGTAGATCGAAAAGCTCCGGGCTGCGAATGACGGCGCACTTGACGACCTCGAACAATCCCGCTCGGTACTCGCGCTCGGGCAAAGTGCCCAACACTTCCGGGTCGATCAACACCGCCAGCGGCTGGTGAAACGCGCCCACCAGATTCTTGCCGGATTCCAGATTCACGCCGGTCTTGCCGCCCAATCCCGAGTCCACCTGCGCCAGCAGCGTAGTCGGCAGCTGAATGACCGGAATGCCGCGCATGAAGATGGCCGCCAGAAAACCGCCCACGTCATTGACGATGCCCCCGCCGAAGGCCAGCAGGACGCTCGAACGGTCGCCGCCCCTCTGCACCATCTCCTCGGCCAGCGCTTCGATCGTCGCCAGCCGTTTCCGTTCCTCGCCGCCCGGATAAAACAGGATCTCGTGCGAACGCCCGGCCAGCCCCCGCGCCAGCCTTGCCGCGTGTCGCTGCCAGACGTCCGGCGTGGTCAGAACGAAAATTTTGCCCGTCCGCTCCGGCAGATGATCACTCAGGCGCTCCAGACAGCCTCGTTGGACGACGGCCGGGTATCTGCGTTGGGCTGTCGTCACGTGGAACGTCGCCATATCCACGTTGTACCATGATGCGCACGGCGCCACGGAATGGAACATAATGGTTCGGCGATGCGAAGCGCTCTCTTGTTGATGCTTGGATTCCTTGCGCCGGCCGCCGCGGATGACCCACTGGCGGGTCTGCGGCGGTCGCACCCGCGGCTCATCGCGCTCGACGCCGACATCGAGCGCGTGCGCGAACTGCTTCGCCGTTCCCCGCAAGCGCGCCGGATCTACCAGGCGCTCGTGGAGGAGGCCGGTCGCATCCAGACGGCGGCCCCGGTCGAGCACGTTCTGATCGGCCCGCGCCTGCTGGCTCAAAGCCGTCGCTGTCTGGACCGCGTCTACACCCTGGCCCTGCTTTATCGTCTCGACGGAAAGCGGGAGTATCTGGAGCGCGCTCTCCGCGAACTGCGCGCCGCTGCGGCCTTCCCGGACTGGAACCCTTCCCACTTTCTCGATACGGCGGAGATGACGCACGCCTTCGCCATCGGCTACGACTGGCTTTACGGGAGCCTGAGCGCAGACGACAGGGCGTGGATAAGGCAGGCCATCATCGAAAAAGGCATCCGCCAGGCGCTGCCGTTTTACGAACGACAACGCGGCTGGGTCGTGAACCGGTTCAACTGGAACCAGGTCTGCAACGGCGGCATCGGGCTGGGCGCGTTGGCCATCGCCGACGAAGAGCCCGATCTCTGCCGCCGCGTGCTGAGTTGGGCGCTGGAATCACTGCCGCGCGCGCTGGCCTCGTATGCCCCGGACGGGGGGTGGCCCGAGGGCCCCGGCTACTGGCATTACGCCACTCGCTACACGGTTTACTTTCTGGCCGGCCTCGAGACGGCGCTGGGACACGATTTTTCCCTGTCCTCCAGCCCCGGCTTCCGCCAGGCAGGCCGCTTCCGCGTCTACTTTAGCGGCCCCGCCGGCAAGACGTTCAACTACGCCGACGGCGGCGACGCCATCGGCAGCGCCGAAGAAATGTTCTGGCTGGCGCGGAAGTTCCGCGAACCGGTCTACACCTGGCACCAGCAGCAGCGACTCGACGATCCCAAGGCGCGGCCGGGAGCTCTCGATCTCGTCTGGTACCAGGAGGACGGCCGTACACCGTCGCAGGCAGGCTGGCCTTTGGACGCCCTGTTCCGCGGCGTCGAAGTAGCTTTCTTCCGGAGCTCGTGGGATGATCCCGACGCGATCTTTCTCGGTGTGAAGGCCGGAGATCTGAAAGTCGGGCACAGCCAACTTGACTTGG
The DNA here is from genome assembly GCA_938027685.1 of uncultured Bryobacteraceae bacterium. Lineage (GTDB taxonomy): Bacteria > Acidobacteriota > Terriglobia > Bryobacterales > Bryobacteraceae > DTHT01. The sequence goes on from CALJAM010000030.1 coordinate 102,404, forward strand.
GGACGTTCGTGCTCGACGCGGGCCGGGTGCGCTGGGCCCTGGACCTGGGCGCCGACGATTACAACCTGCCCGGCTACTTTGGCAAGGAGCGGTGGAATTACTACCGCAACCGCACCGAATCGCATAACACGCTCCTGGTGGACGGCGAGAACCAGAACCCCAAGGCCGAAGCCGCATTCCTCGCCCACCGGTTCGAACGCGGGCTCGCCTGGGTTGTGATGAACCTTGACCAGGCCTACGCAGGCAAGCTCAAACGGCAACGGCGGGGCGTGGCCCTGGTCGACCGCCGTCACGTGGTCGTGCAGGACGAGATCGAAGCCTTGCAGCCCGTCGAGGTCCTCTGGGGTATGGTTACGGACGCCGAAGTCGAGCTTCAGGGAGCACAGGCCGAATTGCGAAAGCCGGGTCGGAGGCTTTCGGCACGCATCCTGCGCCCCCCGGAGGCCGTCTTCGACGTGGTCCCGACTACGCCTCCCCCGCCGCAGAATCCCAACCAGGGAACCCGCAAGCTGGTGGCGAAGCTGCCGGCCAAAGTCAGCGCCCTGCGCTTGGTCGTCGCGCTGACGCCGTACCGCGAGGGCGAACCAGCGCCCCGGCTCGACTGGCGTGATCGCCCGCTCGATTCCTGGTGAGCGCTCCTGCGCCGCGCATCCGCTCCGGCGGTAGCTTAGAGGATATGGGGCTGGCGTGGTGCCTGTGGCTGGCCGTCCTGGCATGGCAGCCTGAAGACCTGCACGCGGCCGTAAGGCGCGGAGACCGCGCAGCCGTGGAAGCCTTGCTCGCCGCCGGCGCGGACCCCAACGCGCGCGACCCACTGGGCGGCACGCCCTTGCACGACGCGGCCTGGGCCGGCCGTGCCGAGATCGCCGCGCTGCTGCTCGATCACGGCGCTGATGTGAACGCACGCCACAGCGAGGGAGGCTCTACGCCGCTCCACTACGCCGTCATCACGCGCCGCCCCGCGGTGGTCAAGTTGCTGCTGGACCGGGGCGCCGATGTGCACGCGCGCCATCGCGGAGGCGCCACGGCGCTGCACCTGGCGGCGGCCCGCGGCTATCGCGATCTGGTAGAGCTGCTGTTGGATCGGGGCGCCCGTCTTTCCGCAACCGACGAAGCGGGAGCCACCGCGCTGGAGGAGGCGGTCTGGAAGGGCCACGCCGACGTCGTGCGACTCTTGATCGCACGCGGCGCCGACTTTCGCCGACGCAGCGCCCAGGGCGGCGCGTTGCTGCATGCGGCTGCAGCCAAAGGGCACGTCGAGGTTGTGCGCGTTCTGTTGGAAGCGGGCGCCGATCCGGAAGACAAAGACGACTATGGCGCCACGCCGCTCGACGAAGCCCTGCGGTACAGGCACAGCGCGGTAGTCGAATTGCTGCTGACGCACGGAGCAAAGCTGCGGGGCAGCACGGCGCTGACGCGCCGCCTGCAAGAGGCCGTGCTCCGCGGCCAGATCGAGGTGGTGCGCCTACTGCTGGACGCGGGCGCCGATCCGAGCATGCGGACGCCCCAGGGCTCCACCTTGCTGCACGACGCCGCGCTGAAAGGCCATGCGGACATCGTCGCCTTGCTGCTGGACCGGGGCGCACCGGTCGGCCTCCTGAACCAGGCCGGCGCGACGCCGCTGCACGACGCCGCCCTGGCCGGACACGTTTCGGTCGTCCGCCTGCTGCTCGCGCGCGGAGCCGACGTGAACGCGCGCGATCGCGAATCCGGCTCCACGCCCCTGCACCTGGCAGCCTCGTGGGGAAGGCAGGAGGTGTTGCTGGTGTTGCTGGAGCAGGGGGCAGACCTGAACGCTCTCAACAGCCGAGGCCTCACACCGCTCAAGGTCGCCCTGGAGAACAACCAGGAGGAGACGGCCGCCCTGCTGCGCGCCCGCGGCGCTCGCTGATGAGCTACGGTGGGCAGAACCCGAAATTCTCAATGTTATCATCGAATTGAGTGAAAACCCCCGGGATGCGTCGGCGCGCAGCGCTGCTATGGTGCTGCCTCATCTGCAGTGCGGCCGCCACGGACAATCTTCGAAACAGCAACGCCTTCATCCGGCGGGTTCGTTTTGTGCCTGAGCGGCAGCCTTACGCCGAACACGAGCTGCTGGCGTTGTTGCCCTTCAGGGTGGGCGAGCCACTTGACAGCGCAAAGGTGCGCGCAGCCATCGACCGGCTCTACGCGACCGGCAGATTCGCCGACATCGCCGTCGAGGCATGGCCTGCGGAGGACGGTATCGAAGTCCGCATCTTCACCGAGCCCGCTTACTTCGTGGGGCGCGTAACGGTGGAGGGCGCGCCCGATCCGCCCAATGCCGGGGCGCTCGCGGCCGCCGCGAGGTTGGACCTCGGTGCCCCTTTCGATCGCGAGGATCTGCTGGTAGCGACCGAGAACCTGCGCCGCGCGCTTGCAAACCACGGCTTCTATGAACCGCACGTCCGACACCGACTCGAGTATGATCCCGACACCCAGCAGGTCCACATCCGATTCCAGATCGAGCGAGGCCCGAGGGCACGATACACGCAACCCGAGGTTACCGGCTCCCCTGAGCGCTCCCTTCGCGAAATCACCCGCACCACGCGCTGGAAAGGCTGGTTCCGCTGGAAGCCGGTGACGGAGAACCGGACGCAGGAGGGCCTGGAACGGCTGAGGCGCTGGTATCAGAAACGCGATCGCCTGGCCGCCGAAGTGGCCTTGACCCAAATGCGCTACGAGCCGAGCGCGCGACGCGTCACGCCTTCGCTCGACATCAGAGCGGGGCCCAAGATCCGCATCGAGGTAGAAGGGGCGAAGGTTTCCCGCAGCAAGCTGCGTGAGCTGATACCCGTTTACCAGGAAGGCTCCGTCGACCGCGACCTGCTCGCGGAAGGCGCGCGGGAATTGACGGAGTACTTCCAGAACAAGGGTTATTTCCACACGGTCGTGGATGTCAAGGCCAAGCCTGACGGCGACCGCCAGCTCGTCGTCTTCGACGTGAATCGAGGACCCCGCGAAAAGCTCGTGCATGTCGGCGTCAGCGGCAACCGGTACTTCGATACCGCGACCATCCGCGAGCGCATGGCGGTGCGACCGGCCGCCTTCCCGCATCTGCGCTACGGCCGGTTCAGCGACCGCATGCTCGAAGCGGACGTGGAGGCGATCGCCGCGTTGTACCGCGCGAACGGGTTCCGCGACGTGCAGGTGCGCGCGCGCGTCGAACACGGCTACCGCGGCAAACGCGGCCACATGGCGGTTCACGTGGAGATCGAAGAGGGCCCTCAGTGGCGCGTAGCTTCGCTGAAGCTCGAGGGCGTCAGCCCGCAGCACGAGTCGGCGGTTCGCGAGCTGCTGCAATCCACCGAGGGCCAACCTTTCAGCGAGGCCGCCGTGGCCATCGACCGGGAGAACGTCCTCGAGTATTACGCCAACCGCGGCCATGCCGACGCAAGCTTCCAGTGGAGCTGGCGGGAGTCGGCCGAACCTCACCGCGTGGATCTGGTCTTTACGATCAGCGAGGGAGCGCAGCAGTTCGTCCGCGACATCCTGCTGAGCGGTCTGCGCATCACCGACCCGGCGCTGGTGCGCCAACGCCTGCTGCTTGCGCCCGGGGATCCGCTCTCGCGTAGCGCCTTGCTGGAGACGCAGCGACGCCTCTACAATCTGCAGGTCTTCGCCAAAGTGGACGCCGCCCTCCAGAATCCCGGCGGCCGCGAGCGCGAAAAATACCTGCTGCTCGACTTCGATGAATCACGACGTTACTCGCTGACCACCGGCTTCGGCGCGCAGATCGAGAAGATCGGCGGGGACGAGCTGAGCTTCGAGGCGCCCGCAGGCAAGCCGGGCTTCAGCCCCCGCGTCTCCTTCGACATCGTGCGTAGCAACCTCTGGGGCAACGGTCATAGCCTCAGCCTGCGCAGCCGGGTCTCGACCGTGCAGAAGCGCGGCATCCTCAGCTACGAAGCGCCGCAATTCCGCGGCAGCCCCGATCTGAACCTGCTGTTCAGCGTCATGTACGACGACTCGCGCGACGTGCGCACCTTCACCGCGCGGCGGCAGGAAGGATCCATCCAGCTCGGCCAGCGTCTCTCGCGCGCCAACACGCTGCTGTACCGCTTCACTTACCGCCGCGTGACCGTGGACCCGGAAACCCTCAAAATCAGTCCGCTGCTGATCCCCCTCTACTCGCAGCCCGCGCGCCTGGGCATCCTCTCCGGCAACTTTGTGGCAGACCGCCGTGACGACCCGACCAGTGCAACTCGCGGCATCTACACCACGCTCGACTTCGGTTTGGCTTCGCGCGCTTTCGGCTCGCAGGCGGACTTCACGCGCCTGCTGGTGCAGAACTCGACCTATCACCCGTTCGGCTTCGGCCGCCGTTACGTGCTGGCGCGTTCGGCGACCTTCGGCTGGCTGCACAATCTGCGCGAAGAAACCGAGATCCCGCTGCCGGAGAGGTTCTTCGCCGGCGGCGCCGAATCGCATCGCGGCTTTCCCCAGAACCAGGCCGGGCCCCGCGACCTGCTCACCGGCTTCCCTCTCGGCGGCCGAGCCCTGCTGCTGCATAAGCTCGAGTTGCGCTTTCCCCTGCTCGGCGAGAACCTCGGCGGTGTGCTGTTCCAGGATGCAGGCAACCTGTACTCGGGCCTCAACGCGCTCTCGCTCCGGCTGCAACAGAGAGACGTCACGGATTTCGACTACATGGTGCACGCGGTGGGGTTCGGCATCCGCTACCGTACCCCGATCGGGCCAATCCGCGTCGATCTGGCCTACACGCTCAATCCCCCGGCCTTCGTCGGCTTCAAGGGCACGCGAGAGGAGCTGCTGTTCGGCGGCGGCGTCCGCACGCTGCAACGGATCGGCCACTTTCAGTTCCATTTCTCTTTGGGGCAAGCCTTTTGAGGACGGCGATTCTTTGGCTGTGGCTGGCAGCGTCCCCGTCGCAGGGACAGTTGCTCGACCGCATCGCCGTGACCGTGGACGACCGCGTCATCACGCTGGGCGACGTCATCGACGAAATCCGTCTGGCCGCCCTGTTGGAGGGGGCCGCCCTCGAGATCACGCCCGAGAGCAAGCGCCGCGCCGCCGAGCGGCTGGTGGAGAGCCTCCTGCTCAGCCGCGACATGGAAATGACGCGGTTTCCTCCCGTCTCGGACGAAGAGCTGGAGGAATTCCTCGCTCGGATCCGGACCGCGCGGGGGTTGAACGCGGCAGCCTGGGAGGACGAGGTGCGTCGCTACCAGCTTTCCCCCGCGCATGTCCGTGAACAGCTTCGCCGACGCCTCGGTGTCTTGCGTTACATTGAATTCCGCTTTCGTCCGCAGGTCCAACTGACGGACGCCGAGGTGCGGCAGTACATGCAGGACCGCTTGGGGCCCGGAAGTGCCCCCATGGCAGGGAATCCCGAACGGGCGCTCGAGGCGGCGCGGCAGGCGGCCGAATCGGCGCTCGCTGCCCAACGCGTCAACGAGCTCGTGGACGCCTGGCTGAAGGACACCAGAAAACGCGCGCGCATCCGTTACAGGGAGGCGGCGTTCCAATGATACCAGCACGCCGGATTCTTCGATGGCTCGCGGCCTCCATGACACTGATGGCCGTATTGGGTGTCGTTGCCGCTCTCCTGCTGCGGAGCGAGTGGTTCCGCCAGCGGCTCCGGGACCGCATGGTCCGTGTCATCGAAGCGGCCACGGGAGGGCGCGCCGAGATCGGCAGCTTCCGGTTCGACGCACGCAGGATGCGAATCTCCGTGAACGACTTCGTCCTCCACGGACGGGAGGCCCCCGGCGACCCGCCGCTCTTCCGGGCGCCTTCGCTCGAGGTTAGTCTGAAGCTTCTCTCCCTCGTCAAGCCCGCTTTGGACCTGCGCGCGCTGAAACTGGCGAGACCTGCGATTCACATCATCGTCTTCGAAGACGGCTCCACGAACTTCCCCGCACCTAGAGTCCGCCCCGCGCCGAAGGGCGTGGTGCAGCGCATTCTGGACCTGGCGGTGGACGACTTCCGCATCGAAGACGGACGACTGCTTTTCCAGCATCGCCGCATTCCCATCCACGTCTCGGCGGAGCGCTTCCGGACGCTCTGGACATTCGACTCTTCGGGCCCGAACTACGACGGTTCGTTTTCCGCTGCACGTCTTGAAACGTCCCTGGGCGGATTCCCCGCCTTGCCCGTCCGGTGCCAAGCCCGACTGAGGCTGGACGCCCAACGGCTCCAGATCCTTTCCGCGACGCTGGAGCTCGAGCAGTCGCGCCTCGATGTGCGTGGGGCAATCGAGCAATGGGCTGCGCCTCGCGCATCCTTCCAATACGCCGGCCGCCTGCGGCTCGAAGAGCTGCGCGCCGCGCTCGGAGCGGAGGATTTGCCGCAGCGGGGCGACGTCCGGCTGGATGGACGCGCGGAGCTTGGCTCGGGCGAACCCTGGACCGCCGGCCGGTTCGACGCTCGTGGTCTGCTCCTGGAACGCGGCGGAATCAGACTGGCAGGAGTGCGCGCCGCGGCGGATTTCAGCCTTCGTCCGGACCGGCTCGAATGGCATAACCTTCGCGCAACGCTGTTGAGCGGTCGACTCGCCGGGCACGGCACGCTGGCGGGGTGGCGCGATCTCAACCTCGAAGCCTCGCTGGAAGACCTCTCTCTTCGTGACCTCGCTGCGGCGGCGGGATATTCGTCGGGTCCCTATCAGGCCCTGGTCCGCGGGAAACTCACGCTGCGCGGCGCCACCAACGCCGGCCTTGAGAAGTGGCGCATCCAAACCGCGATTGAGCTGGCGCCCGGGCTGGAAGGCGAGCCGCTGAGCGGACGCATCGAGCTCGACTACGACGGTCGCAGGAGCACCCTCGCTGTGCACCGGTCCCACCTGGCGACACGCTCGAGTCATCTCGAATTGTCCGGCGTCGCCGGTGAGATCCTGCATGTCAGCGTTCATACCTCGAGTTGGGACGATCTCGAGCGTCTGCGCTCGGTCGTGCCCGGCCTCGCGCGCGAGCAGATCCCGGCCAAAATCACCCTCACCTCCGCCGACTTTCGCGGCGCTGTCCGCGGCCCGCTCTCGAACCTCGAAATCGAGGGACGCCTCCTCGGAAAGGGACTGAGCTTCGAGGGAGTTGCCTTCGAGACGGCGGAGGCCGAGCTGGAGGCTTCCGCCCGGCGCCTTGTTCTGCGGCGACTGCGGCTCACCGCTCCGGATTTGTTCGCAACAGGTTCGTTCACCGTAGGCCTGGACAATTGGCGGGCCGGTAGGACGAGTTCGTTCTCAGCCGCCGTCTCCCTTCAATCGGGCGACGTAGCTGGGTTGCTAGCCCGCGGCGGGTGGAAATTGCCCGTTGCGGGAGAAATCGAAGCGAGCCTAACGGCTTCGGGAACCGTGGCGCAACCGCAGGCAAAGGCTCGCTGGGTGCTCGTGCGCGGCAGCGCCTACGAGCAGGATTTCGAGCGGCTCACCGGGGAGGCGGCATATCGCGATCGCGCACTCACGTTCCGGCAGATCGAGGCCCGGCTTGGCCCCGGGCGCATCGTCCTTTCCGGCGCCTACGTCCACGATGAACGTGACTTCTCGCGTGGGCGACTGCGCCTCCAGGCATCCGCTGAAAGACTCGATGCCGGCTCTCTGCGTTGGCTTCGGCAAGCAGCGCCCGAATGGCGGGCGGTCGCATCCGCGGAGTTTCACTCGGTAATCCGTGTCGCCCCCGACGGCGCCTCTCTGGAGGCGCTCGACGGACACGCCCGGCTCGATCGCGTGGCGTGGCGCGATGCAGCGCTCGGCGCCCTGGATTTGACAGCCTCCACCGACGGTTCCGTTCTGGCCCTGGAGTTGCGGGGGCAACTGGGCGGCGCGGAGATTCAGGCTCGCAGCAGCGTCCGCCTGCAGGACGGTTACCCTGCCGTCGGGCTCCTGCGTTTCGGCCGCATCCAGCTCGCTGATTGGCTCGAGCTTCTGAGCGTGCGCGACTGGCAGGCACGCCGGCAACCCCCCTTGGAAATCATCGCTGCCGGACAGCTTAGCTTCGATCTCGCCTCGATCGAGAAAAAGCTGTGGAAGGGAACGCTTGAGCTGTCTGAAATCGAACTTCGGCCGCGAACGACACCCAAGGCGGCGGCTTTTTCGCTGCGAAGTCCTGAACCGTGGATCGTGGAATTGTCTGCTGAGGAAGCGCGCATGCGGAAAGCCCGCCTTACGGGCCGCAACACCGAGCTGGAGCTCACCGGCTCCCTCCGCCTGAGCTCTCGCGAACCATTCAATCTGCGCTGCCGGGGCGTTTTCGGCCTGGATGCGCTCCAGGAGCTCGACCCCGACCTGCACACCGGTGGACAACTGCTCTTGGACGCGGCGCTTCGGGGGCCGCTCGACCGCCCCGATCTTTACGGGCGCGTGGAGGTGCGTAACGCTTTCGTCAACTATGCCGATCTACCCAACGGCCTCGACAAGGTCAACGGCGTGCTTTTCCTTTACCGGGATCGCGCCACGATCGAAAATCTCGTCGCTGAGAGCGGCGGAGGCAAAGTCAACCTGCAAGGCTTCGTCACTTTCGGAGAATCGCCCGGCTACTGGCTTCAGTTGCGGGCTGCGGATGTGCGTGTGCGCTATCCGGAGGGAGTCAGCTCCACCCTCAATGCCGCGCTCGCGCTTACCGGCAATCCCGCGCAGAGCGTGCTCAGCGGGGAACTGACCATCACGCGTGCCGCCTTCCACCCACAGACCGATCTGGGCTCGATGCTAGTGCGAAGCGCGCAGCGGCCGGAGCGACCCTCCCATCCGCTGCTTGAGAATGTCCGTCTGGACGTGCGCATCCGCACGGCTCCCCAGGTGCGCCTGGAGACCTCGCTGACGCGCAGCCTGCAGGCCGAGGCAGACTTGCGATTGCGCGGCACCGCCCTGCGTCCCGCTCTGCTCGGCCGTGCGCTGATCAGCCAGGGCGAAATCCTATTCTTCGGCAACCGCTACAGCATCGAGTCGGGTGAGATCCTGTTTGTCAACCCTGCGCGGATCGAGCCCCTGGTGAACCTGCACTTGCAGACGCGCGTCCGCGGCGTGGAAGTGACGTTGAACATCAACGGACCGCTGAACAAGACCACCGTCACCTACCGTTCGGATCCGCCCCTTCCCTTCTCCGACGTCGTGGCTCTGCTGGCCACGGGCCGCGCCCCCAGCGCCGCTCCCGGGCTTTCCACCGCGCGCTCCGAATTCGCGCAAAGTTGGGAGCAGGCGGGCGCTGGGGCGCTGGTGAGCCAAGCCATCGCCAGCCCCCTCGCCGGGAGGCTCCAGCGCTTTCTCGGCGTCAGCCGCCTGAAAATCGACCCCACGGTTCGCGGCATCGAGAACACGCCCGAAGCGCACCTCACGCTCGAACAGCAGATCACGCCCGACGTCACTCTGGTCTACATCACGAATCTGGCCCGCGCGCAACAGCAGACGATCCGGCTGGAGTGGGACTTCACGCGTAACTTTTCCGCACTTGCCGTGCGCGAGGCCAATGGCCTGTTCGGCGTGGACTTCCTCTACAAGAAGCGCTTCAAGTAGAAGCCGGCCGGTGGGCTCCGCTAGAATGATTGGGATCTGATTCATGCCCTGCCTGCTCGAGGGGAAAAACGCGCTCATTCTGGGCATCGCGAATCGATGGAGCCTCGCTTACGCGATTGCGGAGGCTTTTCGCCGCGAGGGCGCCGTGTTGACGCTTACGTATCAGGGCGAACGACAGCGCCAGACAGTGGAAGCCCTGGCCGGCGAGCTGGGGGCCGCCCGGGTCCTGTCCTGCGATGTGACCCAACCCGAAGATCTCGAACGGCTCGCACGAACCCTCTCCCAGGACGGCCGCCCCCTGCACGCGCTGATTCACAGCATCGCCTATGCGCAGCGCGAAGACCTCACGCGGCCGTTCCTGGAAACTTCTGAAGCGGGCTTCCTCTTGGCTCACCGCGTAAGCGCCTATTCGCTGGTGGCCGTCTCGCGCATAGCGGCGCCGCTGATGACCCAGGGCGGTTCCATCACCACCCTGACCTATCTGGGCTCTACGCGGGTCGTGCCCAACTACAACGTGATGGGAGTGGCAAAGGCGGCGCTGGAGGCATGCATGCGTTACCTGGCGAGCGAACTGGGGCCCCGCGGCATCCGTGTGAACGCCATCTCGGCGGGGCCCATCAAGACCGCCTCCGCACGCGCAATCAGGGATTTCGCGTCGGTGCTCGACGCCGTCGCCGAGCGCGCTCCGCTACGCCGCAATACCGAGCCCGGCGAAGTGGCCGACGCCGCTGTCTTCCTCGCTAGCGATCTGGGGCGTGGCGTTACGGGCAACATCTTGTTCGTAGACGCAGGCTTCCAGATCATGGGGCTGTAACCTAGCTTTCCCAACGCCTGTGGGTTTGTGCTATATTGACCTTTGGAAGCCTGTGGGCGCGTAGCTCAACTGGTAGAGCAACTGACTCTTAATCAGTAGGTTCCAGGTTCGACTCCTGGCGCGCTCACCATTGGAGATCAATCAGCTAGAAAGGCGGATCGCCTCCGTTTACAAGCGTTTTGTAGACGGTTTTGGTAACTGACGAGCCTTTGCACCCCAGCTCGCACCGTCAACCGCTGCAAACTGAAAGAGCCCGGCCGGGCGCAGCCAGCCGGGGCCGATGCCATCAGTTCAGGCCGTGAGGCCTTCTCTTTGCGGTCCTCGGCCGCCGGGAACTTCTTGCGGTACACTTTGGCAGCTTCCTCCCTGAACCGCTCCACGGTCGGCTCGTCCTCCGTGCCGAATTCATGGAGCGCGGTGAGCAAGAACGCATACAGCGCCGCGCCGCTTGAGTTTCCAAGCTGCGAGCTCATGACCGAGCGCAAGCAGTCCGCCAGCTGGTCACAAACCAGAGCTTGCTCGTGCAGGTGCATCAATTCTTCGTGGCAAACCGCCATTCTCGGTGATCTCCAAATTGACGGTGCCGCCGGGCGGGAGCAAGTGGTAGGATGGGACCCGCCTGCGCCGTGTTCGTAC
>CALJAM010000031.1 GCA_938027685.1 uncultured Bryobacteraceae bacterium
TGATGACTTCCGCCTGGCTGCCACCAGCGAAGCAGTGCACCAGCAGCTTGCCGCCGCGCTCGCTGATGGCGAGCGAGGGCGTGCGGTCCTGGTGAGCAGGGCAGCGCGCCATCCAGCGGCCGCCGGACTTTCGACCACCCAAGGCGCGGGCCAACTGCTCGGCGCTGACCTTATTCAAGGCTGCCCTCCGCTCCTTCGGCCGCGAGCGTGAAGCGGGAATTCAGCAGCTCCTCGCTGAGCCAATAGCGGACGCTGCCGCCGAACTTGCGGTAGATGAGCCGGCCGCGGCGTTGCCCATCGCGGCGGTCCAGGCTGCGCCGGTTGCGCAACGTGCCCACATGCAAGCCCAACCAGCGGGCCATCTCAAGGTTCGAGACCCGGCGCCCACAGACAGCTTCACGCCCCTTGGTTTCCGTGAATTCTGATGCGATAGCCTTCATACCCCGAGCATCGGGCATCAGCTCGGGTAGGAGTCCATTGGTAGGACGCATTTTCCTAGCGTGGTAGGAAAGGGCCCTACTAGGTAGGAAAACGTCCGCCCCGGAGAAGAGGCAGGGCGACGAGCCGTGGACGCGCCCAGCGGGGGCGGGCGGCCGCGCAAACGCCCCGGGGAAGGGGCAAAGCCGGACCAGGTGAGCGGGAAGCTGCTTCAGTCGGGCGGGAACACCTTCGCTAGGAAGCGATGGTGTGAGGCGTGGTAGGGGCCGCGCACCCACCGCATTTCGCAAGCATAGAGTGAGCATGGTGAGCCGGGCGGGACTCGAACCCGCGACCCTCTGCTTAAAAGGCAGATGCTCTACCGCCTGAGCTACCGGCTCGCCGGGCTTGCCTGCGTCCTCCCCCACCATAACACACTCGGCCCCTGGCCGAGGTGTCACAATAAAGGCTTATGCCGGGACCCGTCATTCTCATCGCCAGTGGCGACCTCCGTCTCTCCGCCAACCAAGTTTGCTGGCCTGCCCAGCAGGAGGTCGAAGAAAGAGTCATGGAAGCCATCCGCCGCCAAGGCTTCGCCGTGCACCGCGGTCATCCCTATGATCCCGCGAAGGGACACGGTTTCATCGACAGCCAGAAATACGGGCTGGAGGTCTTTCGTCAGATCTCGCCTGAAGCGCCCATCGTCGTGGTGGAAGCGGTCTGGCAGTACAGTCACCACGTGTTTCCCGGGCTGTTGACGCACCGCGGCCCTATTCTGACCGTGGCGAACTGGAGCGGCCAGTGGCCCGGCCTGGTCGGGCTGCTGAACCTGAACGCCTGTCTCACCAAAGCCGGTGTGCGCTACAGCACCCTGTGGAGCGCCGACTTCACCGACGAGTTCTTCCTCGACGGCCTGCGGCGCTGGCTCAACGGCGAGACACTGGTACACGACACCAGCCACGCCCGCCCGCTCAAGCAATTCAAGCTACCGCCGCGCGCGGCCAAAGTGGGACGGGAAGTGGGCCGCGAGCTCAAGACGAACAAGGCCATCATGGGCATCTTCGACGAGGGCTGCATGGGGATGTATAACGCCATCATCCCGGACGAGCTGCTGCACCGCACGGGCGTATTCAAGGAGCGACTGAGCCAGTCCGCCCTTTACGCGGCCATGCTCCGCGTGCCGGACGAAGAGGCTCGTGAGGTCCGCGCCTGGCTAGAAGACAAGGGCCTGCGCTTCGTCACCGGGCCCAATCCTGAGACTGATCTCACCGACGAGCAGATCCTTTGGCAGTGCAAGATGTACATTGCGGCCGTGCGCATCGCGGACGAGTTCGGCTGCGACACGATCGGCATCCAGTATCAGCAGGGGTTGAAAGACCTCGCGCCCGCTTCGGATCTGGTCGAGGGCCTGCTCAACAACGTCGATCGCCCGCCGGTCCGCGACCCCAAGACGGGTCGAATTCTCTACGAGGGCCAGGCGCTGCCGCATTTTAACGAAGTGGACGAATGCGCGGGACTGGACGCGCTGGTCACCAACCGTGTCTGGCGCAGGCTCGGTTTCGATCCCGAAACCACCTTACACGACGTCCGATACGGCGAGCCGTACAACGGCGAGTTCGTCTGGGTATTCGAAATCTCGGGCGGCGCGCCTCCGGCCCACTTCGTGGGCGGCTATCGGGGCGCCGTCAGCGAGCGACAGCCGCCGATGTACTTCCCGATGGGCGGGGGCACGCTGAAGGGCGTTTCCAAGCCGGGCGAAATCGTCTGGAGCCGAGTGTTCGTCGACAACGGGAAGCTCAAGGCGGATATCGGGCGTGCGAAGGTCGTCGAGTTGCCGCCGGAGGAGACCGAACGGCGGTGGCGGATCACCACGTCGCAATGGCCGATCATGCATGCCGTCACCTACGGCATTACGCGCGACCAGATGATGGCGCGGCACAAGTCCAACCACATCCAGGTGGCGTACGCGCCCGACGCCGAGGGCGCCAACCTCGCGCTGGCCGCCAAGGCCGCCGCCTTTAAGGAGCTGGGCCTCGACGTCTACATCTGCGGCGACAACCACGGCTTGTGACCCCGCAGTCCCGCGGCTGCGATATACTGCGAGTTCATAAGGCATCAGCCATGTCGCTACGCGTCGGCATCATCGGAACCGGAGCTATTTCCCACAAGCACGCGCAGGCTTACGCCAACATCGGCTACAAGGTGACCGTCTGCACGGACATCAACGAGCAGGCGGGCCGCCAGTTTGCCGAAAAGTACGGCGCGCAATTTCTGCCAAGCTACGAGGACGTCTGTCGCCATCCCGAAGTGGATTTCGTGGACGTGTGCACCTTCCCGGACTTCCGCCTGCAGCCGCTGAAGATTTGCGCCGAAACCGGCAAGCACATCCAGGTGCAGAAGCCGATCTCGACGAACCTGGAAACAGCGCGCGAAATGATCGAGACTGCGCGGCGGGCGGGCATCCGGTTGGGTGTGGTCAGCCAGCATCGTTTCGACGACTCGAGTCAGTTCCTTTACAAAGCCATCCGCGCGGGTCGGCTGGGCAGGATCCTTCAGGCGGATGCCTACGTAAAGTGGTATCGGACGCCCGAGTATTACTCGAGGCCGATCAAGGGGAGCTGGGCGGTCGAGGGAGGCGGCGCGCTGATCAATCAGGCCATCCACCAGGTGGACGTCCTGCGTTGGCTGATCGGCGGCGTCAAGGAACTGTTCGGCTACTGGCAACTGGGCGCCCTGCACAAGATCGAATCCGAGGATGTGGTCTGCGCCCTGCTACGTTACGAGAACGGCGCCACCGGAGTCATCCAGGCTTCGACCGCGTTCTGGCCCGGCTACACCGAGCGCATCGAGATCCACGGCACCAAGGGCACGGCGATTATCTCGGGCGACAAGCTCACCGCCTGGGACGTGCGTGACGACGAGGGCGAGCCTCCCCCGCTGGCGAAAGATGTGGCTTCGGGCGCTTCGGACCCCATGGCCATCTCGCTGGAGCCGTTCGAGCGGCAGTTCCTGGACTTCGGTGAAGCGATCCGCACCGGGCGGCCCCCGCTGGTATCCGGCGAGGAAGGCTATCGTGCGCTGGAGATTGTCCTCGCGGTCTACCGCTCATGCCGCGAGGGGGTGAAGGTCACGCTCAGTTGAGTTCGCATCGCCAGCAGGGGCGCTGGACGAACCTCCGCGTTCCGGCTTCCAGCGCCAACCTTGGTCCCGGCTTCGACGCTTTAGGGCTGGCCCTGGCCCTGTATCTTGAGTGCCGGTTTCGCCCCTCCGAGCGCCTGGTGATCCGCGTAGCGGGCCGCGACGCCGAGCAGATCCCGCAAGGGCCGGAGAATCTGATCTGGCAGACCGCTCTGGCTGTGGCGCGCGACGTCTCCGAATCGATGCCGCCCATCGAGCTGGAGATCCGCAACGAGATTCCGGTGGGCAAGGGACTGGGATCGAGCGCGGCAGCGCTGACGGCAGGGGTGGTCATCGCCAGTTGCGCGCTGGGCCTGGGCTGGAAGCCGGCGCGCATTCTGGACGAGGCGGCGCGCATCGAGGGTCACCCCGATAACGTGGCAGCCTGCGTGCTAGGCTCCATCGTGGCCGCAGCCATCGACGAGGGCGGCTGCACGCGCGCCGTGCGGTTGCCGCTGCCGCAGCGCTTCGGAGTGGCCGTGGTGGTCCCGGATTTCGACCTGCCCACGTCGGAGGCGCGCGCGGTTCTGCCCCAGAGTTACTCGCGCGAGGACGCGATCTTCAATTTGCAACGCGCGGCGTTGTTGATTGCGGCGCTGGCGACGGGCTCTTCCTCCGCCTTCCCGGCTGCTCTCGAAGATCGCATCCACCAGCCTTACCGCATGCCCCTGGTTCCGGGACTAGAGGAGATTCTCAAGCTGCGGGCGCCGGGGCTGCTCGGATGCGCGCTCTCCGGCGCAGGGCCCTCGGTGCTGGTCTTCTTCGAACGCGGCGCGGAACAGGTCTGCGAGCTGGTTCGGCAAATCTTCCTTCTCCACGGCCACCAGGCCGAGGTGCTCCGCACCGAGATCGCCGAGCACGGTTACGAGCTGTGGGAGTAGGCGGCAAGGCCTGCTCGCTGCGGCCGTGGGGGGCCCGAGCAAACTCGCGTAACTCCCGGAATCGCCAAAACGGCCTTGCCGGCCTGTCCGCACTCGGCTGCGGTTCGTCGCACGGACCGTTATAATGGCACGTCGCCCCCTTGCGGCGGGGCTGCGGGAGAGGTTTGGTGAGTTCACAACAACCCTGGAAAAGCGACCGCTGGTTCACCAGTCCTTGGAACTGGCTGCCGGAAGTCCGTGAGGCCATGGCCTTCCCGGCACAAATCCGAATTCATGATGTGACCTTGCGCGACGGCGAGCAGCAAACAGGGGTGGTCTTTCGCCGAGAGGAAAAAGTCGCCATCGCGCGTAAGCTGGCTGAGGCGGGCGTGCATCGGATCGAGGCGGGCATGCCTGCCGTGTCCGCCGAGGACGAAGCGGCCCTCAAAGACATCGTCGAGTTAGGCCTGCCGGCTGAGATCTTCGCCTTCGCGCGCTGCATGCCCGCGGACGTGAAGCTCGCTCGCGAGTGCGGCGTGCGCGGCATCATCACCGAGATCCCCTCGAGCGAGCATTTCATACGCAACGCCTACGGCAAGACGCTGGAGTGGGCCATCCAGGCTTCGATCGAGACGACCCTTGCCGCGAAGGAGGCGGGCCTGTACACGGTGTTTTTCACAATCGACAGCACGCGGGCGGATCTCGAACGCTACATGGATCTGGTCGAACGGGTGGCGACGGAAGGGCACATGGACGCCCTCACTGTGGCCGATTCCTTCGGGGGATGCACGCCGCAGGCCCTGGCGCACGTGATCGGGAAACTGAAGGCACGCTTCCGACAGCCCATCGAGATCCACTGCCATGAGGACTTCGGCCTGGGCGTGGCCAATACGATCGCCGCCCTGGCGGCCGGGGCCTCGGTGGCGCATGTGACCGTCTCCGCGATCGGCGAGCGCGCCGGCAACGTTCCCCTGGAGGACACGGTCATGGCGCTGTTGTGCCTCTACGGCGTGGATACGGGCGTCCGCACGGAGAAGCTCTACGAGCTGTCCAAGCTCGTCCAGGAGTTGGCCGGGGTCACGCTGCCGCCCAACAGACCCATCGTGGGCGACTGGCTGTACCGCATCGAGTCCGGCATCGTGGCCATGTTCCACCGTAGGGCAGGCGCGATCGAGCCCTTGGAGTACATACCCTTCCGTCCGGAGCTGGTCGGGAGGCCGGGCGTAGAGATTGCGCTGGGCAAAGGCAGCGGACTGGCCAACATCGAAGAGCACCTTGAGCGCCGCGGATTGCGCGCCACGGCCGAGCAGGCCAACGCGCTGCTCGCGCTGGTCAAGCAGCGCGCGGTCGAGAAGAAAGGCCTGCTCACGGACGCCGAATTCGACGAGCTGAGTCGCGAAGTGCTCGGCGACGGGAGGAAGTGAAGCGATGTTCCGGCGCCTGGATGAACTGGTAGAAGCGGCGCGCGCCCTGGGACCGGTGCGCATCGCCATCGCAGCCGCGCACGATCCCGACGTCATCGAGGCCATGAAGCGGGCGCGCGATCTGGGCATGGCCGAGGGTTTTTATATCGGCAACGCCCACAAGATATTGGAGCTGGCGCGTGAGGTGGGCCTGGAGATCCCTACAGCGCGGCTGGTGCACGAGCCCGACGACGCTACCGCCGCGCGCAAGGCCATCGCCCTCGTGCGCGAAGGCGCCGCCAGCCTGCTCATGAAAGGCAAGATCTCGACCGCGACACTGGCCCGGGCCGTTCTCGATCGCGAGAGCGGCCTGCGTACCGGACGCCTGCTCAGCCAGGTGATCGTCTTCCAGGTACCCGGCTTCGACCGCCTCATGCTGATGAGCGACGCCGCGATCAACATTGCCCCCACGCTGGAGCAGAAGGCAGAAATCTGCCGCAACGCCATCGAAGTGGCGCACGCCATCGGCATAGCTCGCCCCAACGTGGCGTTGCTGTGCGCGCTGGAAATGGTAAATCCGGAGATGCCGGCTACGGTAGACGCGGCTGCGCTCGTCGTGATGAACCGGCGGGGACAGATCAAGGGAGCGTATCTGGAGGGCCCCATAGCCCTTGATGCGCCGCTGAGCCGGTTCGCGGCCGAACGCAAAGGGATCGAAAGCCCTATCATCGAAAACACGGATATCTTCATCGCGCCCGACATCGAGGCGGCGAACATCCTCTATCGCGCCATCCTATATTTTGCCCGCGGCGAGTCCGGCGGCATCGTTTACGGGGCACGCGTTCCGCTCATCCTGCTCTCGCGGGCCGAGACGCCGGAGACCAAGGTCCGGTCGATTGCCCTGGCCATGCTGGTGGGGGCCCATGCGCGCCAACAGCCGGCTTGAGCAGTTGCGCCGCCTGTTGCCCTTCTTCGGCGTCGGCCTGGCGGCGCTCGGCCTGCTGATCGCCCTGATCTTCTGGATGCAACGGGGAGCGCACCTGCGCCTGGAGGGCAAGATCGGGCGCGTGCGAACGCTGGCCCTACCCGACGGGAGCAGCGTGCTGATAGCGGACTTCCGCGTGCGCAACGCCGCGGACTATCCCTTCGTTGTACGGCAGGTGCAGATTTTCCTGGAGACGGCGGACGGCCGCACGCTGGAGGGAGCCGTGGCCTCGGAGGTCGACGCATCGGCCCTGTTTCAGTACTACCCGATCTTGGGTCCGCGTTATAACCCTACGTTGGTGGCCCGCACGAGGATCGAACCCCGCCAGAGCCTCGATCGCATGGTTGCCGCCCGATTCGAGATCGCGGAAGAGCAGATCGAAACCCGCCGCGGAATGCGCATCCGCATCGAAGACGTAGACGGCGCCGTATCGGAGATCCGGGAGCAACGTCCCTGAGGTGCGCCCCGGAGGATCTTCCGACTCTGGGCCGTGTCACGAGGCTACAAATCTGCGGAGTGGGTTTCTCCGAAAAATCGGATTTCCGTGTCGGCGTCGTATTGTAACGCGTGGCAAAGCTGGGCTAATCTGAGAGTACGGGCACGCGAGGGGTTGGCAATCGGCTTGCAACGCCCCGAACGGACGAGTGTAAGGGTGTGTGCGCCCGCGGCGGAGGCGGGCTGATGCGGGAGACGAGGTTCCAGTTCTCGACGGCGCTGCTGGTGGTCGCCACCATGGCCGCCGTTGTCGCTGCGCTCGTCAATTTCCAGCAGCAGACCCGCTTCCGCCTTCCCGAGGATGGCGTAGTCTGGGTCGAACGCGAGGGCCTACTGCGCGCGCTTCACGTTCGTCCTGAAGGTCCCGGAGACCGCGCGGGGATCAAGGCGGGTGATGTCTTGAAACGCATCAACGGGGCCCCTGTCGAACGCGTGGAGGACGTCGCTCGGATCTTGGTGGGCCTTGGCGCATGGAAGCGGGCCACCTACGGCGTCGAGCGGCGCGGCGTCCTCTTGCAGGTTCCGCTCATCGTCGGCGAATCGCGCCCGGGCGCGGCGATCTACGTCCAGTACCTGATCGGAGCGGGATGGCTGGCTATCGGCCTGTTCGTGTTGTTTCGTCGGGCGGGCGCACCCAAGGCCTTGCACTTTTATGGGCTTTGCCTGGCCAGCTTCCTGCTGCTCGCGTTCCACTACACGGGCAAGCTCAACAACTTTGATAAGGCGATTTACCTCGGCAACGTGGCGGCGGGCCTGTTCGCGCCAGTGCTCTTTCTGCACTTCTGCTTGAGCTTTCCCGAGCCGCCTCGCCTGCTACGAGGCTGGCGCTGCGCCTGGCTGTACGCGCTTCCGGCAACCGTGCTGGCGGTGTGGCTCGGTCTAAGCTCCGGGCTGCTGAGGATGCGGCTGCCTCTGAACGAAGCCAGCTGGCTGCTGGACAGGGTGTGGCTGGGCATGGCGACTGTGGCCTGGCTGTCGGGGGGCGCGGTCCTGGCGCGAGCTCGCGCCCGCACTTCGGACCCGGTCGTCCGACAGCAGCTGAAGTGGTTGCGGAACGGAACCTTCCTCGGCTTCGGGCCTTTCGCCGTGCTTTATGCCGTCCCTTACGTCGTGGGGGCCCTGCCGGGTGAATGGGCAAAGCTGAGCGTCGCCGCTCTCATTCTGGTGCCTCTGACTTGGGCTTGGGCGATCCTCCGCTACCGGCTCATGGACGTGGACGTCATTTTCCGGCAGGGCTACGTTTACACGCTGGCCACGCTCTGCGTGCTCGGACTCTTTTTCAGCCTGATCTTCTCCATCGGCCGCTTCGAGGATCTGGAGCCGGTGCCCGCTGCCATTCTGCTGCTGCTCGCCGCGTTTGTCTTCCAGCCCGTTCGCAACTGGATCGAACAGCTGCTCGATCGGCACGTCTTTTACCGCGAGCGTTACGACTACCGGCGTACCCTGGCCGATTTCGCGCGCGAGCTGGGCTCCGAGCTGGATCCCGATACGCTGCTCGAACGCGTAGCCGGACGGCTGCGGCGCACGCTTTCGATCGAACGGGTGGCGTTCTTGCTGCCCGATGAGGGCGGCGGCTTCCGCCTGGAGAAAGTCTTCGGCCCGGAAGGCGTGATCGGCGTGGAGAGGGGCGGACTCGACCTGAGTTTCCTCGAGGCCCGGCCGACAAAGCCCTTCCTGTTTTTTGAGCGGACGGGACGTTCGCTCGAGTTGCTTCACCGCGAGCAGCCGCCCTCGGTCCGGCGCACGCTTGCCGAACTGGATCTGACCTACTACGTACCCTGCCAGGCCCACGGCCGCGTAGTCGCCTACCTGGGGCTCAGCCGCTCCGATACGGGTGACTTTCTGACCAGCGAGGATCTCGATCTCGTCGTCATGGTGGCGGGCTACCTCGCCATCGCTCTCGAGAACGCCCGCCTGTACCGGTCGCTGGAGCGCAAGGCCGCCGAATACGAGCGACTGAAAGAATACAGCGAGAACATCGTGGCCTCGATCCGCGTGGGTGTGGTTGCGGTGGGTCTGGACGGCCGGATCGAGGGTTGGAATCCGGAGATGGAGCGGCTCACCGGGATCATGCGCGCAGAGGCTCTGGGGCGGCGCTTCGCGGAGTTGTTCCCAGCCGAACTGGTTGAGCAATTGGAGACGGCTGCGGAGCAGGCCGGCATCCGGCAAATCTACAAGTTCCCGCTGCGCATGCCTGCTCCCAAAGTCGTGGAAATGCCGGCGCCGGCAGGCAACGGAAAACAGGATGCGCGCCCGGAGCCGCCGCGGGGCGAGGCGCTGGTCAACATCGCAGCCACCCCGCTGGTGGGGCGGGACGGCCAACAGATCGGCCGCGTCATTCTGTTCGATGACGTCACGGAACGTTCCGAGCTCGAACGACGCCTGGCACAAGCGGAGAAACTCAGTTCGATCGGCCTGCTGGCGGCGGGAGTGGCCCATGAAATCAACACGCCCCTGGCGGTGATTTCGACGTACGCCCAGATGTTGGCGCGGCAGGTAGCGGGTGACGAGGAAAAGGCTCGCCTGCTGGAGAAGATTACGCGGCAGACCTTCCGGGCGAGCGAAATCGTCAATGCCCTGCTCAACTTTTCGCGGGCGGCGCCCGGGCGCTTCGAGGAGGTTGACCTGAACGGGCTGATCCGCGAAACGTTGCTGCTGCTGGGGCACCAGC
Source organism: uncultured Bryobacteraceae bacterium (assembly GCA_938027685.1). Classification (GTDB taxonomy): domain Bacteria; phylum Acidobacteriota; class Terriglobia; order Bryobacterales; family Bryobacteraceae; genus DTHT01. The sequence continues at coordinate 10,009 of CALJAM010000031.1, forward strand.
TCGAGGAGGCGGGAATCCGGGTAGAATTGCAAATGGAGGAAGGCCTGGCGCCCATCCAGGGCGATCCGGGCAAGCTCCAGCAGGTTTTCCTCAACCTCATCCTCAACGCACGGGACGCCATGGAGAGCGGGGGCACCCTCACGATTCGCAGCCGCAGCGACGGGCGCCGTGTCCGTATCGAGGTGCGCGATAGCGGCCCCGGAATCCCGCCGGAGCACCTGCACCGCATTTTCGACCCGTTCTTCACCACCAAGCCCGCCCGCCGCGGGACGGGGCTGGGTCTTTCCATCAGTTACGGAATCGTGCGCGAGCACGGCGGCGATATCGAAGTGGAAAGCCGTCCGGGTGAAGGGGCCTGCTTCCGCCTGGCGTTCCCCTTGGCCAGGAAAGCCCTGCATGCCTGAGAGGTCGCAGCTCCTGGGAACCCGAACCGCAAGCGAGCCCGGTCGCATCCTGGTGGTGGATGACGAGCCTGACATCCGGGAATCTCTTTACGAGCTTCTCTCCGGCGCGGGCTATCGGGTGGATCTGGCGGCCAACGCCTCCGAGGGCCTGCGACAGGCCGAAGCGCGGGAGTACGATCTGATCCTGCTCGACGTGCTCCTGCCGGATCGCAGCGGCATGGAGATGCTGCGAGATCTGCGCAGCCGCGACCGCGAGACGCCGATCGCCCTGATTACTGCCTATGGCTCCATACCGCTCGCCGTGGAAGCGGTCAAAGCCGGCGCGAGCGACTTCTTCCAGAAGCCTTGGGACAACGACAAGCTGCTCATCGAGATCCAGCGCATGATTTCGCAGCGCCGCTTGGAGCGCGAGAACACCCAGCTCAAACGAGCGCTGAAGCAGCGTTACGCCTTCCCCAACATCGTGGGCAAGAGCGAGCGGATGCTGCGAGTGCTGGATCTGGTGGCGCAGGTGGCGCCCAGCCGTTCCACCATTCTTATCACGGGCGAGACCGGCACGGGAAAGGAACTCATCGCCAAGGCCATCCATGCCAACTCGCCGCGGGCCGATCAAATGTTCATCGCCGTGAACTCGGGTTCCCTACCGCCGGAGTTGCTCGAATCTACGCTGTTCGGCCACGTCAAGGGCTCCTTCACGGGCGCCATCGCCTCGCGCAAGGGTTACTTCGAGATCGCCAACCACGGCACCATCTTTTTCGACGAGATCGGCACCATCAGCCTGGAAACGCAGGCCAAGCTGTTGCGAGTCATCCAGGAAAAGGAGTTCATGCCGCTCGGCTCGGGCGAAGTGATCCGCGTGGACGTGCGCATCCTGGCGGCGACCAACTCCGACCTTTACAAGCTCGTGCAGGAGGGTAAGTTCCGCGAGGATCTTTATTACCGGCTTAATGTGATCAATATTGCGCTACCGCCATTGCGCGAGCGCCGGGAGGACATCCCCGCGCTTATCGAACACTTCTTCAATAAATACTGTCAGGAGAACGGTAAGTTCCTCGACGCTGAAGGCCGCAGCATTCTGCGCTTCGATGCCGAGGCGATGCAGATCCTGATGGACTACTCCTGGCCGGGCAACGTGCGCGAGCTGGAGAACGTGGTCGAGCGGGCCGTAGTCTTGGCCACGCAACCGGTCGTGACTGCCGACGTGTTGCCCGAGTATCTGCTCCAGCACAGCGGCCTGCGGATCCGCAGGGACGCCGGCGGGAAACTGCCGGCTGACGCGTCGCTATTCGAGATGGTCGCCGACTATGAGCGGCGCGTGATCATCGAGTATCTCGAGAAAGCCAACTGGAGCCAGACGCAGGCCGCCGAGATGCTGCGCATACCGCTTTCGACGCTGAACCAGAAAATCAAGCGGCTTCAGATCGAGATCCCGCGCCGCTCTGAAGCGCGCGCCGAACGCGGCTGAGCGCGCGGTGTTTCCGGTTGTTTACGGTGCTCAGAGACCAAGCAAGTAGACTGGCCGATGCGGCTGGGCTGTAGCCGGCCAAGGCCAAGCGCCACACGAGGCGGTCCGCCGGGGCCATGAGGCCGATGGTTTCGCTAACGAGCGCCGCATGCTCGGGCGGCAACGGCGCCTCCCGGCGCCGTCGGCGCCGGTAGTCAACCGCGTTATGCATCCGGCTGGTGGTGGCCTCGAAGCCCGCCGGCCGCTCAAGGCCTTTAGGACCCGGCGCCACGTGCCCGCCCGTGTGCGTACCAAACCGAGCTTTCCTCGGTGGCAGACACCTCTCCAACCGGCTGTCTCGCCATCGCTCCCGGCCCATACCGGCCGAACTGCGCCGGTTCGCGTCCGCGCCGCTGACGGATCCCTCCGAGATGGGCATCTTTGAGCTAGGCTGTTACGCGTGAGTGTGCCGCTGATCCCGGCTACCGTGGGATTCCGGCCGGAATTCTTGGATTTCCGCCGCGGCATCCGCGTCGGCGGACTGGAAGATCACGAGCGCATCACCCGCATCCTGAAGCGGGCGCTCGAAGAACGCTACGGACAGCCGTTCGTCACCGAGAAATGGGGCCGCGGCGCCTATTGGCGCTGGATCGCGTGGCTGCCTTTGGCCAACCGGCAGGCCAAGCCGGTATCGAGCCGCGTCAGCTACGGCTCGGCGAAGTTCTACATTGCGCTGGAGCCCGAAGCGCGATGTTTCGAGTGCGGAATGCAGGTCGAACGCGGCTACATCCGCCCTCCCGCGGAACGTGCGGGCTGGCGCCTCCAGCCCGATTGGGACTGGCACCGGCTGCTGGCGGCGCTCGGGCCGCGCGGCGGACTCGGGCCCGAAATCCGGCGCTTGCTCCGCGAGGGTTTTCGCATATTCGCGGGAAGCTGGCAGGCCGGGCCGAGGGAATTCTCGCAAGACGACTTCCCGGGCGTGCGGGCCTTGCGAATCCTGCTCGAGTCGGCTCCGAAGACCCATTGGGCGGGATTTCAGCTTTACTACCCGATGACTGAAGAGGAAGTGCGATCCTCGACGGGGCCCGAGCTGATCGAGGCGATGTTGGCTGCTTTCGAGGAAACCGTACCGGTGATGAACCGCGTCATGCACGTGAGGCTGGAGCTTCGCGCGGTAGCGGAAGGCGGCGCGGCTCGCGCTAGAATAAGAGGGAGTCCCGCCGGTCGGGGCGTGGCGCAGCCTGGTAGCGCACCTGCCTTGGGCGCAGGGGGTCGGCAGTTCGAATCTGCCCGCCCCGACCAAGTTTT
>CALJAM010000032.1 GCA_938027685.1 uncultured Bryobacteraceae bacterium
GCAGCACTCCGTTGAGTGCGTCGAGTCGCGCCAGCATCTGCTCTTCGGCCTCAGGCGACCACTGCGGCCTGTGTCGCACGATGACGTGCTCCCCCTCCGGCTTGAGGAGCAGGATCCAGGCGAGAAAAGTCGCTGCAGTTATGGCCACGAGGGTTAGATTGACAACCGGCCAGGACTCCGGGCCAACGACGTTGTGCACGAAATAGGCCGCGGCCAGCGTGAGAAAATACACCGAACAAACTGCGCTGTGGATGATTGTGTTGCGGCTGAGGGGGATGGGGTACGCGATGAAGAACAATGTGGCTCCCAAGAGAAAGAGTGCGAGGCTGGTGCACAGAGCCCTTCCCGCCGCGGTAGCTAAATGGACGATTGGAAACGGGTGTGGGCTGCTGAGGTCAGGGATTAAAGAAAGAAGGGATAAGAGAACAGCAATGCCCGTTGTGCCTGTCAGTACGGTTTTGCCCAACGCAAGAATACCGCGGAAACGGCGGAGCGCGGCGCTGTAAATCTCCACAACTATTAGAACGTACAGAACCCACGCGCCGGGCTCCGTCGCAAAATATATGTAGCCATACCACGTGCGATCTAGCGGTATGAAGAGCAGGAGCGCTCCCCGGAGCGCATGGAACAAAAGGTAAGTGGTAAAGAAAGGGCGGACCCCGCCGCCTCGCCGCCGCGCTATGAAATAGGCGGCCGCAGCGAGCACCACGTTCAGGGCGCGCAGCAAAAGAAGGGCTTCAGCGGCCACGACAGCCGCATTTTAGCACCGCGAGCCGCCCCCCTGCAATCGTTATTTCCGTTGGCTTGTCCCCCGGGCGCGAGCAGGTTCAGCGACCATCAGGGCACGGGAAGCAAATCGGGATCGGTTCGGCCTCGCTCGAGCTGGCGACGGTTGCAAACCCCAAGGTCTGTGCGATCAACAGGATAGCGAACAACAGGCGGTACATTTGGTTCCCTCCTTTGGTACTTCGATCCGATTTGTACTACAAACTCCAAGTCTAGTAGTCCTACGGCGCCAACTCCAGACGTACCTAAAGGAATTTCTCTATTCAGAACAGTTAAACGACCCCGATTCGCCACCTGCCGAAACCCCGATTCACCCCCGCGGGGCCCCTGTTGCCCTCCTCGCCTGCTCGGCAGCCCTCTTGTAAAATGAGACATGCCTGCCGCTATGAGGCCGATGCACGACGACCGGGCCTTTGATCGTGGAGCGGCCGCCGACGTCTGGCGGAGGACGCTCTCACAAATCCCCACCGTGTTCGGGCGCCTTGTGTATCTGGCTTCGCTGCGGGATCCCAATACCGGGCGTTACGAGCATTTCGGCCTGGCCCAGATGTTCGGCGAGGACGAGGCCGACCGTGCCCTCCGCACCAGCCATATCGATGCGTTCAACCAGTGGCTGTCGTTCACGCTGGAGCAGCAGATGCAGGATCTGGACCGCTACCTCGCAGGACTGCACCGCGATCCGCGGACCGTCCTGGAAACCTGGTCCCGTGTTCAGCCGTACCGCAATCTCATACCGGCCAGCGCTCCGGAGGCGGAGCGGCGCCTCTACCTGGCCGACTTGGAGACGCTACTCGAGGTGCTCAGGAGCGAGTACGGCGTCGCCTGCCCTGATCCAGACGCATAGCGACCCCGGTGACCTGGCCGATGACCTCGACCTCCTCGGGGTAGCTGTAGACCTCAGGATTGCAAAGAGAGGCAGGGTGGGGTTGCAGTACCAATCGCCCGTCCGACAGCGTGCACCAGCCGCAGGCGAACCCGTTGCGGTGCTCGAGGAAATAGATCGGCCGCTCGAACTCGTTCGTCCAGCCGGTGTTGACGATTTTGCGTCGCGTCTCGTCAATAAGCACGAAGGAACCGGGCTGCAGCAACGGGTACATGGTCCAGTCTTCGGTCCCGATGAATCCGTAGCGGTGATTCTTAAGATCCAGGCCGTTGAGCAGCATCAGCGGCAGCTTGCCCCACCGCTGGATCATGCGGCTCAGGTAAGTGGTGCGCCGCCAGTCCAGGCCGGGATCGAGCGAGAGCGGCAACTGAACCTCGCCGTGCCCGTCGGTTTGGAAGTTGACCGTGTGCGTGCGCTCGATCTCGAGGCTCATGGCGTCGGCGGGCATCTGGGAAATATCCACTCCGTACCACTCCATGACCTCGTGGATGTCGAGCCGGTAGATCGTGCAGAGGCTGTAGAGCCGGTAAATGGTGGGTACGGTGCCCTTATTCTCGATGTCCGACAGCCGGCTGAGGGCTATGATGAACTCGTCGTTTTTGTGCCGCTCCGCGATGCGGAGGCTGGCTTCCTCCACGTCCCGATAACGCAGGTTCAGCCGCTCGCGAGCTCGCCTGAGCTTTTGCCCGGCTTCCTGCATAAGTGACTCGTGCTGGGCCGGTTCCGCCTTGGGCCAACGGAGCGACGGCGTGATATTATGGTTCCGGAATTGAATTATAGCGAGGCCGCAAGCCGCGGGCAACAAGAAAGTTCGGGGCCTGTTCCGAATTCGGAACAAACCGAGCCTCTTGCTTCCCGCAGGCGGATCATCGTCGGCATCACCGGCGCCAGCGGCGCCATCTACGGTGTCCGGCTTCTCGAGCGTCTGCGCCGACCAGGCGTGGAAATCCACCTCCTGCTCAGCCGTTCGGGCGTGCGCACGCTCGAGATGGAAACCGGCATGCGGCTGGCCGAGGTCAAAGCGCTGGCGGACTTTCATTATCCCATTCACGACGTGGGCGCAAGGCTAGCTTCCGGCTCCTTTCCCGTCGACGCAATGGTGATCGCCCCTTGCTCGGTCCGAACCATGTCGGCGATCGCGGCCGGCCTGAGCTCCAATCTACTGTTGCGGGCCGCCGACGTCACACTCAAGGAGCGGCGCAAACTCATTCTCATGGTTCGCGAAAGCCCCCTGCACCTGGGACACCTGCGGACGTTGGTAGCCTTGACCGAAATGGGCGCCATCATCGCGCCACCGATCCCCGCGTTTTATCACCGCCCTCAGACGGTCATGGACCTGGTCGACTACTCTGTCGAGCGCGTCCTTGACCTTTTGGGCTTACCCGCCCGCGACGCCCGCCGTTGGGATCCGTGAGCGAAGGTTCGCAGGGGGTGGGGCGCCCGGCCAACGACGACGTTGCGGCTGCCGCCGGGAGGAGGCCGGGTGTGCCAGGTCGGGCGACGACCGATTCTGGCCAACTGGGGCAGCTCGGGCAATCTGCGGGGGCCAAGGCCCGCGCGCCGAACTCCGCAACCCGCGGACAGCCCCTACCAGCCGCTGTGCAGGCTTGCCAAATGATCATGCCAGCCAGAGAGAGTTCGCCGGCCGACGGCCCGATACCGAGGCTTCTCTGTCCGAGCGGCCGCGTCCTCTCGATCCTCGTACCGGGTCCTCGCCCTGATCGCGAGCCGGCGGCGCTTCCCTTGTGGAATGCCTTACAGCGCCGTTCCGAACGATCTTCTTCCCGCGTCATGACCTCCGCCCGTCGCGGGCGGCCACCCAAGCTCCGGAGGATCCGTGGCGCCGCGGTGGCGTCGCTGCCGGCGCCAGCTCGCCTCCTCGCCGCGCCGTGAGCTTCCGCTCCTAAACGGCGTCTCGGCAACGTCATAGGGGGCGTGTGAGAATGAGCGACCGTCTTCACCGGTCACTTTATCGATATAAAAGCGCGCCTTGATACCGGATAAAAGCGCGCCTTGACACCGGCAGGCGAGCCGCGCAAGATGGGAAGCATGGCGAGCGGCAGACGCGCGCGTCCCGGAGCGGTCCGAATGAAAGACATCGCTCGCGCTTTGGACGTTTCCGTGATGACCGTTTCCAAGGCCTTGCGCAACCATAGCGACATCAGCGAGGCCACCCGGCGCCGCGTCCTGCAGCTCGCCCGCAAGCTGGGTTACCAGCCCAACTGGGTGGCGCGCAGCCTCGTTTCGCGGCGGACCTACATGGTGGGGCTGGTCATCCCCGACCTCATGCACTCGTTCTTCGCCGAGGTGGCCAAGGGCGCCGCCTCGCTCCTGGAGCCTGCCGGCTATCACATCGTGATCCTGAACTCCGAAGAGGATCCCCAGACCGAAGAATGTCAGATCGCGGCGCTGCTGGCCCGCAACGTGGACGGTCTCATCCTCGCTTCCGCGCAACGCAACGGGACCACGCGCCTGTTCCGCACGCTCGAGGAGCGAACGGTAAATTACGTGCTCATCGACCGTTTGCCCACGGGCGCGCGGGCGCATTACGTCGGTTGCGAGGACGAACGGATCGGCGAGATGGCCACCGAGCACCTCATCCGGCAGGGCTGCCGGCGCATCGCGCACCTGCGCGGGCCCGATATCCCGACGGGCATCGGGAGGTACCGGGGATACCGCCGTACGCTGGCCCGCCACGGCCTCAAAGCGCCCGAGCGCTACGTCATGCCTGCTCGGCACCACGACGAAGCGGGTTATGAAGCGATGCAGAAGCTGTTGCGGCTCCGCCCGGTCCCCGACGGTGTCTTCTGCTACAACGATCCGGTAGCGGCGGGAGCCATCCGCGCCATTCTCGAGGCGGGGCTGCGCGTCCCCGAGGACGTGGCCGTCATTGGCTCGGGCAACGTTCACTACTCCGACCTGCTTCGCGTGCCGCTCTCCACCATCGACCAGAACAGCCTGGAAATCGGGCGTCGCGCGGCCGGGCTGCTGCTGGAACTGATCGAGAGCAAGCGTGCGCTTAATCCGCGCCGCATCATTATTGAGCCGCGCCTGATCGTGCGACAATCCAGCCTGCGCGTGCGGGAGGCGGTCTCCCGGGGGTGAGGGGGTCTGCGAACCGGGGACGAGCCGAAGCCTCCGGCAGCAAAGACGGCGCGCTGCCGATCCCTTTCAGCCTGCTTGATTCCAACTACACGGTGCCGTCACCGCGTTGACACAGGGCCAGCAGAGCGAATTCAAAGCCAGGGATGGGACTCCCACCGAGATTCTTACGTACGTAACGTCGCGCCCCGACTTCTTGCACGTCAGTTCAACCACGAGCAGGCCCGATTCCGTAGCCGGGGCACGGGCGGAGGCCAACAAGGCCTGTAAACGACGCCGAAGGCCCCACCGCGCCGGCGCGGCCAGCGAGCTCGAGTCCTCGTCGGCGATCAGCGCGACTGGCACATCGGGGTGGCGGACCGCGAATTCTCGCAGCGTCTGGTCCAGTACTTCCAGCAGGCGGGTGCTCCGGTGGGCTACGCCGGCGGATTTTCGGGAGCCGCTTCGAGATGGTGTGGCCGCCACTCAGGCGACTTATCGGACGCGCGCGCCCGGTCTTGAATCGCCGCAAGGCATTATTCGAGCTCCCGCCAGCCGCAAAGTTCGACGCGCGAGCTGCGGAGGACCTGGAAGACCTCGGGCGCCGTAAGGGCCTCGAGCTCGCGCTCTCGACTCTCCTTGAGTCGGGTGCGGGCGCCTCGCAGCTCGGGCCCGCAGCGGCCGGGGTGGCACATCAACTCGGTGGTTCCTTCCGGGAGGGCGCGGATCAGGCCGAGCAACGTCTCGGTGGTCAGTCGGCCGGTCAGGCCTATGCCCACGAAGCGGTCCGCTGTGCGGCAGCCTGCACGGGCCACCTTCCGGTCGAACATCGGCCGCAGCGCCGCCAGGGCTGGGCGCGCAAGCCGTTCGCCAAAGGGCATCGCCGGTTCCCCATTCCAGCTCCAGTCGAACGGACGTCGGATCCACCGAATGCCGTATTCACGCGCGATACGTAAAACGGCATCCAGAACCGGCGGGATCAAGTGCGTGTGCTTGTGCGTGTCGAGATGCGTGGGGCGGATCCCGGCCGCAAGGATCCGCTCGAGTTGGGCTGCAAGCTCTTCGTATACGCGCAGGCGTCGCTGCGCAAGGGCGCGCAGCAGGGCCGACACGGTGGACGGCAGGGCCTGCCCGGACAGCGCCGAGGGCAGACCGATCAGAGCCAAGTGCGCGCCCACCTCGAGCCTGGGATGGCTTCGCGCGAGCGCGACGGCGTGCGCGAAGGCGCTCCCGGTGGCCAGCAGGCTCGCCGCGCGCACAATACCGCGCGTATGAGCCTCCAGGATGCCCTCGTTGACGTCGTGCGTGAAACCGAAGTCGTCGGCCACGACCACCAGCCTGCGCCCGGCTGCACACATCAGAACAGAGAGAGCTTGATGCGCAGGTACTTCTTCGGTTCGGCGCGGATGTCCTGGATCAGCCCGCGCAGTTCGCCGGTCATGCCGTTCAGGGATTCGTAAAGCTGCGGGTTGACCAGCAACTGGCCGACCGTGCCCTGGCCGGTGGCGAGGCGCGCCATAAGATCGTCGGCCCGGGAAACCAGGTTGTCCAGCCGCCGGTACAGGGCGTCGTCGCTGAGCAGTTTGCCGGCGGTGCCCTTGCCCGCATTCAGCTCTTCGATCGTGCGACGGACTTCAGCAATGGTGGCGCGGGCTTCATTGTAAAGGGCGGGATCGCGCACGAGCTTGCCTGCGGTGCCCTGGCCTTGCTGCACGTCCTCGAGGATGGCGTCCAGCCGCGCCAGCGAGGCATTCAGACGGTCGTGAAGCTGCTCGTCGTACAGCAGCCGGCCCAGGGTGCCTCGGCCCGTGCTCAGCTGGGCCACGGCTTTCTGGGCGTCGTTCACGGTCGCCAGCACGCGCCTGTAAAGTTCCTCGTCCACCAGAAATTTGCCGATCGTTCCGCGGCCCAGCTCGACCTGGCTGACGATGGCGTCGACGCGCTTGAGGATGCTGTTGAGCGAGGCGATCACATTGTAGCTGGCCTGTACGACCTCTTCGAACTCACGCACGTCGAGACTGCGCAGCTCGCCTCCGGGCTGGATGCGTTGCGGGCTGGTGCCCATCTTGATGTTGATGTACTTGGTGCCCAGCACGTTCTCGGCGCTGATGGCGGCGACCGAGTCCACCGGAATGTCGTTAAGGCGGTGGCGCGGGATGGACATGGCGACGCGCACGATGCGGTTGGGTTCGAGCGAACCGGACAGTTCGACGCGCGAGACGTTGCCGATCAGGATGCCGTTGAGCCGCACCGGCGCGCCTTTGGCCAGCGCGGCGGAGTCGTCCATATAGGTGTAGATGATGGCTTCGCGTACAAAGAGGGCCTTCTGTCCGGTCATCAGGAAAATCAGCACGGCGAGGATGGCCATCGCGGCGATGGCCATCAGGCCCACTCGCAGTTGCGCCCATCGTATGCGTTTCACGGTTGGCATATCACTCTTCGCGTCGGACGAACTTCATGAGGTAGGGATCGCGCGAGGCCTCCAGTTCGGCGCGGGTGCCCTCGAACACCAGGCGGCCCTCCCGCAACACCAGAAAGCGCACGCGGGTCTGCCCCGGAGGCGCCGGCCTGAGGCTTCCCGTCGTCGTATCCCAGCGGAAATTGGTCAGGAAATGTGCGTCCTGATATCGGTGGGTGACGACGACGGTGGTGATGTTTCGCAGGTCGCGCTCCTTGATGATCAAGGCGATGATGGTGTAGGCGGTGATAGGGTCCAGGCCGGCCGTGGGCGAATCGTAGAGCACCAGTTCGGGTTCGGTGACTACCGCGCGGGCGATGCCCACGCGACGGCGCATGCCGCCCGAGAGCTCGCTGGGGTACTTCTCGAGGGTGTGTTCGAGCTCAACGAAGCGCAAGGCCTCCCTGACGCGACGGCTGCGTTCCTCAGGCGGGCAACGCAGGGAGGGCTGGTTCTCGAGCGGGTAGCCCACGTTTTCCTCGATGGTCAAGGAATCGAAGAGGCCGCCCTCTTGGAAGAGGACGCCGATGCGGGCACGGATGGCGAACAGCTCGGGTTCGGGCATCTCCGTGATGTCTTCGCCGAACACCCAGACGCGCCCGCTCTCGGGCTTGATCAGGCCCAGCGCGGTTTTCAGCAACACCGTTTTGCCACTGCCCGCCGCGCCCAGAATCACGCGCGATTCGCCCGCATGCACCTCGAAACTGACCTCGTCCAGAGCGCGCAGCTCATCGAAACTGACGGTGACGCGGTCGAAGCGCAGCACGGGACCGCTGCGCTCGGCCCCCTGCCGACCCGCACTTTCGCGCTCCGCCAGTAGCGTTCCGGATCCCATCGCCTCAGAGGCTGACGTAGATGCGCGTGATGAACAAATTCATGACGAAGATCAGGATGATCGACGAGACCACGGCCTGCGTGGTCGAGCGCCCCACACCCTGCGTGCCGCCCGTGGTCGCCAGGCCGTAATAGCAGCCGGTCAAGGCCACCACAAAGGCGAACACGAACGGCTTGAGAAGTCCGAAGCTCACGTCCAGGTACTCGAGCGATTGCCAGGCATTGTTCCAGTATTGGGCGGGGCTGAGGTTCAGGAAGAAGTACGCGATAATGAAGCCGCCGAACAGGCCTACGAAGTCGGCGATGATGGTCAGCAGCGGCAGCACTACGGCGGTGGCGATCAGCCGTGGTTTGACCAGCTTCTGAATCGGATCGGTCCCCAGGGCGCGCATGGCGTCGATCTGCTCGGTGACTTTCATGGATCCCAGTTCGCTGGCCATGCCCGCAGCGTTGCGTCCGGCCACGACCACCGCGGTGAGCACCGGCCCCAGTTCGCGCACCATGGTGAGGGCCACCAGTTGCCCGGTCTGTCCGACGGCGCCGTACTGCTGCAGGGCTTTGGACATCTGCATTCCCATTACGGCCCCGGTGAAGAAACCGATCAGGGAGACGATCGGCAGGCTGCCCACGCCGATGGTATCCATCTGCAGGAAGATATCGGCTGGGTAATGAGGACGGCGAAACAGGTTCCGGAACGTCCGGCCCGCCAGCAGGAAGAACTCCTGAACCGCGAATACGGGCGGCTTCAGAAAATCCAGCAAACCGTCGCTCCCTGAATCCCGATGGTAACATAACGGCTTCGGAACGCTCGATGCGGCCATGAAGGGCTTGACCGAGATCCCGGGCGTGCGTGTGGGGCACGCCTCTGACTACGAAGCGCTGACCGGCTGCACCGTGATTCTGTGCGAAGGCGGCGCGGTTGCGGGCGCGGACCTGCGCGGTTCGGCCAGCGGCACCGAGGAGCTGCCCGTGATGGCGCCCGATCACATCGCGCCGCAGGTGCATGCAGTGGTGTTCGCAGGCGGGAGCGCATTCGGGTTGGAGGCGGCTTCGGGCGTGCGTCGGTATCTGGAGCAACACGGGGTCGGCTTCGATACCGGTGTGACCCGCGTGCCCATCGTACCCTGCGCGATTCTTTACGATCTGGGGATCGGCAAGGCGAACGTGCGGCCCACGCGCGAGATGGGCGAAGCGGCAGCTGCGGCGGCTTCCGAGGGTCCGGTGCAGGAAGGAGCTGTGGGCGCCGGCACGGGCGCGACCGTGGGCAAGCTGTTCGGCATGCGCCAGGCGATGAAGTCGGGAGTCGGCTCGTGGTGCGTCACCTTGGAAGGCCCGCTCGCCGCCGTGAAGGTCGCGGCGCTGGCGGTGGTGAACGCCTTCGGCGACGTCGTGGATCCGGAAACGGGGAGGATTGTCGCCGGAGCACGCGTCTCTGCGGCAAGCCGCGAGTTTGCGGACACGGCGCGACAGTTGAAACGGGGCGTCCGCGGCGCATTTCCGCGCGCGAACACCACGCTGGTGGCGGTGGCGACCAACGCCGCGCTGGATAAAGCCGGCGCGCAGAAGCTGGCCGCGTTGGCGCAGGCGGGCATGGCGAGGGCGATTCGTCCCGTTCACACCCCGTACGACGGTGACCTGGTGATCGCACTTTCGGCGGGTAGGGAGCGGGCCGACCTGCTCGCTTTAGGCGTCGCGGCCGCCGAAGCGACGGAGCAGGCGATCCTGCGCGCCGTGAAGCTGGCGCCCTCACTGGGCGGCGTGCCCGGTTTGGGCGGCTGAGAGTCGGCTGAGCTGCCCGACTATAACCGGGCTCGCGCTCACCGGCCTAGCTCGATCTCGATGGCTTCGGCGAGGGCCTAGCGGACGAACCGGTTGTTTTCCGCGATCGGGCGCTCCGGCTCTCTCTCGGTGCACGAAGAGACGGCGATGGGCAGGGTGGCCACGACGGGGCGGTAAAGGAGCGAGTCGCTCGAGAAAGGGCCGCTCGGAGCCGATCGGGACTAGGAGGAGCTCGGCATCGCTGCGCCGCGGGGCTGCCCTTTGGCCGGCGAACCGAATAGCGGCACTTGCTTGATTTCGGGGTGCTTGCGGGCGAGTTCGAGCACCGCTGCGCGCACCGTCTCCCGGGCGGCCCGGCGGTCAAACCGGACAACTTTCGCAGAACTCGAGCACGGCCGTAGCCTGCTGGATGGCACGGTCGGCCTGGTATCTCGTGTAGCACTTATGCGGCGCCCCTTCGGGCGAGGAGTTCGGGTACCTGGCTGGGATGTCGGGCTTGTCGAGCTTCCGGCCGGCATCGAGCAGCCCCCGGGGACCTCCGGCCGTAGACGGGCCACAGGCGTTACCACCGAATCTCCGGCGCCTCGCCCAGGTGTGGGTATGCAGCTCTCAGGGCTTTCTCAGCCGCCTGCTGGGCTGCGAAGCAGGTCCCTTGGTAGGTTGCCCGCTTCCATCGCCCTTGCCGCGTGCCGCAGGTCGCCGCGCGCTTGGCTCATCCGGTCCGCAGCGCGGCTCGGCATGCCTCTGCCCCGGTCGCTTAAAGTTTTCAGGCCACGATCGTCGCGATTCTCAGCTTTTCGAAGTCGGGTGTGCCCAGTCCCCGTTCGGCGGCCAGTTTGAGGTAGCGCATGCGCCGCACGTCCAGATCCCAATAGGCTTTGCCCGCCCAGGCGTCGATCGCCACCGGGTCGGTACCGGCGATCAGGGTCCGGCGCAGTTCGACGTCGGCCAGGTTTCCGCCGGTCGGCCCGTTGCGTACGAGCACGCGCCAGGCGTCGAGGATCGTGAGCGTGGGCCGCATGAAGTCGGCCAGATCCGCCAGGCTTTCGTGGATGCGCTGGTGCAGGCGGTGACGCTGGCCGCCCAGGATGCCGTACCAGTTCTTGATCCCCAGCGTGGCGCCCGTGAGGCTGTGATGTTTGGCGATGGGGATATTGATGACCTTGTCAGCCCGGAGCACGAGGTCGAAGACGGGCCAACTGGTGAGCACTTCACCCCGCAGATCCACGCGGCGGAAGCGTCTGCGCTCGGGCAGGACGATCTCTGCGCCTTCGGCGCGCGCGGCGGCCGCGATGCCGCTACGCTGATAGACGCGGTGAGGCTCGTTGGTGGGCACGTCGCCCACCAGCACGCGGGCGGCCCCGGCTTCGAAGCAGAGGCGAACGACCTCCGCCACGACCTCAGGGTTCGTGTTGGCCGCCTGTTCGGGTGTGCGATCCCAGGCCATGTTGGGCTTGAGGCTTACTACGTCCCCGCGTGAAACAAAGCGGCGCATCCCACCGAGGGCTTCGATGGCCCGGCGCACGGCGGCGCGCGGCTCGGCTCCCTGAACCACGGCCAGCTCGGGCAGATCCGCCCTCGAGGGCGCTCGCAGGTCGCGTCGCAAACCAAGCGGCAGAGGCTCTTCCGGTCGGCGCGTGCGAGAGCGCAGCCAGAAAGCTGCGCCGGCCGTCGCCGCACTGAGCCCGCCCAGCCGCAGCAGGTCGATCAACACGCGTCGCCGCTCCGGGACCTGCGGGTCGAGCGCCATAATTAGAGTCTAACCCGCCTCTCGATGACAGGATCCCGCAGTCTCGCCTCCGCCGGCGGCAGGCGGATCGTCGACGCCGCGCTCGCGCTCATCGGCTTCACGGCAACCGTCGCGCAGGTCGTGTTGCTGCGTGAGCTGATGGTCGTTTTCCACGGCAACGAGCTTTCGCTGGGACTGATGCTGGCGAGCTGGCTGGCCTGGACTGCGGCCGGCAGCGGGCTTTTAGGAAGGATTCGTTGGGCGACGGCGCCGCCCGACCGGGTGGTCGCGGCGCTGGAGGTTGCCATTTCGATCGCCCTGCCCTTGAGTATTGCCGGGGTTCGGTTCAGTCGGGAGGCCTTCCAACCCGTCGCGGGCGAGATGCTGGGACCCGGTCGCATGCTGGCTACGGCGCTCACGGTGCTGGCGCCCTTCTGCGTGTTGTCGGGCTGGCTTTTCGCCGCGGGCAGCCGGCTGCGCAGGAGCGCGGTCGGAGAAGAGACGGCCACGGCCAGCGCGCGCGTCTACCTGCTGGAGGCGGCCGGTTCGGCGGCGGGCGGTCTTCTGGCCAGCCTGGTGCTGATCCGGCGGTTCGATTCGTTCGCTGTGGCCTGGTTGGTGGCGGCCCCGAATCTCCTGGTCGCGGCGCGGCTCGCGTTCCGCGGCACAGTGGCGCCGGCGGCGGCCGTACTGCTGCTGGCGCCGGCATGGATTGCGACACGGGCGCTCGAAAATGTTTCGCTTCGCGCCCTCTGGCGCGGCCTCGCCGTGCTCGAATCGCGCAACTCGGTCTACGGCAACCTCACCGTGGTCGAGACCGAGGGCAGCCGCACGCTCTACGAAACGGGACTCGCGGCCGGCACGGTTCCCGATCCGGCCTCTGCCGAGGAAGCCGTGCACTATGCCCTGCTTCAGCATCCGTGGCCCAAGAGCCTGCTGCTGATCGGCGGCGGCTGGCAGGGCGCTTTGAGTGAGGCCCTGCGGCACGCCTCACTGGAACGCGCCGACTACGTCGAGCTGGATCCTGCAGTGCTCGACGTGGCCGAACGGCGCTTCGCCGCAGCGTGGGATGCGGCGCGGCGCGATCCGCGCGTGCGCGTGCATCTGCTCGACGGACGCCTCTACGTCCGCAGGACCCGCGAGCGCTACGACGTGATCATTATCAATCTGCCCGAGCCCGAAACAGCGCAGCTGAACCGGTTTTACACCTTGGAGTTCTTTCGCGAGGCAGCGCGCCGCCTTACGCAGGGCGGTCTGCTTTCGCTGCGCCTGCGTGCGGCGGAAAATTACGTAAGTCCCGAGCTGGCTCGACTGCTGGCTTCGATCGACGCGACGCTGCGGGCGGTTTTCGCCGAAGTCATCGTGCTGCCGGGCGAGACTGTGCACTTCTTCGCGGCCACGCACTCGGGCGTGCTTGTACGCGAGGCCGAAGCTCTCGAGCAGCGGCTGCGCGCACGCGGCATCCGGACGCGCTACGTACGCGAATACTACTTCCGTTTCCGACTGATGCCTGTGCGCGTGCGGGCGCTGCAAGAGCAGATCGCGGCCGCCGGTCCGGTGAGGCTCAACCGGGACTTCGCGCCGGTCGGCTACTACTACGGCGTCACGCGCTGGAGCGCGCAGTTCGATCGGCGGTACCGGGCCGCGTTGGAGGCGGTGGGCCAGGCGGGTTTCGTGCCGCTCGCGGCGGCGATGCTGGCGGCCGGGATGCTGATTGCTTGGCGCGGCGCGCGCGGCGGCGCCAGGCGTGCGGCAGCGGTGGCCGTGACCGCGATGGGCTTTACGCTCATGACGCTTCAGGTCCTGCTGCTGATCGGTTTTCAGGTGTTGTTCGGCTACGTCTACCACCAGCTTGCCCTCATCGTGGGCGCGTTCATGGCCGGCATGGCGATGGGCAGCCGACAGGCGCTTAGGTGCGCCGGACCGGGAGATGCGCACCGGCTCGCGCTTTTGGCCGGGCTGGCGGCCCTTTGCGGTCCGGTACTCTATGCCGTCCTTCGAGGGCTGGCTGAGGTCAGCGCGGCAAGCGCCGTGTGGGTGGCCGGGCAGGTTGTAGTTCCGGCGCTGGCGGCCGCCTGCG
Organism: uncultured Bryobacteraceae bacterium; assembly: GCA_938027685.1. Taxonomy (GTDB): domain Bacteria; phylum Acidobacteriota; class Terriglobia; order Bryobacterales; family Bryobacteraceae; genus DTHT01. The sequence goes on from CALJAM010000032.1 coordinate 13,631, forward strand.
GCTGGTTGGGAGGCTTCCAGTTCCCGGTAGCGAGCAGGCTCTACTTTGGGGAGGGCGCGCGCTTCGCCCCCGGCGGGCTTTATGCGCTGGATCTGCTGGGGGCTTGCGCGGGCGCGATGTTGGCCAGCGGCTACCTGTTGCCTGTATTCGGCTACTTCAGAACGGCCTTGCTGCTGGCGATCGTGAACTGGCCGGGCGCGTTTTTGGCCTGGCGGATTGCGGCGCGGCGCTGACCGCCCGGTGCTCGTCGAAGACGAGGGCCGTGAAGCGGAAGATGTCGGTTTCCGGATCGCGCCATGCGCTTGGCTGAAGGCCTGCCTTCAGGCACGTCTGCTCCAGGAAGGTGCGGCGGTCCCACCGCCGCTCCACCGGAACCTGGGGCAGCAGCAGGCCTTCGCGCTCGCCGCGCTTGATGATCAGCCCGTGCTTGCCCACGACGATTTCATCGACCGAGAGCACGCGCCGAAGCGGCGAGAGGACCGAGATCTCGTAATCGAGCTGATCCAGCTCTTTTGTGGTAACGGGCGGGAAACGTTCGTCACGCACCGCGGCCATGGCCGCGACGTCGCGCACCGTCAGATAGAGAGGCTTCATCGGGAAAATGTACCCGATACAGCCGCGCAGTTGGCCATGTTTTTTCAGGGTCACGAAGGCCCCGCGATCTTCCAACAGCGCCGGCCAGCGAGGAGCGGGCCCCTCGTAGAGCCGCCGCTCGCGCACCGCTGTCTCGACGGACTTGCGCGCCAGCCATAGCAGCTCGCGTTGCTCCTCGTGGCTCAGCGAGAAAGTTGTCTGCGCCGCGCCGTCCCCATTGGAGGCGGCCCCGGCCGACCGGAAGAACGCCACCGCTGCATAGCCGACGACCTGATTGCGGTCGCCTGTCACGTCGCCCGAGTTGGCGTATTTCAACACGCGGACCTGCCGCGCTCCCAGCCGTTCGGCCGCGATCATAGCCGCCACGATGGGACCGCCGCCGCAGGCCTCCCAGATGTTCTGCTCGAAGTTGCGCGCCATCGTGAAGTAATCCCACTCCTCGATGGCCTTCAGCACGCGGCGGTCCAGCCGGACGGCGTCTTCGTAACGGTGGAAGTGCGAGAGGTCGCTGCTGGCCACGATCAGTGTTCGGCTGCCTTCGATGGCTTTGGCCAGAGCGGTTCCCAGCGCTCGGCTGGCCTCGTAGCGCTGATCGCCCATGACGATCGGGACGAGCCGGAAATCGCCCAAAGCGCGCTGAAGAAAGGGCAACTGAACTTCGAGCGCGTGCTCGCCGCGCTCCCCGCGTGTTTCATGGCCGCGGCCGGAGAGCTGAAGGCCGGGTCCCGAGCGGGTCAGACGAACGGCGAACGCCTTGTCCACCGGGACGGCACCCAACGGCGTCGCATAAGCGTCGCCGTCGTACACGGCCGAGAATTCGAACGCATCTATGTGGGAAGGCGAGATCACCACCACACGGTCATATTTCTGCTGCCTGACGAGGGCGTAGGCGTGTGCGGCCACGCCGCCCGAATACATGTAGCCCGCATGGGGGACCACGAGTGCGACGGGGACCTCGGCCGCCGCGGCCGGAGCAGCCTTCGCGAGCAGGCCGTCCACCGTGCGCGCCAGTTCCTGAGGATCCGCCGGGTAAAAGGCGCCCGCCACCGCGGGCGGACGCGTCTTGGCCTTCTGGGCCGAGCAGACCGTCAGCAGCCCCAGCAGGAAAACCAAAATTGCACGAGAACGTTTTGGCATCAGCTCTTTCCCCAGATGCCCGGGATCGGCTGCCGGCAGCCGGGGCAGCGTCCCTGGCTCAGGTGCAGGCCGCGGATGAAGAACCCCTCCCGCTCGATCAGCACGCGACGGCACTTCGGGCAGTACGTGTTCTCGGCCGCGTGCCCGGGCACGTTGCCGAGGTAAACGTACTGCAGGCCCTCGGCGTCGGCGATAGCCTTGGCGCGCTCCAGCGTCTTCAGGGGGGTCGCCGGTAGGTTCTTGAGCAGATACTGCGGGTGGAAGCGCGTGAAATGAAGCGGGACATCGGGACCGAGCTCCGCTTTCACCCAGCGCGCCAGATCGCGGAATTCACGATCGCTGTCGTTGAGCGTAGGTATCACCAGGTATACGATCTCGCTCCATGTGCCGAGCTTGCGCAGCGTGACCAATGTCTGAAGGACGGGCTTGAGCTCGCCGTTGACGACCTCCCGGTAAAACTTCTCCGAGAAGGCCTTCAGATCCACCTTGATCGCATCCACGCGCTTGGCCAACTCTTTAAGCGGATCCGTGCTGATGTAGCCTCCGGTGACGACGACATTGCGAACCCCCGCGGCGCGCGCGGCCTCCGCCGTATCCACCATGTACTCATAGAAGATGACCGGCTCGGTGTAGGTGTAGGACACCGTCGCGCAGCGGTTCTGGCGCGCCAGGGCCGCCACCTCGCGCGGCGGCATGTAGAGGCTGCGCACCTGCTCGGGGCGCACCTGCGAGATGTCCCAGTTCTGGCACATCTTGCAGTTCACGTTGCAGCCCGCGGTGGCGATCGAAAACGAGAGCGTGCCGGGCAGGACGTGGAAGAACGGCTTCTTCTCGATGGGGTCGATGTTGGCGGCGCAGACGCGCGAGTGCACCAGCGTATAGTAGACGCCGCCGCGGTTTTCGCGCACGCCGCAGTAGCCGCGCTCCCGATCGTCGATGACGCACTCGCGGGGGCACAGCGTGCATTTGATCTTACGGTGCGGCAGTTTCTCCCAGTAGCGGGCTTCGACAATGAACCGCGAATCGTCCGCGGCCGGTGCGGGAAGACAAGGCAGGGCGAGGACGCCCTTCAGGATGGTGCGACGGAGGGTTGCGTCGGTCATGACCTCACACCTCGATGCGCCGAATGCGGCGCGGATCGTCGGTGCCGATGCCGTACCGCGCGGCGCGTGCGATCCAGCGCGGCTCGCGTCCGGCTTCGCGCAGCGGCTTCATGCCGCGCCGGGCGCGTTCCTCTTCGATGATCTCCCAGCCCGTGCGGTCCAGCGCCACCGGATCGCGCGCCACCAGCAGCCCGTTGAAAGGCCAGCTCCACTGCGGCATGTAGGAGGGGCCGCCCTCGTACTGGCCGTTGACGGCGTCGCAGATCGCAAGCCGCACCTTTTGGCGGATGGGCGGCAACATGTACACGTCGGCTACGTAGGGGTCGCCCGCGTTGGGGTGATACTTGTTCGGGTTGTGCACCGCGCCGAAGAGGTTCTTGAGCGCCAGCGTTACGCCCACGATGCCGTGATCCTTGAGCACGGGCAGGTTGATCACTGCGTCGCATACGCGGGTGAGGGCCTTCGCCAGCAGGCTCCCCGCGCTGCCCCAGGTGCTCAGCTCGTCTTCGTAACCCAGCAGCTCGTTGCCCATCACGCGAACGCGGTCGCGTCCGGTCTGGATGCGGAAACCCGCGCTTTCCAGGTCGTCGCTCAGCCGGTCCCAGATCAGGATGTCGCGGGCCCGTATTCCAGCCTGCTGGAGCCGCTCGCAGATGATCTCTGCCAGCGCCGGGTGAGTGGAGGCGCCCTTGCCCGCCAGACAGTTCACTTTCAGGCCTACGACCTCGCCCGGTTTTACGACTCTGCGCCAGGCCTCCACGGGCTTGTCTACCTCGAAGAAGGCCTGCATGGCGCGGTCCAGCAGGGCGGCCAACCGCGCGGAATCCACGCTGCCGCCGGACCGCAAGGCGGCGTCGCGTGCGATGACGACGCGCGAGGGGCCCGCGGGCGCGGTCCCGGCGGAGGTTTGCGAAACGAAATCGCGCGACTGTCCGCAGGCCTGGCCGGCCGCGAACGCGAAGCAGCCACCGAGAACCTCGCGACGTGTCACCCCCGCCTGCGCCATTTTGCCCCTGCGCCGCGCGACGCTTCCGATACCTGTTATAGCACCGCCGGGTGCACGGTGCGTTACGGTCGGGCGCGCGCCACGCGGGCATCCGCGGCCCGCGCCAGTCCCACAAGTGCGGTGCGGAGTTCCGGCGTGTCGGAGTAAGCCGTCAGGCGCACGAAGCAGCGGCCGCGTCGAAACGTCAAGCTGGCCCCGTAGGAGCGACCGCCGTCGCCGATCTCGATCGGCCGGGCGCCTGCCGCCGGCTCGGACTCGAAGAGGCGTCGCGCGCCGTCGGCGTCCTTCATGACGTGGACGTCGATCACGGCCTCGGCTCCGCCGGCATGCCGGTACTCGGCCGTGAGCGTGCGTTCGACACCCGCGGCAAGGTAGCGTTCGGCATCCCCGTCGACGTACCGCCACAGTTCTGCGGCCTTGAAGACGCGCGTTCGGCCCTTGGTCCAGCCGGGTGCCTCGTTCGGTGCGGGGAAGGGATCGAAGGAGCGCCGCGCGCAGCCGGTCAGCACCAGCAGCACGAACGGCAGCCAAATGCGCCGATTCACGTTTGCGGCCTCCGTCGCTGCTCGAGGAGGATTTGGTTGGCGCGGGAACGGCTCTCGCCCACGCTGGTCACGTAAATGGCGGGCCGGTCCTGCACGGGGCACGCGTACTCGCACGCTCCGCAGCCTACGCACAGCTCGGGATTCACCCAGGGCTGGCGAACCGCGACGGGCTTGCCGTCAGGGCCCGGCGCTTCCGCCGGTCTCAGGTAGATCGCCTTCGGCGAAGTCGGGCACCACTCCTCGCAGACGATGCATTCGGTCGCCATCGCCCAGGGCAGGCAGCGGCCGCGGTCGATGAATGCGGTGCCGATGCGGATGGGCTTGGGCGTCTTCCCGGAGCTACCGGACCAGCCCTTCTCGTGCGCTGTGACCTCCCAGATGGCGCCTGTGGGGCAGACTTGGCTGCACAACACGCAACTGGTTTCACAGTACCCGATGCGCGGCACGAGCACCGGCGTCCAGAGGCCTTCGAGGCCGGCCTCGGCCAGTGCCGGATGCAGCGCGTTGTTCGGGCAGACTTTCATGCACTGGCCGCAACGGATGCAGCGCGCCAGGAACTGCTCTTCTGCTAGAGCGCCCGGCGGCCGGATGCGGCGCTCGCCGCCCGCGGTCAATCCGGGCGCCGCGCGCAACAGGGGTACGGCGGCCAGCCCTACAGCCGCACTCGCGATGGCGTGACGGCGTCCCAAGTCCGGCCGCTCGACAGCGTCGCCCAGCACGGGTAAGAACCGGAAACGCAGACCGGCTTCGGGGCAATCCGCCAGGCAATTGAAGCACAGATGGCACTCGGTCTTGCGCCACCGGGCGCCCGGGATGGGATCGTCGCCGCCCTGGCAGTGCAGCAGGCAGCGGTTGCATTCCCCGCAAGACTCTCGGCGTTTTTCGAGACCGAGGATTGCCCAGCGCGAAGCCAGACCCAACAGCGCTCCCAAGGGGCAGAGGGCGCGGCACCACAAGCGCGTCACGCGCAGGTTCAGAGCGAGGATGACCAGCAGGATCAGGCCCAGCAGGAAGGCCTGGTTGAAATGTACCGACCGGAAACTAAGCAGCGTGTGATGGAAAAGGAAGCCGAGGCCTTCTGCGGTAAGCACAAGCGGCCAGGCGTCGGTGCGATAGAACAGCTCGAGCAGGCCGTCCACACTCCATTGCAACGCGGGCAGCACGGCGAGCGCGAGCGAGCGGACCAGCAGGGGGATCGGATCCACCCATCCTGCCAATCCCGAGCCCGCCAACGCCGCCGCCAGCGCCGCCAGCAGCACGAAATACTTCCAGCGATGCCAGCGCTTGTAGCGGTTGGATTCGATCAGACGACGGCCGCGCTTGTTCTCCGATTTCCAGCTGCTCACGAAGTGGTTCAGCGTGCCCAGCGGGCAGATCCATCCACAGAAGAAGCGCCCCAGAAAGAACGTAGGGATCAGGATCAGCAGGCACCAAAGCAGGCCGGGATAAAGCGAGAACCCCGCGAGCGCGTTCGTGAGCGCTACTAGCGGATCGGCCTGCAGAAACAGGCTGACCGGATAGTTCAGGCGGATCTCAGCGACCGCGGCGCGGAACGAGCCCCGATACTCCGTGCGCACGAGCAGCAACACGAAGAGCGCGAAGAAGACGATCTGCGACCAGCGCCGGAATTTTGCGAGTCTCAACGTGCATTGATTATAGGCGCCGCAGCTGCCGTGCTTCAACGCGAGGTTTTCTTTCGGCCTGAGGCGGACCCTGCGCGGGGGAATCCGCGCTCAAATCACCCCTGCCTCCGGGCCGCCGAGCGGCGCGCCCGAGGCGCCGACGGCCTCAGCCGCGAATTGCGCCTCGCACCTCGGGGTGGTGCGTTCGGCCGCGATTTAGAGAAAGGGACTCCGAAGCTTGCCGCTGGGAGTAACCGAGAAAGGCGTCCTGGCGGTAACTTCTGCGGGCGTGCCGTTCAGCATGAACGGCCGGAACCGCCACCCAAGTGCGGCCGGGACGATCCGGTTCCTGGTTGTGGGAATTTCGCCGATCCACCGCTCGACCGCGCGCACCCTGCGTCCTCGCCGATGCGCATCTCCAAGGTGAAGGCCGCTGCGATGGCCCCCGGTTCATCTCCTGCCCCTTCCTCTCTCGGCGCTCTCCGTAGGTCACTCCTCCGGATTCATTAGGGAGGAAATAGCGGAGCGCGCAGCAGGATTCTTCTCCGCCGCCGATCTCCCGGCGGCAAACTTCAGTCCAACCGTAGATGGAATTGCCCGCTGAATAGCCCCAGCCGGACCAGTGGCAGTCTCCGTCCTCCGGTTTTTCGGCTGCCACGAGCAGGGTCATTGCGGAGATTGTACCGCGCATTTTTGTCGCGCTCCGTGCAATTTTCGTACTCTGTCTCTCCCCTACCACGATTCTTGGTCAAGCCGTTTGTATAAGTCGCCTTGCTAATTGGATTGGCCCGCCTCTCTTCCGGGATTCCGGCGCAAGAACGGCGGGAAGCGGCTGGGCCTTGAGATCCCGTTACTGGCGCCTGTCAGGCAGCCGGATGAGATGCGGCTGAGCCAGCCGGGGGATGGGAACAAAGGCGCGGGTGGTTGCGCCGGCGCCCGCTCGGCCTACTGCGTTGCGGCTGCCCGCGAGGAAGTAGAAGTGCGCCAGCCCCGCCATGGGCCGGACCGACGTCGGTCGCGGGCGCAAACCTCAGGAGGCGCGGCCCTGCCGTCCGCCAGTGATCCGACCTTGCCGATCGATGACCAGCGAGCGTCCGCGCCAGACGACTTTGCGGCCCGCTAGGCCGGCGAACCAGATCACGACGCCCCAGAGATCCCTGAGCGGGATCAGAAGGAAATCTGCTGCGCGGAGGGGCATGCGCAGGATGCGCGCGGCCACCGTCGCTCCGGCGGTCAGGCGAAGAGCAAGCAATGCAAAGCCCGTCCAGACCCACCCCAAGGAGACCAGGAGCACGGCCCAAACGGTAGCCCAGGTGACGGGCATTCCCAGGTAGCCGCCGCGCCGGCACGACCGGATAGTGCGCGCCCAGCGCACCTGATGCTGCCATGCCTGGCGCCAGCCTTTGTTGGGCAGGTAGGTCAGCACCACCAACGGCGCCAACACCACGCGCAGCCCGAGTGCGGAAATGCGGCGGCCGAGCTGGTAGTCGTCCGCCAGGTAATCCTCCACGGACTCGAATCCGCCCGCGCGCGCCAGGTCGGCGGCCCGCAGGGCCATGGTGGCGCCGAGCGCGAAATCCTTTACGCCAAGCCAAGGAGCTACCAGGACGCCGGGAGCAAAATCGGTGGCGATGGCCAGCGCTTCGAATCGCCCGGCCAGACCTTGTCCCTCGCCCCGGTACAGGCAGGTGGCCAGTCCGGCGCCGGGCTCCTCCAGCGCCGCAATTAGCCGCTGAAGGTAGTCCCGCGGGACCGCGATGTCACTGTCGTTGACCACCAACACCGGATGGCGCGCATGACGCGCCAGCTCGATCAGAACGCCCACCTTGGGATTGGGTGCTTGCCGGGAGGCTACGATGATTCGCATCGGCCGGGCCGGGTAGGACGCGCGCAGTTTCTCCAGGAACGGCAGCGCCGGATCGGAAGGATCGCTGAGGCCGAACAAAATCTCGTACTCGGGATAGTCCAGACGCGCGTGCGATTCGATAGCTTCGACAAAATGGGGATCGAGGCCGTGCACGGGCTTCAGAATTGAAACCGGAGGTGAGTGCCGGGGGCCGGGAGTGGTGCGCCGAAGGCAGTTGAGAGCCGCCAGCCAGGCCAGAAACTGGTACGCTGCTGCCGCAGCCGCCACACAGGCCACCAGCAGCGTCACAGGGCCAACAGGACCACGCCGCAGGCTACCAGGCCGGCGCCGGTCCAGCGCCGCCAGTTCACTTTCTCGCCGAGAAGGTAACGCGCCAGCAGCGTGGTGGAGACATATTCGACGGCGGTAGCCGGTACGGCGAAACTCAGATCGGCGATCGACAGCAGCAGCAGGAAGGCGCCGAAAGAAACCGCCAGCAGCAACAACGAGAGGCCGAGGTGCCAGCTCCGCACCAGGCGCCGCAAGACGCCGACCAGCGCCCCGGGGCGGAAGTCGTGAATCTCGCCGTGCAGCTTCATGCCCAGCGTTTGCAGGGCGTCGCCCAGGCTCGACGTGAGAGCCACGATGGCGACCAGCAGCCAGTTCACGGCAAACCTCCGCTGCGGCGGTACGGGCGAGTGGTGCGGATGGACGTCGTGCGCACCAGAAGCACGCCGAGGGTAATGAGGATGATGCCGGCCCAGCGTGCAGCCGAGATGTGCTCGCCGAGAAACAGCTTACCCATGAGGGCGGTCAAGGCATAACCGGAAGCGGTCACCGGCACCACCCAGCTCAAATCGGCCCAGCTCAGCAGGGCCAGCCGGCACAACATCCAGAACACGAGCACGCTGACGCCCAAAAAGACCCACGGTGAAGTCAGGGCCTCGAGCCAGGAGGAAGCTGCCGCCCGATGCCGGAGACCGAGGCTGAGAAAGAAATTGCCCAGGACGTTGGCCAAGACGACCAGCGTGGCGAACACGCGTGTCTTCCATCTCAGGCGGCCCACCGCTTAATCCCCCGCGGGTTGTGCGCCCGCGACCTGCCGGGCGCGCCTTTGCTCCCGCACGAAGCGCTTGCGGCGGGAGCGCAGCTCCAAATACTCCCGTGCTTCCTTGAATAGCCGCCGCCGCTCAACGGGATCCCACAGCGCGTTCCGGACCACACGCCAGACGACGCGAGGCCGGAAGTAATACTCGCCGTAGAAGCGCTCCACCCACTCGACCAGCTCGGCGCGGTCCAGCCCGGGGTAGGTCACGGCCGGCAATTGATGGCCGTATTCGTCGGTCATCGGTTCCGGGCTCAGCAGGTTTTCGCGCCGCGCCCACTCGTAGAATTCCGTGCCGGGATAAGGATGAGCGATCGAGACCTGGATCGTCTCGCAGTCCAGGCGCTTGGCGAACTCGATTGTACGCCGGATGCTCTCGCGCGTCTCCCCGGGCAACCCGATGATGAAATCGCCGTGGATCTTCAGTCCGAGCTTCTTACAATTGCGCGTGAAGCGCAGGGCCATGTCCACTGTGGCGCCCTTTTTGATGTTTTTCAGGATCTGCGGGTCGCCGGACTCGTAGCCGACAATGAGGAGGCGGCAGCCCGCCTCTTTCATGGCCTTCAGGGTTTCGTAGTCGGTGGTGACGCGCGATGTGCAGGACCAGGTGATGCCCAGCGGCTTGAGCTTTTTGCAGAGCTCGAGCGTGCGGGCTTTCTGGTAATTGAAGGTGTCGTCGTCGAAGAAAATTTCCTTGAGGTCCGGGAAAATCTCGAACGCAAAGCGCGCCTCCGCCGCCACATCGTCCGCCGAGCGCACCCGCCAGCGGTGGCCCGAGTGGGTTTGCGGCCATAGGCAGAAAGTGCACAGGGCAGGGCAGCCCCGCGACGTATAGAAAGCCACATAGGGCTTGAGAAGAAACGGGACGTTGTAGCGGTGGATGTCTAAGTCCCGTTTATAAACTCGCGTGACCCACGGCAACGCGTCCAGATTCTCTATGGGAGGCGCTTCGGGGTTGTGGACGATCCGGCCGTTGCGGCGGTAACTGGCGCCCGGGATATCGCTCAGGGGCTTGCCCCGTGCGTACTCGACAACCTGGTAGTCGAACTCACGCCGAATGACAAAGTCTATGGCGCGCGAGGCATTCAACACGGTTTCCGGTTCCGCGGTTACCGGCGGTCCCACGAAGGCGATGGTGACTTTCGGGTTGAGGTCTTTCATGCGTTCGGCGATGCTGACGTCAACCCGGAAGCCAGGCGTCGACGTGAACAGGACGACAAACTCGTAGTCCCGGGCCATCTGCACCACCTGGTCGATGGAGAGCCCGTGCGGCGGCGCGTCCACGACCTTACTGTCCTCGAGCATGCCCGCCGGGTAGCAAAGCCACACCGGGTACCAGTACGACTCGATTTCGCGTGTGGCTGGCCAGCGAGATCCGGCCCCGCCGTCGAAGCGTTCAAAGGAAGGCGGATTCAACAGAAGAGTTCTCACAATCTGCTCCCGGCGCTGCAGCCCGATGCGCTGCTGGTCTTACCGGTTTTCTTCTGCGGGACGCAGCCGGGTCGCTTGGCTTGCGTTATGCCCGGAAGCTCAGTGGTTCGCGTAGGTCGAGCCATTGGCTTCCACAGGCTCCCCCAACAAAGCTGACAGTTCCAGCCGCGCTTGGTCGCCGACCACCACCCGGTCGAACCAGACGGTGAGCCGTACCTTTCCCACCAGACGAGTGCTGATGTCGCTCAGCACCCGCCGGGGCAGTGCTACGTCGTCCCGGATGTAATAGTCCCGTACGAAATACACGTTCTTCAAAAAGACCGAAGGACTTTTTACCATTTCGCCCCATTCCCTCAGTGGCAGGAAGGTACGGGAATCGATCCATAGCTCCCCTTTAAAAAGGCCGAGCTGCTTCCTTTTGGGCGTGATTTGGAAAACATACGCCATGCGCCCGGAATAGTCTGCGGTTCCCTTGTACCGGAACCTGTAATTAGCGGGCGTGATGGCAATGTCTTCGGCGTGTTCCGCCTTGGCTTTTTGCTCGGCGGCCAGGTACCGGGCGATCACGTCTTTTTTCACGCTTTCATCGCCCTCGAAGCGCAGGATGCGATACGTGATCTGCCCCAGGCGCGTGATGAAGCGTAATGCCTGCAGGCGGCCGCTACGCTTCAGCCTGGGCAACTCCGCGTCGATTTCCACGTGCATCGCCAGATCGGACATGCGGCTGTGCTGTGATTCGACGGCAGAAAGGTACCGCGCGAGCAGATCGGAGGGAGGAGTCGCCGAACCGGGGTCGGCGGGGAGACGCGCAGGTGCGGCCACTGCCAGCCAAAATAAGGTCCACCCGTAAACTTTCCGTGTCACGGTCATCGATCGCGGCCGCCCGTGCTACAGGCCCCACCCCCGCAGGAGCGACGGCGCTGCGTCCGACGGCTCGAAGTCAACTCGAAGTGCGAGCCCGAAGACAGGCTCATGACAAATGTACCATTTTACAGATGCCCGCGCCAAGATGATCTTTACCGCAGGGCGCGGGCCGGAGGGTGGGCCCGCTTGTTCGCCCCGCTTCGGCTATGATGGCCTCATGCCGACCATTCCTCCGGGTTCTCGTGCCGCCCACCGGCAGCTGGTCACGCCCGAGATGGCCATAAATTTCCTCGGACCGGAGACCGCGCGGGTGCTCTCGACCCCCAGTCTCATCGCGCTGTTCGAGATGACCTGTCGCAATCTGCTGCGCGAGTTCCTGCCCGCCGGCCAGGATAGCGTAGGCACGTGGATCGAGGTGCGGCACAGCGCGCCTACGCCGATGGGGGGATCGGTCTCGGTCGAAGTGGAAGTGATTGCGGTCGAGGGGCGCCGCGTGAAATTCAAGCTGAGGGCCAACGACGATTGGGAGCCGGTCGCCGAGGGCCACCACGAGCGCTACGTGGTGGATGTGCAGCGCTTCGACGAGCGGGTCCGACGTAAGGCCGTCGGCGCGCCCTCCGCCTGAAACCGGCTGCCTACCCGTCCAGTCTAAAGCTAGGGAGAGGGGGTGCCTGCGGGCATTCCCCTCTCCGGTAGGCCGACCACCCTAAGAATCCCGTTTCCGTCGCGATATAACATAACCGCGAGGTCCGTAACGGAGGCTGGCCATGCGGAAAGTCCTAGTTGCGGTTCTGCTATTGATCGGCTTCCTGGGCTACGCGAACGTGACTTCATGCTGGATTCAGGACGCGGCGTCGTCCGGTTCTCGGATCTGGTTGCTCTGTCAGCAGGGCGCCTTGCTCGCCAGCGACGATGGCGGCGGCAACTGGCGCGAGGTCAAGCTCCCGGTGGAAGTCAAGATGAGGGCCGTCGAGCTGCTCCCGGACGGCCGCGGCGTCGCGGTGGGTGACGGCGGAACGGTGCTGCTGAGCGAGGACGGCGGCCGCACCTGGGAGCGGGTGCCCGTGCCCGCCCGCGAGCACTTGACCGCGATTCACTTCGTCGGTCAGCGGGGTTGGATTGCCGGCTGGGGCGGCACCATTCTCCACAGCGCTGACGGCGGCCGGACTTGGGTGCGCCAGCTCACGCCCGTACCGTACTCGCTCGAGGCCGTCTACTTCGTGGATGAGCGCCACGGCTGGGCCGTCGGCTGGACTGGGGCTATCCTGCGCACCACCGATGGGGGCGAAACCTGGGAGCCGGTGCGCAGCCCGCTGGCCTCCTGGTCGCTGAGCGCCGTCTACTTCCGCGACCCGAACGAGGGATGGGCCGCAGGTTTCGGCGGCCAGATCCTGCATACCACCGACGGTGGTCGGACCTGGGAGGCGCAGACCAGCCCCGTTCGCGACTGGCTGACTTCCATCCAGTTCGACCGTGCCGGTCGCGGGTGGATTACAACGTCCAATGGGTTCCTGGTGAGCGAGGACGGCGGACGCACCTGGCGTCAGGAGCGCCTGGAGCAACCCGTGTTCCTGAGCCGGCTCATCGAGGTGGGCGGCTCGCTTTGGGCCATCGGCCCGTTCGGCGTGATGAGGCAGGAGCCGACCACCATGGCCTGGCAGAACGTCGAACTGCGAGCAACGGGGCCGGGAGCGGACCGAGCGGTGGCTACTTCCTGAGGGCAACGGGCGGGCTGGACCGCGTGTTTAAATAGGTTAAAGCGCCCGTCAGTCCCCGCCGGCCCATGCCGAAGGCGGGGCGGCGTCACCCGCGAGGGAGGAAGTGTGGGAACTACATACCGCCCGGCGCCTGCGCGGAGCGGCAACGCCGCGCCGGCTCCGACGCGCGCCACGGATCGCTACTTCGAGCTCAAGTCCCAGATCCACCGCAAGCTGCTCGGCGTTCTCAACTACGAGCGGCTCTCTTCCATCCCTAAGGAGCGTGTGCGTGCCGAGATCGGCCGCGTAGTGGAACGCCTGCTCGAAGAAGAGCGCGTGCCCATGACCGCGGCCGAGCAGAACCGCATCGTAGAAGAGGTCCTGGACGAGGTCCTGGGGCTCGGCCCCCTGGAGCCTCTGCTCAAGGAGCCCTCGATCACCGACATCCTGGTGAACGGGTACAACAAGGTCTACATCGAGCGCAACGGTAAGCTCCACCTCACGCAGGTCCGCTTCCGCGACAATGCCCACCTGCTGCACATCATCGAGAAGATCGTTTCGCAGGTCGGGCGCCGCATCGACGAAGCCCAGCCTATCGTGGACGCGCGCCTGCCTGACGGTTCGCGCGTCAACGCCATCATTCCTCCGCTGGCCTTGGACGGACCCGCGCTGAGCATACGCCGCTTCGGCCGTCACGTGATTACGGCCGAGGAGATGCTCGCCAACCAGACGCTCATGCCCGGGATGCTGCGCTTCCTGGCCGCCTGCGTGCAGGCCAAAGTCACCATCCTGATTTCGGGCGGGACCGGCTCGGGCAAGACCACGATGCTCAACGCGCTCTCGCGCTACATTCCCGAAGACGAGCGCATCATCACGATCGAGGAGATCGCGGAGCTGCAGCTGCAGCAGCGCCACGTCGTCAAGTTCGAAACCCGACAGCCGGGGCTGAACCGCGAGGGCGGCATCAGCCAGCGCGAGCTTGTGCGCACGGCGCTGCGCATGCGCCCGGACCGCATCATCGTGGGCGAATGCCGCGGTCCGGAAGCCTTGGACATGCTCCAGGCCATGAGTACCGGCGTGGACGGCTCGATGAGTACCGTGCACGCCAACTCGCCCCGCGACGCCTTCTCCCGGCTGGTGGCCATGGTTCTCATGGCGGACCTGGAAATGCCCAGCCGCGTCATCATCCAGCAGCTTGCCAACGCCATTCGCATCGTCGTCCAGCTTGCGCGCCTGCAGGACGGCACGCGCAAGGTGATGAGCATCGCCGAGGTGCTCGGCGTACGAGACGAACAGATTCAGCTTCAGGACATCTTTGTCTTTGAGCGCGTGGGTGTGACCGACTCGGGCAAGGTGCAGGGCCGTTTCCGGGCCACGGGTGCGATCCCCCGCGTGATGGAACGACTGAAGCTCAGCGGCATCGAACTGCCGCCCTCCATCTTTCAGGAGGAGCTGCCGGTCAACCTTTGAGCGGTCTTCCCTACCGGCCGGTGCTTCCCCGAACCCTCCGGTGTGCGCCGGAGCGCCGCGAGAGCTGTTAAGAATGTAAAGCTCTTTTTGCACGCCGGCAGGCAACCTTTACACACCGTCGGGCCCGCGGTGCGTCAGACTGGTTGGTAGCATGCACGAGTTGGCGCCCGGCGCGGGACAGGCTCCGACCGACGAAGAGCTCATGATGCGCTTGGCGCGGGGTGAAGTGGGCGGCTTCGAGTGCCTACTGGCGCGCCACAGGACTCCCGTCGTCCATTTCCTCTACCGCATGGTCCAGGACCGGGAGGCGGCCGAGGAGCTGGCGCAGGAAGTGTTCCTGCGCGTCTATCGCGCGCGCGGACGCTACCGCCCGACTGCGCGATTCACGACGTGGCTCTACAGGATCGCGACGAACTTGGCCCTGAACTGGCTTCGGCACGAGCGTCGGTGCGGCAGGCTGTGCGGCCTCGAGCCTGACGGGCGATCGGCGGAACCGCGGGGATCCTGCGAGGCGCCGAGCGTCGAAGAGCTTCTCTGGCGACGCACGCAGATCGAACGCGTCCGCCGGGCGGTGGCGGCGCTGCCCGCGCGTCAGCGCGCCGTCGTGCTACTTCATAAGTACCACGGCATGGACTACGAGCAGATCGCCGCTGCGCTGGGATGCTCGGTGCAGGCGGTCAAGTCCCTGACCTTCCGTGCGTACGCGAACCTCCGACGGGCGCTGGTGCCCCCCGCCTCAGAGAGCGCGGGCGCCGTCCGGGCTCAGCCGCACCTTGCGCTCCTGCTTGAGGGCCAGGTTGGCTAGGTGTGGCCCGGCCACCGCGGCTGCAGCCGTCTCCACCGTGCAGTTGGGCGGACGGCGGGTGCGGATCGAGTCCAGGAAGTTCTGCTGGTGCTCCAGTCCCGTGCTGCGATCCTCGATGCGCCGGATGAGCGGCAGCGGTTCCGTCAGGTTCCAGGGCGCCGCTTGCAGGCCGGGGTCCTTGTAAATACGTGCGCCCGTGCGATCGAGCACCAGCGTGGCCTCGTCGCCCTGAATCTGTATGGACCAGTCGTTCTCGTAGGAGCTGGCGTAGTTGAGCGTCCAGGTGGCCATGAAATCCGGATACTCGAAGGCTGCACAGAAGACGTCGGGCACCTCCGCACCGATCATCTTCGCCAGGTAGCCGTGGCAGACGGCGGCGCGCGGAGGCCCGGAGTTGGTCATCCATTGAATGACGTCCATCAGGTGGGTACCCTGGTCGGTCATGTTGCCGCCGGAATAATCCCAAAAGCCCCGCCACCAGCGGAAGCGCCGCGGCTCCAGTGGTCGCGCTGGCGCGGGACCGAGGAATCGTTCCCAGTCCAGTTTGCCCGGCAGCGGCGAGTTGTCCAGCGGCTTGGCGAAGTGCCAGTTCCAAAGCGCCTTGGCCATCGACACCTTACCCAGGATTCCTTCGTCGACCAGCTTCTTGACCTGGATGCAGAACTCCATCGACCGGCGCTGCATGCCAACCTGGACGATCTGCTTGGAGTTGCGCACCGCCTCGACCATGCGCGCACTTTCCTCCAGCGACATCGACAGAGGCTTCTCCAGATACACGTCCTTACCGGCTGCGAGCGCGGCGAGCAGGTTGGGACAGTGATGGTGATCGGGCGTGGCGATGACCACGAAGTCCAGCTCGGGCCGGGCCAGCAGATCGCGGTAGTCGACGTAGGTCCGGACGTCCCGCGGCGACTCCTTGCGCGCCAGCTCGAGATGAGGCTCGTAAGGATCGCACAGCGCCACGCAGCGGGCGCCG
Source organism: uncultured Bryobacteraceae bacterium (assembly GCA_938027685.1). Classification (GTDB taxonomy): domain Bacteria; phylum Acidobacteriota; class Terriglobia; order Bryobacterales; family Bryobacteraceae; genus DTHT01. Next base: position 29,832 of record CALJAM010000032.1, read on the forward strand.
AGCTTCTGGAAGGCGCGGTTCAGCCACCGCCCGCGATTGCCCGTGCCGATGACGCCGTAGGCGGGACGGTCGTTGGCGCCCCAGACGCTGCGGCGAAGGATGAGGGGAGCGGCGGCCATCCCGAGAAATTCTCTACGGACAGGTTGCATGGCAGGAAGACCTCCGCCGCTAGCTTAGCGCAGGGAGAGGCCGCAGCCGGCCGGGGCAGACGGGAACATGCGGGGGCAAATTTGTTACGCTCGGCAACTCGGGCGGGGCGTTGCGGACGCCGGCTTTGCGCCCGAACGTGGAAGGCGTCATAATGCGAATTTGCCTTCCCGCCGACGGGCGCGGCTGTAGCGGCGTGGCGTGCAACTTTGCTCTTGCCCGGCGGCGCATTTCGATACACACTATTTTTCGAAGGAGATTGCGAAGTTGCGACTGGCCGACAGCGCGGTCCTGCGTGAGCCGACCGAGCAGTGGACCACCCTGGACGCGGCGGAACTCTACGACGTGGCCAGCTGGGGTAAGGGCTACTTCTCGGTCGGAGCCAACGGCAACCTGCACGTCCATCCCACCAAGGATCCCTCCCGCTCGATCGACCTCAAACAGCTCGTCGACACGCTGGTGCTGCGCGGCATCTCGTTGCCCATTCTCATCCGCTTCGGCGACATTTTGCGCCACCGGCTGGGCGAGATCTATCAGGCCTTCGACAGCGCCATCGCCGAACACGGCTACCAGGGGCAATACTGGTGCGTCTATCCCATCAAGGTCAACCAGCAGCGGCAGGTGATCGAAGAGCTGCTCCGGTTCGGGCGGCCCCACCGCTTCGGCCTGGAGGCCGGATCCAAGCCCGAGCTGCTGGCCGTGCTGGCTCTGGCGGACAACCAGACGCCGATCATTTGCAACGGCTTCAAGGATGACGAGTACATCGAAATGGTGATGCTGGCCCGCAAGATCGGCCGGCACATCGTGCCCGTAGTCGAGAAGTACAACGAGCTGGAGCTGATCGCCGAGCACGCGCGCCGCATCGGCGTGCGCCCGGTGATTGGACTGCGGCTGAAGTTGGCCACGCGCGGGTCCGGTCGCTGGAAATCCTCCGGCGGCTATCGATCCAAGTTCGGGCTGACCGTGAGCGAGGCGCTACGCGCCGTCGAACGGCTCAGCGCGCTGGGCATGGCGGACTGTCTGGAGCTGCTGCACTTCCATCTCGGCAGCCAGATCACTAACATCCGTTTCATCAAGGCGGCCGTGATCGAGGCGGCCCGCATCTACGTGGAACTGGCTCGGGCGGGTGCCGGGTTGAAATACCTGGACGTGGGCGGCGGTCTGGGCATCGATTACGACGGCTCCCAGACCGACTTCGAATCCAGCGTGAACTATACGTTACAGGAGTACGCCAACGACGTCGTTTACCACGTGCAGAGCGTCTGCGACGAGGCCGGCGTGCCGCATCCCACGATCATCTCCGAGAGCGGGCGGGCAGTCGTGGCGTACCACAGCCTGCTGGTCTTCAACGTGCTCGGCGTCAGCGGCTTGGGCGAGGAGGAACTGCCTGCCGAGTTGCCTCCCGACGCCGAGCAGCCTTTGGTGGACCTGCAGGAAACGTACCAATCCCTCAGTGTCAAGAACCTGCTGGAGGCCTTCCACGACGCGCAGCAGGCTCTCGATCAGGCCCTGAATCTGTTCAGCCTGGGATACCTCCCGCTCGAGCAGCGCTGCCTGGCCGAGAACTATTATTGGGCCATCTGCCGGCGCATCCAGCGGCTTACCCATGAGCTGGACTACTTGCCGGAGGAGCTGGAGGGCCTCGACGCGATGCTCGCCGACACCTACTTCTGCAATTTTTCGCTTTTCCAGAGCATGCCCGACAGCTGGGCCATCCGCCAACTGTTCCCCATCATGCCCATCCACCGCCTCAACGAGCGGCCCACCCGACACGCCATCCTGGGCGACATCTCCTGCGACTCCGACGGCAAAATCGATCAGTTCATAGACCGTCGCGACGTCAAGCGCACGTTGCCCCTGCATCCCTTCAACGGCGAGCCTTACTATCTCGCCGCCTTCCTGTTGGGCGCGTATCAGGAGATCCTAGGCGACCTGCACAACCTTTTCGGCGACACCAATGCCGTCCATGTCAGTCTGGACGAACGCGGCGAACCCGTGCTCGACAACGTCATCAAGGGCGACACGGTGCGTGAGGTCCTCGAATACGTGCAGTTCAACAGCGAGGTGCTGCTCAGCCAGTTCCGCCGGGACGTGGAAGCGGCGCTGCGCGAAGGCCGCATCGGGTACGAGGAATCCGGACGACTTCTGCGGTTCTACGAGGACGGACTGTACGGCTATACCTACCTGGAGGACGGGCGCGCCCGGTAAGCGTATCTGCCTCACCGCCACGGTCCGGCGAGCGGCGTGGGCGGCTGCGCGATCGATTGAAAGCGGGCCAGACGCACCATATCGCGGTTCTTGAACGAGACGAGCGGCATGAAGCCCATCTCTAGCAACTGCTCGACGGCCCCGACCGTCAGCAGCATCTCGGCGCAGGGCTTCATTTGGGTCTCGCCCTCCTCTTGGTAGAAGTGCGCCGGCAGATCGGTGATTTCCTGCACCATCCCGGGCCGCATGTCCCAGCCCCAGTTCAGGAAGGCGCGCGCGAGCAGGTAGGTGCAGGCGAAGGCCGGATTGCCCCAGAGATACCATTGGTGCTGCGGGGCCCCGGGCATCTCCTCGAAATCGAAGGATTCTATCGGGTCGGTGTGGCGGCCGTAAGGCAACCGCAGGAGGAAACGCGGCAACGCCAGTCCGATCCAGGCCGCTTCGGGCATCGTCCGGAGCTGCTGCCAGGCTTGGGAGGCGTCGGGCTCAGGCGGCTGGGTCCCCGCCTCGGCGATGAAGGGCGCGCCCGCCCGCGCGGCCAGCCTGCCGATGCGGGCCAGTAGATCCGCGTCGCGCGTCGTCCGTTCGAAGACGTAAATGCCCGCCAGCACTGCCCAGGCTTCCCCTCCCGGGCTTCCTGCCGCCTCATCGACGAGGATCTGCTGCAAAGCGGTGCCGGTCGCCTCCATTGCCCCGAGATCGGCTTCGAGTTCTTCGCGTGAAAGGTCGAGCAGGTGAATCTTAAGGCGACCGTCGGTCTCGAGTCGTCGCACCAGGAAGTCCACGCCGCGCCAGGCTGCCTCGAGGGCCTGAAACGCCGGCTGATGCAGCACCGCGCGCATCAGGCCGCCGATGGCTTCGTCGAGCTGCGCAAGCAGCTCTTGCTGGCGGGGGTGCGGCTTGGGAACCACATAAGGGGCTACCACCCGGCGGAGAAACTCGGCGAGCGGGTCCGCCGCGGGCGCCGGGCCGCGGGCTTCGGCGGCCTCGATAGCCCGTTCCAAAGCGCTGCCGCCAATCAGTTCGGAGAGATCCGGCGCGGAGCCGGCCGAAGCCACTCCCAGCTCTGCGGCTGCGGCACCGAACGTTGCGGCGTCGGCCAGTTTTTCGCGCGTGGCGCGCAGGCGGCGGAAGACCTCCAGGGTCGCGTACAGGCGGTCGGGATGAAAGTCCTCCAGCGCGCGGAAGTTGAGACGAACGTGAGGCCCTAGCTCGAGCGAAGGCGCCAACCGAGCCAGCACGTCGTCGAGATTGTCTCGGTCCACCCGCAGCGTGGGTCTCCGGGCCAGCGCCGGCCCGGTCTCGCAGAGGCCGCGGTTGGCGCGCCCGGTGAAATCTCCCAGCAGCAGGATTCGGAAAGGTGTTTCGGCGTCGAGCACGGCCGCCGGTTGGGTTTGCGGCCCTGCCTCCAGCTCGACCCTACCGAAATCGAAAGGCCTGGCCATGGCAGCCTCCGCTCCGGGCCATTATGCAGCAAAAATGTGCTGAGAGCAAGGCAAACCTACGGCCGCCTCAGACGAAGGTTACACCCGCTCGTCCCGGACCGGGGCGAATTACGAGTTGGCCGCCTTCATTTCCCTCTGATAGGTGCGCAGAGCCTGCCAGACGTCGTAAGCGAAAAAGACAATGGGCAAGGCGTAGCTGAGGCCTTTCCATAGGCCGGCCGAGAGCTGTTGCGTCTCCAGCTCGGTACGGTGATACTCGAGGAGCTGCTTCTGCTCTGCGATCTTGGTCTTCCAGACGGGATCCGTGGCGCCCCTGCCCTCGCGGGCGGCATACTCTTTCGTGTAGCCGGCCATCTGCAAGGGCCCCGCGAATTCTCTCAGAAATTGCTGCCCCAGGTTAGAGGAGTACGATTGGATCTGCGCTTCCGCTTGCCGGATCAGCCTTTCCGTCTGTGCTACCCTGCTCGCGGCGTTCTTGGAAGCCGCTTGCGCGCCCTGGCTTGTCGCCTCCTGCGCGACGGTCACAGCGACGCATTGCGCCGAGCCGAGCAGGTCGAAGTCGGGAATATTGGTCATGATCAGGTTCACTATCAAACTGCCCGCGGTGAAGGCCCAGCCGGGCGCCCCGAGTACTACCTTCAGACCGCCCATTGTAATTACGGACACGCCGGCCACGCCCGCCAGCCCGGCCGCCAACCCCACCGTCGCAAGTCCCACATTGGCCCCCAACTTGATCGTAGACCACCGCTTGATCCAGTCCGTCCAAAGTCTGTCCACCTCCTGGTTGACTTGGACGGCCGCGTTCATCCGCATACGGACTGTCTCTAGGTGGGAGGTGCGAATCTTTTCAAGGTTCTTGAGGTATTGCAGTGCGGCGCTCGGGTTGGTGTGCAAGCGGTAGAGAAACTTGGTTTGCCACTCCAATGCGTAATCGCCCGCCATTTGGTAAAGCTTATCGCGCGGTGCTATGTCAAAAATCGCCGTGCCAGGTGCTTCCCAATTGGGCAACAAGGTGTAAACCTTGTAAAGGGCCTGGAGCAGCTTGGGCAGCTCCGTAGGCCGCCATTCGACGTTGGAAGTCTCGGCCATGGCACGGGCGAAGCCCACCGAGAGCAAGAAGTTGCCGACGGCGCGCATGTCCACGGCGGCCGCCCGGACGGGATTGCCGTTCACGTGAATGGGCCCGAATGGCGCCCTGGAAGCAGTGGCGGTCATGAGGAAGAGCTCCGTTCGTTTGGCTTGTTTGAGGCCGAGTGTAGCACGAGACGAGCGGAGATTCAACCTGCGACAAAAGGGTCTGTAATTTGGAAATAGCCGCCTCCCCGCCGGCTCCTATGATACTTACTCGTATCTAAGACAGACCACCGGGTCGAGGCTTGCCGCACGGCTGGCGGGATAGTAGCCGAAGAAGATGCCCACGGCGGCTGACATGCTCACGCCGGCCGCAATCCAGAAGGGGGAGACGCGTGCCGGAATGGAAGGCACCAGGCTGCCGATCGCCAAGGAAACGGCGGCCCCTAACAGGATGCCCAGGACGCCTCCCACTACCGTAACCACCATGGCTTCGAGCAGGAACTGTGCGCGGATGTCCGCACGACGGGCGCCCACTGCCTTGCGCACTCCGATCTCCTGCGTGCGTTCCGTCACCGAAATGAGCATGATATTCATGACGCCGATGCCGCCCACGAGCAGGCCGATCGAGCTGATGACGCCGGTGAGGATTACCAGGGCGCCCGTAAGCTGGTTCCAGAGGTTAGTCAGAAAGTCGGGCGAAACGACCTCGAAATCGTTCTCCTCGTGATAGGGTACTCGTCGCAGGCGGCGCATGGCCTCGATGACTTCATTGCGCACCTGTACGGGGTTGGCGTCCGGCGCGACCGAAAAGGCGATGAAGACTTCGCGTATCTCCGGGTACCGCTTGCGAAAATCGCTCAGCGGGATCACTGCGAACTGGTCGACCCCGGGGCCGCCGAACAGGCCGGGATCCTTTTCGAACACGCCGATGACCTCGTACAGCTTGCCGTTCAGCCGTACAGTGCGCCCGATCGGGTCGAGCGGCCCGAAAAGGGCGGAGGCCACGGCATCTCCCAGCACGACCACCGCGCGCGAGTGCTCGACGTCGTAGCGGGAAATGAAGCGGCCCTGCGCCACGCTGAACAGCGGGATGGCCTGGGCGTACTCCGGTTCGACGCCGCGCAGGATGACCTGGTCGACTCTTTCGCTCCCGTAGCGGATTTCGTTCGGCTCGGCGCGGCGCCCCCCGAAGCCGGCGCCCGGACTGGGCCGCTGCGCGAACGCCGTGGCGAAAGCCAGCGAGGGAACCGCTTCCTTGAGATATCGTGCATCGGAATAGTTCAGATACTTGCGGCGGCGGATTTTCTCGGGCAGGCGGCCGAATTGGGCCGGCGGCAGGCGCGTGATGAAGTAAGTGCGCGAGCCGATGCCTTCCACACGTTCTTGAATGTGCCGGTTGAGCCCCTGGATGACGGCGGCCACGGTGATCACGCTCGTCACGCCGATTACGATGCCGAGCACGGTCAGGCCCGAGCGAACCTTGTGAGCGCGGAGGTTGTCCAGCCCGACCAGCAGGTTCTCGCGGATCTCTGCCGCCGTCATCGCGTTCACTCGCTACGCAAGGCCGTCACCGGGTCCAGCCGCGCGGCTCGCACTGCCGGATAGATTCCGAAGAAAAGGCCGATGGCCGAGCTCAGGCCAAGACCGAGCAGGGCGACCCAGGTCTGGACCGAAGCCGGGAAGGACGTCCAGTTTCTCAGCAGCAGCGCGCACAAGAAACCTGCCCCCACACCCAGCGCCCCACCCGCCACGCACTGCAGCAGGCTCTCGGTGAGGAACTGCTGGAGGATGTCCCGCTGGGTGGCGCCCACCGCCCGACGCACTCCTATCTCCTTGGTCCGTTGCGTGACGCTCACCAGCATCACGTTCATGATGACGATCCCTCCCACCACCGCGGCTACCGAACTCACCATCACGAAAGCCGCGAAGAAGGCGGAGCTGATCGAGCGCCAGAGTTCGATGTAGCTCTCCGCCGTCCCGATGAAGAAGTCTTCTTCGCGGTTGCCCGTGATCTGCCGCCGCGCGCGCAGCACCGTGCGGGCCTGATCCTGGGCGCGCTGGAACGCGGCTTCTCCGGCTGCCGCCTTCACGCTGATCGTGACGCTGAAGCGTCCGCCGCGGAAGCGCTGGAAAGCACCCATGGGGATCACGGCGAAGTTGTCTTGCTCCTGCCCGAGGATCGCTCCGATTTTCTCGTAAACGCCGATGACGGTGAATTCCTGCTTGCCCAGCCGGATCGTCCTTCCGAGCGGATCGAGGCCGGGAAAGAACTCCTCGACCAGGCGCGCGCCGATCAGGCAGACGCCGGCGCCCCGCTCGTCTTCCATGGGCGTGAAGTAGCGGCCTTCGACAATGGTACGGGTGTCGATCTCCACCATCGATGCCGTCTGGCCGATGATGACGGTGTCCTCCAGTTCTCGGTCGCGGTAGCGGCTGAACCGCGTGGTCTGGGCCTGCGCGCCCACGGCCCGGCAGTCGGGACAGCGCTCCGCAATGGCGCGCATGTCCTCGAGCGTGAGATACCTGTTGCGCAAGGCCTTCAGGAAGGCGTTGAAATCGGTGACTGCAAAAGGCAAGCGGCTGATCTGGAAGACGTTGGTTCCCAGATTGGCGATCTTCTCCTCGACGTAGACGTTCGCTCCTTGGATGAGCGTCATCACCGTGATCAGGGTGGCCACGCCCATCATGATGCCCAGGACGGTGAGCGAGACCCGCAGCTTGTGTGCGGCGAGGGCGCGTGCGCTCTGTTTCAGAGTGTCGCTGAGCTGCAACACCGCTTCCCGTTCTCCATCTTCGCATTGCCCTGCTTGCGGGCGGTGCTGCGGCCCACTGGGCGAGAATGAGAAACGAGGGATGGACGCGGCGGAGCTCGTGCGACTGGCGCAAGAGTGCGGCTTCGAACTGGCGGGGGTGGCGCGCGCCGAGCCGCTCGGGGAATTCGACTTCTATCGCGAGTGGGTAGAGGCTGGGATGGCGGGCCGCCTTCAGTATCTCACCGATCATCGGGCGGCTTTACGCGCCGATCCGCGCTCGCTGTTGCCCGAAGCCCGCTCCGTCATCTGTGTGGGCAAGCTTTATAACACCGCTGCGCCCGGCTCCGCCGCCGTGAGCGGCTCGTCCCGCGGCTGGATTTCTCGATATGCCTGGGGCGATGACTACCATGCCGTCGTGCGCGACGGCTTGCGCCGGCTTTTGCAGAAGCTGCGCGAGCGAACCCGAGCGCACTTCGCCGCGCGTATCACCGTCGACGCGGCGCCGCTGCTGGAAAGAGCGTTGGCCAGGCGAGCCGGCTTGGGTTGGATTGGACGCAACACGTGCCTGATCAACCAGCGTTACGGCTCGTGGTTCTTTTTGGGTGAGCTGCTGGTCTCGTTGGAACTGGAGCCGGGGCAGCCGCCGCCGGATCGCTGCGGGACATGTATGCGTTGCGTCGAGGCGTGTCCCACCGGCGCGCTGGTGCCCACAGGAAGACGCGAAGGCCCGGCCTGGACACTGGACGCCAGGCGCTGCATCTCCTACCTGACGATCGAATGGCGCGGGACGATACCGCCGGACCTGCGGCCGAACGTCGGCCACCACGTCTTCGGCTGCGACATCTGTCAGGAGGTCTGTCCATGGAATCGGAAGGCGCCTTTCACGGCGGAGCCGGGCTTCCAGCCTCGCGAATACGCACCGTCGCTGGCAGATCTGGCCGCGCTCGACGAGCCGCAGTTCGCCCGGCGTTTCGCCGACAGCCCGGTGCGCCGCGCCGGTCATGAGGGTCTGTTGCGCAACGTCGCTGTGGCGATGGGCAACAGCGGCCGTATGGAATGGCGTGCGGCGCTGGAGCGGATGGCCTCAACCGCAAGCCCCCTGGTGGCGGAGCACGCGCTGTGGGCGCTGGCGAGGCTGGAAGCCGCCGGCGCGTAGAATAAAATGTGGTGGCGATGCAAGCGGCGACCCTCCTGCTGGCCATGCTGGCCGGAGGCCTTCCGCACCCGCTGATTCAGAAGGGATTCGAGCACTTCTACAACCTCGAGTACGACGAGGCGATCCTGGCATTCCGTCAGTTCATCGCCCGCTATCCGGAGGAGCCCCGCGGCTATAACCACCTGGCTCAGTCGATCCTCTACCGCGAGATGTTGCGGACGGGCGCACTCGAGACCGAGCTGGTCAGCGGTAACAATCCCTTCCTGCGCCGGCCGAAGATGAACCCCAGCCCGGAAGATCAGAAGGAATTTGGGGATGCCATCCAGCGCGCCATGGAGCTCTCCCAGGAGCGTTTGAAGCGCAATCCGCGCGACACGCAGGCGCTCTACACGCTAGGCGTGGCGCACGGACTGCGGGCCAACTATAACTTCCTGGTGCGCAAGGCATGGACGGACGCGCTGCGGGATGCCACCCAGGCGCGCAAGCTGCACAATCGTGTCACTGAGCTCGATCCTTCTTTTGTGGACGCGCGCCTGGTGCAGGGCGTCCACGAGTACGTGGTGGGCAGCCTGCCCTGGCAGTGGCGGATGCTCGGTTTTCTGGTGGGCTTCCGCGGCAACAAGGAAGCGGGCATCCGGATTCTCCGCGAGGTGGCGGAGAAAGGGGATGTGAACAGGTTGGACGCCAAGGTGCTTCTTTGCGCCATTTATCGACGGGAGCGCAAACCCGAGCTCGCCGTGCCGCTGATTCGCGAGCTTCTGGCAGCGTTTCCCCGCAATTACTTGCTGTACTTCGAGCTCGCGCAGATGTATAGCGATCTTGGCGACAAAGAAAAGGCGCTGGAAGCCCTGGCGCGTCTGGAGCAACTGAGAAACTCCGGGGTTCCCGGCTTCACGCGGGTGCCGGCGGAGAAGATTTACTTCGCGCGCGGCAACATCCAGTTCTGGTATCGGGACCTGGACGAAGCCCTGGAAAATATCCGCAAGGCGGCGGCTCGCGCCGACCACCTGGACCTGAACACCGGCGTGCTGGCGTGGATGAGGCTGGGCCAGATCTACGATCTGAAGGGCCGTCGCAAGGAAGCGATCGAAGCTTACCGTCAGGCCATTGCATACGCTCCGGAATCCGATGCAGCGAAGGAATCACGCCGCTACCTGAGTGCTCCTTATCGCCGTCCTGACATTCCCGGCTGAGGTTCGAAACGGAAAAGCCGGCCGGCCCCCGCGCGGGAACCGGCCGGCTCGGGGCTTGCGTAGCAGCGGAGCTCAGTACTGGAAGCGGATGCCCATGCGGAACTGCCGTTCCGCGCTGGCCGAGGTGATGCACATGAAGTTGTTCAGGGCATTGATGCTCCCGTCCGGGTTGAGCCGCATGGCGCCGGCGCCTCCGGCCGGATTGCCCCAGCGCGGCGTGTTCGTGCCGTTGCGGGCTTCCATGCGGAACTCCATCTTGACCCGCTCAGTCAACCGGAACTCCTTGTAGAGGGCCGGGTCGATCCGCCAGAAGCCGGGCCCGTAGAGCAGGTTGCGGCCCGTGGTGCCCGGCCGGTAGACGGGGTTGCGCGGATCGAAGTAAAACAGCGGGTCGCGGAAGGAGTTGGGGTCGTAGTAGGGCTGGTCGGGTCCCTTGCCGCCCAGTTTGCGCACGGGACCGATCTGGTCGGCGGTCTGCGTGCAGCCGATGCACAGCAGCGAGGAGCCGGAGCCGGTCACGGTGAAGGGAGTGCCCGTGTAAGCGAAGAACATGCCGTTGAACTTCCAGCCGCCCAGGATCTTGTCCACGATGCCGCTCAGGTTGTACGTGCGGCCCGCCCCGAAGGGTAGCTCGTAGACCCAGCCGATGGAGAAGCTGTGACGGCGGTCTTCGCTGGAGGGCGCGTAATTACGGGCAATCATTGGCTCCCAGTGCCAGAGGGACAGGCCGGCCCAGCCATTGTCCTCCGCCATGTTCATGTAGCGACCCCAGGTGTAAGCACCCTTGAAGAACAGACCACGGCTGAAGGATTTGTTCATGGTCACTTGCAGGGAGTTGTACGTACCGTAGCCGATGCCGTCCCACATGTTCGCGGCGATCGTGCGACCATGCAGCTTCGCCAGCGGGAGGTTGCGCGTGTCACCGCCCAGGCCGGGGCCGACCGTATTGATATTGCGGTCCAGCATCTGGTGAATCGTCCGCGTCGCAACGTAGCCCGCCGAGATCACCGTGTCCAAGGGGAGCTTGCGTTCGACGATGAAGTTCCACGACTGGATGTAGCCGCGGTGCAACATGCCGCCCCACGGGCTGCGCGGACCCATGTCGATGTTGACGGGAAGCGTTAACGTACCCTTGCTGATGTCCGGCGTGGGCACGTCCGGGACGCCCTTGTCAAGCGTGTTGTACCAGCCGTAAGTCGGATCGCGGAATTCGGCGCCGGCCGTCCCTGCGCTCCAACTTCCCGTCAAAGTGGCCGGGTAAAGTCCGCGCAACGGCCGGCCGAAAGGCAATGGGTCATACGTGATGCCGTAGCCGCTGCGCACCACCCAGTTCTCGCCCACGCGATAGGCGAAACCCACGCGCGGCGCGAACAGCTTCTTGCTCACCTCGATGCCCGCGTTCCAGGGCACGTTGCCGATCCCACCCAGGTAGACCGTGTTCGTATACGGATCCCAGCGCTCGATACCGCGGTCGCCTCGGTTGATCAGCGGGAAGTATTCGTAGCGCAGCCCGAGGTTGAGCGTCAGCCGCCGTGTCGCCTGCCAGCGATCGCGGACGTACCAGGCATACTGCCACTCGCGGGTCTTCATCAGGAAGAACTGGATCGATTTCGAGTAACTGGTAACCAAGCCGAGCAAAGCACTGGCATAGCTATTGAGCACGCGCGCGGTCTGCCCGGGGACCACCGTCGGCCCGCTGCCGAAGGTGATGGCGCCGCGCGGGTTGGCCGTCTCCGGCTGCCAGTGGTTCATCTCCAGGCGCCGCGGCTCGAATCCCCAGCGGAATTCGTGGGCGCCGCGAATCTTGCTGAAATTCACCGGGCCGGTGTAGGTGCGCTCACGGCGTTCCAGCGGCAGCCAGGTCTCGCACAGCCCCCAACCGCTGAACCCGGTGTAAAAGCAGGGCACGCCGCTGTAGCGCATGTCGTTGGCATACTGGCGGCCGCCGTTGGTGCCGGGGATCTTGAACACGTCCAGACCCCAGTTCTTGCCCTGGCCGATGCCCAGTACGTCCTGGTCATGGCGCTGGTAGCCGAAAACTGCGTCGAACATGAAGGTCGGCGAGAAGGTATAAGTCACGCCGAAGCTGGGCATGTTGACGCGCACGTCGCCCACGCCGGCCGTGCCGATGTTGGGGCCGACCATTTCGCCGAAGATATGCTTGCCTGTCACGGGAGCGCCCATCCGGCTCAGCTTGCCCCATACGACCGCCTTGCCCGATGGGTTCCAGTTGACTTTCAAGTCGTAGTTGCGCCGGTCGAACTTCAACGAACCCGAGGCTCCGAAGTTGCCGGAGAGGTTATTTGCCGGATCAACCGGGGAGACCTGATTGGGCAACGGAATCAGTTTCTGAATCTGATCGAAGATCGGGTGGATGCGGTTCTTCGGGATGATGTTGTTGGGGAAGGGCTGGCGAGTCCGCGGATCCCCTCCCACCGTGGTGGCCGGATCGTAGACCACCGAGAAGGCTGCCCCGCAAACCGTGCAGCCCGGCCACGTGCTGAAGTTGCCCTCCCGGAAGGTTGCGGGCGGAACCGACCAATTGCCCGAGCCTCCCTGCCGGTAATAGGTTCCCTCGAAGCTGAAAAAGTAGAAAAGCTTGTCCTTCCGGATGGGTCCGCCGATGGTGCCGCCGAATTGGTTGAAGATGTCCTTGGGCTTC
>CALJAM010000033.1 GCA_938027685.1 uncultured Bryobacteraceae bacterium
GACCTGATGAAGAAGGGATTGAGACCGCTTGCGGCTTTCGGCGGGATAGAAGTGTACGCCACCGTTGGAACGCTGACCTGATGAAGAAGGGATTGAGACCCCACGGAACTTGAGCCTTTCTGGGCATCAGAGGTTGGAACGCTGACCTGATGAAGAAGGGATTGAGACCTCACGAGGTGGGGCCCTAGATGGCGCACCCCGAGTTGGAACGCTGACCTGATGAAGAAGGGATTGAGACGGGGACCCCGTGAGGCGATGGCGACTGGGTGGTCGAAACGGCGACGTGACGAGGACGGGGTCAGAATGGCCAAGGCTGGGCGATTGCGAGGCTGATCCGGGCGACCGAGGATGCTGAGCCGATGAAGAACGGACCGAGCCCGGGGATGTGGCGGGAGCGCAACGAGTGAAGGGTCGCGGCGAGCACTAGGTGACGCATGAGCTCAGGATCGGGACATTCGGGACGCACGCGAGGTCCGCGGAACCTTGGGACCGGTGGGAGGAGGTCGCTCCGCGGGCCGTGGAGACCGGCCGTCCGCTTCGGGGGCCGATTCGGCATGAAGGCGACCTTCGACGATTCCATCACCGTGGCGTGCCCCGTGTGCGGGCGGCGTTGGCCGTTGTCGGCGTTCGAGAGGCCGAAAACTGTCGAGGGCGACCGGATGTCGCGGCATTGGGCCTGGCGCGAGTTCCTGCGGCGGGGCTGCGCAGCGTTCGGAGTGCCTCATCCGCGAAGCGTGGTCTGGCGTTGGTGGCTGAAGCGCATCCTGGGGTTGCAGCTATAGCGCGGGGCGGCTCCGAGAGGCGGCCTGGATGGGGAGGGCCGGCGCGAGGCGAGCGCCTGCGTCGCGGGAGGCGTAGGCGGCGTCGGCAGAGAGCTCGGTGTTGGAAAAAGTCTACCTGACGAGAAGCGGCCGATGCCGCTCGACGACCGAGGTGAGGTTACGGTTCGGCCGGCCTCAGGTCGCGGGCTGGATGGACAAGCGGCGGAGGGAACCCAGGGCCGGAGGCATCCTCGAACGCTCGAGAACGCAGAGCTGAGCGCGAAGGTCCGGGTGCCTTACGACCATGGTGCGAATTTGAGGGAGAGCCCTCGAAGCGCGGCCTCCGAGAGCCTGCTTGGATCGGTGGAAGCTCCCAGTCCGAAGGATTCGCCCGCTCCGTTTCGCAGACCGATGTGGGGGGCTTCCGCCAACGGCGAAGAGGCAGTGGTTCGAGCCGGCAGCAGCAACTGAGGCGGCACGCCCGAGAGAACCAGCCGCCGGTGCTTCTGGGAGCGTCGACGGCCGGCGAGCGAGAAGGGTGACCTGAGTCGGAAAGAAGCGGGGCTGGGGAAGTTACGGCAGAGCAGGGCGGAAGCAAGAACGGTGCAAGAGAGTTTGACGTTCGGGCGCAGCGGGGGAATCGGTTGGGTCCGCCAAGAAGTGGAACGGCGGCAGTTCGGAAGTGCAAGGGCTTTGCGGGCGGCTGCCTGAGGGGGAGGGAGTCGGGGGCGGCTAGAGGGGATGCGGCAGCGGTCGGGGAGACTCTCTGCGCAAGGGAGTCGGGGCGCTTTGGCTGATAGGGAAGAGGCGGGATGGCAGCGACGGGGGCGCGGGCCCGGTATTCCGACGTCCAGAGTGCGGTAGCGGACCGATCGCAGGGCGCCGGATCGCATGGTTCGGCGGTGTGCGGATCCTGTCGGGCGTCGCATAACGTGGGCTGATCGTTCGGCCGGCCGGGCGTGAGGGCCGCGAGGGGGTAGGTAGGCCGCGCCTCATCGTCCGGCGCCGTAGGGAAGGATTCACGCTTCCAAGCGGCGGGTAGGGGCCGGGCGAAGGTTGACGCGGAAGCTGGTGCGGTCGCCGCGGTAGTAGTCTTCCGCGTACTCGACGGGGAGGCGGCCGGACCAGGCGGTTCGGCGGACCAGGAAAGCGGGGGAGCCGGGGGCGACGCCGAGCAGGGCCGCCTGCTCGGAGTTCAGAGTGACAGCTTCGAGAGTTTCCGTGGCCCGCTCGGGTGGGTAGCCGGCTGCGGCCATGAGCCGGTAGACGGAGCGCCGCCGGAGGTCCTGGCGGAGCAGATCGGGGAAGAGTCGCTCGGGGAGCCAGGTGGAGGCGATGACGAGGGGCTCGCCGGCGGCCGTGCGCAAGCGGCGCAGGTAGATGAGGGGCGCGCCGGGTCGCAGGCCGAGCGCGCGGAGCACGGGCGAGCGGGGGTCGCGGATGCGGAGCACGCCGGCTTCGAGCAGACGGGCGCCGGGTTTGAGGCCCTGACGCTGCATGAATTCGGAAAAGCCCACGAGCCGATCGAGGTCCTGATCGACACGGGGCTCGGCGACGAAGCTACCGACTCCCTGGCGGCAATAGATGAGGCCTTCGTGCTGCAGTTCGGCCAGGGCGCGGCGGATGGTTTCGCGGGCGGCGCGGAAGCGGCGGGCGAGCTCGAGCTCCGAGGGGAGGCGTTGGTGGGGATTGTGGCTTCGGGCGATCTGGCGGCGGAGGGCGGCTGCGATGGCGCGATAGCGGGGCGCTTTCATGCCTGTGATGAGGGATGGGCGGTGAGCGGTCGAAGGCGCCAGGTGAGCGCTAGGAGCAGGATGGCGGCCACGGCGCAGGCGAAGATGCTCCAGAGCGCGGCGTTCCAGCCCCAGCGATCCACGATCCAGCCCATGCCTTTGCCTTGAGCGGTGCGTCCCAGGTAACCGAACAGACCGATGAAACCGGCGCCGGCGCCGACGGCTTTCTTGGAGGTGAAGTCGAGGCCGGCGACTCCCAGGAGCATGACGGGCGGGTAGACGAAGAAACCGATGACGCCGAAGAGGAGCAGATCGAGCCAGAGCATGCCGGAGGGGGCGAAGATGATGCCGGCGAAGGCGGCGGCGACGGGGATCATGCAGAGCAGGCTCACCATGCCGCGGCGACCGCTGAGGCGATCCGAGAGCCAGCCCATCAGCAGCGTGCTGAAGATGCCGGCGAACTCGAGAACGGCGGTGCTGTGGCCGCCCTGGGTCACGTCGGCCTGTTTGACGTCCTTGAGGTAGGTGGGGCCCCAATCGAGCATGGCGTAGCGGGCGATGTAGACGAAGAAGTTGGCGGCGGCGAACAGCCAGAGATAGCGGTTACGCAGGATGTAATCCAGCAGGAGCTCGCGGGTTCCGAGTTCTCGTTCGCCGGTTCGCTGGATGGGGTCGGGTGCGTCACGGCGGTATTCCTCGACGGGGGGCAGACCCTCGGATTGCGGGGTGTCGCGCAGTCGCCAAACGAGGTAGAAGGCGCAGGCCAGGGCGAGGAGCCCGGGGACGAAGAAAGCGTTGCGCCAACCGCCGGCCTGGGTGGCGTAAGCTGCGATGAGGCCGGCGAGGCCTCCGCCCAGGTTATGGGCGATGTTCCAGACGGCGAAGACGGCGCCGCGCTCGCGGAGGCTGAACCAATGGCCGAGGGCGCGGCCGCAGGGCGGCCATCCCATGCCCTGGACGAAGCCGTTGAGCGTCCACAGCAGCAGGTGGAGGAGGTAGTCGCTGGTGGCGCCGAACAGGAAGTTGCACAGCGCGGTGAGGACGAGGCCGAGCGCCATGAAGTAGCGGGGATTGCTGCGGTCCGACCAGGCGCCCATCAGAAACTTGCCGACGCCGTAAGCGAGGGCGGTGGCGGCCAGCATGTCGCCGATCTGACTTCGGGAGTAGAGCAGGTCGGCGGCCATTTCGCGGGAGACGACGGGGAGGTTATTGCGGACGATGTAGTAGGTGGCGTAGCCGAGGAAGGTGGCTTCGAGGATCTGCCAGCGGAGGCGGGGATAGCGGCGGCGGATTTCCTCTTCCGGGAGTCTGGGTCTGGGGGGTGCGGGACGCAAGAAGGCGAACAGGGACATCGGTGTCCACGTTACACCTGTCTAGACATCGGCGTCAAGCTTCGGAAATTGACGGGCCGGAGGCAGGGGAAGATAATGGTACCTGTCTAGACATGCGGCGCCTATCGGAGCTGGCGGGTCTGTTCGATGTGGCGGTGATCGGCGGCGGGATCATCGGGGCCGGGATCGCGCGGGATGCGGCGCGACGGGGTTTGCGGGTGGCGCTGTTGGAGAAGGCGGATTACGGGTCGGGCACCACGGCCGGTTCGACGCGGCTGATCCACGGGGGCCTACGGTACCTGGAGATGCTGGATTTCCGCCTGGTGCGAATGGATCTGAGGGAGCGCGAAATTCTGCTTAGGGTCGCGCCGCATCTGGTGCGCCCGCTGCGTTTCCTACTTCCCTTTTACGGGGAGGGGATGCATTACCGGGTGAAGATGCGCGTCGGGCTTGCGTTGTACGATCTGTTGAGTTTCGACAAGAGCCTTCCCTCGCGGGCTTTCTTCGGGGCGGAGCAGTTGGCGGAGATGGAACCGGAGTTGAGGCGTGAGGGACTGAGGGGCGCGGCCGCCTACTACGACGCCCAGGTGGATTCGCCGGAGCGGCTGACGCTGGAGAACGTTCTGGATGCGCGCGGGCACGGAGCGGCGGCGCTGAATTATGCGGAGGTGACGGGCGCCATGGTGAGGGGAGGGCGGGTGGCGGGCGTGCGGGTGCGCGACGTACTGGAAGGCGGTGAATGCGAGGTGCGGGCACGGCTGGTGGTGAACGCTACGGGTCCGTGGCTGGACCGTGTGGCGGCGCGGCTAGGGCCTCATCCGAGGCCGTGGCTGCGCACGACGAAGGGGATTCATGTAGCCTGCGATCCGGTGAACCGCAACGCCTTCGCCGTGCGGTCGCCGGTGGACGGGAGGCTGTTCTTCGTGATTCCCTGGTTGGGGTATTCGTGGGTGGGCACGACGGATACGGATTTCGAGGACGAGCCCTCGCGGGCGAAGGCGGAAGCCGAGGACGTGCGTTACCTCATCGAGTCGGCGGCGTATTATTTTCCGGCGCTGCGCGGCGCGCGAGTCTACTGGACGAACGCGGGGGTACGGGCGCTGGTGAGGAAGCCGGGTTCGGCGTCTTCGGTAACGCGGTCGCATCGCATCGTGGCCGATGAGGCGGGGGTGATCTCAGTGGTGGGGGGCAAGATCACGGGCTATCGTGCCATTGCCGAGCAGGTGACCGACCTGGTGTGCCGGTTGTTGGGTCAGCGGCGGCGTTCGGACACGGCGGAGGCTCCGCTGCCTGGCGGGCGCGAGAGGTGCGGGCAGGGGTATCTGGAGGCGATTTACGGTTGTCGTGCGCGTGAGGTGAGGGAGCTGGCGGAGCGCGAGCCGGAGCTGGGTCGGCCACTCGATCCGGAGTATCCGGATCTGGCGGCGCAGGTGGTATTCTCGGTGCGACACGAGCAGTGCATGAGGGTGGCCGACTTCATGCTGCGTCGGAGTCTGCTGGGATTCCGGCCGGACCAGGGGGCGAGAGCCGTGGCCGCGGTTGCGGAGTGGATGGCGCGGGAACTAGGCTGGACGGCAGGGCGAAAGGAGGAGGAGATTCGCGCCTATATCGAGAGGACACGCGAGGTGAAGCCGTGAGAAGGGTGGGGAGGGGGCCGAGCCGCCGCAGCGTGATCGGGATGGCGGCCGCGTTTCCGGCGGCCATGCACGGGGGCTCGCGGAAGGTGCTGATCGCGCACCGCGGGGCTTCGGCGTACGCGCCGGAGAACACGCTGCCTGCCTACGAGTTGGCGATCAGGCAAGGCGCCGATTACGTGGAGCAGGACTTACAGATCACGCGGGACGGAGTGCTGGTGTGCCTTCACGACGTAACGCTGGAGCGGACGACGGATGTCAGGGAGGTGTATCCGGATCGCGGGCGCAGCGCAGACGTCGGGGGCGAGGGCGTGCGTCGGTGGCCGGTGGCGGAGTTCACGCTGGAGGAGATTCGGAGGCTGGACGCGGGCGCCTGGTTCGCCGAGAAGTACCGGGGCACGCGGATTCCGACGTGGCAGGAAGCGATCGACGCCATTCGTGGGAGAGCGGGGCTGTATCCGGAGCTGAAGGCGCCGGAGCTCTACGCGAAGCGGGGTTTTCGGATGGAGGAGCTGGTGTGGGAGACGCTACGGCGCAACGGGCTGGAGGCGCCGGGGGCCGACCCGCGGACGCCGGTGATCCTGCAATCGTTCAGCGCGGATGCGCTGAAGAACATGCGGGCGTTAGGCTGCAAGCTGCCGATGACGCTGCTGATCGGCCGGGATGCGCGGGACCGGTGGTTCACGCGGGAGGGATTGCGCGAGGCGCGCGGCTTCGCCACCGGGATCGGGCCGGAGAAAAGTCTGGTGTTCCGGGATCCCGACGTCGTGAAGCGGGCGCACGAGCTGGGTTTGACTGTCACGGTGTACACGTTCCGGGCGTCGGAGACAGGGGCTTTCAGAAGCGTTCGGGAGGAGATGGCGCACTACCTCTATGATTTGGGGGTGGACGCCGTTTTCACGGACAATCCGGACCAGTTTCCGCGCCGGCCGTGAGCCGGCTCACGATGGGTTGCGTCGAGGCCTTCGGCCGGGACCGGTTCCCGCAGGCGCGATGGACGGTGATGAACGGGATTCAGGGCGCTGCGCGTTCGAGTGCTTCTCCCCACTCGCGCCAGGCTCGGAGCAGCGGGAAGTAGAGGCCGCGACGGACGGGGCGGCCGTCGATGGCGGAGACGAGTTCCGCGTAGAGGTCGAGCTGGGGTCGGTAGCGCTCGACCTCGCGAGCGAGGAACTCTTCCAGGCCGCCTCCCTCGTGCGCGCCGGTCTTGTAATCGATGACCCAACGCACGCCGTGAGCGTCGACGAAAGTGCGATCGACGCGGGCGCGGCGCAAAGCGCCGCGCGCCCAGCCGGTGAGGTCGAGTTCGCTTTGGGCTTCGGCGTGGGAGTCGTCGAGGATCCAGCGGCCGCGCTCGTCCTGAAGCGCGCCGAGCAGGGCGCGCTCGACGGCGTCGGCGGCCTGCTCGAGTTCGGCCGGGGGCACGCCGAGTTCGCGCAAGGCCCTCAGGTAGGTGGGGCGGAGGGAGCGGACGCGCGGAGCGTCCCAGCGGCGGAGTCCTTCGCGAGCGATGCGATGGAGCATGGCGTGAACGACGCTGCCGACGTGACGGAGCGTGGCGCCGGCCCAATCGTAGCGTGGAAGGGCGGTGAGGAGCGCGGTGGCGGCGGTGGTTTCCTCAGGGGGCAAGGCAGGCGGCGGCGGCTGGGGTAGCTGCCAGTCGGCAGGGAGACGGCGCAGGACGAGCCGCGGGGGGTGGGCAGCGGCGGTGGGGGGTTGGGTTTCAGCCTTCGCTTCCGCAACGGAGAAGCACTCGCTGACAGCGGGCCAGAGCTTAAGGAGCAGGGAGCCGGCGCAGGGTTGATTGATCCGACCTTGCTTGTCGACGGTGGTGTGGCCGATGAGGTGGAGTTCGCGGCGGGCGCGCGTAGCGGCGACGTAAAGCAGGCGGCCGGCTTCGTGGTCGTCCTTGATCTTGTCGATGCGGCGCAGCAAGTCGGAGAGGGCGACGGCGTCGGCGCCTTTTTCTTCGATGGGCGCCAGCAGGAGGTCGGGGGCGCCTGCGTCGTTGGGGACCTCAAGCCATTCGAGCAGGCGGGGCGGCTCTCTTTTGGGCGCACGGCCGAGGCCGGGGACGATGACGACGTCGAACTCGAGCCCCTTGGCCTTGTGAATGGTCATGACCTGGAGGTTTTCGGGGGCTTGCGAATCGGGCAGGGCCCAGAGGTCGGCCAGGCACTCGTTGAGGCGTTCGAGATCGAGGTCACAGCCTTCGTCGAGCTCGTCGAGGAGGCGGAAGTAGGCTTCGGCGTTGTCGCGATCGAAGGCGGAGGCGGCGCAGGCGGGCCCGCCGAGCGCCAGCCAGGCGGACTCGACGAAGTCGCGCAGGGAAGTGCGGCGATGGGTAAAACATTTTGCGATCGTTTTGTGGAAGCGTTCCAAACGCCGGCGAGCCTCGTCGTGGAGGCGGCCGGCGGAATTGGGGTCCGAGATGATTTCCCAGACCGTGCGTTGGTGGTCGTTGGCGAAGAGCTCGTCGAGTTCGGCGAGGGTGAGTCCGCACCAGGGGCCGCGCAGCAGAGCGAGCCAGGCGGCTCGATCGCCGAGGTGGAGCAGGGCGCGGGTGAGTGCGTAAAGGTCCTGGACGACGGGCAGGTCGGCGAGCGACTCGATTTCGACGGCGCGGAAACGCAAGCTCGCCTCGCGCAGCGCCTGAAGGATGAAGGGGAGGTGCGTGCGGGCGCGGACGAGGACGGCGATGCGGGCGGCAGGGTCGCGCGACTGCACATCCTGGATGATTTGAACTACCAGCGCGGCCTCATGGCGGTAAGGGGCCTTGCCGAGGAGCGGGTGGATGCGGACGATGCCGTGAGGGGGCGCGTCGCTCGGGCAGTGAGAGGGGTGGAAGCGGACGGCCCCGGTGCGGATGTCGTCTGTGAGGGCCAGCACTGAGGCGAAGACGTTGTTGTGCCACTGGATCAGGTTGCGGTGGGAGCGGAAGTTGACGGTGAGTTCCAGCGGCTCCGGACGAACGGTGCCGATGCCGTCGCTGCGGGCTTTCAGGAAGAGGCCGACCTCGGCTTCGCGGAATCGGTAGATGGACTGCATGGGATCGCCGACGAGGAAGAGGGTGCGGCCGTCGCCGGGAGTCCATCCCGCGGTCAGGCGCTCGAGGAGCGCGAATTGGGTGAAGGAGGTGTCCTGGAACTCGTCTACGAGGATGTGGTCGATGCGGGCGTCAAGGGCGAGCAAGAGGTCGGTGGGGTCGTCCGGCGTGCCGAGCGCGGCGAGTGCGCCCTGGGTGACCTCGATGAAATCGGCCTGCCGGCGGGACTGGAATTCGAGCCGCAGGTTGGCGACGGCCAGCTCGAGCGCTGCGAGGGCGGCCTGGACGACTTCCCTTTGCGAAGGGTCGAAGTGCGGTTGGGGCAGGTGGCGGACACGCGCCAGGGCTGCCCGCAGTTCTTCGTTTTGTGGGAAGCGAGGGGCGTCAGCGTCAAGTCGCTTGCGCCATTGGTCCTCCTTGGTGAGCACCTTGGAAGCGAGTTCCTGCCAGCGGGGCAGATCTTGCGGGCAGACGTCTGGGAATGGGTAGTCAGGTGGGCCGAAGCGCTGCGCTAGGCGGCGCAGAGTCAGCAGCTCGTAGGAGACGAGGCGTGCGAGCGCCGCTTCGAGCCGGTCGGGTGAGGCGTCGAGATGGCGCAGCCACTGGTCGCGGCGTGCGAGCATGGCCACGAGGAGCCGCTCGAGAGCGGCGGCGTCGTTGTCGAGGTAGAGCAGGAGGCGGCTGAGGATTTGGCCGTATTCGGGGGATTCGAGGAGCCGGAGGGTGGCGCGGGCGGCGGCGCGGTAGAGGTCGGCGGCGTCTTCAACGATCCGTGGCGCTCCGCCGAGCCGGGAAAGCCAGGGCATGCGGCGGACGAGTCCGGCGCAGAAGGAATCGATGGTGCGGATCTGGAGCCGGTGAGGATTTTCCGTGAGGGCCCAGGCGAAGCGGCGGTCGCGCGCTTTTGCGAGGCGCGCCAGGCGCCACGTGCGGCGATCGTGGTCAGCCTGCGGTTGCGGTTCGTCGGCGCGCGCCAGAGCGTCGAGCACGCGGCGGCGCATTTCGGCGGCGGCCTTACGGGTGAAGGTGATGGCGAGGATGGATTCGGGCTGGGTGACGATGCCGAGCAGTGCGAGGTAGCGCTGCGTGAGCAGGTAGGTCTTCCCGGATCCGGCGGGCGCCTGAACGATAAAGGAGCGGGTAAGGTCGAGAGCTCGCTCGCGGGCAGCCTGATCGCTGAGCGTCATGCTTCCTGCTCGTCCTCCTCTTGTTCGAGCGGCTCGACGCCGGATTCGCGGACGCGACAGAGGGCTTCGAGGCCGCAGGTGCGGCAGGTGGCGTCACGGCGCTTGGGATCCACGTTCGCGCGGCCTTCGCAAAATTGGACGGCGAGGCGTTCGAGCACGGTGCGCCACTCGGAGAGAATGTCTTGCGAGAGCCGCGGCCTGTTTCGCCCGGTAGGGTAATCGGCATGGAGCCCCTTGAGGTCGAGTTGGCCGGTTTTGAGCTGGGCGAAGAACAGGGCGGCGAGGGGGTTGGGATGGGTGATGGCGTACAGGGGCAATTGCGGGTCTTCGGGGCGCTCGTCCCACCAGTCGCGGAGGCTGCATTCGCCGGTTTTGTAGTCGATGATGATTTCGCGGCCGTCAGGGAGGCAGTCGACGCGATCCACCTTGACAGTGGCGCGGATGCCGGCGATCTGGATTCCACGTTTCTGTTCGAGTGCGACGATGCGGAAGGGTTCGCGGTTCTTTTCCCTTTCCAGCCAGGCGCAGAGCAGGCGTTTCAGGCGGAGCCGCTCGAGCTCGAGAAGGCCGGGCGAAAGGTCGGTGCGCCGCGCTTGCAGTCGGTCGATGGCGTGTTGTGCGGCGCTCTCGAGCAAAGCCTCGATATCGTCTTGGGCAGCTGCGATCAGATCGTCCCAGCTGTGGAGCCGGCTCCAGATATGTTCGAGTGCGGCGTGGACGGCCTGGCCGCGGTCCAGGGGTGCGATGCCGGGATGCGGGAAGCGGAGGCGCGTGGCGCCGAGGCGCAGTTCGGCGAAGGCGCGGAAGGGGCAGAGGGCCTGGTAGCGGAAGACGCGGACGCCGCCGCGCGACCAGGCGTGTTGGCGCAGGGGCGGGGCCTGCGCTTCTTCGCGGGATTCGAACGAGCCGCTTTGGGCGAGGATTTGCAGGTAATCAGGGCATTCGGAGCGCAGGAGTTCGGCTTCGCTCGATTCGTGCCAAGTCGCGATGAGGGGGCTGGGGGCGCGGTCCTCATCGTGGACGCGGCGCGCCCAACTGGCGACGACGCGAGGAGCAGAGGCGAGCAGACGCTCGAGGGCGCGGCGGGCGAACTCGTGTTCGCGCTGGGGCGAGGCGTGGGGCAGGTTGCGCTCGCGCTGGAGCGCGAGCGGGATGAACGGATCGGGCGCAGGCGGGGCAGGCCAGGATTCCTCGTCGAGGCCGCAGATCCAGAGGGCGTCAAACTGTAGTCCGGCTGTCTCCAGCACGCCGAGGATGTGGATCGGCGCGGGCTCGCTGTGCGGTTGATGGGGCGTGCGTGCGAGCAGACGACGCAGCAGAGCCAGAGCAGCCGCACGCGTCAGCTCACTCTTGACGCGGTCGAGGGAGGCGAGACGGGCGAGCACGGCGTAGAACGCTTGGTAGGCCTGATACTCTTCGCTCGATAAAGTGCGTTCACCGGGCCAGCCGAGAGCGCGGAGCAGGCGAATGAAATCGCGCGCCCAGGCGCTGGGCGGTTGACGCGTGGGCAGGCGTTCGACGCGGGAAAGCCAGAGGCGCAAGGCGCGGCGCAAGGCGAGGCAGGGCGGCCTTGCCTGGCGGCAGGCGCGGAGCAGACGGCGGACGGAGATCTCTGCGATGCCGCGCTCGCGGAGACGCATTTCGAGGAGCGCGCGGGGCGCGCGCTCGGATTCGGAGCGATGCAGATAGGGCGAGCGGAGGAGGCGACTGACCGTCCGGATCGGGTTGCGGTCACGCTCGAGTTCGAGCAGAAGGACGGCGGCGCGCACGAGCGGATGAGCCGGCAGGGGCGGCGGTGCGGCGATGTCGAAGGATCGCGGTCTGGAGGATCCTGGGAGCAGGCAGGCGGGTTCGAGGAGGCGGGTGAAGACGCGCTCGACCTCGGAGCGGACGTTTTCGAGGTCGGGCACGACGACCGCGACCGAGCGGGCGGCGCCACTTTCGAGCAGCCCACGAGCCCAGCGCGCCGCGGCCTCGAATTCACGGGTGCGATCGGGCAAACCTATGCGGCAGAGGAGTGAGGGCGTGCGACTTGGGTGCTGTAGGAGTTCGACCGTTGCTCTGCAGCGCTCACAGGCTTGGAAAAAGGCCTGCTGCTGAGGCGTGAGTTCATCGAAGCCGGCGAGAAGGATGGGGGAGGGAAGCGGGATGCGCTCGAGCAGGGGTATGAGGTAATCGGGTTGGCGGGCGGGTTCGAGCCAGTCTTCCCTTTCGCTTTCCTGTTCGAAGCGACGGGCCCAGTCCAAGAAGGCGCGGGTGTCCTCGCCGGCGAAGGCTTCGATGGCGCGCCGATCGAGGCGCCAGGCGTGCATGAGCTCCCAGGAGGTGCGGGCGGCCTCGGCCGCGGCGGCGGGGTCGAGCAGTTGGTTGCGATCGGCATCGAGCTGGATGATGCCTTCCCAGACGAGCAACTCCTGATCGACGCTAAGACGGGCGGGAAGCGAGAGACCTTCGTAGAGCGCGGCATTCCAGAGGGACTCGATCCAGGCGGGCCACGGAAGGATATGTGGAGTCGGCCAGGCACGGCGGGCGGCGTTGCGCTGATGTGCGGCGTAATGCAGATGCAAGATGCGGGCGAGGCGGCGGCCGGCCGTGACGATGAAAGCGCCGGAGGCGGCGCGTTCGAGCAGGTCCGAGGGCTGCGGGGCGGCTGAGGTCACGGCACCACCATTGTGATGGAACTGCCGCGATGGCTGGGGAGGATTTCGATCCTGGCAGGGATCTGCTCGCGGAGTTCGGCTACATGCGAGATGATGCCGACGAAGCGGCCGCCGGCTTGGAGGCTGCGGAGCGTGGCGAGTGCGAGCTCGAGGGCTTCCTCGTCGAGCGTACCGAAGCCTTCGTCCACGAAGATGGAATCGAGGCGAATGCCGCCGGCGGCGGCTTGCACGACGTCGGAGAGAGCGAGGGCGAGCGCGAGGGAGGCGAGGAAACTTTCACCGCCGGAGAGCGTCGAGACGGGACGGGCCTGTCCGGTGTGGGAGTCGAGGACCTGGATGTCGAGGCCGCCGGCCTTGGCCAAGCTTTCCGGCTCCGGTGCCCGCTGGAGGCAGTAGCGGCCCTTGCTCATCAGGCGCAGCCGCTCGGAGGCGGTTTCCAGGACGCGATCGAGCTGCGTGATCTGCACAAAGCGCTGGAAGCTGAGGGAGAAGCTGTTCCTGCCCTGAGCGACGTCGGCGAGCACGGAGGTGACGCGCTGGCGGGATTCGAGCTTTTCCAGCTCGGCCTCCAGGGCATCGAGCTGTTGAAGGTGTTGATCGGCCGAGCGAAGGTCCTTCTCAAGTCCGGTCTTTCGATCCTGAGCGTGGGTACGCTCCTGTTGTGCGGCTGCGAGCGCGGCCTCAAGCTCTGCCAGATTCGGGCGCTTGAGGCCTTCGACGGCGTTGCGCGCCTGCTCAAGCTTTGCGGCTGCGGCGGCGAGCTGATTATCGAATCGTCGGATCTGCTCATCCAGGAGGTCGATCTCATGCCGGCTGAGGCGCGCGGCGGAGTATTCTTGCGCGTCGGCAAACCCCGCTTTTCGTAGGGCGGCGTCGAATTGGGCCTTGGTTTCCTGGAGGGCTCTTTGGGCCTCGGCGGCCTGCCGGTCGGCCATTTCAAGTTCGGCGCGCGCGGCCGAAAGAGCGGCAGAGGCTTCCTTGTCTTTCCGTTGGGCGGCGTCGAGGGCGGATTGTAGTTCGCTCACCGTGCGCCGGGCGGCTTCGATGGCCCGCGCCAGGGCGCCGGGAGCCCGCAGGGATTCGGGGATAGCAGCGGCGAGTGTATTCACCTGCGCTTGCGCTGCGGCAAGTTCCTCGCTCGCTGCTTGACGGGCCTGCGTCAAGGCTTCCTGCGTTTGGGTGAGCTGCCGCTGGACTTCATCGCGGCGGGCGATGGCCCGCTGTTGTTCGTCGAGGGCATCCTGCAAGGTGCGTTCGGTCTGCTGGATGGCCGCTTGCGCTTCGCGGAGCTGCTTTTCGGTTGGGAGGCCCGGTTGAGGCTGCGCGGGTGAAGGGTGTTCCGTAGAGCCGCAGACCGGGCAGGGTTGGCCGGGGACCAGGCGTGAAGCGAGGATGGCAGCCTGGCCGGCGATCCAGAGCTCTTCCAGGGCATGGGCGTGCGCCCGCAGCCGGTCAAGCTTAGTTTGTAGGGAGCGGATACGATCGGCGGTCTGGGAGATCTCAGTGTCGGCTGCGGCGATTTGTCGTTTGAGCCGCTCGACATCGGCTTGGCGTCCCTGCTCACGCTCGAGGCGGGCTTGAGCCGTCCGCTGCCTGTCGAGGGCCTGTTGGAGCTTCTGGAGGCCCGGTTGCAGTTGCTCGAGACGGTGGAGCTCGGCGAGGGCTTCATCGCGATCGCGTTGGCGGGCCATCTCGGCGGCGAGATGTTGCGCGGCCTGCTGTTGGGCCCGGTTGGTCTGCTCGAGGAGGCGCTCGGCGCGGTTTCGCGTTTCGGAGGCCTGTCGCCACTCGTGCTCACGCTGCTGCACCTGCTGCTCGAGGTGCGTCAGCGGTGCAGCCTGTTGTGCGCGCGAGAGACGAAGCTTGAGGTCTTGGTAGGAGGGGCGCCGGGCCTGGAGTTCGTCGTAGCCGAGCTGAGCCTGGTGCAGTTCGAGGAAGCGCTGCTCGATCTGGCGGGCCTGTTCGAGCGCCGCGAAGGCGGATTTCTCGCGCTCGATGGCGAGGGCGAGTTCTTCGCGTGCGGCCGACAGTTGCGTCTGGAGATGGGCGATCTTTTCGATCAGGCGGTCGCGGTTTTCGGCGGACGCTTGCCGGAGGAGGAGGTCGCGGTGGAGGATCTTTTCGCGCACGAGCTGTTCGGCTTCTTTCGCGCGTTGTTTGAGAAGCTCCTGGATGAGCAGATAGCGTCGGGTTTGGAAGAGGACTTCGAGGATGGCTTCGCGCTCTTTGGAACCGGCCTGTAGAAAGCGCTGGAATTCGCCCTGCGGCAGGACGACGACCTGGCGGAATTGGCGGGAGCTGAATCCGAGCAGATCCGTGATTCGCTGAGTGACCTTCTGGTGGCCGGTTTCGAGGACGTGGCCCGGTTCAGCGTCGGTCAAACAGCGGTTACGGAGCCAAAGGGTAGCGTCGGGAGGCTGATCGGTGAACCCGTCGCCTTTGACTTTGGGTTTTTTCCAGGCAGGGGCGCGCCGGACGCGATAGAGGTCGTCACCGACGGAGAAATCGAAGGTGACGGTGGTGCGCGTTTGAGGATGGGCGTGGTGGCTGCGGACGGTGTCCGCTTTGCGGGTTTCGCCAGAGCATTCGCCGAAGAGCGCGAAGCAGATGGCGTCAAGGAGCATGGTTTTGCCTGCGCCGGTAGGGCCGCAGATTAACAGCAGCGGGTTGCCGCGGAGGCGGCGGAAGTCAAGTACGTGGGTATCGCGGTAAGGTCCGAAGGCGGTCATTTCGAGGCGGAGAGGTTTCATGAGTGTTTCTCCTGCCGGTGAAATTCAGCGAGAGCGGCGAGCAGCTCTGCGCGTTCGGCGTCGTCGAGGGGGCGGCCGGCGACCTGCTGGAAGAAATCGGCGAACAGTTCTTGGTCGCTGAGGCGAGTGGGTTCGGGCGGACGCACTCCGCCGGAGGGGACCTCGACGAGCGCCGGCTGGGACAGCTGAAGCAGATTGGGATAGCGTTCGCGGAGACGATTCATGGCGTCGAGCACGGGATGCTTGTCGAGCAGGGTAATGCTGATGAGGTCGTCGCGACGGACGCCGTCGGGAACATTGCGATACAGCTCTTCGAAGGAGCCTTGCAGGCAGTGGAGTTCCCGCGGCGGCGAGAGGGGCAGCAGGCGGATGTGCGACTCGCCGCGGGCGTCGATTTCGATGCAGGAGACGGATTTCGGTTGCCCCACTTCGCCGAAGGAGAACTTTAGAGGAGCGCCGGAGTAATGTATCGGTCGGTTACCGACGGACTGTGCGCGGTGAAGGTGGCCCAAAGCGACGAAGTCGGAGCCGTCGAAGCATTCCGGGCTGACGAAGCCGGCGCCGCCGACGGTGAGAGGGCGCTCGGAGTCCGAGGTCGCGCCGCCTTGCACGAAAGCGTGCGTGGTGAGGACGACGCGGTGAGCCTGAAGCAGAGTACGAGCCTGAGCGATTAGGGCTTGCAGTGCGGCGTCGTGATCGTGTAGGTCGTTGCGGTCGAGGAACTCACGCGCTTCGGCGGGATCGAGGTAACTGATAGCCGCGATCTCGAAGGGGCCGTGCTCATCCTCCAGGGGGATGATGCGGATAGGGGAGCGCGCGGCAGCGATGTGGAGGCGGTTGCGTTCGAGCAGGCGTGCTGCGAAGCCGAGACGCTCGGGGCTGTCGTGGTTGCCGGCCAGAAGGACGACGTGGAGCTCGAGGTCGAGGATAAGGCGGGAGAGGATATCGTCGAGCAGATCGACAGCCTCGGGTGGGGGCACGGCACGGTCGTAAAGGTCGCCGGCAACGATGAGGGCGTGCGGGCGATAGTCGCGAGCGATTTCGACGATATCCGCGAGAACGGCGGCTTGGTCTTCGAGCAGACTCAGATTGAAGAGCGAGCGGCCGAGGTGCCAGTCGGATGTATGTAAGAGTCGCATTGGACACCTTTTGGGCCCGCAGCGGACCGGCGGTGGGGGCGGCCCCCCGCAAAGCCGCGCCCTGATCCGCACGGCCCGCAGCGGGATCACAGTTCCCATTGTGAGGCCCGGTGATCGAGAGGCGAGAAACGGAAAGCTTTTCAGCCCTCCGATCTCGACCGAGGCTCACGCCGGGAGACAAGTTCGATTGTGGAGCAGGGAGGGGATCACAGAATGAGCCTGTGGGCTCAATTTTGGTACTGGTTTAAAGCCTGTTGGAGGGCATGGCGGATCTTGTGTCGAAGTTCTTTTGGCTCAAGCACTTCCACGTCAGGTCCGTAGCGGAGTAGGTCCATGAGGAGCTCGCGGTCTTCCGTGTAAGGGACCTCGAGGAGGTAACTGCCGTCGGGAAGAAAGCGGCCCGACTGGGCAGCGTGCCATCGTTCGCGGGAGACCCAGCGGGCCATACGGGGAGAGAAGCGCAGGCTGGCGCGCCGCGTTTGGGGGCCGCAGAAGATGCCGTAGCCAGCACCCAGTTCGCGATCGAGTTGTTCGACGGGGATTTCCAGTGCCGGGGATTCGAGGACGGTGACCTGCTGGATCGCGTCAAGGGCGAAACTGCGAAGAGCCTCCCGCAGGTGGCACCAGGCGTCGAGGTACCAGTTGTCACGGTAGTGGACAAGCCGCTGAGGGGAGACTTCGCGGCGAGTGGTCTCGTTGCGGGCGCGGCTGAAGTAGAGCAGCTCAAGGCGACGGCGGGTAAGGATACCGGTGCAGACGGCCTGGAAGTGTTCCACCGCGACTGGGCGCGAAGCAGCGGGAACGATCCGCACGCGGCGCATGAGCTCCTCGGCGGTGCGATCGGGGCCGCCGAGGAGCTTCTGGAGCAGGTTGCGGAGGGGCGCCGTATAGGTCCCGAGCAATCCCGGCTGGATGCGTGCGACGAGGTGGTCGAGGACGAGCAGAGCTTGAATTTCGGCGCCGGTCAGGTACAGGGCGGGGATGGAGTACTCACCTTCGAGCCGGTAGCCGCGGAGGGTGCGGTCCCAGACGATGGGCGCGTTGAGGCGATCGCGAAGGTAAGCGATGTCGCGTTTGATGGTGGCCTGGGATACCTCGAGTTCGTCGATGAGGCGCCGGATCGAGACGGCGCGGTTGTTTTTCAGCAGGCGTTCGATCCTGTAAATGCGCTCGAGTGCGCCCATGGAGAACATGCTATCGGAAGCGGGCTGTGGGGCGTAACCGGAGGGTTTCGGGGGAGGTTAATATAGTTCGGACGAAGCCGGCCGGCCGCGATAGGCAAAGAGGCCGGCAGGAGCGTGAACAATGAAGGACGTAATGCCCGTGCTGGCTTGGCTGCTGCAAGAGGCGGAGACTCAGCCGCAGGTGGATGATACTTGGGTCAAGGTCGTCTCGGGCGTCTTGGCGCTGATCTTAGTGGCGATTATCATCATCCGGCGGAAGCGCAAAAAGAAGGGAGCGGAGGAGGAGTTTTAGCGGGACGAGGCGGAACTCAGGGCGGCAGGACCGGTGTGCGGGAGCGCAAGACTCCCGGCGGCAGCGGGATATCGGGTTGATCAGGTTCGCCCCCGGACCTCCCAAACGGTAGTTGTCTTTCAGCAGTATTGACGCTCCGAGAGGCGGTGATACCCTCGAAGTGGGGAAGATACTGCCTGCAATGGCGAGCGCGGGCAAGTGGAGGCTGCCCTGCCGAAGCGGTTGCGGCCTTCCCCGACACGAGGGATGAGGGTACGGCTGTTCCTGAGCGCTTTAGTCAGCCTCGCTGGTGGGCTGGCTGCAGCAGGCGGTGATACTGCCGTCGAGCGTTTCGCACCTGCTTTTCGAGCAGATCAGCGTCTGAAGGGCGTCCTCGGCCAAAGACTGGCGTTGCACGCGGAGGCACTGGCACAGCAGATCGAGCATGCGCGCAAGGAAGACAGCGAGGAACTTGGCGTGCTCGTGGAGGCGGCAGCACTGCTGTGCCAAGCGATGAGCTGCGGAGCCGTGGAGGAGGCGCTTCCGATCGCGGCCAAGGCCCTTGCGCAGCAGGGCCAGGCGTGGAAGCATCCGGCGGCATTTGGCCGGGGCCTCTGGGGATTGCTGCGGTATTACGAAGCGAGCCGAGACCAGCATTTGCTGGACGCTGCGCGGCGTTTGGGGGATGCGGCCAGTAGAGCGGCATCCGGGTGGCGGGACGCGGACGTGGGCGTGGGGCCGCTGGCCGGCCCGGCGGCGCTGCTTTTCGCGTACACGGGCGAGCGCAGGCACCTGACACGGGGATTAGCACCCGAATCGGCAGAAGAGGGAGCGCCGCGGCTATTACGGTCGTTGTGGGCGCGCGGGCGATTGGAGGGCGTCGAACGCGTAGGGGCCGAGGAAGTTCTTAGCACGTTGACGGGGCTGGTGGGGCTGTACCGGCTGACGGGAGAGGCGGCCTTCTTACGCGGCGCGGAAGCAGGCTGGAGGGAGATTGTAAGCAAGTACCGATACGTGACTGGGGCTGTAAGCTCGCGGGGTCGGCTGCGTGAAGCGCTGCGCGGGGAGGCCAGCGCGTCGGTGGGCGAACCGGGGGTGACGGGCGAGTGGGTGCGGCTGAATTTCGAACTCTTACGCGCCACCGGCGAGGTGAGGTACGCCGACGAGATCGAGCGAACGCTGTATAACCACCTTGCGGCGTTGCAAGACGGGAGGACAGGCGCCTGGGCGTCTAGTGCGCCGCTGATCGGGAGGAGGAAATATGAAGCTCCCGCGAGCGGGCGTGGTGCGGGGGCGGCGCTTGGCCTGAGCATGGCGGTCACGGTGTTCCGCGGCAGTTTGGACGGGGAGCCTGCGTTCGTCCTGTACGTGCCCGGCGAGGCAAAGCTGCCGTTGAGGGCAGCGGGATCCGAGAAGCGGGCGAAGTTCACGCTGGAGACCGAATATCCGGAGAGCGGTCTGGTCGTGGTGCGTGTAGGGGAAGGCGGAGCGGGGCGGTACGCGATTCATCTGCGAATTCCGAGCTGGTGTCCGAATTACACGGCTGCGGTGGGCCAAGCGAGCTGGAGGGGCCGCGCGGGGGAGTGGCTGCGCCTGGAGCGGGACTGGCGCGAGGGTGATGAGGTACGGATTCGGATGGAAATGGCGGTCCGCACGATCGAGGGAGGGGCGGACTATCCCGGACAGGTGGCGTTGCAACGAGGGCCCCAGGTACTAGCTCTGGATGCAGAGGTGAATCCGGGAGTGCCGTACTTGCATCGGGCGGCGGTGGATCCCGCGGCGGCGCTGCGATTGGCGGAGGCACCCGGGAGGGTGGCGCCCGGGCGCGGGAGGCAAGCGTATGTCGTTACCGGGACGGCCTTGAACTGGACCGGAGGGCGGGCTATCGCGGCGAGAACGAAGCTGGTTTTGATGCCTTTCTCCGAGGCCCGGGAGTACCGTGTATGGTTGCCGTTAGTGGGCAGATTGCCGGTCGGCCCGGTGGCGCTGACCGCGTTTCAGCAGGAGGCTTGGTCGGCGGACGGAATTATCGACGGATCGATCTGCGACGAGCGTACCGACACATTCCGGACGGCGAGCTCGGACGGCAGGGAGGGCGCCTGGTTTGCGGTGCAGTTGGACAGGCCGGAGTGGGTCGAGCGCATCGTGTTCCGCCACGGAAAGGTGATGACGGAGGGTGGCTGGTTCGATACCACCCATGGCAAGCCTCTCGTGCAAGTGAAGCGGAAACGGGACGGCGCTTGGGAGACGGTGGGCAGGCTTGAGAGTTATCCGGCGAGCAGCGGCAACGCACCGCCCCCGCTGTACGACGGGCAGGCTTTCGATTTAAAGCTCCCTACCCCGATACAGGTCACCGCTATCCGCGTGTTGGGAGCGGCCGGCGGCCGGTTTTCCAGTTGTGCTGAACTGGCGGCTTACGGCCCGCCACGCGATCGAGCCGCAATGGCGGCAGGCGGAGCTAAAGGCACGGAGCTCCGCCTTGCACAAGGCAGGCGCATGTAAGCGCCAGCCAGCGCGATCCTCCTATCGGCCGCCGTAGCGCCCGTGGCGGGACTCAGGGTGTGAGTTCAACGGAGCGGGCGATATTGCCTCGGCGGGTGGGGACGAAACGGACGGTCACGCGTTGGTCCTGGCGGGAAGCCAGGTCCGCAAGCTTGAGGCGCTGGTTTTGAGCGGTGATCCGGGTCGTAGGCGTGACAAGGAAGTTGTAAGGGACGCCCGCCGCGCTTTTGACGATCAGGATTTTCTTTTCTGGCTGAACCATCATGATGGAGCCGCTGAGGGTCTCGGCAGGCCCCAAGGCGGCAGGGGCGGTGGTTTCTTTTTGGGAGGGCTCCTGCTGGGCGACGGCGATGGAGCTGAGGAACAAGGAAACCACGCAAATGGCAATTAGGCAACGGCGATCCATCATCGCAACCACCTCCGCAATACTATGCTAACGCGGTCGGCGATTGGGTAGAGCAACCAACGAGCCGCGGGAGAAGCCGGGGGCAACCCCACAGAGCGAAGAACCTCCTGGAAAGACCCGCGATGGTGGATGCAATCCGCCTGCCAGATCGAAGTTCTTGATACTCAATCAGAAGTTACTACGTGAGCTTCAGTATTTGGAAGAGAAGGGCCGCGGCCTATGGGAGCCCGGAGAGGCACGAGGCGTGGGCCGGCAAAGGGAGTCTTGTGTACCGGCTGCGCGACGCCGGAATGGCGCCCGTCGGCCGTTCGCGCTCACGCCAGGCTCTTCCCCGCCACGCCCGTTCGCAGCTCAGTCTCCACCAGTGACCAGGAGCAACTTCGCCGCCGGCCGAGGAAGCCGCCCCCGTCGTTCGGCGTCCGCAGGTGAGGAGGAACCGCAGATGCACAGAACTTGCAGAAGTCTTGAGAAGCACAACTCTTCTGCACGCGGGCCGGCGAGGCGGACGACGAGGCAGAACCCATGGTTGCGCTCGATCCCCATCGGACAGCAATCAGGCAGGAAGCCCGTTATGGCTGATCCGTGGGCCCGGCTTGCCCGCCGAGACCGGCCACCACAGGGGCACGCCAGTGGAGGGAACTATCGCAGCGAGGGACAGGGGAGTTGGATTGGGTCTAGCGGAACGAAACTGCTCTCATGCTCCATGTCCGCGTCCGAACACTTCGGGGAAGCGCTCGATCTGGGCCGCCAAGGGCTGGTTAGACCGGACGGAGATCACGCGATAGCCTAGCTGCACGAGCTCACGACGCACCCGCTCGTCGACCCGCTGTTGGTCGGGGAGATCGTGATAGGGACCGTCACAGAACACCACCACATTGGGTGCGTAGAAAAAGTCCGCGATACAGCGGGGTTGTTGGAAAGATTTCTGGGCTTCGTCGGGGAGCCGGTAGCCGCCTGTCGCCAGGAAATCGAGAAAGTCGCGTTCGAATCCGGAGCCGGCGCGGCTTTGGAGCATTGCCAGGTGCGCCTCCCGACTCCTGCCGTGAACCAGCTGTTCCACGTGACATGCAAGGAGCTGGCGCAACATTGCCTGAACCAGCCTGCGGTTCAGTAAGTGAGCCTCCGGCTGGTTGGTATAGCTCAAGAGGCACTCGTAGCAGGCCTCCTTGCAGTCGGGCTTGAGGTCCGTGCCATCCTCGCCGAAGTGGCAAACGCTCAACGCCTCCCGGGCGACTTTAGCCAGGGCGTCCGCCTCCTCTACGAGCCGGCGCAGCACGCCGAGACCGCCCTCGGCGGCCTCGTAAAACAAAAAGTTCCTGTGTTGATGGCGTCCAACCTTTTGAACGGCCAGCTCCCTCTCCTCGAGTTGGAAGGCCTGCTCGACTCCCCGCTTCAGGGCGTACAGTAGAGTGGTGCCAAATTCCTCGGAACGCAGCAACTCGAGCTCAGCCGGCCGCACGAGCAGGATGTTTTGGGTTTCCCGGACGCACAGCGCCAAGCGGTCTCGGTCGTGCCTTATGACCGGCGGCTCCCCAGACCGGCGATTTCTTCTGGCTTCGCCCTCCACGCGTGTGTCCCTGAGCAGTTCTCCGGAAGAGAGATCCACCAGGAAGCCCTGAGGGCGGCCGCGCCATCCCCAGTTGACGTGAAGGAGCGTGGCCGCAGGGCCGTAGGTAAGCCGGAGCACGGGCCGTTGGTCGACCAGGGCATTGGCCTCCGTCAAGCGGTACCCGGCCTCCGCGGTTGCGAAGCGGTAGGCTACGGTCACGTCGTAGCCCCGGCGGATCCGCTCCTCTTCGTTGCAGGTAATGCGCTCCACGCGGGACAGCCTAACGTTAGGCATGTCCAGCAGGACGGCGATCTGGCTAGTCGTGGCATCGAAGAGGACGTTGCAGACCGGGCATCGTTCCAGGTCGGGCTCGGCGAAGGCGCCGCACTGCAGGCACAGTCTGAGCTGTCTTCGCCGCTGCTCGAGTCCGCCTGGCGGGAGGCTGAATCGGCCAACCTGCCACTTTGCGCCCTCGTGGTAGACGATGTTGTGCGGCGCGAACTCGCGTATGGCAAGGGCACGCGGGCGCGCGAGAAACTCCCCTTGCTCCCCGCGGGGAACCCAGGCCCGCACGGGGAGGGCCGGGAAGTTGTAGCCCGGCAAGAAGCCTTCCGTGGCCAAGTACCGGTAGGGATAGAAGTCGCTTTCCTCCCGAGCTACCTCCACTTGAAGAAGTAGGTTGCGCTGACGCAGTGCTTCTTCTTGGAGGCGGCGGGCGTTCTGTTGTTCCTCGGTGCTCCGAGCAACCCTCATCTGCTCTTGGGCGCGCTCCAGCTGCGCCGTCGCGATCCGGAACAGCTCTCGCCAACGTTCGAAGGCCTCGTCAAACTTCGTCGGGGCCTCGTCGATGACGCGCTCGAGCCATCGTTCGTCGAACCAGCCGGCTCTTTGCAACAGAGGAAGGTCAAAACCCAAGACCCGCAGGATACGTTCCTGCAGTCTTCTCCGCGACTCGACACCGAGTTGAATCTGGATTTTGACCGATTCCCTCAAGGGCAGGTCGGGGTGGAGGTGGGCGGTATCCACATCCACAACCTCCTCCACCGACTGGCGCAGCGGCAAGCCGACCTGGGCGAGCCATTCCGCCTGCACATGTGCGCGGACTAATGATTCGTTAGCAAGGTCGAGGTTGGGCGCCCTTACCGCGCCAGCGACCAGCTCACGGCGGTTCTGGAAGAAGTACTGGTCGTGACTGCTTCCGGCTGAACAGTAGGTGAGAATGAGTCCGGGTTGTCCCTGTCGGCCGGCGCGGCCGCTCCGCTGGGCATAGTTGGCGGGGGTGGGGGGGACGTTGCGCATGTGGACCACGTCAAGGTCCGCGATGTCGATCCCGAGCTCCATAGTGGGCGTGCAAACCAAGTAAGGCAAGCGTCGGCCGAGCTGCGGGTCCCGCTGATCTTCAGAGAGCCAGCGGAACCGCCGCTCTCGGCGTTCGCGTTCCCCTGCAGCCACCACCTGCGCTGTGTGTTCTCGGGCCTCCAGGGCTCCCAGCTGACGGGCGGCCAGTTGGTAGAACTGCTGGAAGAAGGCATTCACGGGAGGGGCTATGTCCCGTGTACGGCTGCCGCGGGAATAAACGGGATCGGGAGGTGGCGCGGTGCCGGGCCCGAGACGCCAGATGAGGCAGGAAGCGGCCAGGCGGTAACGCTCGAAACCGTTGATCGGCTCGGCGCGTCTCAGCAAGCCCTGGTTCACAAGGACCTGAAGGAAAGGCCCCAGAAATCCGTCCAGGTCATCCAGCGCCAGTTCGTCGTGCAGGTAGCGACCGATGAGGGAGCGGGAGCTCAAGCGGTAGAAGGTTCCTTGTCCTGGCAGTTCCCCTGGGCCGATCCGCCGGACGAACCACGTGGCCTCGCGCAGGAACTCGGTATCCGGATCGATGCCCCAGAACTCGTTGAGCAGCTGCTGGGCCCTTTTCACGAGTCGCTGCTGGAAGTTCCCATCGAGTGATTGCGTGTCGATGGCCAAGCGTTTGCGGAAGTGATCGAGGAAAGCCTGTACAACTCTGGCGCGGCGCTCGGGCGCGACAGCATGGAGAACGGGCACCTCACGCCAGATCTCGTCGCGGGCGCATGCCTCCTCTACGCCTTTGTACTCGATCCGGAGAAGCCCCACGTCCTCCAGGTTCGGCTGCAAGACTCGCCAGCCGCGACGCAAGTCCGCGTAGAGGCGGTACTCCGTAAGGTCTTCGAACACCTCTCGCGTCTCGTGGGCCGCGGCGGATTGCGGGTCAAGGGCCACGTTTTGAGCGATGTCGCGCAGCTCGAAGGCCATGTGGCGCACGGTGGCAGCCGCCACCTCTTCGAACCTCAGGCTGCCCCGCTCGAGCAAGGCGGCGTAGAGAGCTGACCGGAGAACCGCCATGTGGACGAAGTCGTTGAAGTGGCCCGCCTGGAGGGAGGCATCCTGCCGGCTGTCGGTGAAAGTAAGCAGTTTGTCCCGGGCAGCGCCCGTGCGCGCGGCATGGCGGAGCACTGCGGTCGCGAGGACGGTGGTGGCCGAAGAGCGTCCCTCGCTGGACAGATGCGAGAGCTTGGTAAACTCGGATTCCTTCTCGGTGTAATATTCGCCGCAGCGCAGGCAGATCCAGAGATTCCGGCGCTGCCACCACGCCTTGCGAGCATCCGCTTGCGGTACGTCCGTCCATGCACCGTCGGGTCGCACCCAGACTGCTTGGGGGATCCGGTCGCGCCAGGTGCGGGAAACTCGGCCCGCGGCGTCCAGCCAGTCATCGGGGATCCGGGTTTCGTCCCAATCGTCGACGAAGGCCAAGTAGCCCGGCTCGTGTGCCTCCTCGAAAATCTCTCCGCCCAGGGGGTAGGGCAGGAACTTTTCGTCGGAGCGGAGCACCCGGTAGTAATCCTGCCCACAGATCCGGCAGAACCGCAACGGGCAAAAGGGCCGTTCCGCCACCACCTGCCCTTCGGCCGACAGCTCTCGGAGCTGCGGTGGCTCGAGAGTAGCATAAACAGCCCGGCCCTGCGAGACAAACTGGTGCAGCTTGAAGGCCAAGAAGGGTTCAGGCAAACGGAGCTTTTGGTTTAGGGCCGCAGCGCCGATCAGGACGTCTTCCAGCGCCTTTCGACACCGATCTTCCGGGTGCTTCGTCAGCTCCGAGAGCTCGCGCGCTACTTCAGAGAGCGGCCTGGGGACGCGGCGGCGGAACCGATCGTCCCCTTCGGATTCGATGCCCAGGGTGTACTCCAACCAGCGGGCAAGGGGATGACGTCGCAGGGCCTCCAGTTCGTCGGGAATGGGGAGGGAGAGGGCATCGCGCAGTTCCTCCTGTGTGGGGGGCCCACCCTGCGTGGCCGGCTCGACTGTCTCTTCGACGACCTGGTCGGGCCCTATCGGCACGCCGAAAAATCGCGTGGCGAATTCCGCCACCACCCGGCGTCGCTCGTCCGCAGGAGCGTCGCGGTGGGCCACAAGAGTGGCGCTGGTGCCGATGTGGATCACTTGCTCTCGCTCCAGCCGAGCCTTGAGCCGGCGGACCAGCATTGCCACGTCGGCGCCTTGGCGGCCACGGTAGGTGTGCAGCTCGTCAAAGACCAAAAACAGCGGGGCCGGCACTTCCGGCCGGATGAGGGGCCGGTCCTCCGGCCGAACCAGCATGAGTTCCGCCATCACGTAGTTCGTGAGAAGGATGTGAGGCGGGTTCTTGCGGATCTCCTCCCGTTCCTGTTCCTTGGTCTCTCCGGTGTAGCGGGCGAAACGAACGGGAAAGGCCCGGCCGGTGCTTTCCTCATACTGTTGCTTAAGGTCCCTGAGGGCTTGGAGCTGCGAGTTCACCAAGGCGTTCATCGGATACACGACGAAGGCTACCGGGCCGGGAAGGTCGGGCTGCCGGACCACTGTGTCGGCGATGGGGATGAAGTAACAGAAGGTCTTGCCCGACCCCGTCCCGGAGGTGAGGACGAAGCTCTTAGCCGAGGTCGCGAGTCGGATCGCTTCAGCTTGATGGCGGTAGAGTCGGTAGGTGGCGCCGTCGCTTCGGCGAAAGATGCGCGCGGTCTCCGGGTGCAGCACCCCCTCTTGCACGAGCTCTTCCACGGTGGCGTCCCGACGGTAGGCGGGCGACAGCTGCACCAAGGGCTCCGGCCATAGCCGTTGCTCCTCTTCGAGCAACTGCCGGACGAATTCCCGCAGCCGCTCGTCGGCGATCTGAACGAAGGAGCCGACGAACTCGCGGTAGTCGGCCAGGACGGACTGATGGAGATCAAAAAACGTCGTGCTCACGGCTCACCCCCTCAGCCGATCCACGTAGGCCTTGGATGTTGCGATCGCCTGTACCATAAGGTCGTAGATCGCGAGGATCGCGCGCTGCGTGCGGTACTCGCCAAACCGCTCGACATCACGCCGCCTGACGATGGGGAACTGGTCCAGTATGTACGCGACCGCCTGCCGAGGCGTGGGGAAAAGATCGCGCAGCTCCGGGCCGGCCTGCCGGTCCCAGTCCTCAGGCGTGCCGAGATAAAGCAGAAAGAAGAGGGCATCCAGCTCGGCGCGGAGCTGAAAGCGCCGCTCGGGGTCGTAGCGGAACGGCGGGCCGTCGTAGCCCAAATCTTTGGCGAAGGGGTTGAGGTCCCAGGCGGTGTAGGTGAGCTCCAGGACCCGGGGGCGCACGAAGTCGGCGACGGTAGGTGGGCAGGACCGAGGGGGCAGAGGGGAGGCCGCGGGCTCCCACGAGAAGGGCAAGGGCTGCTCGAAGGCAGAAGGCGGGAGAACTGGGAGTTGCTCAATGATGAAAAAGTTAAGTGTTGTACCGCCCAGCTTTTGCCGGGCCGCAAAATCAAGCGAAAGACTGCAAAAGGTTGCGACGATCAATGGGTGATGCAGACCCGGTCGCGGCGTAACGACGAGTGGTATTTTGTTCCCCGCCCCCACGCGCGGGATCACAGCTGCGATCACGGTGCGCTCGTCGGTAGAGCGCGCGATATCCCGCCACCCGAGAAGCCAGCCCCGATCCCAGCCCTTGGCGGCCAGGCGGGCGTTCACCTCCTCTTCGGGCACCCAG
>CALJAM010000034.1 GCA_938027685.1 uncultured Bryobacteraceae bacterium
ATTCGCCGTCTCAATCCCTTCTTCATCAGGTCAGCGTTCCAACCGAGTCGCCTCGGAACTGCGCCGCCTCGCTCAGGTCTCAATCCCTTCTTCATCAGGTCAGCGTTCCAACCCCCTCCCCCCTCTCAACCCCTTTGAAATCAATGGGTTGGAAAGGCGGTTGACAAAAATTTTCCACAATCGACCACCTCTTGACAACTCCTTTCTTTTCAGCAACTTCCCAGAGCCGCTGCCACCGCCCCAGCCCGCGCCCTCCAATCGCCGCCTTCACCACCTCCGCCCTCATGGCGCCTTCTATTCAACCACACTTTCCGCCCGCCTGTCCAGACTCGCAAGCTTGCGCACCTGCCTTACCCCAAAAAAGCCGGGCCTCCCGGGCGCCCGCCCGGGAGGCCCTCAAGCCCGTAGGGGCTCTGCCGCCCCTCAGAAGTAAAAGTGAATGCCCAGCCGCGCCGTGCGCGGACCCTGGAAGGCGTTCGCCCACCCAAACCGCGGGTCCACACGCAGCTTCTGCTGCTGCATCAAGGCCTTGTAATCGAAGCCCTTGAAAACATCGGCCTCGTGCTCGAACTGGATCTGTCCGTCGTTGGAATGTACGTACTGCATGAACCGGCTGGTGACCGTGCTCTGATTGAACAGGTTGAACACCTCGAAGCCCACTCGCAAACGATATCGCTCGGGCAGGTTCCCCAGCCGGAAATCATGCGTCACCGCGAAGTCCGTGTTCGAGTAAACCGGCGTGCGCCCGTAGTCGCCTCGCCCGTTCACGTACATCGGCGTGGTGCTGATCACGTTGACTTCCGTCGTCAAGGGCGTGCCGCTCATCACGAAGAACACCGGAGCGAACCGCGTCTCGCCCGCCTTCGTCCTCAGCGAGTACGAGCCGAAGAACTTCAACGCGTGCGGACGATCGGTCGCCAGCCGTCCTTCGACCACCCGCCCCCGGGCGTCGTAGCTCATCCACGGCACGTCAAAGTAACGATTCACGTTCGGGCTCAGCCGTCCGTCCTCGTCCGAGCTGGCCAAGCCGCCGTAGTTGCCGTAGAGCCGGCTCAGCGTGTAACTCAGCTGGAAGGTGAAATTCCGGCTGAAGCGCTTGTCCAGGCGCAGCTCCATGGCATCGTAGACACGCTTGGCCTTCGGAGTCGTCGGGATTCCCGGCCCGAACGTCTTCGGATCCGCCGTAAGGCCGAACCCCGGGTTGGCGATATAGTACTTCTCGCCCGCCGGCGTCAGCACCCCCACGTCCTCGATCGTCCGATCCAGATTCTTGTGCGTGTACCGAGCGTTCAGTAGCAACGTGTCCGTCAACGCCCACTCGATTCCAAAGTCGTAAACCCGCTCGCGCATCGGCTTCAGGTTGGGATCGATGGTGTTGTCGCTGGGATCGTTGGAGGGAATCCGCCAGTCTACGGTCTCCCAGGCGCCCGGCCCGACCTTCGGGCTGATCGGCTTGATCTTGAAAAAGTCCGGGTCGTCCAGCGGGTACACCACGTCCAGCCACACGTCGCCCCCGAAGCTCCCGCGCGGCATCTCGTACTTCATCAGGTCGTAAAAGAGGCCGAAGCTGCCGTAGAGCTTGAACTTGGTGTTTCCCAATACATCCCAGGCAAAGCCCAACCGCGGCGCGATCTTGTCTCCGAAGCCGAACTCGATGGCCCGCGAAGGTATGTTCTCGGCCACCTTGAACGACGGCAAATACTCCCGCTCGGTGCGCAACCCTAGGTTCAGCCGCAGCCGCGGATGGACGTTCCAGCCGTCCTGCACATACAGGCTCATGTTATCGCTGGCTACGTCGCCTTGCGTGGCGAAGTAACGGTCGATGTAATAACCGTAGCGTCCCCGCATAGTGCCCGGCCGCGTAATCCCGGCCCGCGTGCGGTTCCAGTAAAGCAGAATGTAGCCGTCCGGCCAGGTGCCCGCCAGCGCATCGTTGTGCAGCCGGTTGATCTGGTAGCCCCACTTGAGGTTGTGCTGGCCGCGCGCGCTGAACAGGTAATTGGCGTCGG
This sequence comes from uncultured Bryobacteraceae bacterium, assembly GCA_938027685.1. Lineage (GTDB taxonomy): Bacteria > Acidobacteriota > Terriglobia > Bryobacterales > Bryobacteraceae > DTHT01. The sequence goes on from CALJAM010000034.1 coordinate 2,010, forward strand.
CGTAAAGGTTCCAGCGGGTCTGGATGTCGCGCACCGTCTGCCGGTTATCCGGCGTGAAGTTGCCGATCGGCCCCTGCAGGTTCGGAGGAACCGGCAAGGGCGTCCCGTCCGGATGCACCATATTGATGTTGGACGCCATGAAGCGATAGCGCGGCGTCCCCCGCGGGATGCCGTAATCCTTGTAATTGCGATAGTTGTAACCGCCCCAGACGCTGATGAGGAACCTCGGAGTCACGTTGTAGTCCCCGCGCGCCGCGGTCGTGAAACCGGGCGTCCGGTTGCCGCGGTCGGCCCACGGCGACGCGGCCGTGTCCGTGCCCTGCTGCGTCGGCAACAGCCCGTTCACCTTGTACGGTGAATACACATAGGAAAAATAGGTCCGCAGCTTGTCCGCCGGCGCCCAGTCCAGCTTCCCCGTGAACCAGTCCTGGCGGTCGCGCCGCGTATAGGTGTTCTGGATGCGCTCCCGCAGGAAATACACCGGACGCTCATATCTCCACACCGCCGGATAGTAACTCGCGAAGAACCACAGCTTGTCCTTGATAAACGGTCCCCCTAGGGCGAAGCCGGGATTGAGCAACCGGTAGCCGTCCTTGACGCCGCAACCGTTGGCCGGATCCAGCTGCTTGCAGTTGAAGTGGAAGTAACTGGCGCGGTTGTCGTTCAGCGGATCCAGCCGCAGCAACGGCCGCGCGGCGGCGTTCATCGAATCGTGCTCGAGATACAGCGAGGCCTGCCCGTGGAATTCGTTGCTCCCGCTGCGGATCACGGTCGCCACCACGCCGCCCGTGGCCCCGCCGTACTGCGCCTCGAAACCGCTGCTCTTGATCACCAGCTCGGAAAGAAACTCCACCGGAATCCGACTGTTGCGCGGCAAATCCCCGTGCTGTAAGTCGGTCACTTCGACTCCGTCGATGGTAAACACGTTCTCGGCGCCGCTGGCGCCGTCGATCTGGTAGCCGCCCTGCTTCGGTTCGCGTCGCGCGCCGGGCGCCAGCTCGATCAGGCTGTCGAAGGCGCGGCCCTTGGGCAGCCACTCGAAGAAGGCACGACTGACGTTGGCCTGGCTCGTGCTCTGCGAAACATCGACCAGAGCCGCCGCCGCCGTGATCGTGACGCTCTCCGTCACGGCGCCCACCTCCAACCGGAAGTCCACGGTCAACAGTCGGCCGACCTGCAAGGCGATGCCGGCCTGCTTGACCTGCCGGAACCCGCTGGCCGTCACCGTGATCGTGTACTCACCCGGAGGCAGTGCCGGAAAAATGTAGTTGCCTAGCGTGTCGGTCTCCACCGCCAGTGTTCGAACCAGTGCGGGACCGCTGATCTCCACTCGCGCCTTGGGAACCGCAGCTCCCGACGGATCCGTCACTGTGCCGCGGATGCCGCCGGTGGTTTCCTGGGCTACCGCCGCAACGACTAACACGGCGAGCAGCAAAAACAAAATTCGCTTCATAAGGTCCTCGTCCTCACTCGAAGGTTAGGGCTTTACGAGCCGCAAATTGGCTGATTCTACCAGCGTCCACGGGGACCCACCAAGGCGAAGCAGATTAAATTCTGTTCACCAGGCGCCCCTCTTCCACTACCCCCCTCCCTGCACGATCCCTGCCAACCAGGCATGGGCCTCTAAGCTCAAGTTCTGTCTCGGATTCCCTTTCCATCGCGGTCGGCGCAACTACCGTCCTCGGGAGAACGGTTACCGTTTCCTGTAACGCAGCACGCTCCCCCCTCCGCAGTATGATCGCATTTGAGGCCCGTTCTCATCGGAATCGCCGGTCCTTCCTGCGCGGGCAAAAGCGAACTGGCCCGCCGGCTGGCCGCCGTGCTGCCCGCCCGGGTGCTCTCATTGGACCGCTACTATCGCGATCTCTCCCAGCTGAGCCCCGAAGACCGCGCGCGCTGGAACTTCGACGTGCCCGACGCGCTGGCTGCCGACGAGATTGCGCGCGATCTGGCGGCACTCGCCGCAGGCCGGCCCGCACTTGTCCCGTCTTACGACTTCAGCCGGCATGTGCGCCGACCCGCACCTGAGAAGCTCGAGCCGGGCCCCTTCCTCATCGTCGAAGGCCTCTTCACGCTTTACTGGGACCCGGTCCGGCGGCTGCTCGATCTGAAAGTTTTCGTCGATGCGCCCGACCCGGTCTGCCTGGCGCGCCGGCTTGAACGCGACGTGCGCGAGCGCGGCCGCACCCCCGATTCCGTGCTCGAGCAGTACCAAAACACGGTCCGCCCCATGGCCGAGCGGTACGTCCTGCCGACCCGTGCGCATGCCGACCTGCTCCTGGACGGCGTAGCGCCGCCCGACCGGCTGCTCGAGCAGGTCCTGGCCGCGCTCCGCGAGCGCGGCCTGCGCTAGCCCCCGCCAGCCCGATCCTCAGGGCAACGGCCCGAAAGTCTCGCGCAAGGCGCGCTCCAGCTCCTGCAACGACCCGCAGGAACGAATCCTCATCGCTCCCCGTGCATCCAGCTGAGCGCCGCCCAGCCGGTCCGCCCAACCGCCCGCGCCCTCCAGCACGAAGATCGGCCGACCATGGATCCAGGCGAAGCACATCTCCGAGAGCGTGCCCGCCCCGCCTCCCAGCGCCACCACGAAATCGCCGGCCAGCGCCGTGAGCACGTTCCGCGCATGCCCCATGCCCGTCGGCACCACCACCGTGCACCAGGGGTTGGCCTCTTCCAGTCGATGCGACGGCACAATGCCGACCACCAAGCCGCCCGTCTCGCGCGCTCCGCGGCTGACCCCCTCCATGACCCCGCCTAACCCGCCGCACACCACCGTGATCCCGAGCCGCCCAAGAAGCCTGCCCAGCTCCTCCGCCATCCGGACCACGTGTTCCGGCGGACTGGAATCGCCAATCACGGCCGCTTGCAGAGGTCGGCGACGCGATCCTGTCATGGCTCTCGCCTCAGAGAGATTATCCCAGCAGGCGACTCTGGCGATGGCGGCGCAACGCTGAAGGGCTACGTGCGGCCCCGCACGGCAACCCCGTCGTCGACCTAAGCGCTCGGCCGGCGGGCATGCATCAAGCGCCGCGATCGATCGAGCTCGAAGCCCCGGAAGTCGCTCCCGGCCCCGGAGCTGCGCGGGCCGTCACGACTCGACTCGACGTCTCCGCATCAGGCCGGACTCGACAGTGGGCGAGAATGCCGCGCTTTTCCCCGCCCGCATCCAGAAGCTGCGCGATCCTCGCCGGCCCCCGTCCGCTGCGCCCGAAAGCCACCTGCCCAAGCAGTCTTGCTCGATCGCTTCCGTACTCTGCGGTTCAGTGCCCCTCCGGCCCGGCCGCCCGTCGCAGTCGGTCGAGCACCGGGCTCCATTCCGCACTCTCGGGAGGCTGTTCGACCGCGATCCAGTCCCACCCTTCCGCGTCGAGAGCATGCAGCGTCTCGTAAAGGCGCGCCGCGTACGCGGCGGCATCGGCCGGCATTTGCACCGTGCGCGCCGCAGGAGCCCTTCTGCGGATCCACATGTAGGCGCCACGTCCCGGCGGCAGCAAGCCGTCCCTCACAACCACCAGCCGCGTCCGCGGACTGTAATGCCGCGGATGCAGGCCGGGCGAGGGATGAGGCAGGCCGTTCTCGATCCGCCCTGCCGTCTCCACCGGACCGATGACCTGCTCGATCTGCTCGCGCAGAATCATGCCCGGACGCAACAGGCGCGGCCGCCCGGCCAGCGAAAGCACCGTGGATTCCAAGCCCACCTGCGTCGGCCCGCCGTCCAACACCAGATCGACCGCATCCCCCAACGCACGCCGCACGTGATCAGCCGTCGTGGGCGAAAGCTGCGTGAAACGATTCGCGCTGGGCGCCGCAATGGGAACTCCGGCCGCCCGGATCAGCTCCAGCGCCACGGGATGCGCGGGCACTCGCAAACCCACCGTATCCAGACCCGCAGTCACCGCCGGGGGAATGCACTCCCGCTTGGGCACAACCAGCGTCAGCGGCCCTGGCCAGAACCGCGCCGCCAACTCTTCCGCCTCCGGCGGCCACTCGCGCGCCAGCTCACGCGCCATCTCAACCGATTCCACGTGAACGATGAGGGGATGCGTGGGCGGACGCCCCTTCACCTCGAAGATGCGCCGCACCGCCGCGCCGTCAAGCGCATTGGCGCCCAAGCCGTAGACCGTCTCGGTAGGGAATGCCACCAGCCGGCCCGCGCGGATCAGTTCGGCCGCGCGCTCGATATCCTCGCGGGTAACCATCGCCGGCGTCAGTCGGGCAGATCGCGGTCCTCGCCCGCCAGCTTCCCCGTCTTGCGCCACACCAGGTAGGCGCGCATGAAGGGATCCAGATCGCCGTCCAGCACGCGATCCACGTCGCCCACCGCAAGGCGGGTACGCAGGTCCTTCACCATCCGATAGGGCGCCAGCACGTAACTGCGGATCTGGCTGCCGAAGTCGATGTCCGCCTTGCTTTCCTCTAGCTTGCGTTCCTCCTCGCGACGCTTGGCCAGCTCCAGCTCGTACAGCCGGGCCCGCAACTGCTTCATCGCCATCTCCCGGTTCTTGTGCTGCGAGCGCTCGTTCTGGCACTGCACGGTGATGCCGGTCGGCAGATGGACGATGCGCACGGCCGAGTCCGTGCGGTTCACATGCTGGCCGCCGTGACCGCTGGCGCGGAAGGTGTCAATGCGCAGATCCTCAGGCCGGATCTCGATCTTGATCTCTTCATCCACCTGCGGGTAGACAAATACGCTGGCGAAGGACGTGTGCCGGCGCGCGTTGGCGTCGAAGGGCGAAATCCGCACCAGACGATGTACGCCGATCTCGGACTGAAGCAGCCCGTACGCGTACTCGCCGTTGATTTCGAAAGTAACCGACTTGATGCCCGCCACTTCGCCGTCCAGCCGGTCCGTGATCACCGCCTCGAACCCCTTACGCTCGGCCCATCGCAGGTACATGCGCAGCAACATCTCCGCCCAGTCCTGGCTCTCAGTGCCGCCGGCCCCGGGATGAATGGTCACGATGGCGCTGCGGTGGTCGTTCTCGCCCGAAAGCAGCATCCGCGTCTCCAGCTCCTGAAGACGCGTCGAAAGGCTCCGCATCTCCTGACGGAGGTCCGCACCCACGTCCTCGCCCTCCCGCCCCAGCTCGATCAGGGTCTCCAGGTCCGACAGCGCCCGGGCGATTTCCTGGTCCTCGGCGATATCCTCCTCCAACCTCTTCCGCTCGCGGAGAATTTTTTGACTGCGTTCGGGCTCGTTCCAGAAATCCGGTGCGGCGATCTGCCGCTCAAGTTCAGCTAGGCGTGCCTTCTTGGCAGGAACGTCAAAGATAGCCCCGCACAGCTTCTGCCTGCTGGCGGAGCGCCTCGTATTCCCTCTCCAGTTCTTCCAGAATCGTCATGTTCGCAGAAACGGAACCTACACCACGATTGTAACGCAGGGCCGCCCCGCGCCCGCGCTCTCCCCACTCGCTCCCTCTGCCGCGCTCAACGCGCCAGCCTTTCCAGGAGCCGGTTCACCATCTCGAGCCTGCGACGCAGTTGGTCACGCACTTCGCAGGTACGCGTGCGGTGAATTTCCGCCGGAAGTTCGGCTCGCTCCCGCTCGAGTAACTCCACGATCAGGTCCAGCTCTTCCCGGTCGAACACCGGGACCGGCCGTACGGCCGCCCCCATGGCTCACCTCCGACCTCTTTCAGCTTCAAATGTAGCACCAGGCCGCAGGCCGGAAAAGCCGCTTCCGCTTGCCGGATCTCAAAGCACCGACAGTTCCACCAACCGCCCGCGCCTGCCCACGTTGTAAGCCTGGGTCTTTCCCAGTCGGACCGCCATCCCCTCGGCCTCGTGAATATGCCCGCAGAAAAGGTAGGCCGGCTGCCTCCGCTCCACGAACTCCCGCAGCGACCGGCTGCCCGCGTGCACCCCGTCGCGAATCCGATCGAGCGCGGTGTTCCACGGAGGACAATGACAGATCAGCGCCAGCGGCTCCAGACCGGCGAACTTCTCCAGCCGCCGCGCGATCTCCTCCTCACTGTATTCGCCGGGCGTGTTGAAGGGCGTCGGATTCGAGTAACCCAGTCCCGCAACGTGGTAACCGCCCGCCTGGAAGCTGCGCCCGTGCAGGTCGTTGAGACCCCATCGCCTGGCGAAACTCGCGATCGTCTCGGCGGATTCGTGATTGCCGGGCAGCACCCAAACCCGCTCGGCCCGTTGCGCCAGCAGGCGCCCAAGCCGCTCGAGCCCGTGCCCCCAACTCGTCAGATCGCCTGCCGCCACGTAGTAATCGGCCTCTATGGCCAACAGACGTTCCAGCGCACGTTCGTCGCCGTGGATGTCGGAGAAAACCAGAAGCTTCATACGTCGCGGAGTCGGCGCCGGGCCGCCCCTCGGCCCCGGTCACCTCTCGACCAACACTCGCAGATTAGCGACCCTGGACTCGGCGCGCAACTCCACCTGGTGGCGCACGGCGTCGACCGGCAGCCGCCACAACTCCACGCCGCCGATCTCTTGCCTCTCGGCGTCCGGCACCGCTGAAGACGGCACCACACCCAGCACGAAAGCCACCCGCTCGAACACGGCCTCCCGCGGCTCGCGGCGGGGAGGCAAAGCCGTCGTAGGGGCGAGCGGCAATGGCAGCCTCAGCATCACCTTCTCAGTAGCGCCGGCTTCCAGCCGCTTAGCGTGAGCGCGCGGAGGCACGCTGTAACTGACGCCGCGGGGTACGGGTCGCAGTGCGCTCCGAAGCAGCACCAGGCCGTCGGGCGCCAGCTCGACAAGAGGCCGGCCAGCTTCCGCCACCGCCCCGTCGCGCGTCACCCGGATGCTGACATTGATCAAGAAGAACGGCTCGCGTGCGCCGTTGCTCACCACGTATTCGATCTCGAGATTCTCGGCCGTCGTCCGAAAGGCCGCGGCCATCGTCACCGGATAAGCCATCGTTACAGCCCTCCTCGCCTGGCATGCGCCCGCCTGCGCCAATGCAACGGCCACCCCCACCGTCCGGCACAACATCGCCCCTCGGCCCCGCGCGGCCATGTCCCTCAGAACGGCGGCGCGGACCCCGGGTAATACGAGGGTCGCGGTTCCGGCGGGTTGCCCGTCACCGGCGAGGCGATGCCGCGCTCGCGGTACTCCTGGCGCAACCCGTTCTCGGTGTACGGCTCTCCGGTCGTGTCCGGCAGCGCCGTGCCGTTGTAACCGGACTGATCGTTGGGATGATTGTACGTCTGCGCCGGAAGCCCCACCGTGTTGCGCTCTTCGTCCACGGCTACGCCGTCATTCTGCCAGTTGTCGCCGTGCGAGCCGGTCGCATTGTGCGTGGCATGGATCAGCTCGTGGCCGAGGATCACGTCGGATCCCGGCTGTTCCCAATCGGGGGTCGTACCAGGCGGGCCAAAGCCGTGCACGTCCGGGTTCCAGGTCACCGTGGAGTCCGAGCCGCGCGCAGGGTCGCGCGCGGCGTCGATGTCGTGCGCCGTGCAGTACGCATTGTACGGGTCATCGCCTGGCCCGGGACGATAGTTCTCGATCACGACTCGCCGGCCGCTGCCCTCGATGGCGTCGAAGGCCGAGTGCATGTTGCGCGTCAGATCCAGGCGCACCAAGGCCGCCAAAGCCCGACTTTGAAACGTCGGATCGTCGGCATCCGGCCGGATCTCGATCGCATCGCCGTAAGCAAGCCGCCACTCCCAGGGAGGCAAACCCCAGCGCAGCCGCAGAACCGTCCGGACCGGCCGAGCCTTGAAGGTCGGACCGCCGATCAGCACCGTGGACAGCCCCATCACGATCACGCCGCCGTGAGCGGTCGCATCCCCTTGCCTGGCCGCCGGCAAGCCCTGCACCAGCACCGTCGCTGCGCCCTGCGCAATGACGTCGGGAGGCCCTACGCAGGTCGCCAGATCGCTGATGCGCGCCTGGGGCAGGCCGCCCACCAGCACTTGCGGCGCACAGGGCGGCAGAATGGGACCGCCGACGTGCGGAACCGGCGGCGTAGCCGGCGTGGACATCGGGCAAGTGTGCATGTCGCTGACGCGGGCGGCGGGCTGCATCGCGGTGCCTCAGCAGTTGATCTTCACCAGGCCGCCGCGGATCGTGATCACCGGGCTCGAGATTTCGATCGAGCCGGGCGTCATCTGGATCGAGCTCCCGCCGCAGACCACCTTCACGCTCGTGCTCCCGGTCACCTCGACTTGAAGCGCCGTGGTGCCGTGCGTTCCGGCCGGGGCCTTGACGGTAATGTTCCCCGTCTGGACCGTAAGGCTGTCGCTGCCCTGCATCAGCGTCACCTCGCGATTCCCCTTCCAGATCTCCAGCGTGTCGTCGCCTTGCTCGAGCGTCTCCTTGCGGCTGCCCTCGCTGATGGTCAGCGTCTCGTCTTTCTTGATGCCGGTCACGCGGCTGCCGTAGATCGTGCGCGTCTCGTCCTTTTCCACCACGACCGTCAGGTTGCGTTCGGCATGGATCAGGATCTCCTCGGCGCCCTTCTTGTCCTCGATGCGGATCTCGTTGTAGTTCTGGGTCGTGCCATTCTTGCTGCTGCGCGACTTGAAACCGCTGCACGTCTGCCCTCCGGGCAACTCGTAGGGCGGCATCTGAGCCGCGTTGTAGACCCGTCCGGTGATGATGGGCCGGTCGGGATCGCCTTCCAAAAAGTCCACGATCACTTCCTGCCCGATCCGCGGGATCCAGATGCCGCCCCAGCCTTTTCCGGCCCAGGGCTGCGAAACGCGGATCCAGCACGAGCTCTTCTCGTCGTGCTTGCCCAACCGATCCCAGTGAAACTGCACCTTCACGCGCCCGTACTTGTCCGTGTAAATCTCCTCGCCCGCAGGCCCCACTACGATAGCGGTCTGTGCGCCCTGCACCACCGGCTTGGGCGTCACCCGCGGCGGCCGGAAAGGCACCTCCAGCGGCAACGCCGTGAACAGATTGTCGTAACTGGCTTCCTGCGGCCCGCCCACGCCCGAATAAAAAGCCCCCTCCACGGCGTTGTGCGTGACCGAAGTGATCACGTAGGAGCGGTTTTGATCCTTGCGGCCGTGATCGCTCAGCTCGAAGCGAAAGCCCGCAGTGAAAGCGCGGCAGAAGCTGGCGCCCTGGATGAGCACGTGCGCACATTCCTCACGCTCGATCCGCAGACGCGCCTCGCGCTCGCCTTCGTCCCGCCGCAGGTACTCGCCGGGAAAGTCGTAGACCTCCAGACGCGTATTGCCCCCCTGCCTGATCCTGCTCTCGAGGCTCGCCAGCAGGCTCGTACTCGGCGTTTCGAAATTGAAGTCCGTCACCGTACAGCGGCCCGGGCGCAGCTCGTGCTGCAGCCGCCAGCTCGTCACGTAATCTTCCGGCGCCGCGAAGCCCGGACCCGCCGCCGGCTCGTAACGCGCCTTCTCCTGATGCGGACAAGGCGGATGCGCGCTCGGCGAATCACCCAACACCAGCGTGTGCTTGCCGTCCTCGTGACGGAAGTAGTAAAAAATGCCCTCCTGCTCCATCAGTCGCTGAATGAAGTTGTAAGCGGTCTCGCGGTACTGCACGCAGTACTCGCGCTTGGGATAACTCGATTGCAGCTTGAACTCCACGTCGCGGATCTCATGGCGCTCCAAGACGTCGCGTATGATGTCGGGCACGCTGAGGTTCTGGTAGATGCGGCAGTCCGTGGTGCGGGTCAGAAACCACAGGTGCGGTACCACCTCGGCCTGGTAGCGCGCCAGCCGGCCGATCCCGGGCAGCTGCGCGAAGCGGCTCACGAAGCCGTTGAAGTAGCGGAGGTTCTCGCCGTCGGCCAGGGTCACCGCGAAGGTGACGTTCTTGCCCACCATGTCGTCGAAGTTGATGCTATGGTTCTCTGAGAGCAAGTCCAACTGGAAACAGAACAGCTCGGAAATGGCTTCGCGCCCGCTGAACGAACGCAGCACGAGCACGTCCGGCCCCAGCGGCGTCGAAAGCCGCAATAAACGCTCGGTCTGGCTGATAGGGCTCGCCATGCCGGTAACCTCCCGCCCCGAAGCCGCCCCTCTCAGGCGAAACGATAGGTGAACGCCCCGTCCGCGCCCACGCCGGCGTGGATCGAGGTCAACTTCTCGCCTTCGGCCATGCGCGCCAGCAGTTGCCGCGAAATCTCGGGTAGCAGCGTGTTGGTGAGAATGTTGTCTACGTTGCGTGCGCCGCTTTCGACCTCGGTGCAGCGCCGCGCCACCTCCTCCACCAGCGCCTCGTCGTAGCTGAACTCGATGCGGTGGTTCTCACGGATGCGCCGCTGGATCCTGCCCAGCTTTAGCTCGATGATCTTCTTGAGCGCCTCGTCCCGCAGCGGGTAATACGGCACGATGACCAGACGCCCGAGGAACGCCGGCTTGAAGATCTTGTTCAGCTCCGGCTTGATGGCGCGCACCAGCGCTTCCGGCGCGGGCGTGGTCTCCGGATCGGCGCACAGCTTCATGATCGCGTCCGTGCAAGCGTTGGTGGTCAGCATGATGATGGTGTTCTTGAAGTCGATCTCGCGGCCTTCCCCGTCCTCCATCACGCCCTTGTCGAAGACCTGGTAGAAGAGTTCCAGCACGTCGGGATGGGCCTTCTCGACCTCGTCCAGCAGCACCACCGAGTAGGGCCTGCGCCGCACGGCCTCGGTCAGCACGCCGCCTTCTCCGTAACCCACGTAGCCGGGCGGCGCGCCCTTCAGCGTCGAGACCGTGTGCGCCTCCTGGAATTCGGACATGTTGATGGTGATCAGATTGCGCTCGCCGCCATAGAGCAGATCCGAGAGCACCAGCGCGGTCTCCGTCTTGCCTACCCCGCTCGGCCCCACCAGCAAAAATACGCCCACCGGCTTGTTGGGATCGTCCATGGAGGCGCGCGAGCTCACGATCCGCTCGCTGATAACCTTCAGCGCGTGATCCTGGCCGATGATGCGCTCGCCCAGCACCCGCTCGAGCGACAGCAGCGTCTCGAGTTCGTCCCTCACCATCTTGCCCACGGGGATGCCGGTCCAGGCCGAAATCACCTCGCTGACGATCTGCGCGTCCACACAGACCTGCATGAGCGGTTGGTCGCCCTGCAACTCGGCCAGTTCGCGATTGAGCGCCTCCAGCTCCGCGCGCAGCGCCGCGGCCCCGTCGGAGGGAACCGAGGCCGCCTCGACCGCCGTCTGCGCCTCCGCTGCGCCCTGACCGTCGCCCCCCGCCGCAGCCATCACGGCAGCGGCTGATGCGCCCGCGGTCGCCTCCAACCTCCCGCGCAACTCTCGGATGCGCTCGACCAGGCTGCGTTCTTTCTCCCACCGTTCGGTGAGCGCCTTCAAACGTTCCTCGAGCAGCGGGATTTCGCGATCGATGGCCTGCAGCCGCTCCGAGTGGTCGGCGCCCACCGCCGCCTCGCGCTCGAGCACGCGCTTCTGCACCCGCAGATCGTCGAGCCGTCGCTGCGCGTCCTCGATCGGCGGGGGCGTGGCCGCCTGCCCCAGCGCCAGGCGCGCGCAGGCCGTATCGAGCACGCTGACCGCCTTGTCGGGAAGCTGCCGGCCCGCCAAATACCGGTGCGACAGCCGCACCGCGGCCCGCACGGCCTCGTCCAGGATGCGCACGTTATGATGCTTCTCGAGGGCGCCGACTATGCCGCGCAGCATGACCATGCACTGCTCCTCGGTCGGCTCGTCCACCTTCACCACCTGAAAGCGGCGGGCCAAGGCGGCGTCCTTCTCGAAGTACTTCTTGTACTCGCTCCAAGTGGTCGCTGCGATGGTGCGAAGTTCGCCGCGCGCCAGCGCCGGCTTGAGCAGGTTGGCCGCGTCGCTCATGCCCGCCTGCCCGCCCGCGCCGATCAGCGTGTGCGCCTCGTCAATGAACAGGATGATCGGTTGCGGCGAGGCTTTGACCTCCTCGATGAGGCCCTTCAGACGATTCTCGAACTCGCCCTTGATCCCCGCACCGGCTTGTAGCAGCGCCAGGTCCAGCGCCCGTACGCTCACGTTGCGCAGCGGCGCGGGCACGTCCCCCTGCGCCACGCGCAGGGCGAAACCCTCGACCACTGCGGTCTTCCCCACGCCGGCCTCGCCCGTCAGGATCGGGTTGTTCTGGCGCCGACGCATGAGAATGTCGATGATCTGGCGGATCTCGAAGTCCCGCCCCAGCACGGGATCCAGCTTGCCCTCGCGCGCCCGCGCGGTCAGGTCGATCGTGTACTGGTCCAGGTTCGGCGTCTTACCCGGTGCGGCGGCCCGCCCCGGCGCCGCAGGGCCCGCCACAGGCATCGCCGCTGCGGCCTCTTCGGGTGAGCCGGCCGCAATCGCATTGAAATTCCTCCGCAGGTCCTCGACCGGGATCTTTTGGAACTCGCGGCTGACTTCGTTGATGAGCCGCGCCAGATCGTCCTGGCTGCGCAAGGCCAGCACCGTAAAGCCGCTGCGGATCTGGCCGCTGTTGAAATCCAGCGTGCCGATCGTCCACGCTTCCGTGAGCATGCGCACCAGCCACTGACTGAGCGCCGGACCACGGGCGTTGCCCCGCTTCATCTTGTCCAGGCTGCGCGTCAGCTCCTTGCTGAGCTGCGAGAGATCCACGCCGTAGTGGTGCGCGATCCGCGTGAAGTCGCTGTCCGTCGCCTCGAGCAGCTTCATCAGGTAGTGCTCGATCTCGACCTCGTAGTGCGTGCGCGCCACGCAAAGCCCGGCCGCGCCCTCCAGCGCGCTCCGCACCGTTTCGTTCAGTTTCTCGATCAGCGATCTCAGATTGACAGGCATGGTGCCCTCCTTGTATCCGCCGCCCGCCGCTACAGTCTCAAAACCGTCTCCTCGGGATCGCGCCTCATCGGGGACCAGCGCATCCAACTCACCCAGCCCAGCCGGGGAGCAGCTCTGGTCTCCGCGCCCAGCTCGCAGAACGGCACCTCGTCGCGCCTCAACACCAGTTGAACTTCAAAATCGAACTGGTCGCCCGCGAAAAAGCGAATCAGCGAGCGGAGCGGGGCAAAGGCCGATCCCGTGGGCAGAAACTCCAGATACTCCTCCAGCCTCAGGGGACCCAGACGCACGCGCACGCGCGCCTGCGACTCCCACACTTCGTCTCCGATCACCGCCCCGACCCCTAGTTGCTCGTACTCCTCGGCCCCGTCCTCCAGACGGCCGAGCACCTGCGGGTCGAGCCGGTACCATCCCCCGACGAACTGCTCGACCTCGACCGGCACGTCGAAATAATCGCTCAACACCTGCTCCAGAGCGGTCGCCGAACGCGGAAACTGCGCCAGCAGCCCCGCATAGTACAACAGCGCATGGTCCTCCACCGCCTGGCGATTCTCCAGACCGGGCGTGCCCAGCCCGATCAGATTCAGCAGCACCGCGGAAAGCCGATCCTTCTCGCCCCGCTCGTATGGGATGCCGAAGCGGTACCGCTCCCACGCCCGGTAAAACAGCGAGATGAGGCGGTGATTGAAAAGATCCAGGAAGTCCCGCAGAGCGTAATCGCGCTCGCGAATGCGGGCCATGATCAGCTCGGTGTACGCCTGGGGCAGAACCCCGCTTGGGCCGAACAGGCCCATGAAGTTCACCACCATGCGCGCCGGGCCCTCCGGCCGCCGCTCTAAAGACTGGATCGGGCTGGCGGGGAAAACCACCGAAGGGTTCGCCGCGAAGCGTACCACCTCCTCCCGCGGCCGGAAAAACCGCCCCACGGGCTTGCGCTCGGGATCCAGCCGCTCCAGCACCCGCACCGCCTGGAAAAAATCGAAGCGCCAGGGCTCTCGCTCCAGCGCCCCTTCCAGCTCGGGCTGTCGGCGCAGCGGCCTCGCCGGCCCTGCCTCCGTCACAGCAGAATCTGCCGGCCGGCTCTCGGCGGCCACGCCCGCATCACCTCCTTCCGCTGTTCGGTCGAAACCACGACCTGCACAAAGCTGTTCATCGCCACGTACAGACCGAGGAAGTTCTCCAGCACGCTGGCGAACAGGTAGGCCCCGCCGCCCTCGAACTGCTCCTCGTCCAGCTTGATGTGCACGCGCAGACCGCGCGCGAAGCTGATCCCGTGGTCTGAGCGCACGCGCGCGAAGTGCGGTTCGCTGCGCAGCTGCGTGATCCCCGCGATCTGCTTGTCCAGGTAGGCCGAGTCCGAAAAATTGTACAGCCGCAGGATCTCTTGCAAAGCCTCCCGGCCTTCCTCGACCAGCGACAGATAGTTCAGCGCTAAGTGCGAGATCAGACGCCAGAGCGCCCCGCGCCCCGTGGGCGGCCGAATCGTCGCCGTAGGCTTGTGCAGGCAGACGATCTTCTGAATCGCCGATACCCCCTCCATTTCGAAATCCCCCGCCTCGCTGCCGAAAGGCAGTCGCGACGGCAGGTCGCGGTTGGTGCACGTGCAACGCACGGTCAGCGTGTCCACCTCGGGACGCGCGGGCCGGCCCGAAAGGTCCACCAGCATCAGGTAGATGTCCGGCGCGCTCTCGCCGATCTTTTCGCCCGTGTGTCGCGTCGTCATCCAGAGGGTCTGCCGTCTGTCGCGGCTCGTGCCGTGCCGGAACGAATAAAAGGGCTCGAACCGAATCACCTCCGCCGAACGCGGGCTGGAGCTGACCACTTCGTCCACCGAAAAGATCTCCATCGCACGGCGCCGGCGAACGTCCGGAATGACCGGATACTCGTAGCGCGTCTGATCCAAAAGGATGGGCTCGGCCGTCTGCGGAAACAAGTTGATGACGGGAGTGGTGGAAAGACGCAGCGTCCTCTCCGAGACGCCCAGCTCCAGCACCTGATGGCGCTCGGGACGTTCGAATGAAGAAATCAGGAACAGGATCTCCGCCGTCTCCTGGAATTGCGCGCGCGCCAGCTCATCCAGGCCGCTCAGCTCGAGGAAAAGAAACTTCTCGGGAAACGCGAAGTACTCCTGCAGTAGGCGGTAAGCCACGAACGAGCGGCGCGGGTAAGGCAGAACGCCCTCTTCGGGCTCGAAACCCACCGGCCGCAGCGCCTGCCGACGCAGCCTGACGGCACGGGCGCGCGCCCCGGGACTCGGATCCCGCACCAGAATCTCGCTCGTGTTGTTGAGCAGCAGCTCGTACAGCGCGTAAACGACCGGGCTGTCGCCGCTCAGATAAAAGCGCAGACGGTCCAACTCCAGCTTCTCGAAGGTCACGTCGGGCAGGCAACGCAGCTCGAGGCGTAGGACCGCTGCTGCCGATGTGCGCAGTGGCGGTCGCACGCGATCAGGCGTGGTCCACTGCGCCGACTCCACGCGCACCGGCCAGAGCGTCGTCTCGTAGCAGGTGCGAAACTTGCACGGCAGGCCGTCCACCGGCCGCGAGTACAACATGGCGCCACGCGGAATCTTCAAGCCCGTGGTCAGCTTGCCCTGTTCGGGATCGAGGTGAAACTCCACCACCGACATCGAAGGCACCGGGCGCAGGTAATGCGGATAGAGCATCCCCAACAGCGCTTCGGTGACCTGCGGAAATTCGTCTTCCAGCTTCAGATGAACGCGCGCCGCCAGGAAAGCGAACGCCTCGATGAGCCGCTCCACGTGCGGATCCTCGCAGCGGTCCGGCTCCAGCATCAGGCGCGAGGCAATCTTAGGATACTTCTCGGCGAATTCCGCCCCAAGCTGGCGCAGGAAGGTCAGCTCGCGTGTGTAGTAATCCAGCAGCTCATCCCGCACCGGGCTCTCCCATCACTTGATACCGCCCGCTCGACAGCTCGAGCACCGTATCGAATGTGACCCGCTCGGGCGCCGGGTCCACGCGTAGCAACCCCTCGATGACGAACCGCAGCAGACGCGCATTCTCGCTCACCGGCTCCATCGTCACGCGTACGTTGGCCAGTCGCGGCTCGAACTGTGCGATCGTGGACTCCAGCATCTTCAGAATCCTTTGCTGGTCGCGCGTCGAGCGCAGGCTCGAGCCGGTGAAATCCGGCAAGCCGTAGTGATAAAGCGAGCGTTCCAGCTCGCCCGCCGACGCCTCCTGGATCGTACGGCGCGTGTTTAGCAGCCACTCCAAATCGCGCTTGACCGCTGCTTTCAGCCGCCGCAGCGACTGCGCCCGCGTCGGCGCAGCTTCGGCCTGCCGCCCAGGTTCTGAATCGATCAACCGGTCCAGCACCGACAGCGTGACTGCTCCTTCCGCGTCTGCTCTCGCCATAAGCTAGACGGCGCGGGAACCCCGGCGCTCTAAATCCTCTCTGCCCTTGCGCAAGGCGGTGCCCCTCCCGTCATCTCGTGCAAGCAAGCGCCTGGATGGGATCCAGGCGGCATATGCGAGCGTAAATCTTCTGCTTTTCCTCGCTGTCCCGGTCCAGCTTAGAAAGACACCGAAACAGCAGCGTCAAGGGGTGCGCGATGACCTCCGGCGCCTCCCATTCCTCCAGCCTGCGTTCCTCGATCTCCTTGGCCAGCTCCTCCAGAATGGGCCAAGCCACTGCCTCGTAGCCCGCCGCCATGCAGACCTCCGCCAGCTGGATGCGGCGCTGGAAACGGGCGCGCCCCGACCGCTCCTGCGCGGCCTCCCGCGCTAGGATCTCCACGGCGTCCTTGCGGCGGCCCGAACGTAAGGCCTCCATCGCCAGCGCATAGGCGTCGGGCGGCTGCTCGCCGGCTTCCTCCGCGGCGGGCTCCTCCCAGCCAGGCGGCGCAGGCGCGTAAACCTCTTCAGGCGGCGCCTGCTCAGGCTCCGGCGGCACGATCTCCTCCTTCAGCCAGGCCTGCGTTTCCGCATTCGCCGCGGGCGTGTCGTCGCTCAGCGACCAGTTGGGCAACTCCGGATACTCGGCCAACAACGAACGCAGCTCCGCGCGAAGAGCGGCGGCAGGCGCTTCGTAACCCAATTCGGTAAGCGCCCGGATGGCGTAACGCTGCACGTCCAGCCAGGCCCGGCCGCACGGCATGCCCGCCGCTTCCTCGGCCGCCTCCAGCACTTCGGCCCAAGATCCCTCGCTCGCCAGCCGCTTCAACTGCTGCCTGACTTCGGTCGAGGGCGCCTCGAGCACCGAGTAGTCCGGACTCGCCCCCGCCGCCCGAAGCTCTCCCCAGCGCAGCGCCCGCACCAGAAGGTAAGCCGTCGGACTGTAAGGATCCTCGCGCCGCAGGTAACGCGCCGCTGCGATCACCCGTTCGATCGCGTCCTCGCGGCTCTCCGGTTCGAGCGCCAAAACCTTCCGTCGCGGGGCCGCCGGACGCTCTGCCGGCACGGCCTCCTCGGCTGCCCATGCCTGTTCTTCGACCGCCGCCTCTTCATACGCTGCGGTCGCTTCCGCAGCAGGAACCTCCGCCGGCTGCCTGCGCTGGAGCAGGATGTGGACCGTCTGCTGCACCTCCTCCAGCGTGTTCCGCAGACCGCTGAAGCTCGGCGAATATTCGCCGAACTTCTCGTCGCAGACGCTGACCAACAGGCTCAGCGCCTCCCGGGCCGCCTCCAAATGTTCGAAGGCCTGCTGGTAGTAAGCCACGGGAGTCGAGTTGAAGGCTGAATCGAACTCCTCGGGAGTCAGCTTGCCGTCCGCAATGGCGGCCTCGCGCTGTGCGCGCCGGGCGTCGCTCGCCTCAGCCTCCTCTTCGGTGGGTACGGAACGGGATTGCTTGTACTGGAACCAGTCCAGCCCGTTCCGCGTCAACGGAACCTGCTTGATGGGTACCTCGAGCTGGCTCCCCACCCATTCCAGCGGCGCCGCCCGTAACTCCAGGTCTCCCTCCTCGATCTCCGGGTAAAGACCGTCCCAGAAGTTCTCCAGCAGGCCGCGCAGCAACTCCAGACAAGGAGCGATGGCCGAGTACCCCTCGGTCCGAATGAGCGCCTCCATCAACCAGGCCGCCAGCTGCAGGTCCTTGCTGCGGGTCGCCAACGCGTCGCCGGCCAGCTTGATGACCAACGGCCAGTTGGCTTTCTTCCCCGGCGTCTGCCAATCCCCCTCGGTGATCGCCTCCTCTTCGCGCCGCGCCTCCTTGATCTGGTCGTAGATGGGTGCGTAACGTAAATTCTCCCCCGCTGGATTGGGACCGGGAATGGGATCAAGCAGATCGGCGCGCAAAGGCATTGTCGTTCACCCCGCGAAGGCTACCGAACAGGCGGCAACGTTGGGTCCCTGCCTCAGGCCGTCGCGATCTCCAGCGTCCGCACCTCCAGCAGGGGAATCTCCTCCCCGTCCACGAGCAGCAGCTTCTGCCCGTAGGGAATCTCGTTGCCCTCCTCATCCTGCTCCCAAACCGTCATCCGCCCCAGACGTACTTCGTCGTCAGCGTGCCGCCAGGAAAAGGGGCATAGTACCGGCAGCAGCACCTCTCCTAGCTCGCGGCCCTTCAGGCCCGGACCTGCGCGAACCATCGCCGGGATCCACAACAGATCGCGCAGACGCCTAGGGGCGGCAATTTGGACTGCGGCTAGGTGCTCGAACGGAATCCAGAGATACCCTCCGGCGGCAAGCACCTCCAGACGCGCGCCGATCCGCGGGTCCGCATCCGAGAGGCTCTGAAAGGGCCTCCCGTTGATCGTGCCGCTGACCGCCTTCGCCTCGCCCGCGCTCGGAAACTCCCGCCGGGCGAACATCTCCTGCCGCGTCTTCTCGGCGTAAATCGCCCCGCGATACACCAGCGCGCCTGCTTCCGAGGCCGGTGACTCCCGCGCCAGAACCTCCAACTGCTTCTCGGCCCGCTCGAATTCGCCCGCGAAACACAATAGCTCGAAAAGAAACGTCCGCCGGCGCACATCCGTCGGGTTCTCCCTCACTTCGGCCGTTAGCGCGCTTATGGCCTCCCTCAGCTTGCCGGCCTGGAACAACTCACGTGCGGTCATCGTTCAAGGTCTCGATCCGGCCGTTGCGTAAGTCGGCCCGGAGCAACCCGAGGACACGGCTCCCCGCCGCCGTCCTCGGGTCTCCTCCGCGATGACTAGCCTCCCTTGTTCTGCTTGAGGTCGTACCAGGACTTGATGGCGCCGCCCAGCGTTCCGTCGGCCTTCTGCTCGCGATACTCGAACTCAATCTTGGCGAAATTCAGCGAGATCTGGTCCATCGGCACCATGTCCGCGCTGGCCGTCCCGCTGGTCTGGAAGCTCGAGACGAGAATATCCGAGAAGGTGACCTTGAGATACTCCTGCTGGTCCTTTCCGGCCTTCCGGCAGGTCAGCACGGCGCTCTTGATGTGGTCGCCCCGGGCGCAAGCCAGAAAAAGCTTCGGACTGGCCTTGTTGACCTTCATGACGAAGTTGAAGTCCTGCATCTGGACCTTGCCGGCGCCGAGCCCGCCCCCACGCGCGGCGGTGCCCGTCTGCACTTCCCCGAAAGACCAGGATTCGATTTCGATCTCACCCTTGTGCTTCGCGTCCTGGCTTTCCCCCTCTATACCGTCGATCTTCAGGAAATAATCAACCATCCCCATGTGTTCGTCCTTTCTCCCTCTTCGATCTCGTGCTCATTCTCGCTTGCCCGGCCCCCCTAAACCGGTCGGCCGGAGAAATCCTCGGTTGCACCCTCACTTCCTGGCCGACTGTGGCAGCTCGGCGACCAATCGCAGTGAAACCGTCAGTTCGTCCAGCTGGAAATGCGGGCGCAAATACGCTACCGCCCGATAGGCGCCCGGCTTGCCCGGAACTTCCATCACCTCCACCCGCGCCTCCCTCAGCGGGTACTGCGCCTTGGTTGCCGGGCTGGCCTGATCGTCTTCGGTCACGTAGTTCATGATCCACTGGTTCAGGAACCGCTCGCAGTCGGCGCGCGACATGAAGCTGCCGATCTTGTCGCGCATGATCGCCTTCAGGTAATGCGCGAAACGCGAGACGGCCAGAATGTAAGGCAACTGCGCCGACAGGCGCGCGTTCGCCGTGGCCGATTCCTTGTCGTAGACCTTCGGCTTGTTGCACGATTGCACGCTGAAGAAAGCCGCGTAGTCGGTCCCCTTGCAGTGCACCAGCGGCACGAAACCCAGATCCGCCAGCTCCTTCTCGCGCCGGTCGCTGATGGCGATCTCGGTCGGGCACTTCAGCGCCACATCGCCCTCGTCGGTACGGAAGGTGTGCACCGGCAGGCCCTCTACCAAGCCGCCTCCCTCCACACCGCGGATGGCTGCGCACCAGCCGTAGGTCGCAAAAGCCTCCGTGAGCCGCGTGCCCAAAGCGTAGGCTGCGTTGCCCCACAGGTACTTGGAGTGATCGCTGCCGTCCACGCCTTCCTCGTAATTGAACGCCTCCACCGGCTTGGTGTCGCGTCCGTAGGGTAGCCTCATGAGAACGCGCGGCAGACACAGCGCCACGTAGCGGGAATCCTCGCTGTTGCGGAACGACTTCCACTTGGCGTACTCGGTGGACTCGAAAATCTTAGCCAAGTCGCGCGGCGCGCCCAGGTTGGTGAAGCTGTCCAACCCCAGCAGATCGGGCGCCGCCGCCGCGATGAAGGGCGCGTGCGCCGCTGCCGCCACTTGCGACATCTTCTCCAAAAGCTCGAAATCCTCCGGATGCTTGCCGAAGTAGTAATCGCCGATCAGCGCGCCGAAGGGCTCCCCGCCGAAAACGCCGAACTCCTCCTCGTAAACTTTCTTAAAGATCGCACTCTGATCGAACTCCGGAGCCCGCTGCAAATCACGCAGCAGCTCGCGCTTGGAGCAGTTCAACACGCGGATCTTCAGCATCGGGCTCGTTTCGGTGTGATCCAGCAGGTACTTCAGGCCGCGCCACGTCGCCTCCAACTGCTGGAAGCTCGGATGATGCAGGATCTCGTTCAACTGGAGTGACAACAGGTGATCGATCTGCGCAATGCGGGCGTTGATCATGGCCTCGGCGTCGCGCGAAACCGTCATTTCGCCCGCCAGCACCTGCGAGATGAACTCCTTGACCAGATCCCGGCCCCGCGCCTGAGCCGCCGCGTCCGTGCCGAAGCGACCCTCTTCGACGATCTGATCCAGCAGGCTCCTTTCCGCTCTCACCTCCGCGGCAGCCTGCGGCAGCGCAGCTTTCTGCGGATCGCTCATCCCTGACCCTCCTTTCCACCGCTCTCCAGTTCGGCCCGTAGCCTGTCGAGCTCTTCGGTGTTGGTCACCGCCTTCATCAGCAGCTCGTCGAGCCTCTCGTTCGTCTGCAAGGCGCCCCTCAGATCCGCCAGTTTGGTCCGCAACTCCAGCAGTTCCCGCAACGGCTTTACCTGGCGGGCAACCTGTTCGGGCTCGAAGTCATCCAGACTCTTGAAGTGCAAATCCACTTTCAGCTGACCGGCTTCCGGATCGTCCGTCAACTTGTTCTCAACCGCGAAGGAAAGGTGCGGTTTCATGCTTTCCAACACGGCATCGAAGTTATCAGGGTTGATCTCTACGAAGCGCCGGTCCTTCAGCCGAGGCAGGGGCTGTTCAGGCTGCCCCGTCAGATCGGCCAAAACCCCGACTACGAACGGCAACTCCTTCATTTCAATGGCGTCGCCCACCTCAACGTCGTAGGTGACATGGACGCGCGGCGGGCGCACTCGCTCCAGTTTCTTGTGAATGCTTTCCTTCGGCATTTGCCCTCCCTTGGGCTCGGCTCCCCAGTTGCAAGGCCGAATACGGGTAAAGTGTATCAAAAAGCAGCCCGCTTGACCAGGGGTACCGCACCTTTTTTTGCGCGGTGATCAACCGCACCTCGCACCGGCGCCAAGCCGTCGCCCAGCCCGCCGCGCACCCGGTACAATAAGGTTGGCCGGCGACCGCACGGATCCGACGTGACCCGACGGGATCCGACCGGTCCGCTTAGAGTGACGTCCCCGGAGGCAAGTCCCGGCTATGGCGCCTCCGGGTCGTGATCGCGATCCAAACGCCTCGGAAGAGCGAGACCCCGGCGTGCAATCGCTGCGGCCACGCGCATGGAGTCGGGACCCGCATTGTGCCGCCGCCGAACGGCCCGCGCTGGGTGGCGCCCAAAGCTTCCTCACCCCCCTTTCGCCGGCTCGGCCCGCGGTTCCTGACGGACTCCGAAATCACCGCCCTTGCTACCGCGCCCACCGCCGACACCCCTCCGGCGGCGCTTCCACCACCTTCCTGCGCGGCGAGCGCCGGGGCTTCGGCAACTACTGCGACCCGCCCGGACCGGGGAGCACGCGCGGCCCCGACTGATCGCCTGGCTCCCGGTGCCGACAGCCCGGCGCCTTCGCAAAACGGGGAGTTTGTTCAAAAACTTTCAGGCCTTGCTCTTGCGACTTACCAAGTGCTCCGGCCGGCTGATTTCGCAAAGCCGGGGCCCGCACCGCGCGACCGTGCGGGCTCCTGATCAGAATTCGTCGACGAACTCTCAGAAATAAAACTTCAGTGCAGCCTGGATCCGGCGCGCCTCCCGCGCCGCCGTGTATTCGCCGAATCGCGCGTTCACCTGGTTCCCCTGAGCGTCAAACCGCGCCGAGGTATTCACGCCCGAGAATTGCGTGTGATTGAAGGCGTTGTACATCTCCCAGCGGAACTGCAGACGTCGCTGGCCTTCACCAAGCCGGAAGTTCTTGAACACGGAAATGTCCCAGTTGTTGGTGCCCGGCCCTCGGATGGGATCCTTGGGCGCGTTCCCGATCCCGAACGTTGCAAAATCCGGCGGCCTCACCACCTCCGTCCGGAAGTGCCGGTAAATCGTCCGCTCCGACTTGGGCAGATTCGGGTTCCCTATCAGGTCCACCCTGCTGTCGATGCCTGCTCCGGACGCCCCGGTGACATCCGTGGCCACCACCAGACTGTATCCGATCCCCGTAGGCGCGCCGCTGATGAACGAAGTGATGCCGGAAACCTCCCATCCGTTCGCCAGCCAGCGCGCCGGCGTCCTTCCGCGCACGAAGTCGGGCAGCCTGTAAACGTAGAAAATAGCAACGTTGTGCGTGCGGTCGAAACCCGCCTTGCCGTAGTTGCGCATGCGGTAGTTCAAGTACGGGTTCACCGCAGCCGTGTTGCTGTCCACCAGGTCCATCGCCTTCGACCAGGTCCACGTGAACCCGTACGTCAGGCTCCGGCCGAAACGCCGGTTCACCTGAGTCTGCATTGAATGGTAATTCGAAGTCGAAGCAAATTCATGGTACCTTATATCCGCGTAACCCTTGATAGGCCGCAGAAAGTTCACCGGCAACGGCCGGTTGCCGGTGAGAGTGCGATCGATGCTGGAAGGCAGAAAGTTCGTCCCGTAATTGGTTGCGTTCAGGCTCCGCACCTGCAGAAGATGCCGACCGACCGAGCCCACATACGCCACGTCAAATACGGTCCCGAAACCGATATCCCTCTGAATGCCGAAGCTCCAGTTATAAACCGTCGGAGGATCGAAGGCTTTCTGGATGCTTGAAACTTCGGCCGGACTCAGGCTCAGGGGAGTGCTCAGCAGATCCCTGATCGTCGTGTAGTACGCGGTCGCGGTGTTCACCAGCGGCGGAAATTGCACAAACTGCAACACGATGTCATCGTTGAAGCGATCCGGGAAGATGCCGAAGCCGCCTCGCACCGCCATCTTGCCGTCGCCCAGAACGTCCCACGCGAACCCGAAGCGCGGTGCGACCTGGATCGGCGGCGTGTCCAACATGCGCTCCTTGAAAATCCGCATCCCGTTGTAAATGTCGCCCGAGCCCAAAGCGAAAGTCCCGATTTTCACCTCAGGCACCAGCTCGCCGGTCACCGGATTGCGCCCCATGCGAGGGCTGGTTGGCGTGGCTCGGTACGGCTCGATCAGCAGCGGCGCCTTTTCCGGGCGGTAATCGGCCAACCAGAACGCCGCCAATCGATCGCCTGCGCTCCAGGTCGGCACGATGCGGTAAAAACGAACTCCGATGTCGAACGTCAACCTCCGGTGCGCCCGCCAATTGTCCTGCACGTACCATTCGATGTTGGAATACCGCGCATGGGCATGCGGATGCTTGTCTGCCTCCGTGTAACTGTTCACGTAGCCCATCAGGCAGTTGGCATAGGCGTAGTTCGCATCGAACGGGTTGTTGACGTTGCGCCCGAAGTCGAAAGTGCCGTTGAAGGCTGAGGCCCGGGCCGCATTCCGCGTCGTGCGCTCCACGTAAATGCCCGCTTTCAAGTTGTGTCCGCCCCGGATATGCGAGAGGTTGTCCGACCAGTTCCAGATATTGTTCGTGCCGAAGAAGGGAAAGCGCTGCTCGATCCAAAGCTGCGGCGCGTTCTGAACGCCTCCGAACGTGGCGTTGGGAATCAAATTCAGAGGATTGATCTCCGGGTGAAACTGCGGCAGATCCAGCCCCAGCTTCCTCCGGTCGTTCCGATCCAGCCCCGCCTGGTTCAGCGGACTGACCGTCTGAAGGGCCCGGTTTACCCCGAACGTCAACTCGTTGACCAAGGTGGGATTGAAGGTGTGAATCAGCGTGGCCACCAAACCCTTGCTTCGGATCTCGTACTTGATGGGGAACTGCGGCCAGCTCGAAGAGGCCAGTACGAAGGCAAAGTCTCCTTTGTAGGCCTCGTAATTCTGAATGCCCCGCGCATAGAAAAGAGTCCTGGGCGCGACATTCCAATCGATCCGCAGAATCTCTTCGCGGCGCGGCTGGTCCACCGTGCTCTGAAACACGGCGTTGTAAGTGTAATTCGGATCGAAAGTGTTGGGCAGGGGGAAGATCTTCAGTAACCCCTGCCCGTTTTTGTCGATCCGGCTGGCCGGTACGATATTGCCCGGGAACGGCTGACGGTTGTTCAGCGGATCGAGGATCGGAATCAATCGCCGGTTCGTGTCAAAGGTTTGCGAAAAGTCCCCGCGACGCTCCAACTCGGTGGGGAAAGTCCGCCGTGCCTGCGAGGTCGGGTACTTGCGCGGCAGAAACTCCTGCGACCAGAAGAAGAAAAGCTTTTCGCGACTCGTTACCACCTTGGGAATCAACAAGGGGCCGCCGACAAAATACCCCGGATACTCGAATCGATAGCGCGGCTTGGGAAGGCCGTCCCGGTTGTTGAAGAACTCGTTGGCATTGAACATTTCGTGACGCTTGAAATAAAAGGCCCCGCCGTGAAATTCCCTCGTGCCGCTCTTGATCACTGCGTTGATGGTCCCGCCGGAACTACGTCCGTATTCCGCCTGATAGTTGGTCAGCAGAACTTTGACCTCGGCGATCGCATCCAGCCCGGGCGCCAGATATGGACCCAGCATCGAGCCCGTATCCAGGTTCGACACGCCATCCAGAGTCAGATTGGTCGTGCCCTGACGTCCCCCGTTGACGTAAATGCCCACCAGGTTGTTCCACCCCGGCGCCTCGCGGTTGCGCGTGTCCACCACTCCGGGCAACAGCCGTAACAATCCCATGTAATCCCGGCCCTTGAGCGAGAGATCCTGTATCTGCGAGGTGCTGATGAGGCCGGAGCGTTCCGAACTCTGCACCTGTAGACGGGCCGCTTCCGCCGTCACAGACACCGTCTGGGTCAATTCGCCTAACTCCAGCCGAATCTGCCGAAGGACCACACGCTCGGTGGCCGTGACCACGATGTCCTTCTGCTCATACTTCTTGAAGCCCGGCGCCGTTACCGTCAGCGCGTAGGTCCCCGGCAGCAACTGCGTGAACACGAAGTTGCCCGTTGCGTCCGTGCTGACCTCGCGCGTTTGGCCCGTGCCCGTGTTCAGCAACTCGACCTTCGCGTTGGGCACCGCAGAGCCGGCCGGATCCACCAGGCTCCCGGAAACCTGGCCGGTAAGACCCTGCGCATTCAGCCCGGATGCAACAAGCGCTATCCCCCACAGAAGCCGGAACCCGGCGTGTAGCCGCATAATCTCCCTCCTCACCCTTTGGGGATTTCTTGGCACATGACCGCTAGAATGCCAATCTCAACGCCAATTGCACGTTTCGCGGGTCGTTCACTTGCGAGGGCGAGACCGTCCCGAACGCAGCCGACCCGAGAGTCGTGTTGGGAGCCCCGAACCACGGCGTGTTGAATAGGTTGAACGATTCGGCGCGGAATTGCAGACGCAAACTCTCGGTCAGGAAGAAGGTCTTGAAGACCGAGAAATCCACCAGACCCGGCCTCCGCGTGCGGATGTTCGGGAACCGCGTGCTCAGCGTGCGCAGCGTGAAGGGAGCCTGCACCAGAAATGCCGCCGGCTCGTCCGGACTGGCGCAGTTCTGCCGTACGCCTGCCTGCGTGAGCGTGCAGCTGTTGAACCACCGCGCCCGGCTCTGCACTTTGCCCGGCAGCTTCGGATTCACGCCGGTCGAAACCGCCCCGCCGGGAGTCCCCACAGGCAGCCCGGATTGCAGAGTCGCGATCCCGTTCACCTGCCAGCCGCCGAAGACCTGCCGCACCACGCCGCGGCTGCCGCGCGCGAACGGAAGCTCATAGCCCCAACTGATCACCGCGCGATGCGGCGCATCCACCGCCGTCAGCACCTTCGCCAGATCCCCAAAACGGTCCTGTGCGTTCAGATAGCCCACGGCCTCGATGCTCTTCGAAACCGTATAACTCGCCAGCAGGTGCAAGCCGTGCGACAGGCGCTTCTCCACGCGGAGCTGCAGACTGTCATACCAGGACTTGCCGATCGTGTGCCGTGCCTGCGTGATGTCGTTGAAGTGCGGGAACGGCCTCAGCAGTTGCTGCTGGGGAATGGTCGGTCCGTTGAACGCCGTGCCCGGCAATAAACCCTGAAACGGGTTCGGTACGGCCTTCAGCAGTTCGCTGCCCAGCGCCAGCTTCTCCGCCGGCACCGCGTTGATGCCCTTGGCCGTCTGCAGCGACCGCGAACGCGAACCCACATAGGACGCCTCCACCACGACCCGCCCGGGCAACTCCTGCTGGAGCCCGAACGAGAACTGGTGCACAAAAGGAATCACCCGCTCCGGAAAACCATACGTGAAGCTCAGCCCCAGCATCGTAGCAAGGCCCAGGCTGCGGCCGTAAGGCTGCTTAAGCCCGTCCGGATAGGGATTGCTCCAGCGCCCCGAGGGAGTAATGCCGCCGTCCACCGAAGAAACGTAAGGCGTCTCGATGCTGAAACCGTTGTTGTAACCGGTGTCGAAGGTCGGCAGGTAGTACAGTCCGTAGCCCGTCCGCATCACGGTCGTCCGCCGTAACTGGTACGCCACGCCTACGCGCGGCTGCCAGTTGTTCAGGTCGCGCTTGAACGGCAGCCGGTTCTTGGAGTCCGTGAAAAGCAACCCGCCTCTGAGATCCAGCCCGGGAACCTTCAGCGGACTGGGGGCGTTGGCGTCGAAGCCGCGGTTCTGGCGGTCGAAACGCTCGCTCAAGGGCGATTCGTAGTCCCACCGGATGCCAAGGTTCAGGGTCAGCCGGTTCGTCACTCGCCAGTCGTCCTGCAGGAAAGCCACATAGTAACGGTTCCCGTAGGCCGGTTCCGCATTGATGGGCACGGACCCGCTGGCAGGTATCCCGAGCAGCAACGAGGCGAAGGCATTGCCCGCAGCCGCCTCCGCCCTCAGTGCGTCCCTCTGCGTATAGCCTTTCGTGAACGTGAAACTCCCGAACGAGGACGTAGGCAGCGCCTGGTTGTTGAACATCGCTCGCGCCTCGGCCCCGAATTTCACCGCGTGGCGGCCCACCACCTTGTTGACCGTCTCGCTCGCAGACCAGGTATCGGAGAAAGTAAATTCGCTGCCGATCGAACGCGGGGGACCGAACGTCGTGTAGTCCGTGTACACCACCCGCGGAAAGAACTTCCGCGGCAACTGCGCCACCGTCGACGCCGGGAAGCCCAGTTGCGTGGGGTCGAAACCGTCCCCGAACTGTGCGATGGCGAATTGGTGACGGATGTAACCCGCCCGGAAGTTCAGCACCAGCGTGGGCGAGACCGTCGAGGTGAGGTCGAAGTTCCCGCCCTGATTGATCCGCCAGTGACCGTACCAGGGTGAGGCCGCATGCCGGAAGCCTGCGTCCGAGTTCATCTCATGACGGTTCCCCCGCACGTAACGCGAGAAGAACCGATGATTCGCCCCGAGATTCTGATCCACCCGAATGATGTGCTGGTCGTATTCGTCCGTGCGCGGGTTGGGACTCGAAATCAGGTTGAAGAAACCGCGCGCGTCGCCCGGCTGGTTGGGCAGGGGAATCCACTCCAGCATCTTCACCGAAACCGGATCGAACCGCGCGTTCGGGATCCGATTCCCGGGAAACGGCTGCCGCAGATACGCGCTGCCTACCTGCTGCGTCGTCAGCGGATCGTAAACGATGATCGGCTGTAAGTTGGCCTGCACCGTCTTCGAGAAATCCCCCGCGCGCTGCTCCAGGGTCGGAACGGTGTAAGTCTGCGGGAACGGAATGCTGCTCTTGATTTTCTCCCAAGAGTACATGAAGAACGTCTTGTTCCGCCCGTCGTAAAGGCGCGGCAGATACACGGGGCCGTCGAACTGCACGCCCGGCTGGGCCCAGCGGAATGCACTCTTGCGCGCACCGGCCATGTTCGATTCGAAGCTGTTCGCATTCAGCTTGTCGTGCCGGAAGTAATGATAGAGAACCCCGCGCAGCCGGTTCGTTCCGCTTTTCAGGCTCACGTTCAGCACGCCGCCCCCCGTGCGGCCGTATTGCGCGTCGTACGTGTTCGTCTGGACCTTGAATTCCTCCGTGGCGTCGGGCGAAGGGACGAAGCTCAGATTGGAGGGCTGCGTGGTCTCCGTGTTGGTGTTCGGCACGCCGTCCAGTAGAAACTCATTGGTAAATTGCCGGCCCCCGTTCATAGAAAAACTGTCCATACCGCCGTTGTCGAACGGACGATTCGAGCGGCTGGCCAGCGACGGCGTGTATTGCACACCCGTCGCTACCACGGCCAGCATGAACGGATTGCGACCCAGCAACGGCAGATCGGCCACTTTCCTGGAATCCACCACCTGGCCTCTTGTCGCCGTGGTCGTCTCCAGCAGTTCCACCTCGCCCAGTACCGTCACCTGCTCGGTCACGCCGCCCAGCTCGAGCTGGAAATCCACACGCAAACGGTCGCCCACGCGTAACTCGACCTTGTCCCGCACCGCGCGTTTGAATCCTTCCAGCGAGGCCGTGATCTGATAAGTCCCGCTCGGCACGAAAGGCAGAACATAGATCCCGCTCTCGTTGGTGACCGTGCTTACCACCGATCCCGTCTCCAGATTCTTCGCCTCGATGCGCACCTTCGGAATCACCGCACCCTGCGGATCGGTCACCGTACCCGTGATCGTCGCCCGAAACTCCTGCGCATGAAGCCACGCCGCCAGCAGGCACACCACGATGCCCGCCACCGATCGAACTGCACTTGCCATGGACCCAACCTCCCCGCCGGCCGACTCACCCAGGCCCCGACCGGCGCAACTCTTGGAACTGCCGCCCGCCCCGGACGTCACCCTGGAGCACGCTCGCGGCCGGCAGCACACAACCGTCACCCCGGCCGCGGGCCCTATTCTATTTACTCGCAGAGGCTCGCGTCAAGTCGGCGCGCGACGGCGCCCGCGACAGCCCCAGCCTCTCCAGGGCAAGCAGCAAAAGAAATCGGGGATTGTGAGGAAGGTAACGCCGCCACAGGCGACGCGGCTCCGAATAAAGACGGTACAACCATTCCAGCCCCAAGCTACGCATCCAAACGGGCGCCCGCCGCCGGGCTCCTCCCAGCAGATCGAAAACCTGACCGACCCCGAGCATCACCGCAGGGATCCGTCCACGATGGGCCGCCATCCAGAGATCTTGCTTGGGCGTCCCCAGACCCACCAGCAGAATCCGTGCGCCCGAACTTCGGATTCGCTCCACGACGCGGCGGTCTTCTTCAGGCGTCAGCCGCCGGAAAGGCGGCGACCACGCGTATGAAATCCGCAGCCGCGGATATCGGGCGCGCACCCCGCGCACCATGGCCTCTAGCACTTCCGGCCTGCCGCCGTAGAAGCCCACCGGGATACCGCGCTCCTCGGCGGCTGCCAGCAACGGCGGCACCAGATCAGGCCCCGCCACACGACCCGCCGATCTCCATCCCAGGCTGCGCAGGCACCAGACCAGCGGCATGCCGTCCGGCACCGCCAGGTCGGCCCCTGTCAGAGCCGCCCGGTATTCGGCGTCGTCCCTTGCCAGCATCAGACTGTAAACCGTCGCCAGGCACACGTAGCGCGATTCCCCGCGAGCAGCCCAATCCAGCACCTGCTCCAACGTGCTCTCCAGCGAAACGGCGGCGATGGGCACATCCAGAACCCACCCTCGAGCCGGACGATTCGCAGGCAGCGGCTGCGTCAGCACCGGCCAGAGCCTTCGATGCGCGTCCGCCATCCGTCCGAGGCTGTATCGCTGCGCCAGCTCCAGCGACGCCTCCGTCGCGCCCGGCAGTTCCAGCGCCGCCCCCATCGCCTCGGCGTACCTGTCAGGATCTCGCTCCGGGACAACGAATCCGTTTACTCCGTCGCGAACCAGCTCGCCGGCGCCGCTGACGTTCGTCGAGACAATCGCTTTCCCCGCGGCCAGCGCTTCCAGCATGGCGTTCGACCAGCCTTCCGACCGCGAGCCAAACACCGCCGCATCGGCTGCGCCCAGCCACTGGGCCACGGCCTCGCGGCTCTGGAATCCGGTGATCCGAACCGCTCCGTCCAATCCCGACCGCGCCGCAGCCCGCGCCAGCTCCTCCCGATCCTCGCCATCGCCCACGAAAACCAGCACGCCACGCCCATGCCGCTCGCGGAAGCGCACCATGGCTTCCAGCAGCAGGTCCCATCCCTTGGCTCGGCTCAGACGACCGACCGCTACAAAGACGGGTTCCTCCGCGGGCAAGCCCAACGCCCGGCGCATTTCGAGCTTCCCCAGCGGCCGAAAAAGCTCAGCATCGACACAGGTCGGAAATTGGTGCAGGCGCGCAACATCGAGTCGCCCGCGGCTACGCTCGGTAAGGCGGCGGATCGCCTCCCGGTCAGCGTGCGCCAGAAGCACGGCGGCACGCCCGGCGCTCTCCAGATGAACGGCATCGAACCAGCGCGCCAGTGGCCGCGCCCACGCATAGCGGGAGGACCGGAGCGGGTTCTCTACGCCGGAGAAGTGATAGCAGACCTCCAAACCCCAGTTGCGCACCGCCATCATCGTCTCCGGCGCCAGCGCAATGGCGTGCCGCGCCCCCGTGGACAGGATCTTCCGCCGGTGACGGTGCAGTCGCAACCAGAACCCCAAACGCGCAGGAACGAGCGGCCGCTCCGGACCCACGTGCAGACGCCCAACGGCCAAAAACGGCAGCCAACGCCCTTCCACTTCCAACTCCATCCACTCGCCCACCGGCTCCCCGTTGCTGGCGGCGCCTACCAGCGCCAGGCGATCGCCGAAAGCCCGAATTAAGTGGCGCGCGAAGGTCGACTGCCCTCCCGGAGGCAATCCGCGGAAGTCACAGTTCTCGATCAGCAGTATGCGGCCGCCCATCTCAGTCACCACTGGCCTTCATCGCCACCATCGCCGCCCGCGCCCCAGCGCGGTGCGGCCACCCGTCTCAGCCGCCGCTCATCGCGCGCTCATAGATCGCCATCAGCTGCCGGTAGTTCGCCTCCGCCGTGTAGCGCTCCAGATAGGCCCGGCGCGCCGTGCCACGCAGGGCAACAAGTCCGCTGGGATCCGACAGCACGGCCTCCAGGACCCCACCCAGTGCCGCCGCATCCCCCGCGGGCGCTGGCCACCCCGTTTCCCCCGGCCTCACCAGTTCCGCTAGCCCGCCCAGATCGCTTGCTACTACCGGCGTCCCCGCCGCGAAAGCCTCCAGCACCGCCATCGGGCAGCTCTCGTAACACAACGACGGCGCAACCAGCACGGCCGCGCCCCGCAACAGCGAGAAAGCCTCGTCCCGGCTTACCGGACCCCGGGCCTCGATTCCCCACTGGCCGGAGCTCGCGCGCACCCGCTCCGCCAGCGGCCCGTCACCCGCCACGATCAATCGACGCGGCGCGCGCATCCGGCGCCAAGCCTCCAGCAACACCTCCACACCCTTTTCCTCCGACAGCCTACCCAGGTAGACGGCGTAGCCACCGCTGCCGTTGCCCATGCCGGGATCGGGATCCACGAAGTTCGGCTTCACGAAGATCTTTCGCTCCGGCAATCCGGCTTCCGCCAGCACCGAACGCGAAAAGCAGGATGGAACGATGTAAGCCTCCACTTCATCATGCCATGCGCCTAGGGCCCTCCGCGCCACCAGCGAGAGCGCTGCCAACAACGTGGCCGCACGCGATCGCCGATAGCAACCGTACCGCACGCCCGACCACGGGAAGCCGCGCCCGACGCACTGCCGGCACGGCTTGCCGCCCCGCCACAACAGACCGTTGGGGCAGACCATGCGATAGTTGTGCAGCGTCTGCACCGCCGGCACTCCCGCGTCGCGCGCCGCGCGCAAAACGGCGGCCGAAAGCAGCGGAAAGGTGTTGTGAAAGTGCACCAGCGTCGGTCGCTCGCGGCCGATCAAGGCGCGCAGTTCGCGATACGCTCGCCGGTTCCACACCGCCAGGCAAGCCAGGCGCAGCTTGCTCATCCCCGCAATCCGCGCGTTGTCCTCGACGTAGCGGATCACACGGTGGCCGCGCGCCTCCAGCAGCGCGCACTCCGCATCGAAAACGCGGTCCTCGCCCCCGCGATAACGATACCGGTTGTGCACCGCCAGGATAATCACGTTCCCCGAATCGGCTCAACCCGTTCGCGCGCGGCGGCCGCCCTCGCCGCCAGGATCAACACGCCGGTTGTCACCGCGTTACCCGCGCCGTCCAGCATATTTTCCGCCGTCAAGCCCAACAACAATGCCGGCAGATACCCCGCCAGCGCCATTCCCTCGGGAAGCCGGCGCGTCCGCCAGGCGAGCGCAACAAGACCCCACAGCACGATCCCCAACAATGCGAGCCCAAGTAATCCCAGCTCGTAGCTGACACGCAGCCACTCGTTGTGCACCACACGATTGGCGTCCAGCGTCTCCGGCCGGTATGCGTAGGGAAAGAGGCGCGTGGCGACCCGCCCGCCGGCGCCCGCACCCCGGCCCAGCAGCCACTCCCGCGGCCCGCCCTGGCGCACGGCCTCCCAAACGCCGCGGTACATGCGTAGCCGGAAACGAGCCGTACCGAGACCCATGCCGTCCGCACGGTCCTCGCCCTTCAGCAGCGCCGACGCCGTGGCCGCCAGACGATTGGCAGGCTCGCCCGCCGTCCGCTGCACAAGGTCGCGTCGAATCGCAGGCACGCTCACCAGGATGACCAACGCTCCCGCCAGTCGAACCACATGCTGCCGACGAAACCTCCCCACAACCCCGTTCAGCCCCAGCGCCGCAAGCGCGCCCAACGTCCACGTGCGGCTGCCGTTCGCCCCCAGCGCCGCCGCCAGCGCCGGCACGCCGACCGTCCGCCACCGCTCGCTTACCGACGGCGCCCACATCAACCAGCACAGCATCGCAACCAGCAACGCCGCGAATTGTTGGGCTGCGACGAAGCTCGTGAACCGTTGCGGCATGCCGCGGCCCGCATACCCGAACGAACCATCGGCGAAAAAGAAGCTTTGCACTAGCGCCAACGCCAGCGAACCCAGCAGAAACAGCCGCAGCGCCCCATCGTCCACCAGGCCTTCCCGCGTCGCCCGCTCAAGCATGAGCAGGGCCGCCAGCATTCCCGCCATCCCGAACGCAAGCTTCAAGGCAGCCAGCGGGTACGGACTCCACAAAGCCGAGATCCCCGTCCACGCCGCCAGCCCCAGCCAGCACCGGCTTGCCCAACCGCGCTGCAGCGTCCCCGGCGTCCTCCGCAGGCGCAACAGCAACCACACTGGCGCCACCACCGCCTTGAACGCGTTCAGCCACCCCACGCCTGCATGCGACGCCACGCCCGAACCCGTCGCGTCCAGGTTCGTCGCCAGCAGCCAGGCCGGGACAGCCCAGCGCAAAGGCCCCGCCACGATCACCGGCGCCAGCGCCAGCAGCAGCCAGCGCGCGAAAACCGCGTCCGCTTCAGCAGACCCCATCTCGTTACCCCGCCTGCCTGCCCCTTGTGATGCGGATGAAAAATCCCGCCAGCACGAGCGCTTGTAAGACGTCGCTGACCAACATGGTCCACGCCGCCCCCGCGACCTCCCATCGCCGGATCAGAGCCCAGCCGCCGGTCAGCACAAAAGCGCTCGAAACCAGCGACGCCGCAAAGTGCGCATCCGGTCGGGCCGCGCCCTTCAGCGCCGTCGAAAGGCTAAGGTCCGAGACTCCTCGGATCAAGGTTGCCGTCGCGATCACCGGTACCAGCACGGCCAGCTCCTCATACGTGCCCGGACCGTAGAGTATCCGCAGCAAAGGCCCCCGCAGCAACCACGCACAGACCGCGTACCCTCCCACCACCGCCGCCGCCACGATCATCGCCACGCGCTGGAATCGCCTCAGATACGGCCCGCCCTGCTCCTGCGCCTGACCGGAGACGCGAGGCAGTGCGAGCAGGCTCAATGCCCCCGTCACCTGAAGCACCGGCGTCACCAGGTTCTCGATCGCCCGCAGCCCCGCAGAAGCGGTAAGTCCCGCCCCGAACGCCAGCAACACGGCGAAGGCGGAATTGGCCAACCAATACGTGAGCGATACCCCGACCATCCACCGCCCGTAGCCCCAATGGGCAGCCAGCACTTCTGCGAGCCCGGGAAACGGCGATCCCAGCCGTCCACGCAGCGCCGGCAGCAGGGCCGCGACGGCACAGAAGGCCCCCGCACCCGTCGCCACAAACAGCGATGCCGGATTCAGCCAGCCCGTCGCCCTCAATAGGGCCGCAGCGCCTAAGGTCGATACCAGAAAGCTCGCGCTGCCGCGCACCGCCGTCGCCGGATCCGCCGTCACATAACAGATCCGTCGCAGCACCCAGAAGGTCAGCACCAAGGGAAGCCCGGCCGCCAATCCCCCCAGGGCCTGGGCCGTCGCGCTGCTGCTTACTGTCAGCGTGATTCCCAACAGCGCCAGTGAGAGCACGGCGACCGCGCCCGCGTGAACGACCATCACCGTGGTGAAGTAACTAGCCGACCGGGCGAAAAACCGGCGCGGACCCAGTACGCTCATCGGCTCCAGCAGCAGCGCATTGTGAAAGTTCGCCGCCAACAGGAACACCGACAGCCCGATCGACACGGCACCGTAGTCCGATCGCGAAAGCCACCGCGCGAACAGAATCGCCAGCAGGAAATTCGCGCCGGACACGAAGCCCTGATCGGCGATGCTCAGCAGCGCACGCCACAGCCACCGCGCCGGCGCCACCGCCCGCTCGTCCACGCCCTGCTTTTGGATCGAACGGATCACCCAAGGCTCCGCTTGGCGGCCACCAGATTCACGGTCGGAAAGCCCGGAGGCCCTGGGGGCGACCACGGCCCTAGCGTGCCGTCCTCTGCCAGGGCGTAACACCGATAACCAAACGCCTCTAGCTGCTCGGTGAGGGCCGCCGCGCTCTCTCCCAACCGTCGGCAGGCCGTCTCCGAATACTCCAGGACCCAGACCGGCGCCCGATCCGCTGGTAACGAACACAGCCGTGCGGCCCCCAGCACCACACGCCGCTCCGCCCCCTCCACGTCAGCCTTGATCAAGTCCGGAACCCCGCCCGCCGCCTCGAAGTACGAGTCCAGACGACACGTGCGCACCAACCGCTTCCGGCGCACGTCGGCCCCCGACGCATCCGATGCCGCCAGCGAGGAGGAAGCCGCCTCCGCACGCTCCCAAAATATCGCCTCGCCGTCCATGTCGCTGACCGCGCAGCAGTTCAGCCGCACCTGCCGCAGCCCCAGCGCGGCTACGTTGCGCTCCAGCAGCCGGAACATCTCCTCATGCGGCTCGAAAGCATGGACAGCGCCGCTACGGCCCACCCGCAGGGCCGCCAGTACGGTGAACTCCCCGAAGTGGGCCCCGATGTCGGCCACCACCATGGCCTCGCGCAGATGATTCTTCAGGAATTTCGCCGTGCCCGGCTCGGAAAGTCCTTGGTAGTAGATCAACGCGCCGGAGCCCGTCCTGGCAATCCAGAGCGGAAATCCAGCGCCGCTCCTCACCCGCCAGGGAGTTCGGCGAACAGCCCAGCGCAACCGCCACAAAAGCCGCCGCAGCACGGCGTGCACCGGCCGGGCACGGAAATCCTCCCGGGCCGCCAGACGCGCGAACCTGACCCTCAGGGAAGACACCGCCTTGCCGCGAGACCTTGCAACCATCATAGTACTCGGCGTCGGGTCGGCCGCAGCTCGCCGGGCCGCGCGGCTTGCCCCAGACCTCAATTCCTTGTAACCTAACGAGTTGCCGGTGCGCCATTCAGGTGAGGCCGGCGGCGGCCCCCAGGCGATGCCGGGACGTTGCATCGGATGCTCGTTGACTTCGAGCTGGTCAAACGTGCTCGGGACGGCGACCACGCGGCCTTCACCCAGCTTGTGCAGGCCTACCGCAAGCGCATCCTGGGCACGATCGCCAGACTCATCGGGCGTCCGGAAGACGTGGAGGATGTCGGCCAGGAAGTTTTCCTGCGCCTGCATTTCTCCCTGGATCAGTTGCGGTCCGAAGAGGTCTTCGAGCCGTGGCTGTATCGGCTGACAGTCAACGCTGCGTATGATTACTTGCGGCGCCAGCGACGCCGCGGAGAAGCGCGCATGGCGGACCTTTCCGAGCAGCAGGTCATGATGGCCGACGCGGCCGCCGGCAGCCGTGCGCAGCAGGAGGAGCAACGCCGCCGCCAGTTGCGCGAAACCGTGCAGGCCCTCCTGGCTAACGTCTCCGAACAGGATCGGATTCTGCTCGTGCTGAAGGAGATCGAGGGCCTCTCGCTCAAGGAACTTGAAAAAATCTATCGGGTGAATGAGAATGCTCTGAAGGTGCGATTGTTTCGCGCCCGACAGCGAGTCCTGAAAGCCTTGGAGGCGTCTGGTTCCGGAGCCTCCGGGGCGAAGGGCAGTACCTGAACAGGGGGGTCCTATGGCCACCTTCGAGCAGCAACAACGCCAAGCAATGCTCGAGGCCGAACTCGCCCGTCTTTTCGCCGCCTACCGGGAAGCATGCCCCGATCCTGAGCCCAGCCTGGACTTCATGCCCCGGCTGTGGGAGCGAATCGAAGCCCAGCGCTCCTGGACACGCGAGTGGAAGCGCCTGACCGAAGTGCTGGTCACCGCGGCAGTGGCGCTCTCGCTCGTGCTCGGAATCGTCATGACACAACAACGGGAGCCTGTCGCCTCCTTTTACACGAGCACCTACGTCGAGGTCCTGGCCGCCAACTACGCTCAGGAGGGACCGCTCGATCCTGAGGTCATTGTGGCCGAGCAGGAATCGTTCCGATGACGCGGTCCAGGCTTTCCGTCACCCTTTATCTCTTGCTCGTATTCGGCAGTGGCGTGCTGGTCGGCGCCCTGGGCTACCGGTATATGGCGGGCACGCCGCACGCGCCTCCCCGGCCCAGCCCCGAGGAGTTCAAGCGCCGTTACATGGAAGAGATGCGCACTCGCCTCCGCCTGAGCGACGATCAGGCCCGTCTCATCGAAACCATCCTGGACGAAACTCGCGAGAAATACCGCGCTCAAATGCGCGCCGTCCAGGAGGAGCAAACCTCACGCATCCGGGCCGTTCTGGATGAGTGGCAGCGCGCCGAGTACGAGAAAATGCGCCAGGAGCGCGAGGAACGGCGCAAGCGCGCGCACAAGCAGAGACCCCTGCCCTAGCCCGGCCCGTACGGCTCAGCCTTCGGCGGGTTGCGTAGCCTTCTCGGCCGTCTTAGCCCGCTGGTACTTGCGCTGGAAACGATCGATCCGGCCTTCCGTATCCACCAGCTTCTGCCTCCCCGTGAAGAAGGGATGGCAGCGCGAGCAGATCTCCACGCGGATGTCGCCCTTATGCGTTGATCGGGTGCGGAAACTGTAACCGCAAGCGCAAGTCACCGTCACTTCGTGGTACGGCGGATGTATACCCGGCTTCATTCTCGTGTCCTTGGAAGAACCTCGGCTCCGGCAGCAGCAGGCCGAATCCCTAGTTTAACAAGCACCCGCCCTCCCGCGCCAGCAAACAAAAAGCCCCCGCGCCGCCCTGTCTGGACGACGTGGGGGCCGGTAGCCTTAGGATGCAAACCTGAGGCCGGTGTGCTCCACGCCCGGCAGCCGGTCCGCAGGAACTGCGGCTCCGTCACTGTCGGAGCCTGAACGTTGGAACGGTCGCTTCAGCCGTCGGCCACCTCGCGTGGTTTTCTACTGTCTGATGACATCGCCTGGACCACCTCCTTTCTCAGTGATGCCGACCATGTTACACAGCGCCGCCCGCCCCCGTCAACCGGCAACCGCTTGCCCATGCCTTCGGCGCCTCCCGAAGCCGGCGCACCGGTCCCACTCAGAAAACCACCTTCAGCCCTAACTGCCAATTCCGCGGATCCCCGTCCGTGTTGGTAATGGTCCCGAATGCCGTGCTGGTCGGGCTGACATTGGGCGACCCGAAGTTCGTCTGGTTCAGCGTGTTGTAGGCGTCAGCCCGGAACCGCAGCTTCAGGCGCTCCCGCAGCGGGAAATCCTTGGTGATGGAAAAATCCCAACTGCGCTGATCATCGCCGCGGATCCCGGCGAAGCGGGGCGGAAAGGCGCGCCAGTTGTAAGCGAGCTGTTGCCGCGAATCGCGGTTGAAACCGGCTGCCGTGTTGAACCACCGGTCCGCCGTCCTCTGGCTCTTGGGCAAAGGGATCTGCTTGATGTCGCCCAGGAAAATGATGTTGCCCCAACCCAGCGGAGCGCCGCTCTGACGCATCACGATCGCACCGAGCTGCCAACCGCCCAGTAGATGGTTGAGCACGGCGGGCAGCTGCGCGCCGAAACGCCGGCCCCTGCCTACCGGCACTTCCCAGATGGCGCTGGCTGTGAGCCGATGAGGGCGGTCCAGATTCGAGATCACCTCGTACGGCATCGGGTCGGTCGGGTTCAGGAACGACGTCGCTTCCATGAACTTGGAAAACGTATACGCCATCTGGTAGGTCCACCCGTGACTGAACCGCTTTTCCACACGACATTGCAGCGAGTGATACCACGAGTAACCCACCGGCTCCTCCGCGCTAATATCGCCGAAGTGCGGATAGGGCCGAAGCAGACCGGCCCGTGAAATGTTGGCGCCGTACACCGGAGCCAACCCGCGGAAAGGATTCGGGAAGGTCGCGCTGAGATAGTCGATCGTCGCCTGATCCCGCACGGGACTGCGGCTCAGATACCGCTCCGGCACTGCATTGAAATGACGGGTCACGCTCAACCGGGTCCCGCGATTGGCCACGTAAGATACGTCGACCAGAAACATCCCGGGCAGCAGTCGCTGAATTCCCAGCGACCACCGCTGGGCGTATGCGTATTTTTCGTTGTAATTGTAAAATTCGACCGTCTGGCCTAGGTTGGTAGTAAGTCCGCCCGCCGGCCCCAGCGGCTGCAGCAGACCGCGAGGAAACGGATCGGCGGTGGTCGCTACGTAAGTCAGACCACTATCGAGCGATGCTTGGATCGGCGTCATCTGCGTGAAACCCGTCTGGATCGGCACCGTCACCGCCGTGCCGTTCGGGTTATAGAAAATCCCGTAACCGCCGCGCAGCACCGTCCGGTTGCCCAGTTGATAGGCGAAACCAAAGCGCGGCATCACATTGTTACGCTCGCCCCGGAAGGGACTGCGTCCGCGCCCGCCTTGGTTGACCCAGGTCAGCCCTCCACGTACCCGGAAATCGGCCGGAGCGATCTCCGGAATGGGACGCGCCGCGTAATTGGCCCGCGCCTGCGCTTCGATCGGATTCGGTACTTCGAAGTCGAACTCCGAGACCAGACGGTTGAACCGCTCCGTCAGCGGCGTCTCGTACTCCCAGCGCAGGCCGATGTTGAGCGTGAGCCTCGGCGTCAGCTTGATGTCGTCGTGCCAGAAAAGGGCCAGGTATTGATCCTGCAGCGCCGCGCTGGCGATGACCCCCATCGTCCCGTCGGGAATCCCCAACAACAGCGAGGCCAGATCCTGCCCGATGGGAGCGGCAGGCGAGTTATCCAAAGGCCCCCGCGTGTAAGTCGTGCCGAAAGAAAAGTCAGGCGCCACGCCCTGCGGCCTCCGAGCAAAAAAGCTCCGATAAACCCGGTAGTCGACGCCCGTCTTCATGGTGTGCTTGCCCAGCAGCCTGGTTAGATTCGCCGCGCTGCTGTGGGTCAGGCTCGAGTTGGCCCCGTCGCCGTTCTCCCAGTTCGAAAGGGTCGTATACGCCCCGACCTGCACGCGCGGGATCGGCGCCAGTTTGGGTTCGATCAGGCGCAACAGGTTCGGCGAAAAGCCCAGCCGCGCCAGATCGTAACCGCGCGTACGCCGCAGTTCCCACCACTTCGTGCTGCTGAAACCGTAACGGACGTTCAGCACCAGCGACGGGCTCAGCACAATCACATCGTCCACCGCCGCTCCGCGGTTGGGCCGATTCGAGAACAGTCCCTGGATGCCCGTGCCGAAGCTGTCGTTCTTGTTCTCCTTCCAAAAGTCGTAGTGCAGGCGCAGGAACGCACGATGGTTCTCGCTGAAGGCGTGGTCCAGCCGCAGCAGGTGCTGGTAAATTTTCTGGATCGCCTTGCCCGCGTAAAAGAAATTGTTACGCCCGTCGGCCGTGCCCGGCTGGTTGGGCAGCGGATAAAGATTGACGAGGTTCAGGCCCACCCTATCCAGGCGGCTGCGAGGAATCAGGTTGCCGGGAAAAGGCTGCCGGCTGAACCGCCCTCCCGGGGCCGGCTGCGTGGTGAAGGGATCGTAAATCTGGTATTGCGAACCAAGTCGCAGCAACGCGGAGAAATCTCCCCCACGCTGCTCGGCGGTGGGAACGGTGGAGGTGAACTGACCCGGCACGCCGAAGCGGTTGTCGTCGAAAACGTAGAACCAGAACGTGCGATTCCTCCCGCTGTAAATCCCCGGCAACAGAACCGGTCCTCCCACGGAGAATCCGTACCGGTGATCTTGGTACACCCTCTTCTTTGTGCCCGTCTTGTTGTTGAAGAAATTGGGTGCGTCCAATGCACTGTGCCGCAGCACATAGTGCAGCTCCCCGTGCCATTCATTGGTCCCGCTGTTCGTACTTACGTTGATGACCGCGCCCATCGTGCGCCCCACGCTGGCGTCGTAAGAAGTCGTCTGCATGTTGAACTCGCGCACCGCGCCGATCGGCGGACTGAAAGCGATCCGGGAGTAGCCGCGGCCCCGGTCCGTCGACATGTTCGTGATCCCGTCAATCTGGAACTCGTTGTTGTACTGGCCGGCCCCGTCCGCCATGATCTGCGACGTGGCTTCCGGCGCCATCGCCTTCCGCAGCCGCATATTCGTGGTATTCACCACGCCCGGCGTCAGCAGCGTCAACTCCATGGGGTTATAACCCCGCTGCGGTAACTCCAGGATGCGCCGCTGGTCGAAAACCTGACCCAGCGACGCTGCCGTAGTATCGAGCACCGGCGTGGTCTCCCTGACTTCCACCGTCTCGGTCACCGCTCCCAATTCCATCTGAATGGTCAAACCCACGGTCTCCCCGACCCTGACCTCCACACCCTCGCGTACGAAGCGCTTGA
Organism: uncultured Bryobacteraceae bacterium; assembly: GCA_938027685.1. Classification (GTDB taxonomy): domain Bacteria; phylum Acidobacteriota; class Terriglobia; order Bryobacterales; family Bryobacteraceae; genus DTHT01. The sequence goes on from CALJAM010000034.1 coordinate 43,295, forward strand.
ATCCTGTCAGCTCCGCAGTCACCCGGTAGGCTCCCGGCAGCAAAAACGGGATGTGGTAGTTGCCTGCCGCATTGCTCACCGCGGAAGCCGAGACTCCCGTCTCCACGTTAGTCGCTCGCACCAGCACGCCCGGAATGACGGCGTTGGTGGCGTCCACCACCGTTCCCGTGATCGCCCCGCGCGGGTCCTGCGCCCGAAGCAGGCAGGCGCCCAGCGCGATCAAACTGACCGTCAAAAGCCGGCTCTTCATCTGCGAACCCCCTCCCACACAATCTTCGGCCTGGCACATTCTACCACCGCTGCGGCAGCGACGCGCGGCTCAAGCCGCCCTTCCCCGACCAAAGCGCTCTGGTATTCTCGTCTATGCCGTGCGGTCGCGCCTATTGGCCATCTGGGCGATGCTCGCCGTGGCCATGGGGGGATGTTCGCTCCGCCGCTTCGCGATCAACCGAATCGGAGACGCACTGGCCGCCGGCGGGACCACCTTCTAAAGCGACGAAGACCTGGAGCTCGTCGGCGACGCTCTTCCCTTCGGCCTGAAACTCATCGAGAGTCTCCTCGCCGAGTCCCCCCCGCCACAAAGGTCTCCTGTTGGCGGCCTGCCGCGGGTTCACGCTGTACACGTACGCCTACATCCACCAGGAGGCCGATCGCATCGCCCTTGAAGACGTGGAGCGCGCCGAGCAACTGCGCGCCCGAGCCAGAAGGCTGTATCTGAGGGCGCGCAGCTACGGCTTGCGTGCCCTGGACCTGGCCTACCCCGGCCTCAGCGCGCAACTCCAGCAGGATCCTGCCCGCGCCGTAGCGCGCGTGGGCGCCCGCGACGTAGCCCTGCTGTACTGGAATGCGGCGGCCCTCGGGCTGGCCATCTCGGTCTCCCGCGCAGACGCTGCGCTGCTGGCCCGCTTGCCTGAGGTCGAAGCGCTCATTCAAAGAGCCCTTGCGCTCGATGAAACCTGGCAGGAAGGGAGCCTGCACGAATTCCAGCTCGTTCTCGCCGCCGCCCGCCCCGGCGCACCTCCCGATTTCGATCGCATCCGCCGTCACTTCGAGCGCGCACGCGAGCTCAGCCGCGACCGCCGCGCCAGCGTCTTCGTGGCCTACGCCGAGGCCGTCAGCGTCCGCCGCCAGGATCGCCGGGAGTTCCATGCGCTGCTCGAGCAGGCCTTGGCCGTGGACCCCGACAGGTACCCCCAACACCGCTTGAGCAACCTGCTCGCCCAGTGTCGCGCCCGCTGGCTCAAGGAGCGCGCCGACGAGCTGTTCCTCGAAGAAGAACCTGCGCAACAGGAGGCTCCGCAGCCATGATGCCTCGCGTCTTGCTCGCCTCTCTTTGCGTCGCCTTGCATGCGCCCGCCCAAACCGTGCTCGTCAAAATGGGCACCGTGGCCCCGAAGCATCGCCCTGGCACCAGATCCTCCAGCAAATGGGCCAGCACTGGCAGAAGATCTCCGGCGGCAAAGTCGCGCTTCGCATTTACCCCGGCGGCGTGCTGGGCGACGAGCCCGACATGATCACCAAAATGAGAATCGGACAGCTCCCGGCCGTGGCGCTCTCAGGCTCGGGCCTCTCCCGGCTGGAACCCGCCGTCGCCTGCCTGCAGATCCCCATGATGATCGAGTCTTACGAAGAGCTGGACTACGTCCGCGACCGCGTGGCGCCCCGCCTCGAAAAGCTCCTCGAAGAGAAGGGCTGCATCGTCCTCAACTGGGGCGACGCCGCCTGGGTGCACTTCTTCACCAAGACGCCCGCGCGCCGGCTCAACGACATTCGCAAGATGAAGCTGTTCACCATGGCCGGCGACGCCGACGCGCTCGAACTCTACCAATCCGCCGGGTTCCGCCCCGTGCCCCTGGCCACTACCGACATCCTGCCCGCCCCGCAGACGGGCCTCATCGATGCCTTCGACGTGCCGCCCCTGCTCGCCATGCTCAACCAGTGGTTCGGACTCGCGCGTAACATGATCGACCTTAAGTGGGCGCCGCTGGTCGGAGGCACCGTCATCAGCCGGAAAACCTGGGAGCGCATTCCTGAAGCGCTGCGGCCGGCCATGCTCGAGGCGGCACGAAGCGCTGGACTCAGACTCCGTAACGAGATCCGTAAGTTGGGCGACGACGCCGTCGTCGAAATGAAAAAGCGCGGCTTGAACGTGATCACTCTTGACCCGGCTACGGTCGCCGAGTGGCGTCGCTAGGTCGAAGAGGCCTATCCCAAGCTGCGCGGACGCTTGGTGCCTGCCGAATTGTTCGACGAGGTGCGACGCCTGCGGGACGAGTTCCGCGCGCAGCGCGCAAAGAAAACCTCATGACGGCCGCCCCCGAAAGCCGCGGCACACCCGGAATCGAGACTTACCTCGCCCTCCTCGCCCTCGGCCTGATGACCGCCCTACCGCTGGCCGAAATCGTTTCGCGCCAGACCCTGGGCCGCGGGGTGCCCGGTTCGGCGCCCGTCGTGCAACACCTGACCCTCTGCGTAGCCTTCCTTGGAGCAGCGCTCGCCGCCCGCGCCGATCGCCTGCTGGCCATCTCCACAACCAGCTTTCTTCCCGAGCGCCCGCGAGCCCTCGTCCGCATCGGCACGAGCGCGCTTACCGTGGCCGTCAGCGCGGCGCTCGGCTGGACAGCCTTGAGCGTCGTGCGGGCCGAGCGCGAGGCTGGAACCCTCTTGCTGCCCGGCCTGCCGACCTGGCCGGTCGTCGCGGTGATGCCGCTGGGCTTCGCGGCAGTCGCCTGGCGCGTCCTGCGCAATGCCTCCCCCAGCTGGCCCGGCCGTCTGGCGGCGGCCTCCGGCCTCCTGCTTGCGGCCCTGCCCGCGCTGCTCGAGTGGCCCCAGCCCGACCGCCTGCTCGCCCCCGCCATCGTGCTCATCGCGGCGGCGACCCTGCTAGGCTTGCCCATTTTCGCCGCCCTGGGCGGCCTCGCGCTGCTGGCTTTCTGGGCCCAGGGTTCGCCGCCCGCGGCCGTCACCGTGGAGGCTTACCGCCTGGCGGCTTCGCCCCTGTTGCCCTCCATCCCGCTGTTCACTTTCGGCGGCTACCTGCTGGCCGAAGGAGGCGCAAGCCAACGGCTGGTGCGCGTCTTCCGCGCCTTGGTGGGTTGGATGCCGGGCGGCCCGGCGATCTTGACCACACTGGTTTTTGCCTTCTTTACTTCCTTCACCGGCGCCAGCGGCGTCACCATCCTCTCCCTCGGCGGACTGCTGCTGCCCGTGCTCGTTAAGTCCCGTTTCCCGGAAAACTTCTCGCTAGGACTGGTCACCGCCTCCGGCTCCATCGGCCTGCTGTTTCCTCCGAGTCTCCCCGTCATCCTCTACGGCGTCTATGCCCAAACGCCCATCGACAGGCTCTTCCTCGGCGGCCTGCTGCCTGGAACCTTGCTGGTCCTCCTGGTCGCTCTCTGGTGCATGGACCGGGGAAAAGTGGGCGGCGCCGCCGCCACGCCGTTTCGCGCCGCCGAGCTCGCGAGCGCTGTCTGGGACGCCAAGTGGGAACTGCTGTTGCCGGTGGTCGTGCTGGCCGGCATCTTCGGCGGCTTCGCCACCCTGGTCGAAGCGGCCGCCCTCACGGTCCTGTACGCCTTCATCGTTGAAACTTTCGTCTACCGCGATCTCAGGCTGCGCACCGACTTGCCCCGCCTCGCCGCCGAGTGCACCACCCTGGTGGGCGGCGTGCTCCTCATCCTGAGCGTCGCACTGGGATTCACCAACTATCTCATCGACGCCGAGGTCCCGCTGCGCGCGCTCGACTGGGTCCAGACCCGGATCACCTCCCCCTGGCTCTTCCTGCTGGCCTTGAACGTCTTCCTCCTCATCGTTGGTTGCCTCCTCGACATTTACTCGGCCATCTTGGTCGTCGTGCCGCTCATCACGCCCATGGGCCGCGCCTACGGCATAGATCCCATACACCTGGGCATCATCTTCTTCCTGGCCAACTTGCAGCTCGGCTACCTGACGCCCCCCGTAGGCATGAACCTGTTTCTCTCGGCCTACCGTTTCGATCAGCCGCTGGTGCGCGTCTACCGCTACACCTTCCCCTTCCTGCTGATCCTGCTGGTAGGCGTGCTCCTGATCACTTACGTGCCGTGGTTGAGCCTGGCCCTGCCGCGCAAGCTGGGCTTATAAGCCGGCCTCAGTTCAGCACCGTGCAGCCGATTTCCCCCTTGCCCCAAACTGTCTGCCGACCCACTCCCGTCCACTGCGCCGCCTTCAGATACGGCAGAAACTCGCGCAGCTCACCCTCGTATTCGACCTCACCCATGAAGCCCCCGAAGGGATGCGCCTGACCCGTACGGCTCGAGCGCCGAGTGGTCTCGGTCCAGCGCAGTGCGGACCGAACCAGTGAAACCCGCGCTGCCCGCTCCCCCATGCCCCGAAAATCCACCTCGAGCGGGCCTGCTCCGTAAAGGGTCCGCAACGCGCTCAGCCGGTCGCGGATGCGCCCGAACAGAACGCCGAACTCAGGCCGCAGCGCCAGCTCTCCCGCGGCCTTCAGCTCGGTCGGCGTGAGGAAGCGCACCAGCACCCGAGTCACCAGTTCCGGCCCGGGCTCCAAGTCGATCACGATCGGCGGCAGCAGCGCCTGCACTACCAAGTTCAGGCCTTCGAAAACCACCGCCTCGGATTTGCGGTCGGCCCCCAACTGTTCCACCCGCATCAGTTCGGCCCGCCCGCGTCCCGGTCCCAGCCCTTCCCGCGCCAGTTGCGCGAAGGCCAGCACGAAGTACGCCAGCGCCGGATCGCGCAGGTCGAAAATGTGGACGTCGAAGTGGAAGGACTCGCCGGCCGTCAGCCTGCGGCCGTCCAAATGCGCCGCCCGGAAAACAAACGGCCGCGGCCGATCCGCCAGTCCGCTGGGGCCCTCTCCCGGCGCGTGCGGCTCGAACATGCGCGCATACGGACAACCAAAGCGCAGCGGACAGGTTCGGGCATCCGTGCACTCCGGCACGCAAGCCAGCTTGCGGAATATCGTCCCGAACGCCCCGCGTACGATGTTGCCGGCTTTGCCCGCAGGAAAGTACAAAGGCTCGCAGGCGCGGAATTGAAAGCGGAAAGCGTACAGGGAAAAATCCCGGCCCCGCTGCCGCGCCCCTGCCTCGCTCACCACTGCGCCCTCCCGGGCCTCAACCCCCGTCTTTGCCGTTTTCCCAAGGCAGTTCCACTTCCAGCTTCGGACCGCTGACGTCGAAGCGCGGCGGCCGCCGACGCGCGATCAGCTCCTCGTCCTCCAGCAGCGCAGTCACCAGCAACGGCATGGCGATGGTGGAATCGCAGTGGCAGGTCACCATGTGCGCGTCGGTCGCCACCTTGCCCCAGCTCTGCGCCTCCTGAAACGTGCAGCCCGACAGGCCGCCCCAGTGCGGCGCGTCGGTGACGATCTGAATCGCGTATTTGTGCCCCTCCGCCGTCTCCCCCAGGTTGAGCAGGGTTACTTCGCTCTGCTGGATGAAATTCTTGGGCGTACCGCCGCCGAAGTAAATCACGCCGGTCGTCGCGCAGTTGGCCAGATACGCCGTCTCCAGCACGTCGGCGATGATGTCGAACATGAGCCGGTTGCCTTGCGTATGCCGATGCGCCGCGATCCCGATCCCGATCGAACTGTCCCCGAGCGCCGGACAGTAAATGGGCACCCCCGCTTTGGCCGCGGCCGTAAGGATCCCCTCCTCCCGCGCCATTTCCGCCAGCCGCCGGCCAAGGAGGTATAGAAACTCGCGCGTCGTGTAAGGCCGCGACTGATCCAGGCTGGCCGCGAACTCGCCCAAGAAACGATCGTGCATCCGGAACTGGTCCTCGTCGGCGAAGACGTCGTACATCCGGTCCACCATGTTCTCCGCCAGCACCACGTCGTCTACGTGGGGCGAACCCTGGTAGTGGTAGTGGCCCAAGGTCTCGTGCAGATCGTGGAAAAGATTGGCGCCCGTCGAGACCAAACAGTCGATCAGCCGGCGCCGGATCATCTCCGCCACCAAACGCCGCATGCCCGCGGGCACCATCGCCCCCGCCAATCCCATCATGATCACGCAATCGCCGGCCAGCATCTTCTTCCACACCCGGAAGGCCTCGCCGAGCTGCCGCCCCTGGAAGGCCGTCCTGCTCATCCGTTCCAGTAGATCCGAGCAGCCGCGCACGCCGTTGGGATCGAAAGGCCGCACGGGCACGGAAAGCAAGTCCTGCTTCTGCACTGTGGTTTTCACGGCAAGCCTCCAGCGGCGCGGATCGGCACCGCGCCCTTCAAGCCATGGGGAATCCGATGGCGCCGCGCGCGCCCCTTGCGGCCGCTCGGCGCGCTCTCACTGGATGGGAGCGCGTTGCCGCTCGCTACCCACCAGCTCGTCGAAGATGGCCAGCACCTGCTTGCGATAGCGGTAGATGCGCTGGAGCCTGCGGCGAAAAGCAGGCTCGTAATCCGGCGAGCGCATCCACTTCTCCAGGACCTTGCGCGGGACGTCGATATCCTGCCGCAGAACCTCGGCCGGATGGCCGCGCAGGAACAGCCCGTAGAACATGGCCGCCTCGCGCTGCGGCGCCGATAGATCAAGTTCATCTTTGGATGCTCGATCCATGGCGGTCTCCCGGCGCCGGCCGGGAAATTGCCAGTATAAACACGCCCCCGCCGGCCGATCAAGCCCTCTCCGCCTCGACCCTCTCCAAGTCTTGACCTCTGGCCCTAGCTCGGCCCTCAGTGCCGCGACTTCACCCTGGCCAAGCACCCGGAAGCACTGCGCCGACCACCCACAGACCGCCCCACCCTCAGCCCTCGGACGCCCGTTGCGCGCCTAGGGAAGGCCCGACGCTACAAGGCGGACCGCCACCCAGCACCACTGGCCGCCGCTGGCGGCGAAAACCGAAACGAGCGCGACCATGCCGCCCTTTTAGGCAAGCAACACTCGCTCCAAGCGCATGCCGCCAACGTAGATGAACCGATTCCTAGCTCCCCGGCCGAACCCCCACCCCACCCCCG
>CALJAM010000035.1 GCA_938027685.1 uncultured Bryobacteraceae bacterium
CACCTCCATCGCCGAGCAGACCAACTTGCTGGCCCTGAACGCCACCATCGAGGCGGCGCGCGCCGGCGAGGCGGGCAAGGGCTTCGCGGTGGTGGCCAACGAGGTCAAGGAACTGGCCACGGAGACGGCCAAAGCCACCGAGGAGATCTCGCAGAAAATCGAGGCCATCCAGGCCGATTCCAAAGGCGCCGTGAAAGCCATCGCCGATATCAGCACGATCATCGCCCAGATCAATGACATCTCGAATACGATTGCTTCGGCCGTCGAGGAGCAGACGGCGACCACCAACGAGATGGGCCGCAATCTGATGGAGGCTTCGAAAGGCGTCAACGAGATCGCGCGCAACGTTGCTGATGTGGCTACGGCGGCCCAGAATACCTCGCAGGGCGCTGCGGACGTGCAAAAGGCAGCCCGCGCCCTCAGCGAGATGGCCGCCCGGCTCCAGACTCTTGTGGGTAAGTTCCGGATGTGAGCTGCCGCTTGGCGGCACCGCGCATCCCGTCCGAAGGCCGTGCGATGCCCTCGCCGAGGGCGATGCACGGCCTTCGCTTATGCGACTGGTCGCCCCTCACAGGCTCCCCCGCGGGGCTGCTCGCAGAGGTCTCGCTCCAGGCCGATTCTTGCGATGCGAAGAACCCCCCTGCCAGGCCGGCGCCCCTACTAGCGGCTTACAACCGCTGAACGCCCCCGGGCCGTTGACAAGCCCCGCCCGCCGTCCCTAACCTAAAATTAGACAGACACCCGCGCCGGTGTAGCTCAGCTGGTTAGAGCGTGGGTCTCATAATCCCAAGGTCGCTGGTTCGAATCCAGCCGCCGGCACCACCTACGACCCTTCCCTCGCAGGCGCCTTTTCCAGGTTGCGGATCACGGCGTCGGTGAACTGCGCGGTCGTGGCCACGCCTCCCACGTCCGGAGTCAGATGCGCCCCCTCGGCGTAAGTCCGCTCGATCGCATAGCGCAGCCGCCGGGCCGCCTCCCGCTCCCCCAAATGCTCCAGCATCAGCACCGCGGAAAGCATCAGCGCCGTGGGATTGGCGATGCCCTTGCCCGCGATGTCGGGCGCCGAACCGTGGACGGCTTCGAAAACGGCGCAGTCGTCGCCCAGGTTCGCCCCCGGGACCAGCCCCAAACCGCCCACCAGCCCCGCGGCCAGGTCCGAGACGATGTCCCCGTAAAGGTTCGGCATCAGCAGCACGTCGAAGGTCTCCGGGCGCAGAACCATCTGCATCGCCGCGTTGTCCACGATCAGCTCGCGGTACTCGATGTCCGGGAATTCCCCGGCCGCCTCCCGGCAGCAACGCAGGAACAGACCGTCGCCCAGCTTCATGATGTTGGCCTTGTGTACGGCGTGAATTCGCTTGCGCCCGTTCCGCTGCGCCCACTGGAAGGCGTAGCGCGCGATGCGCAGCGAGGCTGCGCGCGTGATCACCTTCAGACTGGTCACCACGTCCCGAACCACTTCGTGCTCGAGGCCCGCGTACAGATCCTCCGTGTTTTCCCGAAAGATCACCAGGTCGATGAAGGTGTCGCTGTAACGAGTCCGCACGCCCGGGATCGAGCGCACCGGCCGGAAGTTCACGTAAAGATCGAGCTGCTTGCGCAGGGCGACGTTGACGCTCTGGGAGCCTTCGCCGACCGGCGTGGTCACCGGTCCCTTCAAACCGACGCGGGTCCGCCGCAACGATTCCAGCACCCACTCGGGCACTTCCTGCCGCGTCTGCTCGATGATGCGCGCACTCAGCTCGACCCGCTCCCATTCGATCGCCGCCCCCGTGGCCATCACCGCCATCACGGCGGCTTCGCTCACCTCCGGGCCGATGCCGTCGCCCGGAATCAGCGTCACACGATGTCCCATGCGGCTATTCTAGGCCGTCTTCGCCGCTGTGGGAGAATGGAAAGCCATGCCCAGAATCCAGCGTGCCCTCGTCAGCGTCACCGACAAGACCGCAGTGGTGGAACTGGCCCGCGGCCTTGCCGCCCTGGGAGTGGAGATCGTTTCTACCGGCGGTACGGCGCGGCTGTTGCGCGAGGCCGGCCTCGCCGTTCGCGACGTCGCTGAGATCACCGGCTTCCCGGAGATGCTCGACGGCCGCGTCAAAACCATCCACCCCAAAATCGCAGGGGGCATCCTGGCAATGCGCGAAAAGCCCGAGCACCGCCGGGCCCTCGAAGACCACGGCATCCTAACCTTCGACATGGTGGTGGTCAACCTATACGCCTTCGAGGAGGCGGCCGCGCGTTCGGGTCTCCCCGTCAGCGAGCTCATCGAGCAGATCGACATCGGCGGCCCCACACTCATCCGGGCCGCGGCCAAGAACTGGCAGGACGTGGCCGTGCTCAGCTCGCCCCGCCAGTACGCACCCGTGCTCGAGGAGATGCGCGCCACCGGCGGCGAGGTCTCCCGCGCCACCTGCTGGCGTCTGGCGGTCGAGGCCTTCCAGCGCACGGCCGACTACGATCGGGCGATTAGCGCGCGGCTGGCGCGGTTCGAATACGCCGACGGGCAGTTCCGCGAGCGCGACGATGTCCTGCCCCCCGTTCTCGACCTGCGCCTCCGCCGACGGATGACCCTGCGCTACGGGGAAAACCCCCACCAGTCGGCCGCCCTTTACGGCGGCGCGGGAGGCGTCGCCGGAGGCGAGCAGCTCCAGGGCAAGGAGCTTTCCTACAACAACCTCGTGGACCTGGACGCCGCCTTCCAGCTCGTGCGCGAATTCTCCCGCCCGGCCGCGGCCATCATCAAGCACACCAATCCCTGCGGCTGCGCCGAACAGTCCACCTTGGCGGAAGCCTACCGCAAGGCCTACGAGTGCGATCCCGTCTCAGCCTTCGGCGGCGTGCTGGGATTCAACCGCGAGGTGGACGAGGAAACGGCGGCCGAGATCGTCAAAACATTCGTGGAAGCAATTGTTGCGCCCGGATTCACGCCCGCCGCGCGCGCAACCCTGGCCGCGAAGAAGAATCTGCGGCTCCTGAAAGTGGACTTCGGCTGGACCCCCGAGCCGGTGCTGCGTACGATCAGCGGCGGCATGCTGGTGCAGACGCCCGATGACGCCGCGCTCGATCCCGCCACGCTCCGCGTGGTCACCGAACGTCCGCCCACGGAGGACGAACTTGCCGCCCTGGAGTTCGCCTGGAAGGTCGTCAAGCACGTCAAGTCGAACGCCGTCGTCTACGCCCGCGCCGGCCAGGTCCTCGGCGTGGGCGCAGGACAGATGAGCCGGGTGGATTCCGTCCGCTTCGGTGCGCTCAAGGCGGTGCTCCCGCTGGCGGGCAGCGTCCTAGCCTCCGACGCCTTCTTCCCCTTCCCGGACGGCGTCGAGGAAGCGGCCCGACACGGAGTGACGGCGGTGATCCAACCGGGCGGGTCGGTGCGGGATCAGGAAGTCATCGCCGCAGCCAACCGCCTGGGCCTGGCCATGGTCTTCACCGGCATCCGCCACTTCCGGCACTGAGGCCCGGGCGGCGTCAGGGCGCCAGGCGCCGGTGCTCCTTCAGGATGCAACGGTCCTGGACGACCTCGAGCCCGGCTTGACGCGCCCGCTCGGCCGCCTCATCGTGGCGCACGCCCTCCTGCAGCCAAATGGCGCGCGCACCGATGCGGATGGCTGCCTCCACAACCTCGGGAACGAATTCCGAGCGGCGGAAAACGTTCACGATATCCACCCGCTCCGGCACCGCATCCAGAGCGGGATAAGCCTTCTGGCCCAGCACCTCCGCTTCGTTGGGGTTGACCGGAATGATCCGGTAGCCCACCCGCATCAAGTACTCGGCTACGCCGTAGCTCGGCCGCCAGGGCTTGCTCGAAAGGCCCACCACGGCGATCGTCCGCGCGCTTTTCAGGATCTCAGCGATGCCCGCCATGGCTCTTGGCTTGGGACCGGGTGGCTCTCTTCCGCTGCGCGCCGCCGTCGGGAGCCTCCAGCAGCTTTCGCAAAGCCGCCAACTCGGCTGGCTTCAGGGCACGGAACTCGCCCGGGCGCAACTTGCCCAGCTCCACCGGGCCGATGCGGATGCGCCGCACCTTCTCCACCAGCCGCCCGAAGTGCAGGAACATCAGGCGCAGTTGATCCTTCCGCGTCTCCGTCAGAGTCACTTCGTACCACGGGTTGGCCGCCCGCTCCAGCAGCCGAATCTGCGCGGGCGGCGTGCGCCGGCCGCTCAGCGGCACGCCTTCGCGGAACTCCTGCTGCTGCTCCCGCGTGAGCATGCCGTTGACCTTCACCAGGTAGGTCTTGGGAATCCGTCGAGTAGCGGCCAGAAGCGATTGCGCGAACTCCCCGTCGTTCGTCACCAGCAGCAGACCCTCGCTCGCGTAATCCAGCCTGCCCACCGGGAAGACGCGCACGGGCAGCGGCTTCAGCAGATCCGAGAGATTGGGGCGGCCCTGCGGATCGAAAAGGGTGCTTACCACCCGGCGGGGCTTGTAAAGGGCCAGGTAAAGGCGCTCTTCCGGGAGTCGCACCCGCCGGCCGTCCACCTTGATCTCGTCGCGTTCAGGATCGGCCTTGCTGCCCAGCTCGGTGACGACTTGCCCGTTCACGCTGACGCGGCCGGCCAGGATCAACTGCTCGGCCTTGCGCCGACTGGCGATGCCCGCGTGGGCGAGGATCTTTTGCAGCCGCTCCAGAGCCACCTCCGCCCTTCCTCACTTTTGATTTTCGCCCGATCCGCCCGACTGCTCCGCCGCCGGCGCGGGCGCCGCCTCGTCGTCGCCCAGCGCCAGACGACGCAGCTCCTCGAACTCCTTCAGGGTCGGCAGCTCGCTCAGGTCCTTCAGACCGAACTGCACGAGAAATTCCTTTGTGGTCTTGTACAGGATGGGACGCCCCACCACGTTCTTGCGTCCCGCGGTGGTGATGAGCTTGCGCTCCAGCAGGGTCTTCAGCGCACTGACGCCGCTCACCCCGCGGATGGCCTGTATCTCCGGCGCTGTGATCGGCTGCTTGTAAGCGATCACCGCCAGCGTCTCGAGCGCCGCCAGCGACAGCTTCAACGGCGGCTTGAGCCGCTTCACGAATGCCCTTATGGCCTCGTGATGCTCGGGCTTGGTGGTCATCTGGAAACCACCCGCGACCTCGCGAATCATGATGCCCCGCTCCGGCCTGCCGTATTCCTCCATGAGCTCGGCCAGCAGGCGTCGCACGCGCGCCTCGGGCTCGCCTAGCGCCGCCGCGATCTGCGCGGGCGTCGCCGGCTCCTCGGTCACATAGACGATGGCTTCGATCACCGCTTTCAGCGTGGCCTCGTCCCGGCCGACACCCGGCTGCTCCCCCAATTCGCGCTGCTTGGGAACGCCCTGCTCGCTGCACGGCTCGGCCGACGCCGCCTCTTCAGGCGGCGGGAGCGTCACTTCGGTTTCCTGCATCTCGGCTCCGGAAAGCCGGGCCTCGCTCGCAAAAGACGCCCGGCTCTTCAGGTGTACTCCTTCTCCAGATCCAGCCCGTTCGGGGAGGCGATGACCTCCTCGAACCGCTTGTGTCGCCGGATTCCGATCTCGCCGAACGTCTCTTTCTGCACGAGCGCGATGGCTTGCAGCCGCACCAGCTCGAGAATGGCAAGAAACAGGCAGATCATCGCCCGCAGACTCCGCTGGCGCTCGAACAGCTCCCGGGCCGGTATGACCTCTCCTCTGGGTCGGTTCAACAACTCGGCCTTCAGGAACTCGAGCATGTCGGCCAGCGTCACCGGCTCGTGGTTCACCTGGAAGGACGGCTTGTTGCGGGCGCGCTCGAGTACGGCCTGGAAGGCGGCCACCAAATCGTAAACCGTCACCGCCAGGCCCGCGTCCTCGCCGTCCAGAAAGGCTTGCACGCGGGGGTTGGACCAGATGTTCTCCTCGATCAGCCGCTTCTGCTGAAGCATTTCGGCGGCGTTCTTGAAGCGCTCGTGTTCGAGCAGTCGCTCGACCAGCTCTCGGCGCGGATCCTCGGGCTCGCCCTCTATCCGGGCCAGCTCGGGATCGCGCGGCAGCAACATGCGCGACTTGATGTGAATCAGCGTGGCCGCCATGAGGATGAATTCCGCCCCCAGCTCGATGTCCAGCTCGGCGGCCTGCTGGAGGTAGTCCAGATACTGCTGGGTGATCTGCGCGATGGGAATATCCCAGATGTCGATCTTCTGCTTGCGGATCAGATCCAGCAGCAGGTCCAGCGGCCCCTCGTACCGCTCCAGGCGGACGCTCAGCGGCGACGACACAACCCATCACGATAGCATGGAGGATGAGCCGGGCGATTGGCGCCGCCTCTCAAACGGCGCCGGCCCTAGCGCGGCGCAGTCCACGGGCCGCTCGCCCGCACGAACCTGCAAGGAGCAGCCAACGATGATCATTGCCGACCTGGCACAAATCTCCGGCCGCACCTACCCCGCCCGCCGGCGGACCCAAAATCTGGTGGGCGGAGCCAGCCCTATCCAGGCTAAAAACTTCTGCATGGGCTACGTCACGCTCGAGCCGCACGGCGGGCAGGTCCCCTGGCATAACCAGGAGCAGGAGGAGATCTACTTCATTCTGGAAGGCACCGCCGAAATGTGCCTCGGTGACGAGCGCGCCGTCCTGCACGCGGGCCAGGCCGTGTACATCCCGCCTCGCGTTTTTCACCAGTTGACCAACGTCGGCGACACGGTCTGCCGCATGATCTACTGCTACGCTCCCGCAGGCGACGTCGCGCACTGGCGGCAGGAGCTCGAAGGTACGCTTCCGCGCGCGGGCATCGAGGCGCCGCCCCTTCCTGAAGGCGCCTGGCCTCAGTGCCTCGACAAACCCTCGGGGCAGTAACGCGGTCGCTTGACGCGATCCGGAGGTGGACTCATGAGCGGCTCGATCGTACACGAAATCGGCATCATCATGAACGGCGTCACCGGGCGCATGGGCCTGAACCAGCATCTGAAGCGCTCGATCCTCGCCATCCGCCAACAGGGCGGCCTGCGCGTCAACGAACGCGAAGTCATCATCCCCAGGCCGCTGTTGGTGGGGCGCAATCCCGCCAAGCTCGAGGCGATCGCACGCGAATGCGGCGATCTGCCTTGGACTACCGACCTCGATGCCGCCCTCGACGATCCGGACTACTCCATTTACTTCGATGCGCAGGCTACGGCGCTGCGCGTGCCTGCACTGCTGAAGGCCATCGCCAAGGGAAAGCACGTTTACTGCGAAAAGCCCAGCGCCGACACGCTCGCCGGGGCCCTCCAGGTTTATCGCGCCGCCAAAGCGGCCGGCGTCAAGCACGGCGTCGTGCAGGACAAGCTCTGGCTGCCCGGCCTCATCAAACTCCGCCGCCTGAAGGAGGCCGGCTTCTTCGGACGCATCTTCGCCGCCCGCGGCGAGTTCGGTTACTGGGTCTTCGAGGGCAACATCGTGCCCGCGCAGCGCCCCTCCTGGAACTACCGCAGGGAGCTAGGCGGCAGCATCATCGTGGACATGCTCTGCCACTGGCGCTACGTGCTGGACAATCTGATCGCTCCCGTGAAAGCGCTCACCTGCCTGGGCGCGACGCACATCCCGCGCCGCTGGGACGAGCAGGGGCGTCCCTACGAAGTCACCGCCGACGATTCCGCCTACGCCACCTTCGAGCTGGAAGGCGGCATCGTCGCCCACTTCAATTCCTCTTGGTGCACCCGCGTGCGGCGCGACGACCTGTTCACCCTCCATGTCGACGGGACGCTCGGCTCCGCCGTGGCCGGCTTGCGCGAGTGCTGGATCCAGCCGCTGGCCGCCACCCCGAGGCCCGTCTGGAACCCCGATATCGAAAGCCCCTACAACTACTTCGAGCAGTGGCAGAAGGTGCCCGCCCAGGAGACTTACGACAACGCCTTCAAGGCCCAGTGGGAGCTGTTCCTGCTCCACGTGGTCAAGGACCGCCCCTTCCCCTGGAACCTTCTGGAGGGCGCCAAGGGCGTGCAACTGGCCGAGCTGGGCCTGGAGTCCTGGCGCAGACGAGCCTGGGTCGAGGTGCCGCCGCTCGAGCCGTGACCGTCCCCAAGCGGCCCGCTTTGCGCAGGCCCCGCCGTCCGCGGTACACTCGTTACTCCCTTGAAACTCGCACCGGTCGACTATCTCATCATTGCCCTGTATTTCGCCTTCGTCCTCGGCATCGGCTGGCTGATACGCAAGCGTGTCGCCACCAGCGAGGACTTCCTCACCTCCAGCCGCTCGGTCCCCCTGTGGATCACCAGCCTCGCCTTCATCGCGGCCAACATGGGCGCGCAGGAGATGATCGGCATGTGCGCCTCCGGTGCCAAGTACGGGATGATGACCGCCCACTTCTACTGGATCGGCGCCATCCCCGCCATGATCTTTGTGGGCGTCTTCATGATGCCCTTCTACTACGGCAGCCGCGCGCGTTCCGTCCCCGAGTACCTGCGCCTGCGCTTCGACGAGAAGACGCGCACCTTCAACGCCGTCACCTTTGCCGCCATGACCGTCTTCAGCTCCGGCATCTCGATGTACGCGCTGGGCCTGCTCTTTCAGCTCGTGCTCGGCTGGAGCTTCACCGCGTCGGTGCTCCTTTCGGCCGGCATCGTGCTGGCGTACACCTATCTGGGCGGATTGACCAGCGCGATGTACAACGAGGTCCTTCAGTTCTTCCTCATCGTGCTCGGCTTCACGCCGCTGGCCATCTTGGCCGTGCATCGCGCCGGAGGCTGGGAGGGGATCTCCCAACGCTTGCCCGCCATGATGACCCACTCCTGGGCTTACACCCACAGCCCTTCGGCCAACGCCATGGGCGTGGAGGTCTTCGGCTTGGTCATGGGGCTGGGATTCGTGCTCTCGTTCGGTTACTGGTGCACGGACTTCCTCGTCGTGCAGCGCGCCCTCGCGGCCGACTCCATGACCGCCGCCCGCAACACGCCCCTGGTGGCCGCCATCCCCAAAATGCTCATCCCCTTCATCGTCGTCGTGCCGGGAATCGCGGCCATGGCCCTGATGCAGATGAACGTCGGCTACGCCCTGCCGCCCAAAGGATCCGGCTACAACTACGACCTCACCCTCACCACGCTGATGGCGTCCTTCTATCCCTCCGGGCTGCTGGGCGTGGGACTCACGGCGCTGATGGCTTCCTTCATGAGCGGCATGGCGGGCAACATCACGGCCCTCAACACCGTCTGGACCTACGACATCTACCAGAGCCACATCCGACGCGGCGCCCCCGACAGCCACTATCTGCTGGTCGGCCGGCTGACCACGATCGTGGGCACCGGGCTTTCCATCGCCACCGCCTACCTCGCCCAGCTTTACAACAACATCATGGACCTGCTGCAACTGGTCTTCGGCTTCGTAAACGCCCCGCTCTTCGCAACATTTCTGCTCGGAATGTTCTGGCCACGCGCCACCGGCCATGGCGCCTTCGCCGGACTGCTGGCCGGGACCGGAGCCGCCGCCCTCACCCACGGACTGACCCTGGCCGAAGGCAAAGGCGCCTGGATCGCTCGCCTGCACGAGTTCCCTTCCACCATGGCGCAGAATTTCTGGATCGCCATCGTGGCCTGGACCGTTTGCTTCCTGGTCACCATCCTCGTCAGCCTCTTCACGCGCCCGCGGCCGGTGTCCGAGCTGGTGAATCTGGTCTACGGCATTACGCGCCTGCCGCCGCCTGAGCCTCGAGCGCGCTGGTTCGAGCGCCCCGCCGTGCTCGCGACGCTCGTCGGACTGGCCTGCCTGCTGCTGAACGTCTGGTTCGGATGAGCCCCCATGTATGACCTGCGACTTCCCTCCGGCCTCTTCTTCACCCTGCTCGGCCTGATCCTTTGCCTGACCGCGCTGGCTGCGCCCCACTACCGCGCCCCGCTGACGGAAGCCAACGTGAACCTTTACGCAGGCGCGGGCATGCTCGCCTTCGGCGGAGTGATGCTGTGGTTGGGACTGCGACGTTCCTGAAGGACGCATTCCTGCGCGTCTTCGGCCCAACGGCCACGCTCCGCGTCTGGCGCGCGCCGGGCCGCGTCAATCTGATCGGCGAGCACACCGATTACAACCTCGGCTTCGTGCTGCCTATGGCGTTGGAGTTGGCCTGCTACACCGCTGCCGCCCCGCGACCCGACCGTCGCTTGCGCGTCTTTTCGGAAAACTACGGCGAAGCGCGCGAGTGGCCCGTCGAAGACTTGTCCGCGGCGGCTCCGACCGGGCACTGGAGCGATTACCCGCTGGGCGTGGCTCGCGAGCTGGTGCGGGCAGGCTTCGCGGTCCGCCCTGCCAACCTGCTCGTCTGGAGCACCGTGCCCCCGGGTTCGGGATTGAGCAGCTCCGCCGCGCTCGAGGTCTCCGTGGCCCTGGCCCTGCTCGAGGGACGACCCATCGAGCCGCTCGAACTGGTCAAGCTCTGCCGCCGCGCCGAAAACGAGTTCGTCGGCGCTCCCTGCGGCATCATGGACCAGTACGTCGCGGTCTTCGGACGCAAGGGCGCGGCCATCCGCATCGACTGCCGCAGCCTCGAACACGAGGCCGTCCAGCTTCCTGCCGGCGTCGCGATCCTGGCCGTCAACAGCATGGTCAAGCACCAGCTGGGAAGTTCGGCCTACCCCGAGCGAGTGGCTCAATGCCGAGAAGCGGCGGCCCGGCTCGGCGTCCCGAGCCTGCGCGATGCGACGCTCGAACGGCTCGAACAGGCCCGCGCAGCCCTGCCCGAACTGGTCTTCCGCCGGGCGCGCCACGTCGTCACCGAGAACGCCCGCGTCGAGGAATTCACCGCCGCCTGCGCCGCCGGCGATCTGGCCGCCATGGGACGGCTGCTGGCAGCCTCGCACCAGAGTCTGCGCGATGACTACGAGGTCAGTTGCGAGGAGCTGGACTTCCTGGTCGAAACCGCCCTCGCGATCCCCGGCGTGCTCGGTGCGCGCATGACCGGCGGCGGCTTCGGCGGCTGCACCGTCAACCTCATGGAGGCCGGGGCGGAGGAGCGTTTCCGCAGCAACATCGCCGAAGCCTACCGCCGCCGCTTCGGCCGCGAGGCCCAGATCTACCCCTGCGTGCCCGCGCCCGGCGCCGGTGAACTGTGACCCGGCAGGAATTCTTCCGTGACCTTCCCGTTCTGGTGACCGGCGCCGCCGGATTCATCGGCAGCCATCTCGTCGAACGGCTCGTCGCGCTCGGCGCGCGCGTGCGCTGTCTGGTGCGCCGCACCAGTCGCCGGGATCGCCTGCCGCAGGGCGTCGAACTGGCGTTCGGGGAGCTGGCGACGGGCGAAGGGGTAGCGGAGGCCGCCCGCGGCATCGCCCTGGTCTTCCACGTGGCCGGCGTGACCAAGGCCCTGCTCAGTGAAACATACCATTCAGGAAATGTTCTTGCCACCCGCAACCTGCTGCGCGCCCTCGGGCAAAACTGTCACCGTCTCGTTCAGGTCAGCAGCCTGGCAGCGGCAGGGCCCGGTTCCCCGGTGACTGAGGATTCCGCCCCGCAGCCGGTCTCCGTCTACGGGCGCTCGAAACTGGCCGCCGAGGAAGCCGTTCGCGCCTCCCCGTTCGCCTCCCGCAGCGTCATCGTGCGGCCGCCCGTCGTCTTCGGGCCGCGCGATACCGACGTGCTGGAACTGCTGCGCGCCGCGCGACGCGGCTGGATGCCGGTCGTGGGCCGTCCCCGTTCCCGCTTCAGCCTGATCTACGTCGAGGACCTCGTCGAGGGCCTGCTCGCAGCGGCCGCCTCCCAGGACGCCGGCGGGCGGATTTACTTTCTGGCTGCGCCCGAGCCCCTCACCTGGCGCGATTTTGCCCACGCCGTCGGGCAGGTTCTGGGCCGCAAGGTCCGGCTGGTGCGCGTCCCCGCACCGCTGGCATGGCTGGCGGCTTGGGGCTCGGAACTCGCCTCGCGGTGGCGCGGCCGTCCGGGCATTTTCTCGCGCGATAAACTCCGCGAGGCGCTGGCCGGCGATTGGGTCTGCGACGTTACGCGCGCCCAACGCGAGCTGGGATTCACCGCCCGTACGCCGCTGGCGCAAGCCCTCCGGCGCACCGTTCAGTGGTACCGGGAGGCGGGTTGGCTGTAAAAGCGCCGCTCAGGCCCTCATGCAATGGTGCCTCGCCGCTTCCCGGTCGTCGATACCGGCTTGGGATTCAGCGCTTCCCCTCGCCCACTAGTTCGACGAACGCTTGCGCCGCGTGGCTCAGCGCTCGACGTGCCGGATAGACCAGCCGGATCGGGCGCTGGATCGAGGCAAGCTCCCGCACCTGCACCTCGCACAACGTGCGCTGCCGCAGCTCCTGCTCGACGCACATCCGCGGCAGGAACGCCACGCCCTCGTTGCGCTGCACCATCCGCCGGATGGTCTCGATCGTCGGCATCTCCACGTCCATATTCAACGGCACCTTGTGACGCTGAAACTCCTTGAGCACGATCTCGCGGTAGGGCGATACCACGCTGTGCGCGATGAAGGTCTCCATGCCCAGTTCCGTGATGGACACCGACTTGCGTCGGGCAAAGCGGTGACGGGGAGAAACGACAAACGCCAGGTGATCCGTGTAGATGACGGTGCTCAGTAGGCGGTCGTCGCCCGGATCGTAGCTGATCACGCCCAGCTCGAGATCGCCGTCGATCAGTTGCGATGGAATGCGGCTGGAAAGACAGCGACGCACCTGCACCTTCACGCGCGGGTAGCGCCGCCGATAATTCTGGATGTGCTCGAACAGATAGAGCGCCGTGGATTCGTTGGCCCCGATGATCAGCCGGCCCGCGCCCTTGTCCCGCAACTCGGCCAGCGCGTTGAACATCTCCTGCCGAAGGTTCTCGAACCGGCGCGCGTAGTCCAGCACGAGCCGGCCCGCGTCCGTCAACAAGAGCTCGCGGCCCGAACGGTCCAGCAGCTTCTCGCCCAGCTCGGTCTCCAGACGCTGTACGGCGAGCGACACCGCCGGCTGGGTGCGCGAGAGCTTCTCGGCCGCACGTGAGAAGCTGCGCTCGCTGGCGACCTGCAGAAAGGTGGTCAACAGGTAGAGTTCGACGCCGCTGCGACTCTGCCTTGGGTCCTTATGCATGAGAGACAAAAGATAACTAATATTTATTCAATCACAAAGACTGATCGATGTCAACAAAATTATAAATTTGCAAAATAGCCCCCGCCTCCCCGATAATGGGAAATCCCGGTCGGGAGCAACAGGCCGCGGCCGGGATCCCAGAACCAGAGCGCGGGCGGCCCAAAACGGCTGCCCGCGCCGCACCCGGATCATTTGCACATGGCGGAACGCGTTATCATTTTTGACACCACGCTCCGGGACGGCGAGCAATCCCCCGGATGTTCGATGACCGTCCCCGAAAAGCTGCGCATGGCGCGCAAGCTGGTGGAGTTGGGCGTGGACATCCTGGAGGCCGGGTTCCCGATCGCCTCCGAGGGCGACTACGAGGCGGTTCGGGCCATAGCCGCGGAGTTTCCCGAGGTGCGGGTGGCCGCACTGGCCCGCGCCTGCACCCTCGATGTGGAACGGGCCGCCCGCGCTCTGGAACCTGCGCGTCGCCCGCGCATCCATACCTTCATCGCGACCAGCGACATCCACCTGCGCTACAAACTGCGCAAATCGCGCCAACAGGTCCTGGAAGAAGCCGCCCGGGCCGTGGAGCTCTCCCGCCGCTACGTCGAGGACGTCGAGTTCTCGGCCGAGGATGCCACGCGCACCGACCCCGAATACCTCATCGAGGTCTGCCGCGCCGCCGTGGCCGCCGGCGCTCGCACCGTCAATCTGCCCGATACGGTGGGCTACTCGCTGCCTGAGGAGTTCGGGGCGCTCATCGCGCAGGTCGCCCGGGCGCTGGGCGATTCGGCTATCATCAGCGTACACTGCCATAACGACCTCGGCCTGGCTACCGCCAACTCCTTGGCCGGCGTGCGCGCCGGAGCCCGCCAGATCGAATGCACCATCAATGGCATCGGCGAGCGGGCCGGCAACTGTGCCCTGGAGGAGGTCGTCATGGCCATGAAGGTCCGCAACGACCTGCTCCCCTTCGAAACCGGCATCGTCACCGAGCAGCTCTATCCTGCCAGCCGCCTGCTGGCCCAGCTCATCAGCTTCGGCCCGCAGCCCAACAAGGCGATCGTGGGCGACAACGCCTTCGCGCACGAGGCGGGTATCCACCAGGACGGTTTCCTCAAAGAGCGGACCACCTACGAGATCATGGACCCGCGTACGGTGGGCGTGCCTGAATCCAAGTTGGTCCTGGGCAAACACAGCGGCCGCCATGCGCTTTCCAAGCGCTGCCAGGATCTCGGCTACGCTCTCACGCGCGAACAGCTCGAGGAGGTCTACCAGCGCTTCATCGCTTTCGCCGACCGCAAGAAGGGCGTGCGCAACGAGGAAATCGTCGCCATCATCGAGCAGGTGCTGGCGGGCGCCGCGCAGGCGGCCGATTGAAAGCCCCCCGCCGTTTTTGCGACCTTAGTCAGGATGCAGCTTCGCATTCTCGTGCTCGCCGGCGACGGCATCGGTCCTGAAGTGACCCGCGAGGCCGTTCGCGTCCTGCGCCATGTCTCGGAAAAATTCGGCCATGAGTTGCTGCTCGAGGAAGGATTGATCGGCGCGGAGGCCATCCGACGCACCGGTTCGCCCCTGCCCGAGCCCACCCTCAAAGCTGCGCTCGCCGCCGACGCCACCCTGTTGGGCGCCGTGGGCTTACCCGAGTTCGACAACGCGCCCCCGGATCAGCGCCCCGAGAAGGGTTTGCTCGGCTTGCGCAAGGCGTTGGGCGTGTTCGCGAACCTGCGGCCCGTCCGCGCCTGGCGCCCGCTGCTCGACGCCTCGCCGCTCAAAAACCATCGCGTCGAGGGCGCCGATCTGGTCATCGTGCGCGAGCTCACCGGCGGCCTTTACTACGGCACGCCCCGCGGCATCTCCGGTGCGGGCCCCGAGGAGCGGGGCGTCAACTCGATGGTTTACACCCGCGCCGAAATCGAACGCATCGCCCACGTGGCCTTCCGCCTGGCGCGCAACCGCCGCCGCAAGCTCGCCAGCGTGGACAAGTCCAACGTGCTCGAGGTCTCCCAGCTCTGGCGCCGCGTCGTCACCGATCTGGCCGCCCACTATCCCGACGTCGAGCTGGAACACATCCTCGTGGACAACTGCGCCATGCAGCTCATCCTGAACCCGCGTCGCTTCGACGTGGTCCTGACCGAAAACATGTTCGGCGACATCCTCTCCGACGAGGCGGCCGTGCTGGCCGGTTCGATCGGCATGCTGCCCTCGGCCTCCATCGGCGAACAGAAGCCATCGGGCGCCTATGTGGGGCTCTACGAGCCGGTCCATGGCTCGGCTCCCGATATCGCCGGCCAGAATCGCGCCAACCCTTTGGGCGCAGTCGGTTCGGTCGCCGCCATGCTCGAGTACGGCTTCGGGTTGAAGGAGGAGGCGGCCGCCGTCAACCGGGCGATCGAACTCGTGCTCGAAAAAGGCGTTGTGACGGCCGACCTGCACCCGCAGGGCCGGCCCGCCACCACGTCCGAGGTGGGCGACGCCCTGATTGCGGAGATCTAGAATGGCGCGCACGATCATCGAAAAAATCTGGGACGCGCACGTGGTGACCGAGGTCCCCGGCGCACCCGCCTTGCTTTACATCGACCTGCACCTCGTGCACGAGGTCACTTCACCCCAAGCCTTCGAGGGCTTGCGACGCCGCGGCCTGCGCGTCCGCCGGCCGGATCGCACGCTGGCCACCGCCGACCATAACGTGCCCACGCTCGAACCGCGACTGCCCATCGCCGATCCCGTCTCGGCGCAGCAGGTCGCTCAGCTCGAGGCCAACTGCCGAGAGTTCGGCATACCCTGCTACAGCGTGGGTCACGAGCGTCAGGGCATCGTGCACGTCATCGGTCCCGAACTCGGCCTGACCCAGCCGGGCATGACCATCGTCTGCGGCGACAGCCACACCGCCACCCACGGCGCTTTCGGCGCGCTGGCCTTCGGCATCGGCACCAGCGAGGTCGAGACCGTGCTCGCCACCCAGTGCCTGCTGCAGCGCAAACCGAAAACCTATGAGGTCCGCCTCGAGGGCTCCTTGAAAGAGGGCGTCACAGCCAAGGACGTCATCCTTGCCCTGATTGCCAAAATCGGCGCCGGAGGCGGCACCGGCTGCGTGTTCGAATACAGGGGCAGCGCCGTGCGCTCGCTCTCGATGGAGGAGCGCATGACGATCTGCAACATGTCCATCGAAGCCGGCGCGCGCGCAGGCCTGATCGCGCCCGACGACGTCACTTTCCAGTACCTCGCAGGCCGACCCTTCGCTCCCAAAGGCCAGGCCTGGGATGCCGCTCTGGAGCGCTGGCGCCGGTTGCCTAGCGACGAGGACGCTGGCTACGATCGCTCGCTCACGCTCGACCTCGGCTCGCTCGAACCGATGATCACTTTCGGCACCAGCCCCGGCATGGGAATCCCCGTCAGCGGGCCGGTCCCCGATCCGGCTCACGCGGAAGATGACCGGCGGCGCGATGCCTTGCGCAAGGCACTGGCTTACATGGCGCTGGAGCCCGGCAAGCCCTTGCTCGGCCGGCCCATTGACGTGGTCTTCCTGGGCAGTTGCACCAACGGTCGCCTCACGGATTTGCGCCAGGCCGCGCGGATTCTCCAAGGGCGCAAAGTGCACCCGCGTGTCCGCATGCTGGTCGTCCCCGGCTCGATGCAGGTCAAACGGGATGCCGAAGCCGAGGGCCTGGACCGCATCTTCCGTGCCGCCGGGGCCGAATGGCGCATGCCGGGATGCTCCATGTGCATCGCCATGAACGGCGACCAGCTCCAACCCGGCCAGTACTGCGTCTCCACATCCAATCGCAACTTCGAGGGGCGCCAAGGCAAAGGAGGACGGACATTTCTGGCCAGTCCGTTGACGGCTGCAGCTAGCGCCGTCGCCGGCGCCGTGGCCGATCCCAGGGTCTACCTATGAAGCCGTTCGAGAAACTCCGCAGTCGCATCGTTCCTCTCCCGGTCGAGAACATCGATACCGATCAGATCATCCCCGCGCGCTTCCTGAAGACCGTCTCCAAAGAAGGTCTGGGAGCCCAGCTCTTCTATGACTGGCGTTACGATGCCGAGGGCCGACCCCGTCCGGATTTCATACTGAACCAGCCGCGCGCCCAGGGTGCCCGCATCCTGCTGGTCGGGGACAACTTCGGTTGCGGAAGCTCGCGCGAGCATGCTCCCTGGGCCCTACTCGACTTCGGCTTCCGTGCCGTCATCTCCACTTCCTTCGCTGACATCTTCCGGCAGAACGCACTCAAGAACGGACTGTTGCCGGTCGTCGTTCCCCCCGAGCTTCACTCCGAGTTGTTCCGGCTGGCCGATGAGCAACCGGAGGCCGAGATCGAGGTGGACCTGGCATCGCAAACACTCCTGCTGCCCGACGGTCGACGAGTGGAGTTCCCTATCGATCCCTTCGCCAAACAGTGCTTGTTGGAGGGCGTGGACGAGCTGGGCTGGATCCTGCTTCGGGAAGACGCCATCCGGGCCTACGAGGCCTCGCACCCGGCCGCGATCAACACTCTGGCCGGCTGACCCTACTCGCCTTTGCGCTGCGTCCGCATTCTTGCTAGCTTGGGTACAACGGCATGAGGCGGCTGCAACCCGTCATCTGGACCAAGGGCACCATCCTCACGCCCCAGCATCTGCAGTCGCAGGACCTCTTCTTCGAACAGGTCCTGCAATTCCGGCTTGAAGCACTCAACTTCCGCCCCTGGGGCTTCCGCAGGTTGGGCATCAGCGAAGAGGCTTTGCAGGCCGGCCTGTTTGCCCTCTCGCGCGCCCAAGGCATCTTCCCCGACGGCCTGCCCTTCGATATCCCCGATTCGGATCCGGCTCCGCCCCCCAAGCCCCTGGCCGATTACTTCCAGGCTGATGTGGAGTCGGTCGACTTGTACCTCGCCATTCCCCATTACCGTGAGCGCGGGCTCAACATCGCCCCCGACGCCGAATCCGCCGATGCCCGATACGTGGCCGAAGTGGCGCTGGTGCGGGACGAGAACTGGGACCGCACCGAGCGTCCCATTCAGATCGCGCGTAAGAACTTCCGCCTCCTCACGACAACAGAAACCCGGCAAGGCGCCGGCTTCCTGCGCGTCGCCAGGGTGCGCCGTTCGCCCACCGGCATCTTCGAGCTCGACCCGCGCTTCGTGCCCCCGCTGCTCGACATCGCTGCCAGCGACTACCTCATGGCCGTCCTTCGCCGCCTGATCGAGATTCTGGCCGCGCGCAGCAGCATGCTCTCCGGCATGCGACGCCAGAAGAACCAGACCCTCGCCGACTTCACCTCCGCGGACATCGCCAATTTCTGGCTCCTCTACACCATCAACTCGCACTTCCCGCTGCTGCGACACCTCTTCGAAACCCGGCGCGGGCACCCGGGAACCCTCTTCGAGGTAATGACCTCTTTGGCAGGCGCTCTGACCACTTTCTCCCTGAAGATCCAGCCCCGCGACCTGCCCGTCTACGATCACGACGAACTGGGCGCTTGTTTCGCCGACCTGGACGAGAAGTTGCGCTTCCTGCTCGAAACCGTCGTGCCCGCCAACTTCGTCTCCCTGCCTCTCAAGCTGGTCGAGCCCTCCATCTATGCCACCGCGCTGGCCGAGGAGAGGTATCTCACCAACACCCGCATGTACCTCGCCATCCAAGCCGAGATGAACGAGGCCGACTTAATCACCAAGGCCCCCTTGCTCATCAAGGTCTGCTCGGCCACACACATCGAACATCTGGTGCGGCAGGCGCTCCCCGGCGTCAGGCTCATCCACACACCGCAACCCCCGGCGTCGATCCCGATCAAGCTGAATTATCAGTACTTCGCCTTGAACCAGTCGGGAGGGGCATGGGAGGCCATCTCTCGCGCACGCAATTTCGCCGCCTACGTACCCGCGGATTTCCCCAACCCGCAACTGGAATTGATCATCCTGCTTCCGCAGTCTTCCTGACGGCGAGCGAAGGGTAGGCACGCGTCCTGCCCACGACGCCGGCGGACGTTTGCCCCTCAGCGCCGCAACACGAAGTAGAGCGCCAGCAGGAGGACGATTACCAGGATGGATCCG
Organism: uncultured Bryobacteraceae bacterium; assembly: GCA_938027685.1. Lineage (GTDB taxonomy): Bacteria > Acidobacteriota > Terriglobia > Bryobacterales > Bryobacteraceae > DTHT01. The sequence goes on from CALJAM010000035.1 coordinate 18,978, forward strand.
GCAATGATGAAAAGCGGTACGTTCGCAGACCTTGTGGCGGCGGGAGGTGCCGCTTCTCCGGGCGGCGCGGACGTAAGAGGTTCCACCGGCTCCAGCGGCGCTCCCGAGACGATGCGCGTGAATTCGCCGGGGCCCGACGGCGCGGGTTGCGCAAGATCCGCCGGAGGGACCGGGGCGGCCGCTGTCGAGAACAACTGCGTGGCTCCGCCGCCGGAAAGCCCGGAGGCAGGCGGTGTGGCGGCGCTTCCCGGCGTCGAGGGTGTTCCGAACAGGCGCGTGAACTCTCCTGCTGCCGGCGTGCCGAGGCCGGTTCCGGGCGGTCCAGCTTGCAGTGCCGGATTGTACCCCGGCAGAGCTGCCACGCCCGGAGCCGGCCACGCGGAACCTGGTTGGGGTCCGGACTGCGGCGTACGTGGCGCCGGATACGAGGCCGCTTGCTGCTCCAGCGGCGACGGGGCCAACGGCGATTCGAACATCCGGGTGAATTCGCCCGGCTCAGCTCCCGTAGGCGGCGCCGCGGGCAGCTCCGAAGGAATTCCAGGCTCTGTGGGCGCGGGTGAGATGGGCGTTCCTTGAAGAAATAAACGTGTGAACTCGCCCGGCTCGCCCGCTGCGGGTTCCGCAGTGGGCGGGGAAGGCGGGAACGCTGGGGCGGCCGGTTGCGGGGGGGGCGGAGGCTGCTCAGCTGGTCCTGCCTGAAACATCCGGGTGAATTCGCCCGGCTCTAGGGAGCTCGGCGGTAATGTGGAGGCGAAGCCGCCGGCTCTGGGCTGCCCCGATAGAGGCGGCGGTGCGGCTGGCGCAGCCGGCGGCGCCGACTGGAACATTCGCGTGAACTCGCCGGGTTCCGAGCCGGCCGCCGGCGCCGTCGGCGCGAGTCCTGGAGGCGGCGGAGCTGATGGCCGCTCGGGCTTGCTTCGGGGACTGCCCTGCTCAGCCGCTGTCGACGGCGACGATACTGGGCGTGAGGTGCCCGGGGCTGTCGTCGGCAGTTCGGCCATCACCGCTTGGAAAAGCTGCGTAAACTCTCCGGGATCACGTCGCGGTTGCGGAGCTGCAGTCGGCGGAGGAGCCACGGGCTGAGCGGGGATCGCGGGGGAGGCTGCGTAGGCAAGTTCGGCTTGCAGCCATTCACGGAGCGTGCGGAAGCCGGGGATAATTTCCGTCACGACGAAGGGGTTGCCTTCATGCTCCCCCAGGTCGAGGATCTGCAGCCGCCCGGGCGAATTCGGGATCAGGCGCGTGCGCAGCACCAGCTCGAGCAGGCTGATGCGGTTCGGCCCAGGCAGCAGGATATGGACCATCACCATTCGTACCCTGGTTCGCTCCCGGGCTAAGTAAGTTCGCGTCTCGTTCTCCGCGATCAGGTCGAGCAAGTCGTATTTTTCCGGGAGGCTCATACGCCAGGGCACTCGCCTGCCCCTATCATGGCATCTTCGCGAGAGTCGTTCAACAGGAGTTCGTTGGCCGGCTTGCTGCTCGACCGGACCCTCAGCGTTGCGTGAGGTCGCCGATCATGGGCGCGGTGGGTTGCGCTCCCGGCGCTGGCGTGCGTTGATGCTTTCTGTGGCGCTCGCGGTACCAGGCGACGGGATCGTCCGCGATCCGTACGAGCCGTGCGATGCGGTCGGCGCCGGCTGCGATCTGTTCCAGATGCTCCGGCATGACGGGCGAAGGATTCACCTGGCGAAAGTCCCCAAGATGAGCCCGAATTGCGTTAACCGCGTTGGCCGAGTCGTAGGCCACGGCGTGAAGGGCCTCCTTGAGAGCGGCTAACTCCTCGCGGTTGGATCGTGCGCGCGCCTTCCAATGCTGCCACCGCCATACGGCCAGCAGCAGCACCGCAAGCAGAACTCCGACCAGCGAGGGGCAACCACTCATCAGTTCGCTCCTCCCGTGGCTTGTTCGATCACAGCCGCTGTCCTACGCCCGTTCCCGGCCGCCGCCGCCACGTTGTCCAGGACCATAAGGCCCTCGGGGGCGGCCTGCGAGATCTCGTTCCACAGGTGGTGGTTGAACGAGCAACCCGGATCCCCGGCGGTCACGTCACCCGTGTAGGCCAGAGCTCGGGCCCGGCAGCCCCCGCAGTAGTTGCGGTAGTCGCATACGCCGCAGTGATCGCCCCGGTCCTCGCGGTCGGAAAGCACGTCGAAGAGCCGGTTGTTCCAAATCTCCTCAAGCGTGGCTTCCCGGATGTTGCCCACTTTCTCGGAGGACATGTACACGCAGGGCGTGATCGTCCCGTTGGGCTGCACCGAGCAATAGCACCGGCCCGCCCCGCACCCGCCGATGTACCTGGAGAGGACCATCGTCTTGCGGCCCTCGCCGCGACCGGCATGTCCGGTGGCGAAAACGCCGTCCTGCCAGCCGTAGATCACGCAGGAACGGCCGAACTGCGGCGCTGTCGAGATCACGTTGATGTAACCCTCCTGCAAATGATGGGTCAAGCGCCGCAACAGAACCTCACGCTGTCCCGGCGTGAGATCGGCGTCGATGATCTCGCGCCCGCGACCCACCGGAATGAAGTTGAAGTGGGAGAAGGTCTGGCAGCCCAGGTCGATGGCGAACTTGACCATCTCGTCAACCATGTGCGCGGTGTGGCGCGTAAAGCACGTGGCCAGACCGGTCCGGATGCCGGCTGCGACCGAGTTCTTGATCCCTTGTACGGCGCGCGCCCACGCGCCCTTCTGACCGCGGAAGGCATCGTGCTGTTCGGGATCGAGACTGTCGATAGACACCTCGATGTACTTGACGCCCGCCTCCTTGAGCCGTGCCGCTCTCTCCGGCGTTAGCAGCGTACCGTTAGTCGCCAGCGTCAGATGGATGCCCCGCCGGTTGGCGTGTTCGAGAACGGGGAACAGATCCTTGTGAACGAGCGGCTCGCCCCCTGCAATCGCCAGAAACGGAACGAAGTTATCCGCGAGCTGATCAACCAAATAGATTTTTTCCTCCAAAGTTAGTTCGTCGGCATCCGGCTTGTGGCGGGCATTCTGGTAACAATGATCGCAGCGCAGGTTGCACGCCTGCGTAAAATTCCACACCACGAACAGCGGCGCGCAGAAGCGCTGCGGTACGGTCAATCCGTAGCGGGCGATGCTGCGAGCCGTCAGGGCCAGCGCACGCACGGTGGGCCGATGATGGAACAGCTTGAACTTGATGAATTCCTTATCCAGGCCCTTTCGCTCCACCCAGATCTTGTCGATCAGCCACGTGGCCAGCCGCCAGTCACGATCGTAGTTCTCGCACAGCCGCTCGAACAGGCACTTGCCGTCCTCGCCCGGCACGGTCATCCACCCGAGGATCCTCCGTGTGAGCGGGTGGCTGAGCAAGTCCTCCAGCAAATGGTGAGGATTCGGCGGAGCCGTCGTCAACTTGGTGACTTGGGGCCGTTGATGAGTCTTGATCTTGCGAGGGGAAGTCCCGACGTACATGACCCTATGCCCTCTCCAAGGATACCGAATGCTTTGGACGGCCCTCAAGCGCTTCCGGTTAAACGAGCAAACGCGAGGGTCTAGCGGCGATAACCGAACGATTAAAAGGGAGAAACAGCACCGCAAAAGAGAAATGCCCGCCTCCGATCGAGGCAGGCATTCTCACCCCCTGCAGGGCGCTTTGTCTGGGAGAATCGGCTTCGACGGAAACGCAACCGCCAAAACCCGCTTGTGACTTGCATATTATTCCAGCTCGCCTGACGAATCAAGTGGAAAAGCCGGCCCCCCGTCGCTTGTTCAAACTGCCTCAAACTTCGTCACTTATCGGTATTCGTGATGCCGCCCGAAGCTTCGCCCGAAGCCCTGCCGATCGTTTGGCAAGCCCTTGCTTCCGATCTAACCTGCAGAAAACACGGGGAAAGAAGCTAGGGGGCCGATTCAGGGCCGCTCGTCCAGGTGCAGCATGATCATCGGCTCGCCCGCCTTGCGGCGCAGTCTCCAGCCCGCCACGGCCAGCCCGCCTACGGCGCAGAAAAGCAACAGCAGGCCCACTAGCAGGAAAATGTTCAGGATCAGGTCCCACCAAAGGTCCTTGCGGGTCGGCACGTACTGGCTCAGGCTCACGCTGGCTTCGTATCTTACGGCAGCTAAAAGCCTTTCCGCCTCATCAGCATCCGGGGCCGACAGCACCACCGCCACCAGCGGCCCCGCCCGTTTTACTACGGCGCCCGCCAGGCTTCGGAACGCCTCTGCCCTTTCTCGTGCCAGTTGAGGCGTCGGATACGAAAAGATCGCAAGGCGCATGTCCCCCTTCTGGCCCCTATAAAGCCCCAGTTGCGCCTCGGCACCCAGGTGAAAGGCCGCCATGGAGGGAGGTATTCCTGGAGCAAACTTGGCCAGCGATTCGGGACCCACCACGTACCGCTCCGAGTTGGCCACCAGGCCCCGGGCGGGAAGGTAGCTGGGCAAAGTAGGGACTGCGGATTGGTCCAGCCGCGGCAGCCTATCGAAAAGTGCCTCCAGTTCAGCCACTTGTGGCTTATAGCCCCTGAAGTCGAACAGGTAATTCCCGTAGGCCAGCATCACCCCGTCGCTCGTTTCGACGGCGAGCGTTCCCAGCTTGGAAGGTTGTGCCTTCGCCGGACGCTGCCACTGAAACGCGGCCAAAGCCCCTGTCGGATCCCTGAGCCGATAAGCACGGGCCCGAAAAGCGGCTGGCCCCGGGGTCTTCGCGGCATAATCCGCCTCTTCGGCCTGCTGGAAACCGTACTCGTCCCAGACGGCCTCGTCTCTCAGAGGGATGGACCTCGAACCCACTTTCTCGAAGTTGCCGAAACGATCAGGCCATAAGGCCGATTGCGCCCCCAGCACGGGCGTGCCCACGGCCAGGCAGACAACAGTGTAAGTCAAGCGCCGCAGCATTTCTTGTACTTCTTGCCGCTGCCGCATGGGCAGGGATCATTGCGTCCCACCTTGCGTCCCTTCACCACAGTGCGCGCCGTCGCGCCCCCTCCGCCTCCGTACTGCAACTCCGCCAGTTGGCGCTCCTTCTTGCGTTGGATGTTGCGCGTGAAATCCTCAATCGTGGTTTCCGAAGCTCGCCGCGCAGCCGGCGCCACCACCACCGGTTCGGGTTCCGCAGGCTCCTCGACCTCCTCTTCGCCTTCCACCGCCCCAAAGGTCAGCTCCATCCGGGCCGTCTGGGCCGGCTGCAGGAAGAACAGATACCGGATCGTCTCATCCTCGATCCGGTCCCACATTTCCTGGAATAACAGGAAGGACTCCTTCTTGTACTCGACCAGCGGATCTTTCTGCCCGTAGCCCCGCAGCCCGATCCCCTCGCGCAGATGGTCCATCGACAGCAGGTGATCCTTCCACTGGTTGTCGATGACGTGAAGCATGATCAGCCGCTCGGTCTGGCGCATGACCTCGGGGCCGATGAGCCGCTCCTTCTCTTCGTACCGGGCCACCAGTTGCCGGTAAAGCGTCTCTTCCAAAGCCTCTCGCCCCAACCCTTGCAGCTCGGCCGGGTTGATGCGATAACCGAACTGACTGTTGATGTCGGTTTGCAGGCCCTCCCAGTCCCAGGTGGAAGGATGCGCCTTCTCCGGACAGCGGCGGTCGATAAAAGAGGCGACGATGCCCCGGATCATCTCCAGAATGCGCTCGCGCTGGTCCTGACCCTCCAGCAGTTGCCTCCGCCACCCGTAAATGGCGATCCGCTGCTTGTTCATCACGTCGTCGTACTCGAGCAGGTGCTTGCGCGCGGCGAAGTTTTGCGCCTCGACCGCCTTCTGCGCCGCCGCAATCCGACGCGTGATGAGCTTGGACTCGATCGGTACATCCTCCTCCATGCCCAGCTTGAGCATCAGGTTCTGGATGCGCTCGCCGCCGAAGATGCGCAGCAGATCGTCCTCCAGCGAAAGGTAGAAGCGCGAACTGCCGGGATCGCCCTGCCGACCGGCCCGCCCCCGCAGCTGGTTGTCGATGCGACGCGCCTCGTGGCGCTCCGTGCCGATGATGTGCAAGCCGCCCAACGCCACCACTTCGTCGTGCTCGCGATCGCACTGCGCCTTGTACTTGGCGTAGATCTCGTCCCACTTGGCTCGCGGTACCCGGTAAAAGACGCCCTGGTGCTGGAAGTAGTAATAATGCTGGTCGCTGACGTAGGCCTCCTGACCTTTCGGTAGCGGCTCGGCGATCCGGTCCTTCAGGCAGGCTTCCTTGGTCATGAATTCCGGGTTGCCGCCCAGAAGAATGTCGGTCCCCCGCCCCGCCATGTTGGTCGCCACCGTCACGGCCCCCTTGCGGCCCGCCTGCGCCACGATGTACGCTTCGCGCTCGTGGTGCTTGGCGTTGAGCACCTCGTGCTTGACGCCCATCCGCTTCAGAATGGCCGACAGCTTCTCGGACTTCTCCACCGAAATGGTTCCCACCAGCACCGGCTGGCCCCGCTCGTAACAGGCCTTGATCTCCTTCGCCGCGTTGCGGAATTTCTCTTCCTCGGTGCGGTAGACCACGTCCGGGTACTCGATGCGGATGAGCGGTCGGTTGGTGGGTATGACGACCACTTCCAGCTTGTAGATCTTCTCGAACTCGGCCGCCTCGGTCTCCGCCGTCCCGGTCATGCCGGCCAGCTTCTTGTACATCCGGAAGTAGTTCTGGAAGGTGATGGTGGCCAGCGTCTGGTTCTCGCGCTCGATCTTGACCCCTTCTTTGGCCTCGATCGCCTGATGCAGGCCGTCGCTCCAGCGACGCCCGGGCATGAGACGGCCGGTGAACTCGTCCACGATGATCACCTGCCCGTCCTTCACCACATAGTCTTTGTCCCGGTGATAAAGCACATGCGCCCGCAGCGCCTGCTGTACATGGTGATTCAGCTCGATGTTGGCGGGATCGTAAAGGTTGCTGATGCCCAGCAGCTTTTCCACCTTGGCCACGCCCTCCTCGGTGAGCGCGACCGTGCGGTGCTTCTCGTCCACCGTGTAGTCGCCCGTGGTGTAAATCTCGCCCGGCTCCTTGCCCTTGATGACCTCGCCCCGCACCAGCTTGGGAATGATGCGGTTGATCTTGTAGTACTTGTCGGTCGATTCTTCGCTCGGCCCGGAAATGATCAACGGCGTGCGCGCCTCGTCGATCAGGATCGAGTCCACCTCGTCCACAATCGCGTAGTTGTGCCCCCGCTGCACGCAATCTTCCAGGCGGAACTTCATGTTGTCCCGCAGATAGTCGAAGCCGAACTCGTTGTTGGTTCCGTAGGTGATGTCGCAGGCGTAGGCGCGGCGACGCTCGTCGTCATCCAGATCGTGCACGATCACACCCACCGACAGCCCCAGAAAACGGTAGATCTGGCCCATCCACTCCGCATCGCGCTTGGCCAGATAGTCGTTCACCGTGACGATGTGGACCCCCTTGCCTTCCAGCGCGTTCAGGTAGGCGGGTAGCGTAGCCACCAGCGTCTTGCCCTCGCCCGTCTTCATCTCGGCGATCTTGCCCTGATGCAGCACGATCCCCCCGATCAGTTGCACGTCGAAGTGGCGCATGTTCAGCACCCGGCGCGCCACTTCGCGCACCACCGCGAAGGCTTCGATCAGCAGATCGTCCAGCGTCGCCCCCTGCGCCAGGCGCTGTTTGAACTCGGCCGTCTTGGCGGCCAGTTCCTGATCCGACAGTCGGCGGATGGCGGGCTCCAGCTCGTTGATGGCGACTACTAACGGGCGCAGGCGCTTCAGCTCGCGCTCGTTCTTGGTGCCGAAAATCTTGGCGAGGATGGCGTCAAACATAAAAGGGGGCTTGCTTACATTCTACCGCCGGGCTGGTGAGCGGGCGATCCCGCGCCCCCCAAGGATCGCGAGGAGCCCGGGCCGGCTGCGGACGCCGACCCGGGCCGTCAAGCATCCAGAGCTAGTCCAACACCAGCTTCATCTTACTGCCGCCGAGCGAAATGGCCTGGATCCGGTTCTGCCCGCCTTCCTTGCGGAATTCGATGGCGGTCGCGTCGAACTTGCGCGGTGCGTTCTCGATCTTCACGCTGGTCTCCACCACCGGCTTGCGGGCACGGTCCAGAAAGACGGCCTTCTCACCCTCGATTTTCAGCGAGTAACTGCCCGGCTTCAGTTCCTTGCCGGCAACCGTCGAGGGTTCCGAGAGTGTGATGGTGTAAGTCTTCGCAAGCAACAGGCTCGCGCAAACCAGCAGGATGGCGATCAGATACTTGGCACGCATCGGTCACCTCCCGTCGGCAATTCGCTTACCCGGTCGTCGCAGGGATGAGGGAGCTTCCGCCTTGTGTCGCCATGTCTCCCACACCCCCGCCCACTAAATTATAACGGGCCCGTTCGCCCGCCCGTTTCCGGTGAACCACGCGCGCAAGCAGGTGGCCGCGCGGTCGGTGCGCGTAGAATAAAGGTATGAGAATCCTGCTCTTCAGCGGGAAAGGGGGCGTGGGGAAGACCAGCCTCGCGGCTGCGACGGGAGTGCGCTTGGCCGAACTGGGCTATCGCACCCTCGTCATGAGCGTCGATCCGGCCCACAGTCTGGGGGACTCTTTCGACCTGGGTGGCGAGCTTTTCCACGGGCGCACGGCCGACCCCCTGCCCGTGGCCGAGCGTCTTTGCATCCAGGAAGTCAACATCCAGCGGGAAATCAAACGGCACTGGAAGGAGATCTCCTCCTACATCGTCTCGGTGTTGCGCACCACGGGCGTCTCGGAGGTGGAGGCCGAGGAGCTGGCCATCCTGCCCGGCATGGAGGAGCTGAGCGCCATGATGTACATCAACCAGTACCGGCGCCAGGGCCTCTTTGACGTGGTCGTGCTGGATGCCGCCCCCACGGCCGAGTCCATGCGTTTCGTGAGCATGCCCACCACCCTGGACTGGTACATGAAGCACATCTTCCCCTTCCAGCGCAGCCTGCTCAAGGCTGTCCGGCCCATCGCCAATCGCGTGGCGCCCTTTGAAATGCCCTCGGACAGCTATTTCGCCAATATTCAGGCCCTGTTCGAGCGACTGGAAGGCGTCGACGAGCTGATGGAGGATCCCCAGACGACCAGCGTGCGGCTGGTCACCAATCCTGAGCGCATGGTGCTGCGCGAGACGCAGCGGGCCTTCGTTTACTTCTCGCTGCACGGTCTGACGGTGGACATGGTGATCGTCAACCGCGTGTTGCCGGCGGAGGCAGGCGACGGCTGGTTTGCCGAGTGGCGCCGCTCCCAGGCGGCCGTCGTCAAGGAGATCGAAGACTACTTCGCCCCGGTGCCCGTCCGGCGAGTGCCGTTGTTCCAAGACGAGGTGCTGGGTTTGGAGCGCTTGAGGGCTTTGGGGCGCGCGCTGTACGCCGAGGACGAGGATCCCACTGCGGTGTTGCGTCGCGAGCGGCCCTACAGCTTCCACAAGCGCGACGGCCATTACGAAGTGCGTGTGCTGCTGCCTTTCGCCACGCGCGGCGAAGTCAGCCTCTTCAAGAAGGGCGACGAGCTGGTGATCGAGGTCGGCACGCTGCGGCGCCACATCGGCTTACCCACGTCCATGGCGGCCCTGGCGCCGGTGCGCGCCCGGCTGGACAATGGCGTACTTACAGTGGAGTTGAGAGAGGAGGTGCAAACATGAACCAGGCTACGGCGAGCGAGGCTGGGCGGCCCGCAGCGGTCGAGGGCTGCCTGTGCTGGGAGGTGCAGCGCCTGCTCATGCAGATGTTCCGGCTGCCGGAGCCCACCCGGCAGCACCTGCGCAATTCACGCATCGAGTTCCTCAAGGCCATCCGCTCCCTGATCGACGAGCGCATCGCCCAGCTCTCCCGCGTCGAGACCAAGGGCACGAAAGTCGCCGTGGAGTGAGCGTGGAGCCCCGCTGTGGCCGAGCTATTGCGGTGAGCGGGTTCCAACGCATGCTGTCGCTTCCTCAGTCGAAGCGGAACAAGCGCACCGCAGCCCACGCCGCCGCAAAGGCGGCCGTGGCGGACAGCGCGAAGTGCCGCAGGATCGCGCCTGGCGGCTGGCCGAAGCTAACCAAGCGGTGAAGCGCGTCCATCGCCCAGCCGGTCGGCGTCAGCCACGCCGGCCTCTGCGCCCACAGCGGCGTAATCTCCAGCCGCCACCAGCAGCCTCCCACCGCCGCCAGAACATTCCAAGAAATGACGCCCAAACCCACAACCTGCCGTTCGCTGCGCCCCAGCATGCCCAGCATCGCGGTGAGCGCGGCATAAACAACTAGGAAGCCCACGACCGCGGCCCGGTTCTCGCCCCAGCGCACGCCGAACAACCACCGGCCCACGATCATCGCGAACGTCGCCTGGAACAAGCCCAGACTCCGGCGGGCCGCCGCTTTGCCTGCGACGATCGAGCCTGCACCGAGCGGCGTCGCCGCCAGGCGACGTAGGATGCCTTGGCTCCGCTCCATGACCAGCCAGACGCCCCCGTGATCAGCATGGTCATCAGCAGGAACATAACCATGATCCCCGGCACGGCCTGATCGAACCCGCGCGGCGGCGTTCGGCCGGGACCGGCGCTTTGAACGGCCGGCGTCAACAGCCGCGGCCTGCTGTCGAGCTCGGCAAGATCTTCCGGGCGTAGGGCTTCGCCGGGACGCGTGGCGACGATCAGCTCGGCCAGGAGCGAGTGCACGGCGCGCTGCACGTGGAAGCGATCCTGTTCGCTCCCCAGTCCCTCTCCGGCGAGCTCCAGTCGCAACGTCACCGATTCCCCCAGCAGCACGCGATCACTGAATCCCGGCGGCAGCCGGAGGCGCCGCCGCTAGTTCCCCGCCATGTTTTGATCCCTCACGCGTACGATGCGGTAGTGCGCCCCGAGTTTGCGCTCGAGTCGATCCCCCAGGAACCCGGCGTCGGGCGGCGCCGGCATCGCCAACGTCTCGCCCTCCGGTTTCCTGCCCACTCTCTCCGCGGTGATGCCGATCACATACATGTAAAGGACGGGCATCAGGAACGCCCACAGCCAGGTCTCCCGCGCGCGCAGCATCTGGGTCAGCTCGTGCCACGCGATGAAAGCGATTTCGCGGTACCCCATGCCCGTCCTCATGCTCCGGGCCTCCGCCGCAACTGCCGGGCTGCGATCCCGAAGGCCGCCGCGGCTGTCAGCAACATCCCCGTGGCGCCGACCGCGAAGCGTGCCGCATCGGCCGAGCCGTCGAGGATCGTCCTCAACTGTGCAAGGGCCCAACCGTCGGGCGTCAGTCGCCCGCTGCGCGCCAGCCAGGCGGGCATGACCTCGAGAGAAAACAGACTGCCGCCCAGCAGGATCATGGGGAAAAGCACCAGATTCGTCGCGATGTGAGCGGTTCTCTCGCTGCCCGCTTGCATCTGCAACCCACAAAGGAGCAGGAAAATCGTCGCCCCGGAAAATGCCGCCCGTAGTGTGCCCGGCGCCAGCGCCTTCCATGGCAGGTCCGCCACCCAGAGGGCGGACGCTAGGCCCGCCGCCGACAGCACGGCGAAGGCCAGCACGGCCGCCGCCAACTTACCCGCCAAAAGGGACGCCGCCCGGGGCGAGGTAAGCCGGCGCGCGACCGTGCCGCGCTGCCGCTCCCTCCAGAGATCCATGCTGAGTCCCTGACCCACGAACAGCAAAGACAGGAACCGCACCCCGGGCACGAACAGAGCGCCCAGATTCATCTGGGCCGAAGTCTTTTCGTCTGCGCCCGCCTGGATTTCCAACCGAATGCGGAGCGGGTCCAGCCACGCCGCAAGGTTCTCTCCCATGCGGTAAAAGCGCACGCTCATGGCCGCGACGCTCGCCTCCGCCGGCCTGCCGCTTCGCCGCTCGGCCTCCGCCGCAACCGTCTCCAGTTCCGCGCCGGCAAGCCGCCGCAGATAAAAGCCGGTCCCCCACATGAGCGAGGCGGCTTCCTCGACGATAAAGGGCAGGATTCGCTGTGCTGGGTTCGTGATCAGGGTCAGCTGAGCGCGCTCCTCCCTCAAGAACGCCCGCGTGAACCCCTTCGGTACGACCAGCAGCGCCGTTGCCTCCCCGCGCGCCATCTCCCGGTCGCCCTCCCCGCGCTTGACCTTCTCGACGCGGAGTACTGTCCCAGCGGCTCGCGCTGAAAGGCGCTTGCCATGAGTGCGGTCAGGATCGTTCCGTCTTCGTCTGCGATCAGCAACCGGCCCTGAGGCTTCGGATCGCGGCGCCCGAACACGAAATACACGAGCAGGAGGATGAACACCGGAATGCCGATCCACACGGCGACCGCGACGGGATCGCGGCTCAGGCGACGCAGGTCTTTCGATGCGCAGATCCAGCCCCCGCCCACGTTTACTCCCGAAGCTCCCTGCCGGTGAGGCGCAGGAAGAGGGCTTCCAGGTTGGGCTGGGTGAGCGTCACATCCCCCACTTCGGCACCCGCCGAACCTACCGCGAAAACCAAGCCCGCAAGCCGCCTGTGCCCCTCGCGGACCGCTAGCAGGAGAGCCTCCCGGCCCGCCTAAAGCGCTTCGACGTCTTTCTCGCCCTTCAGGGCCCTCCGGACGGCTTCAACCGGGAAGACCCCGCTCAGCCGAAGCGTATCGCGCCCGCCCACTGCCGCCCGCAGTTCCCGCAGCGTTCCCCGCGCGATCAGACGGCCTCGGTCGATGATGCCCAACCGATCTCATAACCCCTCTGCCTCTTCCGTGTAATGAGTCGTGTAAAGCACGCAAACGCCAGCCCGGGCCTGGTCGCGCACCATCTCCAGTAACCGGACGCGACTTTGCGGATCCGCGCCCACGGCGGGTTCATCCCAAAGCAGGACAGGAGGCCTGTGCAGGATGCCGCAGGCTAAGTTCAGCCGCCTCTTCATTCCGCTGCTGAATTGTTTCACCAGCCTCCCCGCGTGCGCCTCCAGGCCGATCAGTTCGAGGACCTCGCCCACGCGCCGGCGCAGCTGCCGTCCCCGCAGGCCGCAGGCGCCGCCCCAGAAGGCCAGATTCTCTTCCGCAGACAGATCCTCGTACAGCGCCACTTCCTACGGAACCAGCCCGAGTTGCC
>CALJAM010000036.1 GCA_938027685.1 uncultured Bryobacteraceae bacterium
CGTCAGGTACGGACCGGTTTGCAGCAGCAGGATCGAGCTGACGCGCCAGCCGCCGGCCAGGCCTTGCAGCAGGGGATGCGCCTGGCTCATGTAGCGCCGGCCCTTGCCGACGGGCAGTTCGTAGATGGCGTGGGTGATCCAGCGGTGCCGGCGGGTGGGCGCCACGTTGCCGCGGTTCGAGCGCCGGTTCAGCGAATCGGTGACGCGACCGTTGCCCGTTTCTCCGCCGAAGCCGGTGGGAGCGGGACCGGCGTCGCTCAAGTGTTTGGCCCAGGTCCAGGCGGAGTTGAAGGTCAAACCGCTGCGGAAGCGATGGATAACCTCCGTCTGCCCGGCGTTGTAGACGCTGTTGGCGCCGGTGTCGTAGCTATAAACGCGGCCCCAATAAGGGAACGGCCGGTCGGTGAGCGGGCGCTGCGTGTAGGGAACGGTTGAAGGCAAGGGCTGATTGAGGTCTGGCGCCCAGGGCTGTTGGATGAAGCGCTGGCCGATGTAGGAGAGGCGGACGCCGGTATCCCACCCTAAGTCGCGCTCCACGGTCAGGTGCCACTGGATGGCGTAGGGGTCCCGATAGTAAGGATCTTCCGAAGTTCCGAAGTAGGCATTGCCGTAGGAGACGGCGCGTACGCCGCTGCCGCCGGGCGAGATCTGGGGCAGGCGGAAGGCGGGCGTTCCGGCCGTAATGCTGTTGCTGAATTCGCGTACGTCGGAGGCGTGGATGCCGGTCAGCCCGTAGTACACGGATCCGAGCGGGATCATGAAGTAGCGGCCGACGCCGCCGCGGACGACGGTCTTGGCCGCGTCCGAGAGCCGGTAGGCGAAGCCGAAGCGCGGGGCGAAGTCGGTCTTCTGGGCGAAGCGCAGACCGTCAGGCCAACCGACCTGATCGGCTTGCAGGAAGGGTGTGCAGGGTATGCCGTTCCAGTCGGGCGCCGGACAGGCATTGATGGAGAGTAGGAAGCCGGGCGCGGTGATCTCGAGTGCGCGCCTGCCCGATGGGATGATGACGCGGCCGGTGCGCGGGACGCTGCGGTCGAAGTTGGTGATGTCGCCGTTGGCGTCGATGTATGGCGGGTGGTATTCCCAACGCAGGCCGTACTCCAGCGTCAGACGCGAGGTCGCTTTGAAGCTATCCTGCGCGAAGACGGCGTAATGCCATGTGCCGCCGTCGTTGTCCATGTTAGTGGAAGCAAAGGCGGAATAATAAGGCAGTCCGTAGAGAAAGTCGGCTACGTCCCGTCCGCTGAAGCGACCGTCGAAATTGAACTGCCCGTAATTGTCGGTGCTGATGAAGCTGAGAGCGGACCGAGCGCGGATCTTACGCAGGTCGCCGCCGAACTTAAGGGTATGGCGGTTCCGAATCCAGGTGAGGTTATTGTTCCATTGGTACAGGTGGGACTGATTGAAGCCGGGCTTTCCCTTCCCGAAACTGCTGGTGCCCTGAGTGAAGTTGAAGGCAGGAAGACCGTTATAAGTTAGCGGGGGCAGATTCTGCAGGCCCATTTCGCCCACGATCTTTCTGCCGTCGAAATGATACTTCGTGGCGCTGTTATTGATGGTGAACCCGAAGCGGAATTCGTTGAGCAGGCGCGGACTGATGGTGTAATTGTGCGAGAAGACGAAGTTGCGCGCCTCGGTACGGGCGGTGTCGGCAGGCAGCTTGAGCCACGTGGGCGATGTAGAGGAGATGTTCTTCCAGCTCAGGCGGCTGAAGAAGGACTGCTTGCCCGTCAGGACCTGGTCGATGCGGATGTCGAACTGAGGCGAGGTGATGGGCGCAGCTTCGTTCTTGCGGAAATTGGCTGAGCGCTGCACGTCGGTAGGGCCGAAATTGGGCTCGGGATAGAACTCAAAGGTCTTGCGCGCGACGTTGCCGATCTGGGAGGCGGGGATGCGGTTGCCAGGTTGCGGCTGGCCGCTGAAGGGGTCGCGGACGGTGTAGGATTCGCGGCTGAAGTCTCCGGCGCGCATGGCGCTGGTGGGTACGGTAGCCTGGAGCACGGCGGAGCGTCGATATTGCATCTCCTCGAAGGTGGCAAAGAAGAAAGTGCGGTTGCGGACGATGCGACCGCCCAGGCTGCCGCCGAAGGTATTGGCCACCTTGGGAGGCTTCGAGGTGGCGCCGAAGGGAGTGGCGTCCAGAGCGCGGTTTTGCAGATACTCGAAGAGGCTGCCGTGGAACTCGTTGCTGCCGCCCCGTGAAGTGGTGGTGACGTCACCGATCTGGCCGAACTCGGCATTGCCACCCACGCCTTGGACTCTCATCTCGGCGATGCCTTCCGCGGAAGGATAGACTTCGGGCAAAGGAGCGTGGCCGGTGACATTCACCGTCGAGATGCCGTCGAGCGTGAACTCGCTCTGCGCAGGGATGGCTCCCTGGACCGAGAGATTGAAGCTGTCGTCGCTCTGGACTCCGGGCAGGAACGCCAGCACGCGGTAAGGGCTGGTGCTGCCTGCGCCGCGAAAGTTCAATGGGAGCTCCAGGACCTTCCGCGTATCGAGGCTGGCGGTGATGGTCTGCGTGTCGGTGGTAATCACGGGCGCGATGGCGTGCACCATGATGCTTTCGGTCACCGCGCCAACCTCGAGGGTGGCGTTGACGCGCACGACCTGGCGGGCCGCCAGCGCGACCTGAGCGGCCTGGAAGGTCTTGAACCCGGCGGCCTCAACGACCACCTGGTAGGTTCCGGCCTTCAGGTTCGGAGCCTCATAGTTGCCCTGGGCGTCGGTTTGCAAAGTGACCGAAGTGTTCTCGCCGAGGTTGGTGATCGTGATTTTCGCGCCGGGCACGACGGCGCCGCTGGAGTCGGTGACCGTGCCCAGGATCGAACCGAAGGTGGATTGGGCAACCAGCAGCGCGGGAGCTGCCAGCAGGTAAAGCAGGGACTGCAGTCGCCTCGTCATACGGCTCTCCTCCTTTGACGCCCCTTATTGCTGCTTCCCTTTGCCAGGCAGGCAGGACAAGGGACGGGTATGTGGGCAATAGTATACATGCGTACTGCGGACCCCGTCAACCCCTGGGCGCAAAGGGAACCAGCGGAGCCTGGCGGGACACGTCATCCGGAATGGGATTGTGGCCGACCGCAGAGATACTCGGGCAGGGCTCCGTCTACGATTTGGTATGCTTTCTGTTACCGAAAAAGTAGGAGAGGGTCTCATGAATCGCCGCATTTTCCTCATGGCCCCGGCCGCGGCGGCGGTCCGCCGGCTGCCGGCCTCGGCCTCCCCCAACGACACGATTCGCGTCGCCGTGCTCGGGGTGAACGGGCGCGGGCGCGATCACATCGCAGGCTTCCAGAAGTTACCGAACGTCGAGGTGGCAGTCTTGTGCGATCCCGACCGGCAGGTCGCGGCCGCCCGCGCGGCTGAGTTCGAAAAGAGGTATGGCCGCCGCGTGCGCACCGAAACCGACCTACGTCGCGTCTTCGAGGATCGCACCATCGATGCGGTTTCGATCGCCACCCCCAACCACTGGCACGCGCTGGCGACGATCTGGGCTTGCCAAGCGGGAAAAGACGTTTACGTCGAGAAGCCCGGCTCGCACAACGTGTTCGAAGGGCGCAAGATGGTTGAGGCGGCGCACAAGTACAAGCGCATCGTGCAACACGGTGTGCAGTTGCGCAGCTCGCCTGCCATCCGGGAGGCGGTGGCGAAACTACGGCAGGGCGTCATCGGCAGAGTCTACATGGCCCGCGCCATCATTTACCGGTGGCGTCCCTCGATCGGGCGCCGCGGCTTCGAGCCTGTTCCGGAGCATCTCGATTACAACCTCTGGCTCGGGCCTGCCTCTGAGCGTCCCTTCTCGCGCCGCTGGGTGCATTACAACTGGCACTGGCACTGGGACTTCGGCAACGGCGAGATCGGCAACCAGGGCGTGCATGAAACCGATATGTGCCTGTGGGGGCTGGACGTAGGTCTTCCGCGCTACGTCACGGCTGCGGGAGGCAAGTTCACATTCGATGACGACAAGGAGACGCCCGAAATCCTGACGGCCTCCTTCCTCTACCCGCAGGAGAACAAGTACATCGAGGTCGCAGTGCGGCACTGGTGCACCAACGACGAAGCGGGTGTCATGGTGGGCAACATCTTCTACGGCACCGAGGGCATTCTCGTCGTCAAGGGCTACAGTCGTTACGAGATCTACTTCGGACAGAAGCGGGAACCCGGTCCCAGCCGCTCCGAAGACGGCGACCACTACGCCAACTTTATCGAAGCGGTGCGCAGCCGCGACGCGAGCAAGCTCAACGGTCCGGTCGAGACAGCGCACCTGAGCTCCGCGCTGGCGCACCTCGGCAACATCGCGTACCGACTGGGTCGGCGACTGGAGTTCGACCCGGCGAGCGAGAAGTTCGTGGGCGACGAGGAAGCCAACCGCCTGCTGACGCGCGAGTACCGAAAGCCGTTCGTGGTCCCCGAAAAGGTCTGACGATCGCCGTTGCGACTCCCTCGACGGCCATGGCCTGACCGCTGGCTGTCCTCTGCGAAAGGGTCCGAGGCAGCTCAAAGACGACGCGATCACCTTCGCCGCCAGGGCGACTCTCAGCAGTGTGCGAGAGAGCCCGCGACCGCGCGGGCGGTCTCGCTACCCAACCCGTTGAGCTCCGGCACAACGGGTGACGCTTCGAAAGTGTGGTTACTGCCCCCCTGATGGTCGGGATCCAAATGCGGCGGGGCGCCGGGATTCAACGTTCGTCGTAGCCCTTGAGCCGGCGAACCCAAATGTTGCGGTAGCGGACGGCGGTATCGTGGTCCTGCAGCGCAAGCGGCGCCTCAGGTTCGTGCGGCGCGTAAGTGCCCACGCGGCGGTGGGCCATGCGCCCGATGATGGCCTGCCGGTGATGCAACAGCACGCCGTTGAGGAAGACAGTGACGTAGGCCGGTTTGACGAGACGCTCGCCTTCGAAGCGGGGCGCTTCGAACACGATGTCGAAGACCTGCCACTCGCCGGGGCGGCGCGCGGGGTTGACCAGAGGCGGAAACTGGCCGTAGATCGCGCCGGCCATGCCGTCGGCGTAGGTCGGGTTTTCCCAGTTGTCAAGCACCTGGATCTCGTAGCGTTCCATCAGCAGCACGCCGCTGTTGCCGCGCCACTGGCCAGAGCCTTCGATGACGGGTGGCGCAGCCCATTCGATATGAAATTGCGCGTCGCCGAACTTCTCGTTGCTGACCAGGTCACCGGCGCCACCGACGACCTCCATGTAGCCGTCCTGCACTTTCCAGCGCGGCGGTAGGATCTTGCCGCGCTCGGGCCCGCGTCCGCGGTGGTGCCAGTGCGAGAGATCCTTACCGTCGAAGAGCACGATGGCGTCGGAAGGGGGATCGCCTAGGCGCTCGCCCGGCCGAACCAGCGGCGGCTGCGGGCGCTTGATGTCATGCACGCGCCAGGGCTGACCGGGCAACATTGGCGTGTCATCGTAACCCGGCGGCGAGGTGCGTTCCCTCTTGCGCTCGGGTTGCTGTGCGCCTAAGACGGCTAGTGCGACGAGGGCCGCAAACGCGCCGGCGGACCATCGCTTTGACCATCGAGCATGCATGCGCGC
Source organism: uncultured Bryobacteraceae bacterium (assembly GCA_938027685.1). GTDB lineage: Bacteria > Acidobacteriota > Terriglobia > Bryobacterales > Bryobacteraceae > DTHT01. The sequence continues at coordinate 5,541 of CALJAM010000036.1, forward strand.
CTCCTTTGCCAGAGAGGCCAGAGTAGCAGAATGGTGCGGCGGCCGTGAAGCGGCGACGGAATGCTGTGCGAGAATGCATGCGATGGCCGCGGAAACTCGGACGGGCCGCGAGCGAGAAACCGCGAACGCCCACCAGGAAGTTGCAGCGCACTCATGGCGGCCGTGGCAGGTGCGGATCTTCGCGGCGACGTGGCTGGCCTACGCCGGCTATTACTTTTGCCGCAAGCCGTTCTACGTGGCGAAGGCCGACATGGCGGCGGAGCTGGGTCTTTCGCCGGTGGATCTGGCTCATCTAGGGACGGCGTATCTTGCGGCGTATGCGGCGGGACAATTTTCCAGTGCCTACTTCGGGCGCATGCTCGGTCCCCGAATGCTGCTGGTGGCGGGCATCGCCGTGTCGATCGGGTGCAACTTTGTTTTCGGCACCGCCGGCGCTTTCTGGACCCTGTTCGTTTTCCTGGCGCTGAACGGCGTGGCTCAGGGTACAGGGTGGCCGGGCTGCATCGGGAGTCTTGCGTTCTGGTTCCGCAGGCAGCATCGCGGGAGCGTCTTGGGCATCTGGTCTACCTGCTATCAGTTGGGGTCGCTGGCCGCTACGGCGCTCGCAGCCTGGTTGCTGGGACGGGCGGGTTGGCGCTGGTCTTATCACGGAGGAGCGCTGGCGCTGCTCGCCGTGTGGCTGGCCGTAATTGTGCTGCACCCCAATCGACCCGAGAGCGTGGGTCTGCCGCCCATCGAAGAAGAGGAGCCGGGCCGCAAACCGACCGCGGAGGGGCGCGAGCCGCTGGGTTGGACCAAAGATGTTCTCTTCAGCGTGTTGTTGATGGGCCTGATCTATTTCACGATCAAGTTCCTGCGCTACGTGCTGTGGAGTTGGGCGCCATTTTTTCTGAGGCGGAATTTCGGGCTGGCGGGGGATGCGGCCGGTTATCTCTCGACGGTATTCGAAGTGTGCGGCTTTGCAGGCGTCATTGCTGCCGGCGTGGCTTCGGACCGCATCTTCAAGGGACGGCGCGCGTTTCCGGCGTTCGCCATGCTGGCGATGATGACCCTCTCGTTCCTGTTGATGGCCACGCTGGGCGCTCGCAGCGTGTTTTTCTTCACCCTGGGGATGGGCTTGGCCGGCTTCATGCTCTTCGGTCCGGACTCGCTGCTTTCCGGCGTAGGTGCGATCGACGTGGGCAGCCGTCGCGGCGCGCTGGTGGCAGCGGGAATTATCAACGGAATGGGTTCGATCGGCCCGATTGTCCAGGAAGAGATCGTGGGCCGGCTTTACAAGGGCTCGGGCGGGCGCCTCGAGCCGATACTCGCCATGCTCGTGGCGGTCGCAGCGGCGGGCGCCTTGTTGACCTTCCTGTTGTGGCGGCGCGCCCGCGCGGGCAAAGCCAATCTTTAACAACCCGGGGCTTTCAGGCTATACTGGCCCTTTTGCCGAGATGCCGCGCGTACGGGTGGTCTGCTTCGATCTGTGGGACACGGTTCTCGTGGACGACTCGGATGAGCCCAAGCGCCGGGCGCAGGGGCTCCCGCCTAAACGCGTCGAGCGGAGGGAGCTCGTGCACCGGTTCCTCTGCCGACACGCACCGGTAGAGCGCCCGCTGGTGGAATGCGCTTATGATACGGCCGATGCGGCCTTCTGGCACGCCTGGCGCAACCAGCACGTGACCTGGACCGTGCGCCAGCGGCTGGGGATCGTGCTGGCGGGATTGCATCGCGAACTGCCCCCTGCGGATTTCGACGAGCTGGTGCGTCTTCACGAGGAAATGGAACTGCGCGTGCGCCCCGATCTGGCGCCGGGGATCGCTGAGGCTCTGGAGAAGCTGGCGCAACGATACAAGCTGGCCGTAGTCTCGGACGCCATCTTCACACCGGGATGGGCGCTCCGCGAGCTGCTGGCCGGCTACGGTCTGAAGGATCTGTTTGCGGCCTTTGCCTTCTCCGATGAGGTCGGGCGCTCCAAGCCCGCGCGCGAGATGTTCGCGAGGGCCGCGGAGGGCGCAGGTTGCCGCCTCGAAGAAATGGTGCACGTGGGGGACCGGGAACATCAGGACGTGCTGGGCGCGCGGGCCGCGGGCTGCCGGGCAGTTCTTACCACCGTAGTCAGGGATCGCGGCAGCGAACACACGCAGGCCGATGCGGTCTGCCGCGATTACGCCCAACTGCCTGCGATCATCGCGGCCCTGGACGCCGAGTGAGCACGAACAGGAACGTCGACATGCGTTTCCTCATCATTGACGGCTACCCCAAGGCGAGCCGCGAGGAGTTCGACGCGGTGGGCATGAAACACGCGTGGCGGCTGTACGCAGAGATGCTCACCGCTCATCTGCCCGGCGCGACTTACGATGTCTGGTTTCCCAGCGACGAGACCGAGCCTCCGGGCCAACCGGGGCGGTACGCCGGCGTGCTCTGGACGGGCTGCAATCTGACCATCTACCACACCCGCGACGAGCGGGTGACGCGTCAGATCGACTACGCGCGGCGCTGCTACGACGCGGGCACGCCCGCATTCGGGACGTGCTGGGGCATCCAGATGGGCGCGGTCGCCGCGGGCGGTCGCGTGGAGGCCAACCCGCGCGGCCGCGAAATGGGCCTGGCGCGCAAGATCCGGCTCACCGAAGCGGGCCTACGCCACCCCATGTTCGAGGGCAAACCGCCCGTCTACAACGCTTTCATCAGTCACCTCGACGAAATCACCGAATTGCCGCCGGGCGGGGTTCTGCTCGCCACCAACGATTTCACGCGCGTGCAAGCCATCGAGGTGCGGCACGGCAAAGGCATTTTCTGGGGTCTGCAGTATCATCCGGAATACGACCTGCATGAAATGGCCCGATTGATTGTAGCGCGCGCCGGTAAGTTGATTAAAGAGGGATTTTTCCGCGATCACGAGGACATGCAAGCTTATGTCGACCGCTTGGAGGCTTTGCACCGCGACCCGGCCCGCAAGGACTTACGCTGGCAACTCGATATTGACGACGACGTACTCGATCCGGCCGTCCGGCAGATCGAATTTCGTAATTGGATCCGCAGGGTAATCCTCGTGCAACCGGAAGAAAGGTGAACTTACTATGTTCGAGCAACTGAGCATTTTCTCGTTTCCCACCCGTATCCTGTTCGGTTGCGGTGCGGTCCGTCGCCTCTCGGACTGTCTGAGGGAAACCGGCGCTGCCAGGCCGCTCATCGTGACGGACCCCGGCGTCCGCCAGGCGGCGCCTTTCGCCTCAGTGGCCGGCGCGCTCGAGGCCGCGGGCATCCGATACGAGGTTTTTGCCGACGTGCACGGCAACCCGACCGAGGAGGACGTGCTGGCTGGGGTCGAACGCTACCGCGCGGCATCGTGCGATGGGGTCGTAGGGCTGGGCGGCGGAAGTGCGTTGGACGTGGCCAAGGCGGTGGTGGTCAAAGCGCGTCACGCCGAGCCGCTGGAGGAGCTGGAGGCACAGGCGGGCGGCTGGGAGCGCTTGACGGGGCCGTACGACCCGGTGATCGCGATCCCAACCACGGCGGGCACGGGCAGCGAGGTGGGGCGCTCGGCGGTGATCACGTCGCGGCGGCTGGGACGGAAGCTGATCATCTTCAGCCCGGAGCTTATGCCGAAGCGTGCGATTCTGGATCCGGAGCTGACCGTGAGCCTTCCGCCCGCGCTGACGGCGGCCACGGGCATGGACGCCTTCACGCACTGCTTGGAGTCGTGGACGTGTCCGTTCTTCCACCCGCTTTGCGACGCCATCGCGATTCACGGGCTGGAACTGGTGGTGCGCTACCTGGAGCGGGCGGTGCGGAACGGGTCCGATATCGAGGCGCGCGGCTACATGCAGATTGCAGCTACAATGGGGGCGATCGCGTTCCAGAAGGATCTGGGCGCGGCGCATTCGCTCTCCCACGCGCTGTCGACCGAGTTCGGACTCAACCATGGGCTGGCCAACGCCCTGTGCCTGCCCGCGGTGATGCGCTTCAACCTGCCCGAGGCAGCGCCGCAGTACGCGCGCGTGGCGGCGATGTTCGGCGTCCCCGTACACCAGATGGGCGAGCGGGAGGGGGCGAGGCACGCGGCGGTTGAAGTGGAACGTTTTTTGGATCGGCTGGGCATCGTGCGGGGCTTGCGGCACCACGGCGTGCCGCGCGAGAGTCTGCCCGCGCTGGCGCACAAGGCGTTCGAGGATCCCTGTCATCGAACGAATATCAAGGCCTGCACCGAATCAGATCTGCTGAGACTATACGAGGAGAGCTGGTAAGGAGGCTGCATGAGCTGGACGCTGATCAACCCCGCGAACGAAACGGTCTACCGGACGATCGAAGCGACGCCGGAGGCAGAGCTGGAATCCATTCTGGAGCACATGCGGCGCGCGCAGCGGACGTGGCGCGAAGTGCCCGTCGAACGGCGCGTGGAGATCCTCCGGCCGTTTGTGGACGCTTTCCGTTCGATCAAGGAGCGGGTGGCGCTGGAGATCACTCGCCAGATGGGCAAGCCCATTCGCCAGTCGCTGCGCGAGGTGGACACGATGTTGGATCGAGCCGAGACGATGCTCAGGCTGGCGCCGGCCGCGCTGGCGGACGACGTGCTGGGCCCGAAACCCGGCTTCCGCCGTTTCATTCGCCACGAGCCGCTGGGGATCGTCCTCGACATTCCGGCGTGGAACTATCCGCTGCTGATCGCGGTCAACGTGGTGATCCCGGCGCTGGCGGCGGGCAACGCGGTGCTCATCAAGCACGCACGGCTGACGCCGTTGTGCGGGGACGCGTTCGTCGAGGCGTTCGGTAAGACGGACCTGCCGCGCGATCTCGTTGCCTCCATCCACGTGACGCACGAAACGGTGCGCAGGCTGATCCAGGCGCGGGCGGTGGATTTCATCTCGTTCACCGGATCGGTGGAGGGCGGCCGTCAGGTCTACCAGGAGGCCTCCCGCCAGTTGCTCGACATGGGACTGGAACTGGGCGGCAAGGATCCGGCCTTCGTCTGCGAGGATTGCGACTTCGATTTCACGGTCGAAAATCTGGTGGACGGCGCGTTTTACAACGCGGGGCAAAGCTGCTGCGCCGTGGAGCGCATATACGTCATGCGTCCGTTGTTCCGGCGCTTCGTCGACGCCTACGTGGCCGAGGTCGAAAAGTACGTCATCGGCGATCCCGAAGACGAGCGCACGACGCTGGGACCGCTGGCGCAGCGCAAAGCGGTGGAGTTCATGGAATTCCAGGTGCAGGACGCGGTGGCCAAGGGCGCGCGCGTACTGACCGGTGGCAGGAGACTGCCCGGACCAGGTTACTACTTTCAGCCCACCGTGCTCGTCGATGTCGATCATTCCATGAGCGTCATGATGGAGGAAAGCTTCGGCCCCGTCATCGGCATCATGCCGGTGGACAGCGAGGAAGAAGCGATCCGCCTGATGAACGACAGCCCCTACGGGCTGACGGCTTCGATCTGGACGCGAGATGTCGAGCACGCCGAACGGCTGGGTGATCGGGTGGCGACGGGCACGCTCTACGTGAACCGCTGCGACTATCTGGATCCCGAGCTGGCCTGGGTGGGCATCAAGGACAGCGGGCACGGCTGTACGCTCTCGCACCTTGGGTACCTTTACCTGACGCGGCCGAAGAGCTTCCACATCCGGATGCCGATTGCGTGAAGCGGTTCCGCGCAGGCTAGGAGCCGCTGGTCGGATGCGTGCAGCGCGGGTCGGCGGCGAATCGCGGTGGGCCTCTCGGTCGTCTAAGCGTGACCCGTGGCGGGTTGAACCGGGCAAACCGCGAGCGGCCGCTCCGGTGACAGCCGCGGGAGTCGTGGCACGGCAAAGCCTGTGTCCTTGGACCAACGGCACTAACGGCTGGGGCTCCACAGGCTGGCCCCAACCTCGTATGGGCACATTCAAGGCCTTCCAGGGCTCGTTCGGGGGATCACCATGAAGACTGTGCGCTCACCACTTCTGGTCGCCCTCGTCCTGCTGCCCACGTTACTGCCGGGGGAGTGATTTCATTCAGCGACCAATTCGACCCCTCTCCTACGACATTCACGACCGTCGGCAACGGCTGGTTCGATCCCTCGGGAGCGCCCGTTTCGGTCATGTTCTGGGCAGCGATTTGGGGCAATACAGCGGCGTCTTGACGACCGCGGTGTGGACGGTCCTTACGGCCGATCCCGACCCGCGTTTCTACTGGTCGTATGGGACGTGGGATGTAGACGGTCCTCTCCGGGGCCCAGCCGGCTACATCCTCAACGGCGTGCAATTCCAGCTCTCGGTCGACGCTGGTCCCGACGTACAGAGCGGCTTCGTCTCGGGCATCTCGATCGATCCAAGCGGCCAGTTTGGCTTCTAAGTGTGCAGCTTCGACGACATAGCGGGTCGAACCGCCGTTACCGTCACCGGCGTCCCGGAGCCGGCGAGCCTGGTGCTGTGCGGGTTATGGCTGACTACGATGGGATGGCTGCGCAGCTTACGGCACCGCAGGTCATGCTTACCGATGCCCCCGATGCGACAGTGAAGCCGCAGATTTGTCTGACGCACCGGCCGCATCGGTTTCGGCAACTGGTTGCGGCTGAGCAGCTCGATGGGGACGCGCCGGATGCGTATCGAGGATCAGGGGAAATAAGCTTCGCCTTGCGTAGCCGGTGCCTGTCGCGCGTCGTTGTGGGCCGGCTTTCCGGTCGCTTACAGCAGCCCTTACGTCGGGCAGTGTGTGCCGGAAGGTTCGGTCTTTATCGTCTCTGCAACCCGGAACTTACCCGCTGCTAGGAAGCTGGCAGGAGAGGAGCAGGGCCTTTTGACCGCGAGTCCGCCAAGACGACTCGCTCAGGCTGGTCAAACAGCTCCCCTGCTGTGTGTTGAGAGATAGTGGCTACGAGCCCCGTCAAGGTCGACGAGGAATTCCGCGATCCGGCGTCGTCACGCTGTTTCGCATAAGTTCATGGTAGGTTTCCGGGTCGCCGGAGTTTCGACCGGCGGTCGGTCGGGTGTCCGCTGAGCGGAACAGACGAACGGCCGGTTTCGGCATCGAGCGCCGCATAGTCGTGGACCGTCGTCTTGCCGCCGGTCGGTTTGCTGCGGTGGCGGGTGAGGCAGACCTCGGCGGAGCATGCCTGTTTGGGCAAGCGCGAATCGCGTGGTCGCGCAGTAGCAAAACCGACATAGGCGAGCCCGGCAGTCTCCCCGCACGTCAGGCTCGGAACAGCGAAGAGATTGTCACTGCATGGAAGTTGCATACGGATCACACACCTGAGCCGCCCGCGACTTGCCGACTTCAGGGAAAGCAACATATAATGGCGCATCGCGTCGCGCTCAAGTCCGCGAGGAGATGAGCCCATGCGCACCAACCGACTGCTCGAGGCGCTCCGCGCCGGCCGCGTCCCTCTGGGCCACATGATCATGGAGTTCGGTACGCGGGGCATGGCGCGATTGCTGGCGGCGGCGGGAGCGGAGTTCGTCGTGGTGGATATGGAGCACAGCGGCTTCGACATCGAGCGCATCTCGAACCTCATGGGCTGGTTGAGAGCTACGGAAGTCACGCCCATCGTGCGCGTGCCGCAGGATCACTACCACTTCATCGCGCGCGTTCTGGACGCAGGCGCTCTGGGCGTCATGGTGGGTAACGTGCGAAGCGCCGAGCAGGCCCGTGGGATCGTCCGTTCGGCCAAGTACGCGCCTGTGGGAGAGCGCGGCGTAGGCTTGGGGACCGCCCACACCGACTACACCGTGCCCGACGTCCCGACCTACTTTTCGTGGGCGAACAGCAACACGACGGTAGTGTGCCAGATCGAATCGCCGGAAGGCGTGGAAAGCGCCGAGGCCATCGCGGCCACCGAAGGAGTGGACGTGTTGTGGGTGGGGCACTGGGATCTGTCGCAAGCCTTGGGGATTCCGGGTCAGTTCCGGCACCCGCGCTTCTTGGCTGCCCTCGAGACCGTGGTCGCTGCCGCGCGTAAGCACGGAAAGGGGGCCGGCGCACAACCCGGCTCTCTGACCCAGGCCGAGGAATGGCTGAAGCTCGGCTTCAACGTGCTGTCGTGGAAAAGCGATATCGCGCTCTATCGCGACGCACTCCGACAGGAGTTGGCAGCGCTGCGCGAGCGGGTGGGAGGCCACGCATGAAACGGCTTGGTGGGTTGATGGGTCTCGTGGCTGCGACGTGGCTGTCCGGCGCGGAAGTCGGCAGGGTCGAAGTGTTCGCGGTCCTGGAGCTGAGCTTCCGCGGCCCTGTGCAGAGAGCCACGGACGCCCCCGCGCGGGACGTACAATTTTGGGTGCGATTCCGGCATGAAAGCGGGGCTCCGGAATACACCGTCCACGGCTTCTGGGACGGGGACGGACAAGGCGGCATCGAAGGCAACGTTTTCAAGGTGCGCTTCACGCCCACGAAGCCTGGATGCTGGCGTCTGATCCAGGTGCACTCCAACCGGACGGAGCTCAAAGGCCGGCACGAAGGCGATTGCCTCGTCGCGGTCGCCTCCCAGCGACGCGGCTTCTGGCTCGTGGACGAGGAAAGCGCCGGGCGGCGCTGGTACCGGCGTTCGGACGGATCCCATCAGTACATCATCGGCAACACGCACTACAGCTTCCTTTCCGGCCGGCGCGATGGCGGCAAACCGACAGGTGTGGCCGTCGCCGAGGACGTAGCGCGAAACGCAGAGTATTTCAAGAAGCTGCGTTTCAGCCTACACGGCGATCTTTATCCCGATCCGGTCGAGAAACCCTTCCTCGATGACGAGGGCCGTCCGACCGACCATGGCGATTACTCCCACCGCCCCAATCCACGTTGGTTCCATCAAAGGGCGGACGTAGCCGTGCAAACGGCCTTCAAGCTTGACCTCATCGCGGATCTGATCCTGGCGGGTCCAGATTCCGAAGCCGCGCGCTCGACTTTACGTGCCGCGGCCAATGGCGGCGATCCCGAGCCGTGGCTGCGATACGTGGCGGCGCGTTACGGCAGTTACCCCAACGTCTGGTTTTGCCTGGCCAACGAGTACGATTTGAGGACTCCGCGTTTCAGCGAGGAGCAGATCGCGCGCTGCGGCCGGCTGTTGCGTCGGCACCTGCCGTACAGGGAGACGCCCGTCAGCGTTCATCCCAACTCCCCTACCTTGTGGTCCGCGGTCTTCGATCGCACTGGCGATTGGTACGATCACCACATTATCCAGCGCAAGATCCGTACCTTGCCCGTGGCGGCCGATGTCATGGCATCGATTTGGCGTAACCCCGAGGATGGCCGGCCCCGGTATCGACCGACGGTGAACGACGAACTCAGCTACCAGGGCGAGGGTGATCGTCATACCGAACAAGACACCATCGAGGCCCACCTGGGTGCTTTCCTCGGCGGCGGCTACGGCACGACGGGGTGGAAGTACGGTAACAAGCTCGGCCACTACTTCTGGGGTGCATTCCGCCCGGAGGAACACACGGCGGCGGACAACCTCAAATGGCTGCGCGAACAGATCGACCGTCACGTCCGCTTCTGGAGACTGGAGCCCGCCGCGGGGCCTTTCGGCAATCTCGATCCGGAGTTCCGCGCCATGGCATGGCCCGGCGAGGAGTACGTGCTGGGAACCAACAAGGCGCGCGCGGATCTGGTGGCCGAGCTACCGCCCGGACGCTGGCTCGTCCGCCGTTTTGACGCCATTGCCATGGAGGCGGTCGTTCTGGCCGAGGCGGCTGAGGGCCGCTTCCGGTTCGATGCTCCCGCCAGTCGCGCGGTGCTGTTTCACTTCCGCCGCCTGAGCGAGACTGCCGGTGGGCGGCCGGAGAACTAAGGTCGCGCCGGGCCCGGCAACGTCACGGCGAGCGAGGCCATAGGGGAGGGAGAGTCGAGCAGGCTCTGAATCAGGTAGCGACCTGCCTGCTCCAGGTGTTCACGCATCAGGCGTTCGGCCCGATCGCCGTCGCGGGCCTCCAGCGCGGCCAGGATTTCCAGGTGCTGGCGGTGCGAAGCCAGCACCTTCTCGGGGATCTGCAGAGAGAGATTGCGAAACCGCCGGAAATGATCCTGGAGCTGGCGGATCATGCCCGCCAAGGTTTGATTCCCGCACTCCTCGGAAATAAACAGGTGGAGCCGGTGGCCGCTCTCCGACATGGCCCTGAGGTCGCCGGGAGCCTCCAACGGATGGCGGCGCAGCTCGCCGCCGATCGCCGCCAGGTGCGCCGGGTCGGCCAGCGCAGCGGCCATGCGGGCGGCGGCGCCCTCCAGGGCTCCGCGCACGTAGTACATCTCCCGGATCTTCCGTAGGTCCAGCGGGGCCACAAAGGTGCCGAGGCGTGGCCGAATCTCGACGAAGCCTTCGCGCTCCAGCCGCTGTATGGCTTCCCGCACCGGGGTGCGGCTGAGTTTCATCTCGCGGAGGAACCGTTCGATGGGTACGGGTGCGTTCGGAGGGAGCCGGGCGGAGAGGATTTCCTCTTTGATGGCGCGGTAGGCCCGCTCGGTCAGCGAGAGGTCCTCGGAGCGGACGCGCTTGCCTTGCTTTTCACGCATGTGCGATTGCATAATAGCACAGCCCGTCGGAGAACTCATCAGAACACCCCATTGACATCCTGATAATGCATCAGTAAAATACCAGAGACAAGACTCGAGGAGGACACCATGGCCCGTAGCTTGCTGCCCCTGAGCTGGGCATCGACAGCGCTTCTGTTGGCCGCCACCCCTCTCCGCACGCAAACCGTCACCGCCACGCTGGTGGGCACCGTTATCGACCCGACGGGCGCCGCCGTGGCGGGGGCCTCGGTTCAGACCGAGAACAAGCAGACCGGCTGGACCCGCCGCGTGCTGACAAACGAAAGCGGCGACTATCGTATTCCCTCATTGCCGCCCGGACGCTACCGCCTGATAGTCGAAAGTCCCGGCTTCAAGCGCGCCGTACTGGACGACATCGAGTTGCGTGTGGAAGACACCCTCCGCGCCGACGTGGTGTTGCAGGTCGGTGAGTTGGTGGAAAGCGTAGAGGTTAGGGCCCCGGCGCCTCTGGTGGCTTCGGAAACCAGCAGCGTGGGTCAGGTGGTGGAGAATCGACAGATCGTCGAGTTGCCGCTGAAAGGTCGAAGCTTCTTTGAGTTGGCGCTGCTGGCGCCCGGCGTCACGCCCACGCAACCGGCATCCTTCGTGGCCTGGCGCCGGCCGATGCCAGGCGGCCTGAATGCGCCGGCCTTCCAGGTGGGCGGGGCGCGCGAGAAGTCCAACGGATACCTGGTGGACGGTGTCGACGCCCAGGACCCGCATTACCTGACGCCCTCGTTCTTCCCGTCGGTGGACGCCATTCAAGAGTTCAAGCTTCTCAGCAATGCCTACAGCGCCGAGTACGGGCGCTTTTCGGCTCAAGTAAGCGCGGTGACTCGCTCCGGCTCGAACCAGTTCCGCGGCGGCGTCTATGAGTTCGTCCGCAACGACAAACTCGACGCGCCGAATTTCTTCGACAACTTCACGGGCAGGCGCAAGTCGCCGCTCCGCTACAACTTGTTCGGCGCCAATGCGGGCGGACCAATCCGGCTGCCCCGCCTCTAGGACGGCCGCAACCGCAGTTTCTTCTTCGCAAGCTACGAAGGCACTCGGGTCCGGCGTGGGAGGACCGCACAACTGAACGTGCCCACGGCGGAGCAGCGGAGCGGCGATTTCTCCCGCTTGGGCTACCGGGGGAACCGTCCGATCTTCGACCCCGCCACGACACAACGAACCTCCACGGACGCCGTAGTGCGCGCTCCCTTTCCGGGTAACCGTGTGCCACAGACGCGCCTGAAGCCCTTCGGCGTCGAGGTGTTGCGCCTTTACCCGCAGCCCACCGTGGACGTGGCCTCGGGGAACAATTTCTTTGCCGGCCTGGCAGAGACCAGCGACAACAACGGCGGCCTCTTCCGCCTGGATCACCGCTTGTCCGACCGACAGAGCCTTTTCTTCCGGTACTCGATCTTCGACGGGATCGACACCAACCCGAGCCCGATCGATCATGGAGGCTCGTACACCGATGTCCGCACGCAGAATATGGCTTTCAACTACACGGCCCTGCTCACCTCCACTCTGCTTTACGAGCTGCGGGCCGGGTACAATCGCCCCATCTACCTGATCCTTCAGGACGGCGCTTACAAGGTGGATTACGCTTCCCGGCTCGGTTTGCGCAACCTGCTGCGCGATCCCATCTGCTGGGGAGTACCGAACGTCAGCCTCACCGGCTTCAGCGGAATCGGCAGCGATACCAACCCCACGACGCAGGTATCCAATGTCTACCATTTGGTCAACCACCTGACGCTTACCCGCGGAACGCACAACCTCAAGCTCGGCGCCGATCAGCGCAAGACCAATTACAACGATCGGAGCGAACGCTTCGTGCGCGGGTCTTTCTCCTTCACCGGCGGCATGACGGCGGATCCCGCGCGCCTGGGCGCCACCGGCGTTTCGGTGGCCGACCTGTTGCTGGGCCTGCCCTTGGTGGCCGGAGCATCGTCCACCTCCCTGGCCGGCAACTTCAACGGCTTTACACATGCCTTCTTCGTGCAGGATGATTGGAAGCTTTCCCGATACCTGACGCTCAATCTCGGCTTGCGCTACGAGCTGAACACGCGCTACACCGATGTGCAGAACCGGCTGACGCTGTTCGATCCCGATTTCCCGGGAGGCCGGCTGCTGATCTCGGGAACGACTCAGGCTTACGTGCCGGGCAAAGGCCTCGTGGATGCGGGCGTTCGCACACCGCGCGGCCTGGTGCCCACTGATACGAACAATTGGGGTCCGCGCGTCGGGCTCGCTTTCCGCCCCTTGGGGTCGGGGCGCATGGTGGTCCGCGCCGGCTACGGCATTTTCTACGAGATCATCGAGCTGCAGGATCTGCGCACCTTCGTGCGCAACCCGCCGTTCGGGGAGGTCGTGCAGTTGACCTCGGACCAGCTGGGCGCTGCCGACAGCCCCAACGTGCTCCGCGTGGAGGAACTGTTCCCGGCTCGCGGGACCCCCGCGGCGCGACCGAACGTTTTCACGCCGAGCCGCAAGTACAACGATCCGTATTATCAACAGTGGAATTTCGGCGTGCAGTATGAATTCACTCCGGGGTGGATGGCGGAACTTAGCTATATGGGTTCCAAGGGGACCTTCCTCGCCCAGCGGCTCAATCTCAATCAGGCCTGGCTGGATCCGGACCCGTCGCGGCCTACCAGCCGTCTTTCGCGCACGCCGTACCCGCTGTTCGCCAACACGATTCGCGCGACTTATCCGGAGGCCAACTCGACCTTCCATGCCGGCTTCCTGCGCATCGAGCGGCGTCTTTCCGGCGGCTTGAATCTGACGGCTTCTCACACCTGGTCGAAGACTTTGGATGCCGGCTCGCTGATCGACGACAACCCGCGCGACATCTACGACAAGCGGCTTAACAAGGGGCGGGCCGGCTTCGACCTGCGCCACCGAACGGTAGCCGGCGCCATCTGGGAGCTGCCCTTCGGGCGCAACAAACGCTGGCTTGCCGAAGGAATTGGCGCCCGGCTCCTCGGAGGTTGGCAGCTCGGCGCGATTTTCAACTACCACACCGGGTTCCCCTTCACTGTCCTGGCGCAGGGCGACGTGGCCAACACCGGGGCAGCTATGCAAACCGCACAGCAGACGGGTGACCCCTGGGAGGGAGACGTCAGGAGGCGTGAGCGCTGGTTCAATACGGCCGCTTTCGTCCAGCCGCCCCAAGGTCGTTACGGCAGCGCAGGCCGGAATATTCTCGACGGCCCCTCGCGTATCTGGATGGATCTCTCCCTACGACGCTCGATCCAGGCCAGCGAACGCGTCCAGCTTCAGTTGCGCGCTGAGGCTTTCAACCTGACGAACACGACTCGTTTTGGACAGCCCTCGGCGACCGTGGGCACAGCTACTTACGGCGTGATCACGAGCGCGCTGGATGCGCGAATTCTGCAAATCTGTCTGAAAATGAACTTTTAGACATCCGAGGATCTCCATGAACTTTAAGCTTGGCTTTGTGGCGAGCGTTCTTTTCGTGCTCCCGGTGTCAGGCATCGAGATTGCCGCCGGACAGATGCTGGGCGAGGGTTATCAGCGCCGCGCCTTCTACGTTAGAAGCGATCCCCGCGAGCCATGGCGGCTCACCTATACCGGGGATGCCTTCCGCCCCGAGGCCGCCGGGCGCCTGATGAATTTGCGCATCGCGCAGGGACTGTTCGATGACGAATGGCTGACCGAGTTTCCCTTCGACCCGGAGAAGAACACCGACCGGCTGATCGCTGCGCTGGATACGTATAAGGCCCACGGCATCCTGGCTATCAACGTGAGTTTGCAGGGCGGCAATCCCGGCTACGGCAAGGAAGTGCCTGAAATCCTGCGGCGCATCGCCTACAAATTCGGGCCCGGCAAGGGTGCCCACATCAGCGCCTTTCGGCCCGACGGCTCGATCAAACCGGCCTGGCTGGACCGGCTGAAACGCCTGCAGAGAGCGCTCGATGAACGCGGCATGATCCTGAACCTGATGTACTTTTACCAGGGGCAGGATGAGCTTTTCGCCGATACCGAGGCGATCCGTCGCGCGGTCATCCATGCCACCGACTGGTTGATCGAGAACAACTGTCGGAACGTGATCATCGAGATCGCCAACGAGCACGACATCGAGGGATGGGACCACGATCGCTGGATTCACCACCACATGCATGAGCTGATCGAGTTGGCCCGCTCCCGCTTCCGCGCGCGTGGTGTCGACTGGCGGCTGCCCATCTCGGCTTCCACCGGTGGATCGATGCGAGTTTACGATCACGTGCGCGACGTCGCCGACCTCACAATGATCCACGGCAACAGCCGGACCCCCGAGGAGAAGCGCCGCCGAGTCGAAGAACTGTACCGCGATCCTCGCATGCCGGGTCCCATTTACATGAACGAGGACGACTCCGGACGCGAGACGACGCCGGAGGTGCTGGCCAAGGAGCTCGCCAGTTGCGACGCCGTCTTCTCGTCCGGCGGGAGCTGGGGGTACATGCCATGGCGGCAGGTACAAATGTTTCCTTTCCGGCATTACCAACCCGCGGAAAGTTCGCTCCTGCGGCCCGGCATGCCGCTGAGCGAGAGCGACCCGGTCTACTTCAAGGCCGTGCTGGAGCACGTACGCAAGCTCATTTTCCGCTGATCGAGGGAAGACAGGCCGGTGCGCGACAATCCTGAGCAAGCGAGAATCTCTCCTGCCGCAGCGGCCCCGAAGACCGCCGTGCCGGCGCGGCCCCCCTCCCGCTACTGGCCCTGGAAGGTAGTCGCCTTCCTGTTCGCGGCCACTCTGCTCAGCTACCTCGACCGGCAGGCTCTTAGTGTGGTCGCCTCCCGCGTAGCCGGTGAGCTGGGCCTCGACAACGCGGGCCTGGGCCTGCTTCTGAGCGCATTCTTCTGGAGCTACGCCCTGATGCACCTGCTGATCGGCTGGCCGCTGGATCGTTTCAATCTGCGTCTGGTCTATCCGCTGTTCGTGGCCCTGTGGTCCCTGGCGCAGATCCGGTGCGGTACTGGCCTGGTCCGGCGCAGCGGCGCTCACAGGCCTTGCACGAAGCTTCGCCCATCTGCTGATCTTCCGCATCCTGTTGGGCCTGACGGAGGCGGCTAACTGGCCCGCGGCTATGCGGATTGTGGCGCGGGCTCTACCGCCGCAGGACCGCGCCCTCGGCAACGGAATCTTCACCAGCGGCACCTCGCTGGGTGCACTGATTGCCCCTGCGCTTGCTCTGGGTGCTGCGACATGGATAAACTGGCGGGCTGCCTTCCCTGTCCTGGCCTCGCTGGGCTTGGTGTGGTTCCTGATTCGGAAATTGTTCACCGCACACCCTGGTTTTGCTTCCGTGTGGCGCGCGCCCGCGGGGTCCGCCGCACCCGAGGCCTCGTACGCTGCCATCCTGCGCACGCGCCAGTTCTGGCGCGTCTTTGTTATCACGATTTTGGTGAATCCTTGCTTGTACTTCAACGTAAACTGGCTTCCCAGTTACTTCGTTCAGGAGCGGCGAGTGGCGCCAGGGAGGCTCCTCGGCATAATTCTTACTCTCATTTACGTAGGGCTCGACGCAGGATATTTGATTTGTGGTTTCGTTGTGCGCCAGTTGAGCAAACGGCACGGTCCGCGTCGGGCGCGGCGAACCGTCTTTCTTGCAGCGACGGCGCTGCTGGTCATGGCGGCGGGGATTCCCTTGATGCCCTCCGCCGAATGGGCCGCCGGGGTCTTGATCTTGGTCAACATGGGCGCTGGGATGTGGATCGCCATGTACCTGACTCTGGCGCAAGAGGTTTCCCCGCGGCATGTCGCGACGGCGGCCGGCCTGCTGGGCGGGTCCGGATCGCTGGCGGGCGCAGTGGCCATGTGGGCCGTAGGACGTGTCACACGTCTGACGCACAGTTTTGCGCTGCCGTTTGTCGGCGTAACGGTGGCGGCGCTGCTGGCGGCACTGGCGGGCTTGGCGGCCACCCGTGCCGCTTCCGAGCCGACCGGTCCCGAAAAGGAGGGAGGGTGAGACTCCGCGGAGTGCTTTACGGTTGCGGAATGATTTCGGAATATCATCTGCGTGGTTGGTTGCGCATTCCTGAGGTGGAGATCGTGGCCTTGGGTAACCGCACCATTGCCAGGGCTGAACAGCGACGACAGCAGTTCGTTCCCACGGCGCGGGTCTACGCTGATCTGGTTGCCATGCTCGAGGCGGAGCGGCCCGATTTCGTGGACATACTGACCGCGCCTGCGGTGCACCGGGAGCACTGTCGTGTCGCCCGCGAATTCAAAACGCACATCATCTGCCAGAAACCGTTGGCGGAGGATCTCGAGGCGGCCGTCGGCCTGGCTGCCGACATGCAGGGTTATCCCAGGCTCTTCGCGGTTCACGAGAATCACCGTTATCGCCCTTGGTTTCAGCTCATCCGCACGCGCCTGGAAGAAGGTTATTTCGGCAGGTTGCACTACGTTAAACTGGAGCATCTTAATGCGACCGAACCCGGCGAGGCTTATAAGAACGAAGTCGAGTTGGGCGTGCTGTGGGAATACGGCACTCACTTAGTGGACATGATGCGGTCCCTACTCGGCGAGCCGATCCGCGTGCTGGCGCGCATGCATCGTCTCAACCCTCGCGTTCGTGGCGAAAGCCTGGTGCACGCCGTTTACCAATACCCGGACGTGACGGCCGTCATCGAGGTGGGCTGGAAGCATGCGGCCCTGACTCAGGCCAGCCTCTTGGTGGCCGGCGAGGAGGGCGAAGCCTATTGGGAAGGAACCATGACGCGGGGTGAGCAGGGCCGGCTGCGGCTCTCGCGCGGCCGCGAACTTACCCACGACGAGCCGCGCTCGCCGATGGCGGAATACGTGGAAAGCTTTTATCTTTTCGAACGCGAATGCACGGACTATATGTTGGGCCGGCGGTCGTCGGTGGTACAGACGGCTGAAGAGCATCTCCGGACCCTGCGGTGCGCGTGGGCGGCTTACGAGTCTGCCCGGCGCGGAGATTGGGTGGATATAATCGAAGTCTGAGCAAGTTGTTATGCGCCCTGTTTTTGCTGCTGTCGCTGACGACGACACCGGCGCCACGGACCTGGCCGGCATGCTGGCCGATCAGGGGGTGCGTACGGTCCTGGTGATCGACGTGCCCACCCTTGCGGATCTGGAGGTCTGGAGCGAGGACGCCGACGCCGTGATCATCGGCGTGGCGACGCGGTCCGTAGAACCCCGGCTGGCCTACGAGCACAACCGCGCTGCGGTGAGTTTGCTTGCGCGTTTGAATCCGCTCGTCTACCAGATCAAGTACTGCAGCACTTTCGATTCTACCCCGGAAGGTAACATCGGGCAGGCGATCGATGCAGCCATGGACGAGCTGGGAGAGTCGTTCACCGTCGCATTGCCCGCCCTCCCAGTCAATGGGCGAACGACATACATGGGCTATCACTTCGTATATCGGCAGCTACTTTCGGATTCGCCCATGCGCGACCATCCGCTAACGCCGATGCGTAATCCTAACCTAGTAAGTCACTTGTCCGGCCAGACTCGCAGGCGAGTGGGCCTGGCGCACTACCCCGTGACACGCGACCGCATCGAGCAGGTCCGCGCCGAGGGAGTCGAGATTGCGATCCTGGACTGCATCAGCGATGAGGACCTGGAACGCATCTGCAGGGCAATCGCGGATCTGCGATTGATCACGGGCAGCTCAGCGCCCGCCATGAAGTTGCCGGCAATCTGGCGGGAGCGGGGATGGTGGATGCCACGTGAGCTCCCCTGGCGAGCGCCAGCAGGCGGGGGACTTGGGTTTTTGGTCGTGGCGGGAAGCTGCTCGGTGGCCACTCGCCGACAGAATCGCTGGCTGGAGGAGCAAGGCGCCGTCACCGTCGTGCTCGACCCCATCGCCGTCGCCGAAGGCGCCGCCGATCCTGCCCAACGTGTTGTTTGGGAGCTACGGAACGGACGCACTTGCCTGCTGCGCACCGCCTCCCAGCCCGAAGATGTTGAGCGTGTCGCCACTTGGGCGCAGGAGCGCGGCATCACGAATCTGGAGGCCGGCGCGCGTATTGCGCAGGAGTTGGCCCGTCTGGTGCGGCGCATCTTCGACGAGCATCGGCCACAGGGTCTGGTCGTGGCCGGAGGCGAGACTTCCGGGGCCATCTGCCGCGCTCTGGAGTTGGCGGCTCTCGAGGTGCGGCCAAACATCGAACCCGGCGTTCCGCTCTGCGTCTCGCTCGGCCGCTTCCGACTGCCGGTGGTCCTCAAGTCGGGGAACTTCGGCACTCCCGACTTCTACGGCCGCGCCATCGAAGCCTGCCGCAAGGCGGCTTAGGCGTCTGCCAGTCAGTGGCCAGGCTAACTTGCGCGCCTCGTCCGGGCGGCGTTTCCCCGACCGTAGCCTTCGGCGTTGACGGGCAAGAACCTTTCGGGCGCAGGGTGAGGTATTCGCGAAGCCTTGGTTAGCGGCCTGAAGCCTTCAGCCAGACCGCCATTTCCGTGGGACCCCGATTCGCCCATGCATAGTAGGGGATAGCGACCATTTTCAGCGCCTCGCCGCCAGACCGCTGTGCGCGGCCTGTGAGAACCGTCACGCCCCCAAGCAAATCTGGTCGACGAACGGCTTCAAGCGAGCTTCGCAGCGGGATGAGGATGTCCAATACCTTGCCCGCATGGTCCCAACCCTCCAGGCAGTAAACGATCGGACCGCGCTCCAGCGCCACGCGCCCAGCATTTTCCCTCACCCGCTCGTGTGCTACCACCTTTCGCGGCGCCAACGGCAGATTGAACGTGACCGAGTCGCCTACCTCCCACTGCTTCCTGATCACCGCATATCCCTTCTCAATCCAGTACCGCTGCGTCTTTCCATTGACCGTTATGGGGATCCTCGGTTTAGCCGCGCCGGCCGCGTAGCGGTACAAGTCCGAGGGAACTGGGTTGCCTAAGGCCCAACCCGGAAGCCGGATGCGTAGCGGGAAAGCAAACGGGATGTCAGGCCGTACACGGATCAGCACCTTGCCCTCCCAGGGATAGCGAGTTTTGAGCTCGACCTCCACGGATCGATCGGCCAGCGCAAACCGAGCTCTCGAGCTTATGAAAAGATTGACGTAAATGCCATTTTCTCCCAAAGCATACACGTAACGCCCCAGGGACGCGGCCCATCGCGACCAGTTAGGCGGGCAACACGGGCAGAAGAACCAGGGTTTACGTCCCGGAGCACCCTCCACGTGAGGTCCGGTTGCTTCGCGCGGGGTCCAGCCCCTGTTGAACTTTCGCACTCCGTCGGAGGCTAACGGGTTGACGTAAAAGAAAGCGTCTCCCCTGAGCGAGACGGCCGCGAGGAAGTTGTTATAAAGCGTGCGCTCGAACACATCGAAGTACTTGGCTTCGCCCTCCAAAAGGAACATACGATAATTCCACATCATGAAAGCAATTGCCGCGCACGTTTCGGCGTAGGCTTCCGCATTGGGCAATTCGTAGGCTGCCCCGAATGCTTCGCCCTGAGCGCGGGCCCCGACGCCTCCTGTCAGATACAACTTCCGGCCTACCACGTCGGCCCAGAGTCTTTTCAGAGCCGCAATATAGGCAGAATGGCGCGTGTGCCGGGCAACATCAGCCATTGCAGAGTAAAGGTAGCAGGCCCGAGGAACCTGGCCGACCGCCTCTGCCTGCTCGGTCACGGGACGGTGGTCCTGCGCAAAAGCGCCCCAGAGCTGATGGCCGTCCGCTCGCCCTCGCTCATCCACAAAAAATTTCGCCTGTTCAAGGTAGCGTCGTTCGCCGGTCACTTCATAGAGGGTGATGAGAGCTTGCTCAATGTTGGGGTGGTTAGGTACGTCACGGCTGCGGCCCGGGCCGAACCGTGTACACACCAGGTCCGCGTTCTTCAGGGCCGCTTCAAGAAGCCGTCGACTTCCGGTCGCGCGGAAGTGGGCTACGGCCGCCTCATATAGGTGGCCGAAAAGATACAGCTCATGAACCAGCGGGCGATCGGGCGGGAAACGCGGATGGAGGCGACCCATTCGGCGAAAGATGCTCGCCGGCGTGCAGAGGTAACCATCCGGCTCTTGGGCCGCGATGACCTCTGCCGCGAGCGCTTCGACGAGTTTCCGCCACTGAGGATCCGGGCGGCGCAGGAGTTCGTAGGCGGCCGCCTCCAGCGTCTTGTACATGACCTCGTCGCTGTTGTGGAAGCCAACGAAGACAGGTTCGCCCTTGCCCGCTGCTTTCGCGAACGCTGCCCTGACGCCGGTCTCGTCCATCAGGCGGAGGATATGAGGCAGGGTCACTTCGCGGTTTCTTTCCAGCCAGGGACTCCAGAAGGCATCGTTGATCTGGACGCGGTCCAAGGGGACCGGTTGCCGTCCCGCAAAGGTTGCCGGCAAGAGCAGGGAAGCGATCAACGCAATCGTTAGCCGCACGCTATTCAACTCTCCTTCCTGCACGCCTACGCCGTCGGAAGGCTCCGCGGCGGGTGGCTGAGACGACCAATGCCGTCGAGTCGCGATAGTCTCGGCCGTCACGGCGCCGGGCAATTCGCTTAACTCCTGTACCCTCAGGCGCGCCGACGACCCGTCTGCGCAGCGCAGATGGCGAACGGGGGTTGGCATTTACGGTAATCGCGAGCCGGTGCAACGACACCATCGAGCAAGGGCTCGGTTCGGGCCCGCTGGCCCTGAGGTTCTTTCGCCCCCGGAAAGGTGGTGTATCTGGCCCGCGGCGCCGGCACAAGAGCATCTCGCATGCCTCTCGTCACTTGATCTCCGGATCGCCATCCACCTGAAGGCCGGTCGTCAACGGCTCGGCGCCGGGCGGCCCGGGGGCGGGAAGGCGCGCGATTCGTCGTCGAGCACTAACACCAGGTCGGCGCCCAAGCCCCCCAGCAAGGGAGGGGCGAATTCACGTCTGCCCCGGTTGTCGAAGGTGCCAATGAGTTCCGCCTCGCCCGTGCGCGGGTTGTACCACCAGGCCCTGAGCCGCTCTCCGGAAATTTTGCCGAGGTTGGCTACGATGGGCCGTCCTTGCGGGCTGTAATAAAAAGCGTAACCCTCGCCTCTTGTGGCTACAACGTACTCGGCGCCCTCCCAATTTTCTGCGATCAGCGTTTGATCCGGCACCCGCGATAGAAAGGGGCGCGATTCCATCAAATTGCGAAGGTACTGCATCTGCGCGGCTCCCGGCCGGTGTAACGCCTGATGCCAGTGGAAAAGCGGTCCGTTAATCGGGCGCTTCCCGGGCATGGCCATTTGCCACACTGAGTGGTTGCCGTAGGTGTGGCCGAATCCTCCCGAGAAAACGGCCCAGTACGCTCGTTGGCGAACGTGCGCGTCGAAAGAATAACCATACTCGCGAGCGAGACGGAACCCGATCGGATGATCTTCGTACAGCGGTTCTCCGTCCATTACTGGTTTTACGGGAACGCGGTCGTAATCCGCCTTGATCCGAACCCAGCTTTGCACGCGCTCCGCCGGGCCGTGACCGGTCTGCTGCATGTTGAAATCCAGCCACGGTTCGTTGTGGAAATGCTCGGCCGAGCTGTGTCCGCCGTGAGGATGGAAAGTCATCAGCGCAGCCGAGTAGTCTTCCTTCCCGGCAATTCCCAGTACGATGCCGCGCGCCAACTCCCGCCAGATTTCCTCGACGCCCTCGGGAGACCGGTCTCCGCCCAAGATCCAGATCACTGACTTGCCGGAGAAGCGGCGACCAAGAAACTGTCCGTATGCCAACGCGTTTTGAGGAGTGAAGATCTGGTCCGTGGGGTTACGCTCGTTGCGCACCCAACGACCCCAGGTAGGTAGCAGACCGATGTAAATGCCCCGCCGATTGGCTTCGTCAATGATGAATTCGACATGGTCCCAATAGTCGTACGCTGCTGGATCGTTAGGATCGTTCCCCGGGGTGACCGCGGGCCGCGCAGGATCCTTATCCTGGAGAGGGAGGTCGCCGTAAGGATTGGGGTCGCTAATGCCATCCAGTTCGGCCAGCGCTACGGCCTGAATGACGTTGTAACCCTGGCGAGCACGCAACTCGAGATATTCAACGGCCTGGCTCCGATCCAGACGGTGGAAGAGCTCCCAGGCGGTATCGCCCAGGTAGAAGAAAGGCTTGCCGTTATCCTGAACCAGGAAACGGCCGTTCTCGCTGACCTTCAGCTTGGGCAGCGGCGGCGTCGCGGCTAACCCCGCCGATGGGATCAGCAGCAGGCCCACTAAGCTCAACTCGATCCGTCTCCTCATCATTCAACCTCAAATTCAATTTTCGCGACGAAGTTCTACTGGCTCCGTCCCATCGGCCCCTCGGAGATTGCCGACCTTTTCTTCGGCAGCAAAGCCCCGCCACTTGCAGTCGCAACCGATGTCACCGGGCCTGAAGTCTAACCGCCTCGTCAGAAGTAAAAACCTAAGGACAGCTGCACCACCCTGGGTGACCGTGTCGCCGTGACCTGTCCGAATCGGGCATTCACCTGATTTCCGGCGGGGTCGAACCGGGCAGTATTGTCCACGGAAGCGTACTGCGTGTGGTTGAACGCGTTGTACATCTCGCAGCGTAACCGTAGGAAGCGTGACTCCCCGCGCACCGGTATGTTCTTCATCACGGTCAGATCCCAGTTGTTGATCCCAGGTCCCCGGAAGACGCTCGACGCTGCGTTACCGAACGTCCCCTTGGCCGGCCGTGCGAAGGCACGCGTGTTGAACCAGCGGTGGAAGCTGCGCTCGCCGCGTCGCAGTTGGGGCTTCTCCACGACCACTACCCGGGTGCCATCCCCGCCTCCGCTGATGTCGGCGCCGTCGGTGGTCGTCAGACCAATGCCGGCCGGTGTACCACTGGCGAAAGTAACGATTCCGGAAATTTGCCAATTATCGGCAATCTGGCGAAGAATACCTTTGGGCAACAGCCTGCCATAATTGGGCAGTTCCCAAAGATAGTTCACAACTAACATGTGGGTTTGGTCGAAACTCAGCGGTCCATAGTTCCACACGCGCCGGGAGATATAACGTGAAACACTCCCCGGTTCGCCGGCGGAGAGCCCCATCGCCTTCGACCAGGTGTAGGCCACTCCGAACTGGAAGCCCTCGACGAAACGGCGGTTCGCTGACACCTGCAAGGCGTTATAGTTGGATGTCCCGGAGGTTTCGTAGTACGTTATGCTGCCGTAGCCCGGGAAAGGTCGGAAGAAATCGTCTGGCAGGGGACGAGTGGGGTTCGTGGGATCGGCATTCTCAGGCTGGAACCGCGCACCGTAGGGTAGCGTGTTGAGGTTGACGGTCTGCAAGAGGTGGCGCCCCACGTTGGCGACGTACGCTGCTTCGAGGATGGTGCCCCAACCTAGGTGTTGTTGTAGGCCGAAACTCCAGTTATAGACGCTGGGGACCACGTCGTCCCGCTGCCATGCGTTGACGGCAGACGGGAAGAGCACACCGGAGGCCTGGAGAAACGTGTCCAAGCTGCCATAGAAAATCCGGGGCTGGAACAAAACCGGGGGATTGTTCGCTGCCGGATTGATAAAGTTTCCACTTCTTTCCAAAACCCTTTTGTTCACGCCGAACCCGCCTCGGATCGCGGTGCGGCCATTGCCGACCAGATCGTAGGCGAAGCCCACGCGAGGCGCCACTTGCACAGGCTGCTGTCGGCGGAACCCTTCCGGGTAGCTACGGTCGGTGCCTAAGACCGTGCCATTCGCCGGATCGCCGGTGTCGGGCACAAACGCCCCAATGAATGCTGCCGGTCGGAATAGATTGGTCACGGGGTCCCAGGCGACCCTTCGGCCGGAAGGATCGAAGGCGGGTCGGTAGAAGCGCGGGACCCTGGACAAGTCATACCGATCCAACGCGAGGGCGGCTCCTACGCCCCGGCGGAGGCGGTACGGGGTGAACCAACTGAATCGGGCCCCGTAGGTAAGCGTGAACTTCCGGTTGACTTTCCAAACGTCCTGGGCGAACCATTCCACGAGGAGGGTCTTCCCTTCCGCGATCACGCGATTGGTCGCCTCAGTGTAGGAGGCGAAATTTCCGAGCAGGGCATTTGCGAATGCCCAGTTCGCATCGAAGGGATTATTGAGGTCCCGGCCGAAATCGAAGCGCCCATTGAAACTCGGGGCGCGCCAGTCCTCGCTGGTCCAGTTGCGCTGGAGATAAAAACCGAACTTCGCGGTGTGGGGACCACGGATGAGGCTTAGATTGTTGGCCAACGTCAACACCTCGTCTCCGCAGTCGATCGGGGTTCGTGCGTCGATGGTGAAGCTCGGCGCGGACGGGACGCCGCCGAAGGTCATCTCGGGAATGAAGCCATAGGGGTTAATGCGCGGAGTAAACTGGCCGAAGGTGATCCCATGGCGGGTTCTCGTCAAGTGATCGAACTCGCCTGCCCAGCCGCCCCGGTCCGGCGCACCTAACTCCTTCGCGCCCCAGAAGCCCGCGGTGAACTCGTTCACCAACGTAGGGGACAGAATCTTTGTCCACGTCGCGTTCGCCGCGTCATGGGTGTAGAGATAGTGATGGTAGACGAGAGGCACGCCGTAAAATCCGGCTAATGCCGTGTAGGCGCGCGTGTTCGCCCACCAGCGCTTTGGCCGCAAAGTGAGGGTGTCCTTATCGGTGGGTCGGTAGTCCAGTCTTAAGAGCTGGCCGCGCTTGGGCACGTCCTGAAAGTCCTGAAACTCGTAGTTGTAGGCGCCCAACGTTTGCGACCGATCCAACCGGTTGGGCATGGGGAAAATTCCCAGGAGCTTATGGCCTTCGGGGTGAAGACGGGGAGCGGGTATGACATTCCCTGGGAAAGGCGCGCCTGCCAGAGGATCCCGAATGACCACCAACCGATTATTTTGATCCAGGGTCTGAGAGAAGTCACCTCGGCGTTCCGCTTCCGTCGGGAGCGTGAAACGGAGCAAGCTTTGCGGCACCCTGGTCCGCCAGTCTTCGTGAGAAAAGAAGAAGAAAAGCTTGTCTCGGGATGTATTGAAGCGGCCTGGCACGTAGACAGGACCGCCCAGGGTGAAACCGAAATTGGTTAAACGATAAAGCGGCCTCGGCTGGCCGGTGCGGTTGAGGAAGAAGTCATTGGCGTTAAGACTTTCGTGGCGCTTATACCAGTACGCGCTCCCATGAAACTCGCGGGTACCGGACTTGGTCACCACACTGATGGTGCCCCCAGGGTTGGGACCGTATTCCGGCAGATAGGCGTTAAGGACCACCTTGACCTCCGCCATCGCGTCCACGCTCGTAGCCGCAGAAAAGGCCCGGAGAATGTCCACGTCGTTCGCGGCCTGCCCGTCCAGCCGGATGTTGTTCCACTGGTCCCGCGTGCCGGAAATGTTAGGCACAAAGCTCCCATAGCGGCCGCCCAGAGAATCCGCACCACCCGTGACCTGCGAGACGCCGGGCAGGATGCGCAGCAGGTTTACGATGTCGCGTCCGCGGATCATGAGGTCGCGCAGCTGAGATTGTGAAAGCAAGGCGGTGTTATCCGCTGATTCTGTTGCAAGACTCGGCCCCTGGGCTTCCACGGTAACGGTTTCGGTGATTTGCCCGACGGTCAATTCAATGGTTCCCAGGGCTAGGCGCTCATTGGCCGTCAGGATAAGCCCCCGACGCTCGTACGGCCGGAACCCGGGCGCCTCGATTCGTACGGTGTAACCGCCTGGGGGAAGAGCGACGAGAACGAAGCCGCCCGTGTTGCCGGTGATCGTGGATCGCGTCGCGCCGGTTTTTTCATCGGACACCACAACCTTGGCTCCCACAATCACCGCCCCCGTGTGGTCGACGACAACCCCGGTGAGCGACCCGGTCACGGTCTGAGCGGGCGCTCCTGCAACGAATGCGAGCCAAGCGAAAATGGCAAGCCGGACTGATCGGCAGGTTGTCGACATGTCATACCTCCTGATCTCGGGGCGATTATAGCCGCTTTCGGAGGGGCTGTCAAGATCTATTCGGCAGGGGCCCGCCGCGCCGTTTCGGCCAGCGCGAGACGATAGCGTGGATGAGCCCGCGTCAGGTGCCGTTTCATGGCTCGTTCCGCCGCGTCGGGGTCCTTCTTCTCGATGGCCCTCAAGATGGCTGCGTGCTCTCTCAGGGTCAGATCCTCGACGTTGGGCGCCCGCAGCAGACGAGGGAAAAAGCCGAAGATCCAACTAAGCATGGCCTGGCTCAGGGCGGGGTAAATGGGGTTGCCCGAGAGGCCGGCCAGAGTGACGTGGAAGCCCATGTCGGCGCGCACGAAGCGCGCCGGATCGCCCCGGGCTGCCTCTTGAGCGGCAAGGGCGTCGCGCAGTTTTTCGATATCGTCTCGATGGGCGCGCTTGGCCGCCTCGCGCGCCAAAAACTGCTCGAAGGCCAGGCGGGCCTGGGCGAGGCTCTCCCGCATTTCGGGCGAAGAGGTCAGCAATTGCCTCGCAGCCGCATCCATTCGACGGAGAACGTGATTTGGATCCAAGCGTACGACCTGGGCCCGCTCCCCGTGCCGAATCTCAATAAGGCCCATTTTCTCCAGAGATTGGAGGGCCTCACGCACTGCCGGACGACCGACCCCGAAACGGGCCATCAGTGCCCGTTCGCCCGGCAAGCGGCTGCCGGGAGGCGCCTGCCCACTCTCGATCATGGCCAGCAGGCGGTCGAGCACCTGGTCGGCCAGCTTTCGGCGCACAACCTTTTCGCCGTTCTCCGCAGTCCATTCCATCTCTCCGATCATAAAACAGCTTGACAGGGAGCGTCTGGTCTGATCATTATAACATCGTATGCGAGAGCTGACCTTCGCCCTTTTCGGCGCCGGGTTCTGGGCGCAGTATCAGCTGGCCGGCTGGCGGGAACTTCCCGGGGTCCGTTGCGTGGCCATCTACAACCGGACCCGCTCCAAGGCTGAGGATCTCGCCCGCCGCTTTGGCATCCCAGCCGTCTACGACGATGCCGAGAAGCTCCTTGATGAGCAGGCCCTAGATTTCATCGACATCTGCACGGCCGTGGAGACACACGCGGATTTTGTGCTCCTGGCCGCTCGCCGGCGGCTGCCGGTCATTTGCCAGAAGCCCATGGCGCGTTCCTACCAGGAGGCTCAGCAGATGGTAGAGGCCTGCCGGCAAGCGGGCGTTCCCTTTCTGATCAACGAGAACTGGCGATGGCAGGCGCCGATTCGCGCGCTCGGACAAGTCGTGCAAGCCGGCACCATCGGCAAGGTCTTTCGGGCGCGCATCACCATGGTGTCCGGCTTTCCCGTTTTCCGCAATCAGCCTTTTCTGCGCGATCTGGAGCAGTTTGTGCTGACCGATATCGGCTCGCACTTGCTCGATACGGCGCGCTTTCTCTTTGGCGAAGCGGAAATCCTCTATTGCCAAACCCACCGGGTGCATGACGACATCCGCGGTGAGGACGTGGCTACCGTAATGCTGAAGACCGTGGATGACGCCACCGTGACGGTGGAGATGGGCTACGCCGAAAATTTCCTGGAGCGGGATCGGTTTCCCGAAACCTTCATCTTCGTCGAGGGGCGGCAAGGATCGGCGGAATTAGCACCGGACTACTGGATTCGGGTGACCACGGCGAGCGGCACGCACGCCTATCGCGTGGTCCCGCCGCGCTACAGTTGGGCGGATCCGGCTTACGAAGTGGTTCACTCCTCGATCGTGCCTTGTCAGGCCAACCTGCTGGCGGCGTTGCGCGGCGAGGCGGTCGCGGAAACGACCGGCGAAGATAACCTG
Organism: uncultured Bryobacteraceae bacterium; assembly: GCA_938027685.1. Lineage (GTDB taxonomy): Bacteria > Acidobacteriota > Terriglobia > Bryobacterales > Bryobacteraceae > DTHT01. The sequence continues at coordinate 33,617 of CALJAM010000036.1, forward strand.
CGCACGATGCACCTGGTTTTTGCCGCCTACGAATCAGCCGCGCGCGGCCAGGCCGTCCGCTGTTCGGAATAAGCATGACACCGCTGCGTGCAGGACCGTTGACGCTCCTTTTCGATCAGGGCGATCTGCGAAGGGTGTGCCTCGGGGGGCTCGAAGTAGCTCGCCGCATCTACTTCGCCTTGCGCGATCACAATTGGGTGACAATACCCGGAAAACTCGAGAACCTGAGGTTGCGCCGGGACGAGAAATCATTTGATATCCGATACCTCTGCGTTCACTCGTCCGGCGATATCGAGTTCCGCTGGGAAGCACGCATCCGCGGCGATCGCCGCGGCACGGTCCGCTTCGAAGCGGCCGGGCGGGCCTATTCGGATTTTTTGCGGAACCGAATCGGGTTGTGCGTCCATCATCCGTTGCGCGAGTGCGCGGGCCTCACGGTGCGCATCAACGGGCGACACGGCGAGTTCCCGCGGCTCGTTTCGCCTCATCAGCCCCTTGCCGGCTTTCAGCGTCTGTCGTACAACTTACTCCCCGGATTGGAGGTCGAGTTCCTCTTCGAGGGCGAGATCTTCGAAACCGAGGACCAACGTAACTGGGGCGATGCGAGTTACAAGACGTATGGCACGCCGCTTCACCTCCCGTTCCCTGTCCGTGTGCGGGCCGGCACAGAAGTCCGCCAGGCGGTGACCCTGACGCTGAAGGGACGTGTGCCCGATGCCCTACCGCAGCCCTCCGAATCGCGCCTCACCGCGCCCCAGCTTTGGCGCCCGTTGCCCCCGATCGGTTTCGGCTATTCGGGCGGGCGGCTGCCGGTGGATCTGAGGCCTGATCACGTACGCGTCGACCTGAGCTTCGGGGAAGAGCCGCCCCGCCTGGAGACGCCCTTGGAGTTGGCTTTGCACCTCGAGCCCGGCCGGGAAATCGAGCAGCTGCGTTCCCTGATGACGCGGAGCTGTCCCCTGGCTCGTCTGCTTGTCTTCCACCGCAACGAAAAGGTTACCGCGATGCGGTGGATCGAGGAGGCGCGCAAGCTTTTTCCGCAAGTGCCTGTCGTCGGCGGCACCAACATGTGGTTCGCAGAGTTGAACCGGGAGCGCCCGCCTTTGCCCGCGCCGCCGGTCGCTTTTGCGCTGTCACCTCAGGTACACGCCAGCGATGAGTTCTCGATGGTCGAAAATCTGGAAGCCTTTCCGCAGATGTTGGAGACCGCTCGGTTCTTCCTGCACGGCGCGCCGGTGCATGTAACTCCTATTACTTTGAAACCGCGCTTCAATCCGGTCGCGACGGATCCTAATGCGGCTTTCGATAACATCGATCCCCGGCAGTCGACGCCGTTCGCTGCCGCCTGGACTCTGGGCGCCCTCGCCGCGCTGTTGGAAGGCAGTCCGGCCTCGCTCACCTTCTACGAATGCTACGGGCCGAGAGGGTTGGAGGATGCGACCGGGCCTTATCCGGTTTATCGGCTCTTTGAGGCCTTGAGTGGCTACAAGCAGGGTGAGTTCGCTCGCGCCGGCGTGCAAGGCGCTTTGTGGTTACGTCGAGACCGCCGGCAAGCGTTATTTCTCGCCAACCTGAGTCCCGAAGCAGCGGAGCTCGAGGTTCCGACTTGGCTGGGCGAACGGGGTCAGGTGCGCCTCTTGGGCCAGGCGGCACCACGCCTGGGCGCCTCGACGCGTTACAAGGTGCCGGGATGGGCTGTTCTGGTTTGCGAGTGGGAGCTGAGATGATGGAAGGGGCGGTTGCGGGTGTTGCGGCTGTTTTGCTTGGAGGCGCGCTGAACGGTAGTTTCGTGGCGCCTTTAAAGAAAATCCGGGAATGGCGGTGGGAGCACGCCTGGTTCGTCTACTCCGTTTCCGGTCTGATTTTGGTTCCCTGGTTATGGGCCCTCCTGACTTTGCCCTCGGTAGCGGAGGCCATCGCGGCGAGTCCACCGGCAGCCGCGATACAGGTCCTGCTCTTCGGCTTTGGGTGGGGCATCGGGAGCGTGTTGTTCGGGTTGGGAGTCGACCGGATGGGCTTGGCCCTGGGTTACGGCCTCATTCTGGGCTTGATCGCCCCCATCGGTACTCTTCTACCCTTGTTGGTGCTCTACCCCGAAAAGTTGTTCACTCGCCAGGGAGTCCATTTACTCGCGGGAACCGCGATCGTGCTGGGCGGTATCGGTGCTCTGACTGCCGCCGGGCGATTGCGCGAACGCATGCGGCCGGAATGGGCGACACGCGCGGCGTTACCTGCCAAATCCTTCCTCGCGGGCGTGCTGATCTGTGTGCTTTCCGGGATCTTTTCGCCCATGCTGAACTTTGCTTTCGTTTTCGGCGAACCTTTGCGGGAAGCTGCGCTTGCGAAGGGGGCGTCCGCGAGGAGCGCGGCGAACGCGCTATGGGCTCTCACGCTTACCGCAGGCTTCGTGCCGAACGCGGGTTACGCCGGATACCTCATGCTGAGGAATCGCTCGCTAGGGTTGTGGCGGCGGGAGCCGGGGATCAACCTATTGTGGGCTTCGCTGATGGGTGTGCTCTGTTACGGAAGCTTCATGGTATACGGATTTGGCGCGAGCGGACTCGGTCGACTGGGCGGCATCGTGGGCTGGCCGCTCTTCATGTCCATGAGCCTGATTACCTCGAACACACTCGGCTGGATCACGGGAGAATGGAAGGAAGCGCCGACAAGGGCGGCGCGACTCTCTTTGCTGGGCGTGGGAGCCTTGATCGCGGCCATCGTCATCATTGCCTTGGGACGGGAGGCAGGGTGAAGCTCGGCATCGGGTCGTACACCTTCACTTGGGCCATTGGCATTCCAGGCGCAGAGCCAGAACGCCCTATGACGGCCCGCGACCTCATTGCCAGAGCCGCGGAGCTGAACGTTCGATTGGTTCAATTCGGCCCTAACCTGAAATTCGATCTCGAGGATTGTCGGGCAGCCCGCGGGGCCGGTTTGGAAGTCGAGATTGGAGCAACCTCGCTGGATTTGGCTGAATGGGTCCCGTTCGCGCGGGCAGCCGGGGCGAAGCTGCTCCGCACAGTCCTACAAGAAGAACCCGTGGACGTGCCTCCGCCCGGCTGGATCGAACGTCGCTTACGTGCGTTGATCCCCCTGCTCGAGGAGCACGGAATCCGCTTGGCCCTGGAGAACTCTATCGTGCCTGCCGCCCAATTGCGCGCCGTCTTGGAGAGCATCGCTCACCCTGCCCTCGGGATCACACTGGACACCGCCAACTCGCTGGTCATTGGTGAAGACTGGCGGCACGTCCTGCGCGAGCTGGCGGCTTTCACTTATTGCTTGCACCTCAAGGACTACCGCATCCGCCGTGAGTGGCACCGACTGGGATTCCGGGTCGAAGGCGCTCCTGCCGGTCAGGGGCAGCTCGACATTCCTCAAATACTTGGCGCGTTGAAGCAGGCCGGTGCGCGGTGCAACGCCATCCTCGAACTCTGGCCGCCCCAGCAGGCCACGCTGGACGAAACCATTGCACTCGAAGACCAGTGGGCCCGGGAAAGCATCCGTTATCTCCGAAGACTGATAGAGGAGTAACACCGATGTCCGAATCCGTTGCCATTCTAGGCGCAGGCGGTAAGATGGGCCTTCGCGCAGTGGAGAAACTCGCGAAAGGCCCTTGGCGGCTACTCTTGTGCGAAAGCGACGAGCAGAAGGCCGCCACGCTGCGCGCGCAGGGTCATGAAATAAGGTCGCTCCAGGAGGCCGCCCGCGAGGCCGATTACCTGTTCATGGCTGTTCCCGACGCCGTGATCGGCAAAGTCGCCGGCGAGGTGCTTCCCGTCATGAAACCAGATTCCTGCCTCATCATGCTCGATGCTGCGGCGGCCTACCTGGGCGCCGTGCCCGAGCGCCCGGAGGTCACTCGCATGATCGTGCATCCGTGCCATCCGCCGTTCTTCACTGAGCAGGCCACGCCGGAAGCGCGCCGCGACTATTTCGGCGGCGTAGCTTGGCAGGATCTGGTCACCGCTTTGATCGGGGGAGAGCCCTCCCGCTTCGAGGACGGCATCGCCCTCTGTCAGCAGGTCTTCGCGCCGGTCCGGGAGGTTCACCGGGTGACGCCGGAGCAGTTTGCGTTCCTCGAGCCGGCTATGGCCGAAATCATCGTCGCCGCGGCGGCCAGCTGGATGAAGGAGTCTCTGGAAGAAGCCGTGCGGCGCGGGGTTCCGCGTGCCGCGGCCGAAGCCTTCATGGCCGGGCACGCTCAAATCGCCCTGGCTATCGTTTTTGGGGCGGAGAAGTCGCCCTTTTCCGATGCCGCTCAGCGGGCCATCGCCTGGGGCACCCGACATTACATCAACCCTGAATGGCGGCAGATCTTTTCGCCTGCCGTGCTGCGAAGGGCGATCGCGGAGATTCTCGAGGTCGAAGGGACCGCCACTTTATCGGAAGGCGGCGCGTTATCCGCGGTCGCCGAAAGTTAGCAAGCCCTCCTGCCATGGCAGTTCGGCGACTAAGTCTGAGATCGCGCTGGTAAGCGCGGGAGGATAGACGGCCGTGGGGTCTTCTCCGCTCCGCCCGCAGGAAGCGTGCCGCGGTGGCACCGCGCATGAGCCCGCCGCACAACTCTGTGCGACGGCCTTGAACTCTCGTTGACGGAGCGCGACAGAAAATGGCGGTCCGATTGAGCGCGTCAGACTGAATCGAGTCGACATAGTTCAAAGCTCTACGACTTTAGATGACTGAGGTCGGTAGAGCCGGCCCTACGCTGTTGACCGGCCGGGACAAATTTCGGGCCGGCTGAGGCGACAGGGGTACACTCATCGCCGGCGTCGGGCCTGTTTCAGGGGACCGCAGTTCACGGACGGCAGAAAAGCCGATAACATGCTGGTCCATTCCTTCGCGGGGCTCATGTGCCGGGCTTGTCTTACGAATTTTCGTGCCGGCGGACGACATGGGGCGTCAGCGAGGATAAATCTAGTTTTCTCCGCCCTTTTCGCACCTTCACTTCGCATGCGCCTGATTGCCTGCCGCCGAGTGAGGCGCAGGCAATAAAAAGAGAACACGGCCTGTGCGAAAGTCAGCGCGCTTTTAACGGTTTGCTGCGGCGCCGAGGGCGTTCTCAAAAGGCACAAGCCCGCCCGGCGGCCGCCGGGCGGGCTTGCGATGCCAAGCACAAACGCGTCAGAAGCTGTAGCGAAGGGCGAGCTGGATGTGGCGCTCGCTGCTCTTGCTGGTAACCTTGCCGAAGGTAGCGCTGCGCGGGTTAGCATCCGCGCCGCCCCAGTTGGGGTGATTGGGGAAGTTGAAGAACTCGGCACGGAACTGCAGCCGGTGCGTCTCCTTCAGGGCAAAGTCCTTGAAGACGGCGAGGTTCCAGTTCTGGAACCCAGGATGATTGAGCAGGTTACGCGTCTGGGTCTTGGAGAAAGTGCCCTGGGCGGGCGGCACGAACAAGGGCGAGCCGTCGGGCAGTTTCGTGCGGAACCAGAAGTTCTGATCCGCTGCGCCCAAGGAGAACTTGCGCTGGCTGCGCGGCAGCTTCCAATCACCCAGCATGTCCCAGGCCTGACCTTCACCCACGGCGCCGATGCCGGCGAAGTCATCGGAGGTGGCCACGGTGAAGGGGGCTCCGGTTTGGAACTGGGCCACGCCCGTAATCTGCCATCCGCCTAAGGTTTTCTCCAGGATGTCGTTGCGCCCGCGAAGCAGGGGCAACTGATAGATGAAGTTCACGACCGCGATGTGGCGCGTGTCGAAGCTCGAGGGTCCCCAGAAGTTGCGATCGTCCCACGGGTTGTTGATCCGGTCGCGCCGGCCGGAAGCGTTGTCCATGCTCTTAGAGTAGGTGTAGGACAACCCGTAGCTGAGACCGCGCGTGAACCGCCGGTTGACCTCGAGCTGCAGCCCATTGTACTCGCTCCGGGCAGCGTTCTCGCCCAGTGCGATGATCGCGAAGCCCTTGTAAGGCCGCAGCACATTGGTGTTGACGCCGCGGTTTTCAGGTTTGAACAACGTGCCGAGCGGGAGGGCATTGAGGTTACGCTCGCGTTCCATGTGCAGGCCCACGCGTCCCACATAGGCCACCGACACCAGCGTGTCGAAACCGACCTCGCGTTCGTAGGTGACGTTCCAGGTGTACGAGCCCGGGATCTTGAAAACGGGGTCGGTGGTCATGAAGAACAGCGGGAAGTACGAGGGTCTGCCGCCCGCCGGGTTGTCAGCCTGCCCGTTGGCGATAGAGACCATGGGCTGCAAGGGCGGGTTGCCGCCGAGGAAGATGTTGTCGCTGACTCCGGGCCTTGCGAGGAAGCGACCGAAGCCGGCCCGCAAGGCGTCACGGTTGGTGATGGAGTAAGCGATGCCGATGCGTGGCTGGAAATTCAGCCACTGCCGCTTGCCCCAGTAATTGGGACCGCCGGAGAAGAGGCGGTCAAAGCTTCGATCATCAGCCAGAGCCACGCGCCCCTGAGCGGCCTTGGGCCAGCCCTTGCCCGGGATCACGATCCCGTTATAGCGATCGCCGCTGAGGATGTAACCGGTAGCCCGATCCTGCACCACGGCCTTGGCCGGATCGTAGCGGTTGGGATCGAAGACGGCGATGTTACCCCAAAGGCTGAAATAATAAGGCGTCATGTAAGTGTGGCGGACGCCCAGCTCCAGACGGAACTTGGGGGTAACCTTCCAGGAATCCTGGGCGAACCACTCGAACATGTTGGCCCGATACGGCGTAAAGGCGCGCTGTCCGATTTCAGCGTAGGTATCGAACAGGCCCATGGCGGCGTTGGCGATGGCCAACCGCGTGGTGGGCGCCCCGGCGCGGCTGTCGGTGAAAACGAAACGTCCGTTCTGATTGTTGGTGCCGCCGGGCACACCCGTAACATTGATCTGGTCGAAGTCGTTCTGGCCGCTGCGCTCGTAAGAAACGCCCCACTTGAAGGTATGGTTGCCGTAAATCTTGGTCATGTTGTTGGAGAAGACGTAAATGGGGCCGGAGGAGAAGGCGGGGTAAGGACCGCCGTCCACGGTGGCGAAATTCGCGATGTCAATGGTCGGGATCTTGTCGTAGATTTCCTTGCGTTCAGGGAAGATGTACGGATAGTCGATGCCGTACTTCGACCGCGCGTAGCGCTCACCCGGCCGATAAACGCCGATGTAGACTCGGTCCACGCTCGCGGTGACGAGCAGCTCGTTCACCATAGTCGGCGAAATCGTCCAGATGTAGTTGAGCGACGCAGTCTTGTTGGGCCGGTTCCAGTCGGTGATGGCGCGATCGGTGCCGCCGCGAAAAGCGTCGATGGCAGTGTAGCTGTAGTTCTGGTGCCGCAGCCGGAACGTGTGGCTGGGGCTGGGAATGAAGTCAACCGAAAGGGTGTCTTTGCGCTGATTCTGGGGATTGGGACGGGTCTGGATGAAGTTGTTACGGCCCTGCAAGAAGCCCGGCGTTGGCTCCGGGTAGGCGCGGAGGAAGCCCAGACCGTTTCGGCTCAGGCGGCTAGCCGGGATGATGTTGTTGGGAAACGGGACGTTGGTATCGGGGTCATAGACGATACGGGCCGTGCCGAAGAAGGAGTTGGGGCCGAGCAGCTCCGAGAAGTCGCCGCGACGCATGGCGAGCGAGGGCACGGTGATGATCGAGGTGGATTCCTGCCGGAACCTTACCCACTCCTGGCTCCAGAGAAAGAACAGCTTGTTGCGGTCGGTATTCCAAGTGTTGGGAATGAACACGGGACCGCTGAAGATGTAACCGAACTGGTTGAACTTATGGGCGGGTCGGGGCGAGCCGGCGCGATTGAGCGCCCAGGTGTTGGCGTTCAGTTCGCGGTTGCGGAAGTACTCGTAGAGGCTGCCGTGGAAATCGCGCGTGCCGCTCTTGGTGACCAGCCGGATCTGACCCGCGGCGGAGCGGCCGTACTCGGCGTTGTAGTTGGCGGTGAGGATCTGCATCTCCTGAACGGTGTCTACGTCAGCCACGCCGATCGAGGTCCCGTTGGCCCGGGTGCGCACGGCGACCGCGCCGTCGAAGTTCATGACGAAGTCCTGCGTACGGCCGCCGTTAATGCTCAGGCCCGCAGTGGTGAGGCCGAAGCTGAAGCTGGCCAGAGAGGAGCCGCTGCGTACGCCGGCCTTGAGCAGGGCCAGCCAGATGGGGTTGCGCCCGTTCAGCATCATGTTCTGAATCTGGGTGCTCTCGACGAGCCGCCCCACGGTCGCCGTGTCGGACTGTACGGCCACGACGGACGCCGTGACCTCGACAGTCTCCGTGACGGCGCCGACTTCGAGCGTGACGTCCACAGTTCGGGGCAGGTTAGGCTCCAGCCGGTTCTGGGTGCGAATGAACTTCTTGAAGCCAGTGGCTTCCACGGTCACCGTGTAAGACCCCGGTGGGAGGTTGGAGACGACGTAGTAGCCGGTTTCGTTGGTCTGCGTCTTGCGCTCCAGCCCGGTTGCTTCGTTGGTGACGGTGACGCTGGCGTTTGGTACGACCGAGCCCGTCGGGTCCTTGACGAAGCCGGAGATCTGAGCGGTGTCGGACTGGGCGAGCAGCAGGCCGCAAAATAGAACGGAGAGGGCCATGCACACGCTTGCAAACCCTCGTTTACGCTCGTTTCGCATCCTGACGCTTTCCTCCTGAAGCTGAATCCGCATGATCCGGCCCACCAACCCGGGAGCCGGAGGGCGCCCCAGCCAATTCTTACCGAGGCCGACCCTGCCTTCAGGATGGCCCATTCCGGGTGCGGCCGTCAAGTCAGGCGCGGGCGTCAAGTTCGGTTGCACCCGCACCCTGGTAAAATTGCGGGGAGGTCGCCGCGGCTTGGCAAGCGGCGCACCATGAGTGGCTGAAGCAAGGGGGAACCAGGAATGTTCAAGAGAGTGACGCAAACGTCCGTGGTGACGTTGTTGCTCAGCTTGTCGCTGGCGTGGGCGGGCGAAAAGAAGCTCATGCATTGCTTCGTCTTCACTCCCGTCGAGTCCGCCACGCAAGCGGAGTGGCAGGCGTTCTTCAAAGCGACCGATGAGCTGCCCAAGCAGATTCCCGGCCTGCATCGAGTCTGGTACGGAAAGCTGCTCAAGCCGCTGGCCATTTTCACGACCGATGCCGAGACCCGTAAGAAACTGGCCGCCGGCGAAAAGCAAGCGACAGGGCCGGTCCAGCGCCTAATGCGGGAGTGGGGCGTGTGCATGGAGTTCGAAGACGAGGCGGCCCTGAAGGTTTACGCCGATCACCCGGCGCATCGGGAGTGGGAGAAGGTCTACTTCAAGGTGCGGCAGCCCGGCACAACGACCTTCGACATCGTCGGGCAGTAACTGCAGCCATCAGGCCCACGGCTCACTCCGTGATCTCGATCTGCGGCCCTTCCGGCGCGCCCGCCTCGGCCACGCGGTCCATAACGCGGCGAGCCAGTTCGAGGTAAGCGGCGGCCTGCGGGTGCCGACCATCCTGCAGCACGACCGGATGCCCGCTGTCGCCGCCCACTCGTACCGCGGGGTCGAGTGCCAGCTCACCGAGAAAAGGCACGCCCATCTCTTCGGCCGTGCGGCGCCCACCGCCGGTGCTGAACACGTCCACGCGCCCTCCGCAATGCGGACAAATCAGGTAGCTCATGTTCTCGACGATTCCCAGGACCTCGACCCGGACCTGCCGAAACATGTGCACGGCCTTGCGCGCATCCTCGAGCGAGACGTCCGACGGCGTCGTCACGACCACGGCGCCCGTTAGGGGAGCCGTCTGAATGAGACTCAGTTGCACGTCGCCTGTGCCGGGCGGCAGGTCCACCACCAGGTACTCGAGCTCGCCCCAGTCCACATTGCGCAGAAACTGCTGGACCACGCTATGAAGCATGGGGCCGCGCCAGATCAGCGGTCGGTCCGTTGGGTTCAAAAACCCCATGGACATCACGCGCACGCCATGCTTTTCCAGGGGCTGGATTCGTTCGCCGACTACGTCCGGAACATCCTGAATGCCCAGCATCCGCGGCACGTTGGGGCCGTAGACGTCGGCGTCCATCAGACCCGTGCGTCGGCCGAGCATCGCCATGGCCACGGCAAGGTTCACGGCCACAGTTGTCTTGCCTACGCCTCCTTTACCCGAGCCGACCGCAATCAGATGCCGAACTCCCGGAATGGGAAGCTTGGAAAATTCCCCGCCTGGTCTGGATCCCATTAACTTCATCGTACCATCGCGGCTACGACGGCCTGTTTCATCGCATCAGGTAATCCCATCGCCGGGCCGCTGCGTCGACGATGGCGGCGACGTCACGCTGGAGCAGGAAACCTTCTTCGGCCAAGGCTAGAGCCGCCTGTCGAACGCGTCCCAGATAAGCTTCGCGGCTCGGATAACGCTCCTCCACCGAGGCCCTGGGATCGCCGAGCCGGGCGCGCTCTGCGCGGGTCGGAGCAAAAGGGAGGAACGAGCCCGCCATGCTGAAGAGTTCCTCCGGCGCGCCGATCTCAGGCGCGCGCAGGTTCCAGCCCGTGTAGGTGGCAAGCGGGACGGCCACTTCGGGAAGCCGGATGCCGGCTATCTCGTTTCCGTCGGCATCCACTTGCGGCACCAACACTGGGAACTCTGCTCCCAAGCGCGGCGGCTCGAAGGCGATGACGCCGGCCGTGCGGAACGCGGGTCCGTAATCCGTGCGCCACGCCTTGCGGATGCGAGCCGGCAGGCGAACGCCCGGAATGCGCGGGAAACGGAGGGAGGTCAAGGGCACCAGTTCGCCTCGGTCCAGGCGTGGGTAGCGCGAGGGCGGCGGTTCTACGCCCTCGGCCAGCCAGCGATGCATGGCCGCCAGCAGGGCCCGCATCGGCCAGCGGTAGTCGTTCGGGTTGACCGGATTCTGCGTGTTTGCACGCCCGGGCGGAAATGCGGCGGGCGAGTGCTGCGTGCCTGCGAAGAGGTACATGCGGGTGGTTTCGGGCAGCGTGAAGTCGCGCGTTCCGTCCAGCGTGGTGTGAGTGAGCGACGCCGCGCGGCCAAAGTATTCGTACGATGAGTTGGTGTAGAAAATCTTCGGCACCACGCCGGCCCGCTGCGCGCGCGTAAGTAATCCCTCCGAGAGTCCCGTCTCCGGATCCTCCTGTTCGAGGTCGCTGAACGGATAGATGTCGGTCGGGTAGAACTGGTTCATGAAGGGGTGGCCGTCGCGCGAAGGCTGCGCGAAGCGATGATTGAAACTGCCGCGGCCGCCGCCCGCCACGTGCACGATGACGCCGTCGAAAACCTGGCGCCCGCGTTCGTCCTGATTGAAGCCGTAATAGAGGAAAGTCCGCAGGAAGCGTCCGCTCTGAGAAGTGCCAATCCCGATGGCGCGCTTGAGAAAGCGGGCCTGATCCGACAGCATGGCATGCTCGGGCCCGCCGTACTTGAGGTAGGAGACCAGATCGCGAACGGCGGCCGGCCCCAGCCCCGCCACGACGGGATCCCGGGCGCGGTACACGACCTCGTAGATTTTGCCGGGTTCAAAGCCTGCCTCCATCCACACGCGCGTGCGGTCGGGAACAAGACGTCCGAATTCTTCGCGCGCAAACCGCCAGCGATCGCGCGGAATTGGGCGACGCGGTGCCTCGACCAGTTCACGCACGGTCAGTGTGGCCTCGGGGTCTTCGGCATCGGCCGCCGGGTATGCGATCATATTGCGGTCGCCGAGCGAAAACTCTTGCACGCGTCGCTCAGGTACGAATTCCGCGCGCACCCAGCCAATGATCGGTCCGGCCTTGTCGCGCGCCGCTGGGGCGAACAGCCGAAGCAGGTCCGGTTGATCCGGCACATCGAACTGCCAGCCCACCCAAACCAGGGTGTAGCCCTCTTCCAGAAGGTAGCCGTCACCGAAGTGCTCCGGTCGGCGTGGGTCGTTCGAGGCCGCGCCGAAGTTGAATTGGCGAAGCAGGTACTTGTTACCGCGGTTGGGAATCTCGACCAGCAGCGAACCGTTGCCGAGGCGCGGTTCACGGGGTTTGAGCATGAAGAAATCGGCGCTGAACTCGACGCGTCCACGCCCGTTGCGCGGCGCCAAGGCGATGTCGGCGATGATCCGATTGGTCGGCAGCTCAGGGTCTACTTCGAAGAACACTCGTCCGGCCAGACGCTCGTAGGCGCCCGCTTTTCCCCAGGCGCGTCCCTCGAGCACGTCGCTGCGTTCGCGGACCTCGATGCGAACCGCCTCGGCGTGCGTCATCGCAATCACCAGCGGTAGAGCCGCCACCATCCTCGCAATCATGTTGCTATTAGAAACTGCGAGAGCACGCTGCGTCAAAGCCCTCGCCGAATCACCAAACGAACAGGAAATCCCCCACCTGGAGCGAACCCTCGGTCTCCGGCAGGTCGCAGAAATAGACGGTTTCGAACGGATGCAACCGGAACTGTTCCCGTAACCGCGCCGTGAAGTCCGCGCGCGGGTGCAGCAACCAGATCAAACGCCCGCCGCGCGGCAGCGTGATTCGCAGTGGGGGCGGGCCTTCGATGCGTCGCTCGAGCACCGCGCCGCGCCAGATGGTGACTACCGGCGGTGCCGGGCCGGCCAAGGTTTTCCGATCGAGCACGACGATCGGCCAATAGTGGTAGTAATAGGCGGCCTTTCGCCACGAGGTGAGTCCGCGTTCCCAAAGGATCACTGCCAGGCGGGGATGCCCGCGCGTCAGGCGGTCGATCGATTGGAGCGTGCGGTGGTCCACGGCGGTCGTCGAGCGCACCTGCTCGAACGAGGTGAAGGCCAACCCGCTGTTTAGATCCCTTAGGCATCGGTGTAGGAACTGAAGGACGGTCCGCGAAGATGTACCTGCATGGTACCAGGTGCGGTGAAAGAAGACCAGGCAATTAACGAATAGGACGGGGGCCATCAGGAAGGCCAGGGCGTGACCGCGGGGCGGCGGCGTACCCGCGGGTCCCCGCCGCATCAGGCTGCCGGCGGCGAGCGCGATCATCGGGATCAGCAACAACGCCCAGCCGGCGCTCACCCAACGAAGGGCCAAGACCGGCGCCGCAGCCGTCAGCATCCAGATCAAACCATGCCATCGCGTCGAGTAGGCTTCGATTTCGTCCAGGGCGCCGCTCATCAGCCTTCCGCCCACCAAACAGACGACGGGCGTGATGGCCAGCGTCTGGCCCGCATCGGCCACGTGGACTAGCAGAGCGAACGCGAACGCCGGTGCAGACCACAGCGCCAGGAAAGCCCATTGTTCGCGGCTGATCGCGAATCCTGACTTGCTCCGCCGGAGCAAAACGAGCGACAGGGGCCAGGCGAGCACCCCCACGAAAGTCCACACCAAGAGTCGGCAGACCGTGGTTTGCCACAGGGGTTGCGGGGCGCCCAACAGCGGCGATGTCAGCGCGGCCTGGTCGCGCAGATACTTCCAGCAAAGCTCGAAGTAAGTCTTTGGGCCGCCCGAAGAAATCATGGTGGGAATCAGCCAAACCAGCACGGTCACTGTCAGCATGCCCAGCGCTTGCCCCCATTGGCGCGCATCGGCGCGCGCCCGAATGGCGCTCGCCGCCCAAAGCGGCAAAAGCAGCGGGCCTAGCTCCGGACGAACGCCCGCGCCCAATCCCAGAGCTGCCGCGCTCCACAGCACCCATCGTCTCTCCCCTCGCCACGCGCGCAAGCAGGCAGCGGCCACCGCCAACGAGACCACTGCAAGTTGGATGCGCAGGGCGGAGGTCAAACCGGCATACCAGAACGATGGGTAAAGCAGGAGTAGCAGCGCGGCGCACAGTCCCGCGTCACGGCCCCAGAACCGATTCCCGAAGGCCATGATCAGCAGCAACGCCGCCAGGCTCCCTGCGAGCGATAGCGCCTTGAGATTGCTCTGCGCGTTCTTGAAGCGCAGTGCATCCAGGAGCCGCATCTGGAGCACGAACAAGGGATAGCCGGGCGGGTGAGGACGACTCTCCCGGATGTCGAAGCGGCCGATCGACCAGGCCAGGTTCACATCGTCGAAGGAGAACAACTGACGAGGCGCGAGGGGCAGGCGCGTAGCGATAACGGCGGCAGCAAAGAGAATGACGGCCAACCAGGACACCTTCGGTCGGCTCACGTTCTCGGCCTCCTGCGACTCACCAGGGCCCAGATCAGCCCGCCGCCTAGAGCTGCCCAGCTTGCCAACCGCGCCAGCAGCAACTCCGGCGCGCCTGTGTAGGTAAGGACGATTCGGCAGGATCCCTCGCATCCCGGTTCGAGCGCCATCAGGCCCAGTCCGTCGGGGTAAATCGTGCACGGCGCGCCGTTCACTTGCGCTTTCCAGCCCGGGTGGAAGCTTATGGCGATGGAAAGCGCGTGCTCGCGACGCAGCTCTGCGGTAATTTCGGCTTCGCGTCGGCTCTTCCAACGCCAGCGTGCCTCGGGCAGCTCGGGGTTCTCCAAGGCCGAGACGAAAGGTCGCAAGGAATCCACATCTACGGCAGTGGGCGGCGGCTCTCGCACCAGGTCTCGGAGTCGCACCACACGCACCAGCGAAACACTGCGCTGCGGCACGGCGTAGATGACGTCATCCCCTTCGCGCCACAGTTCGGGCAACAGACCGGCGAACTTCTGCGGATTGCGGAAAGGCTTGTAATACTCCCGGCTGCGCGGACCGCCCACGGCTACCGCGTGCACGCCGAACGCCTTGAGCCACAGCACCGCGATCTCGCCTTCATGCGGCCCTGCGTTCATCCCCGAGTAGAGCTGGAAAATTACCGCCGGTATCAGGGGATTCGTGATGCCCTGGTCGAATCCCCCGCCCAATTGCGGCGTGTCGGCAAAGGCGTTGAGCCAGAACGAAACCGTTCCGGGGGCCATGACCCGTCGGTCGCGCACGTTTTCCTGGAACCATCGCGCCATGCGGTACTCCACCGTCGTGCCTATATTGACGGGCTTTATGAGATCCTTTGCGAAGTTCCGGTAAGTGCCCAACTGGGCGCCGCTCAGCAGCAACAGTGCGACGGCCGCCGCGACAGCCGGCGCGCGCCGCGGGATGCGCCAAAGTTTCCCCACGCCCGCTGCAGCGAGCAGCGCGATCCCTAGCTCCATCTCCAGATGGTAGCGGTGCGGTTGGGGCAACAGGACCAGACCGAACCAGTAAGCAGCCAAAGTAACTCCGCCGGTGACGAGCGTAAATAGTGCGGCGAAACGCACCAGCCGCGACGCGCGAGCCCTTGCCAATACGTGGTTCACGGCCAGCAGGACCGCCAGCGCGGCCAGCCAGTACAGCAGCTGCCTGGCCCCCATACGGTAGTCCCCGCCCACGCGCTGCGCATTCATTTTTACGGCCGCCAGTGTGGTGGGCGGAATCCATCGCGAGGCTAACAGGTAGGCGTAGAGGCCCAGGCCGGCCGCGCGGAGCCAAGTGCGACGATCCGCATCGGCCGCCAGCAGCCAGGCCAGAGCCGCCGCCGCCAACGCCGCCGCGCCCAGCCAGTTCGTCAGGACGACTGCGGCCAGCCCCAATCCGGCGGCCAGATACCAACCCGCGCTTCGCTTGTCTAACGCGCAGATCATCAGGAGCACCGCCGCCGGCAGCAGCGTCAACGAGGCCACGTGCGGGCCCTCGCCGTAGTAAACCAGCGCGTGAAGGCGCCGTGCGTTCCAGGCGCCGCCCATGTCCGCAGCTATCTCAGGCGCCAGCCAGGCCGAGGGTGAAAACAGGGAGTAAAGCACGCCGGCGGTCAGCGCCGTGCGACGATCGTCGCACAATTTCAACGCCAACCCGAAGACGGTCACGCTGCCCAGGCAATAGAGCGACGCCGTCACGGCGTGATGCGCCAGGGCCGGAGAGATGCCTGCTGCCCCCGCTGCGAGCGCCACGAGCCAATGCAACAGCGGCGGGTAAGTGTTCTGGAAAGGGATGCCCGCATACCAAAGCGGAAACCAGCTCAGATCCCGCCAGTTTTCGAGGACGTAGCGGCTGATGGCGATGTAAGCCGCCTCGATGGAATGCAAGTGAGACGTATATTCGGTCCAAAAAAGCTCGCGGCACACAAAGGCGTTAAGAGCCGCCAGCAGGAGGACGCAACCGCCGGTGCGCAACGCGCTCGCGCGCATGAGGAGCCCGTCATTATCGCAAAGCGGGCGGCCGGACGGCGGTCCCGGGTCGGCTCCGCTAGGGATCGGATTGGGACACTACCTGGAACAGCCGCTCCACTTCGCGGCAAGATTTCTCGAAAGAAGGGGATCGTCGCCGCGCAAGCTCCATGTCGAACTTCTCGGAGAGCGCCGGCTGGCCAACCGTAGGGGCGTAGCCGTGGGGCGTCCGCCATCAAGCCGGCCGCTCCTGGGCGCCCCGGATGTTCTCCTGGTCTGGTGACGCGCTCAACTCCGCCGCGATGCCGCGGATGCCCCGGAGGCACTCTACAGCCGCAACGAACCACGCCTCGAATTCCCTCTTCGCCAACACCACCGCCGAGGGAACGTGGGCTACGGCGGACGCGACCCTCGCCGGGAGCTGAGGGGCAGGGACAGCGGGGCAGTCCTGCTCGGCGTCCAGCAGCACCGGGAGCGCGCAGTTCGGCCCTGCCTTTCTGGAAATCAAATCCACTGCGCGTTCCACTTCCTGCGGCCTCAGCAGCCTTTGCTTCAGAATCCTCACCGGGCGCGGAATTTCAACCCTCAGCCCGGGACGGAGCTTATTAACAAGCCGCCTGACCAAGACGGGCACGGATTCTACCTCTCCATGGCCTTCAACCTCACACCCGATGCGGACAGGCATCCGATCTCAACCTATTCGAACAACCCTAGTTCCTGAGCTTCACGCGGAGGTGCGTTCGGGTCCGGCTGCAACGGGTTCAGCCGCAGCAGCTCCCCAGGTGTGTAACGGCGGTCTTGCAAGGCGGAACGCCCCGCTTCGTCCAACGGTGCGATCCTGTTGACACCCTCCTCGAACTCAACGGCCAATATCGATTCCGCGGGCAGGTCCGGATTGTCCAGTAAGTCCGGGCTACGGCTCGAAACCACAACCTGGGTAAATTAACTTGCCTCGCGCAAAGCATCTAAGAGGACACCAGCGCTTCCGGGATGAAGAGCAACCTCCGGTTCTTCGATCCCGACCGGGGAAAGGCCCTTGAACTTGGAATTACCGGGCTGGAACAGACAAACCAATATTCCCAAGGCGCGTTGGGTACCGCCGACATGTTAGCCGCAAGGAACCGCCACGGGTGCCTAACGACCCGTACCGCCTGTCGTAATTCCAAACTCTCCCCCGGCTCGACGACGTCTACACCCTCGAAGCCCGGTACTCGGCGGGCCAGATATTGCGCGATACGTTTTTGCTCTCGGGCTCATGCGACTCGAGCGGTGCTAACACACTTGTCAGATTGCTCCCATCTCGTTCGAACAAGTCCCCGACATGGGAGGCTTGCAGGTCACGAATGGGGTCCGGGTTGAGATTGTAGAAACCCATGCGGGACAAAGCGTCGTAAGCGGCACGTAACTCCGACAACCCCGAAACGCTTACCAGATAGAGTCGGTCCTTGGGTGCCGCCGGCCCGCGCGGCCGGGCCTCCACCAGCCGGCCTTTGTGCATTCGGAACCCGGCAGGCTGAAGCCCGTTGATCGAGCATTCCTCCCGGCGCAGCTCCTATTGGCCGTTCGCCAGCGCCGCAATCTCGAACGCGTAGCGGCCGTCGTGCCCGTCAAGCGGGCGGAAATCGAGGCCGGTGCCAAAGTGGGTCGGGTGGCCGCTGCTTCGGCGCCGTACTTCGTTGATGCCGCCCCGATCCCGCAGTGCGCGGTCCAACGAGGTGCGCAGCGCATCGCGGAGGAAACGGAGGGGGGCCGGAAAATTACTCTTACCGGAGCCGTTCGGGCCGACGAGGAACGTCGGCGACCGCAGCTCCACGTCGCAGGCCCTAATGCTTTCGTAGTACTTCAGCCTGACGCGCTTAACAAATTGCGTCGCCCCACTACCGCCCCCGGGAGTTCTACCACCAACCCGGACGCCCGACCAACAGATCCCCCAAGGGCTTGCTTTTCCGAATGTCACGGTTGGCACGCGGCTGCCGCGCAGCAGGCCCCTCCGGCGTACTCCTTTCTCATCCCACGATCCCGCTTATGTCGACCAGATACATCTGACGGCCGTTGCCGCCGTGCGGGGAATCGAACACTACCAGCCTGCCGTCCCGGCTGGATCTGGGGTGAAGATCGCACCGAACGGGACCGGTGTACTTCGGCGGCGTGTAATACCGGCCCAGACTGTGCGCCCGCCCGCTCTGGACATCGTAGAGATACAGATGTTGATAGCGCTCTCTGTCGGGATAAGTGTCGCTCAGGATCCACCGGTTCTCTTTGAGGTATGTTATATGGCCGTTCCTACTCATCACGTCCGGCGCAAATACGCTGATACGGTCCGTTTTGTCTTCCCAAAGATAGAATTTTTCCCCGTGGGCCGGATTCCAACTCCAGACCAGCAGAGTGCGCGAATCCCGCCATGCATAGTGGGAGGCGCTCAGGATCTGTTGGGACAGAAACAGATCGCTGCCGTCCGGATTCGCGCTGAAGAAACGGGTGCAAAGTATCTGCCGGTCGTCTCGATCCCGCCAGCGGTGCACGAAGACGAAGCGAGAGCCGTCGGGAGCGATCTGCATGTGACTCATCCAATGCAGCAGGTGCTTGCCCCAACGGCAGTAGTGAGACGGGATCCTCAGCACGTCTTCGAAGGAGACGATCAGCTTGCGTGCGCCCGTCTTCATGTCGACGCGCCAGATGCCGGAGTCCGGCGGCGCCGTCCCCAGATCGAGTTCGCGCGGAGCGGCGTAGCGCGTCTCCGGACGTAGCCTGCGGAAGTCGGTGGTCAGAGCCCAGGCGCCGTCGTCGCTGATCGTGTAAATGGGCCAGGGAAGGGTTCGTCGCCTTCCCGTCTTTACATCCAAGATCCGCGCCACGAACTGATCGCCCTCGCGATCGTTGTAGAGGATCTCGCCGGCCGAACCGGGCAACCATTGCAGCATGCATCCCTGCTGCCAGCTCCAGGCGCGCGATTCGCCCAACTCGATCCAGCGGTCCCCGTCCTTGAGATCCACCATGCCGACCTTCACGACGTCGTCGGGGCCCGGCAGGCGATCCTCGAAATCCACTTCGAGGCCCAGCACGTAGCGGTTCTCGGGGTCGAATTCCAGCTTGTCGTAGTAGCCGTACCAATGGAACTTCGGCCCCCGGGTTATCGGTCGTGCGGCAACCTGAGCGTCTTCGGCGACGTTTCTCGCGACCAGCGCAGCCAGACTCTGCTTTAACAACGTACGACGTTGCATCTATTATCCTCCTTCCGCGGCAGATTCGTATCTGTCGACTAAAAAGCTTACTGAAAAGCTATCAACGCGTTCTTATCGTGACTTGCTGAGTTGCACGCCGCGTTGCTTGCGCGCCGCCGAGGAAAACGCTCCGTTGCCGGCTCGGAGCGCTCCTGGGCATTTATCGACCGAGTCGTAGTGCAAGGCTCTCGTCAACGCGCAGTCAACAGCAGCAGCCAGTCCCCTTCACCCGGCGTTTTCAGCGTGAACCCGGGCGAGGGCTTGAATCGCCCGGCCGGGCTGCGCCGACCCGTGCGCGGATCGATCCACACCGCCTGCACGGTGCGGCGGAAGCCGCTGAGGTCGAGCTTGATTTCGGGGTTCTCCGGCAGGTAAAGCAGGGCGTACTCGCCGGTTTCCGCACGCGCGGGCATGATGTAGCGGGTGAATTCGGGATCGCGCGGATCTTCGGCCAGCAAGCTACGGTCCGGCCTAAGCTTCCACCACTCCAGCGAATCGAAGATCCGGCGCAACACCTGCATCTGGCGGGCGCCGGGATAGTTCAGGCAGACGTGCCAGGGCTCGGCCACACCGCTGCGCGGGTGGTCGAGCGGAACTTCCGGCTTGCGAATCCATGGCCAGATCCCGTGCGCGCCGTACGTCACGCCAGCCGGCGGCGCTGCGAGCAGGCTGTAGTACGCCGCGCGTCGGACCTGAGCGTCGCTGATGCGCTGTTGAGTGTGGTAGTCGAGATGACCTTCGTAGTTGATCTCCCCGTCGATGACGGGCCGCGGCGGGTCCAGTTTCCATCCTGCGGCGCATCCCTGCGTGGCGTTCCACTCCCATTTCTTGGGGTTGTTGCCGTGACCGCTCTGGTACATGAGGAAGTCCAGCCACGGCTCGTTCTTTAGATCGGGCCAGGGATCCTGCATGCCGCGGGGATGAAGCGTGACGGGACGCCGCGCTCGTCCCTCGGGGAAGACCGCGCGTCCGATGACGCGCCAGCGCTCGGCCTTCTCGCCGCGATAGTCACCGTCACCGCCGAGCAGCCACATCACGGCATAAGCGCCGTAGCGCGCCACCATGTAACGCGCCAGGACAATGGCCTGATGCTCGGGCAGAACTTCACCGGGGCTTTCGCGATCCTTGGAGGTCAGCGCCCAAAGCAGCACGCAGCCGGCCACCAGACCGTGGTCGTTCACGGCGCGGATCTTGCGATCCATGCGCTGGAAGAAAGCGGGGTGGATCTGGATGCGGTCGGCGCCGGTGAAGGCTACCTGTCCGAGCTCGTCGGCGCGTCCCGCGCGCCATTGCGTCATCACCAACTGGATCAGGCTGAAGCCTTTCGCGGCGCGGTCCTTCAGGTACTGCGCCCACTCCTCGTCGGTCGAAAGCAGGGCTCCGTTCCAGGCGGTATCGCCCAGCCAGAACCATGGCTTGCCGTCGGCATAAACGAAGTAACGCCGGTTGGGGGAAAGCCGCGGGGCCCCGCGGCGCGCCAGCTCGGTCGGCCCCCCGGCCGCCGTCACGCGGAACGTGCCAGTCTGATTGTGCAGACCCGGATCGGCCGTGTCGGGAGCGCGTGTGCGGTACCTCCACAGCCCGGTGCGCTCCGGCGAGAATCGAACCCGCCAGGTGCGGCCGCCGTCCCAGAAGCCCGCCACAGTCTCGCGCGCCCCGCCCGGCCCGCTGAATTCGACCAGCAGCTCGATTTCCAGAGGATCGGTGTAATCCCTGCTCGCCGTGAAAGCGGCTTCGAAGACGCCGTACCGGCGGATCTCCGCCGCGATGCCTGCGATCGCCAGCGCGAGGACGAGGATCAATGCGCGGGCCGCGGACGCGGCGTCGCGTCGCCGGGGATCATGCCCATCAGCCATTTCATGTGCTCCACCAGCATTTTCTGGATGTCCGGGTGATCCCAAACAATCTCGGTATGACCCAGCCCGTTGTAAATGACTCGGCCTTTTCCGTAGTTCCGTGCCCAGATGACGGCGAAGTCCTTGTCCGCGCGCTTGATGTTGGGCCGGCTGTAGTCGAGTTTGGTCTCATCCAGGCGCACCAGCACGCGCACCCGCTCCCGCGAAAAATCGCGAACCTGGTAGATCTCGTCCCTCAGGGTGAAAGCCCGGGGCAGGTGCTTCATGCCGGGAAAGTCGGGGTCTTCGACGATGAGCGGCGCATCGAAAACGTTCCACGGGTGGCGATCGAAATAGCCGCCGATCATCTCACCATACTCAGGCCACTTATAGAAGGTATCGGTGGCGGAGTGGATGCCCAGAAAGCCCTTCCCGTCATCGCGAATGAAGGAAAGCAGGTCAGCCTTCTGCTGCTCGTCCATGTCGAGTTCGCCCGTGGTGTAGAAGATCACCACGTCGAAGAAGTTCAGGTTTTTCGCGTTACCCGTCAGTTTCTGCTTGGTGATGAGCTGGCAGTCGGTGCGGATATAAGTGTCCCAGAGCCCGGTCTCCCTGCCCAGTTTCCAGATCGTGCCGGCGGCGTAGGACACCGTGTCATGCTGGAATCCCTTGGTTTGACCGACGTACAGGACCTTCTTGCGCGCTTGCTGTGCCCAAAGACCGCTCGCCAGCCAGCCGGAAAGCATCACGACCAGGCCGCATCGCAACATCCTCATGAGGAACCTCCGAACAGGAATATTCTCACCGCCCGCGTCGGCTCCGCAACGGCGGTCGCGAGCGCGGGCGCTGCTTGGCGGCTCATGAGCGCAGTATAGTACTATTCGGGTTCTGAGATCCGATAGTCGTGTTTGCCGCGCGCGGAAGGGAGGCGGACTTGGCCGGTGCAACCAAGGTGCTGATCATTGACGATGACGACGATTTCCGGGCCTCGGTCCGGGCACTGCTCGAAAGCCGCGGCTTCGAGGTTTTCGAGGCCGCCTCCGGCACGGAGGGGCTCCAGCGTCTGCCCGAATGCCGGCCTGACGTCGTTCTGCTCGACATCATGATGGAGTCTTCCAGCGAGGGGTACGGCATCAACCAGGCCATCAAGTGGCGGGAGGAATACCGCGAGTTCCGGCACATCCCCGTCGTCATGGTCTCTTCCATCCAGGAATCGCCCGATCTCTTGTTTTCCATGGCAGGAGAGGTGGAGATGATCCGCCCCGACTTTTACCTCACCAAGCCGCTGGACGTTCCCCACTTTCTGGCGACGCTCGAGAGCGCCGCTCGGCGCAGCCGGGAGTCCGGCACGCAACCGGGATGAACTCCGCCACCCAGGACGCGGCGCCGTGCATCGTCGTCATCGATGACGACCCGGCCATGCGTCTTTCCTGCCGCAAGATCCTGGACAAGAGGGGCTACCGCACTCAAACCTTCGAGGACGGCCTCCAGGGCTTGGAGGGCGTCGAGCGCCTGAAGCCCGATCTGGTGATCGTAGACCTGAAGATGCCCGGCATCAGCGGCTTCGAGGTGATCAGCCGCGTCCTGGAAACCGATCCCGCCGCCGTCATCGTGGTCATCACCGGCTACGCCACGATCGACACCGCCGTGGAGGCGATGAAGGCGGGTGCGTACGATTTTCTGCCCAAGCCGTTTTCGCCCGACGAATTGCGCATCATCGTCGA
Source organism: uncultured Bryobacteraceae bacterium (assembly GCA_938027685.1). Classification (GTDB taxonomy): domain Bacteria; phylum Acidobacteriota; class Terriglobia; order Bryobacterales; family Bryobacteraceae; genus DTHT01. The sequence goes on from CALJAM010000036.1 coordinate 56,329, forward strand.
GCGCGGGCTCGAGCGGCGCCGCCTCATGTTGGAGGCTCGCCGGCAGGAGCTGGAGCGCGAGCTGCTCCGCCGCCGCTTCGTTACCTTCGTCTCGCACCAGCTTCAGACTCCGCTGGCTGCGGTGCACCAGTACCTGAATGTGCTCCGCCGACTCGAAGACGATCCGCACGGCGCCGCGCGCCGCCGCGAATGGTACGAACGCTGCCTGAACCGGGTCGAGGAGATGCTGGCGCTGATCCGTAACTGGCTGACGCTTTCGGCTATCGAGGGCCAGTGCCTGGCGCAGCAGCGCGTGCCGGTGGATCCGGCGCCGATCGTCGCCTCGGTTCTCGAAGAATGCCGCGTGCTGGCCGAGCCGGAGGGGATAGCCCTGAAGTCGGAGCCCGTCCCGGAAGGCTGCTTGTGCCTGGCCGACCCGGTCTGCCTGCGCGTGCTGCTGGAAAATCTGGTCAGCAACGCCGTCAAGTACAACCGGCCCGGCGGGCGCGTGCAGGTCTTCGTGCGGCGCGTGAAGGGCGAGGTGGAACTGACGGTGAGCGACACCGGCATCGGTATATCGAAACAATACCTGCCGTTTTTGTTCGATGAATTCTTCCGGGTGCGTCCGCCCGGCGGGCCTGGCAAGCCCGGCGCCGGCCTGGGACTGGCCATCGTCAAGCGCATCGTGACCGAGCTGGGCGGGCGCGTCGAAGTCGCCAGCGAACCGGGGCAGGGAAGCACTTTCCGCGTCCTGCTGCCGGCGGCGGGCGCGGCGTCGGCCGAGCCGTCGCTCGAGACCCACCATGCAGCTTAGGCTCCGCTCCCGGGCTCCCAGCATCAAGGCCCGGCTGATTTCCAGTTACCTCGTGATCCTTTTCTTCGGCGGGTTGACCACCTCCATCGTGGGCTCCTGGATCGTTTCGACAACGATCATGGCCCAAGCACGCCGCATGGTGGATCACAGCATGGCCATGGCACGCACGATCTACCGGCACCAGGAGGACGACGTCCGGCGCACTGTGACGCTGGCCGCCTCGGGCGCCACGATCGCGCGTTACCTCGCGGCTGACAATTTCGAAGGCCTACGCAGCTTTCTTGAAGGCGTACGCCGCCAGGGGCAGTTCGACTTTCTCGGACTTGTCGACGCCTCCGGGCGTGTGATCGTGCGCACGACGCGGGCCGCCGCGCAGGGTGACGACCTCTCCGGGTGGGAGCCGGTGCGGGCCGCGCTGGGGGGACGCGCGGTCGGCGGCGCTCTCGTGGCCCCACGCGCCTTCCTGGCGGCGGAAGACCCCGCTTTGGCGGAGCGGGCGCGCATTCGCCTTGTGCCTACTCCGAGAGCCCGCCCCGCGCCCGAAGGCGAACTGGAATCCGGCCTCGTGCTGATGAGCGCCGCCCCGGTGCACGATCTCCGGAACCGACCCGTCGCGGCTCTGTACGGTGGCATCCTGCTCAACCGCGACTACAGCATGGTGGATCGCGTCTGGGAGCTCGTATTCAAGGGCGAGCGCTACGAAGGCAAGGATGTCGGCGCGGTAACCCTGTTTCAGGGGGACGTTCGCATCGCCACCACGGTCAAAACATCCGTCGGTCAGCGCGCCGTCGGCACCCGCGTCTCCGAGGAGGTCTACCAGGCGGTGCTGGCAGGCGGCGGCGTCTGGCGCGGACGGGCCTTCGTGATCAACGACTGGTACATCAGCGCCTACGAGCCGTTGCGCGATCCCGCGGGTCGCGTGGTCGGCATGCTCTACGTGGGCCTGCTCGAGAAGGCCTACACCTCGATCCGCGACCGCCTCATTCTTTCCTTCTTCGGGATCGCCAGCGTCGGCTTCCTGCTCATCGCCGGCATCACGTATTACATGGTCGGCAGCATCACGCGGCCTATCGGCGAGTTGGTCCGCGCCACGCGCAAAGTGGCCGCCGGGCAATTCGATCAGGAAGTCAGCGTGCGCGCCACCGGCGAGCTGGCGCTCTTGTCCGAATCGTTCAACGCCATGGTGGCGAGCCTGCGCAAGATGCGCAGCGATCTGGAGGAATGGGGGCGCACGCTGGAGGACAAGGTGCGTCGGCGCACCGAGGAACTCGTCGCCATGCACGATCGCATCGCTCAAGCCGAGCGTCTCGCTTCCTTGGGCAAGCTCTCCGCGGGCGTGGCCCACGAGATCAACAACCCGCTCGGCGCCGTGCTGGCCCTCACTGCGCTGACCCTGGAAGACCTCGAACCCGACGATCCGGCGCGAGAGAACCTTCAGGAAGTCGTGCGCCAGGCTGAGCGCTGCCGCAACATCGTGCGAGGCCTGCTTGAGTTCGCCCGCCAGAGCGAGCCGCACGTGGAGCCGCTCGATCTAAATCACGTGCTCGAGGACACGCTGGCCCTGGTGGCTCGTCAGTCCATGTTCTTCAACATCGCCGTGGTCAGGGCCCTCGACCCCGCTCTGCCCCGTGTGATGGGCGACCGCAGCCAGCTTCAGCAGGTTTTCATGAACCTGCTGCTCAACGCAGTCCAGGCGATGGAGGAAAAAGGCACGATCACGCTGGCCTCCCGCCAAGTCGATGGTTTTGTCGAGATCAGCGTCAGCGACACCGGCTGCGGCATTCCACCCGACAAACTGGGGCGCATCTTCGACCCGTTCTTTACCACCAAGCCGAGCGGCAAGGGCGTCGGCTTGGGGCTTTCCATCGCGTACGGCATCGTCACCAAGCACGGCGGCGATATCCGCGTCGAAAGCGAGGTGGGCAAGGGCAGTACCTTCACCGTGCGCCTGCCGGCGATTCAGGGACCCGCCGCCGACCCCGTCGGGCATGAACAAGCTTCGGCCGGCGAGCCATGAGCGTCAGGGAGTACTCCTCCCCCCGAGCTCGATCCCGAACAGGAGCGGCGTGCTCCCGGCGCCCCGCGCGCGTCCCGGTCTCGTCCTCCGCGCGCCCTGCGGGCTCAATTCCGCACTCCAGCGCCCGTGGGGTTGCTTGCCTCCTGCGACCGCTCCGTGCGGCCCCCGGTCTGCGCTGCGGTGACGGGCTCGCCGCGAAGGCTCGGATGGGCACGGGCGTCTGCCCAAGGTGCGAAAGCGCCTGTTCCGACCTTGGCGAGCCACGCTCCCGTATGATGATTCTTTCTGTTCCATGCACGAACGTGGCGTTACTGTTTGGTTCACCGGCCTGAGCGGCGCCGGCAAGACCACGCTCAGCCGTTGGGTCGCTGAGCAACTTCGCACGAACGGCCGCAGGGTCGAGATCCTCGACGGCGACGAGGTGCGTCGCACGCTGACCCGAGGGCTCGGCTTCAGCAAGCAAGACCGCGACGAGAACATTCGCCGCATCGGCTACGTCGCGCACCTGCTGGCCCGCAACGGCGTCATCGTCCTGGTCGCTGTCATTTCACCCTATCGGGAAGTCCGCGAGGAGGTGCGCCGCCTGATCGGGGATTTCGTCGAGGTCTACGTCAATGCGCCCCTGGAGGTCTGCGAGCAGCGCGACCTGAAGGGACTGTACCGCAAGGCGCGGGCGGGCGAGATCCGCGGCTTCACGGGCATCGACGACCCCTACGAGCCTCCGCTGGCTCCCGAAGTCGAGTGCCGCACCGATCTGGAGACGGTCGAACAGAGCGGCGCGAAGGTGCTGGCCGCCCTGCGCGAACGCGGATATATCTGAGGACTGCGCGGACTTAGCCGCGCAGACGTTGCGCCAGCGCTTTTAGCTCGGCTGCCGTCTCGCGTGCCTTTTCCCACAGCAATCCGTGCTCGCTGCCGCAGCCCACGAAGCGCATGCCGCGTTCGGCCCATTTCTTGGCCAGCGCGGGCGAGCGCACCTGAATGCCGGGGGCCACGCCGTGCCGCTTCGCACTCTCCATCAGGGCCAGCGCGGCCTCGACCAACCGCGGATGCTCGAACTCGCCGGGCACGCCGAGCGAGATCGAAAGATCCGCGGGCCCGATCAGCGCCACGTCGATGCCCGGCGTGGCCAGCAGCTCTTCGCGGCGCTCGATGGCCGCACGCGTTTCAAACTGCACGACTACCAGGGTGTTCGCGTTGACGTGCTCGATGATTTCGGCGAAGCTGCGCGATTCGTATTCGATCTGCGGCGGGGTCAGCCCGTAGCCTCGCACGCCGAGCGGCGGGAACCGCGTCCAGCGGATGGCTTCCGCGAGCAGCGCTTGCGACTCGACGCGCGGGAAGATAATGCCTTGCGCCCCCGCATCCAGCGCCCGCGCCACCAGCGTGTACTGCAAATCACCCACGCGCACGATGGGCGTGACGTCGCGCTCCAGACAGGCGCGAATCAGCATGTGCAGCGTTTCCAGATCGAACGGACTGTGCTCGCCGTCGAGAAAAACGAAGTCGAAGCCGGCCGCGCCCAGCAGTCGGGCTACTTCCGGAGAGCCGAACTGCTGGATGCTGCACCCGATGACGATCTCTCCCTGCTGAAGGCGTTTCTTGGTGTGATTGACTCGCATGAAGGAATCCCGGTTCGTAAAGGAAAAGCAGAGCCATTATAATCGTGACGATCGCCATGGGGATGACACGACGCGCCTTTGCCTGCATGCCCGCCGCAGCCGCGCTGACGCACGGCCTTGTCGGCGTGACCCGCTACGTCCGATTCCGGCGGGGGAACTTGACTGCATACGGCATTCTCGACGGGGAAACGGTGCGCGAGCTGCGCGGCGCTCCCTTCCAGGCCGCTGAGCCCACCGGGGTCAGCTTCAGGCTGGGCGAAGTGAAGCTGCTCTGCCCCTGCGAGCCGCGCAAGATCCTGGCTGTGGCCCTGAATTACAAAAGCCACCTGGGCGATCGCAAACCGCCCGCGCAACCGGAGCTCTTCTGGAAGCCGGTGAGCGCTCTGCAAAATCCCGAGGACCCGATCCTAATTCCAACGGACGCCCACAACGTCCATTACGAAGGCGAGCTGGTCCTCGTCATCGGCCGCCGGGTGCGCAACGCCACGGCCGAGCAGGCGCGCGAGGCCGTCTTCGGCGTGACCTGCGGCAACGACGTCAGCGAGCGCGACTGGCAGAAGAACGACATTCAGTGGTGGCGCGCAAAGGGCGCCGACACCTTTGCACCGATGGGGCCGGTGATCGCATCCGGCCTCGACTACGGACGGCTGCGGCTGCGCACGCGCCTGAACGGCAAGGTGGTGCAGGAGCAATCCACGGCGGATCTGCTCTTCGACGGCCCCGCGATTGTCCGCTTCGCCAGCCGTTACGTGACGCTCGAACCGGGCGACGTGATTTTCACGGGCACTCCGGGCACCACACAGGCCGTGAAGCCGGGCGACGTGGTGGAAGTCGAGATCGAGGGAATCGGCGTCCTGCGCAACCCGGTGAAGGCGGGTTGAGTACTCCTTACGGCAACGGCTGGGCGCGCTGGAGCAGGTGCAGCAGGTTCCCTTCAGGGTCCTTGAAGAAGACCACGCGGTTGCCCTTGCTTTCGGTGGGTTCGCCGACGAACTCGACCTGCGCCGCCTGCAACCGGCGGTAGACCGCGTCGAAATCGTCCACGGCCAGCGCGATGTGGCGCAGTCCGGGACTGGCCTGCGTGGCCGGTGCGCGCTCGCCTTCGGCCGGGATGATCTCGATCATCATGCCGTTGGCCGCCTTCACGAAAAACGCGCGGCCCGAGCTGTAGTTGATCACGAAGCCGAGCGTGTCCGCGTACCACCGGGCCAGGCGTTCCGGGTTTACCGAAGCGATCGCCACGTGCTCGATGCCTTTGATCATACCCAGCGATTCTAGCAAGGCTAGACTCGTTGCTATGCGCCTTGCACTGGCGGCACTGGTCCTGCTGTGCACGGGGGCGGGACGCACTCAGCCGTTGCCCGGCACAGATCCCTGGCGGCTGGCGGGCGATCCTGCGGCCGCAATGGTCGAAGGCATCCATCGCTATCTGGATCGTGCGACGGCGGCGGCACCCCTCCGCCGTGCCGCGCCCGATCGCGCCCGCCTGCGCAAGATCCTGGGCGTAGTGGATGAGCGTGTGGCCGAACCGGTCCCGCGGTTCGAGGCCACGCTCGAGCGGTCCGCCGTCATCGGGCGTGCTCGCGGCTATCGCGTCATCGCCGTGCGCTGGCCCGTGATGGGCACGATGGAAGCCGAGGGCTTGCTGCTCGAACCGGCAGGGCCGCCGGTCGCCCGCGTCGTCGCCCTGCCCGATGCGGACTGGACGCCGGAAACGATCGCAGGGCTCGCTCCCGGCCTGCCTGCTGCGCACCAATACGCGCGCCGCCTGGCCGAGAACCGCTGCCTTGTGCTCGTGCCCGTTCTGATCGACCGGCGCGACGAGTTCTCAGCCAATCCCGCGATCGACCGCTTCACCAACCAGCCGCACCGCGAGTTCGTTTACCGCATGGCGTACGAGACCGGCCGCCACATCATCGGCTACGAGGTTCAGAAAGTGCTGGCTGCGGTGGACTGGTTCCAACGGTCGAAGCCTGCGGCGCCGATGGGCGTGGTTGGTTACGGCGAAGGCGGTCTGATCGCGCTGATGGCCGCCGCGCTGGACGAACGCATACAGGCCGCTCTCGTCAGCGGGTATTTCGGTCCGCGCGACGAATTGTGGCGAGAACCGATCTATCGCAACGTCTGGCGCTACCTGAGCGACTTCGGCGACGCCGGGGCAGCGGCGCTCGTCGCGCCTCGCGCGCTGATCATCGAGACGGCGCGCGCGCCCCAAGTGGCGGGACCGCCCCCTGAAACCAAGCAAAGGCGTGGGGCAGCGCCGGGGCGTATTGTCACGGCGCGGGTCGAAGCGGTCGAAGCGGAGCTCGAGCGCGCCCGCCCCTACTTCGCACGGCGCGGCGCGGCCGATCGCCTGCGGTTAGTGCAGGGCGGGGAGCATCCAGGCACGGATTCGGCCCTGGGCGCCTTTCTGGAGGAACTCGGCCTCCGCCGGGCGCTTCGCGGCGCCGGGCCCGAGCCCTCACCCACCCAGCCCGCGCCGGATCCGCGCTTGCGGCAGCAGCGCCAGTTCCGGCAGATGATCGAGTTCACGCAGGCTCTGGTTCGGCGCGCCGAAGCCCAGCGGCGACAGTTCTGGCGACGCGCCGACGCTTCCTCGCTCGAAGCGTGGCGCGCGAGCACGGATGGGTACCGCCGCTACTTCTGGGAGGAGGTCATCGGAAGGCTGCCCGATCCCAGCGAGCCGCTTCGCGCCGAGACCCGCCGCATCTACGACGAACCTCGATGGCGCGGCTACGAGGTTCTGTTGCCCGTGTGGCCGGACGTTTTTGCCTATGGCATCCTGTTGGCCCCGAAGGATCTCAGACCCGGCGAGCGCCGCGCCGCAGTCGTTTGCCAGCACGGCCTCGAAGGGCGACCGCAGGACACGATCGAGGAACGGCGAGCCGCGACCTACGGCCGCTTCGCCGCCCGCCTCGCCGATGAAGGGTTTGTGGTTTACGCACCGCAGAACCCTTACGTCGGCGGCGACCGTTTCCGGCAGATCCAGCGCAAGGCGAATCCGCTCGGTTTGAGTCTTTTCTCTTTCATCGTCGGGCAGCATCAGCGCACGCTGGAGTGGCTGGCAACGCTCGATTTCGTGGATCCGAACCGCATCGGCTTCTACGGGCTCTCCTACGGCGGCAAGACGGCCATGCGCGTGCCCGCGATCCTGCCGGGCTACGCGCTTTCGATCTGTTCGGCGGATTTCAACGAGTGGATCTGGAAGAACACCAGCGTCGACGAACCCTTCAGCTACATGTTCACCGGCGAGTACGAGATGCCGGAATTCGACCTGGCGAACACTTTCAACTACGCCGAGATGGCTGCGTTGATCGCGCCGCGGCCCTTCATGGTTGAGCGCGGTCACCGCGACGGCGTAGCCATAGACGAGTGGGTAGCTTACGAGTACGCGAAGGTCCGCAGGCTGTACGCCGATCTGAAAATACCCGAGCGTACGAGGATCGAGTTCTTCGACGGCCCGCACCGCATCCACGCCGTGGGCACGTTCGAATTTCTGCGCCGGTGGTTGGGCGGGCCGGCGGGCCGATAAGGCCGGCCGCGCCGGTCGAACTTCGGAGCGGCGTCCCGCCTCTCGGTACCGGCGGCAGGATCGCATCTCGGCCTGCGCCCAGGGGTGGCCCGGAGGCCTGCGTCCCCCCGCGTGCACCGCAGGCACGAGCCTCCGGCCGTCACGGCGCGTACCGGCGTAGCTCAGATTGCCGCGCCTGAAAGCGTGCGCCGCTCAGAGTCTTCGCAGCCGGATGTTGCGGAATTCGATGCGCATCGGCTTTCCCGCATGCAGTTGCAGGCCGAGCAGTCCCTCCAGGGCGCGATTTGGCGCATCCTCGTCCACCAGCCCGGCCATCAGGCGGTCGTTGACGAAGTGCAGCAGTACGTTGCCGCGGGCGATGATGTGCATGCGGTTCCACTCCCCGGTCTTCAGTTGCGCCCTCAGATCCTCGGGACGGCCCGTCTCTGCGATCAGCTTACGTCGGCCGCCCGCAGCGACGCGTGCGAACTGGCCGCGAGGCGCCAGGAAGCCCCGGCCGCGCTCCTCGTAGACCATGCCGGTGTACGTGTCGCGGCCGTCCATATCCGCCTGATAGCCTTTCATGGCCCAGCGGCCCAGTTCGGGCGCGAGCGTGCTGCGATACTGGACGCCGCTGTTCGCCGCTTCGCTGAGCCTGTACTCGAGTTTCAGCTCGAAATCGCGCAACGCGCCGCCGCGCCAGACGAGGAAGGTATTGCGCTCGACGGGTCTCTCCGGGGTGCTCTCAGCCACGATGGCGCCGTTTTCGACGCGCCAGAACGCGGGGTCGCCTTCCCATCCGGCTAGGCTCTTGCCGTCGAAGATCGGCTCGAAACCCTCGTCATCGTCGGGCGCCGGCGGCTGCAAGCCGCGCTGCGCTGCGGGAGCGGCGGACGGAGTCACCTGCGGAAGGCCCGCCATAACCGCCATAAGAACGGCGCCGCAACGCCACCTCATGCTTGACATCGCGCCTCCTAGATCCGCCACGGCTCACGCAACGCACGCGAGCGCATGCGGTTGGCCTCCTCGTCGCCCGCGAATTCGCCCTTGGCCGGGTCCCAGACGAGTTTGCGACCGAGCTGGAAAGCGATGTAGGCGGCGTGGCAGAGGATATGGCTGCTCGCAGCGACGGCGGCGTTGGCGCGAGGCTGTGATCGCGTCTTCACGCATTCGATGAAGTCGCGCACATGATTCGGCATGGCCTCCCGGTAGTCGCTGACCGGACGGAGGAACTCGCGCACGCTCTCGGAGCCTTCCATTTTGCTGGTGTCGCCCGTTTCGACCCATCCGTCGTCGCCTTCGAAGCGGACGCTGCAACTGCCCAGTCCCAGCCAACCGGAATCGCGCATGACCAATTCGACGCCGTTCGCGTAGCGGCAGTGTACGGCGAAGGGCCCTTCATTGGAGCCCTCGGGTTCGTATTCGATCGGCTGCGTGTGATCGGCGTCGTTGGCCCACTGACAGAGGTCGGCGGTGTGCGATCCCCATTCGAGGATGCTGCCGCCGTGGAAGTCGAAGAAGTTGCGCCAGCGGCCTTGCACGTACAACCGATTGTAGGGGCGCCAGGGACAGGGCCCCAGCCAGCGGTCCCAGTCGACTACGAGCTTGGGCGGCTCCGGCTCGGCCGGAAGCCAATCGTGGCTCGGGATGGGCGGCATGCTGCGCGCGTCCACCAGCTGCGCGTGCAGCTTCCTCAACTTGCCCAGCCGTCCGCTGCGCGCCAGCTCGACCGCCAGCACGAAGTTGCCTGCGTTGCGCCGCTGCGTTCCGGCCTGGTAGATGCGGCCGTAGCGGCGGAACGTTTCCGCCAACGCCTGGCTCTCGGCGATGGTCATCGAGCAGGGTTTCTCGCAGTAGACGTCCTTGCCTGCCTGCGCGGCGTGGATGGAGAGCAGAGCATGCCACCGATCGCCGGTCGCGATCAGCACGGCGTCGATGTCCTCCCGCGCGAGCAACTCATGGTAGTCCGCATACATGGTGCAGTCGCGCGTGCCGTAGTGCTTGTCCACGGTGCTCTTGACGATCTCGCGGCGCTCTTCGCGCACGTCGCATACGGCCACAAACTGCACGTCCCTACGCGCCAGGAAGCTTTGCAAGTCGTAAGCGCCCCGGCTGCCGATGCCGATGCCGCCCATGACGATGCGATCGCTCGGGGGGACGGCGCCCGCCCGCTGACCCAGCACGGAGGCCGGCACGATCAGCGGCGCTCCCGCGACGGCAGCCGCTTGCGAAGTTCGTTTCAGGAAATGCCTTCGGGAAATGAATCCTTGCTCCATGGACACGGCGGTCCTCCTTTATATCGGGCGGGCCGGCGAGTTCTCGACCACGAAAGCCGAATGCATCGCCGCCAGACGCACCGCTTTAGGGACGTCCGGGCTTATCAAAGCACGGTAAAGTGCGAGCCCACGTTCGCGCTCGCCCTGCTTGATCAGTCCTTCCGCGCAGACCAGCAAGGCGGCGGCGATGGCGTTGCGGACCGGACCCCGGAACCGACGGAGTCCCTCTTCCAGCGCTCGCGCCGCGCGAAGCCCGCTGATGCGTCCGAGGGCGGCGGCCGCCGCCTGCGCAACTTCCGGGTCGGCACTGGCCAGCAGCCGAACCAGCGGATCCACCGCGTCCGGGTCGCGGCGGGCGCCGATCGAATTGATGACCCCTACCAGCAAGGCTCCGCGGACCTTTTTCAAGGCGGCTCGCAGCGCTTCCCCGGCGGCGGGATCCGGATTCGGCTCGAGGCCGTAGCGAGCATAGTGGCTGAGCTGAGGATCGGCGAGCAGACCGGCGAGCGCGGGCACTGCCGCCTTACCGCCGATGGCTGCCAGCCGCTGACAGGCCTTGGCCTTTTGGAAAACGGTTGCCTGCGGGCTTTCCAGCAGCGCTGCCAACTGCGACGCCGAAAGCCCGAGGATCTGGTCCGCACGGTATTCAGGCGCGGGTTCGGGCCGTCGGGGTGCCGTCGCCGGTTTGGGCGCTGCAGCCTGAGGGGCTGTTTCGCGCTTTACGTCTGGTTGTGACATCGTTCGACTCCCTGGGTTTGGCCGGGCTCGGAGCCCTGAGCATTCGGGAAGGCCGCACGGGTTGCGATCTCCGGCGGTCGTAAGCGATATTGAAAAATCGTGGAAAGACCGACTTCCGGCAGAAGGCCGGAAGCGCAGGGTTTTGCTGCTAGGGACCGCCGCGGCGGCCCGGACGCTCGATGGGCTCGACAGACCAATGGAGGAACTACTTTACTTCACGGAGCTGGTGGGCCTCAAGGTTTACGACCTGAGAGGCCGCAGGATCGGCCGTGTGGCCGACGCCGCACTAGTTCCTCTCATTGATCCGGCACGGGTGGACCGCTACCTGGTAGGCGGCGGTTGGGCCTGGCTGACGGTCCGTTACGACCAGATCCGCTCCATCGGTCTCGACGGCATTCACCTCCAGGACGAGCGCCTGACGCCCTACCACGACGACGAGTACATGCTGCGGATCGGTCGCGACCTGCTCGATCAGCAGATTGTGGACGTGGACGGGCGCAAGGTGGTCCGCGTCAATGACGTGACTTTCGAAATCCGTCGCGAACAGAGCGCACAGGTTCTGCGCGTGCTGGAAGTGGACGTAGGCCTACGCAGCATCCTGCGTCGCCTCTTGCAGGGCGTGCTTCCGCGAAGGTGGATCCGCCGGATCCAGACGCCGATCGCGCCGAACTCCATCCGTTGGGAACACTGCAACATCATCGAGCCCGACCCTCTGCGGCGCCTCCGTCTGAACATCTCTTACAAGATGCTGGAGAAGCTGCACCCGGCGGACCTGGCCGATATCGTGGAAGAGCTCGGTCCCGAAGAGCGCGAGTCGATCATCGCCTCCATCGACAGCGAGGTGGCGGCTGAGGCCCTTTCCGAAGTGGATCCCAAGACCCAGGCTTCGATTCTGGAAGCTCTGGAGGCGGAGAAGGCTGCCGAGATCGTCGAAGAGATGTCTCCGGACGAGGCGGCCGACGCGTTGGCCGAGCTCGAGGAGGAGACCTCCGAAGAAATCCTGGAGGAGATGGACGCCGAGCCCAAGGCCGAGGTGCGCGAGCTGCTCGAGTTCGACGAACACCAGGCGGGCAGCTTGATGAATACCGAATACGTGGCGCTGAACGAGAACGCTACCGTGCGGGATGCCGTGGAAGCGCTGCAGGGCAACGCGGACCTTCTGGAAACGCTCAGCGCCGTGTTCCTGGTCGATGAGGAGGGCGTACTCAAAAGCGCCATCCCGCTGGGTCGCCTCTTCGTCGCAGCGCCGGGCGTGCCCCTGCGGGAGCTGGCCGCGGGCCCGCTGCTCCGCGTGAAGGCCACCGATCATAGAGAGCGCGTTTTCGAGATTTTCGACAAGTACAACCTGCTCAACCTGCCGGTGGTGGACGAGGAAGGCCGCCTCTGCGGCGTCATCACCGCCGATGACATCATTTCCGTGCTGCGCAATCGGTAGCAGCGAGGCGCGTATGAGTGGCGAGAATCATGCTGAAGCGGATCCGGCGGCAGATTGCAATCTTTTTTACGGTCATCGGCCCCGGCTTTATCACCGCCATGGTGGACAACGACGCCGGCGGCATCTTCACCTATTCGCAGGCGGGCGCCAAGTACGGATACCTCTCGTTGTGGACGCTGGCCCCGATCGCGCTGCTGCTGGTCATCACCCAGGAGATGAATGCCCGCATGGGCGCCGTGACGGGCAAGGGCCTCTCGGATCTGATCCGCGAGGAGTTCGGCCTGCGGGTGACCTTCTTTGTGATGACGCTGCTGGTGTTGACCAACTTCACCAACGTCATGGCGAACTTCGCCGGCGTGGCCAGCTCGCTGGAGCTGTTCGCGGTGCCCCGCTGGGTTTCGGTGCCGCTGGCCGCCGCCGCGGTTTGGCTTCTGGTTGTCAAGGGCACTTACCGTAGCGTCGAGAAAATCTTCCTGGGCGCCTGCGTCTTTTACGTCTGCTATGTGATCTCCGCTCTCCTGATCGAGCCCGACTGGCAGCAGGCCATCTCGAGCAGCGTGCAGCCGGTGCTCATGCTGGATCCGGACTACATCACTCTGGTCATCGGCCTGGTGGGCACCTCGATCGCGCCCTGGATGCAGTTCTACCTGCAGGCGGCAGTGGTCGAGAAGGGCATCAGCGAGCGCGAATATGCTGAATCGCGCATCGAGGTGATCGTCGGCTGCGTGACCATGGTGGTCATCGCTTTCTTCATCATCGTGGCCTGCGCGGGCGCCATCTGGGCGCACGGGCCGCGCGACATCGAGGACGCCGCCCACGCGGCGCAGGCGTTGAAACCCTTCGGTCCTTATGCGTTCGCGCTGTTCGCCGCCGGGCTCCTGAACGCTTCCTTGTTCGCAGCGTCGATCCTGCCGCTTTCCACGGCGTACTCGGTCTGCGAGGGGCTCGGCTTCGAAGCCGGCGTCAACAAGAGCTTTCGCGAAGCGCCCATTTTTTACTGGTTGTACACGCTGCTCATCGTTCTAGGGGCGGGGGTCATCCTGATACCCGGCTTCCCGCTGGTGCGCATGATCCTGCTCTCGCAAGTGCTCAATGGTGTGCTGCTGCCGCTGGTGCTCATTTTCATGGTCCTGCTGGTCAACAAGCGCGAACTGATGGGGCGCTGGGTCAATACGAGACTGCAGAACGCGATCGCCTGGCTGGCGGTCGTGATTCTGATCGGCTTGACGCTGGCGCTGGTGGGCATCAGCCTGCGCGACATGCTGGGCTGAAGGCTGCCCCTAGACGCCTTTTGCCTCCTTCGCCGGCCGACCGGGCGGCCGGGGCGGCTCGGAAGTCAATTGCGGCCGCGGCGCATCAGAAGTAGATCTTGGTCCCGAGCTGAATTTTGCGGGAGCCGCTCACCACGCTGTCCCGCACGCGCCCGAAGATGGTCGAGGTGATGGTGGCGGTCGGAAAGCCGAAAGAGGGCGAATTGGTCACATTGGTGAAATCTCCGCGCAACTCGAGCTGCCAGCCCTCGCGGCCCAGGCCGAAGCGCTTGAGCAACGCCAGATCCATATTGAAGAAGCCGGGCCCGGTGAGGAAGTTCCGGCCTGTGTTGCCGAATTCCCCGGGCGCAGGGATCGAGAATTTCGCGCGCTCGGACTCGTTCAAGTACCACTTCAACCCCGATGCCGCATCGTCGAACAGACGCCCCATACCGCGCTCGCAGTTGGAGCAATTAGCCGGCGATTGTTGCAGGCTGCCGAACGTGTAAGCGCCCGAATAGATGGTGAAGGGCCGGCCCGTGGTCAGGCGCAGGAAACCGGTAACCTGCCAGCCTCCCACGATCGCGTCAGCCACGGCGGGCAGGCGGTCGCCCCACTTGCGCCGTCGGCCCACGGGCAGCTCCCAACTCCAGTTGGATTGCAGCACGTGGGTCCGGTCGAAGTCGGATCGCGCATAGTTCAGCCTGCGGTTGTAAATATCGAAGGGCGTCGAGGAGGCCGATTGCACATTGCCCGTGGACACCACGGTGAAAGCCGGATCGTACGATCGTGTGTCCAGGGACTTGGCCCAAGTGTACGCCACCTGGTAATGCAGTCCTTCCGAAAAGCGCCGCTCGACCTGGATCTCGAGCGCGTGGTAGGTCGAGAAGTCGTTGGAATCGATCACCCGCATGCCCCCGCCGAATTGCGGGAAGGGGATGAAAAAGAACGGCCCCATGCCGGACAGCTCGGTCACCGAGCGAGGCGGCGTTCCCTGCAGACGCGTGGCGATGGACGCGGCCAGAGCCGCAACGGAGTTCAGGTCCAGCGTGGAGGCGTAAAGCCTGCGCACCATCTGCGAACCGGTTTCGCCGGGGCGCAGGCGCGAATCCGCCCGGAGCAGGCGGTTCATCAGCTCGGACTCCCCGCCCGCTTTCACCACGTTGAAAGCTTGCAAGAAGCCGTTCCGGAAGATCTCCGCCTGGTTGGCGTCATAGGCCCCGAAAAGATGATACGCCCGACGCCCGATATAACTGATGTCCAACACCGTGCGCGCCGCGATCTCCCGCTGGACGGACAGACTCCACATGTGCGTCGTGGGCATTTTGAACTGCGGATCCACCACCGTGATCAGGTTATTGGAGAACGGCGCCGGCTGCGCCAGCTCGCTCGGCCTGACGGCAGGCGGCTTCAGCCGCGGCAAGTTCGCCAGACGCCCGCCTGCCTGCCCGAAGCTGGTGTCGTTGACGCCCTGCGTCTGCCCGGGCAGATTCTGGAAGATCGAGGATGACAGCACGAAGGTGTTCAGACGGTCGTATGCGATGCGGTAGTTCACGCGCAAGGAGTTCTTGCCGCTGGCCGTCGGATCCCAGGCTACGCCGACCGACGGGCCCAAGTTGCGCCACGAATCATTGAAGAGCCTGCCCTTGACCCACTTCAAGGTCTGGGTGGGTGGGGCGCCCGCCTGCACTAATTGATCCGGCCGGGTGATGCGATCCTCGGGATTGCGCGGTGAGAGCTTCACCTCCCAGCGCAGTCCCAGATCCATCGTTAGGTTGCGCCGCAGCTTCCAGGTATCCTGCGCGTAGAAATCGTACTCGGGATATCGCGCGTCGAAATTGTACAGGCCTTCGATGAACTGATCGCCCTTGGAAGGAAAGCCCCGTGTGATGTTGCCCACGCGTCCCAGCAAGAAGTTGATGTGACTCTGGAAAGCGGGACGGTCGAAAGTCACGTTCAGATCGGGAGGCAGCCCGAAAGTGGCTGGATCCACCGTGTTGACCGCCGTGGAAAAGTTGATCGCCTGCGTTGCGTTCTGGCCCGCGATCGAGCCTCTGACGTCCACGTGCTGCTGCCAGCGCAGGTTCGTGCCGAACTTCAGCGCGTGGGCGCCGCGAAACCACGCGAAGTTGTCCACGAATTGCCAGGTGTGCAGGCGCCGCTTGTTCCCGAAGCTGTACTCGGCGTCGATGGCTACCGGCCCGTACATCGTCACCTTGTTCAGGTCGGCGTTGGGCATCTGGAAATCGAAAGTGAAGCGGTTGAAGCCGAACACCAGCTCGTTCGTGACGCTCGGTACGGGATTCCAGCGCCAGTTCGTCGCCAGGTTGTAAGGCGTGCGGTAGGTGTTCACCAGGCAGCGGGTGCCGGGGAATACGGGTTGTCCGGCATTCACCGAATCGCAGAAGGTGTTCTGCTGCCCGAAGGCCAGGCGGGCGAAGACCGTGTTCCGTTCGTTAAAGATGTGGTCCGCCTTGATGACGGCATCGTGCTGCTTCTCCTTCTCGGCCGCCGTGAACGTGTAAAGCGCCGTGTTCAACCCGTCGCCGCCGCTGAAGTTATTGGGCAGCGGCGTCTGCGCCAGCAGCGCCTGGATGGTGCGGTCCAGTCCCAGCCGTTCGGGGTCGCTCGTGGCGACGTTGTACACGCCGATGCTGAGGCCCGGCAGCACGTTCCCGGCGGCGTCCACCGACGCGTCGGGTACGCCCGCCGGCCGGTTGCGTCCCCCGCGCACGTAGCGCAGGATGCCGCGCCGCGCTTCAGCCGTGTAGACGGTGCGGTTCACGATGCCGGTCTGGAGGGCTCGCAGTAGTTGAACATTCGCGAAAAAGAATGTTTTATTGGGCACGATCCGCCCGCCCAAGCTGCCGCCCCAGATGTGCTGCACGAACTGCCGCTTGCCCACGGCGTTGAGGTTGTTCTCCCACTCGTTGGCGTTCAGCCGCGGCGTGCGGTAGAACCAGAACCCCGAGCCGTGGAACTCGTTCGATCCCGAGCGCGTGATCATGGTGACCTGCCCGCCGCTGTTGCGTCCGTAGTCGGCCGTGAAGCTGGAGGTCAGCACGCGGAACTCGGCCAGCGAATCGGGATTCGTGCGCAGAGGAGAAAAGTTCGCTCCGCCGGCGCTGGTCTCGTTGATATCGATGCCGTCCAGCGTGAAGTTCCAGGCGCGGTCCCGCGCTCCGTGCACGTGGACGCCGCCGCCGGTATTCGCGCCCGAAACCACGCCCGGCTGGAGCAGGACCAACGTCAGCGGATTGCGCCCGCGAGTGCCGACCAGCGGCAGATCGCGGATCAACCGATCGGTGAACAGGTTGCCGATGTTTCCCGAAGTCGAGGTTTGCACGAGCTCGTAGCTGGCGCTGACCTCGATCTGCTCAGCCAGCGCGCCCACTTCCAGCGTCACGTTCACCGTCGTCGGCTGCCCGATTGCCACCACATTGCCGCGACTGACAAAACGCTTGAAGCCGGCTGCTTCGACGATGACCGTATACCGGCCCGATTGTACGGCTTCGAAGACATACGCTCCGGTCTCCGAAGTCTTCGTCGTGAAGGTCGTGCGCGTGGCCTCGTTGATCAGTTGCACGGTGGCGCCCGGCACCGCGGCGCCCGTCGGGTCCTGGACCACGCCCAGCACGCGTGACGTCGTCCCCTGCGCCCACACGGCTGCGCAGGCAAACAAGAGCGTGATGACCACCCGCATGGTTTTACCCCTCGGGCGAATGGTACCACATGGATGCGGCGTTAAAGCAAGACGTCCGTGGCCCTAGGCACGAATGTGAGCTCCCGCGGCGCCGCTTCTGCCCTGCGATTGCTCGGGGCTGAGGCGCCGGTGGCTGTGCCGCCCGATTCGGCCTGGCGGCGGGCTGTCGGCGCCGAGGGGGCCCGGGCCCTGAGAGGTCGGGCTGGTCCAGCGGGGATTGTTCCGACGGCGGCGGAGCGCCGGGGGAATAGGGTCCCCAACCCCGGCCCATGCAGGCGGCTCAGGCGGAACTCAACAGCGGTGCAAGAAAGTCCTAGGCGAGGACGCGAGCCGGAAGCGGAAAAGCGCCTTGGCAGAACCAGACGCCACCATCCCGCCTGTTTGGGCCGTCACGTGCACCGGGGTCCGGCCTCAACCCCAGCCCGCGCCCGGCAGCAGCAGGATTCCTTAAAAATAATAAATCGACAGCCTCGAGGCGCGCTCCCTCGTCCCGTGTAGCCGTCCCTGTGACAGGTTGGCCGCCTACCGGCCCATCTTGAGAGAGTAAGCCTGCGGCACGTGCGCTGTAGCGATCGAGCTCAGGATTAGCCGCCAAGGCGGGTAGCCCGTTTGCCCCCTAGTGGGCGATCCGGGGCCCTACGGGTATCCGGTCCGCTCCCGGCAGGCGGAAATCTCCAAGGTTTTGCTGGGCGCAGCGACCCGAACAGCGGCGGCGAACGCAGCCCCTTGCCGAACCCGCTGGCCGAGGCGTCGCCGGCCATTGCAGCGTTGATTACGGATCCCCGAGCGAGCTTGAATTGTTTGCCAGGCAGCACACCTGCGACAAGCCGCAAAGTGTCGATGGGCAAGCGGGAGGCACCAGCGGACGCCTTACGCCGGGGGGATCGACGGCACTGAGGGTTCCGTATCACCAACGGGCCGGTTCGCCCTTGACCGTTAAAGAGCGCCGCCAAGCGCCCGGCCGCCCCTGCGGGCGCCGAGCCGGCCCCGGGGTGGCAAAAACTACCGGGCGGCAAGCCGTTTTCTGTTGACTTCCCGTGCGTTTCCGGTTACTATGCGGTTCTAACTCGGCATTGCTTGTTGCCAGCGGGAAGACAAAGGCTGCCGCATAAGGGGTGAGGGCATGCCCTCCTTCCAGGTCGGTGAAAAGGTTGTTTACCCAAACCACGGAATAGGAATCATCGAGAACATCAGCGTTCGCTACTTCGGCAACCGTCCCGAGAAGTTTTACCTGCTCCGCCTGGTTTGCAATCACACCACCATCATGGTTCCCTTTTCGCATGTGGAGGAGGTGGGGTTGCGGCGGCTTTGCCGGAACGGCGAGCTGGAGCGGGTACTGGCCTTTCTGTCCTCGGGCTCCTGCAAATCCCGGGGAGACTGGAAACACCGCTTCAAGGAAAACTGCGAGAAGATGCGGCTCGGAGGCCTGCTGCAGATTGCGGAGGTTCTGAAGGGGCTCCTCCTGCTGCAATTGCAGAAGCCGCTTTCTTTCCGCGAAAAGCGGATGCTCGAGCGCGCCCGCCAGATGCTGGTTTCCGAGATCGCAATCTCGCGTGGCATGACCGAGCAGGAGGCCTTCGAGCTGGTGCGTCGCGCGTTGGCTAAAGCCTCTCTTAGCTTACCGGCTCCCCAATAGGGCTCAGACGAAGAGCCTCAGGATCAGACGCGCCCCGCGCCACGCCCCTGACAGAAGCCAACCGCTCAGATTGCCCGCGCTCATGCCCAGAACCAGTAGGAGGACTCCGTATCGGGCGAGCTGCGCGTAGACGGCGGCAGGCATGCGGAGGGCGAGGAGGAGCTTGGATCCGTCTAGGGGTGGCACCGGGAGCAGGTTGAACAGGGCCAGGTAAAGGCTGAGCAACATCGCGCGCATCGCTAGGTCCGCAGCCCTGGGGTGGTCACCGGCGAGGATGGCATAGGACAGGCCGAGGACAACCGCCAGAATGATGTTGCTGAGGGGCCCGGCGAGCGCCACCAGGGCTAGGCCGCTCCAGCCGCCGCGCAAGGCCGCGGGATTTGTGTTCACCGCGCGTCCCCAGCCCAGGAAGCCGTAGCCGGTGAGCGAGGTCAGTGCGGGCAGAAGCACCGTACCCACCCAGTCCACGTGAGCCAAGGGGTTAAGGGTGAGGCGGCCCTCTCGCCGGGGCGTGTCGTCACCCAATCGGGTGGCGGCCCAAGCATGTGCGTACTCATGCGGCGCGGTCAAGCCCCAGAAGATGGCCACGTTCCAGATTGCGGCTTCCAGGCTCACCGGTTCGGCCTCGTAGCGAGTGCCCAGAGGAGCAGCGCGAAAGCGAGCGCGATCAAAGCAGCGGCGGCCATGAGCGCAACACGATTGTAGCAGGGGCGAAAGGCGCGGGTGCCAGAGCGCGGGCGGTGTTTGACAGGCGCGCAACGGTTTCGCTATGCTAAGTAACGATTGGCGAGCTAGCGTTCAGCTCCTGCGCATGGGGCGCGCGCTTCATGCCCGCAGGGGCCGGCCCCGAGGCTACCGGCGGCTGAACGGCGCCGGGAGCATGGGCCGTCCGTGGCGAGTAACCTTTCAAAGCCGGCGGCGGCGCTCAGGGATCGGCAGGTTCCCCATCACTTCGGGAGGCGCGGATCCGGGCGCGTGCGGGGCTACGACCTCAACGCCGGCGGCTCTTGCTTTCATCGCCAGCGTGGAATTGCAAGTGAGGTAGAGTCGTGCCGACCTTCAATCAACTGGTGCGGTTGGGGCGCAAACCACCGCGATACAAGACGGCCAGCCCGGCCTTGCAGGGCTGTCCGCAGAAGCGCGGCGTGTGCACCCGCGTGTACACGACGACGCCCAAGAAGCCCAACTCGGCGCTGCGCAAAGTCGCCCGCGTGCGGTTGACCAACGGCATCGAGGTCACCGCGTACATCCCGGGCGTCGGTCACAACCTCCAGGAGCACTCGATCGTGCTCGTGCGGGGAGGACGCGTCAAGGACCTGCCGGGCGTGCGCTACCACATTATCCGCGGCGCTCTGGATGCCGCCGGCGTCGCCAACCGCCGCCAGGGCCGGTCGAAATACGGGGCCAAGCGGCCCAAACAGTAAACTGCCATGCCGCGACGACGCAGACCTGAGCCGCGCGAGATCCCGCCGGATCCCGTCTACAACTCTACGCTCGTGGAGAAGTTCATCAACTGCATGATGTGGGACGGCAAGAAGACCGTCTCGCAGCGCATCTTCTACCAGGCCATGGACAAGATCCGCGAGCGAACCGGCGACGATCCACTCAAGCTCTTCAAGAAAGCGGTCGAGAACTGCAAGCCGACCCTCGAAGTCAAGACGCGGCGCGTAGGCGGCGCCAACTACCAGGTGCCCGTCGAGGTGCCGCCGAACCGGCGCACTTCGCTGGCCATTCGCTGGTTGATCCATAGCGCCCGTGAACGCGCCGAGAAAGGCATGCCCGAGAAGCTCGCCGCGGAGCTGCTCGACGCCGCCAACATGAGGGGCGGCGCCATCAAGAAGAAGGAAGACGTGCACCGCATGGCGGAAGCCAACCGGGCTTTCGCACATTACCGCTGGTAGCCGGAGCCATGCCGCGTACCGTCCCCATCGAGAGAATGCGCAACATCGGCATCATGGCCCACATCGATGCCGGAAAGACGACGACTACCGAGCGCATTCTCTATTACACCGGCCGGACTTACAAGATCGGCGAGGTGGACGAGGGGACCGCGGTCATGGACTGGATGGAGCAGGAGCAGGAACGTGGCATCACGATCACCTCGGCCGCCACTACCTGTTTCTGGCGCGATACCCAGATCAACATCATCGACACTCCGGGCCACGTAGATTTCACGGCCGAGGTTGAACGGTCCCTGCGCGTGCTGGACGGGGCCGTGGCCATCTTCGACGCGGTGGCCGGCGTGCAGCCGCAATCGGAGACCGTCTGGCGGCAGGCGGACAAGTACCGGGTGCCGCGCATCTGCTTCATCAACAAGATGGACCGCGTCGGCGCGGACTTCTTCGCCAGCGTCGACAGCATCGTCAAGCGCCTGAAGTGTCGCCCGGTGCCCATCCAGCTTCCCGTGGGACGAGAGGAGGGCTTCCGCGGGGTCGTGGACCTGATCCGCCTGAAGGCCCGCGTCTGGCGTGACGAGACCCTGGGCGCTCAATACGACGACATCGAGATCCCGGAGGCTCTGGCGGCCCAGGCTCACGAGTACCGCGAGCGGATGATCGAGGCGGTGGCCGAATCCGATGACGTCCTCTTTGAGAAATACGTGCATAGCGAGCCCATCAGCGAAGAGGACCTCATCCAGGCCATCCGCCGGGCGACGATCGCGCAAAGGATTTTCCCCGTACTGTGCGGGGCCGCCTTCAAGAACAAGGGCATCCAGAACCTGCTTGACGCGGTGGTGGATTTCCTCCCCTCGCCGGCCGACATCCCTCCGGTTGAAGGCACGGCGGTGGATGACCCCAACCGAGTCCTTACGCGGCGCGCTTCTGACGAGGAGCCTTTCGCGGCGTTGGTCTTCAAGATCATGACCGACCCGTTCGTGGGCCAGCTTGCCTTCCTGCGCGTATATTCGGGGCGGCTGGTCACCGGAGACACCGTCTACAACGTGGGCAAGGGTCGGTCGGAGCGGATCGGGCGCCTGGTGCGCATGCACGCCAACAAGCGCGAGGAAATTCAGGAGCTTTACGCAGGCGATATCGGCGCCGCGGTGGGCTTGCGCACGGTTTCGACCGGCGACACCATCTGCGACGAGAAAGCCCCCATCGTTCTCGAAGCGATCGAGTTCCCCGCACCGGTCATTCAGCTCGCCGTCGAACCTAAGACCAAGGCGGATCAGGACAAGCTGGGCGTGGCGCTGGCCCGCCTGACGCAGGAAGACCCCACGTTGAAGGTGCACACGGACCCTGAAACGGGGCAGACGATCCTGGCGGGCATGGGCGAGCTGCACCTGGAGATCATCGTGGACCGGATGCAGCGCGAGTTCGGCGTGGGCGCCAACGTCGGCAAGCCGCAGGTCGCTTATCGGGAGACCATCCGCAGCGAGGCCGAGGGCGAAGGCCGGTTCATTCGCCAGACCGGCGGTCGCGGCCAGTACGGTCACGTCAAACTGCGTGTGGCGCCGCTTCCGCCCGGCAGCGGCTTCCGCTTCGAGAACGCGGTGGTCGGGGGCGTGATCCCCAAGGAATTCATGCCTGCCGTCCAGAAGGGCGTCGAGGAGGCGCTGGAGGCGGGCGTGCTTGCCGGCTACCCGGTCTCGGACGTGCAGGTCACCGTTTTCGACGGAAGCTACCACGAGGTGGACAGCTCGGAGATGGCCTTCAAGGTCGCCGCTTCGATGGCCTTCCGGCAGGCGGCCGAGAAGGCTCAGCCGGTGCTGCTCGAGCCCATCATGAGCCTCGAGGTGGTGGTGCCGGAAGAGTACATGGGCGACGTCATCGGCGATCTGAACGCGCGTCGGGGCCGCATCGAAGCCGTCGAACTGCGCGGTACCACGCAAATCATCCGGGCTTCGGTGCCGCTGAAGGAAATGTTCGGCTACGCGACCGAGCTCCGCTCGCGTACGCAGGGTCGCGGCAGTTTCACCATGCATTTCAGCCGCTATGAGGAGGCGCCCGAGTCGGTGACCGAAGAGGTCATCGCGCGGGTGCAGGGAAGGATTTCTTGGTAAGAGGTTTCGGAGCCGAGGAAGGGTTCGAGGAGAGTTCGTCATCATGGCCAAAGAGAAATTCGAGCGCACGAAGCCGCACGTCAACGTGGGCACGATCGGGCACATCGATCACGGCAAGACGACGCTGACGGCGGCGATCACGCGGGTGCTGAACAAGCGCAATCCCAAGGTGAAGTTCCGCAGT
>CALJAM010000037.1 GCA_938027685.1 uncultured Bryobacteraceae bacterium
AGCTGCAGGCTCAGGCGGGGTAAGGGTCCGCGAGCATCGCGGCGAAACGCCGCGAAGGGCCGAGAAAAGCCGCTGCGGGCCGACTAAACGGCCGCACGACCCGCCTCTGAGGACTCGCCAGCGGCTGATGAATCCCATCCGAGTAAGTCATCCGTCCACCCGGGTCCCTTTGTTCAACGAGCTCATGATGGATAACACGACGGTAATGGCAGAAAATGTTCTATGGAACAAGGCCAAGGCGGGTTTTTCAACAAACTTTTGGGCTCTGCGCTCGAGGGTAGCAGCACCGTGGTTCTCACCGTATCGACGGGCAGATGCGGCGCCCGGTACACAGCCTTGGCAGTTGCCGGCGCTCGGGGTCGCCGGCCGGTTCCTCGGCCAGGTCAGGCTCCTGCACAGCGCGGGAATCTGCCTTGCGCGGCCAGACTCAGGCTCGGCGCACCGGACCGTTGTCCGCCCGGGCTTACTCGCGCGGTAGCGCGGCGCCACAAACGTCCGTGCTGGCATTCAACAGCGAGGTCATACGCCATCGCCGAGCTCAGCCAGAGCCGGAACCCGCTTCCGCCAGCGGTAAGAAGGGCGGCGCGGCCCTACGGTCGGGAACGCTTCATCGCTCGCGGAGCCTAAAAGAACGGTTGGTCAAACAACCGCCCGCCGATCTACACGCTCCTTGCATCCACTTGCGCGATCGGCCCAATGCTGCCCGGGTGGCGGGCGAGAGCCTTTGTTCCTGCTCCGCGAGCATCCGGCGCCGAGCGCTCTGGCCCGGGTCCGTAGCCAGCGTACCCGATTAAAGGGGCCAAAGGCGCAGGTCGCTGTTTGCCCTTCGCACGGAGCCGGGACGGCATAGGATGTGCGACTTCGCCGCGAGTGGTAACAGGTCGGTCGGCCTCGCCTAAATGCTCGCCCCATCGGGCTCAGTGAACCGACCGCTGCGTAATCGACCCGGAAAGGCGCGGGCGACGGTCGTCTGCATAAAGGATCGCGCAGCGACAACGGTGGTCCGACTTAACCGTAAATAACTTCCTTTCCAGCGCTGCCGGTGCTAATCTCTTTTCGAGCGTTGCGCGACGTTCGCGCAAACCGGTGCGCTGCGGGAACTCATGGCTTCCGTAAACTCTGTGATGATATGGGCTCTGCTCTCCGCGGCCCCAATGGCCTTCGGCCAGCCACCTGCGCCGGCAGAGGGTGAGTTCACCCGCGGGCGCTTTCTACGTCTTTGGTGGTTCGAGGCCGGAATCGAGCACGGCAATCCCATGCCGAACCCGCGCTTCCGCGTGAACGCTCCTGAGGTAGTCCTCCATCCGAGCTTCGCTTACCGCTCAGAGGTGCGCGCCAGCGGCATGATGCAGCTCCGAATTCAAGAGGATTTAAGGTTGATCGAGGGCGCGGAATTATACCTGGAGCTTTGGGGAGGCCACCCCGGCACGGCTAACAAGCGTTTCACCGTCAACGGTCGTAGCACGTACAAGATCCCCGAGGTGGGCACAGAGCAAGGTCATTGTACCCACCAATATCCCCGCATAAAGCTCAAACGAACCGATCTCGTATCCGGCTACAACGCCATTCAATTCGCTTGCGACCAGGGAAAGTCTTTCTGGGGGCACTTCATCGTCGACAATGCATGCTTGCGTATCGAACTCCCCCGCTCGCATCCCGACCTCGCGAAGGCAGGCCTGACAGACTTCGACCCGCGAGTGGATGTTTTTCCGGGACCTGGGCCGGAAACGTTCACCATCTCGTTGCAAGCCGACGCCTCCGAGGTCGCCAAGATCGCACGTGTGGATTACTGGGGCTTCTATGAAGGTTATGACGAAAACGGTGACGGGGTGTTTCGCGACTGGCACGGCTTCACCAAGAACCGACTGCCGACCGGTCACCTGGGCAGCGCATTTGAACCGCCGTTCCGTTTGCATTGGGATCTTGCCATGCTGCCGGCCCAGCGAGACATGGCTGTGCGGGCGACGATTACGCTAAAGGATCGCCCGAATTTGACTTACGAAACCGCGGCTGTCACGAAGCTCGTGCACCAGGTGGGCGGCGCTCAGGTTCGAATGTACGGTGTTTCCGACAAGCCCGTTCCCTTCTGGTCGAGAGCCGGTAAGGCGCGCACTGCGAAGCTGGAACTCGACCTGGACCCATCCCGCATCGAACGTGCCGAGCTGCACACGGTAGTCTGGGACGGAGGGCGTGGTTCCGTGGCTGATTACTTCACATTGAATGGCCGCGCCTTCCCAGTCGCGGCCGAGGGTAAACACGATGTCATCTACACCGTCCTCCCCGTACCGCCGGACCTGCTGCGACGAGGCAGGAACGAAATCCGGTTGCTCTCCGATACCGAGCACCACGGCATCGAAATCCTCGAGCCGGGGCCGACGCTGGTCGTCCGCTACCGTTAACGGGGGCCGGACGCGCCCAGCGAAACAGCATAGTCTCGAAATGATTCAGCCGCCTGGTCTCTTAGCGCAAAATCCAAAAATCCCACGCCACGCAATGGGTCCTTAATAGTCCTCGGCCAGCCTCCGCCGCAAGATTACCACTCGCAACGATTTCCAAGCGCGCTCCAGGAGGCGCCCAGGCGGTCAGACGTCCGGTTTCAGTGAAATCTACGGCGAATCCACCGGACTGGGCTCGCCCTAGAGCGGCCGATCGCCGGCGCCATGGGTAATGCTGTTGACGATCTGCTGCTGATCGGGCGAGTTTGCAGCAACCCGCCGCTGAGCTAAGCGGCCCGCCGGCGCCGACGGACTGGTCTGGCACGGGATGATTCTCCGCAGGAGTCGCGGCTGGATGCGGGGCATCTTCCCGCGAGCCTTGCGGCGGGGTGATTGCACAGCGTTGGGGGAGCGACGCCCGCGCGTTGGTGAGCGTGCGTCGCCGGATCGCACGAGATCGGACCCCGCCCTGAGTCGGGGTTTCCGGCTGAACCTTCTCGCCTCAGGCAAAACCATCGGGAAACCCAACCGCGGACTCCGTTGCACGGTTCGGCACAAAGCCGCCACTTGCGCCGTCAAGCGGAGATTGACCCGCGTGCAGGCGAGCGCAACACGCAAAGGGCGTTCCCACGCCGGCGCAAGTCGAATAGAACCCACGAATCGCAGCAGCGGCCGGCGAGACCGTCGGCCTGCGCGGTGCCGTGCCAACCGAGGCGCCGACTCACAGGCGAGCGCCGGGGCCCATTGCAACTGGCAAGGATGAAAGCCTACGAGCGGTCCTGTTGCGGAGCGGCTCCCCGGGTGCCGGGGGAGTTCCGGTACCACACGCTGCATCACACTATCGACCGACCCGGAGGTTGGACGCGCGCCACTGCGTCAACCGACTGAAGGAGTCGAGCAAGAGGACGTACGATACGGCGAACGTCCGCTAACCGCTCGCTGCTGTGACCGCCTGGGCGAGGCAGCCGGTAGGTTACCGGCTGAGTCGGAAGGCGTCGCAAGCTATGGCCGCAATTCCTCGGATGGGTATGCTTGGAACGAAGAGGTTGAAGCTCCACGACCGAAAGAAAGGGAGCCGGCGGCAACCCTCGATCGCGGCGCGTCACGACAGAACGCGGACGACAGCGCCTTTGGCGGCCGCGGGAGGGAGAAGACAAGAGCCCTTTGGCGGCACTGCATCGGGCGCCTCGCGCAAAGCCAGACTGCTCGCGAACGTGCTCATTCACGTCTGAATCGGCTGAGTAAGAGTACGAGAGATCGATATTGGGCCGCTCACTTAAAGCCCTATGGCGAGTCCGTAATAAGGATGCCCGCGGCGCGTGAGCGGACCGCCTGCTGTTTCCTAAAGGAAAGCTGGCTCCCGGAACGATGTATGAATTTTTCCGCGTTCGCCTAAGTCGCTGTCTCGGTAACGCCAAAAGGCCGGTAGTTGGACTTACCAGTTGACATCGATGTGCGGCAGCCGCCGCGGCGGCTTCATAAGCGCGCAATGCAGTTGGAGCAGAGCGTAAAGCAGGTCATCGGCCCCGGTTATCGCTTCGTAGTGCTGCGCGCTTCCGTCGGCGCGGAACAAACCGTTGCCGGCGAATACCGTGAGGGCCATGTCCGCCGTGCGGCGGGCAAACTCTAGATAGCGATGACGCTTTTCCGCCGATATAGCGGGTTCCTGCGCAAGGGCAACCATCAAGGAGATCACTTGGCCCGCGGCTCGGGGCCATAGATCGGCACAATCCTCGGGCAGCCCCTCCGCAAGGTAGCGGTCAGCGGCCGCCTCAACGGCGGTAAGAAAGCGTCGGTCTTGGGTTTGCAAATAGCGCGTGTAGTCCAGGAGGGCTCGCCCGGAGAATCCGGCGCTGCCGTAACCCATTCGCCACAGCGGACTCAACGTGGCGCTCTCAGTTCGGGTTCCCCCGCGGCTGACGACGAGCCGTCCGCGGGCGTCCCTGCGATCCGGGGGCTCGCTGGCGGCGGGCTTGGGGTTGGAACTGGAAGCCACGGTCTCGCTGGCCGGGTCAGAGAAGGCACGTTCGTCGAGCTCACGGACCATGGCCCGCCAAGCCTGGGTCCGTGAGGGAATGAGCGCCGCCGCCTCCCACAGCAATGCTCGCAGGGTGGGGTCCGCGGAGCGTTCAGGCTGCCAGGTGCCGGGTTGGATGAGAAGGCTAAAAGGCTGTGGCCGAAGGCTGGTGCGACTTTCAATGAGCGTCTCAGCGCGCTCGATAAACTTCGGATCGCGCGTCTGAGCGTAAGCGTGCGCGTAAGCCCAGATGTAGAACCCCGCATGGCGGGGATACGCTGCGCCGGTGGCCGGCCCGTATTGCGAGATCGCGGCGTGGCGACTGTAGTCGCCGATCCGTTTATTGCCTATCTGGGCCATCCAAAGCGCGTCGGCAAAGCGGAGTGCGCGGTACGCGTCGATTGCGTAGAGTTTTTCCCAAAAGGGGAAGCGACGATAAACCTCGTAGGTATCGGCGTAGCCCCGCTCATGCAGGAAATCCCAGCTGGCGTGTTCACCGGAGTACATCAGGCCGGTGGCGGGACTTTGGCAGTGCAACAGCCAGAAGCGCAGACAGGCATCGGCATGGCGAGCATAGCGTTCCTCGCCCGTCAACTCACTGAACTCATACAGGGTGCGCAACAGCATTATGTCGTGCTCGAGATTGTTGCCGACGGGTGCTCGGTCGCCTGGACGCACGCCCACGGGCGGCTCGGGGATGCCGTACCCCACGGCCTGAAGCTGACCGCCGCCTTTGCGGAAGTACTCCTCCGGCAGCGATGTCACGGGGAGCGAGAGCGTCTTCAAGTCAAGCATGGCCGCGAACAGCGGCGAATGGACGGGGCCGTAGCGGTCCGTGCCCCTCTCGATCATGGTGTCGAGGAAGACGCGAACGGTATTTAGATAAGCGTCGGGCGGGGTGCCCTGAACCAGGGCCCCCGCCACGAAAAATGCGAGCCGGCGGGCGAGCACTTTCCTAGAATACGCCCCGGATGGAGAACTGAACCACGCGATTGCCACCCGCGGTCTGGATGACGCCGAATGTCGCCTTATTAGCCATGTTGGTGCCCGGGGCATCCCACTGCGGGCTGTTGGTCACGTTGCTGGCGTCCGCCCGGATATCGAGATTGATGCGCTCATAAATCTGAATCCGCTTGATGACGGAGGCGTCCAGCGTCTTGCGATGCGGAGCCCGCAGCTCGGCGAAGTGGGGCGGCTCGGGAGGAACCATGTACTGCGTGGGCAGCGACAGGAACGCCTTGGTGTCGAAGTACGGATTCAGCACCTCGCGAGTTACCGGATCGACGCGGTCGCC
Organism: uncultured Bryobacteraceae bacterium; assembly: GCA_938027685.1. GTDB lineage: Bacteria > Acidobacteriota > Terriglobia > Bryobacterales > Bryobacteraceae > DTHT01. Next base: position 5,747 of record CALJAM010000037.1, read on the forward strand.
GATGCGCTCGCGGATGGGGCCCTTCTTGGCCGCGTTACGCAGGCGGTAGGGCCGTCCGTTGCTGTCGGAGATCGAGAGCGGCGTCCCCGAGGAATAGAAGGCCCGGCCGCTCACACTCCAACCGCCGATGATCCGCGACCAGAGCCCGGTCGTGACCCAGGGCCTGCCTTTGCCGAAGGGGAGGTCGTAAACAAAGGCCAAGTTCATGACGTGCGGCCGATCCATGTCCGAAATGCAGCGGTAGTAACGCTTGTTGACCAAACTGGTGAGGTTGTTCTCGATCATCTTCGAGATGGTGTGGTTGAAGATCACGGTCAGGCCGTGGGTAAGACGCTTCTCGAGATTGAGGAAGACGGAGTGGTAGACGGTAGTGGCGGCGTTAGTCCCCTGCTGGGAGACGGAGGTGAACTGGGGGTAGGCCAGCCAAAACTGCCGCTGCGGAATCGTGCTCGAGCTGCCGAGCGGCGTATTCGCCGGCAAGATGCCGTAGAAGGGATTGGGAACCCGAATATTTTCGGCGGGGCCCAACTCTAAGTACTTGTCGGGCTTTTCGTTCAAATTGAAGCCCTGGTAGCCCTTGACGCTCAACATGCGGACGAAGGCCAGCTCCAGCCTGGTCTGCGCCGGAAGGGCTTGCTGGATGCTGAACTGCCACTGTTGCGAGTACGGCAAGACCCGGTCCTGGGCCAGGAACGAGATCGAGTCACCCACCCGCGCTGCGAGCCCTTCCGAGGACCCTTTCGGCCGCGGCACGCCCCCCGGGAAGGGGTTGGCCAGCGTCGTAAACGGGGTCACGCCGCGGTCCGTCGTGCCTACGTAAGGGATCGAGGTGGAGAAGGTCGGCGGGATGGCCAGGGTGGTGTCCTGGTTGACCACCCCGCTCGAATAGAACAGACCGTAGCCGCCGCGAATTACGGTGTTCGCCAGCAGTTGATAGGCAAAGCCGAAACGCGGACCAAGATTGTTCCAATCCGTCTTGCCCTGACGGCGAGAGACGTTGTTCACGCCGGCGAAGATCAGGCCGCCCCTGAGATCCAGACCCGGAACCTTAACAGGATTCGGGGCATAATAGTCAAACCCCCAACTGAGTTGGTTGAAACGCTCCGTGTAAGGAGTCTCGACCTCCCAACGCAGACCGAGGTTCAAAGTCAGTTTGCGCGTGACCTTCCAGTCGTCCTGCAGATAAGTGGCCGCGTAGTAACTGCGCAAAGCGTAGGGTGCCGGACCGGAGATCGATCCGGAGATTGGGATGCCCATGAGCAGCTCGGCCATCGAGGTCCCGCTCACGCGGCTGGCGGCGGCCACAAAGGGATCGGAAACCGTGAAGGTGGGTCGGAAGGTGAAGTAACCAGCGGCCTGTGAATCCGGGCTGATCTCATTCCAATTGACCACGCGGAAGTCGCCGCCGATGCGCACATTGTGCGCTCCCGCCAGCTTGTTCAGAGTGGGACGCGCCACGTAGGAATCATTGGCGCGGATCTTAAACCGGTGACCGATCATGTAAATCCCCTCGCCCATGTCGATGCCGGGCCAAGCGGGCCGAATCTGATTGGCCAGGATGTCGGGGTGCAGCTTCAGAAGCTTGGGGTCCAGTTTGTTGCCGGAGAATACGGTATCGCTCCAGTAACGGCTGAAGGCGAGCCGCAGCGAGGCGACCAGCGTGGGGGAGAAGGTGTAATCGTCGTTGATGCTAGCGTTGTAGAAATGGCGGAAGTCGGCGTTGGGGGTGCCGCCAATCGGCGCGTTACGCAGGCCCTGGGGGACCGCCGTGAAGTGGACGGCGAAGTCCATGAAGCCGAACCGTCCAAACAGGCGCTGGCGCGGGCTGAGCATGTGGTCAATCCGCTGGCTGATCTGCTTGGACGGCACGCGGTTCCTGGATTGCGCGACCCAATTGTACACGCCGATCTGGGTGGGCACGTTCAGGTTGGGCGCCGGGTAGACGGACATGACCGCCTGACCGGTCTCGTTCTGCAAGGAGGCGGGGATCACGTTCCCCGGGAAGGGTTGCCGGGTAACGGTGGTTCCGGTGACGACACTAGTGTAGGGGTTATAGATGACCAGCGGCGTGCCCTGGGGACTGAGTGTCTTTGAAAAATCGCCGCGGCGCTCGGTGTCGGTGGGCACTCGGGCGGAGTAAGTGGTTCCACCTTTCCGCCCCTCCCACTGGATGGAGGTGAAGAAAAATGTGCGATCGCGGCCGTTGTAAAGCCTGGGCAGAACAACCGGACCGCCGAGTGTCCCGGAATAGAACTGGCGGTTGTCGTCGGGCCGGGGAACGCCGCGCTTGTTGTTGGTCCAGGAGTTGGCGTTGAAGATTTCGTTGCGGATGAATCCCTCGAAAGAGCCGTGGAGCTCGTTGGTCCCCGAGCGCGTGGCGTAGCTGACGACGCCGCCGTTCGTGTGCCCGTAGGCGGCATCGAACATGGTGGTCTGCACGCGCAATTCCTCGACGGCGTCACCGGAGGGCGAGGTGCCCATGGATCCGCCCTGTCGCGGCATCACGATGGAAGCGCCGTCCACGACGATTTCATTACGTCCTACGGTGGCGCCGCCGCCGTGCACGCTGAAGAAATGCTGCTGGGAGTCCGAGAAAGGACCGCCGAACCACTGCGACTCGCTGCGCACCCCCGGAGTCAGCGTGATAAGGTTCAGCGGGTTTCGATTCGGGAAATAGAGCAGGTCCACGAAGCGCCGATCTACGACTTGGGCCAGATCCGCCGACGCCGTCTGGAGCAGGGGCAGCTCAGCCGTAACGGTAATCGACTCGGTCGGCGCGCCGACGTCCAGTTGGAAGTTGAGTTCGAGTCTTTCGCCCGTGCGGATCTCCACGTTCGGGCGGATCACCCGCTTGAAGCCCACGGCTTCGACGGTGACTGTGTAGGCGCCGGGCTCCAGATAAGGAATGAGGTAGTAGCCCTCGGCGTTGCTCACCGACGAAGTCTTGACGTTGCTGGCGTTCGATTGGGCACTGACCGTCGCGCCAGGAATGACGGCCCCGGTGGGGTCGGTGATGCGACCCAGCAGGGTGCCGCGGTAGTCCTGCGCCCACAGCGCCAAGGCGCCGGCGAGGAAGACGAGGGGCAGACGGCAGGTGGACATTGCGTTAACCTCCGCTGATATCATGCGCCCGAGCACCGCCCAGGTCAAGCCTCCCGAGGTGCGCAGCCGGTTGTAAACCGGTCATTAACGTCGCTATGTTACACTAGCACCGGGGGTTGTCCAATGACCGCTGAGGAACGCAGACAAGCCCTCGAGCGTGTTCTCGGCTCAGAGACGTTCCGCCATGCCGCCAGCCTCAGACGCCTCCTCAACTATCTGGGGGAGAAGTCGCTCAACGGCGAGGCCGACCAACTGAAGGAGTACACGGTCGGAATTGAAGCCTTCGGCAAGCCCCCTTCGTATAACCCTCAACATGACGCCTCCGTAAGGGTGCAGGCGGCGAAACTGCGGCAGAAGCTCGAGGAGTACTATCGGGCCGAGGGAGCCGGCGACCCCATCCGGATCGTTTTCCCGAAGGGACGCTTCAAACTAGAGTTCCTGCCCCATTCGCAACGCCCCGGCGTCAGGCGCACGATCGGCCTGTACGCGGGCTGGGCGGTGGCAGCAGCATTGGCGGCGATCCTGCTGGGTTTTTCGCTGCGCTCCGAACCTGGCCACGGCTTGCCCTGGAACCGGGCCATGGAGGAGATCTGGGAGCCGTTTCTGCGCAGCCCCCGTCCAGTGCTGATCTGTCTCGGCACCCCCATGTTCGTCCATTTCGGTCCGGTCTTTGTTAGGGATCCCCAACTGAACGAGCCTCAAGACCTCGAAAACTCTCCCTTCCTGCAGGCCCTCCGGAGCCGTTATCCCGAACTTCTCACGGTGCCCACCTATCTTTACACCGGCGTGGGCGAGGCGATGGGGGCGGTCGATCTCGTGCGCCTCCTCGCCAGCCGCGGTCGTACGGCAATCGTCAAGCGCAGCAGCAACCTTTCGTGGGAGGACGTTGAAAAGCACGACGTCATTTTTCTGGGTTCTACGAAGTTCAATCCCCAACTGAAGGATTTACCCGGTGGCCTGGAGCTGGTCATGCAACCCGGCCGGATCCTCAATCTCAAACCGCGCCCTGGTGAGGCAGCAATCCTGCAAGGACACTGGCCGGACAGCGAGCCCTATCGAGTATCCGATTATGCCCTTATTACGCGGATCCAAGGCTTGCATCAGCGGGGCGAGATCATGATCCTGGGTGCGAATTCCACCGAAGGTACGCTCGCCGCGGTATGGTACGTAACCAGGCCCTCGCATGCCGCGGAGTTGGTCTCGCGACTCAAGACACGGGGCCAGTTGCCACGCCACTATCAGGTCGTTCTGCACGCGCGCCTGAAACAAGGTATACCCATCCAAATCGCGTACCAATTCCACCGCGTGCTCGGCGAGCAACCGCGCTGAGATCCGCGATTCGGGCCCCGGAACGCCTGCCGCGATCCAACACAAGACCCGCGGCCCAGGCCTACCGGGGGTGCGCAACGGTGCCATCTTGGTCCTCCCTTGTTCCGCTCCTGTCCGTGCTCGTCGCAGATTTTCCCACCCCCGGTGTCGGCGAGCGCTTCCCTGGCCCGCCGTCCCGGGAACCCGATGAGGCCTCCGGCCTGCGAAGCCCTAGGAAGCCGTTCCAAGCGCCAGCTAGCCGCCCCGCCTACAATTACGGCTCTTCCGTGAGCTCCTCGAGCGAACGCGGCGCGGAAGCGCTCGGACCGGAGCTAGGAGCTTGTTGAACATGCTGAACAAAGGTGCCTGTGGGGATGGATGACTTACTCGGATCAAATGAATCCGCCCTTGGCGAGTCATCAAAGGCAAGTTCTCTGCGCCCCCTCCCGTCGGCCTGCAGCGGCTTTTCTGGGGCCCTTCGCACCGCTTCGGAGCGGTGCTCGCGGGCCCTTACGCCGCCTGAGCCTGCAGCTCGGGCAAGCGCCGGGCATTGTAAGCCGCCTCCGCAAAATTCACCAGCCGGCTCACCTTCACCGAGCCGCGCAACTTCACCCGCTTGAGCCCCGCCACCCACTTCAGCCAAGCCAACACCCTCTCCACCAGCGGCCGTCGCCGCTGGCTCACCTCGTAACCGGCGTGCCGCGTCGTCCGCCGATCGAGCTGGACAGCAGCTTGTAGTCGAGTTGCTCGACCAGCAGCCGCTCACTCCGGAGGGTTTAGAAAAGCTTGAACAGCAGGGCGGGCGGCGGCCGTTCGGGCGGATGGGAGGCCGCTGCGTGCGAGCGTGAGCGTAGACACTGTCTAAGCGGCGCGAGAGGCCGGCCAGGACCTCATCGATCCAGGGTCGGATGGGGCGCAAGGGGTGATCGGCGGGGACGCGCTGCTCGAGTGAGACGCAGCCGAAAATCCGGGTTTGCTTGGGTCGTAGCCGCCGCTAGAACAATAACAGAACAAAATGTTTTTTTCGCACAAGCCCGAGGCGGACTTTCCAACAAACTCCTAGACTGTGCCAGGAGCCGGTTCGGCAGACCGTGCGGACGCCTGAAGCGCCCCGCGTCGGATCGACCGTCAGAAACAAAAGAAAGCTATTATAAGATCATGCATCCCGGTCCCAAAATACGAGGCAACCTGAAGTTGTATTCCTTACTGCTGATTCTCGGATTCAGCCGGTTAGAACCTATTCGGGGACAGCAATGGCCGGTCGAGATGCCCTACCGGGTGTCGATCGCGGTGGATGCCACTGGATGCGAGGAAGTCGACCGTGTCGTGAGCCTCCCCCTGAATTTCAGCGAGCTGCTGGGGCTTGCAGGCAGCGGCTTACCGTTCGCCCCCGAATGTTTGCGTCTTGTCGAAATCGATTCGCGGGGCCGGCTGCTGGACGCCATGGTTGTTTTCCAGTTCGATTCGAACCAGGAGGAAGCCACCGAGCGGGGCACGGGTGGCGTTCTTTCATGGTTGATGCGTGCCCGGACGGGCGGGTCGGCCGTGCGGCGGTACCAGTTGTATTTTTCCGATCGTAGTCGGTCGTGTACCCCGGTGCAGTTCGAACCGTTGGTCCGCATCGAGGACGCCGGTTTCTATCGAGGCGACAGGGCGTGGCGAATCTGGACTGAGGCCGCCGTCTATTATTACCACCGCAAAGGCTCGGGCTTCGCCAGCCTGATTGACCGGGAGGGCAACGATTGGATTAGTTATTATCCCGAGGGTGGCCCGAAAGGCAATTTTCGGGGCATACCCAACATTGCTCCGGCAGGCTTTCATCCCGGACCTGGGGAAGGGAATAAAGAGAGTCGTATCGTGGCGGCAGGTCCTTTGCGAGTGCGGATTCTCTCCGAAACCGGGGACGGCCGGTGGGGACTTTTCTGGGACGTTTTTCCCTGGCACGCCACGATGCGCCTCTTCAAAAAGGGTCCCCCGCCGTACTGGATTTTGTACGAAGGCACGCCGGGCGGGGAGTTCGACCTCGAAGACTACTGGGTGGATTCCAGCGGTCGGCGATTTTCGGTAGCGCCCTACGAAGGGGTGCAGTCGGCATGGCACGGGGAATTGCCCGATCCCCAATGGGTCTACTTTGGTGATCCTCGAGTGCAACGCGTGCTCTTTCTGTATCTTCACGAAAAAGAATCGGCGATCGCCGAGTTTTGGCATTTCGGTCGGGGTGGCATGACCGTTTTCGGCTTCGGGCGGGGACCGAAAGAGGGAGGCTGGCAAAGGTTACAGCGGATCCCCGCCGAGTTCACGTTCGGGTTCTTGGAAACGGTGGACTTCCGGCAGATCGGCCGAACGATTGCCTGCCGGCTGTCGCGCGTCGCCGTGCAGTTGACCTCGCCCGAACGCCGGCGATGACGCTCTCGGCTCACCGGCCTGACGGCCGCCGCTCCCAAGATGTCGATCGAGAAAAGGCTCAGCGGACGATCGCTCGGTTTTCGTAGAGCAGAACCCGGCCGTGGCTCCAGCCAATCGAGATCAGGTCCAGATCGCCGTCTCCGTCGATGTCAACGGCGAGGGCTCCGCAGTGGTGCTCGTCGCCGGTCCACACGACGTGCGGCTTCCACTGCTTGCCGGCCCCGTCCGCATTTTCGAAGACCATCAGCCGCGCGCGGCTGGGATCCTGGTAGTTATGCTCGCCGACGATCACGTCGAGATCGCCGTCGCCGTCCATGTCGCGCACGTCCAGACTCATCGGGCCGACGACGTCGAGACTGATGATGTGCTCCTGCCAGGTGGCGGTGGGATCTGCGGGTTGCTCGTACCAAGCGAGTTTGCCGGGCTTGTTGATGGCTTCGAAGCCCACCACGGCGTCGAGTCGGCCGTCGCGGTTGATGTCGACAAGGCGGTTCCGGTCGGGATCCCCGGGCGTGGGATGAATCACGTGCAAACTCCAACTCGCCCCGTCATTGCGAAGCCAACGCGTGCCCAACAGTAGGTCCATATCCCCATCGCGGTCAATGTCCCCGTAGCTGAGGGCTTCGTCCTGTGAAAAGTCGCTGATCTTACGCCAGCGCGCTTCGGGAAAGGTGATCATTTGCACGCCGTAGCCGGCCTTGTGCCAGGAAAGCGCTACTTCCAAAGGACTCCGAAAGCCAAAGTGAGCCGCCGCCACACCCTGCAGGAAATCGCCCGCCGCTTGCAACAGGTCACGTACCGCGAAGGTCCCACCGCCTTTGTTGTGCGCGAGGACAAATTCGGCATTGGCCTCCGAGCCACGGCCCTTGGTGCCCAGAATATCGATCAGGCCATCGTTGTCGAAATCATACAGGAGCGCCATGTTGCGCAGAGGCTCGCCCACGACGCGCCGTTCCCAACGGCCCTCAGGTCGCCTCGGGTTGCGATACCACCAGCCGCCGGTCACGACGTCCGGGAACGTATCACCGTCGAGGTCAGCCGCTGCGATAAAGATCGAACGCCAGGGCTTTTCCTCATCGATGACGTGCCGTTGCCAGCGATCGAGCGCCAGCGGCTTACCGCCCAGATTCAACCAGACTTCGGCGAGCGGGTGGTTATGGCGGAAAGGCTTACTGAAGATGTCCAGATCACCGTCGCCGTCCAGGTCCGCCAGTTGTGCTTCATGCGTGCCTTGGCCGCGGTGCAGTTCCAACACGCGGAAGCGGCCGCGCCCGTCCCCGTACAGGATCCACATGCGGGCTCCAGGATGGTCCACCCCTTGGGAACTCCACTTGGCCATCTCCGCTACGAAAAGGTCGATGTGGCCGTCGCCGTTGATGTCACCCGCGCGCAGGCTGTGGCCGTGGTTGACTTCAAAACCGAGCAGGTCGCGGCCTACCCAGCGGCCTCTGCGCCACTCGAACAACTTCAATGGCAGGATGTTGTCTCCTGGGCCGAAAACGATCTCCGGTCGTCCTCCCCGGATGAAGTCAGCGACCACTACCCGGGAGAACCGGTAGGCATCGTCTATGACGTGGGCACGGAATTCCCGTCCGCCTACGTGCTCGAACCAACGGCCGCCCCCTACCAGGTCCGGCTTGCCGTCGCCGTTGAGGTCACCGGCTGCCAGCCCTTCGTGCTCCTGACCTTCGGTCCAGCCGTAGATTTTTTGACAGGGCCATGTGTCGGCCGATCTTGGATCCGCCGGGATCGGGCAAAACAGCAGCGCCCGATCGCCCTGGTTCCAGCTGATCAGCTCGGCGCGCCCGTCACCGTCAAAATCGCCGAAGAGCTGATCGTGGTGCTTCCTGCCGCCGGTGTTCTTCACGTATCGGCGTGTCCATCGACGGCTGAAATCGGGGTAAGGGTTCTCCCACCACCAGATCTTGTTGTCGTTGGCATCTCCGGCGAAGACCAGATCCACGTCGCCGTCCCCGTCAATATCGTAGGCGGCGCCTCCGGCTTCGATGCTGAGGAAATCCGGTTCGATCACATGTTGCGCCCAGCCTGCGGAACCGCGGCGGTACCAGATCACCGCGGGACCGGCACGACGGCCGGCGATCACAACGTCCTGTATGCCGTCCTTGTCCAAATCCGCCACGACACAAGCGGTTGGCTCCATCGCAACGGGCGGGACGGGTAGCTCTAAACGGCTGCTGGAAAGATGGGTCCAGTACGGTTGTGGGGCGGCAGGTAGAGCCGCCAAGGCCAATAAAAGCCAACGCAACGTCATAGGTCGCCTCACGCGCTCCTGCGGGCTGCGCTGTACCGTCGGCAGCTACAGGCAGACCGGCCGGGTGCCGTCAGAGCCATATTCTCTCAGACAGCACTCCTCCTCGTCAGCAATTTGCGGTAAACAGAGGCCAAGTTAACCGTAAATAACTTGCGGCCGGAGTCTCACCCACGCACACTGCCAAACAGGAGGTAGTCCATGACTCTCATCTTGCAGCGCGTCCTGCTGTGCCTGCTTCTGACGGTGCCCACCCTGGTGGGCCAGACTTTCCGAGGTCGCCTGACGGGTGTGGTGACGGATCCGACCGGGGCCGTCATCGCCCAGGCTGAACTGGAGCTTACCAATTTAGCCACGGGCGTCTCCCAGAGAGTGGTCAGCAATCAGCAGGGCATCTACCTCTTCCCCAACGTCGAGCCGGGCCAATACCGGCTCACCGTCTCGCTCAGCGGTTTCAGGACTTTCGTGCGGGAACCGATCACCGTACCGGTAGGGGCCAACCTCACCCTCGACGTTCAGTTGGAAGTCGGTCCCATGACCGAGCGGATCACGGTGACCGCCGAGGCGCCGTTGCTTGAGAGCGAAACGGCTGGGTTCGGGCAGGTGGTCAACGAGCGCTTCTTGCGCGAAATGCCCCTCAATGCACGCAACCCAATGATGCTGGTGACGCTCACGCCCGGCGTGATCCCGCATACGGGGTGGTTCAGCCGCGAGGGCATCGGAACCGGGAATATCGAACAGGGGCGCGACCAGTTTGCAGCGGCCTTTCAGGTGGGAGGCGGCCGGCATCTTTCCAACGAAATCTACCTCGACGGCGCCCCCAACACCAGCGTGGATCGGGGCTACATGGCCTACATTCCGCCGGTGGACTCTACGCAGGAGTTCAAGGTCGAGGCCAATCCGTTCTCCGCGGAATACGACCGTACCACAGGCGGCGTCATCAACCTGGTGACCAAAGGGGGCAGCAACCAGCTTCGCGGCACGGCTTACGAGTTTTACCGCACCAGCCGCCTGGACGCGAACGACTTCTTCTTCAACCGAGCAGGGCGCACCGACAAGCCCATCTGGCATCGCAATCAGTTCGGTTTCAACTTGGGCGGTCCCATCCGCGTAGACCGCACCTTCTTCTTCGTCAACTACGAGGGGTTGCGGCAGCTGGTGCCCTTCAGCTTTACCACCACGGTGCCCTCGGCTGCACAGAGGCAGGGGGATTTCTCAACCACACGCGCCACCGACGGACGCCTCATCGTCATTTACGACCCCCTGACCACCAAGCGCGATCCTGTGACAGGGGCGCTGAGCCGGTCGCCCTTCCCGGGTAACGTGATTCCTGCCCAGCGCCATGACCGCGTCGGACGGGCTCTGGTGAATTCTTATCCCATGCCTAACCAAACGGGTGACCCCATCACCGGGGTACGAAACCACTTCATGAGCGACAACGGGCGCAGCAATATGAACAACTACGGGGCGCGCATCGATCAGGCGTTCGGCGTGCGCAACCGCATGTTTGGCCGCTTCTCCTTCCGCAAGGACAAACGGACGGCGGCCAATCCCTATGGGCCGGGTCACCCGGCGACCAACGAAGGCGCTCCCACGGACCGCGCCTATAACGTGACCTTATCCGACATCCACACCTTCTCGCCAACCTTTACGGCGGAGCTGCGCGCCTCTTTCGCGCGCCACCACACCGCGGAGATCTCTCCCTCCTACGGGTTCGACCTCACGTCGCTCGGTTTTCCCGCTTACATGGCCCAGGTGGTCAAGCCCTTCTTCCCCAAAGTGAGCGTGGCGGATCTTTCTTCCATGGGCCGCGACCGGTTCTACAATCAGGTGCGCGACACCGTGGCGGTGCAGGGCGCGGTCACCAAACTGGCCGGGCGCCATTCCATGAAGGCCGGCTGGGACTTCCGCGTGCCCCGCTTCCATCTGGACCGGAACTTGAATTCCACCGGCACCTACAGCTTCAATCGCGCCATGACGCAGGGCCCCGATCCCTTGCGCGCTTCCGTCGTCGCCGGACATGGAGCTGCCAGTTTGCTGCTAGGCGCAGGCGCGGGCGGCAATGTGACCCACACGGACGTCTTCACCTTGAACCGCCATTACTACGGTTTCTACTTCCAGGAAAACTGGAAACTGACTAACCGATTCACTTTGAATCTCGGCCTCCGTTACAATCTCGAGATCGGCCAGAACGAGAGCCATGACCGCATCGCTTACCTGGACTTAGATGCGCCCAACCCGCTTGGGCAAAAGGTGGGCCTGCCGCTTCGCGGCCTGCTCGGCTTCGTCGGCCGCGGCGGAGTCTCCCGGAACCTGGTCGAGACCGATAAAAACAACTTCGGACCGCGGTTCGGCTTTGCCTGGAGGTTGAAGGACCAAACCGTTCTGCGGGGCGGTTACGGCGTCTTCTATGCGCCGCAATGGATCGAGGCCTACGACGCGAACATGTATGCCAGCTTCAACTCCACCACGGACTGGGTCGCGACGCTGGACGGCCTGGTTCCCGAGAACTACATCAGTAACCCTTATCCGAAGGGCTTCTCGTTGCCCAAGCGGGATCGTGATCCCCTGACCAACGTAGGTGCGACCATCTCCGGATGGATTCGCAACGAGCCGGTGGGCTACGTGCAACAGTGGAACTTCACCGTGCAACGACAGTTGACCAGCTCGCTGCTGGTCGAAGCGGCCTACTGGGCTAATAAGGGGACCAAGCTGCAGCGTTACGGCGGCGTCCCCGAAAACCAGCTCCCCAACCGCTACCTCAGCCTGCGAGCGGCCTTGAACGAGCTGGTACCTAATCCTTTCTACGGATACATCGAGCGGGGCGCTCTGTCCGGGCCTACCGTGGCCCGTCGTCAGCTGCTGCTTCCATTTCCGCAATACACGGCTGTGAATCGCACGGGGCCGTCGTTGGGCAACTCCGTCTACCATGCCTTTACCCTGCGCGTCGAGCAGCGCTTCACGCGTGATCTCAGCTTGTTGGCTTCTTACACCGCGGCCAAGCAGATCGACGACTTCGAGGATCCCTTCGGAGCTCCGCCGCTCGATCGCGAGAACCTCCGCCTGGAGCGTTCGGTTTCCAGCTTCGATACGCCCCAGCGCCTGGTGATGAGCTACGTCTATGAGTTTCCCTTCGGTCGCCAGAAGCGGTTTGGCCGCACCTGGAGCCCGGTTTGGGAGGCTCTGGGCGGCGGTTGGAGTCTAGCCGGCGTGACGACCTTTCAGAGCGGCAACCCAGTGGCGATCTCACGGCCCTCGGTGAACGTGGGCCGCAGCGCGAAAATCGCCAATCCGAACGTCGATCGCTGGTTCGATACCGCGGTCTTCGCGCTGGCTGAACCCTTCACTTTCGGCAACGTGGGACGCCGGCTGCCCGACGTCCGCACGCACGGTCTGAAGGCCTTCGACTTCGCCCTGGGCAAGAACTTCGAGGTGAGCGAACGGGTGAGGCTGAAGTTCCGGGCCGAGGCCTTCAATGCGTTCAACACGCCGCAGTTCGCCGCGCCCTCGGGCGCGGTCGGGTCGGCCGCCTTCGGACGCGTCTCGTCGCAGTTAAACCGTCCGCGCTCGGTGCAATTCGGGCTGCAGCTGTACTGGTGAGATCCGCCCGCAGCGCCGCCCTCTGCTAAGATGAGGGCGAGGTGCTGCGGCGACAGGCGATTACCCGGAGCGAGCGCGAACTGGTGGGGCGCATCTTGTCCAGTCGCCAGTTCGCGCACGCACACACGCTCAAGCGCGTACTCCTGTACCTTGTCGAATGCGCCGACCGCGGCGGACCGCCTCCTAAAGAGTACGAAATCGCGGTGCGGGCCCTGGGCCGCCCGGAAACCTTCGATCCGCGCACCGATCCCATCGTGCGTGTCAGCGTCGCCAGCATCCGCAACCGCCTGGCCGCCTACTTCGCGACGGAGGGCCGCCGCGAGCCGTTGCGGCTGGAGATTCCGCGCGGCCAGTACGGCGTGATCTTTACTCCGGCCGAGCAGGAGGCCGAGACGAGCGAGCCCGAGCGCGCACTGTCGCGATTTTGGGCTCCTTACCTAACCGGCCGCGCGCCGAACGTGATCATTTACACCGAACCCTTGTTTTTCCGCGATAACCGCGGCCACTTCTACCGCGATTGGTATATCAACGATCCCTCAGGCTGTCAGCAGGTCCAGGAGCTGTTGAAGTCCTGCGGGTTGGGCCCGTTTGAGCCTGCCTATCATTACCTTTCCGCCGGCGAAGTGCACTGCATGCTCTCGCTCTCGCGCATGTTCCACGAAATGGGCGTCCCCGTGGAGACGCGCAGCAGCCGGGTAACCTCCTGGAACGAGCTCAGGCACGTCAATCTGATCCTTCTGGGCAGCCCCCGTACAAATCCTTTCTTGAGTTGTCTGCAGAGCGACGAGCCCTTCATTGTCACCTGCGATGCCATCGAGAACCGGCGGCCTCAGCCTGGCGAACTTCCCCGTTATGCCGGACTGCGCCGCATGGATGGTGCTTTGGCCCGCCGAACCGAGTACGCCCTCGTCACCCGACGTCCGGCCCTGCTCTCCGGCTGCGCCATTACCATGATCGCTTCCAACCACGGCAAGGCCATCGAGGGCGCGGGGCATTTCCTCACGCTCGACGATCGGGTCAATGATCTTTTGCCTGCCCTTCGGGCCGCCGGCGAAACTCAGATCGCCTCCCGGTTCCAGCTCCTCATGCGCGTGGAAATGATGGATCTCAACGACGAAGTGGTGGAGACCGACTGCGTGGCGGTACGTGTGCTGAAGGAGACCGCCGCAACCGTCAGCTAATTAACGGTAAATTACTGCCGCCGTCGCCACGCCGAGTGTATTAAGAGAATTTCGGGGAACCTGCATGAGCGTCACCCCACAATCGTCTCCCGCGGCCCTGGCCGCTCTGCCCCGTAACCTGCTGGAGCGGCTTTACCGCACCATGGTACGCATCCGCCTGTTCGAACAAAAGGCCCTTGAACTGTTTCTCGCGGGCGAGTTACCCGGGTTCCTCCACTCCTGCCTGGGGCAAGAGGCGGTGGCGGCTGGCGTCTGTGCCGCCCTGCGTGAAGACGACTACATTACCAGCACGCACCGGGGACACGGCCACGTGCTCGCCAAAGGACTCGCTATGGATCGCATGATGGCGGAACTGTACGGCAAAACGACGGGCTATTGCAAGGGCAAGGGCGGCTCCATGCACATCGCCGACTTCTCCTGCGGCGTTTTGGGAGCCAACGGCATCGTAGCGGCGGGACTGCCCATCGCCACCGGCGCCGCGCTTTCCGCTCAGATGCGGAGAAGCGGCCAGGTGGTGGCGGCATTCTTCGGCGACGGGGCGACCAGCCAGGGCGCCTTCCACGAAGCCGTCAACCTGGCAGCGGTCTGGAAATTGCCCGTGGTCTACGTCTGCGAGAACAATCACTACGCGGTCTCCACTCCGCTCGAGCGGCAGATGCGCATCGCGTCGGTGAGCGAGAGAGCCGCGGCCTACGGCATCCCGGGTATCACGGTCGATGGCAACGATGTGGTTGCGGTCTACCAGGCGGCCGGCGACCTCATCGAGCGCGCCCGGCGAGGCGAAGGACCTGCGCTTTTGGAATGCCGTACGTATCGCTGGCTCGGGCACTATGTCGGCGATCCCGCTACGTACCGCCCTCCCGAGGAGTTGGCCTGGTGGAAGAGTCGCGACCCGCTGCTGATCTTCGAGCGCCGCCTCCTGCAAGAGGCGGACTTCAGCGAGCAAGAGCTCGCGTTGGTCCGCCGGGAAGCTTCGGATGAGCTCGAGGCCGCCGTCGACTTCGCCCGCCGCAGTCCCGCTCCCCGCCCGGAAGACGCTCTGGAGGATGTGTGGCCATGAGCCAGATCTTTTATCGTCAGGCAGTGCGGGACGCGTTGCGCGAGGAAATGCGGCGCGACGAGCGTGTATTTTTGCTTGGCCTGGACATCGGCCGGTTCGGGGGCACTTACAAGGCGACGCAGGGCCTGTGGGAGGAATTCGGCGACGAGAGGGTCCGCGACACGCCGCTCTCGGAGGCCGCCATCGCGGGCGCAGCGGTGGGTGCTGCCCTGACCGGCATGCGGCCCGTGGCGGAAATCATGTACATGGACTTCATCACGATCGCCCTGGATCAGATCGCCAACCAGGCCGCCAAGTTGCGGTACATGTCCGGCGGGCAGGCCCGCATCCCCGTAGTTTTTCGGACCCAGGAAGGAGCGGGCCGGTCGTCCGCTGCTCAGCACGCGCAGAGCCTCGAGGCCTGGGTCGCGCACATCCCAGGTCTCAAAGTCGCGCTCCCCGCCACGCCTTACGACGTCAAGGGCCTTCTCAAAACGGCCATCCGCGACGATGCGCCGGTGGTCTTCATCGAGCACAAGCTTCTCTACGGCGTCAAGGGCGAGGTGCCCGACGAGGAGTACCTGATTCCCTTCGGCCACGCTCGCGTTTGCCGCCAAGGCACGGATCTGACGATTGTCGCCCTGTCCCGTATGGTTTGGAAAGCGCTCGAGGCGGCTGAGGTGCTGGCCGCCGAGGGGATCCAAGTCGAGGTGATCGATCCCCGCACCGTCGTGCCGTTGGATCTGGCGACCATCCTCGCGTCTGTGCGAAAAACGGGCCGCTTGCTCATCACCCACGAAGCCTACACCGGTTTTGGCGTCGGCGCCGAAATAGCTTCGCAAGTTGTCGAGCAGGCCTGGCAGACGTTACGCAAACCGCCCCGCCGCGTTTGTGGACGGAACGTCCCCATACCTTTCGCCCCGGTGATGGAGAACTACGTGATCCCACAAGTCTCGGACCTCGTGGAAGCGGCCAAGGAGCTGATGCGATGACGGAAATCCGTATGCCCCAACTTGGCCAGACGATGACCGAGGGGACCATCCAAAAGTGGCTCAAGCAGGAGGGAGAGTTCGTCGCCCGCGGCGAGCCGCTTCTGGAAGTGGAAACCGACAAGGTAGTGATGGTAGTGGAGTCCCCGGCCGAGGGCGCTTTGCTGAAGATCGTGCACGGTGAGAATGCGACGGTTCCGGTGGGCGCCCTGATTGCGGTGCTGGGAGATCCGAGCGAGCGAGTCCCATGAAACGCCCAATCCGCTTTGGTCTGATCGGCCACCGCTTCATGGGCAAGGCCCACAGCCAGGCCCTGCACGATGTGAGCTTCTTCTTTCCAACCCCGTACGAGCCGGTGCGCGCCGTGATTTGCGGATTGGAAGCCGATCTGCCCGAGGCGGCCGCCCGCTACGGCTGGGCGCGCCATACAAAGGATTGGCGCGAGGTGGTTTCCGATCCTGAAGTGGACGTGGTGGTGATTGCCTCCCCGGGCAACACGCACTGTGAGATCGCCCTCGCCGCCGCCCAGGCCGGTAAGCACGTGATCTGCGAAAAACCGCTGGCCCGTACCGCAGAGGAAGCGGAACGCATGTGGCGCGCGGCCGAGCGCGCCGGGGTGAAGCATTTGGTGAACTTCAACTATCGCCGCCTGCCTGCCGTTCAGTTGGCCCGCGACCTCATCGCCGCCGGCAAGCTTGGCCAGGTCTATTATTTCCGCGGCACTTACTGGCAGGATTGGGCCCTCGACCCTGCCTTCCCCTTCGTGTGGCGCATGGACAAGAGCATCGCCGGAGATGGATCCATGGCCGATAAGGGTTCGCACCTGGTCGATTTGGCGCTCTTCCTGGTGGGGGACATCGCGGAGGTAGCCGCCGCGAAAACGATTTTCGTCCGCGAACGCGCGCTTGCCTCGGGCGAACCGCGCCCGGTGACCACCGACGACGCGGCCGCTTTCGTGGTGCGCTTCCGCAACGGGGCGCTCGGCCTTTTCGGCACTTCGCGCATGAGCGCCGGCCATAAGAACGCCCTGGGATTCGAGGTGAACGGAAGCCTGGGAAGCTTGCTCTTCGATCTGGAGCGCCTCAATGAACTGCAAGTCTACTTTGCAGGGGATGAACCGGATACGAACGGCTTCCGCACCGTGATGGTCACCGAATCGGCTCACCGCTACGTCGCACACTGGTGGCCTCCCGGCCACGTGCTGGGTTGGGAACACGCCTTCATACACCAGTACTGGGAGTTTCTCGAAGCGCTGCGCGAGGACCGGCAGCCTTCGCCCAACTTCTACGACGGATACCGCGTGCAGCTCGTGCTGGACGCGGTGGCGCTCGCCGATCAACAGAAAACTTGGATCGCAGTACCCGAAGTTTAAGCGTATGCAAAAGGTATCCGAGTCTGGATTGCGAACTGACACGCAGTCGGCGAGGACCATGACCGCCGTCGTCAAAACCCGGCCCGGTGTCGGCCACGTGCAGCTGCAAAGCGTGCCCGAGCCGCAGTGCGGTCCCGGACAAGTGAAGATAGAGGTCGCTTACAGCGGCATCTGCGGCACCGACCTGCATGTTTACCACGACCGTTTCCCAAACTATCCGCCGGTAATACTCGGCCATGAGTTCTCGGGCATCGTGGCGGAAATCGGCCCCGGAGTCGACAGCGTGCGACCGGGCGACCGAGTGACGGTGCTGCCCGCGTCGGCGGTCATCTGCGGGCGGTGCGAGTACTGCAGGCAGGGTTTCTACATGTTCTGCCCTAAGCGTCGCGGCATGGGGCACGGCGTGAATGGAAGTTTTACCCGGTATGTCGTGGTGCGCGAGGACCAAGTTTACGCGCTGCCCGAGGGGGTCAGCCTCGAGGAGGGCGCCTTGGCCGAGCCTTTCGCCAGTGCCGTCCAGGCCATCGAGGAAATGGGCGAGTTTCGCAATGGCGACGTCGTGCTGATTTCCGGGCCCGGCCCCATCGGTTTGCTGTGTTTGCTGCTGTTGAAGTCGCGCGCCAAAGTGATCGTGGCGGGAGCTGCCTCCGACTCTGCGCGGCTCGCGCTCGCCGCCCGGCTGGGAGCCGATATCACCGTCAACGTCGCCGAGGAGGACCTGCTCGCAGTGGTGGATCGCCAGACGCACGGACGGGGAGTAGACGTCGCTGTCGAGTGTGCGGGGACAGCCGAGTCCGTCAGAAATTGCCTCCGTGCCGCCGGCAAGCTGGGAGCTTACATACAGTTAGGCATCGCAGGTACCGAGCTGACCGTCCCCTTCGATTTGGTATTGTATAAGCAACTGCGCGTCTGGGGATCGGTGGGTTACTCGGTCCGCACTTGGCGCCGCGTCATGGAGATTCTCCGGCAGCGCAAGCTCAACCTGACTCCGCTGATCAGTCATAAGTTGCCTTTGAGCCGCTGGCGCGAGGGCTTCCAGTTATGCGAAACCAAACAGGGCGTCAAAGTCCTGCTTTACTATGATGAGGCTTGAAAACAAGGTAGTACTGATCACCGGCGCCAGCAAGGGAATCGGAAAAGCCATCGCTCTGGGCATGGCTCGCGAGGGCGCCGACGTCTTTCTGAACTACAACCTGGACGCCAAAGGCGCGGAAGAGGCCGCGCATCGCATCCGGGAGCTTGGAAGGCGGGCTTGGACCGTTCGGGCCGATTTGAGGTCGCCCGCCCAGATCGAAGCCATGTTCGAGTACCTGCGGCGTGAAACGCCCGTCCTCAACGTGCTCGTAAACAACGCTGCGATCACAGGATGGACGCCGCTGTTCGAAATCACGGTCGAGAAGTGGGACGCCGTAATCGAGACCAATTTGCGCGGGACCTTTTTCACCTCTCTGCACGCCGCCCGCTGGATGAAGGAGACCGGCGGCGGCAGCATCGTGAACGTCTCCACCAACTGCGCGGAGCTGGGCGTGAAAAACCTGGTCGCCTACGCGACCAGTAAAGGAGGCATTCATGCGATGACCCGACAACTCGCCGTCGAGCTGGCGCCATACCGGATTCGCGTGAATACCTTCGCGCCCGGCCCTACCCTCGTGGAACGCAATCTTAGTGACGACCCCGATTACAACCGTACCTGGGGGCAGGTGGTGCCTTTGGGCCGCGCTGCCGAGCCTGAGGAAATGGTGGGCCCGGCCATCTTTCTCGCCTCCGACGAATCCAGCTTCATGACAGGCCAGCTTTTCTTCGTGGACGGAGGATGGACTGTAGCCGGGCGCCTCCCGGAGGAGTATCTCGAGCGCACCGCCCGCAAACACTCGACATGACGTCCGAGTTCGATCCTGCCCGGCTGGCTGCCATCGCACGGGATTTGCGTGTCCTGATCCTGCGCATGATCGCAAACGCCGGCTCCGGCCATCCCGGCGGCTCCCTTTCGGCCGTCGATATCATCACTTACCTGTACTTCCGCCACCTGCGCATCGATCCGGAGCGCCCGCACTGGGAAGACCGCGATCGGTTCGTGCTTTCCAAAGGACACTGCGCACCCGCCCTGTACGCCGCGCTGGCACGGCGCGGTTACTTCCCCGAAGCGTGGCTGTGGACGCTGCGCGATGTCGGCAGTCCTTTACAAGGCCATCCTGACATGCGCAAGACGCCGGGTGTGGATATGACCACCGGCTCGCTAGGACAAGGGTTCGCCTGCGCCGTGGGCATTGCACTCGGCGCCCGATTGCAAGGGAAGACTTACCGGGTGTACGCCATGCTCAGCGACGCGGAGTTACAGGAAGGAGTAACGTGGGAGGCGGCCCTGGCTGCGGCCCACCACCGGCTGGACAATCTTATCGCCGTCATCGACAACAACCGTTGCCAGACCGACGGGTTCACCGCCGACATCGTCGCCGTCGAACCTATCGACGAGAAGTGGTCCGCCTTCGGCTGGGATGTGCAGCGCATTGACGGGCACGACTTCGTCCAGATCCATGCGGCCTTCCAGCGCGCGCTGCAGCCGCGGGGGCGCCCCCACGTGATCATCGCCGACACCGTAAAAGGTAAAGGCGTCCGCTCGATGGAGAACCGGCCTGAATGGCACGCGCAGCCCTTCACGCCGGAACAGGCCGAGGTCTTCATCGGCGAGCTGTTCGAAGGAGGTTCCAGTTGACCGCCGCGCAGCCCAACCGGGAAATGTACGGCAAGACCCTGGTAGAGCTGGGGGAACGAAACCCCCGCGTGGTCGTGCTCGATGCCGACGTGGCCAAGTCCACCAACACGTACCGTTTTCGAGATCGCTACCCCGAGCGCTTCTTCGATTTGGGTGCGGCGGAACTCAACATGGTGTGCATAGCTGCCGGCCTGGCCGCCACCGGCTGGATTCCCTTCGCCAGCACCTTCGTCATCTTCGCCAGCCTGCGCGCTGTGGAGGCCGTGCGCACCTCCGTAGCCTACCCTAAGCTGAATGTGAAGATCGTCGCGACCAACGCCGGCGTGGAAATCTGCGGGGACGGGGTCACGCACCAGGGAGTGGAAGATCTCGCCGTCATGCGCGCTATCGCAAACCTTGTGGTCCTGGCGCCTTCGGATCCGGTCACCACCCGCCTGGCGACCTTGGCCATCGCGGAATACGAGGGCCCCGTCTATATGCGGCTGGGCCGCCAACCCGCACCCGTACTCCATGATGAGTCGGTTGAATTTCGAATCGGTCGGATGATCCGGCTTCGCGAGGGCGGCGACGTAACTCTGATCGCCTGCGGCAACATGGTCGAACACGCCCTGCTCGCCGCCGAGGAGTTGGCCCGCGAAGGCATCGAGGCCCGCGTGCTGGATTGTCATACCATCAAGCCAATCGATCGGGAAGAAATCATCCGCGCGGCGCTGGAAACCGGCGCGATCGTCACTGCTGAGGACCATTCCATCCACGGCGGCCTCGGTGCTGCCGTCGCAGAAGTCGTCACAGAGACTTATCCCGTTCCGGTGCGGCGAGTGGGATTGCGTGACGTCTTTGCCAGCTCGGGGCGCGATCCGAAGACTCTCCTGGCGCGCTACGACATGGATTACCGCGCCATCGCACGCGAGGCTCGGCAAGTGCTGGCCTTGCGCGCCAGGCAGCGTTGAGTCGGACTCTGCGAAGCGCCTTACCAAGCAAAGCGGAGGCCCCTGCGCTTCTTCCGCTCCTGCGAACCCTGAAGACTCTCTCGAAGTCCCTATGCCGCTTAATCAGCACGGAGTCGCGGACGTTTGCAACAACGGGCGCGAGCGAAGAGGCTTGCCTTGCGAAGCACCTACGGCGGGTGATACCTCAGCTATCAACACCACGAACTAAGTCTGGAATAACTCAAAGAACGTGCAAGAGTGGATTCGGCGGCCGCCCTAGCGGTCCCATCTCCGCAAGGCCTGCGTATCCGGGATTGCTTGGCATCTCCGTCGCCTCGAGAAGTCGGAAGCGGACCATCCTCGCACCAGCGAACGAACCCGGAAACGGACCGGCTGCGGGTGAAGCTGCTGCCGTCATCGCCCCAAGAGGTCGCTGACAAGTTGTAGCCGGCGTCGTCGCACGGTCGCAGGTACTGCCTCCGCGCATGCGGAATCAATCATTTGCAGCACTTAGTAAGTCTCGATGGCAATCCCTCAACAGCTCTCTCAACAACCTCGTAAAGACGGGACTTCACTCGATCTCGCGGCGGACTGTCCTCAAGTCATTGGCGGCCATCAGGACCTCGTCGCGCGGCGTGCGCTCCAGGTGTAGGAAGACGTTGGTGCCGGGCGCGGCGCGGCTACCGGCAATCATTACTTTCGTCGTTTCTCTCAGTACAATGGCGGCGAACTCCCCGTTCGGAGGGGCCTGGCGGCCGTAGAAGCCGTCGATGCGCAGCCCGTCGATGCGCGCGGCGTACAGCGCGTGACCCTCGCGCGCCGTTTCGGCCGCCTCCCAAGACACGCGCACATCACATAGCTCGAGATCTCGCACGTTAGCAAAGATCAGCGCGGCGGGGACGCGGGAGTAATCAGCCTCCGGGGCGACAGGCTGGGCAGGGCCGCCGCGCGGCTTGTCGGCGGCTTCCCATTCCTCGAAACCACTCAACCTCAGATCTAGCCCCCGGAACGAGACATTCTCCAGCGGCCTCTCCGGCATGCCGGCGACCAGCACGCGCCCGCTGGTCGAGATCCGGATGTCGCGAAAGCTCACGTCGCGGACGGCGCCCACCCGCGACTCCTTCCGGCGCTTCTCCAGATCGATGACGATGGGCCAGGTGGGGCCGCGGCCGTGTTTGGGCGCCGTCTGGATCGATATGTTACTGAACTGGATGGCCTCGAACGTTCCGCCGTCTTTACCGAAAAGGGCAATCCCGGTGCGCGAATCGCGGATGACGCAGTTCGAGAAGGTGCAGTGGCGGATGTCGGCCAAGCTTTCCGTGCCCAGCTTCAGCGCCGATGCCGAGCTGACGAGAGTGCAGTTCGTGACGGTAACGTTCTCGCAGGGTCGCACCGGCTCGCCGTAGCCCTCCGGCAGCCACGGAAGGATATTGGTCGTCTTGAGCACAATGCAGTCGTCGCCGGCCTCGATGTAACAGTCGGAGATGTGCACGTTCCGGCTGGAATCGGGATCGATGCCGTCGGTGTTGGGACCGCGCCGGTGGTTGATGATCGATATGCCGCGGATCCATACGCGATCGCAGTTCTTCGGGTGGATCGTCCAGCGGGGCGAGTCCCGGATGTGGACATTCTCGATGCGCACGTCGTGGCAGCCCACCAGTTCGACCAGCGGTCCGAGACGTTCCTTGTGCGGTCGGAAGTCCGCGTCCCAGTTCATGTCGCCCTGCCCGTCGATCATCCCGCCGCCCTCGATGGCGATGTTCTCGGCGTTGCGCGCGTAAATCAGATGGGGCCGCCGATAATCCGCGAGATTCCTGCTCGCGCGAAGGGTGGCGCCGGGAGAAAGACGCAAGGTAACATTGCTCCTAAGTACGAGCGTGCCCACCTTGTAAATTCCCGAAGGAAAATGGGCGACGCCTCCGCCCCCGTGCGCGAGGGCATCGATCGCTTTCTGGACGGCAGCCGTATCGTTGGTCTGGCCGTCGCCGCGAGCGCCGTGTTTTTTTACATCGAGAGCGAATGCCAGCGCGGGTAGCTGGAGTATCCAACGACGTGTCAAAGTAAGTCCCTCCTGAGAGCCTTTCGTAGCCACTCGAAGTGACTCTCGCTCGCCAGGCCGTAGCAGTAGAATAACATTCCGTCGAGATCCGCTGAGCGCAGCAGATCGAGGCGATCGCGCACGTCCGCCTCCGAGGCGCAATCCGGATGGTGGAAGACGAAGCCGCCGCGGATGGGAAGCGGCCTGCGGTCACGAGCAGGCAGCGACTGGAGTGCTGCGGCCATGCTTTCCCTGGAATACCCGAAGAATGTGACGGTGGCCGAATCGGCCCGCCCGGCCACTTCCTGCCACTCGAGCGGGCTCTTGCTCCCGCACTCCAGGGGCGAGTTGGCTACACGTAGGTTCAGGTGCACCGCGCCGACCGCAGCGCGAATTTCCTCGAGCAACGAAGTCAGGAGGCGGCGCCGCGTGCTGAGCACCGCGGCCAGCGTCTCCGGCCCGAGTATCTCCTCCAGAGTCGCCGAGCCGGAGAGCGTCGCGAAGTAGCGCTTCACGGCGGCCCGGGCGCTCGCTGCCGCCTCTTCGGCCGGCTCGCCTATCGCCTTGCGGCAATAATCGCAGAAGCACACCGACAGCAGCCACGTGACGGCCGGTGTCAGCGGTATGCCGCGCTTGTCGTGCAGCGAGTTGTGCTCCAGCCCGAGGAAACTCAGGGCCTCGAGATCCAGTCCGGAAAGGCCCGGGAAAGCAGCGACCTCGGCGCATAGCGCGATCACGTAGCGCCTCACCTCGGGATTGGCGGGGCAGAGCGCGTAGCTGTACCGCTCGCCGAAGGCGTTCCGGATGCAGCACTCGGGCGCTTCCGCCCCGAACCGGTCGTTGTGACACAGTACGATCCAGCCGTGCACTGCGAAGCCGGCGGCGCCACAGGCGTCAACGAACGGCCGAACCAGCGCCGCTTGCGGTGCGATGCGCGGCTGCCAACGGAGGTCCGCATACCAGCGCGGGTTGGCCGGAAAATACAGCGCCCCGGGATCGAGCTCATGGACGACACGAAGCCGATTCCGAGGCAACAGCATGCGCCCTCCGTGATAACTGAAGGCAAGGTTACAGGCGCTCAGCCCGCAATCCTTGAGAAAAGCGACCGCCTCCGCGGGATCGCAACCCTCCAGATCCCAGGGATGCATCCAGATCGAGCGCATCACTTCAGGTCGGAGAGATCCATCAGTGCCGCGTCGCGGCCGCCATCCACCACGAGCCATGCCCCGGTGATCCACTCGGCATCATCGGAAGCCAGGAACAAGATGGCCTTCGCCACGTCCCGCGGCTTTCCAAGCCGACCCAGGGGGAAGGTGGAGAGCACACGACGCCTCGCTTCGGCCGGGTCACGGAAAGAGTTGAACCAGGCCTCGGTGCGCACCGATTCGACTTGGCCGGGAATCACCGCGTTCACCCGGATCTGGTCCGCCGCGTACTCCACGGCCAGTGTGCGCGTTAAGGCCAACAGACCGCCTTTCGCAACCGAGTACGGAAAGCAGGATCTGTTGCTCCGGAAGCCCTGCGTCGAGGCCACCGTTACGATGGCGCCGCGGCCGGCCTTACGCAGCAACGAGTACGCTTCGCGCGCGCAGAGCCACGCCGAACGCAGGTTCACGTTGAGGCATTCCTCCCAGTCGGCCTCGGTCGCCTCGAGGCTCGTCAACTGATACGGCTTACCTACGTTTATCACCAGAATGTCCAGCTTCCCGAAGCGGTCGCGGACGCCCGAGAATAAAGCAGCTACCTGATCCGAGCGCGTCACGTCAGTAGGAACCGCCATCGCCGCCGGCCCGATCTCGGCAGCCGCCTGCGCGGCCAGCTCGGGAATGAGTTCAGCGATGACCACCTGCGCACCCTCGGCAGCGAACAGAGCAGCGGTAGCGCGTCCGATGCCCCTGCCGCCGCCTGTTACCACAGCGACTTTGTCTTTAAGTCGCATGTCTCCTCCCAACTCGGCCAACCCAGAAGAAAAGGGCCGCGCAAGCCGCCAGCGGCGCCAATCCCGCTGCCCAGAAAGCCGGTGCGTAGCTGTAGCGGTCCACGACGGCGCCGGTCGCGAAACTGAACAGCGCCCCGCCGAGGCTGGCGGCCATACCGGTAAGGCCAACTGCCGTAGCCATGGTTTCTGAGGGGAAAATGTCCGCATGCAGCGCCAGGATGTTAGCGCTCCAGATCCCAAATCCGAAGGTGGCCAGGCACACCCAGGCCAATGCGCCGGCAGCGGAGGCGGCTCCGGCGACCTGCGTTCCGCTCGTCATGGCGAGCGCGCCTAACGTCATTACACCCTTGCGCGCCAGGGTGGGAGAGAAGCCGCAACGCAACAAAAAGTCCGAGCAGGCGCCTCCCGATAACTTACCCAGGTCCACAGTAAAGAACGGGATCCACCCGAACATGCCGATTTCTTTCAGGGAAAATCCACGGTAACTGCCTAAATAGTCGGGCAACCAGAACACGTAGAACCACCACACCGGCGTGGCAATCATCCGGGTGGCCATCAGCCCCCAGAGTTGCCGCCAGCCAATGATCCGGCCCAACGCCCAGCGCCGACGAGCCGGACTGGCGGGTGCGGTGGCTGCCCCGGTCACGACAATCCTGCGCTCCTCCTCGCTGAGCCACGGATGCTCGGCGGGCGCGCGGTAGATCACCAACCATGCCGCCAGCCACAGCAGTCCGATCAGGCCGGTCACGACGAAGGCCATTCGCCAACCCCATAGGATCGCCAGCGCGGCCACCATGGGAGGAGCCAGGATCGCCCCCACCGCCGAGCCGGCATCGAAGAAGCCCATAGCGAACCCGCGCCGCTCTTGCGGCAACCATTCGGCGATCGCCTTGCTCCCCGCGGGCCAGTTGGCCGACTCGCCCAGTCCCAGCAGGAATCGCAGCACGCCTAAACTGAGCACGCCTCGCGCCAAGGCGTGCGCTGCCGCAGTCAACGACCAGACGGTAATGGAAACCGCAAGCCCGATGCGCGGACCAATTTGTCGATCACGACGCCTGCAAAAAGCTGCCCGACGGTGTAGGCGAACATGAAAGCGGTCGTGATCGTGCCGTATTGCAGGCTTGTCAGACCCAGATCTTCGCGCAGCCGGGGCGCCAGGACCGACAGAGCCATCCGGTCGACATAGTTAATCACCGTGGAGAGAAACAGCAGCCCCACGATGAGCCAACAGAGCCGGCTTAGCTTCACGATCTTAGCCCCGGGTGAAACTGGTCAGCACATCGTTCAGTGAGCTGAGAGGGGCGCTCGCGTCGCGAATCCTGCTCATGTCCACCTCCACGCCCAGGCCCGGCCCTTCGGGCACCAGCAGGTTTCCCTGCGCGTACCGCACAGGCTCGCGAGTCACGTCAACCGCATAGAGGCAAGGCCCGACCGGATCGGAGGCATAATCCAGGCGGGGAGCGACGGCTCCCACGTGCGCTTGCGCCGCGGTGGCGACGCTCAGTTCCTGTGTGGTTCCGATGAGACATTCGATATTGGCCGAATCGGCCAGGGCGAACAACTTCAACATGCCGCTGATGCCGCCCGCCACCGTGATCGAGATGTTAAAGATGTCCACGGTCCGCGCCTTGATCAGCCGCAGCGCGTACTCCGGGCTGCGGACGTGCTCGCTGACCGGATGGTCGATCGATCGCCGGGCCTCGGCGATCGCTTCCACGTCGTCCCTGTCTACGGGGCTCTCGATGCTTTGGAATGGGAAACGGGCTAGCCTGCGATACGCCCTCAAAAAAGCGGGCAGCGTGAACAGCCCGCTGCCGTCGAGCGAGGTGATCACGATCCGGTCGCCGTACTTACCGCAGATCGCGTCCAGAAGCTCTTCGTCCGCGTCGGTGTTACGACCGAAGTAAAAGCGAAAAGCCCGGAAACCCTCATCGAACTTACTTTGCACCAGCTGCAGCCGCGCCGGCACGTCCTCGCGTGAGGTCAATCGGAAAATTGGAAAACACACCGGCACCCGGTCGCGGCGTTTCCCGCCCAACAGATCGAAGACAGGGATCCCCAGCAGGCGCGCCTTCAGGTCGTGAGCTGCGATACTCACCGCGGCCCGCACCAGGCAAGCCTTCCCGTAAAAGCGAGTTCCCGGAAAGTTGGCCAGCATGAGGTCCTCGATGACGTTAAGGTTTAACGCATCGCGCCCTATGAGCAGGGCCCTCAAACAACTTTCCAGGTCATTCAGATCCGGCATCATGGCCGGCAGGTGAGAAACGTCGGACATCTCTCCCCACCCTGCGACGCCGTTTTCGGCTTCCAGACGCAGCAACACGTGCCTGCTGGGCTCGCCGGCGATGCGCGGGGTGACGACGGGGAACAGCGATACGTTCTTGATCAGAATACGACTCATAAGCTCGGATGCCTCTGTCGGAGCTCATCGAGCAGTTGCCGGGTCAGGGCTTCGGCTCGGTCGAGATTCATCTTGCGGTCGCCGCGATACCAGTCCTTCCATGCGCCGCGACTAGCCAGAGCCTGTCCGCCGCGGACCTCCTTGATGCCGTCGAGTGCCGCCTCAACGTATTTCAAGGCTTCCGCTCCGCTTTGCGCCCGCGCCGCCCGGATGCCCGCCTCGAGCCAGCGCAGCAGGCCAAGCAGAATTTTCTGCTGCGCCGCCAAATTGGTCTCAAAGAGAGCCCTGCCGGGACCCCTCAGGGAGGCGCGCACTGCGGACGCCTCGGCCGCCGCCGCTTCCATTGCGGCCCGCTCCCGCTGCACCAAACTGAGTAGCCTGTTCAGATCTTCCGTTTCATCGGAGCGCGAGGGAACCACAACCGCGGAAAGCAGCCGGGAGAACACACGCTGGCCGGCGTGCAAAATCTGGCCGTCGAGCAGAACCGGCAGCCCGGTCGCTCCGTCGACCACATAGGCTTCGGAGAAGTGCCGGTACGCCTGTTCGGCACTATGGGCCACGCCGCCGAAGCGCTGGCGGCACCAGCGCGCGAAGTAGCGGTCCGGGTCGAACCCCTCAAAGTCGCGCAACATCCTCGCCGAGGCATCGACGCCCAGAGCAAATTCTCGGACGTTGGAAACATTCAGCAGCGCATAGTATGTGTCGCCACGTTCGACCACCCGGCGGAAGATCTCGTGCGTCTTGTGCGGCGAGACAGCCTGCACGAGGTGCGGGCCCGAACCCCACAACGCGTGGTGGTAGTAAATGCCGTAGCTTCGGCCGGGCTCGCGCGGCGTCTCATGAAAATCCGGCTGGAGTTTCCAGCCCGGGCTGTTGTCGGAGAAAATGACCGCAACGCCCGGGGGGAATCGCAGGTGACCCCTGCGGTGCAGCTCCGAACCTTCCATCCACAACGTGGTCGTCGCAGGCGGATCGGGCCTGCGGTCCACGGAACGGACGATCTCCCACTGCCGCGCCATCGCCTCGCAGATCAGCCGGCCCCTAGCCTGGTCCGACTCGGGCACGCTGGGGTCCGAAGCCCAGACCGGCCGGTCACCGATGCCGCGCAGCCCGAGCTGCCAGACCACGTTGGAGTATCGCGCCCACCGGCACGCGTAGAATCGCCAGATTTCCTCAAATCCGGGACGACGACTCAGGAAGGAAAAGGCAACGTTGCGCCCCCGCAGCCGCCAGTAGTTCTGGAAGGCGAACCCGCTTACGCCCAGCGGCTCGACGTGGTGCATGGAGACGAAGAGCCCGCGGCGCGTCGCTTCCCGAACCATGCGCTCTTCATCCGGATTGGTGATGTCGGTGAAAGAAGCGGGGATCACCAGGTTGTACTGAAGCCGCAGCATCGCTTCGTAGACGCGCGCCAACACCTCCGGCGCGGCGACTTGGTGGTAGTAGGGATACTCGATGTGCCGCTTGCCGCCGCCCGGTTTCCATTCGACCAGCAAGTCCTCGTCGTTCAGGAACCAGCCGCGAAAGCGGAAGGTCGGCTCGTCCGCCCAAATACGCACCCGATCCCACCCGAGCCGCGAGCGCTTCGCCGGAGCACGGTCCGTCCAGAAGTACATGGGATCGACGCCCAGATATTGCTCGATGAAAGCGTAAACGCCGAACATCGCGCCGCGCTCGTCACTCCCGGCGATCAATAGACCTACGGGCGCCGTCTCGACGAGATACGCTTCCCATTTGCCTGCGAGCCGGCTGTAGGCGGCCGGCGCCGTCTCGCGCAATGTGCTTGCAGAGAACGCCGCTGACGCCACCACCACGCAATCGCCTCGACATGACGGGTAGCCCTGCACGATGGGAACCGTCCGACCGGTGATGGTGCGAACGTCGTTCACTAGGTCCTGAGCCGCCAGCCCCACACACTCAGGCTCGGCAGGCGGGACCACGATGCGCGCTACGCCTTTCGGCCCGGCCAGTTCGAAACCGCCTGCCGTCAGGACCCGGACTAGCAGCAGGGCAAGACCGGTCGTGCGACTCATGCGGAGACGATCGCCTCGTCGGTGAGGACTACCGGATAGTCCCGCAAGGGAACATCCCTGAACAGCACCGTGCCTCCGCGAACTTCGTGCTCCGCGGGATGAACGAGGCCCGTCAGCAGGTCGGCCAATACCGGACGTCGTAGCTGCGCCATCTTGCCTGTCCACATCGAGACCTGAACCGTTTTAGGTTGCCAGCCGACTTGTAGGTCCGCCGGATACCATACGGCGCCGAGCGGCGCCCCGCGGCGGACGAAAGTCGCCGTGCGCACCGCCGCCACTTCCGCGTCGCGCCGCGGGCTGTCGACACGCAGCGCAAAATCCGCGCCGACCGTGTCGGAATCGAACAGCGCACAAAGGTTCTGCAAAGCATAGTAAGAGGCCTTCGGAGTATAGTCGTGGCCGCGCAGAACCCCCTTGAAATTCGTCTGGCCGGTCTGGCCGGTCGCCCGGATGTAGTTCACCATGTCCACGGTGTGGAAGTAACTGGTCAATTCCAGCCCCAGAGCCAGATCGAGCAGCAGGCGGCGAAGCAACCACTTGGCCTGGCGCACCTCGTCCCACTCCAAATCAGCAAGCGCACCCACGCCGCCGCTGGCCGATGGAGCGCCGTTTTCGCCTTGCCAGAGTGCCAGACTGGACTTGTACCGGTTCAGCAGTCCTCTCATGCTGCGAACTTCAGCCTCGTAATTGTGCTCCGGCACGGGCCGGTAGGGGTGATACGAGATCTTGTCCACCAGCTCCGCGAGACCGGCTTCCAGGCATCCTTCCATGTAGTCCAGAGGAACCCCTGCAAATGCGCCGCCTATGAGCACACAGTCCGGAATGGTTTTGCGCAGAACCGGCGCCGTCAGCCTCACCAGCTCCACGTATCTGACCGGATCTGGCTTGTCAGGCTGCCAGAAACCCGGAATGTTGGGTTCATTCCAAATCTCCCAGTGCTTGACGCGGCCGGCGAAGCGCTGCGCCAGGCGTTCCACATATCGGACCCACGCCTGTCGGGCCTCGTCGCTGTTGAGCGGCGCCCAACCTACGGCGGTAAAGTGCGGAGGGCCCGGTGTGTAAAGGGTGTTGCCGTAGCCCAGATTGAACCACGGCTGAATCCCGATGCCGCGCAGCGCATCGACCACCCTGTCGAGCCAACTGAAGTCGTATTCGCCCTTGCGCCGTTCCGTCCGGGCCCAGCCGGTCTGACAGCGCGCCCACTTCACGCCCGTCTGCGCCAGGTACGGATAGCAGCGCTCGGGATCGAACATCTCCCGATCGAGCGTTTCAAAGCCGATCGAGATCCTGGACGAGACGATTTCTCGGGAGGGCCGCGGTCGAATGCGACCGATCGCCCGCGGCGCCGCCTCCGCCATAACCACCGATGCGGGAACTACTCCCAGCAGCTGTCTTCTGGTCATATGTGTATCCCTACCACAGCAGCTTCAACCCTAACTGGAATTGGCGAGCGAAAGTGACCGTCGACGTTATCCTGCCAAAGTTGGCGTGACCGAACGTCCCGTTGGGCGATGCGTACTCGGGCCGGTTCATCGCATTGAAAGACTCTATTCGCAGTTGTATTTTGATCCGTTCTCCGATGCCGGTGTTCTTGAACAGCGAGATGTCCCAGTTGTTCTTGCCCGGCGAGCGTACATCGGGCAGACGCGTGAGCCCGACGTATTCCAGCGTCTCCCGCTGCCGGAAGGCCGTGGTGTCGAACCACCGGTTGATGCTGCGACCCTCGGTCAGCCTGGCGCTGCGCCCGAGACTCTCGGCGCCGCTGATGTCAATGGGGACTCCACCCTGGGCCGTGTAGATCACATTCAACTGGTAGCCTTCCATCAGCTTGCCCCGGAGACCGCGGGCCGAGGCCGAATACTTGCGCCCCCTCCCCAGCGGAAACTCGTAAAGGGCAGCCGCCACGAATCGATTGGGCACATCGAAGGGTGCGAGTTGTTTCGTGAGCTCGGTGTCCTGGTCGTTCAGGAAGATGATCCGATCGAGCTGCTTCGCGAACGAGTAGGATGTTTGCAGCGACAGACCGCCGGAAAAACGTTTGTTGAACTTCACCTGTAGGGCAT
Organism: uncultured Bryobacteraceae bacterium; assembly: GCA_938027685.1. Classification (GTDB taxonomy): domain Bacteria; phylum Acidobacteriota; class Terriglobia; order Bryobacterales; family Bryobacteraceae; genus DTHT01. Next base: position 37,129 of record CALJAM010000037.1, read on the forward strand.
CGTAGCGACTGGTGCCGAAACTCTCGTCGTTGGCTGCGAGCCCGGTGAAATGCGGGTAAGGGCGAACCAGCTGTCCGCGGGTCACGGTGGCCGTGGAAAGTGGTTCGGAGGTAACTACCCCGCGGAAGGGATTGGGAAACGTGTCATTCAATGTGTTCCGTCCGGTAAGTACGTAGTTGGCGCGCGCGGCGTCATGGATGGGCTTGGGAACGAAGTTCACTTCGTGTCTGACCGGCAGTTGGCCGGAGGTCGACCCGACATAGGCTATGTCCAGGAGGAAGTTCTGACCGAATTGGCGCTGGATGCTGAACTGGTACTGCCAACTGGTGGGATTCTTACGCTGGGTATTGACATAACTGACTGCCTGTCCGATGTATGTCAACAGGCCTAACGAAGCTCCGGGCGGCGCCTGAATCCCCTCGGGGAAGGGATTCGAGAGCGTGTTGGCGGGCGTCAGACCGCCGTCGATCGATGTGATCATGGTGGTGGTGTTGGAAAAGCCCAAGCGGATTTCCGAAAACTGGGTAGTGGCGCTGAAGAAACGTCCCATGCCTGCTCGGATCACGGTCTTGGGACTCAGCGAATAAGCCACGCCGATGCGCGGCGCGACATTGTCTGTGTCCAGGTCCGTCAGGGCGCGGCTCACGCCGTTTACGCCGGCAAACAACAGGCCGCCCCGAAGCTGAAAGGCGGCAGGCGGCACCTCGGGAATGGGATTGAGCGCGTAGTTGGCGCGCACCCGAGCATTGATGGGTGATTCGGCGCCGAAATCGAAACCACGGTTCAGCCGGTTATAACGTTCGGTATACGGCCCTTCGATCTCGTAGCGCAGCCCGATGTTCAGATTCAGGCGGGTGCTCACGCGGATGTCGTCCTGCACATAGAAGCCGTAGTAGGTGCCGGTATCCGCAGGCGAAGCGTTGTAACCCACGGACCCCGAAGCCACGGCGCCGAGCAGGAAGGAGGCCAAGCCGCTGCCGGCGGTCACGCTGGCGGCTTGAGGATTGGGCCCCCGAGTGAACACCGAGTTAAAGGAATAGGATCCGGCCGCATTAGCCGGCAGCGAGATCGAGTTGGAATGAAGCAGCCGCCCCTCCGCCCCGAAGCGCAGCGCGTGGCGTCCCGCCGCCTTGATCAGGCCCGCGCGGACGGAATGCGTGTCCTCCGCATTCTTGGTCTGCTTGGCGGCCGAGGCCAGCGTGGTGTAACCGGAAATAGCAATGGTCGGAAAAGCTTGCGCTGTAAGTTGGGGAAGCAGCGCGGGAGGGAACCCGAGGCCCTTCATGTCGAAACCCAAAGTGTCGGCGGCCTGAAGCTGGAGAAACCGGCTGAACCCATAGCGCAGATTAAGCACGGTGGTCGGGTTCAGCGTGATGGTGTCATCCAGCGCTATACCGGGTGCAGTCCGGTCGTCAAAGTCTCCGGTCAGTTCGTTCTTCAAAGCCCCTTGGCGCCGCACGCGGAAATGTCGCCACGAGTGGCGGAGAAAGATCGCGTGCCGGTCGGAGAAACGATGATCGATGCGATAAACGTAGCCGTTGTCAAAAACCGGGTCTTTGAACGAAAGCAGATGGTTGTTGGCACCGGTCACCGGATCGCCGGGCGCGTTCGGCAATGGGTAGCGGCCGATAACGTTGCGGGCCACGGGATCGAAGCGATTCTGCGGGATCACGTTGCCCGGAAAGGCGTCGCGAACAAAGGCGGCGCCCTCGCGGCGCGTCGTGGCCGGGTCGAATATGGTGACGGGAGAGATCGTGTTGCCGACGCGCACCCGGGTTTGGGAAAAATCGCCCCGGCGCTGCAGCTCCGTGGGTACGGTGTTCACGTTGGCTCGCGGAACACCCTCGCGCGACCCCTCGAAGTTGAAGAAGAAAAAGCTGCGGTTCTTGCCGTTATAGAGCTTGGGCAGGTAGATCGGGCCGCCCGCCGAGCCCCCGAACTGGTTATAGCCGAACTGGGGGATGGAGGTGGCGAACGGATCGCGAGCGTTGAAGGCCGAGTTGCGCACAAACTCGAACAGCGCGCCGTGAAAGGCGTTCGTGCCCGACTTGATGGAGGCGCTGATCACGGCGCCCCGGAAGCGACCGTACTCCGCGTCAAAGGCGTTCGTCAGCACCCGGAACTCCTGCACCGCGTCGACCGAAGGCACGTATTGGATCAACCCGTCCGAACCCGTGTTGGGTACGCCGTCGAGCAGTGACTCCGAGTTACGTTCCGAGGCGCCGGAGACCGCGATGGCTGAGATGCCGACATTGGCAGTAACGCGCAGGAACGTGGAAGCCTGGGTGCGCGAGGTGAACAACAGCCCCGGGGTCAAGGCCGCCAAGGCGTACGCGTTGCGCCCGTTCAGCGGCATGTCCACCACCGTGCGCCCGGTGATGAGCTCGCCCCGCGAAGCCGTGGCGGTTTCCAGTTGCACGACTTCGCCGGTCACGGTGACCGAGGTGGTGATCTCCCCCGGCTCCAGAGTCACGTCGAGCACCGGGCGGTCCTGGATCTGGAGCGTGATGCCGTCGCGGACGTGCTTCTTGAAACCGGGGAACTCCACCTCCACCCGGTAGCGACCCGGCGCCAGCCCGGGCATTACGTAATGCCCGCTTTCGTTGGTGACGGTGCGGGCCGCCAGACCCGTCTCGACGTTGGTCGCGACCACCCTAGCGCCGGTGATGACCGCTCCCGTCGGATCGGTAACCCGTCCGATGATGCTGGCACGATATTCTTGCGCGGGCAGCATGCCGGCGCCGATGGCTAGGACGATTACGTACCGAACTCCTCGCCTCATCCCTTGCCTCCCTGTAACTGTTTACACAACGACTTGAGCTAACGCGCCGCCGGTGGCGGCCCAACCGATCCCCGCTCCAGGACCTTGCAGGGCAGCGTGCGTGCAGGGATCCGCAGACCCGGTCTGCCCAGCTTGGCCAGGAGCATTTGCGCCAGCTCGGCGCCGAGTCTTTCCTGGAAGACAGACACGCTCGCCAGCGGAGGCTCCAGGAGCGAAAACTCCTCGCGATCGCCGAATCCCATCAGGCTCATCTGGCGCGGGATCTCGATGCGCCGCTTCACCAGCTCCTTCCAGACCCCTGCAGCTATTTCGTCGTTGCCGGCGAAGATCGCGGTGGGCGGCGGCCCGTCCCGGAGCAGCTCGGCTGCTGCGAGCTGTCCGTAATCGATGTTCCTGATCTCCCAGCTCGCCGTCACTCCGAACGCCTCCAAGCCCGCGCGGCTCATCGCCAGGCTGTAGCCCCCGTGTCGCCGACGGAACCAAGGCAGCGAGACGTCCCCCACGAAGGCGATACGCCGATGGCCAAGGCGCAACAGGCACTGGGTGGCCTCGTAAGCCCCGGCGACGTCGTCGTAAGTGATCGAATCGGTCTTCAACTCGTCCCTCGTTCCCACAAACGTGTTCCCCATGACCACGTACGGAAGCTTCAGCCGCGACAGGGCTTCGAGCAAGTTGCTGTAATGCACGCCCGCAAGGATCACTCCGTCCACCGCTCCCTGATGCACCAACAGGCGCGGCAGATCGAGTCGAGACCCCGGTACACCCGCTGAGTAGCGGAACGACGCGAACACCAGATCGAAACCGGCCTCGTTCAGCGCCCGCTCGCAGGACATCAGCACTTTCATCTGCATGGAGTTCATCGCATCGCGGTTACCCAGCAGAAAGCAAACGGTCTGCGAGGCTTGGCGGGATAATCGCCTCCAATGGATGTTGGGCCGGTAGCCCAGCTCCTCGACGGCCTTCCGGACCTTGCGGGCCGTGGCCTCGTCGAAATAGCCGGAACCGTTCAGCACCCGCGACACGGTCGCGATGCTGACGCCCGCCCTCCTAGCCACGTCCCTAACGGTTGCCACAGCTGCCTCTGTAAATGTTTACACAACAGGCCCGCCCTGTCAAGGCCCGCCTCTCCCGCAGGTGGTCTCAACCCGCTTGTGTGAAAACACGGAGGTTCCGGTTACTCCATTCCAAATTGAACCTGTGAAAGACCCCATATACGACCGGATCCACGCCGTTCACGCAGACCATCGGGCGGATGCGCCGCCGCACCTCCACGAACACCCCCCTCGATCACGTTCGTCGTGCCCGGGTGCGCCATGAAGGCATCGGAAATGCAATACGCTGCTGGCGCCGAGGTCGGAGAGGAGAAGGGTGGGAGACGCCGCGCCCGTTTCCGAGAGCGGCCCGACGGATCGGTCCCACCGTTAGCTGGGGTAGTCCTCATGCAGGCGTGGGCTTGCTACTAGGCTCGGTGAGGCGGCCGCGGCCTTTACTGGCGAGCCTGGCCCCTACCTCGCAAGCACCCTGCGGGCAGAACGGCCGGCGAGCGGCGTATTCTGCTGCCGAAGCTCGGGTCTGAAGTCCCCTACCATAGCGCAACCCGCATGGATGGAACAGCGAGCCTCCGCGATCTCTTATCGAACAAGGATTCACCGGGCTGCGGGAGCTCCCTTGGCTCGGCACTGGGAGGGCTTGAACCGGCGATTTCTCGCCGGAAGCGAAACCCGCCCGTCCAACCGGGCCTCGTGGAGAGGGAACCCTAGGAAAATCGGGATGGGGCGCGGGACACCTCCTTGGCAGGCCGTTCGGCGAGCCTACAGCAGGCCGATTCGGTGGCGGCACTGCGATTCCCGAGGCGCCGGTAGCGGAACGTAAGGCGAAACTGCCACGCGGCCGGCTGGTGTATGCGCGGAGGTCAGCTAGCGGCCGAAGGCGGCAGGATCATCCCGCGATCGTAGCAGCGCTGCTATCGGTCGGGCCTCGGCGGAGCGTGTTCACACGATCGGTCCAGGCGCTGGTGCCCCGCTGCCGAGGGTTGCCGGCCGGTGACAGAGGAAAGCCTTCCGCGGGCGGTTCACTCGTAAGCTGCTCGAAAAGAGGCGGCTCGGCTAAGCCAAAGAACGCCGGCTCGTGTGCGGCTTTACCGGGGCGGATCCCGGGCGATGCTCCCACGTGAGGCTGCTTACCCCGGGAGGGCCGCCGGCCTGCGTCCGCACGGTTCATGAGTTTGTCGATAAAGCTCTTCAGGCATTCGGCTCGATACTTATTGATAAGTGCTACAAAAAATTGGTCTCGCAAAGTCGGAAGCAGCGTCGGACGGCCGTGTCGGAATGCGGGTAAGAATTTGTCAACGAATTCTTGAGGAGAGGCGTCAGATTTCGAGTCGCGGGAACTTTTCTGATCGCGGCCCTGGCTCTCGGCGCGAACAGAAAGCCGGCTGCCTGGGCGCAGAAGCTGCCCTCCGCCGTGAGGAGAGCAGTCGGCTTTAACTGGTGTTCTCGCGGGGCTGGGCCGCGTGAGGTTGGGCGAAGCGCGGACCTGCGCGTGGCTGTGACGTGCTGGCGGCCCCGGGCCTGTGCCCGATCCGCAACCCTCGCCTGCACATCGCCCAGGACGGCAAGTGCGCCAGAGGCACTTCGACACCTGGCGGACCCGCGTCGCGATAAGCGAGCGATGACATCGTCCTCTGCGTCTCGCCGTCGCCGGCCGCTGCCGCCTGCTGTGTCGCGCGCCATGCAGGATCTCGAAAACCGCAGGGGCGCGTCGCTTTCTTCACAGCCGTCTCGTGTCGGACGAGCGAGCGCAGGCTGGCCTAATATCGCGTAACCCGGCAGCATGCAGAAGCCGCTTCCCTCGCCGTCGGCTGCTAACGGGTTCTATCCGTGCCTGCGAGGCCGCCGCCAAGGATTAGGATCGCAGCTACCTCGGCACCGCCCGCCTCCGAAAGCGCCATGGTTGCCGATCTCTCACGCTTCGAAGCACGTTCGAGATCTCAAGGATCCCGCCGCCGCGACTCACCTGCGAAGAGTTCTTCGGAACGGCCCAGTTGCTCAATGACCTCCACGAGCCGGCGATAAACAGGCGCGGCCTGGCTCGCGCCGCTCGCCAACTTGCCCGCTGCCACGGCGGCTCGCGCCAACCGCACCAACACCTCCGCGACTGCACACTCGGGGATGCCGCTCACCTTCGTTCCGCGGTAGTTACTTAGGATCGCCTGAATGGCCTTGGGCAGCCGCTTGGCGTCCACTGTCCCATCCGCCAGTAGATAAGGGAGCTTCCACGTCCGCCAGTCCGAGGCGTCGCCCGCGTAAGCAAAACAGAAAGCTGGCAACTTGTACCTTGGGTGGAGCAGGCCCTGCACGGCCCTTGCAGGATCCGTGCCCCCGGTGGCTCCGGTCGCAGGCTCCGCGACCCATCGAACCGTGACTCCTTCCGGCCGGCGGTAAATCCCGTGCACGCTCAGCCACCAGAGGGCCTCGGGCGGTTCCGACGTCGCCAGCGAAACCAGCACCCGGTCGGTGAGACCTCCCGAGTGCAGATCGGCCGCATACAACATTCCACCGTCGCTCACCGCCAGGCAACGGATCTTTTGCTCGGAGGCGTAGCGCCTGGCTTGCTCAAGCGCTAGTTCGACGGCATGCCGGTTCCATGCCGGCGATCCCGGGCGCTTGACTTCCACGAGCAGATACTTCACCCCGAGCCGGCTGAGCACAAGGTCAGCGTACTTGAGCTGATGGTTAAGGTCCGCCAGAGACCAGTCCAGCACCTGGGTAAAGAAGTCTTCGAGGATGCCTTCGGCCACCTTCTCGGGGGCGCGTCCGTGGCGAGCCTGCTCGCTCAGCCTCAGCCGACGCTGCTCGAGGAAACGCGGCCAGCTCTGGCGAATTCGTTCAACGCACCTGCGGTACGAAGCCAGATGCTCGGCACCCATGTTCGACTGAGAGCCGAGGATAGCACAGACGGCTGGGGAGGCTTCGTGCCGGGCGCCTGAAGCTGGGCTCAAAAGCGGCACCCGTCGCCACCCTTCGGCGCCACTTGATCTTCGGAACTCGAAGGGCCACCCAAACGGGCGGCCCATTTCGGAGGGTTGCGCAGACGGACGGGTGCGTGAGTCTCTTCGAACGACAGCAAGGCGGCCGACGTAACCGTCTCGCCGGCAGACGGTTGGCAGTGGCACGCGAGGGGCGCCGGTAGCGGTTCGTCCCAGGAAAGCTGTTTACAACAAATCGTGAGCCGGGCGGGACTCGCACCGGCCCTCCGCTTGAAGAATTCGCGCAGTTACATCGCTAGACTTACCTCTTCATAGCTTTCTGAATTCGCTGTTGTCTTATTGCATCTGTTGCTTTATCGAAACCGTTACGGCGTTATACTTAAAAGCTTGCTGAACAAAGATGCTTGTAGGAACGGATGACTTACTCGAGAGAGCTTTATTAGAGCGCAGCCAGCCCTCAGAAGCAGGTTGTGCGGCCGTCCGGTCGGCCCGCACGCGCCCCTCCCAGGCCTTTCGCGGCACTTCTGCGGGGTGCTCGCGGACCCTTACCCCGCCTGAGCCTGCAGCTTGGGCAGGCGCCGGAGATTGTAAGGCGCGGCCGCAAACTTCACCAGCCGGCTCACCTTGGCCAGCCCGCGCAACTTCGCCTGCTTGAGCCCCGTCACCGAAGTTAGCATCTTGCTGACAAATGCTTCGTGCTACCGCGCAGCGTCACGCGGTCCTGCTTTGGTCTTTGCGAAATC
>CALJAM010000038.1 GCA_938027685.1 uncultured Bryobacteraceae bacterium
CGAACGCGGAACGAGCGGTCCTAAATCGCCACATTATCATAGTGCCGCGCGCAGGGGCAACCTCGCCGGGAGAAGAGGCACACGCGATCGGGGGCTGGAGCCACCCGCCGGGATCGAACCGGCGACCTGCTGATTACGAATCAGCCGCTCTACCAGCTGAGCTAGGGTGGCTTTCCAACGCTATTATACACTACGCTTGATGAATCGCCAGTTCCCCATGTGCACCCTGCCCAAACGCCGGGATTTCTTGCTCTCGCTCGGCGTGACCCCCTCGATCTTCTCCACCGCCGCCCCCAGATTCAACGTGCTGCTGATCGCCGTGGACGACCTGAGGCCCGAGTTGGGCTGTTACGGCAACACCCTCATCCGCACGCCGAATATCGACCGACTCGCTCGTCGGGGCGTGCGCTTCGAACGCGCCTATTGCCAGTACCCGCTGTGCAATCCCTCCCGGACCTCCCTGTTGACGGGCAGGTATCCCACGACGACACGGGTGCTGGACAACATCCGCTACTTCCGTGATGAGTTCCCCGATCGGTTGACGCTGCCCCAACTCTTCCGCCGGAACGGTTACGTCACCGCGCGCACGGGCAAGATCTATCACGGCGTCATCGACGACGCGCCGTCCTGGGACGAAGGAGGCGAACCGGTCCTGCGGCGCCAAGCGCCTTCACCCGAACAACGCGCCCGCCAAGCCCGCAACTCCGATCGTTGGGAGGCGACGCCAGGGGAGGGCGAGGACCAGCCCGACTTCCGCACTGCCACGCGCGCCATCGAACTGCTGGAGAAATACAAGGACCGCCCCTTTTTCCTCGGCGTGGGCTTCGTCAAGCCGCACAGCCCGCTGGTGGCGCCCCGCAAATACTTCGATCTTTATGACCCCGCGCGAATGCCGCTTCCGGCCGATTTCGCGCCGCGGCCCACGCTCCCGCCCGGGGTCCCCGCCGCCGCCTTGCCCGAACGCAACGGCGACCTGTTCATCGACCGGGAAGCCACGCCCGAGGCCGCACGCGAAATGATCCGCGCCTACTACGCCTGCGTGTCCTTCATGGATGCGCAGGTCGGACGCGTGCTGGACAAACTCGAAGCTCTGGGGCTGAGGGAGCGCACCATCATCGTGCTCTTCGGAGACCACGGCTATCATCTCGGCGAGAAGGGCAAGTGGTCCAAACACAACTCGCTTTACGAGGTGGCCACGCGCGTGCCGTTGCTGATCGTCGCGCCCGGCACAGCCCGTGAAAACGCAGTCTGTCCGCGCACCGTGGAGCTGGTCGACCTCTACCCCACGCTCGCCGAACTGTGCGGGCTCCAGCCGCCTTCAGGCCTCGAGGGCCAAAGCCTCGTACCGCTGCTGCGCAATCCGCGCTCGAGTTGGGAACATCCCGCATACACGGTGACGCTTCGCGGCAAGATCTTCGGCCGCACCGTGCGCACCGAGCGCTACCGCTACACGGAGTGGGACCCCGAGGGATCTCAAGCCGAGCTTTACGACCACCGTGATGACCCAGGCGAGCGCAGGAATCTGGCTGCCGAAGCCTCCCATGCCGCCGTGCGCAAGCAAATGCGGGCTCTACTCGCCAGACTTCCTGCGACCCCGCCTTCATGAGCGTGCCGGCTTCCGGATGTATGATTCATGCGACCGGCGGTGCGCCGGAAGCCTCTGCAGAGAACGATATCCTTTCGGTTAAACGGCAAGCCTCACCCAACCGACACCGACCGCGAGCGGATGCTGCTCCGGGTGCTGCGATGCGATCTGGGGCTAACGGGAACCAACTTCGGTCGTAGGGCCGGACTGTGCCGCGCCTGTTCCGTGCTCGTCGACAACGAGACCGTGCGCGCCTGCGCGACGCCGGTCGGCTCTCTGGAGAGCAGGCGGGTGCTCACGATCGAGGGGTTGAGCCGCGAGGGCGGTTGCGTCCGGTGCAGCGGGCGTTTCTGGAACGACACGCCTTCCAGGGCGGCTTTTGCACGCCCGGAATGGTCATGAAGGAGCAGGCCCTGCCCGGGCGGAATCCGCGGCCGACGCGCGAGGAAATCACTCGCGCCATGAACGACAACCTGTGGCGGTGTGCCTTGCACTCGCGCATCGTAGAAGCCATCGGGCAGGCGGCGCGCACCGTGCGTGGGGGAGGCGGCCCATGAGTTCCGCGTAGATGCGCATGCGACGGCCCGACCTGCTGTGCACGCCCGGGCTGTTCATCCTGATTCCGCTCGGGGACTTGCTCGACGGACCGGAGCCCGCGCGTCTGCCCCAGCGGCCGGGCTATGCGGGGGATTTCAATGCATACCTGCGGGTCGCGTCGGACAACCGCATCACCTGCTAGGTAGGCAAGGTCGAGTCGGGCCGGAGCTCGATGACCGTGTTGACGCAGCTTCCGGCCGACGAGCCGGACGTAAAGCTCGACGCCGTCGGAGTGCGGCTGCTGCGGCCGCCCATAACGCCAGAGCGCATCCGCGAAGCCTTGCGTAAGAGTTGAATTCTCACCGGCCGAACAGCAGACGGCAGTTGCCTTTCAAGCCGGCCTCTTCGGCTGCCGAAAAGCCGAAGCCGTTCCAACGGTAGGCAGCCACGCGCGAGACCGCAGCGGAAGGATTCGGCGCAAGGAAGGAATCGGCGCGGTGCAGCGGGCAGAGAGTGCCGTCCTCGAGCAGCCCCGCATCGGCCAAAGGCCAGGCGAGCCCGCTGCCGCGCCACAGCGGGATGAGCCCGCCAGGCCCGATACGGTAGACGTACGCCCGCAGTCCCCTTTCGCCGTCGAGCGTGGAGTAGCGGCGTTCCAGAGTCAACAGCAGGACGTCGCCATCCGGTTTCGAGAGCGGACCGGCTTCGACAGCCGCTAAGGGAAGGGGCGGCGATTGCCAACGCTCGCCCGATGGGCCGCGCCCCAGCAACACGACGCCGCCCGTTCGCGACTCCCCGCGCAACTCCCAGCGCCCCGCCCGCATCGGCGCGCGAAGCTCGATCGTGCAACCGGCCAGCGCCAAGCTCGCTTGGTCGTCGTTGCCGGCCGGCTGCGGAGAGCTGGAGCCGAGCGGGATCCTCGTTGCCAGCGCACGTGCACGGACTTGCCCCCGGCTTACGCGCAAATCCGCAATCATGCCGAGCTTTGTCGCGGCGTCCCTCCGATCGAACACGAAGTTACCGAGCGAGTAGAACACCGGCCGACCCTCCACGCAGTCGGGGGCCTGCGCAACGTGCGGGTGGTGTCCGATCACCACATCCGCGCCCTGCGCCACGGGCCAGCGCGCGGCCTGCTTCTGCGAGGCGTTCGGTCGCGGTTCGTATTCCCTGCCCCAATGCACGAAGACCACCACCAGCTGGGAAAGCCGGCGCGCGAGACGCAGCTTCTGCGCCGGCTCGAGTGATGGCGCCGAAACAATTCTGCGAGAGCGCCCCGGGACTTGATTGAAGGAGACGATCGCCACCGTCGCTTCACCCAGCTTCAGGAACTGAGGCGAGTCCTCGAAATTCAGCGGCGTGATCCCCGCCTCGCGCAGGATTCGCCGCGTAGACTCCCAACGGGCGGGCCCGAGATCCCCCGAATGATTGTTTTCGATGCCTGCGGCTCGGAAACCGGCCGCCGCCAGCAGCTCGGCAAAGGCAGGCGGTGTGGCGAAACACAGGCGGACAGGGGGCCCGCACTCCTCGGGCGGCCCGAACACGCCTTCCAAGTTGCCGGCGACGAAGGCTGCGCTGCGAAACAGATCCGCAAATGGCGCGAAGGGCGAGCGGCCCGTGCGCTCGATCTGCGTCCGCGCGCCGCGGGAGAGCCATGATATCGGCCGTGAAGAGAAGCCGGCTTCCCCCGGCGCCGGCGACGGCCGCGGCGAGACAGAGAGTCAGAACGGATCGCGCGGGGGACATGAGAGCACTGCCTCAGACAAATACGGCCGGATCCGCGCGGGCCGCGTTTCGGAGGGCAAACGCCGCCGCCACTCTTCATCGTTGAGCAGCTCCTGGGACGCGAACTCGTAGTAAGAGTACGCCGCTCCCTTGACAATCTGGGTGCGCCCGTAGAAGGGCGTGACGTGGTCCCACTCGAGGGGCCGCCCCACTGCCGCCAACAGGTACGGAACCGCGTGGCGGCCGCCGCCGGCCACGTCCGCGATCTTGGGCATGGGATCGGGCGTGGAAAGGGCCAGATCCTCGCGAGCCAGACTCTTGAAGACCAGAAAGTTGTGCTCGGCAATGCGCGGAACCTTCGGCGGCCAGAATGCGCGCGGCCTCGGCGTCGCCGGCCGGATCGCCGCTGCGGACGGCCGCGAGCGAGCGAAACATTTTGGCCATTTTTGTTTCGATCGGCAGCGCGGCGCGCGCCTCCCGCACCAGCTCCCAGAAAGCGGGAACGGCCTGCCGCCGCTCACGCAAAATGAACAAGCCCTGGAAGGCCGCGCCGTACAGCTCCCAGAAGAGGTCGGTCGTCACCAGGAACGGCGGCCGGTGCATCGCGAAGGGCTGCTCCAGGCACGGGTAGCTTTCGGCCTCGTACGGCTGGTAGAGCTGATCGTAGGCGGTGGGCCTCAGCAGGCCGCCGTAACGTTCGAAGCGCTCCGCGTCGGCGGGATCCTCCAGAAACATCCAGGCATTGACTACGTCGGCGAGGGGATCTCGATCGGCGCGTAATCGAGCAGTAGGATCGAACCCTCGCGCGTTACGCCTACCAGGCCACGTCCGTCCGCCGTGACGGCGGGCGGGAGGATGAATCGTCCGCCGGCGGCCTTGCGCACCGCGCTGCGCCCGGGTTGCATCAGCAACTCCGCACCGTCGGAATCCGGACGCCAGTGAAGCAGCCCGATGCCGTTGGGAGTAGGGATGAGCGATCCCCCGCACAGACCGCCCGGCAGCGGCTCGGTCTTCTCCCAGTGGTCCGTCGCGTATCTGGCGGCATGGAAGCAACCTTTGGCATCCTCCCAGAGCAGTAAGTGGCCCGTGGGATGAAAGGCTACGGGCAGGGCGGAGGCAGCCGCCAGTCCGCCGACCAGCCGCCAGTTCTGATCCTCCGGGACCGGGTCGGGCCTTTTACCCGGGCCGACGACCCAGTAACGGCGGCGGCCGTCCTCGGTAACGGATTCGACACGAAAACGCTTTTCATCAAGTTTGATCCCGAAGAACAACCGGTGCGCGTAGACGTCCCGGCCCCGCTCCTCGTCGCGTCCCACGAGGAACGGCCTGGGTCCCGCGAGTGAACGCTCGATCGGCCGCTTGTCGCGGTAGATTTGACGCGCGGTCCGGCCGGAGGTCTCGGGCGCCAGCCTCCAGATCACCCATTCAGCGCCCTGCCGGCCGGCCACGAACAGTTGCGTGCCTTGAGGATGCCAGGCGATCCGGCGCGCCAGGGCCCCTGCGGCGGGCGCGAGAGTTCACGCAGCCCAGCGTCGCCGATCTTCCACAGCGTCAAGACCCCGGCCCCGGTCGAGTCCGTCAGCAACAGCGCGACTTCCGGACCATGCGGAGCCGCGGCTACGTCCAGCGGTTTGGTTGCAGAGGGCAGGGGCACGCGGGCCGCGTGCATCGGCGAAGGAGTCACCTTGACTTCAGGCAAGTCGAACAACGACGCGCCCACCCCGGGCCGAACCGCGAGCAGTAAGAGCGCCATAAAGCCCCTCATCCCGACCACCCGCTCAAGTCTAGCTCAGTCGGAGCCCGGCGCAATCTTGAATTTCGCCCGTCTTTTCCAGCGGTGCGCGGTCCTTGGCTGTTACTGCTCAGTTTCTGCGATGAGCGACAGTAATTCAGGAAACTGCCTACCGTGGGGCGCCGGCGGCTGAATCGCTGCAACGGAAATCTATCGCTGCCGGGCCGCACGGATCATAGCGCGCAGGTTTTCGGGCGGCGTGGTGGCGGGTATGGCGCAGCCGGCGTTGAGGATGAAGCGCGGCGTGTCCGCGAAAATGTCCATCAGCTCCCGGGTCTTCTGCTCAACCAGCGAGGGCGTCCCCAGGGCAAGCACGCCGCTCGGATCGAGGTTGCCGACGAAGGTCGCTCGACTCGCCAGCACGTCGTGGGCGCGGCGGGCATCGGTCTTGTAGTCCAGCTCCAGCGCGTCGGCTCCGGTAGCGATCATGTCCTCCAGGATCGGTTCGGTCTTGCCGCAGATGTGCAGCATGTAGGGAAGCCCGAGCGCATGCGCCTGCTCGACCACACGTTTTTCGTAGGGCCAGGCGAATCGGCGGTAAAGCTGCGGCGAGATGACGCTGGGGCCGGCCGGGCTGTCGCCGTTCGAAACCATGTGCGCCCCGGTCTGCGCCATCAGGCGGATGAACTGTAGCGTGGCCTCGGCGGCATAATCGAGCAGGCGGCTCACGTCTTCCTCTCGGTCCGGGTCGACGAGATCCAGCATCCACTGAGAGGCGCCTCGCATCAGGCTGGCCAGCGAGAAGGGACACTGGTCGCAGTTGCCGCGCACAAAGATCTCGTCGCCGAAGTGGCGCTCGAGCAGGCGCACGGCCTCCAGCCACACCTGTACGCCCTCGTATCGGGCGACGTCGGGCGGCTCCAGTTCGCGCACGTCCTCCAGACGCTTCAGCCGCGCACCTCGACAGAGCGCGGGTTCGTCCTCGGGGAACTCGACGGGCACGCCCAGCGCGCCTGCCAGCGTAGCCGTATCTATGTCCACCACGATGCCGTCGTAACCGTATTTCTCGACGGCGAGAATGAACGAGCGCGCCACGGCCCCCGGGTCGCGTCGAAAGACGCTCATCGTGACGCCGGCCTCACGTGCGGCCATCATGAAGTTGTGCAGCATCACGGGCGTTGCGTCAGGCCGCTCCCCGCGCAGCGCCGCTTGGATTCGCTGACAGCCGTTCATCGCCTGCGCGCCATTGTAGCGCTTCGGCCGCGGCCCGGCCTCTTGCCGCAGGGTGACTTACAATGTCGGCGTGACGCCGCGCGAGAAATGGCTGGCGCTGTTTCGGGGCAGCGGTTTTGCGGAGCCGGTCTGCGACTACTGGGCGACCCCGGAAGTGACCCGCCGCCTGCTGCGCGCACTGGACTGTTCCACAGAGAGGGAGCTCTACCAAAAGCTGGGCATCGACAAGGGCGTCTTCCTAGCGCCGCGCCACCCGCGCGCCCGGGAAGATACCTGGCATACGGCTTCGCTGTTCAGCGTGTGGGGCATTCCGACGCGCCGCGTGCCCTACCTGGACGGCGCCGGTTACTACGAGGAGGCCGTGGATCCTCCGCTCGCATCCGCCACCGGCGTGCGTGAAGTCGAGCGCTACCCCTGGCCGGAGGCTTGCGAGTGGGAAACGGAAGAATTCCGTCGCGAGTGCCTGGCCTGGCGCGACTACCCCATCATCGGGGCCAATTACGAGCCGTTCTACCTTTACTGCCGGCTGCGGGGCATGCAGCAGGCCCTGGAAGACTTGCTGGCCAACCCCTCCATGGTGGATGCGGCCATGGAGCGCATCTTTGAAATCCACGCGGGCATCGTGCGCAAGGCCATGGAGGCGGCAGGCGACCTGATCTGTTTCATTTGCGTGGCCGAGGATCTCGGCACGCAACAGGGTCCGTTGATGAGCCTGGCCTGCTTCCGGCGCTTCATAAAGCCCTGGCTCAAGAAGATGATCGATCTCGCGCACTGGCTCGGCACGTGGGTGTTCCATCACAACGACGGCGCCATACGCCCCTTGCTGCCGGAACTCGTCGAGATGGGCATTGACGTTCTCAACCCCGTGCAGTGGCGCTGCCCCGGAATGGATCGCAGGCAGTTGGTAGGCGAGTTCGGAAGCGAGCTGGTCTTCCACGGCGCGGTGGACAACCAATTCACGCTTCCGTTCGGACGGCCGGAGGACGTCAAGCGGGAGGTCTGGGAGAACCTGGAGATTTTCAGTCGTGCCCGCGGCTACATCGTAGCGCCCTGCCACAACATCCAGGCGAACACGCCCACGGCCAACATCCTCGCCCTTTACGAGGCCGTGGCAGAATGGCGCGGCGTTTGAAAGCCCGGCAGCCGAGCCCGGCTCCGCTATACTGAACCACCATGAACGAACGATTGGGAGCGGCCATCCTCGGCACCGGAGACGTTTCCGGCGAACACATCCGCGCGTACCAGAGGAACCCTTACACCGAAGTTCGGGCCATCCTCAGCCGCCGGCGCGAGCGCGCCGAAGCCAAGGCCCATGAATACGGACTCGCAAATTGCCGGCCGTACACCGATCTGGACGAGCTGCTGCGCGCCGACGACATCCACGTGGTCTCGATCTGCACGCCGCATCATCTGCATGTCGAGCAGGGCGTAGCCTGCGCCCAAGCAGGCAAGCACGTGCTGGTCGAGAAACCGATCGCACTCGATCTGGACGGCCTCCGTCGGCTCGACAAGGCTGTTCGCGAGTACAACGTCCGCAGCGTAGTGAGCTTCGTGCTGCGATGGAATCCGCTGTTCGGGGTGATCCGTGCGATCATCGGGCAGGGCCTGTTGGGTGATCTTTATTACGGCGAGGTGGATTACCTGCACGGCATCACCAAGTCCTACGGCATTCACTCGTGGATGAGCCGCCGCGCTTACGGGGGCACCGCCCTGCTGGCGGCGGGTTGCCATGCCGTGGACGCCCTCCGCTGGTTCCTCCGGCGCGAGGCGGTGGAGGTCTTCGGCTACGCCAATTTCAGCCGGGGCAATCCGCTCGATTACGAGTACGAACCGAACAGCGTGATCCTGATCCGCTTCGAGGGCGGCGTGATGGGCAAGGTGGCCACCTCGATCGAGTACGCGGCGCCTTACACCTTCCCCATCGTACTCATGGGCAATCGCGGCGTAGTCCGCGACAACCGCCTTTTCACGCAGTGCTGGCCCGGACAGACCGGATGGGCCCAGATCCCCACGATCCTACCCGATAGCGGCGCCGTATCGCACCACCCCTTCCAGGCCGAGATCGACCACTTCATCGAGTGCGTGCGCACGGGCACGGAGTCGCACGCGAGCGTCGCCGACGCGGTCAAAACGCACGAGATCTGTCTGGCGGGCGAGATCTCCAAGCAGGAGGGCCGCCCCGTCAGGCTGCCGTTGGCCTGAGGTCGGTCAGCACCGGCAGGCCTCCACAGGGATGCGGCTGCGGCAGGAATGCTGCGTTCTCCGGCGCTCAACGCGCCAGGGCGCTGTGCTTGCGGCCGAACAGCCAATAGACAGCCGCGCCCGCCGCCATCCAGGCGAAGAAGCGCAACCAGGTCTGTAGCGGCAGGCTTAGCATCAGGACCAGACAAAACAGAATCGAGAGCCCGGGCACCCAGGGAGCGCCCGGCACACGAAAGCCCCGCGGGCGTTCCGGTTGCGTGCGTCGCAGTACGATCACGCCTGCCGCGACCGCCGCGAAAGCGAACAGCGTGCCGATGTTGGCCAGGTCGGCGAAAGTGCCCACGTCCCAGATGCCCGCGGGCAAGCCTACGAACAGCCCCGCCACCCAGGTGGCCACGTGGGGAGTGCGGTGACGCGGATGGATGCGCGAGAAGGCCGACGGCAGCAGCCCGTCGCGCGACATGGCGTACCAGACGCGGGCCTGTCCGTACTGGAAGACGAGCAGCGAGGAAACCATCCCCATGATGGCGCCCACGCCTACCCAGCGGCGGATGGAATCAAGTCCCAGCGTCTTCAGTGTCTCGACCACCGGAGCGGCGGTGTTCAAAGTACGCCAGTCGGCGATACCGGTGAGCACCAGCGCCACCGAAACGTAGAGCGCGGTGCAGATGGCGAGACTGGCTAGGATCCCGAACGGCAGGTCCTTTTGAGGATTGCGCGCCTCCTCGGCTGCCGTCGAGACCGAGTCGAAGCCGATGTAGGTGAAGAAGACGATGGCGGCCCCCGTCAGCACGCCGCCGAACCCGTTGGGCATGAAGGGACGCCAGTTCCCGGTATCGACTGCGCGCGCCGCGCCGATGACGAAGATCAGGATGGCGCCCACCTTGACCAGCACCATGAAGTTGTTGGCCCCGGCGCTCTCGCGCACGCCGCGCACCAGCAGCCAGGTCAGAACGAGCAGGATCAGCAGTGCAGGCAGGTTGAACCAGTTGCCCGTCAGGACGCCGCCCGCGATCACCGGACCGCTTAACTGCGGAGGCAGACGCAGGCCGAACAGACTGTCGAGGATGTCATTGAAGTGGGCCGAGAACCCCACCGCGACGGCCATGTTTGAAACCGCGTATTCCAGGATCAGTTGCCAGCCCACCATCCAGGCGAACAGCTCGCCGAGAGTGGCGTAGGCGTAAGTGTAGGCGCTGCCGGCGATCGGGATCATGGAGGCGAGCTCGGCGTAGCAAAGGGCGGCGAAGGCGCAGGCGATCGCGGTCAGCAGGAAAGACAGAGAAATGGCGGGGCCCGCGCCGGGTCGTCCGATGGTCGAGACGGCGTCGGGCCCGTACCGAAGAAGATCGAGCACCGGCGCGTGCAGGATCGAATGAAAGCTGAGGGTCTCGCCGGCGGCGGCGGTTCCGGTTAGGATGAAGATCCCCGAGCCGATGACCGCCCCGATGCCCAGCGCGGTGAGGCTCCACGGCCCCAGCGTCTTGCGCAGGCGGTGCTCGGGCGCCTCCGCATCGGCAATGAGCTGGTCAATGTCCTTGGTGCGGAACAGCCGGCTCACGGCGGGCACGTGCGCCTATCGCTTGCGCTGGCCCTTAGGCATCTTGCGCGGCTTTTTCTTGTGCGCGCCACGCGGAACATCGGGCGGGCGTTTTGTTTTGGGCGGACGCCGCTTCCGGGCCTCCCTCTTCAGCCGTTTGCGCTCGGCGCGGTCCTTGATGTGCTTAGTGTTCATCTTCGCTTCTCAGCGCGTACCGTTCCACCAGTTTCTTCAACCCGTAACCCGGGAAACTTACTGTGATTTTGGCATATTCGCCCTCGCCTTCGCGACGCACCACCGTGCCCCGGCCCCAGCGCGGATGCTCGATCACGCTGCCGATGGCGGCTTGGTGTGCGGGTTGCGGAGGCTTTGTTGGCAGCGGCTTGGGCGATGGCGGCGCAGGCAGCGGTTGCGCCTGCGCGGAGGCCTTCCGCTGGGCGAAGAACTGTTCGATGGCCTCCACCGAATCGTACGTCCCGCCTCTATAGGCCCGCTGCTCCGCCGCGGCGCGCACCTCCCAACGCTCCGCGGTCAGGTCGAGCTCGGGGACGCGTCCCGCCTGCAGCCGCTCGGTGAAGCGCGAGGGCACCTCGGCCAGGAACCGCGAGGGCTGCGAAGGCTCCAGCACGCCGCTGGCCCAGCGCCGTCGCTGCCGCGCCCAGGTGAGGATCAGCCGCTGCCGGGCGCGCGTCATGCCGACGTAAAACAGTCGACGTTCTTCCTCCAGCGCCCGCGGCACGTCGAGCGAGCGCGAGTGCGGAAACAGGCCGTCCTCAAGGCCGGTGATGAAGACCACCGGGAATTCCAAGCCCTTGGCGTTGTGCAGCGTCAGCAGCAGGATCTGCGCGCGCTCGTCTACCGTGTCGGCCTCCGAGACGAGCGCGGCGTGATCGAGGAAGTCGGCCAGCGTTTCACCCCGCTCGGCAGCCTCAGCGGCGGCGTTGATTAACTCCTGCAAGTTCTCTCGCCGCGACTCGCCTTCCGGAGAATCGTCCGCCTCGAGCATCTTGAGATAGCCGGTGCGCTCGAGCACGACACGGATGATCCCCTCCACCGAGAGCTCGCGCGCCTGCTCGCGCAGCTCCTCGATCAACTGGCGGAAACTCGCGACGGCCGTCTCCGCGCGCACGCCCAACCGGCCCTCGCCTACGATGGCTTCCAGGGCATCCCACAGGCACAGGCGGCGCTCGACGGCGAATGCTTCGATCTGCTCCAGGGTGGTGCGGCCGATGCCGCGGGCCGGCGTGTTGATGATGCGTTGCAGACTGACGGAATCCTGGGGGCTGAGCAGCACTTTCAGGTAGGCCAGCACGTCCTTGATCTCGGCGCGCTGGTAGAAGCTGAAGCCGCCCACCACGTGGTAGCGCAGCCCGTAACGCCGCAAAGCCTCCTCGAACTGGCGCGATTGCGCGTTCGTGCGATAGAGCACGGCCACGCGCGCGTCCGGGCTCCGGGCCAGCAGGCGCTGGATCTCGTCCGCCACGAAGAGGGCCTCCTGCTCGCCGTCGGCCGCTTCGAACAGCCCCACGCGAGGCCCTTCCTCCGCGGTCGTCCACAGCCACTTGCCCAGCCGCTCGCGATTGTGCGCCACCACGTGGGAGGCGGCTTCCAGGATGTTCTTCGTGGAACGGTAGTTCTGCTCCAGCCGGACCACTTTCGCGTCGGGAAAATCCCGAGTGAACTCGAGGATGTTGCGGATGTCCGCGCCGCGCCAGCTGTAAATGGACTGATCCTCGTCCCCTACCACACAGACGTTGCGGCGGCGTTCGGTCAGCAGCCGCATCAATTGATATTGGCTGCGGTTGGTGTCCTGGTATTCGTCGATGAGCAGATGGTGGATGCGCTCGTTCCAGGCCTCGCGCAGAGCGTCGTTGTGGGTGAGCAAACGCACGGCCTCAAGCAGCAGATCGTCGAAGTCTAGTGCGTTGGCCTGCCGCAGGCGTCCCTCGTACTCGTCCCATACCGCGGCCAGGCGTTTCATCCTTGGGTCGCGTGCGGCCGCGGCCATCTCTTCGGGCGACTGATTCTGATTCTTGGCGTAACTGATGCGGGCCAGAGCCGTGCGGCACGGCAGGAAGTGCTTCTCGTCGAGACCGAGGTGGCGGTAGACGGACTTGATGACGGCCAGCTGGTCGTCCTCGTCGTAAATCGTGAACTGAGGGGTGAAACCCGGGCGCAGCTCGGCGAGCGAACGGCCGTCGCGGCGCAGCAGGCGCACCGCGAAGGAGTGAAACGTGGAGACCGTGAGGCCTGCGGCCGGACAACGGCCGCCGAGCAGGGTCAACACGCGCTCGCGCATTTCGTCGGCCGCCTTGTTGGTAAAGGTGACGGCCACGATACCGTGCGCGGGAACATTGCGCTCGTGGATCAGCCACGCGATCCGGTGTGTGATCACCCGCGTCTTGCCGCTGCCGGCCCCGGCGAGGATCAGAAGAGGGCCTTCGCCGTGTTGCACGGCTTCCCGCTGGCGTTCATTCAGGCCCTCCAGGAAATCCATACCGCAGGCAAGCTTCCGGGACGCAATCTTCCTTGATTCTAGCACCCACTACGCCGCCTGACGGCAGGCAACCGCGGCAAAGCCGGGCACGCCCGCGACCCAGGCGAGGCCCTTACGTTGCCCGAGGCTGCAGGAACCGGATCGCCCGAATGACGGCTTCCGATACCTGAAATCGGAATTTTACGGCTTCGTCATCCGGCCTTTTATAAAATGGGCTTGAATCGGGGAGGGATAACAGCCATGAGACGGATGCGTTGGATGGCAGGGATAGTTTTGGGCTTGTGGATCCGGCCGGCCGCGGCCCAGTTCGAGACGGCAGGCGTTCTGGGTACGGTGCGCGATCCCTCGGGCGGGGTCATCGTGGGCGCCGCCGTAACGCTTATCAGTCAGGATACGGGGATCCAGGCCAAGACGATCACGGACGAGAACGGCAATTACACCTTTCTGAACGTGCGCGTGGGCCGGTATACGGTGACTGCGGAGGCGCCCGGCTTCGCGCGATTCTCCACCAGCGACGTCATGGTGAATGTAAATGCGCGCCAACGCGTCGATATCGTGCTGCAACCGGGCGCAGTCACGGAAGTGGTCGAAGTGCGAGGCGTCGCAGCCGCGCTCGAAACCGACAGCAGCGAGAAGGGGCAAGTGGTGGGCGCGCGGCAGATCACCGAACTGCCCTTGAACGGGCGCAATTTCTCCGACCTGGCGCTGCTGGCCACGAACATCCGCAAATCGCCCATCGGCATGCAGACCACCACGCCGCGCGAAGGCGCCATCAACGTCAACGGCATGCGCAGCACCTATAACAACTTCTTGCTGGACGGCATGGACAACAATGCCTACTCGACTTCGAACCAAGGCTTTTCCAACCAGGTGGCCCTTCCCTCGCCGGACTCCGTGGCCGAATTCAAAGTCGTGACGAGCAACTTCAGCGCCGAGTACGGACGGGTGGGAGGCGCCGTAATCAATGTGGTCATGCGCTCAGGCACAAACCGGTTCCATGCCTCGGTCTATGAGTTCCTGCGCAACACCAAGCTCAATGCGGTGGGCTTCTTCAAGCCTGTCGGCGGCGTGAAGCCGCCGCTTCAGCAGAATCAGTTCGGCCTCACGCTGGGCGGGCCCTTCGTGCGCAACCGGCTTTTTTATTTCGCCGAGTACGAGGGCCTGCGTCAGATCCAGAAGACGGTTTACTTCGCCTCCATTCCCAATATGAACGACCGCGCGGGCATTCTCCCTGTCACGGTCTATAATCCGCTGACCCGAACGCTGTACCCGGCGGGAACCCGCATCGAGATGATTCCCTTTGCGCGCAAGGTCCTTTCCGAGCTGCCGCCCGTAGCAGCGGGTCCGGCGCGCGCCAATAATTACCAGCAGTTGATGCTCAATCCCCGCGATTTCGCGGACAAGTGGGGCGCCAAAGTAGACGGGCAGATCAACGATCGCATGAGCGGGTTCCTTCGTTTCCATCAGCGTAAGGACAATCAGTATTATTCTCCCTATCTCGAGGGTCCCTCGGGCGGTTCGGGTAACGGGTATGTCTACGTGCTGGCGCAGGCCGCCGCCGCCGGTTACACCTGGACGGTTTCGCCGGCGACGCTGTTGGAGTTGCGCATGAGTTTCACCCGCATGGTGGCCGGCAAGCGGCCGCCGTTTCTAGGGGGCCCGAGCATGGAACAGCTCTATGGCATTCCCGGCCTGCCGACCTCGCCGGAGTTGACCGGCGGGCTGAATACGCAGAACATCAGCGGCTTCACCACGGGCATCATCGGGCGACAAGCCACCAACCCCCAGTTCCAAAATCCGAAGGTTTTCAATCCGAAGATCAATTACTCCCGGATCCGTGGGCGCCACACCATGAAAATGGGCTCGGAGTTCCACGTAATCCACACGCAGGTCATGGACATCAATCCCGTGTACGGCTTGCTCGGGTATGCGGGCCAGTTCAGTCGTCCCACCTGCGCGCTGCTCGGGCAGCCCGCCGACTGTCGGATTCCCGCCGACACGGCCAGTTACAACCTGGCCGATTTCATGTTCGGCCTGCCCAGTCAGATTCAGCTCGCGAACTGGCTGGTGGGAAATTACCGTCAGCGCGACTATTTCTTCTATCTTCAGGACGACTTCCGGGTAAGTTCGAAGCTGACGCTTAATCTCGGCCTGCGCTGGGAATTTGCTACGCCCCGTTGGGAGCGCGATAACGTACTTTCGAACTTCGATCCTGTCGGCGTGCGAATGATCACTGCGCGGCCCGGAAGCCTGTACGACCGCGCCCTGGTCGATCCTGATTACCGCAACTGGGGCCCGCGTTTCGGCGCCGCTTATTCGCTCCTTCCCAAGCTGGTAGTGCGCGGCGGTTACGGCATCAGCTACGTGCGGCACAACCGCATGGGCAGTGCGGATCTGCTCGGCATCAACGGACCTCAGGTCAACATCGTGACCATCAACCAAAGCATGCCCGCCGGAGGCCCGCCGCCTGCGGGCTTCCGGACGGTGTACACCGCCTTCGAGCCGGGGATGACCGATCCCTCGCGCTTCAATCCAGCCGCCGCGAACGTATCCTACATTCCGCGCGACACGCGGTGGCCCTATGTCCAATCGTGGTTCCTTGGCATTCAACGGGAGCTGCCGGCCGACTGGATCGTGGAGCTGGGATACACCGGCAACCACAGCTTGCGGGTGCCGATCCTAGCGGATTACAATCAGGCCTTTCCCAACCGTCCCGGCCAGAGTTTGGGCGTGCAGGCGCGGCGTCCCATCCCTTCCTTCGGAGCTATTACGTGGGTGAACCCTGCCGGGCAAACCGTCTACCACGGCCTGTCGCTGCGTGCGGAGCGCCGGTTGGCCTCAGGGCTGACCTTGCTGAACTCTTTCACCTGGTCGAAGGCGCTCGGCAACACGGAACAGGCCCTGGAGGATAACGCGACCGTGCAGAATGTACGCGATCTGCGGAACGAGCGCGGTCCCACCAGCTATGACAGCACCCTGATCAACGTCACCAGCTTCGTGTATGCCCTGCCCTTCGGCAAGGGTCGGCGTTACGGCAACGGCTGGGGCGCCGTTCTGGACGCCCTGGCCGGGGGCTGGCAGTTGAGCGGCATCAATAGCTACTACTCAGGACGGCCGGTGAACATCGTGTACACGCCTTCGACCGCGCTGGACACGACCGGTCGCCTGGCGGAGTGGCGGGGCGTGGCCCAGCAGCGGCCAAACGTGGTAGGAGACTGGCGTCGACCGGCGGGCGCGGATCGGGTGGCGCAGTTCTTCAACCGCGCCGCCTTCGCCGTGCCGACGCCGGAGGCGCCTTTCGGGAATCTTGGCCGCAACGCCCTGCGCGGACCCAACTTCTGGCAGTGGGATCTGGGCGTGCAGAAATACTTCCGCCTGCCCGGCCGCGAGGACTTCCGCCTGCAATTTCGTTCCGAGTTCTTTAATTTGCTGAACCGGACGAACTTCGGGCAGCCGGTGGCCGACATCACCAATGCGGCTTTCGGCACGATTCGCACCACTTACGCGCCGCGGCAGGTGCAGTTCGCCCTGAAGCTGGCCCTCTAGCGTCGCACTCGGCTCGGGCGCGCGCCCTTGCGAGTCGGCCGCGAATGCACGGCTCAAGCGCGATCGAGATTTCACTGTTTCCTCGCACGCCCGTAACCGGCCGCCGGTAGGCTGGAGGCGTGAGAACACAATCGCTCCTATTTGATTCGGCCACGGAGGCCCGTCCGCCCTGCACGATGCAATTCCTGTGGCGAGACAAACGTCCGCCGTCGTGGGCCCGCGCAGCGGTCGCGCTCCACGGTCACACGCACCACTCCCGCGAGAGTCTGCGATTCCTGAGCAGCTACGGCGAGAGTATCCCCGGCGTCACCCTCCTGCTCAGGCTTGCGGCCTGGCAGCACCGGCGTTTGACGGGAGAAACCTTCCGAGCGGAGCGGGCCTTCTGGCGGCCTCCCCTGAGTGCGGCGGAATCTTTTCAGTTGGAGTCGAGGCAGATCGCCGCTCTGGGCCTTCGTCCCGTGATCTCTTTGACGGACCACGATGAGATCCAGGCCTGCTTTGAAGTTCCCGACGCGCCGATCTCGCTCGAGTGGACCGTACCCTTCGGTCCAACGCTCTTCCACCTCGGGATCCATAATTTGCCCCGCCACAGGGCACGGCAGTGGCATGCCGAGCTGCTGGCTTACACGAATCGACCCGATGCGCGCCGGCTGGGGGACCTGCTGGTCGCCCTGAATCGGCTCGAAGACGTACTGATCGTGCTGAACCATCCTTATTGGGACGGCGGTCGCGTGGGCGCAGACAGCCACGCCCTGGCGGTGGGGGTTTTTCTGACGCGATTCGGACCCTTTCTGCACGCGTTGGAGGTCAACGGGCTGCGCACGGCGCGGGAAAACGAACGTGTCCTGCGGCTGGCGCAATCCTGCGGCCTGCCGGTCGTGGCGGGCGGCGATCGCCACGGCCGCGAGCCGAGCACGTGTCTGAATCTCACAGGCGCGTGCAGTTTCGGGGAATTCGTCGCGGAGGTTCGCCGATTACGGCGCAGTTACATCGTATTTACGGCTGCGTACCGCGCCTCCACGCGCTGGCGATGGCTCCGCACCGGGCACGAGATCGTGCGCATGAGGGCGGGCGTAAGAGGCGAGGACGCGCACTGGCTGGACCACTTCTACTACCGGTTCGAGGACGGTCGCGAGGTCTCGCTCAGAGAATGCTGGGGGCGCCGGAGCGCATTCTACTTCAGTCCCTGCCTGACTCTGTTGAAACTGGCTGCGCTGCCCGGGGCCCGAATGCTGGCCCAATGGATGCTCGCCGACGGCGGAGAGTTCGTCTGTCCGACGACGCCTCAGAGCTCTCTGGCCCAAGTCTAAACCGGTACGTCTGCGCTTCGCCGATCGGCCGCTGCCCGCAGCTTTAGGGACTCTGCTCGGCCTGCATCCTGCCCAACATCTCTTCGAACTTGCGCCGCTGCCGCTCGTCGAGCAGGCGCAGAATGCGATCCTTGCCCGTTGCGCGAACTTCGTCCATCTGGGACTGGAGAGTGTGGTAGTAGGTGAAGAAGTCGTCGAGCACCCGCTCCATCTGCGCCGTCTGCTCCGGAGTCAGATCCAGCTCTTTCCGAAGCCGTTCGAGCGTGATCTGCTTGCCGCCTTCTTTCCAGGCCAGCGGCTTGGGATTCTGCAGGCGGTATCCCGCCAGGCTCATGACCAGAATTCCGGCGGCGAGGCCGCAGATGAACACCAGCAAGAGGGTCAGAACGACCCGCGGATTTTTCAGATAGGCAGTGCAGCTCGGCGTCACTGGGTCCTACTCGCGGTAGGTGGCGAGCGTGACCAGAACGGTGTCGCGATCACGCTCCGGGTCGAAGCCCAGTTCGCGGGGATGCTCCTGGACCGCGATGACCGTCACTGCGGGCGCCGGCGGCGCGCTCTCCTTCATGGCAACGAAACCGCCGATCAGCAACAAAGCCGCCAGCGATCCCACAGCCAGGCGCCAGGCGAAGGCAGGATCGAGCAGCGCATTCCAGACCGACGTGCTGCGCTGGAACTGAATTCGCTCCCACACCCGCGCATAGAATCCCGGAGCCGGGCTCAGCGGCTCCGCACACCGCAGGGTTCTCAGCAGCGCGGCCTGCTCGCGCAATGCCCGCAGCTCATCGCGGCACTCCCGGCAAGCCGCGAGGTGATCCTCGATCCGCCCTTCATGCTTCAGCGCGTCTGAGAGCAGCTCTTCCAGGCGCTCCCTGATAAGCTCATGCATGGTCCCTTCCCTCGCAATGCCTCTCGTCCCCGGTCACTTCAGGCGACAGCGCGACGCGGCGTGACGCGCCGCACCGTACGCCGCAGTGGCGGATCTTGCGTCCGCTGCCGAGGCCTTCCCAATCCCTTCCGGCCATTATCCCGCCGCAACGCCCGGCACCGGCCGCGTCAGTCTCTGGGCAGCCTTGAGCAGCTTTTGCCGGGCGCGAAACAGCTTGACTTTTATCGTGTTTTCGTTGATTCCCGTCATCTCGGCCAGCTCCTCGATCGAATGGCCTTCGACTTCCTTGAGCAGGAGCAGGTCCCGCTCCTCGGCCGGGAGGCGGGCTAGCAGCTTGAGGGCCAAATCGCGCCGTGCCAGCGCCTCATCAATGGGTGGGCCCTGCTCCCGGCTCGGCTCGCTCAACTGGATCCGCTGGCTTTCCTCCTCCGTGAAATCGCTCTCGTAGACCAGCTTTCGCACCTTGCGCTTGCGCAGATAGTCGTAGCATTCGTTGACGGTGATCTTGTAGATCCAGGTGAGCAGGGAGCTTCGGAAGTCAAAGCTCTTGATCGAGAAGAAAACCTTGGCAAAAACCTGCTGAGCGATATCCTCCGCGTCGTTGTGGTTGCGAAGGATGCCGTAGATGATTGAGAACACTTTGGACTGGTAGCGCTCCACGATCTCGCGGAACGCCGCCTCGTCGCCGGCCTGAACCCGGCGTACCAGTTCGGCATCATCACTGGTCCGGTGGTCCACCGTCACCTTGGCCCAAACGGAGCCACCGGCCTCCGGAAACGGCAGTGCCGTGCTCAGGCCGTCCATCCTGCATAGGCTGACGCGCACGCCGAGTCAGCGGTTTCAATCTATTACAGGCCCGAGTTCCCGGGACCGGTCCCCGTGCATCCTAGCAAATCCTTAGAACCCCGCGGCGGGCGATTCGTCTCCCCGGACACGGTCCCCGGCAGAGGAATCATGCGACGATAGCGGTCCGGCCTGCATCTATTAGCAGGTAAGGGACCTAGGAGCATCGCTATGGTTCGAATGACTGAGACGGCCGTCGAAAAGGTGAAGGAAATTCTGGCTCAGCAGCCTGATCCGAAACCCGCGGGCCTCCGGATCGCGGTCGTGGGCGGTGGCTGCTCGGGATTCACCTACTCGATGGCCTTCGAAAACAACCCGGGGATGCTGGACAAGATTTACGACTTTGACGGGCTGAAGGTCTTCATCGACCAGGTGAGCATGCTGTACCTAGATGGAGCCAGCATCGATTACGTGGAGACGCTGGAGGGCTCGGGCTTCAAGTTCGACAACCCCAACGTGCGCAACACCTGCGGCTGCGGCAGCTCATTCAGCGCCTGACGGCCCGGACACCCGATGGGGACGGATGCTTGGAGGCATTTGACGGTCCGGGCTTCTTCGAGCAGCTTGGGAGCCGCGGCGTGTAGCAAGGGATCGCGGAGTTCGAACCGGTGATTGTCTCCGGCACGTGCTGTCTGCCCTGAGCTAGCCGGGTGTAACCTAGCAGGTATGCCCGAGCTCGCTCTGCTGGGCGGACCACCCGTCCGCAGCCGACCCTACCCGCCCTGGCCCCAGGCGACCCAAGCTGACCGGGTCCGCCTGCTAGAAGTGCTGGAGAGCGGCAACTGGGGCGGATACCCTTTCCCCAACCGGCTGGCGGCCGAAGTCGCGGAGCGGTTCGCTGCTCTGCACGGGGCTCGATACGGCTGTCTGGTCGCCAACGGCACCATCGCACTGGTCGCGGCGTTGCAAGCCGCCGGCATTCGGTTTGGCGACGAAGTGATCGTCCCCGCCTACACCTGGGAGGGAACGGCCGCAGCGGTGCTGGCGGCGGGCGCGGTTCCGATCTTCGCCGATATCGATCCCGATACCTATTGCCTCGATCCCGAGGCCGCACGGAGAGCCATTACCTCGCGGACGCGCGCACTGTTGCCGGTCCATCTCGCCATGCGCTTCGCCGACATGGACGCCCTGGTCGAGCTGGCCGTCTCCCAGGATCTGATTCTGATCGAGGATTGCGCTCACGCCCACGGGGGCCAGTACAAGGGTCGGGGCGCGGGCTCGATGGGGGACATGGGCTGCTTCAGTTTTCAGTCGAGCAAGCTTATGACCGCGGGGGAGGGCGGGGCGGTAATCACGTCGCGGCTCGAGTACTATGAGCTGCTCCAGTCGCTAGTGAACTGCGGCCGGGCCAGCCTCACAGATTGCTTCCGGCGTCGGGTGGTGGGCTGGAATTACCGCATCACCGAGTTCCAGGCGGCCATCCTCATGGGTCAGCTGGAGCGGCTTGGGGAGCTGAGCGAGCGGCGGGCGCAGAACGCGGCAAAGCTCACCCGGTTGCTGCAAGGCATCGAGGGCATACGCACTTTGCCCCCACAACCCGCGGTGACCCGCGAGGCGATTTACGGGTACGTTTTCCAATACCGCCCGCCGGATGAGCGTGTCTCGCGCGATCTGTTCGTGGCCGCCCTGGAAGCCGAAGGGGTGCCCTGCGACGGTCGATTTTATGAGGCTGTGTATCGCAGCGACCTGTTTCCCGCGCGTTCGGAGGACTTCCCGCAACTGGCCGTGGGCCGGGAGCGCCCGCTCGATTACCGCGACTTCCACTGTCCTGTGGCGGAGCGCGCAGCCTATCGGGAGGCGGTTTGGTTGCCCCAGTTCGTCCTTCTGGGTGAGGAGGACGACGTCGAGGACATAGCGCGGGCCGCGGCCAAGGTGGTCGAGAACAGGGACGAGCTGGCGGCCGCAGGCGAGGAATATGCGGGCCTGAAAGCCCTGAGCCGGGCGGAGCGCCCGCGCCTCGAGCGCCACCGCAATTACTGAGGCCGACGCCATGCTCGAGGATCTGCTCACCGAACAGCCGAATCCGGTCTCCGAGGGCATCGACGCGCTGCCCACGTCGGAGATTCTTCGCATCATGAATGCCGAGGACCACAAAGTGGCTCCCGCGGTCGCTGCGGAGATCCCCAACATCGCCCGCGCGGTGGAGGCCATCGTGGCAGCGATCCAGCGGGGAGGCCGCCTCTTCTATATCGGGGCAGGCACCAGCGGACGGCTGGGAGTTCTGGATGCAGCCGAGTGTCCGCCGACCTTCAACGTGCCGCCCGATCTGGTGCAGGGTGTGATCGCGGGAGGAGAGGCCGCGCTGGCGCATGCCACCGAGGCCAGTGAAGACGATCCCGAAGCCGGAGCCCGCGATCTGGCGGCGCGCGGCTTCGGCGCGTCGGATGTGCTGGTGGGTATCGCGGCCAGCGGGCGTACGCCCTACGTGCTGGGCGCAGTCGAGTACGCGCGGCGCCTGGGCGCGACGACCGTGGGAATCAGTTGCACGCCCAACTCCGCGCTGGCCCGAGCCGTGGATATCGCCATCACGCCGCTGCCCGGGCCGGAAATCATCGCCGGCTCCACACGGCTGAAGGCCGGCACCGCCACCAAGCTGGTGCTGAACATGCTCAGCACGGCGACCATGATCCGCCTGGGGCATGTCTATGGCAACCTCATGGTCAACGTTCAGCCGAAGAACGCCAAGCTGTTGGACCGGGCGCGGCGGATCATCCGGGCGGCAGCAGGCGTCAGTTACGAGGAAGCGGCACGCCTGCTCGAAGAGGCCGGCGGACAGGTAAAGGTCGCCATCGTCATGGCCAGGCTGGGAGTGGACCGCCGGGGGGCAGAAGCCCGCCTCGCCGCCGCGGGCGGCAGGATTTCGGAGGCGCTCCATGGATCAGTTCGTCATTGAAGGAGGCGTCCGCCTGGAGGGCGAGATACCGGTGAGCGGCGCCAAGAACGCCGCGCTGCCGGTCATGGCCGCCTGCCTTCTCACCCCCGAGCCGGTCATTCTGCACCGCATCCCCGAGGTGCGCGACATCCGTACGATGGCGCGGCTGCTCGAACACATCGGGGCGCGCGTCGAGTTCCGGAACGGCACCTTGCGCGTCGAGGCGGCTGAAATCGGGCAGCCCGAGGCGCCCTACGAGCTGGTGAAGACCATGCGGGCCTCCTCGCTGGTGCTGGGGCCGCTGCTGGCAAGGACCGGCCGTGCGCGGGTCTCGCTGCCCGGCGGCTGCGCCATCGGGGCGCGCCCCATCAATCTTCACCTGCAAGCCATGGAGCGGCTGGGCGCTCGGATCCGGCAGGAGCACGGCTACATCATCGCCGAAGCGCCGCAGGGGCTGCGCGGCACCCTCATCACGTTCGACCGCATCACGGTCACCGGCACCGAGGACGTGCTCATGGCCGCGGTCTTAGCGGAGGGCGAAACCGTGCTGGAGAACGCGGCGCGGGAACCGGAGGTGGCCGACCTGGCCGAGCTGCTCTCGAAGATGGGAGCTCAGATCGAAGGGGCCGGCACCTCGACGATGCGGGTTCGCGGGGTGGCGCGTCTTCAGGGGGCCGAGCACACCATCATCCCCGACCGGATCGAAGCCGGCACGTTCCTGATCGCCGGCGCCATTACGGGCGGGGACCTGCTGGTAACGCAGTGCCGCCCGGACCACCTCACAGCGCTCATAAGCAAATTGCTGCAGATGGGGGCTGAGATCACGGAGGGCGGCCCCGGGGCTTTGCGCGTGCGGCGTCCTGGTCGGCTGTATGCCGCCGACGTCACCACCGAGGAATATCCGGGCTTCGCGACCGATCTGCAGGCCCAGTACATGGCGCTGGCTACGCAGGCCGAGGGCGTCTCGCTGATCACGGAGACGATCTTCGAGAACCGGTTCATGCACGCGCTGGAGCTGATGCGCATGGGCGCCGACATACGCCTGGAAGGCCGCCGCGCCATCGTCACGGGGCCTCGTGAGCTGACCGGCGCCGCGGTCATCGCTTCGGATCTGCGGGCCAGCGCTTCGCTGGTGCTGGCAGGATTGGTGGCGCGTGGGGAGACCATCGTGGACCGCGTCTACCACATCGATCGCGGTTACGAGCGGATCGAGGAGAAACTCTCCCGCGTAGGTGCGCGCATCCGGCGCATCTCCGTGTAGCCGGGTCTCACCAGGGTAACATCAGCAGCAGTTGCGTCCCACGTACCAGCACGTAGGCGAAAACTCCGAACTCGGCGACGCGAACGGCCTTGAGGACCAGCCCGCCCATGAACTCGAAGCGCAACAGTAGGCCGCAGACGACGCCAAGGAATACAGCGTAACGGCTGAGCGAGCCCGGGAAGGCTTCCGAGTAGGCGATCAGGATCAGGTAGTAAGCGAGCGGCCAGGTCTTTTCGATCGAAGTGCGCAGCCGGATCCAGACCATCGCCGCGCTCGCCGCCATCACGAGCAGGGTGAGGCTGTTGAAGAGCGTGAACCGGAAATACATGCGGGCCTCCGCCTGGCCCCTCCGGCCATTGACATGACCATAGCACGGCAGGGACCCGGTCGTGGCTGCGGCGCCCGGACTTCGCTGTGCGAGAATAAGTTTGCTCATGGTCCGGGACGGGCTTTGCTACGGGCTGGCTTTCACGGCCGCCGGCTGCCTGCTATGGTGGCTGTCGGGTTTCTGGACGGCAGCGCCGCTGTGGGCCGCCGCGGCCTTCAGCCTTTACTTTTTCCGCGACCCCGAGCGAGAGATTCCCGAAGGCGAGGTAGTCGTTTCGCCTGCCGACGGCAAGATACTTTCGGTCGCCCCGGCGGCACCCGAACTGACGCGGATCAGCATTTTCATGAGCGTTTTCGACGTGCACGTCAACCGGGCCCCCATCGGCGGCCGCATCGCCGAAGTCGACTATCGCAAGGGGCGGTTCCTGATCGCCAGCCGCGACCGCGCCGCGGTCGAGAACGAGCAGAACAGCGTGGTCATCGAAGGCGACGGCACACGGGTGCTGTTTCGCCAAATCGCCGGCCTGATCGCGAGGCGCATCGTATTTCTCAAGCGCGCGGGGGATTTCGTGGCGCGGGGCGAGCGCGTGGGCCTGATCAAGTTCGGCTCGCGCGTGGATGTGTTCCTGGGGCACGAGTGGGAGATTGCCGTGCGGGCCGGCGAGCGGGTCAAGGCAGGCGCCAGCATTCTCGCCCGCAGGCGCGCCGGAGCGTAAAGCATGTGGAAGTTGCCCAAGCGATGGACACGACGGCGGGAGCCCGATCTGCGGCGGCGACGAGCGGCCTATGCACTGCCCACGCTGTTCACGGCCGGCAATCTGTTCCTCGGCTTCCTGGCGATCGTGAAATCGCTGCAGGGAGCCCTGGCCGCAAGCACGGGTCTGGGTCCGAATGCGCACCTGGAAGTTGCCGCGAAGGCGATCGGCGTCGCCGTCTTGTTGGACGGGCTGGACGGGCGCATCGCGCGGCTTACGCACACCGTGAGCGAGTTCGGGCGCGAGTTGGACTCGCTGGCCGACCTCGTCACCTTCGGCCTGGCTCCGGCGATTCTCGCCCTAGTGTGGGGCGTGCAGTTCGCCGCCCCCAACGGTCCGCTTCCGGCCGAGCATCTGATGGCAGCGGGCTATTTCGTGGCCTTCCTCTACCTTTTGTGCGGAGCCGCGCGGCTGGCGCGCTTCAACATTCAGGTGAATCCGGTGCCCAAGAATCCGGGCCGCCCGGACCGCAAGTATTTCGTGGGGCTACCGATCCCGGGAGCGGCGGCGCTGGTTGCGGCCGTTGTCTACGCCTGCGATGCGGCGCCGCTCGCGAACTGGCTCTGGGCCACGCTGTGGATGGGCCTGCTCGCCGTTCTAGGCTTTCTGATGGTGAGCACGTGGCGCTATCGCAGCTTCAAAGAGTTCGGCCTGCTGCGGCCGCGCTCGCCTCTGACCGTGGTGGTGTTCGGCAGCCTGATTTACATTTTGTGGTTCTACACGCAGCCCGTGCTGCTGGGCCTGGCCGCCGCCTATGTCGGGAGCGGCGTCACGGTGCGGGCGGGCGGCCTGCTGCGGCGATGGTGGCGTTCGGCCGCGCGCAATGCGGAGCGGGAACTTGGCTGACGAGCGCCGTCCGGTGATCGCGATCGTGGGCAGCCCCAGCCTGCTGGGGCGCGAACTGCGCGACCTGCTGGCCGAGAAACCATTGCCGGCGGCGATCCGATTGATCGGGGCGGAGGATGACGATTCCGTCACGCTGAGCGAGCACGCCGGCGAGCCGGTGGTGATGACGTCGCTTGATGAGGACAACCTGAGCGGCGCGCGCGTGGTGGTACTCGCGGGCTCCGCCGCTGCCAGCCGCAAGGCGGCGGAGATTCTGGAACGGACGCGCGGCGAGGCAGCGCTGCTGGATCTCACCGGCTACTGGGAGGATTCGCCACGCGCTCGCCTGCGGGCTCCCATGTTGGAGCCGCCCGACTACGTCGTCCCGAAGACGGCGATCCACGTCGTCGCTCATCCGGCGGCGATCGCGCTCGCGTTGCTGCTCAAGCAACTGGCGCGCAAGTACGCGCTGCGCGTCGCGGTGGCGCACGTGTTCGAGCCCGCCAGTGAGCGTGGGCGCCAGGGCGTCGAGGAGCTGAAGGAGCAAACGGTGAGCTTGCTCACCTTCAAGCAACTGCCTAAACGGGTCTTTGACGAACAGCTCGGATTCAATCTCCTCATCCGTTACGGCAGCTCCGCTCCTCAAGCGCTGGAAGACGTCGAGCGACGCATCGAGAGACACCTGGCGTCGTTGCTGGCCCTCGCGGGCGGCCCGGCGCCGCCTTCGTTACGGCTGATCCAGGCTCCGGTGTTTCACGGGCACAGTTTCTCGGTTTGGATCGAATTCGAACAGAACCCGGGCACACCGGAGCTGGAGCAAGCGTTGACTCACCCGGAAATCGACGTGCGGGGCGCCGGGACGGATGCCCCGACCGCGGTGGGCTTCGCCGGCCAGAGCGGTGTGGCGGTGGGCGCCATAGAAACCGACCGGAACAATCCGCGCGCGGTCTGGTTCTGGATGGTGGCGGACAATTTGCGACTGGCGGCCCAGAACGCGCTGGCGGTTCTTGCCCAGCTGGTCGGCGGCGAGGGCGAAAAGTGAAAATCGCCGCGTACACGGTGATTCTGGGGGGCCTTCTGGCAAGCGCCTGCGGCTACCACGTGGCCGGGCGGGCGGACCGTCTGCCGACAAGCGTGCGGACCATCGCCGTCCCGGCGTTCGCCAATCTCACCACGCGACACCGGCTGACGGAAAGCCTGCCCGCCGCGATTACTCAGGAGTTGCTCGCCCGAACGCGCTATCGGGTAGTGGCCGAACCGGCGGATGCGGATG
Organism: uncultured Bryobacteraceae bacterium; assembly: GCA_938027685.1. Classification (GTDB taxonomy): domain Bacteria; phylum Acidobacteriota; class Terriglobia; order Bryobacterales; family Bryobacteraceae; genus DTHT01. Next base: position 26,950 of record CALJAM010000038.1, read on the forward strand.
CCGTTCTAAGAGGCGTCATCGTCAGCTACAACTCTTATCCCACCGTGTTTGACCCTGCCACAGGGCGTGCGACGGGCGTCGTCGTGAGCGTCACTCTGCAAGTCACCCTCACCGAGCGCGCCACGGGGCGGGTGCTCTTCTCACGTCCAAATTTCGAAGCGCGCGAGCGGTACGAAATTGCCGTGGATCAACGCTCCTACCTCGACGAGAGCGACGCCGCGCTGGAGCGCCTTTCGCGTCAGGTGGCGCGCGCGATCGTCAGCGCCGTGCTGGAGAATTTCTGAGAAGATGACGCCGCAGCAGTTCATCGCCCTGGTCCGGCAAAGAAAATTTCCCCCGGCCTGTTTGCTCTTGGGCCCCGAATCCTATCAGCGGGACTACTGCCGACGTGCGCTCATCGAGGCCTTCCTGGATGCGGAGGACCGTGAAAGCGGAGTTGTGCGCTTCGATCTGGAAGAAAGCGGGCTGGAGAGGGTGCTGGACGAAGCGATGATGCCGTCGCTGTTCGCTCCCCGTCGGGTCATCCTCGTGCGGAACGCCGAGGCGGCTCTGCCGCGAGGTCGCACGGGTGCGACAGGCGACGAGGAAAGCGGGGGCGGCGGCTGCGAGGCGCTGAAGCGGTATTTGGAGCGGTCGGCGGGGGACACAGTCCTGGTTTTCGAATCAGCCCGTTACGGCCCTGAAGGGGAAGACAAGGCGAGGCTGGAGCGGGTGCGTAAGTTCTACGCGGCGGTCCCTGTAATCGTCGAGTGCTTCCCCATGGACGCGGAGCAGGCCCGCAAGCTGGCAAGGAATCTGGCCCAACGGGCGCATCTGGCGATTGGCGAAGCCGAGCTGGACCTGCTCGCGGAATCTCTGGGCTGGGACGCGGCCCGCATCGCCGCGGAGATCGAGAAGCTTGCGGTCTGGGCGCAGGGTGGCAGGACGGTGACGGCGGCTGACATTGCCGTTCTCGTACCGGAGGCCCGTTCCGCGGGCATTTTCCAGTTGGCCGACGCCCTGGCGGCTAGGGACCGGTTGCGGGCGCTGGAGTTGCTTGACACGTTGGTGCGGCAGAGCGAGTACCTGCCGCTGGCCCTCGCCTCGCTTTCCAGTCAGTTGCGCCTGGCGCTGGCCGCGCAGGAGGGCGGCTGGAAGAAGCCCGAGCAGATCCTGGCCCAGGGAGCCCGGTTGGGCTTGCGTATGTGGCCTGCGAGGGCGCAACAGATCAGCCGTACCGCCAATAGCTTCCCCGCCGACCAATTGCGAGCTGCCCTGAAGCTCATCTTCCAGGCGGACCGGGGGCTCAGGGACGTCCGGCCGGACGATCGCACGCCGATCGAGAATTTCATCTTCCGGTTAACCGCTTTGCCGGCGTAACCCGGCTGCCGCGCGGCGCATCCCACGGGGTGAAGGCCGGCACGAAACCAGTAGCTGCCGGCGCGAGGGGGACTTATCCGATGCGGGTCGCAATGGCGCCGGTGAAGGCTTGGAACCGCCCGAGCGGCGTCCGGGGTGTTTTTACTCGCCTGGGCAACCAGTGGTGCCGGTGGATGCACTCCGACATCACCTGGCCCGTGAACGGCTACTATTCCTGCCGCAAGTGCTACCGGCGTTTTCCAGTGCCGTGGGAAAACCCGCAGGCTTTCCACGCGCCGCCCAGGCCCGCGGTCGGCCTGGTCGAAGAGACCCTACCCGCCCTTGCCGAGTCGCTGGCCTGAGGTCCGGGGCCAATTGCCGCCCAGGTAAGGGATTGTCGGCGCCATAGCCTGCCCGTCCGGGCTTTCCGGCGTGTTACCTTAGCCGTTGATATAGCGGCAGGAGGCGTCATGATGTTGCATTCCCGCCGGCCGGCGTTCCACAGGTTCCTGGCGCTGCTGCTGGCCGAGCTGATGGCCCTGGTTCCTGCGGGTGCGGCCGCGCAGAAGACCCGCCCTCCGTCACCTCCGGAGCCTCGCGAGGTCTTCGAATCTCTGCGCACCGCTCTCGAGCGCCCGTATCTGGAGCTGTTCGACGCCGCACCCAAACTGGAGTACAACCCGGCCCAGATAGCGCGCATGCGGAAGTATCTGGACGAGGCGCAGCAGTATTGCGTCCGGGAGTTTCGTTTGCGCCTTGCCAACCATCAGAAAGATCGGCAACGCTTACAAGCGGATTTGAAGCGGCGGACGGCGAGTCTGGAGGATCCCGAGCGCCGCGATTTGCATTGCAAGATCCAGAACCTGCGCATCCTGGAGAGCCAGGCGCAGATGCTCGCCGAGCACGCCATTCCGGTGGCCTACGAGAACAAGAAAGCCAAGCTGGAGTTGATCGAAAAATGGCCGCAGGAACTCGAACGCATCAAACAGGAGATTGCTACCGGCGCCCACCATCGGCGACGTTTCGGCGACGTAAAGGACATCGGCATCCGCGAACTGGTGCCGGGCCAGGAGCGCGACGTCAAGGATGGGCAGGAGGCCCTACGGCAACTGAAGATGACCGGCTTGTTGCCGCCGGAGCTGGACAACGCGGCCATCAAGAAGTATGTCAACGACCTGGCCCAGAAAATTGCCCGGCATTCCGACCTGCGTGTGCCGCTGAACCTGACGTTGCTCAACTCGAAAGAGATCAACGCCTTCGCGCTGCCGGGGGGATTCCTCTTCGTCCAGCGCGGCCTGTTGGAAGCCGTCGAAGACGAAGCGCAATTGGCCGGGGTCATTGCGCATGAGATCGCCCACGTCACCGGCCGTCACGGCAACAAGCTCATGAAGCGGGCCACGATCGCCTCCATCATTTATCAGGCGGCTCAGGTGGCGGCCGTCATTCTTACCGGCGGCGCCGCTACGTTGGGCACCTACTACGCCCTGCAGTACGGGTTCTACGGGCTGGGACTCGTGCTCAGCCTCGATCTGCTCGGCGTGAGCCGGGAGTTCGAGCTGGAAGCCGACCAGCTCGGCGTGCAGTACGCCTGGAACGCGGGCTACGATCCTTCGGGCTTCATCCGCTTTTTCGACAAAATGGCCACGCGTGAAGGGTACGTGAACGGCGCGAGCTGGTTCCGCACCCATCCGCCGTTCTTCGCACGAATGGTGCAGACCAGGCGGGAGATGATGTTCCTGCCCGAAAAGCCCGGGCTCATCCGGGATAGCGAAGAGTTCCGGCGCATGAAGGAGGAACTGGCCAAGGTCACCGCGCAGGCCGCCGAGGAGGAGAAGAACAAGCCCAGCCTGCTCACGCCGGTTCAGGGCTGCCCGGCGCCTGAAAAGCCCGAGTACAAACCGGGCGATCCCATCGAAAAGATATGCCCATTGCCTTCTTCCTAAGCCTTCTGCTTGCGGTGGTCGGCGCCTCGCAGCCCTCCACCATTTCGCTCTACCTCTCGGTCGAGGATGGCGATCGGCTCATCGGCGGACTGACCGAGAAGAACTTCCGTCTCTACGAGGACGGCCGGCCCGTCGCCTTTCGGCTGGAGCCACCTGAGACACCCATGCTGGTGACCCTGCTGGTCGAGCGCAGCCGATCTTCCTGGTTTTACCAGAACGATCTGGACGCCGCTGTTCATGCGTTTCTGGACGCCGCGCCGGAAGGACACTGGTATTCGCTGGCAACGTTCTCCCACGGGCTGGAAGTCTCGGTCGATTTTACGCGCCAGATCGGAGAATTGCGCGCCGCCTATTCGGAACTGGGCGCGCCCATGTGGCAGGACATTGATACGTACGACGCGATTTACGAGATCCTGGAAAAGCTCGAGTTATTGGGCGGCAGGCGCGTGCTGATCTTTATCGGCTCGGGTCTGGACACCCTGAGCGCGCGGACCTTGGCGGAGGTCGAGCGTAAGATCGAATCCGTGAACGTGACGGTGTTCGCCGCCGGCGCTGGATCGAGCCTGCGCGGGACGTACGAGCCGTATTTGGCAACCACCGCGCGAATGGACCTGCTGCAGGCAGAAGCGTTCCTGAATATGCTCGCGCGCAAGAGCGGCGGCCAGGCTTGGTTCCCTAAGTTCGAGACCGCTTACCGGGACATCGCGCGCGCCGTTTTCACGACGCTGGCCAACCAGTACCGCCTGGTCTACGAGACCACCTTGCCCCGCGACCGCAAGTTTCACCGCCTGCGCGTCGAGGCCTTTCAGATCACGGACGACAAGAGGCGCGATTTCCGCGTGCGCGTGCGCGAGGGCTGGCGGCGCTGAGGCACCCGATCAGCGCGGCGTGAACGAGAAATAGGACAGGCCCACCTGATCGTCGCCGGGGATGTAAAAACCGAAGGCGCCTTCGGTAAAGTCGCGTCCGGGCTCACCGGCGACCTGGGAGAGGGTAATCCATTCCTCGCCCTTGCGCACACGGTGCACTATGGCGGAAGGCCTCACTTCGACCTGCACGGAGCAATATCGCCACTCGCCCAGGTCGTGCGCCACGCGCGGACGCTCGTTGCGGCGACCGTTGCGCACTACCGTGTGGTAGAGCGAGCGGCCGTCGAGCTCGAACAGGTCGTAGTTACGTTCGTCGCTGTAATTGAGCACCCAGCGCAGACGCCGGCCCTTGCGCAACATGGCGGTGAAAACAATGCGCCCGTCGAGCTTGGGTATCTGCGCCAGCACGAAGTTGCCGCCCCGGCGGAAGAACCAGCCGGCCTCTTCCACCCAGCCGGCGCCTAGGAGCGCGATCCCGGACGCGGGGGGCGGAGCGGGCCTGGAAGCGGCCTTGAGCGGAGCCAGCTCGATCTTGACCACCCGAGTCTGCCCGGCGAGGATCTGCACCGTCTGAGAGCTCTCGGCGTGATCCGGCGCTCGCGCGATCAGCACGTAGGCGCCTTCGGGCAGCTCGGCGGTCGTTGCCGCCAGCGGCTTAGGGGCCTCGCCCGGCCGGCCTATGAGAAGCTGAGCGTCGCGCGGGCTGAGCGCGACCTGCAAGCGCCCGGTGAGCGGCTGGAGCGCCACTTCCGCACCGCTGAGCTGCACGGTCTGCCCGGCGGCAAAATGCCGGCGGATCACTCTGGGCGCGAACCGCTCGCGACGGATCTCGATCTGGTGTTCGCCCTCGCCGATGCCGGAGTGGTGAAAGCTGCCGTCATCCTGAACGACCCCCACCGACTGACCGTCGAGCAGCACCTGAGCCCCCGCCGGTCCTCCCTGAATCACCAGCGCAGCCGCGCGCGGCAGCGGACGGAGACGAAACTCGATCTTCGATTCCTCGCCCTTGCGGATCGCTACGCGCTGCTCGGGCGCCTCTTCGAATCCCTCTTTGGCTACGCGGACAGCGTACTCGCGCACCGGCAGGTTGGGGATGCGCAGTTGTCCGCGTGTAGTTGTCCGGCGCTGCTCACGACCGTTGAGGAACACGCGCACGCCGTCTTCGCCGGTCAATACCACCAGCGTTCCGACGTCGCGGTCCGAGCGCAGGTAAGCCGTTAGCAGCGGGGCGGACGAAATCTCGACGATCATCTTCCGGCGGTTGCTCTCGGCGCCGATCGTGAGCTCATAAGTTCCTGGCGTCAGATTGGAGAGCTCCAGGCCGCCGGGGCCGACCTGCCCGACGGGTTCGCCGTTCAGCTCGACCGGCGCGGGCCCGAAGCTGGCGTGGATGCGTGCACGGCTGCCCATGCCGGCGACCACCACCGCCGCGAGGTTGCGCGTCACAGGATCCGCAGCGAGCGGAGCCGCGCCCGGGGCGGCCTCGAAAGCGATCGTGGCTTCGCCGTCACGGCTGACTACCCTCAGCGTGTGTTTTCCCGGGCTCAGTCCGTCCAGACTGAACTGCCCTTCGAGCAGTTCTCGCGCCGGCTCCTCATCCAAGGCCACCTTGCCCTGGTCCAGGTCCGTGATCAACCGCAGGCCCACACCCATCGGCTCGAGCGTCAATTGCACGGGCGCCACGGGCCCCGCCGTAAACTCCAGCTTTGTGAAGGCGGGCCGGTAGCCCTCGAGGCGGGCCTCGATCTGGTAGGAGCCGGGCGCCAAGCCGAGGGTGAGATCAGAAAGGCCGCGCGCCTCGCCGTTGACGAAAATCGTGGCGCCGGGAGGCGTCGTGCGGATGTCCACGGTAAGGGCACCTGCAGGCGCTACAGCGGTCCGGCGGCTGAGCATGATCACGCCGGCCACGATCGCCGCGACCGCAACAAGGCCACCTGCACCCGCGAGCAGCCACATCCGGCTGATGCGGCGGCCGGCCAGTGGTGTTGCAGGAGGCTTGGTGACGGGCGGGGGCGCAGGGACGGGGCGCTCGAGAGCGGATGCAGGCGGCACCGCGGACAGTGGAGGGCTGACCGCGGACGGCGCGGGCTGCGGACTCACAGGCCCGGCCGGAACGGCAGCAGGACCCGGGCTCGCAAACTCGGGCGGCTCGCCTGTCCCGACGGCGGGCGCCACATACAGACCGGACCCGCCCGGAAAGGGCTCGCTCGGCGACGGCGTGGGTGACGCCTGCGGGACGACCGGCGGCGAGGGAGCCGGCGCCGCAGCTCGTCCCGCCCCCAACAGCGCCGACCGCCTCTCGATATCGGCCACCACCGACTGGATTTCAGGATCCAGCAGGTAGGCCGCCGCCAGTTGGCGAGCTTTCTGGAGGTGGCTTTCGACCGTCGCGGGATCGGTCTGCAAGGCGGCCTCGCGCTCCAACCGCCTGAGCTCTTCCAGCGTGGCACGACGCGCGCTGCGCCGTTGAGCCTCACGCGCCTGCTCGAGCTCACGGCTCAGGATGTCGCGCAACTGCGTCAGCCTGGGCTCGCCCGGCCATGCAAGTAGGGCCTGCTCGGCCTGCGCCAGGGCGCCTTCCAGGTTGCCCGCGGCCCGCAAGTCGCGCGCGGCCAGGAAAGCCTGCGCGACGGCTTCGTCACGCTTGCGATCCTGCGTGAGCGTGCGCAGACTGCGGGCGGCGGGATTTTGCGGATCCAGATCGAGCGCCTCCGCCACCAGCGTTTCGGCCGACCGCCAGTCGCGATCCACCAGCTCGCGGGCGTGCCCGATCAGGGCTTCGACCAGTGCGGCGCGCGCCTGATGGTTGCGGGGATCGCTCTCGACCGCGCGGCGCAGCACGGACACGGCTTCGGCGAAGTTCCCTTGCGCGTGGAACGCCAGTCCCTCCTCGAGCAGGCGCTGCGCCTCGGCGATGCGCGCGGCCGACTGCCGCGCAACCTCCGCCAGACTGACGATCTCGGAGTCGCCGGGAAACTCGGCCTGGGCCGTTTCCAGCATCTGCAGCGCCGCGCCGTGATCGCCGGCGGCCAGGGCACGGTCGACCTGCTCAATCAACCTGGCCTTGGCTTCCGAGCGCGACTGCTGCTCGCGCCGTTTCTTCACCCGCTCGATTTCAAAGCTCAGGCCGGGATAGTGAGGATAAATGGCGCCCAGCGTCTCCCATTGGGTGAGCGCCTCGGCGAACTGGCCGCGTTCCTCGAGCTGGCGCGCCTTGGTCGCAATCGAGTTGACCAGATCGCGCTTGTCGCGCGTCAACCGCAGCGCGCGTTCGAAATGCGGCTCGCCGGGATACGCCGCGACGGCCTCCTCGAGGATCGCCACGCGACGGTCCAGATCGGCCTCGGCTTCCACGCGCCGGTCGATCTCGGCGATCCGTGCCGAGATCTCCTGCCGCTGCGCCTCCTCGATGTCGAACTTGAGCGCCTGAAACAAAGCGTGTCCCGGATGTTTTTTGAGGCACTCCTCACAGATGGCCAGGGCCTGGGCGAAGTTGCGGGCGGCCAGGTGCTGGCGCGCCTCGGCATAGGCGTTCTTGAGGAGCTCGTGCTCGGTGCGCACCTGGTTGTAGAGACTGCGGTAGGCGGCCGAGCGTTCGGGCGCGCTGGTATCCGGCGCCCGCTCCTCGAGGCTCAGAACCTGCTCGAGCTTGCTGAGCGCCGCGCTGACCTCACCCTCGCGCCACGCCTCCACCGCCGCCTGGTAAAGCTGCTCCTTCTGCTGACGCACGCGCAGGTGTTCCTGCTCGAGCCTGTCGACCTCGGCCAGCAACTGCTGCGCGCGGGTATCGCCCGGCTTGAGCGCCAGCACGTTGCGGAGCGCCTCGCGCGCGTGTGCGTAGGCATGGTTCTCCATATGCTGGTGCGCCAGCCGGAACCAGTCCTCGATCTTCTGCGACACCATCCGGGTCTCGATGTCCTTCTTCAGACCCAGGGCGGTCGCGTTCGAGGGATCCAGTTGCAGGACCTCCTGAATCTTCTGCAGGGCCAGCGGATATTCTTCGTGCTCGAAGCGCGTGCGGGCGCTTTCCAACAATTGGGCGATGGTGCGCTGGCGGGCGGCCTGGTCCAGCCGCCGACGCAGGTCGGTCAAGGCCGGGTCCAGATGGCCTTCGGCCTCCAACTCGGTGAGGATTTCGTTGGCGAATTGCAGATCGCCCTGTTCGAAGGCCCGCTGGGCGCGCTCGATGCGCGGCCGGATGCGGCCGGGATCGAAGAACTCGATGGGCTCATTGCGCAGGGCTTTCTGGAGGGTCTCGGCGAACTCGCGAGCGCTGGCGAAACGGTGCCAGGGCTGCTTCGCCATCGCCTTGTGGATCACGCGGCTGATGGCCTCGCTGACGGCGGGGTTGATGGCCGAAACCGGCGGGGGCACCTGGTGCAGGATGGCGTCGATGATCTCGGCCTCGGTAGCGCGATCGAAGGGCCGGCGCAGCGTGAGCGCCTCGTAGCAGACCACGGCCAGGGAGAACAGATCGCTCAGCGGCGTGGGCGGCTTGAGCTCCAGCTGCTCGGGCGACATGTACAGCAGCGTCCCCTTGATGCCCATGGAGGCGCGCGTATCGATCATGTGGGCCACGCCGAAGTCGATGAGCTTGACCGAGTCGTCCTCGAGCACGAAGAGATTGCTCGGCTTGATGTCGCGGTGCACCAAGCCGCGCTCGTGCGCTGCCTGCAGGCCGCGGCAGGCCTGCGTCATGATCTCGACCACGCGCTCCACGGTGAGCCGCTGACTGGCGGTGCGGATCAGTTTGTCCAGCGTCACGCCGGGCAGCAGCGGCATCACGAAATAGGGCTTGCTCTGCCCCTCTTCCTGGTACTCCCCGATATCGAAGATCTCGACGATGTTGGGGTGACTCATGGCGGCCAGCACCTGGCACTCGCGCTGGAAAAGCTCGAGCGAGGCGCGGCTGGGCGCGTCGCGCAGCGTCTTCAGCGCGACCTCCCGCTTGACCACCAGGTCGTAGGCACGGTAGACGATTCCCATGCCTCCCCGGCCCAGGATTTCGCGGATTTCATAACGGTTGTTGAGTCGCTTTGGAACTGCCATGCCCTCGCTTAAGCCCCCCCGGGCGACGCTTATTTACGGCAGAATCGCGGGCCCCGCCCGTGCAGGTTTGCTTTCGAAGAGTAACACATTTCCGCGGCCTTGTGAATCCGTCGTCCGGGCGCCGGACCGATCTTCATCTTCTAAAGCCGGAAGCGCTGTGGAGTCGGAGCGGGACGGCCGCTGCGGTCACGCAGGGGACGGAAACCCGGGCCGCGCCCTCGTGCTGCCGTACATCAGCCAGGGACTCTATCGTGCTCCTCCTTTCTCCGCCCGCCGTATCGTTCGACGGCAGCGATCAACTCCGCAGCGCGAATCGGCTTTGCGATGTAATCGTCGGCGCCGGCCGCCAGGCAACGGTCCCGGTCCTCCTTCATTGCATAAGCGGTCATGGCGACGATGGGAATATGGCCTCCTCCCCAGCGCGCTTCCGCGGCCCGGATGGCCGAGATGGCCTCCAGGCCGTCCATCCCGGGCATCTCTATATCCATCAAGACCACGTCGAAGCTTTCGCGATTCAGCAAAGCCAGCGCCTCGCGGCCATCGGCCGCCGCAGCGACCTGATGCCCGCGCCGCTCGAGGATTCGGGTGGTCAGCATTTGGTTCACCGCGTTGTCGTCCGCCACCAGCACACGCAGTCTACTCTGCGCCGGCGGGGCGGAGTCCCGCACCGGAAGGTCGGCGCCTGACATACGGGTGATTCGACCGGCTAGGGCGGACAAGACGGCGTCGAGCAATTCCGATTCCTTGAGAGGCTTCAACAAGACGGCCTCCACCGGCGGTTGCCCGTCGGAACGCAGACCTGCGGAAGTGTATAGGATGATGGGCAAACCGTTCCCGCCCGGCAACTCCCGGATTCTCCGGGCGAGCTCGCAACCGTCGATACCCGGCATCTGGCCATCGAGGATCGCCAGGGCGAACTCCTCTACACCGTTTTCACCCAGCCGCTCAAGCGCCTCCGCGCCGCTCGAGACGGCCAGCGGTCTCATGCCCCAGCGTGTCAGCGTCTCCGTAAGAACCAGGCGGTTGGTGGCGTTGTCGTCCACCACCAGCACACGCAAACCTTCCAGACGCAGGTCAAGTTTCGCCGATTCCCGCCGGGTCGCCTCGGGGTCGTATCCGAAGCGGACCGTGAAGTGGAATGCGCTGCCCGGGCCGCCGGCAGTACGATCGGGTTCCCGCCAGGGACTCTCGACCCAGATGCGTCCACCCATCAACTGAACCAATCGCGTGCAGATGGCCAGCCCCAGCCCGGTCCCGCCGAACCGTCGCGTGGTGGAACTGTCGGCCTGCCGGAAGGCCTCGAAAATGATCCCCTGCTTTTCTACGGGAACCCCGGGTCCGGTATCCGTCACGGCAAAGTGCAGGATCACGGAGTCGCCTTCGAAAGACTCCACCCAGACGCGCAGTCCGACCTCGCCTTCTTCGGTGAACTTGATGCCGTTGGCGGCCAGGTTGATCACCACCTGCCGCAAGCGCAGGCTGTCGCCCACCAGCAGGTCGGGCACTTCCGGAGCCACGCGGCAGGTCAACTCGAGCCGCTTTTCGCCGGCCCGGGCCGCCAGGGAGCGCAAAGCGTCACCCAGCATATCGCGCAGTCGGAAAGGGGCCGGATTCAGCTCGAGCTTGCCCGCTTCGATCTTGGAAAGATCCAGGATGTCGTTCAAGATGCCCAGCAACGAGTAAGCCGAGTCGCGCACGATGCCGAGGTAGCGGGCCTGCTCGGCGGTCAGCTCAGTTTGCAGGACGAGTTCCGTCATCCCGATGATGCCATTCATGGGGGTGCGGATCTCGTGGCTCATGCTGGCCAGGAAGACGCTCTTGGCGCGATTGGCGGCCTCGGCCTGATCTCGCGCTTGGGCGAGCTCGGCGATGAGCTTGCCGCGCCGCCGGTACTCGCCGATCGCGAAACCAAGCAGCAGCGCGATAAAGGCCGCACTGAACCCGGCGAAAACGGCGAAGCCCGTGTGGCGGTACCAGGGCACCAGGACCGTGAATTGGATGGCAGCGGGGGTTGGATCCACGTTGCCGTTGCGGTCCATGGCGCGGACTTCCACGCGGTGTACGCCGGCCGGCAGCTTGCCCAGGCTCGCGTTCGGGCGTTCCAGGAACGGCGTCCATTCGCCGCCATCGACCCGATAGGAGAACAGAAGTCGCTCCGCGGCGGTCGACCGCCACTTGTCCACACCGGCGAACGTGAGCCGCACGTCGGCGCCCGGCGCTACCTCGCGCGGGTTTTCAGCCTCGGCGCTCAGGGTTTCCGGCGGCCAGGGATCGGCTTCCGGATGAAAAAGCGCCAAGCCTCGCGTCGTGCCAACCCAGATCCGCCCGCGACTGTCTTCGAAGACCTCTGCAACCGGATCCGCGGGAAGGCCGTCCTCGCGAGTGTTGGTGATCCATGCATCGGAACGGAGGCGGTGGATCCCGGTTCCGGAGGCAATCCAGATCGTGCCGTCGCGCGCACGGATCATGCTGCGCACGCGGTCCAGTCCCGTACGCACGGTTCGCCAGCGGCGGCCGTCGTATTCGATAAGGTCTTCCCGACCACCGAGCAACAAGACTCCCGGTCGCGCCGCCAGCATGGAAAAGGTGCCTGCCGCGTAGTAGCCGTCTTCCGGGCGGAACACGTGCGCGTGGCCCCCTCGGAGGACCGCTAAACCGGCGGCCCCGCCGATCCAAACCTCCCCTTCCTTCACCTCCAGCAGGCAACGGATGTCGCTCAGCTCGCTCGCGACCGGCAACCGGTACAGTGGCTGAAAGCGCGAGCCGTCGTAGATCTCCAGCCACCGCTCCGAGTCGTCGGAGGTGCGCGTGACCACCCACGCGCCGCCCTGCCGGCGCGGAGCGATCGCCACCATCGAACGTCCGGCCGGGTGAACCAGCGGCGTGAAGCGGCGTCTGCGCGCATCGAACACGAGCAGGTGGGACTGGGTGTTCGCGCGTATCAGGAGTCGGTCGCCGGGCAAGGCGGCCAGAGAGTCCGTCTGATAGTAATAAGTCGTCTCACCCTCGGGCATAGGGAAGAACTCCCACCGGTCACCTTCCAGCAGACCCAGCGAGCGGGTGCAGGCGAACCACACTCGTCCCTGCGGGTCTTCGGTGATGGCGTGGACCGGAACGTCAAGCTGGGCAGCGGCGGGTGGCTTCCTCCAAATCGGCGGTGCGTAACGCACCAGACCTTGCGTGGTTCCGAGCCAGAAGGCGCCGCCCGCGTCGGCAGCCTGATCGAGGATGATGCCGGAGAGAATTTCGGGCTCCTCGACACGCTGAACGCGAGCGCGGGATGTCCTCAGGAGGCGGCCGCCTTCCAGAATCCAGACCGTGCCCCCCTCGCCCGCCCAAGCGACCAGGTCGGTGGTGTGGCTGGAATATACGGGCTGCCATCGACCGGTCTCGAGTAGGAAGGCCGTTTTACGGAAAGAATCGTCCCGGGCTTCTCCCACCACGTAGAGAGTTCCTCGCGGGCCTGGACGGGGATGCCGGAAACGCACATGCCCGGTCGGGCCCGCGTCGTATTCCTCCCATAGGAAGGACTCTCCCGACTGGGGCAACAAGCGAACGACCCCGCGCTCCGTCGTGAGCCAGATCCAACCCTCCGGAGCTGCCGCCGGCTCCCGGAAACGGCCCACTCCGGTCTCGACGGCGGTACGCAGGACCAGCGTCCTTCGCTGTGCGGCACGGAACTCAACGAGAAGCTCCGGCAGGAGGACTGCCAAGCGATCGGCGTCAAGGGCCACGCATCGGGCCAGTTGCCGCTCCTGCGGACCGGCTTGTTGCAAAGCTTCCAGGGGATGCTCGGTCCAGCGCCCATCCCGGTACTCGTGCAAGCCGGCGCCACCCAGGACCCAGACGGTGTTCCCGGATGCACCGCAGAGCCGGAAGTTGGGCCCGGGTATCGGTAGAGAGTGCACGCGGTAACCGTCGAGCAAGCTGAAGGTATTCACATGCCCGTGGCGGGCGAGGACCCAGCCCGATACGCCCAGGTGGATTTCCGGGGTGTAGGATTCCCGCAGGCCGTCGGAAACCTGCCAGGATCGCCACTCGGGCGGCTGGCCCGCGCCTGCAAGCCGCCACATGAGCAGCGCCAGTACGGCCCCGCGCACACCCCAAGGCATCGCGACACACATCTTTCGGACTCTCTCATCGGCCGCGCCGCTGACCGGCTTCAGCCTTTTTGCGCGGGCCGGGTACACTGGAAAGAAACAGCGATCCCATGAATCCCGAGCACTCGGTAAGGCAACACTACGAGGTACTCGAGGCCGAAGGCCACCTCATCGACTCCCACATCATGGAGCGGATCTTCGACACCGTGGTTGAATACCAGGGTGAATTCGAGGTCGAAGACTTTCGCATCGGCCGCACCAACAGCGAACCCTCGCACCTGCGGTTGCGGGTCAGGGCGCCCTCGCGGCAGCAACTGGAGCAGATGCTTCAAGCCCTGCTGGGCCTGGGCTGCTCCTTGGCCGAGACGGGCGAAGTCGAGTGGGCGATCGTCGAGCGCGATCGCTGCGCGCCGGATGATTTCTACTCCACGACGAACCACCGCACGCTCGTGCGCCTGAACGGCCGCTGGGTGGAGGTGGAGGACCAGCGTATGGACGCCGTCATCGTGATCGAGGGCGAGCGGGCGCGCTGCCGTCGCCTCCGCGACCTACGCGCAGGCGATCGCGTGGTGGTAGGGCTGCGCGGCATCCGTGTGTTGCCTGAACCCAAGGAACGGGACCGGCTGGCCTTCGCTTTCATGACCAACGGCGTCTCCTCGGAACGGCAGGTCGAGACCGCCGTGCGGCAGACGGCCGCCCTGATCCGGCAGACGCGGGCGCACAACAAAAAGGTGGTGGTCGTGGCAGGGCCCGTCGTGGTGCATACCGGCGGAGCACCGGGCCTGGCTGCTTTGATCCGTCGGGGCTACGTGCAGGCTCTTCTCAGCGGCAACGCGCTGGCGGTCCATGACGTGGAGGCAGCGCTATTCGGAACTTCGCTCGGCGTGCGCCTCTCCGACGGCAGGCAGGAGGAACACGGACACCGCAACCACATGCGGGCCATCAATGCCATTTACCGCGCGGGCGGGCTCCGGCAGGCGGTAGAGAGCGGCGTTCTCGGGAGCGGCATTTTTTACGAGTGCATCCGCCGGGGCGTGGATTTCGTGCTGGCCGGCAGCCTGCGCGACGATGGTCCGCTGCCCGAAACCATCACCGATATGAATCAGGCGCAGGATGCCTACGCGCGGGCGCTAAAAGGCGCCGGCCTGGTTCTCTGCCTCGGGACCATGCTCCACTCGATCGCGGTCGGCAACATGCTGCCGAGTTGGGTGAAGGTGGTTTGCGTCGACATCAACCCGGCCGTGGTCACCAAGGTCAGCGATCGCGGCACCGGCCAAGCGGTGGGAGTGGTGACCGACGTCGGCCTGTTTCTGGAGATGCTCGCCCGATGCCTGCAGGAAGAAGCATGAAATCGACAGGTTACACGCAAGAACACGCGCGGGCCGGTGTCGACGCTCCTTTGCCCGAAATCGAGACCTGGCCCAATCAGTATCCTGGATACGAAATCGAAATCGTCATACCGGAATTTACCTCGGTCTGTCCGAAAACCGGCCTTCCCGATTTCGGAAAAATCACCATACGTTACGTGCCGGCGAAGCGTTGCATTGAGCTGAAATCGCTCAAGATGTATATCCTGGCTTACCGGAACTTGGGCATTTTTTATGAGAACGTCGTAAACCGCATTCTGCGGGACGTGGTGAAAGCGGCGCGGCCGGTGCGCGCGACGGTGATCGGCGAGTTCACGCCGCGCGGCGGCATTTATTCCAAGGTCGTCGCCAATTGGCCGCTGCCGCGGGAGGGAAGCAGGCGCCGTGCCGGCTGAAGTCCCCGACGCCCGGGCCGAAGAGCTGGCAGCGATCGTACGTGAAATCCGGGAACGCGTCCGCTCCCGTTATCCCGTAGACGGCGACACGGGCGAGGTACGCATCCCGCTCACCGACCTGATGCCTGTGCTGCATGCGCGCGACGCGGCTGAAGGCAAGGTGGCGGCCATCGGCACGGTCAACCCCCGCCCGCCCGGGCTGATCAATGACGCCATTCAGTTTTTCAAACGCATCGTCGCCCGCCTGCTCGATTGGCACGTTCGCGAACAGGTGGAGTTCAACCGCGCCGTAGTCGCCTCGCTCGACGCCATACTGGAAGCTTTCAACGAGAACAACCGAACGTTTGCCCGCATCGCGGGCGCGCTGGACGAGATTCGCCGCGAGGCCCGCGAGCTGAAGGACATCCGCACGCATTGGGCCGCGTGGCGCCAGGAATGGGAACAGAAGCTGGCCGCCAACGAAATCCAGTTCCTGCGGGCCGTCGCCGATCTCCAGGCCGGCTTCCAGCACCGCGTGGATCTGCTGGACTCCAGCTTTCGCGATCTTGTGCGCAGCCAGCATAAGGATTTCACGACCGAACTCGAGCGGTGGGCGCTGGAGGTTCAAAAACGGCTCTGGGCGGATCTGGAGAAGCTCAGGCTGGAGTTCGAGCGCCTGATCCACGCCGAACTGCGGTTGATCCGGCAGCGCGCGGCCTCGCGTCCCGAACAGGCGCCGTTGGGCGCAGCCGGGACCCCGGAAGCCGAACGCATCGAACTGGTCGACTGGCTCAAGTTCGCCGAGCGCTTTCGCGGCAGCGAAGAATACGTCAAGGCGCAGCAACGCTTTTACCTGCCTTTCTTCGAAGGATGCCGCGCGGTGGCCGATCTCGGCTGCGGCCGCGGCGAGTTCCTCGAGCTGATGCGCGAGGCAGGAGTGCCCGCGCGAGGCGTGGATGAGAACGAGGAAGCCGTCGCGCTCTGCCGCAGCAAGGGGCTGGACGTAGAGCGGGGCGACCTGCTCGAGTGGCTCGCCGCCCAGCCTGACTCGAGCCTGGACGGCATCTTCTGCGCCCAGGTCATCGAGCACTTGCCGCCGGGACGCGTGCCGGAGCTCATTCGGCTGGCCGCGCGCAAGCTGGCGCGGGAGGGCCTCCTGATTCTCGAAACGCCCAATCCCGAATGCCTCGCGATTTTCGCTACGCATTACTACCTGGACCCGGGCCACCGTCACCCCATCCCTCCCGCGCTGCTGGCGTTTTATTTCGAGGAAGCCGGCTTCGGCGGCATTCGCGTGGAACGTCGTTCACCCGCCGTGGAAGCAGCGCCCTCTTTGCAGGCTCTGCCCCCCGATTTTCGCGAAGCCTTTTTCGGCGCGCTCGACTACGCCGTGATCGGCCGCCGGCTGGGCTGACTCCGCCTTCCATTCCGCGTCCCCGCTTCGCGGAGTGCCTTGACTCTTCGTGTTGCCGTGTTACGTTAGACCGGGTTTGGCGAGTCTGGAGGCTTAGGGAGGCGAAGCATGGCTGGCCCGCATTGGACGATCTTCCCTCTGGCATTGCTCAGCCTGTTCGCGCACGCGCAGAATATCACCGGCACGATTCTCGGGACGGTCACCGATTCCAGCGGCGCGGTGGTCGCCAACGCCACCGTGACCGTAGTGAATGAACAGACGGGAACGGAAGTGAAGGCCGCCACTTCGCCCACGGGCGAATACGCGGCCCCGAACCTGCTCCCCGCTACGTACACCGTCAGGGGTGAGCTGGCCGGCTTCAAGCCCAGCGTGACGCGGGGGGTGCGCTTGCTCGCCAACCGATCCGTCCGTGTGGACATCGTGCTGGAACCCGGCACCGTGACCCAGACCATCGAGGTGCAGGCCCGCGCTCCGGTAGTCAATTCCGAAAGCGCCACCATCGGCAACATCCCGGAGTCAGGGGTCATCGCTAACATCCCGCTGAACGGACGCACGCTGGACCGGCTCATTCGGATCTCGGCCGGGGTCACCACGGACAGCGCCGCCAACCCGCGGGTGGCAGGCAGCGCATACTGGGGAGGCATCCAGTTCAACGTGGACGGGGCCATGTACAACGACACTGGCAATGGAGGCGGCGCGTATTCCTACCGCAACGGCCTCGCCACGCTGCCTTCCGTGGACGCCATCAGCGAATTCAAGATGGATTCGAACAACCAAAAGGCCGAGTTCGAGGGCTCGGTCGCGGTCACGGTAGTGACAAAGTCCGGCACCAACGAGCTGCACGGCTCCATGCTTTGGTTCAACCGCAACAAGGAGTTCGCCGCCCGTTACTACTTCACGCACCCGCCGACGCCCAAGCCGCCATACAACCGCAACGAGTTCGGCTATACGGTGGGCGGGCCGATGCTCGTGCCCGGTTACGACGGACGCAACAAGACGTTTTTCTTCCACAGTTACGAGGGCCTGCGCGAGCGCACGGCTCCGAATTACGTGACCAGCGTCGCTACGCAAGCCATGCGAGAGGGGGATTTCACCGGACTGCCGACCATTCTGGATCCTTTGGCAGGTGCGCCCTTCCCGGGCAATCGGGTGCCTGCCGCCCGCATTGATTCGCGCGCCAAAACCCTGATCGGCTACGTCCCGCTGCCCAACACCGCCGGTCTGGGGCCGGCGGGCACTCTCTCCAATTACCGCTGGACGATCGCGAATATTTCCGATATCAACCGCTACGGGTTACGCATCGATCATCGCTTCAGCGCGAAAGACAGTATCTGGGTGAACCTCAACTACTCGAAGGGTTACCCTTACTTTGCAGCGGTCGGTTATCCCCCGAAATACGGCAACTGGGCGAACGGCGGCTATAGCACGCAAAGCGCGAATCTGACCTGGAACCACGCCTTTTCGCCCGCTACGCTGAACGAGGCGCGCTACGTCTACTTCCGTCACGCCTCGGTGCGACAGGGCCTGAACCGGGACTTCGACCCCCGCAGCCTATTCCCGACGCTCTATCCGGTGGCCTACGGGGGCTTGCCGAACATGAACATCAGCAATCACATCGCAATCGGGGACTACGGCGGCGGCGATCCCGGCACACAACTTACGCCGCAATTCATCGACAACCTCACGATGGTCCGCGGCAAACATACCGTCAAGATGGGCGCCGACATTGCGCGGCACAAGGTCCTGTCGCCGCCCTTCGTGGCGGGCATGGGCGCTGGGCTGGCCAACAACGCCGCTCTCGGCCGCTTCGATTTCAACGGGCGCTACACTCTCGACGAGAAGACCAAGAGCGCCCAGCCCGCCCACGCCTTCGCCGACTTCCTGCTCGGTTACCCCCTGCGCGCTTATCGCTCGACCACTAGCCCCAACCTCCTCTTTCTCGGCCCGCGCACGAGCTTCTATATCCAGGACGACTGGCAGGTGACTCCGCGTCTGACGCTGAATTTCGGCCTGCGGTACATGTACCAGACCCCCTGGTACGAGCAGAACAACACCATCTCGAACTTCGACTTCAATACCGGTCGGCCCGTCATTCAAAGCGAGCGCATGCCTTCGCAAGCCCAGGAGAGGCTGGTCAGGGCCTATCCCATAGTCCTGGCCGGCGAAGCCGGTTTGCCCGTGCGAGATATCGAGCCCGACCGCAACAACATCGGTCCGCGTCTCGGCGTAGCCTGGAGGCCTTTCGGCAATACTCGCACCGTTTTCCGGGGCGGTTTCGGCGTCTATTACAACTTCCTGCCCGTGTACATCGGCTTCCGCCAGCGGGGCTTCAACAATCCCCCCTTCCTGCTGGCGGAATCTTTCGAGGCGGACGCGAGCTACAGACCTTCCATCACGTCGGCGGCGCCTTTCCCGGGCGGCGGCGCGATTTCGCCGAACCCAAGCCTGACAGCCGTGCAAAAAAAATATCCGGAATAGCGAAAGCTATCAGTGGAATCTTACCGTGGAGCGCGAGTTGCGGCGTAACCTCGGCTTTCGCGTATCCTACGTGGGCAACCACAGCACGCATCTGCCTTGGTATAACTACTCCATCAATCTCTCGCGCCAACAGATCCCCGGCGCCATCCAGCCTAACAGGCCGTACCAACCCTGGTCCGACACCCTCCTGCTGGCCGGCGGCGGTAACTCCATCTTGCATCAGTTGCAGATCGAAGCCATCCAACGTTACTCGAGCGGCCTCAGCTTTCAGCTCGAGTACTCGTGGAACCGCTCTTTGGATGACGTTCCGGTGGTGGGCGGTCCGCAGGATCCTTACAATGCGCGCGGCGACCGCGGCAATTCCGATCAGATCCGCCGGCACATCCTCACTTTCGCGGGCACCTACGAGTTACCCTTCGGACCCGGCAGGCCGTGGCTGAACAGCTCGCACGCACTCGCCAGACATCTGGCCGGGGGCTGGCAGGCGGCCGGCATTATCTACTTGCGGACGGGCACCCCGTTCTCGCCCAGTTTCACCGCCACTTTGGCCGGCTGGCGCGGCGGGCGACCGGACCGGGTCAAGGACGCACCGTTGTACCCCGAGAAGAAAACCATGTATCAGTGGTTCAATCCGGCGGCCTTCTCGGTGCCCGCACCCTATAGTTACGGTAATGCCTCGCGAAATCTGCTCTTCACGCCCGGCGACATCGTCATCGACCTCAGCGCGCTCAAGGACTTCTCCCTGACCGAGCGCCTCAAATGGCAGTTCCGCGCCGAATTCTTCAACGCGCCGAATCACTTCAACTGGGGAGGCCCCGCGGCGAACATCTGCGTGCCCGCCAGCGTGGGCCGCATCACCTCGGGGGGCGAAGCGCGCATCGTTCAGTTCGGACTGAAACTGCTGTGGTGATGCGGGCCTGACGGAAGCGCGGGTCCCGGCCGCGCCCCGCCACGGCGGCAGGCGTCAACGTGGCGAGCATGAGGCAGCTAGCGGTTTCGAAATCGCCCGGGCATGGCACAATAACGGCATGCCCAGCTCCATGACCCGTCGCCGGATGCTGGCCGGCGCTGTGGCAGCTCCTTTCTACCTCCATGGCGGTTGGACCGCGCGGCGCTCGTCGCGGCCTCATCTGCTGCTGCTGATGGCCGACCAATTCCGCGCTGACTGCGTTGGAGCGGACGGCAACCGCGTCATCCGCACGCCCAACCTGGACCGCATCGCGCGCGAGGGCGCGCTGTTTCGTTGCGCGTACTCGTCCACGCCCACCTGCACGCCGGCGCGCGCAGCCTTGCTTACCGGGCTCTCACCCTGGCGCCACGGCATGCTCGGCTACGGCCGCATCGCCCAGAGCTATCCGATGGAAAAGCCGCGGCTGCTGCGTGAAGCCGGCTACTACACGTTGGGCATCGGAAAGATGCATTAGCATCCCCAGCGCAACCTGCATGGGTTTCATCAAACGTTGCTGGATGAGTCCGGCCGCATCGAATCTCCGGACTTTCGCAGCGACTACCGTGCCTGGTTCTGGTCGGAAGCCCCTAATCTGGATCCCGACGCCACCGGGATCGGCTGGAACAGCTACCGCGCCGCGCCTTATGCGCTGCCCGAGCGCCTGCACCCAACCCTGTGGTCAGGGCAAACCGCCGTGAATTTCCTGCGCAGTTACAGCCGGCCCGAACCTTTCTTTCTGAAAGTCTCCTTCGCGCGCCCTCACAGCCCTTATGATCCGCCGCAGCGGTTCTGGCGACTCTATGAGGACGCT
>CALJAM010000039.1 GCA_938027685.1 uncultured Bryobacteraceae bacterium
GCTAAGCTATTCTGTTTCAGTATGAAACAGATGCGCACGAAGACTTCTAATTACAGAGGCTGAGGGAACTCTTAATCAGTAGGTTCCAGGTTCGACTCCTGGCGCGCTCACCATTCGAGATCAGTCGCTGACCGAAGTAGATCTTCTTAGCAAGGGTGACTCCAAGGTAGGCAGTTTCACACACCTTGCTCATCCGGACCCCCAGCCTCTGCTAGCCGATCGCAGAATTCCATAGCCTTGCGAATCGCGACCCGTTCTGATCTGCCTCGTGTGGCGGCGCCATGTTGACGTGGCCGGAGGTGCCTGCCTCCCGGTGCGGCAGCCCGGATTTACCCCGCCTCGGTCCTGAGACCCCGGCGGGATGTGGCCGGATATCCCGAGGTCATATCGTTCTGGCTTGCCTCTGTGCGCTGACCGGAAATCACGGGCTGAGCCGGCTCCGACGTCTGATCGAACACTGAGGCCACCTGGGAGCGCCAGAAGCCTCTGTTGCGTGTCGCCGGAAGAAGCGCATACGCGAAACAGCACAGTTGAGCCGGCGTCGGGCAGGCTCAGAGGACCGGCCTTGCGAGGGTGTTCTTGGGACTGGTCCCGGAGCAGGATCGCGATTCGATGCGGACTCCGCTGAGCCGGGTACCAGAAGTAAGCGCACTGTTGTCAGGAGCACGCCCGCACTCCAGCAGGCCTCAGATCTGAGGCCCGCGCAGCTTGGACGTAGGCCATGCCGGCGGCGAGTACGGTCTTCTGCGCGGGGTGTATAAGGTAGCTCGCCCGGGGTCTTGCGCGACCCGCTGCGCGGAATACCGACGCCCGACTGTTGTGCTTGTTAAGTTCTGCAAATTCTCTGGATCTGATGTTCCTGGTTCCTACTGAACGCTACGCTGCGGAGGGCACAGCCCGGACGAGCTTAACGTTCACGTCGCCTCGCCGAGCCGTCTCAGGGCCTCCTTCTTCCGCTCCGCCGGCGGCTTCATGTTCAGGTACCGCGTCGCCTCGATTCAGTTCTCGTGCCTCTCCGCCGCCAGCGCCCGAATCAGCCGCAGGCAGGCCGCAGCGCTCGGGAAGATCCGCACCACCAGCGCCCCCGCTTGCCCTTTTGGTTCACTGGGTCCAGCATGTCGGTCGACCTCCCGCGCTTGCGGCACTGCCGCAGCAACCAGTAAAAGATGAGGGTCTCTTCCATGTTCTCTTCCAGCCGCCGCGCGAATTTCTCTCACTCCGCATCCAACCGCTCGACCATCCGGCTGATCGTCACCGCGCTGAATTCGTGCCCGCACAACCGCTGGGTGATGGCCTTCACTGTCTGCGTGGAAGGCCCTTGCAGGTGCATCTCCATCAGCGCCGTCAGCAGGACCTCCTCGCTGCGCTGGTAGCGCTCCGAGGCCTCGGTCAAGAAGCGTCCCTGCCGGTCCTGCGGCACCCGCAATTTGAGCTTGCCCATCCGCGTGAGCCGGCTGCGGCTGTAGTCGCTCGAGCGGTAACCTCGCCAGTTGGGCGTCTCCTTGCCTTTGGCCGCGCCCCGCGGTTCTTCCATCTCAGCCTTAAAGATCTGCTCGACCACCTCCTCGACCAAGCCCTTCGGCGGCTCCGTATCATGCGCAGCAGTTCCCGAATCTCCCCTTTCGGGTTCCTTCGCTTTGCGTCACGCTTGTTTCAGTTCATGCCTCCCCTGACTCCCCGAAGGGCGTTCTTGGTTCGGAGGAACATTTAGACCCATGGTCGTTTTTGCCGAACTTCCGTGGCAAAGCCCAATCGCGAAGGCCGAATGAGATCGAAGGGTGTAAGTCGAGGCAGGGCGAAGGCGGCCCGCGCCGACCCTCGGTTGCCGACGAGCAACGTGATCGAGCGGGTCTTCGTGGTGCTTGGGCGGCGCACCCGCCCGGTGGTCTGCTTCGTCAATGTGGCCGGCGTGAATCGAATCATCTCCTACTCAATCTTTGGTTCAGTTTGAAATGGCGCAACCGCACCCTCCGGGTTTTTACACAAGCGGCTTGACATGGCCCGGGCAAACGGCGTGTTTGACGGCGGGCGCCAATCGCGCTATGCTGAGTATGGCGAGCCACTTTGGCGCGGTAGCCAAGTGGTAAGGCAAAGGTCTGCAAAACCTTCATACGTGGGTTCGATTCCCACCCGCGCCTCCAGGAGTGACTCCTGTTTTTCAAGCACTTACGGGCATCATGGCTTTGAGCCGCCGGTCCCGAGCATGTCGAAAGGCCCCTTCTTTCCCGATTCCTCCCGTTCGGCACCGTAGCAACGACCGTAGCAATTCCGACAGAAGTGTTTGAATTTGTTCGCCCCCTCGCAGCATCGCCCGCCAGTTCTCACTGATCGGCGCCATGGCAGCTGTGAGCGGCGTGCGAACCGCCCGCATTCCCGCCGGGTGCTGCGTCGACATGGGAGCAGGCGTGCGCAGCATCGACTCGTCGCGCCGTCGCCTTTTCCCTAGCTCAGGGAGCGGTGACGCACGCGCTCACGGTTCGGATCCCCTTCGGGATGCGCGCGAGTGTGCAGAGGTCGGTGCTCTCCGTCCCAGCTCGCAAAGTGCCGGTTGGTCTCGATCGCAGTCCGCCCCGTCGTTGGCACCGAATCCATCGATTACGCGGGAGCGCGGAAACGCCCCACACGCCTATCCTCGAACCTGAGGATCGGCGGCTCGGGTGGTCCAACTTTACGCGTTGTTGCGGCAGCGGATGATCAGGGAATTGGGATTTCGTGGGACTCGCGGGGACGGCTCCGCCCTTGCCGGGGAAGGGTTTCGGCAAAACGGCCCGCGGTTGTCGAGCGAGGAGCCGGACAATTCCGGCCGCCCAACTCGCGACCCAGGAGTAAAGGTTCGGAAGGGACGTCAGGAACCGCGGCTGAACGGCGCCGTCACACGCGCGCCGCCCACGCTAGCGCGCCAGGATCGGAGCCAAACGCAGGAGTTCGGGATCCAAAGGCTTGGTGCGAGCGACAACCTCATCGAGCGGAGTCGTAACGAGCTCGCCGCGTCGGATGCCCACGAGTACGCCGAACTCGCCGCGCGCCAGCCGTTCCACAGCCTCCGCCCCGAAACGCGTGCCCAGCATCCGGTCGGCGAAGGTCGGCGAGCCGCCCCGCTGGACGTGCCCGAGCACCGTCGCACGCAGCTCGAAACCGAGCCGCTCGCGCTGACCTTTGAAGTAATCGACGAGAGCCTGCGCGTTCCAGCGTGCCCCCTCGGCCGCTACCACGATTGCGTGCGGCTTGCCCTTCTTGTAAGCGTCACGGATCTCCTCCGCCACCTGTTCCGGATCGGACTCCACTTCCGGAAGCGTGATGGCTTCGGCGCCGCCCGCGATCCCGGTCATCAACGCCAAATACCCGCACTGGCGCCCCATGACTTCCAAAACGAAGGCCCGTTGATGGCTGGATGCGGTCACCTTGAGCCGGTCAATGGCTTCCAGCGCGATGTTCAGCGCCGTGTCCACACCGAGCGTGACGTCGGAACCGTAAAGGTCGTTGTCAATGGTCGACGCGATCCCGACGACGGGGAAGCCCGCTTTCCAGAGCGAATGCGAGCCGGCCTGGGATCCGTTGCCCCCGATGACCACGAGCGCCTCGATGCCCCGCTCGGCCATTTGACGGACTGCTTGTGCACGGCCGGCCTCGGTGCGAAATTCCTCGCTGCGGGCGCTGCCCAGGAACGTGCCGCCGCGCTGCATGATGCCGCCCACGTCGCGTGCCGAAAGCAGCACGAAGTCGCCCGCCATCAGGCCCCGATAGCCGTGGCGAACGCCATAAACCTCGAAGCCGCGTTCCAGGCCAGTCCGGACCACCGCCCGGATGGCCGCGTTCATGCCGGGTGCGTCTCCGCCCGAAGTAAGCACGGCGACTCGCTTCATCGCGGCACCGTCAGCGGCCAGGTCTGCCCCGCCGTCAGCCCGCCGTCCACGTAGAGCACCTGGCCCGTCATGTAGTCGCTGGCGGAGCTGGCCAGGAAGAAGGCCACGCCGATCAAGTCCTCCGGCGTGCCGACTCGTCCTGCGGGAACGCGCTCGAGGACCCAGCGGCGGATGGCTTCCTGTTCCCACAGCATGCGATTCAGATCGGTGCGGATGAACCCCGGTGCGATGGCGTTCACCTGGACGTTGTAGCGCGCCCACTCCACCGCAAGCGCGCGCGTCATGGACGCGATGGCGCCTTTGCTGGCGCCGTACGGGGCCATCCCGGCCAGGCTGAAGTGCGTGTGAAAGCTGGCCACGTTGATCACTTTTCCCCTGCCCTGCTCCACCATCACGCGCCCGCAGGCTTGCGCCATCAGGTAATTGCCCCGCAGGTTGATACCAAGAACTTCGTCCAACTTTTCCTCCGGGTAGGTTTCCGCGGCATGGCGGTAATTGATTCCCGCTACGTTGAAGAGCACATCGAGTCGGCCGTGCCGCTCAAGGATCCTGTCCACGCACCGTCGGATCTGGGCGCTATCCCGGATGTCGCAGACTTCGTACTCGAGGCCGGTGGCGGCCAAAGCCTCCCGGCTTCGCGCGCTGACGATGACGCGGGCGCCCGCTTCGTGGAAGGCACGCGCAATCGCCAGCCCGATGCCGCGCGAGCCCCCGCTGACATGTACGACCTTGTCACGGACGGAAAAGAGTTCCTGCATGGCGGTTCTCTTATAAGCGCACCATTATAACGGCCGCCGCAGACGCTCTCGCGCGCCTCGTGGTAGCATAGTCGGCAATGTTGGCCCGCTTTCGTAATTTCGAAGCCGGCCCCGACCTGCTCGGGCGGATGTGGCAGGTCGAGTTTCTCTGGCTTCAGAACGCCATCGCCATCCGCCGTAGCGACACCGTGGACGTCAAGTTCGCGCTACGCTCGGGCGATGAGAAACGGACGGTCGTGGTTGCCCTGCCCCATGCGCTGCTGGTCGAAATGAGTCGGCAGGTGGGCCGTCCCCTCACGGATCCCTGGTGCGCCCGCCTGGCTGCGTCCTACCTGAAGCGGGCGATCGAGACCGGCGAGGATTTCGAGAAGCCGATCGTGACGGCGCGCCGCGAAGTCCTCGAGGAGCTGCTGGCGCAGGCGCCGGCGTGAGCCGGTACCGTCTGTTCCGCGCCGTGCGCGGCTCCGACGCCGAGGTCGTGGCGATTCAGCGACGGCCAAGCTCCGCTCCGGCCTTGATTTGCCCAACGCTCAGGTGGATTGCCCGCACGAGTTCGCTGTCCCTGGAAATGCGGCGCCCGGCGCTCCGAGCAGATTCAGCGCGGGCGGTATTTGGGGTTGTATTCGCCCTGAAGGGCGAAGCCGCCCAGTTGCGGGCGCATGGGCGAGAAGCGCGGGTAACTGTCAAAGATGTCGCCGCCGCCCACCAGGCGGGGATCACGCTGTTCACGCAGCGTTCGCTCCAGCTCGTCGCGTAACCCGGCCAGCACCTTGCGGTGCGCGGGTGAGTCTGCAAGGTTCTGCGTGCAGGCGGGATCCCGCCGGATATCGAAGAGCTCTTCGGCCGGGCGTTTCGCGCACGCCAGTTCGAAAAACCGCCGCACGCGGTCGTCTTCGCGGCGCTCGATGATATAGCCCTTGCTCGGTCCGTCGTCGATGTCGGCATAAAGGGGAGGATCGCCGGCGGGCCAAAGATCGGGCTTGAAATTGCGCACATAGAGGTAGTCCGGCGTGCGCAGTGCGCGGCTGGGGTAGCCCAGATTGTCGAAGCGGGCGTGCGAGTGCCGTTCGCGTCCGCTTAAAGCGCGGGTACGGCGGGCGTCGACGCGACCACTGCCGCCGGAGACCAGGACATCCAGGAATCCGCGCCCGGTCATTGCCTTGGGGAGTTCGATTCCGGCGGCCTCCAGAAAGGTGGGGGCGAAATCCATGAAGCTCACCAAATCCTCCACGACACGCCCGCCCTTGACGCGCTCCGGCCACATGACGGCCAGGGGCATGTGGATGCCGTATTCACGCAGATTGGCCTTCGCCGCGGGAAACGGCATGCCGTTGTCGGAAGTCACGACGACCAGAGTGTTGTCGAGCTCACCGCCTTTCTCGAGCAGCTCCAGCATTCTCGCCAGGTGACGATCGAACCATTCGATTTCGAAGTAGTAATCGAGAATGTCGCTGCGCACCTCCGGGCAATCGGGCAGGAAGGCCGGCACGCGAACGTCGTCGAGCCGCTTGCCCGAGCGCAGACCGCATCCGGGATCGTAGACGCGATGGGGCTCGTGCCCCCCGTACCAGAAGAAGAAGGGACGGTCCTTGGGACGGGCGCGCAGGAAATCGGCAAAATTGCCGGCGTAGTCGTTGTTGCTGATTCCCTTCGGAGCCGAGAGCTTGCGCTCGTCAAACGCGGGACCCGCGGGATTGCGCGGCCAGCCCGCGTCCTTCCAGTTGCAAGGGCCTGCGCCCTTACCGGTGACGCCGATGAAGTAGCCCGCCGCCTCGAGCAGATCCGGGAAGACCTGGAACTTCCGCGGAAACAGGCTGGCGTGCGTTCCTGCTTCTTCCAGCTGCCAGGGCGGGCGCCCGGTCAGCAGAGCAGCGCGCGAGGGAGCGCACCCCGGGGACGCGCAGATGGCGTTGGTAAACAGCACTCCTTGCTGCGCCACGCGATCGAATCCGGGCGTGCGGATCGCGGGCTCGCCTGCGGCCGAGCAGTGCGGCCATGACCAATCGTCCGCGATCGCGAAGAGGATGTTGGGGCGGCGACGGGGCGCCGCTAGGATGGCAGGTGCGGCCGTCAGCAGCGTGCGTCGCGTCATCGTGATCCCTTGTGCCCTGCGGTCTGCAAGTTTCGGCATGTTCCCTTCCGAGAGAACACTCAGGCTAACACCGTCGGGAGGGCCCTGGTCACGGGTCGGGCGGGACTGCGAGCCCTCGCGCAATTCGGGCGGCGCCACGGGCGAACCTTCCCGGCGTGGCTGCGTGGGTACGGGTTCCGCGCCGTCGCGGATCAGGAATCGGAGCGATGCTCGGGGCGCTCGTGTCTGCGGGACCGAGGAGCGACGTTCGCCGTGTTCACGGGATGAGCGCCGATGTTGGCGGAAACCTGCGCCCGTCAGACCGCGTGAGCCGGTCGGCGAGGCATGGTGCGTTTGACAAGGGCAGGCGGGCGCGGTATAAGGGTTTGGCAGTATCAAGCTGGCTTGCATAATCATGCAATGGCCGCGGAGGTTTTATGGTCAACGTGGAGAATTACGCCCTCGCTGTCCTGCTGTGCGTCCTCACGATGATCTGCTGGGGGTCGTGGGCCAACACCCAGAAACTGGCCGCGCGCACCTGGCGATTCGAGCTTTACTACTGGGACTTTGTCACAGGCTTGCTGGTATTCTCGACCCTGGCTGCCCTGACCCTGGGCAGCTTCGGGCCGCTCGGCCGCCCCTTTCTCGCCGACCTGGGCCAGGCCGACGTCGGGAGCATCGTCTACGCTCTGCTCGGCGGCGCAGTGTGGAACCTGGGCAATCTTCTTTTGGTCGCCGCCATCGCCGTGGCGGGCATGGCGGTAGGTTTCCCCATCGGAGGCGGCATCGCCTGGGTCCTGGGGATCGTGTTCAACTACGTCCTCATGCTGCTCGGCAGGGGGACGCCGCAAAAACAACCCGGCATCCTCTTCGCCGGCGTGGCTGTCATCGTTGCAGCCATCCTGCTGAGCATGAGCGCGTACCGCCGCCTGGCGGGCGCCGCGAAGAAGACCAGCGCGCGGGGCATCCTACTTTCCGTCGGAGCCGGCCTGCTGATCGCTTTCTTCTACGGGCTGGTCGTCAAATCTATCGATCCCCAGTTCGTCTCCGGAGGCACTGGGCGTCTGATGCCCTTGACGGCCGCCTTTTTCTTCGCGCTGGGGGCGTTCCTGACCACCTTCCTCTTCAACCCCGTTTTCATGCGCAGCCCCGTGGAGGGACCGCCGGTTCGCATGGCCGATTATTGGCGGGGAGACTTGAAGACCCATCTGGTGGGGCTGGCCGGGGGCGGCATCTGGGGACTGGGGCTGTCATCGAGCTTCCTCGCGGTGGGCGCCGCAGGTCCGGCAGTTTCCTACGCGCTGAGTAACGCGGCGCCCGTGGTGGCCATTCTCTGGGGCGTGTTGGTGTGGAAGGAATTTGCCCGGGCTCCCGCGGGCACCAATCGCCTGCTTGCGTGGATGTTCGTGTGTTACCTGCTCGGCCTGGCGCTGATCACGTACTCGAATGCCTGAGGGCACAGCCTTCGCCTATTCACGCAGCGAGCCTGCTTCTTGTCGATCCTGCCGGCGAAGCAATGCCCTGCCGTCGTGCACAGGCCGCAGCCGGCGAGGCCAAGCCGGTTCCCCGCGACCCGTCATTCCCGAGGGGAGCCTTATAGACAATTTCGGTCTTCTTGTTTGTCCACCTATAGCTCTGCCCGTGCTTGCGCAGGTCCACACCGCCACTACAGTCGGCGCCGTCACCGCCCCGGCGGGTGCCTCGGTGTCGGAACCCGAGGTCAGCCCGACCGATGAGGAGATCGGCCGGGTTGGGAACGCCGCGGAGGACGCCTTGAGAGAGTTCGGTCCATTCGCAGCCGCGCGCGAGGCGCGGGTGTAGTTCTGTTGGCGGCCGCCTGGCGGGCAAGCTGCGGGCGGCCTTGCGGGCGATGGCCGGCGGCCCCCGTGGAGAGCGGCTGGCGGAGGCGTGCCCGGGGGCGTGAGGGCTTTTGGCATATTTATGCAAGTCAGCTTTTTGTCTTGACAGACCCCGGCGCATGTGGTAGCCTGCGTTCGAGAATCCCGGGGCGGTCTTGCATATTCATGCACGGCGCCCGGCCCGTGAACGGAGGCTTGCAGCTCATGCGCAACGCAAAAGCAACCTGGCTCCTTACCGCCGTCGCCGTCATCCCTCTGCTCGCCCAGGACACGCGGGGGCGAGTCCAGGGGGTCGTCCTCGACTCCAGCGGCGGCGCCGTGGCCGGCGCTTCCGTGACCCTGGCCAACGACGCCACGGGCGTCGCCGTGACGCGCCAGACCGCCGAAAACGGCATGTACCTGTTCGACCGCGTCGATCCGGGCACCTACACCCTCACCGTCAGGCAGCCCGGCTTCAGCACGGTCGTCCAGAAGAATGTGCGTGTTCCCCTGCGCGGCGATGTGACCGTGGACATCACGCTCCGCGTCGCCGATCTGGTGGAATCGGTGACCGTGCAGGCGGAAAGCCCGGTCAGCGTACAGTTCAACACCGCCAGCCAGACGCTGACCGTGGAGGCCAACCTCTTTCGGGAACTCCCGCTCATCAGTCGCAACCCGGCCACACTGGCCGCCCTGGATCCTTCGGTCGACGGCGACTGGACTCGCAACGCCAACTTCGACCATTACGCCGCCAACGCCTATGACCTCGGCGGGCGGACCAAGGGCCGCAACGACGTGCTGATCGACGGGTCTCCGCTGGCCAATTCAGCCAAGCTGGGCTACAACCCGCCTGTGGAAGCGGTCGACGAGTACACCTTGGTAAAGAACGCCGTCGACGCCGAGTTCGGCCACAGCGCGGGCGGCATTATCACGATGTCGATGAAATCCGGCACCAATGAAGTCCACGGCAGTGCCTACTACTTCGGCGGCGATCCGGACTGGAACGCGGTCAGCAATCGAATCACCCGACAGCACTCGCGGAATACTTTCTGGAACGGCGGGGGCACAGTCGGCCTGCCCATCAAGAAGAACAAGCTCTTCCTGTTCAGCGCCTTTGAACGCCAGAACGACGCCTCCTTTCAGGCGCTTGCCTACACGTTGCCCACCGCGCTGGAACGACAGGGCGACTTTTCCGCTTCGGTGTACACCGACGGGAGCCTGCGTGTGATTTACGATCCCCTTACCTCGCGCATCTCGGGCGGTCGCGTTGTGCGCGATCCGTTCCCCGGCAACCGAATCGCACCCCAGCGCTGGGATCCCTTGGCGACAAAGATTCTCGAGCACTTGTGGGAGCCGAATAATCCGGGTGACGATTTGACCGGGCTCAATAACTACAAATATGATTTCACGCGCACTTATCGATACTATAACCTCTCGAACCGGGTGGACTGGCAGATCAACGACCGCTGGAAGGCCTTCGCCCGTGTCAGCATCTTTCGCACCAATCAGGACGCCAACGACTACACCAACGGTGCGGACGTGCTAAAGATGCGTCGCACGGAGGGATCCGTCCGCCACGGCACGAACATAGCCGGCGACAGCGTGTACACGGTTTCCGCCTCGACCGTGCTCACCGTGCGCGGCGCTTATTACAAGACCGAGGACAAACGCTACTACCCTGAGATGGCCATCGGCGAGGAGGGCTGGAGCCGGCTCTGGCCGGACGGGTGGTGGAAGCCTTACGCTCAGGGGCGCCCCCTGCTCTATTTCCCCAACATTCAGGTGGCGCCGACGAGCGACACGTTCGGCGTTCGTAACTTCTGGTGGCAGGAACCGTTCGGTTACAGCTTCAGCGGCCTGCTCAACAAGTATTTGGCGGCCCATGCGCTGAAGTTCGGCGCGGAATCGCGCTTCAAGCGCGGCTGGGCGGCCCGCTTCGGAGGCCTGGCCAATTTGACCTTCAATTACAACAACACTGCGGATACCACGGCAGGGGCCAATGTCCGTACCGGTCACCCGTGGGCAAGCTTCCTACTTGGGGCAATGGATCCCTCCGCGTCGAATGCGCAGTTCGTACCCATACAATATGCCAATACCGAAATGTGGGCTTTCTATCTGCAGGACGACTACAAACTCAGCCGCAGGCTGTCTCTCAATCTCGGTTTGCGATACGAGTACGAGGGAGGCTACTGGGACCCCGAATATCGCCTGCCTCAGCGCCTGGATCTGACCGATCCGATTCCCGGTTTGCAGGCCGCCATCGACCCGAAAATCCCGGACGACATCAAGGCCAAGATGGCCGAGTCGGCCGGCCAGAAGGCCTACCTTTACAACGGCGCCTTCTACTTCACCGAAAAGGGCAGGAAGCGGGCCACCGAAAGCGACAAATTCCAGTTCATGCCGCGGGTAGGGCTCGCCTTCCGAGTCAGCGACCGCACCGCCTTGCGCGTGGGATACGCCCGCTTCTACACGCCCAACTCGCTCACCGACAGCGGCGGCGAACCGCTGGGGTCACTCAACCTGGCCGCCTTCAGCCCCATCACCGAGGTGCTGCCCTTGCTGGAAGGCGTTCCCCAGGCGTTTCTCAGCCATCCCTTCCCCCAGGGACTTACGCCGGCCTACGGGAAGCGGTACGGGCGATACACCAACCTCGGCGACAACATCACGATTTCGAAATACCAGCGCCGGCCGCCGATCAGCGATCGGCTGAATTTCACTTTGCAGCGTGAAATCCGGTGGCGTACCGTCGCAGAGGCTACTTATTTCGTCAATTTTGTCAACCGCGATCTTCTGAGCCTCAATCTCAATATGATGGATCCGCGGCTGAGCTACAAGTACGGCGTCGAACTTACGCGGTCGGTGCCCAATCCCTTCTATAACTACGGGACGGTGGACATTTTTCCCGGCGCTTTGCGGCGGCAGGCGCAAGTGGCCCGCTCCGTGCTGCTGAAGCCCTACCCCCATTACGGTACCATCACGCAGACGTTCACCGACCTCGGCAAGTATCGCCATCACTCTTTGCAGTTGCGTCTGCAGCGTGCTTTCCGTCAGGGATTCTCCTTCATGGTCTCCTACGCCAACAACTTTGAAAAGTCGATGGTCTTTTACGATGATCAGGATCACTATGACCGGCTGCTCACGTGGCTGCGGGAGGTCAACCCGAGGCACCGGCTGGTGGCTACCGGTGTGGTGCAGCTGCCGGTGGGTCGCGGCCGAGCACTGGGTGCGGGCATACCGCGCGCCCTGGATCTGGTGGTCGGCGGCTGGCAGATCTCCGGAATCTATACCTACCGCAGCGGAGAGTTGCTAAGGTTCGGGCCCATGCTGGCTCCGCCCTCTGTGAAGAAACTGGGGGGCGTGGGCGCCTCGGCTTACTGGTTCGATATCACAGGTTTCAATCGCCTGCCGGTTTACACACGCCGCACGAATCCGTGGCAATATGACGACTTGACCGGACCCGCCTTCTCCAATCTCGACGCGGTGCTCAGCAAGAGCTTTACCCTGCGTGAGAACATGAAGGCGGAGGTCCGCCTGGAGGCTTACAATGCGATCAACAACATGAACTGGGCCAATCCGAACACCAGCATCACCGCATCGGACTTCGGCCGGACGAACGCCCACGCCCGCGGGCACTTCGGGCGCCGTCTGCAATATGTCCTTCGCTTCCAGTTCTAACCGAGAGCTGCGGAGCGCGTGGGCGGCGCTCGTCGTTCTGAGCGCGCCGGTCTGGGCGGCGGCCGCCGGCGTTGACGCTCCAGCGGCCGGCGCCCTGGCCGGGCAGCGCCCACGCGTGATTGTTTCTACGGACATCGGCGGCACGGACCCGGATGATTTCCAGTCCATGGTTCACCTGTTGCTTTACGCCGACGTGCTGGATTTGGAAGGCCTGATCTCTTCGCCCTACGGCCCGGGGCGCAAGGAACACATCCTCGAGGTGATCGCCTGCTACGAACAGGACTATCCGCGCCTCCGAGCCCACTCCAACCGCTACCCGACACCCGCCGAGCTGCGCGCCATCGCCAAACAGGGCGCCACCGAAGCGGCAGGCTGGGAAGGCGTGGGCTCGCCGACCGAAGGCTCGCGGTGGATCATCGAGTGCGCCCGCCGTCCCGATCCACGGCCGCTCTGGGTGCTCGTTTGGGGCGGGCTGGAAGACCTGGCGCAGGCCTTGCACGACGCGCCTGACATCCTGCCCAAACTGCGCGTGTACTTCATCGGCGGGCCGAACAAGATGTGGAGCGTGAACGCGTTTGCCTACATCGAACGGCGCCACCCGCGGCTCTGGATGATCGAAGCAAATTCGACCTATCGCGGCTGGTTCGTGGGCGGCCATCAGCAGGGCGAGTGGAGCAACGACGGCTTCGTCCGTGCGCATGTTGCGGGACGGGGAGCATTGGGCGCTTTCTTCGCGTCGCTGCTGGGCGGCAGCTTGAAAATGGGCGACAGCCCTTCGGTAGGCTACCTCTTGCGCGGGACACCGGATGATCCCACACAACCGAGCTGGGGCGGAAGGTTCGTCCGGGTCTGGGAAGGACGCAATCGCCTGTTCGAGCGCCTGACGACGGAAGCCGACGAGGTGGAAGTATTCGGCGTCGCGGAGTTCTCTTTGCAGGCACCGGCGGGGCTGCGCGGCGGGCACAAGGTTCGCGCCCTCTTTGACGGGCGCGTTCCGGTCCCGGTCTTCTATGACGGCAAACGTCTCCATTTCCGCTTCGCGCCGCGGGACGCCAAGGTGTGGTCGTACGTGCTGGAAGGCGAAGATCCCCGTCTGAACGGGTGGCAAGGCCGCTTCCGCGCAAAACCACCCCCGGCCGAAAGGGTCGGGCAGGTTTCCCGGCGTCAGCCTAACTGGTGGACCGACGACCAGGATCCCGCTGCGGCGGAGGGCGTTCACGCCGGGGCGCGCCACGTGAGCCGCCGCCGCCGGGAATTTCTCGAGGATTTCGCGGCCCGGCTTAGGCGACTGGAGACTGCGGCGCCGCGAACACAGGAGTGCAAGCCATGACGAAACAAGGAGTGCGATCGCTAGCTGCGATGCTGTTGTGCGCCTGGATAGGGATGGCGATCGAAACAAAACCGCGAATTATTGTTTTGACCGACATCGAAAACGAACCCGACGATACCCAGTCGCTGGTGCGCTTCCTGGTTTACTCGAACCAGTGGGATGTGGAGGGTCTGGTGGCCACCACCTCCGTTCACCTGCGCAACCGCACGGCGGCATCGAGCATCCGGCGGGTCGTCGAGGCCTACGCCAAGGTGCGCGACAACCTGCTGCTGCACGAGCCTGGATTTCCGGAGGCCGACTACCTGCTTTCCGTGGTCAGCGAAGGCCGTCCGGCGTACGGCATGGCCGCCGTCGGCCCGGGCATGGACTCCCCCGGGTCCGAGCTTATCATCCGAGCCGCAGACCGGGAGGATCCGCGACCGCTATGGATCCTGGTCTGGGGTGGCCCCAACACGCTCGCGCAGGCCCTGTGGAAGGTTCGCCAGACTCGCTCGCCTGAGGATGTCGAGCGCTTCGTGGCCAAGCTGCGCGTCTATACCATCTCGGATCAGGACGACAGCGGTCCGTGGATCCGCAAGAACTTTCCGCGGCTGTTCTACATCGTCAGCCCGGGCTTCGGGTCGCTGGGCGCTTACCATCACGCCACCTGGTCCGGCATCAGCGGCGACCGGCTCCGGCGGTACACGGGCCCGGATTTCACTCTGGTGGACAACCCGTGGCTCGAGCGGAACATCCGCAGCAAAGGGCCGCTGGGCGCGGAATATCCCGCCGTTCGGTTCCAGATGGAGGGCGACAGCCCGACGTTTCTCTACCTGATCAACAACGGCTTGGGCGATCCCGAACACCCGGACTGGGGAAGCTGGGGCGGGCGTTACGAGTTCTACACCCCGCGCACTCGCAAGTGGTTCCTCGAGCCGGAAACGCGCCCCATTTGGACCGACGCCGAGGACGAGGTCCAGGGCGTGGACGGCAACTGGTACACGAGCAACAAGGCGACGATCTGGCGCTGGCGTTCCGCCTATCAGAACGATTTCGCTGCACGGATGGATTGGACGATCAGACCTTACAAGGAGGCGAACCACCCGCCCCTGCCCAAGCTCGCGCATCCGGACCGCCTCTCGGTCCGGAGCGGCGAGCGGGTCCGACTCAGCGCGGAAGGATCCTCGGATCCCGATGCCGACGCGCTAACCTACCAATGGATCTATTACCCGGAGCCTGGGACGTATGCCAGCGGCCGGCTGCTGGCGATCGAGGGCGCTGACCGCCCCCAGGCGTACTTCGAGGCTCCCAAAGTGGGCAAGCCGGAAACCATCCATATCGTGCTGGCGGTCACGGACCGCGGCACCCCGCCGCTGACGCGTTACCGGCGGGTGATTGTCACCGTCTACCCTTGAAGCTCGTCCTCGGCATTGTGCCAGTAAGTATCCCAGCCCAGATAGGTGCTGAAGGCTTCGGCCAGCGGGCGTGCGCATTCGGCAAGATTGATCGCCACGTGATGCTCGAAGCCCTCCCTGCAGACATAGCGTAGCAGCCGTTGCAGTCCGGGTACTTCGGCGACTGCGCGGCTGCCGAAAGTCGCCAGCGGGTCGTCCGTCAGGCGGCCCTGGGCGACGTAGGCGCGGATGCGCCCGGCACGGTCGTCCGTACTGATGCGCGCAAAGGTTACCGGGCCCGCGGGGGTGCGGCCCGCCAGCGCGCCGTAGGTGTTCTGCTCGCCCAGCGTGGTGCCCAGGATGGGCGCCGTACGGATCGCGGCATCGGGCAGGTAGGTTTTGGCCCAGTTGCCGCAGTGGAAAAGCACGCACTTGTCCCTCTGCTTGCCGTAATTGTTGTTCCAATCCACCAGGGCGCTGGGTCTGCCGGAGGCGAGCTGGAGGGCGTACATGGAGAGGGCGCCGGTCACGTCGACTTCACAGGCGCTGGGCAACAGCTTCTCGCTCATCATGCTCATCACTGCGCAGCAATTGACGCCGTAATTTTTCTGCAGCGAACTCCAGCATTGAAGGGCCGTGGCGTCGAGGTCGTTCTGCGCCATCCACTCTTCGAGCACGACGGCGAGCTTGGCCATGCGCGCGAGCGCCTCCGGCGGGACGCCCGATGCGTCGGCGTAGCCGTGGATCTCTGCCAGCTTGCGGTCCAGCCGAGGATCGTGCTCGCTGATACGGGCAGCCTCGCCCAGGACCTCGGACAGATCAAGCGTGGTCACGCTGATCCCGGCCGCTTGGAGGAGCTTTTCGCTGTAACGCGTGGTGTTGAAGGCGCCCGGCCGGGCGCCTACGGCACCGATGCGTGCCTTGCGCAAGCCTCGCACGACGCGGCAGACAGCAAGGAAATCAGTCAGGTCGCGGCGGAAGCTATCACTGAGGATCTCATCCGTATGAAACGTGGTAAGCGTGTAGGGGATGCCGTACTGCCGGAGGTTGTTGCACACGGAGATCTTCCCGCAGAAGGCGTCGCGGCGCCATTCAACGCCGAGCCGGCCGGGCTCGTCCGGATAGGCCTGAACCAGCACCGGCACGTCGAGCCCGGAAAGCTTGAGCGTGTCCGCGACGCCCTTCTCGTCGCCGAAGTTGGGCAGCGTGACCAGGACGCCGTCGATGCGCTCGCGATGCGCACGGAAGAGCTCGGCGCACCGCTTGGCGTGCTCCCATGTCCCGACGGAGCCCAACTTGGTGTCGCTCTCATCGAGCATCACGGGCTCGATGCCCATTTGCCGAAACAGAGTGAGGACATCCTGTCGCGCTTCGCCCACGAGACGGTCCGGGAAAAAGTCACGATTACCGATGATGACGGCCAAGGTCATGGCCATCTTCTTACCTCCTCGCTTCTGCTGACGGATCGTTAGAGTTTGCCGCGCCTGGCGCTCGCGGCGCCCGGCGCCGCGGCCGCCACGCTTCTCTGCTCGATAAGCCTCTCGGCGGTGAGGCGATCGGTGATCAGCACGTTGATCCACTTTCCGGCCAGGGCGCCGCGGATGGCAGCGAACTTTCGCCGTCCACCGGCGACACCGATGACGCGCGGCACCTGTCGCAGTTGCTCGAGCTCGATGCTGATCACACGCTCGTTCAGTCGCGTGTTCACGGGCCGACCTGCCGCGTCGAAAAAGCGAAGGCAAATATCGCCCACCGCGCCCTTGCTGCTGAGCAGCTTCAGTTCTTCGCTGGAGAAGACGTTACCGCTGGCCGCCAGCATTTTCGAAGGCTCGACGGATCCGATCCCCACCAGGGCCAGGGTCAGCGACTTGAACCAACGCACCGCTTCCTGCACAAAGGGATCCTGCATCAGTACGCGCCTGGCCTGCGGCGATCCGACCACGCCTGGCGCGGGCAACGGGGTAATCTCGGCTCCCAGCAAAGCGGCCAGCCGTCGCGTCATGATCGTGGCGTGCGTGGGCGCTCCCGGACTCCCTACACCGCCCAGAATCTGCACCACGCGAGAACCGGGCGCTTTGGGCGTGGGGTGCATGGCGTCGACCATGGCCAACAGGGCCGCGCTCCAGCAGGAAATCCCGATCACTTCTCCCGGTTTCACCGTATTCTCCAGCACAAAGGCCGCAGCCGCGCCAAGGTCGCGCACGATTTGGTCCTCGTCCTCGCCGCTGTCCACCACCACTGCGTCTTTGAGCCCGTAGGCGGACTGCAACGCCTCCTCCAGGTCCGCGTGAATTCCGGTGGGCACGCTGATGACCACCCGCACGATGCCTTCCCTTTCGGCGCGCTTGAGCAGTCGCGAAACGGTGGACTGGTGGATGTGGAGCCGGTCCATGATCTCGTTCTGCGTGAGGCCCTGCTGGTAGTACATGCGGGCCACCTTGACCATCAACCGCAATTCGTCGAGCCGCGCCATACGCTACGATTCTATGCCTCGTAGCCGCCATCAGGCTCCGACAGCGTCGGGCGAGACCTGCAGGCGCGCGCGTGCCACCGCTTCGCGCCAGCCGGCCAGCCTCCGTGCGCGTTCGGATTGGCTCATGCGCGGCTCGAAACGATCCTCCTGGCGGGGCAGCGCCGCCAGTTCATCCAGCGAACGCCACAGCCCCACGGCCAACCCCGCCAGCCATGCCGCTCCGACGGCGGAAAGATCTGCGGAGAGGTTGCGGACGACGGGCCGCCCCAGAATGTCCGCCTGGAACTGCATCAGGGAGTCGTTCCGGCTGGCGCCGCCGTCCGTCATCAGCTCCGGCAAGGGCTGTGCGGCCTCAGCCTCCATCACCTCGAAGACGTCGAGCACCTGATAGGCGATCGCCTCCAGCGTTGCGCGCGCGACCTGGGCCGCCGTGGTGCCGCGAGTCAAGCCCGTGATCAGTCCGCGGGCGCGAGCATCCCAGTAGGGCGCACCGAGACCTACGAAGGCCGGGACGACATAGAGTCCTTCGGCAGGCTCGGCCCGCTCGGCCAGGGCCGCGGCGTCGCGCGCGGGATCTGGGAGCCCCAGGAACTCCCCCAACCATTGCACTGCGCTGCCCGTCACCAGGATGTTTCCTTCCAGCGCGTGCGTGACGGCCGGACCGAGTTGCCAAGCGATCGTCGTCGAAAGGCCCCCACGCGAGAACACGGCGCCTTCCGTCAATGTCATCAGTGAAGTGCCGGTTCCGTAAGTGGCCTTCACCGCGCCGGGACGGAAGGCCGCATGCCCGAACAAGGCAGCGTGAGAATCGCCGATCAGCGCCGCCACCGGCACGCCCGCGGGCAACAGGCCCAGTTTCACCGATTCACCGAATACTCCTCCGGAAGGACGCACTTCGGGCAGTAGCTCGCGCGGCACGCCGAACAGCTCGAGCAACTCGGAATCCCAGCACGCGCGCCGTACGTTCAGCAGCTGCGTGCGCGAGGCGTTGCTCGCATCGCAGGCGTGCACGGCGCCGCCGGTCAGATTCCACAGAACCCAGCTATCGACCGTGCCCGCACACAAATCGCCGGCCTCCGCCCTTTTCCGGCCGTCCGGGATGTTGTCCAACAGCCAGCGGATCTTGCCGGCGGAGAACAGCGGATCCAGGGCGAGGCCGGTGCGCTCCCGCACCACCGGTTCCAGACCGCGACGGCGGAGGTCCTCACACAGATCAGCCGAGCGACGGCATTGCCAGACGACGCAGGGACCCACCGGACGCCCGCTCCGCCGTTCCCAGATCACCACCGTTTCGCGCTGGTTGCTCACGCCGATGGCAGCCGGCCTCGCGTGCGGCGCCTGTGCCAGGCATTGCTGGATCGCTTCGGCGACGCTGCCCCACAAATCTCCGGCATCTTGTTCAACCCAGCCAGGATGCGGGAACCGGACGGGCAGGGGACGTGACGCCCGAGCCAGCACCCGGCCT
The DNA here is from genome assembly GCA_938027685.1 of uncultured Bryobacteraceae bacterium. GTDB lineage: Bacteria > Acidobacteriota > Terriglobia > Bryobacterales > Bryobacteraceae > DTHT01. The sequence goes on from CALJAM010000039.1 coordinate 18,847, forward strand.
TCTGCGTCGACCAACACGACCTTGGTGTTGGTCGTGCCTTGGTCAATAGCGAGTACGAAGCGGTCCGACATGGGTTACCTTCCGGTTCAATAGGTCCAAGGCCGTCTGCGCGATCCCTCGCGGCGTCAACCCGAAATGCTGGAAGAGGAACTCAGGGGACCCTGTGGGGGCGAACGTGCCCGGTACTCCCAGCAACCTCATGGGAACGGGTCGGGTGGCGACGACGACCTCGGCCACCGCCCCGCCCAAGCCGCCGCGTACCGAGTGCTCCTCGACGGTGACGATCGCGCCCGTTTCGGCGGCAGCCTGCTCGATCGCTTCGCGGTCCAACGGCTGGACCGTGGCCATGTTGAGAACGCGCGCTGAGACGCCCTCGGCTTGGAGTAACGCCGCGGCGTCGAGGGCGCGAGAGACCATGGTGCCGCAGGCGATGAGCGTCACGTCATCGCCCTCGCGCAGCCGTACTGCGCGGCCGACGCGAAAGCGGTAGTCCGGCGGATGAACGGCGGGCACAGGCATGCGACTCAAGCGCAGGAAGACGGGGCCTTCCAGCGCGGCTGCGGTCCGAACGGCCTGCGCGGTTTCGGCAGGATCGGCGGGGACGCTCACGACCAGCTCCGGGAGCACTCGCGTCCAGGCCAGATCTTCGATCGAGTGGTGCGTTGCGCCTAGCGGGCCGTACGCGAGGCCGGCCGACATCCCGCACAGCTTGACATTGCTGCGTGAGTAAGCCAGATCCACCTTGATCTGCTCGAGCGCGCGTCCGGTGAGGAAGCAGGATGCGCCGCAGAGAAACGGGATCTTGCCTCCGTTGGCAAGGCCCGCTCCCACGCCGATCATGTTTTGCTCCGCGATGCCCAGGTTGATCACGCGCTCGGGGAACCGTTCGCGGATGTGGGCGATGTTGGAGGATCCCACGGAGTCATTGGTTACTACCACCACGCGCGGATCCGAAGCCACCAGCTCCAGCAGCGCCTGTGCGAAAGCGATCCGACAATCGTACAGCTCAGACACCGCACGCCTCCTCGAGCTCCCGCAAGGCCTGCGCGAGCTGCTCGTCGGAAAGATGTCCGTGATGCCAAGCGGCGCGGGCCTCCATGAAGGAAACGCCTTTGCCTTTCGTCGTGTGTGCGACGACGCAGTTGGGTTTGCCTGCTTCGAACGGCACGCCTCCCAGCAGGGCCGACAGGGCGGCGTGATCATGCCCGTCGGTTTCCGCCACCGCCCAACCGAAGGCGCGGAACTTGTCCGCCAGCGGCTCCAACCGCACCGTGCGTTCGGTGGCGTCGCCCTGCTGGAGCCCGTTGCGGTCTACGATCAGCACGAGGTTGTCGAGGCCGTGGTGAGCCGCCGCCATGGCTGCCTCCCAATTGCTGCCCTCTTGAAGCTCGCCGTCGCCGGTCAGTACGAAGACGCGCCAGCGGGCGTGATCCAACTTGGCCGCCAACGCCGCGCCGACAGCGATGGGAAGGCCGTGGCCAAGGGTGCCGGTGTTAGCCTCCACGCCCGGCACTTTGTTGCGGTCCGGATGCCCGTTGAGCCGCGATAGCGGCTGCAGGTAGGAGTCCAGTTCTTCCTCCGCGAAGAACCCGGCCGCCGCCAGCGTGGCGTAAAAGGAGGCCGAGGAATGTCCTTTGCTCATGATGAAGCGGTCGCGCTCGGGATCGTGCGGTCGGCTGGGGTCGATGCGCAGGATTGCGAAGTAAAGCACGGCGAGAATGTCTGCGCAGGAAAGGTCGCCGCCGGGATGGCCGAAGCCTGCGCGGTGGATCATCTGGAGACTGCGCCGACGGATCCAACAGGCCTGACGGCGGAGAGCCTCGGTCGGGGCGGCCGTAATCGGGCGTGTCAGAGGGTTCTGCATATTTATGCAAGGCCGCAATTAAACTATCACAGGCCAGTCTAACAGCGCGGCCCGCCCCTGTCAACAAGACCTTCCTACCCGTTCAGGAGCGCGCCTGGCTCGCCGCACCGCCGCACCCGCGCGGGTTTCTCCCGTGGGATGTCCCAATTCAGACAGCGGCTGCCCGCAAAGATCCAACGGGAAGAGAATACCGTCCGCTAAACCCCTGTAGGCCCGTGAATCGGGTACGGCATCGCGCTTGCACCCAGGCTGGGCAGAAGGCTCATGAATCGCCTCGCCGCCATCTTCCTTCTGGCCCCAATCGTCGGCCTGGGCGGCGTCGTTCCCGATCCGTCTCCCCATGTACGTCTCGAGGACCTGATTGCCGAAGCGCTCGAACGCAACCCCGAGATCCAGTCGGCTTTTCACCGCTACGAGGCGGCGCGCCGTAGGCCGGCTCAAGAAGGCGCCCTGCCGGATCCCATGCTCTCGGTCGGGTACACGAGCGTGGGTCGCCCTTATCCCCTGGCCGGCCTGGGAACTCAACCTATGGCCAACGCCGGCCTGATGTTCACCCAGGAGATTCCGGGCCCCGGCAAACGTCGGCTGCGGGCCGCCATCGGGCAGCAAGAGGCCGAAGCGGAACGGCGCTCTGCCCGGCAAATTCAACTGGAGGTCATCTCACGCCTCAAACAAGCCTATTATGGGCTCGCCTACAGGACGCAGGCCGAGGAAAACCTCGCTGAACGAGCCCGGTTGCTGGAAGACATACTCCGCGTGGCCGAAGCCCGTTACGCCGCCGGGCTCGCGCCTCAGCAAGACGTGCTGCGCATGCAGACCGAGATCAGCCTGCTCGAGGCTGAGCGGCAGCGTCTCGAGGGGCAGTCGGAAATTCTGAGGGCCGAGATCACCAGCCTTCTGGCCCGCCCCGCGGGCTCGCCGTTGGGGCGTCCCGCAAAGTTGGACTTGCCGCGCGAACTGCCCGAACTGGCCCGATTGCTCGAGGCGGCTGGTCAAAACTCGCCTCTGCTGGCCGAGCGCGAAAGCCGCATTGCGGGAGCCGAGATCGCGCTTGATTTCGCTCGCCGGAGAGCTTGGCCCGATTTCGCCCTGAACGCAGGTTACTTCAACATGGGCGCCATGGGCTCGATGTACATGTTCCGTCTCGATTTCAGGTTACCGGTCTACTACGGGCGCAAACAGCGCCCGGCCGTCGCGGAGCAGTTCGAGCAGCTTCGGAACGAGCGACGCCAATACGAGGCCGCAGCCCTCGACCTCCGCTACCGTGTTCAGGAGGAATACACCACGGCGCAGGTTGCCGCCCGGCTGGCGCGATTTTACGAGACTACGCTTCTGCCACAGGCGCAAGCAGCGCTCGAGGCTTCCTTAGCTTCTTACCAGACCGGAGCGACGGATCTCACCGATGTGCTCAACAGCTTCGAGAAACTGCTGCGTTACGAGCTTGCCCGCATCGAGGAGATTGCCAACTACCACGCCGCAGTAAGCCGACTGGAGCAACTTACAGGAAAGGTGTTGGAGCGATGATCAGGCGCATTCTCGTGCCGGCCGCGGCCCTCGCCCTCGGTTTTCTCGGCGGTTACATGTTCATGAGCAGGCGGGGACCCGGTTACGTGACCGACGCCCAAGGGCGCAGGATCCTCTACTGGGTGGACCCGATGCATCCGGCCTATAAGTCGGACCGGCCCGGCATCGCACCCGACTGCGGGATGAAGCTCGAACCCGTCTACGCGGAACCCGGCGCGGCGGCCGCCCCGAAAGGTCGCGTGCTGTATTGGCGGGACCCGCAAATGCCCGAGTATCGCTCGGACAAACCGGGCCTGAATCCGGAGACCGGCAACGAGCTCGTTCCGGTATATGAAGAACAGCCTCCCGGAACGCTCCACATTCCTGCGGAAAAGCAACAGCTCATCGGCGTGAGGTACGAAACTGCGCGCGTGGCCCCGTTGACCAAACAGATTCGCGCGCTGGGCCGTGTCGCTTACGACGAGACTCGTCTGGTCACCGTGCACGCCAGAACCAGCGGTTGGATCCGCCGGGTTTACGCGGACTTTACCGGCCGACAGGTCGCACGGGGCGAGCCCTTGCTGACCATCTACAGCCCTGAGCTGCTGGCCACGCAGGAGGAACTGCTGCTGGCGGCGCGGGTCCGGAACCTGCTCGGCGCCGCGAGTGACTCCGCACGGCGGCAGAGCGAAAGACTCCTGGAAGCTGCACGGCAGCGTTTGCGCCTGTGGGAAGTTAGCGACGAACAGATCGAGCGGGTCCTGCGCACCGGGGAACCTGTGCGCGAAGTGACCCTTTACGCCCCGGCGGACGGATTCGTGCTCCGGCGAAACGCTTATCCGAACCTGCGCATCGGCCCGGAAACCGAGCTCTACGTGTTGGCGGATTTGCGTCGCGTCTGGATCTTCGCCGAGGTTTTCGAGGCGGACGCGCCTGTGATCCGCCTGGGACAGAGCGCGTCGATACGCGCCACGCACGCAGCCATCGGACCCTTTCGCGCGCGCGTCAATTACATCCAGCCGGAGATCGATCCGACCACTCGCACGCTGAAGGTGCGCCTGGAAGCGGACAACGCCGGCTACCAACTGAAGCCCGAGATGTTCGTGGACGTGGAGCTCACCGTCCGCCTTCCGCCGCAACTTTCCGTACCTGCGGAGGCGGTGCTGGATGCCGGCGAACGTCAGGTGGTTTTCGTAGACCGGGGCGAGGGGCTTGTGGAGCGCCGCGTGGTCGAGGTGGGCGAACGTCTGGGCGACCGGATCGTGATCCGTCGCGGATTGCAGCCGGGGGAACGGATCGCCGTCTCGGGCAATTTCCTGCTCGACTCGGAAAGTCAGTTGAAACTGGGCATGGCCGGAGAAGCAGCGGCGGCAGGGCCTGGATCGCATCAGCATGATTGACCGCATCATCGAGTTCTCGGCCCACAATCGCTTTATCGTCATCGTGCTGGTGGCCGCCGCCGTGCTGGCGGGCCTCACGGCGATCGAGCGCACGCCTCTGGATGCCCTGCCCGACTTGAGCGACACCCAGGTCATCATTTACTCACGTTGGGATCGAAGCCCGGACATCATCGAGGATCAGGTGACTTACCCGATCGTCACGGCCATGCTGGGAGCGCCCCGCGTGAAGGCCGTCCGCGGCCTTTCCGATTTCGGTTATTCATTCGTTTACGTCATTTTCGAAGACGGTACTGACATTTACTGGGCTCGTTCCCGCACGCTCGAGTACTTGTCCTCCATCCTGCCTCGCTTGCCCGCCGGGGTGCGCACCGAGCTGGGGCCTGACGCCACGGGACTGGGCTGGATCTTCCAATATGCGTTGATCGACACTTCGGGACGGCATAGCCTCGAACAGCTTCGCTCGATTCAGGACTGGTATCTGAGATACCACCTGACGGCGCTGCCGGGTGTGGCGGAAGTGGCGAGCGTAGGCGGATTCGTCCGCCAGTATCAGGTTCATTTAGACCCCAATCGCCTCCGCGCCTATAACATCCCGCTGGAGCGGGTGCTCGAGGCAGTCCGCACGGGGAACGAGGAAGCGGGCGGACGACTGCTCGAGCTCAGCGGCGCCGAGTACATGGTCCGCGGGCGCGGTTATATCCGCTCCAAAGAAGACATCGCTGCCATTGTATTGGCGCGCAACCCCGCCGGCGTGCCCGTACGGGTCGGAGATGTTGGGGTGGTAACGCTGGGGCCTGATCTGCGCCGCGGCGTCGCGGACTGGAACGGGCGGGGCGACGTCGTCTCCGGCATCGTCGTAATGCGGCAAGGCGAGAATGCCTTGCGTGTGATCGAACGCGTCAAGACGAAGCTGCGCGAGCTCGAGCCCGGCCTGCCCGAAGGCGTGAAGATCGTCACTGCCTATGATCGCTCCGAGCTGATCCTGCGCGCCATCGCCACGCTGAAGGACACCCTGATCGAGGAGCTGGCGATCGTATCGCTGGTCATACTCATCTTCCTCTGGCATATCCCCAGCGCGCTGATTCCCATCCTGACGATCCCGACCGCGGTCATGATCTCCTTCATTCCGATGCAGCTCGGCGGGCTGACGTCGAACATCATGTCGTTGGGCGGCATCGCCATAGCGATCGGCGCCATGGTGGACGCGGCCATCGTGGTGGTCGAGCAGACTCATAAGAAGCTGGAGCAGTGGGAGCAATCGGGCCGCCAAGAAGATTTTCGCCAGGTGGTCATTTCGGCCGTCAAGGAAGTGGGCGGGCCGAGCTTTTTTGCGCTTCTAGTGATTGCCGTCTCGTTCCTGCCGGTGCTGACCCTGGAGGCGCAGGAAGGACGCCTGTTCAAGCCGCTGGCTTATACCAAAAACCTCTCGATGATCGTGGCGGCGGTGCTCGCCATTACGCTGGATCCGGCGTTAAGGCTCATGATGACGCACGCCCGCGTCTTTCAATTTCGGCCGCTATGGCTGGCGCGTGTGGCCACGACGGTTCTGGCGGGTCGTATCCACCCGGAAGAGAGGCATCCTGTCAGCCGTGTGCTCATCCGGCTTTACGAGCCGGTGTGCGCCTGGGCTTTGCGACGGAAATGGTTCGTGATCGGCGGCGCCTTGGCGACCGTGCTGCTCACCATCCCGATGTTCCGGCGGCTCGGTTCCGAGTTCATGCCGCCGCTGGACGAGGGCACGTTGCTCTACATGCCCAGCACGCTGCCGGGCATCTCGATCACGGAGGCCGAACGCCTGCTCCAATTGCAGGACCGGATCCTCATGAGCTTTCCCGAGGTCGAAACCGTGTTGGGCAAAGCGGGCCGGGCCGCGACGGCTACGGATCCCGCGCCGCTTTCGATGATCGAGACGGTCATCGTGCTCAAACCGAAGGAGCACTGGCGCAAAAGGAACACCTGGTACTCGTCTTGGGCGCCGAAATGGTTGAAACCGGTGTTAGGCCGCATCACGCCCGAACATATTTCGACCGAACAGCTCATCGAAGAGCTCGACCAGGCACTCAAACTCCCCGGCGTGAGCAATGCGTGGACCATGCCCATCAAAGGGCGCATCGACATGCTCACCACGGGCATCCGGACACCGGTCGGCGTAAAGATTTCCGGTGCGAGCGTCGACGAGATCCAGCGCATCGGGCAGCAGTTGGAAGCGATCCTGGCGGAATTGCCCGGTACGCGCAGCGTTTTTGCCGAGCGCACGGGAGGCGGTTACTTCCTGGATATCGTTTGGCGGCGCGAACAGCTCGCGCGCTACGGCCTCAGCGTGGAGGAAGCCCAAAAGGCCGTCACCTCGGCCATCGGGGGTGAAAACCTGACGGTCACGGTCGAGGGCCGGGAACGCTACCCGGTGCAGGTACGGTACCTGCGCGACTTCCGCAGCCATCCGGAGCGTCTCCGCAACGTGCTGGTCTCCTCGAGCGACGGCTCACGGCAGGTGCCCCTGGGTCAGCTCGCCGACATCCGGCTGGTGAGCGGTCCGTCCATGCTCCGAAACGAAAACGGCATGCTCACGGGTTACGTCTATGTGGACGTCTCGGCTCCCGATCTCGGCGGCTGGGTCGAACAGGCGCGGCGTGCAGTGCGCGAAAGGCTGGCCTTGCCTGCCGGTTACGCGCTCGAGTGGAGTGGGCAGTACGAGGCCATGGTTCGGGTTCGCGAGCGGCTCCGGCTCGTGCTGCCCCTCACGCTGTTTCTCATCCTGGTGTTGCTTTACGCGAACATGCGCTCCCTGACCAAGACGGCGATCGTGCTGTTGGCGGTCCCGTTTTCGGCAGTGGGCGCCGTCTGGCTGCTGTACCTACTCGGCTACAACCTCTCGACCGCTGCCTGGGTGGGACTGATCGCCCTGATGGGCGTAGATGCCGAGACCGGCGTCTTCATGCTGCTCTATCTCGATCTGGCCTACGAGGAGGCCCGTCGTTCGGGGCGCCTGCGGAGCTTGCGCGACCTCGAGGAGGCCATCCTGCACGGGGCCGTTAAACGGATCCGGCCCAAGTTCATGACGGTGGCTACCATGCTGCTGGGGCTGGCGCCCATCATGTGGTCCACCGGCACGGGCTCCGACGTCATGAAACGAATCGCCGCCCCGATGATCGGAGGAATCGTCACTTCGTTCATCCTCGAGCTCATCGTTTACCCCGCGATTTACGAGGTCTGGAAATGGCACTTCGAACTGAAACGCTCGCTGTCGCGCTCCTGAGCTGGTCCGCGGCGGCCGCCGAGCTGCGCTATGCCGTCCGTCACGATCATTTCTGGGGCAGCGGACGCGGAACGCTGAGCATCTCTGAAAAGGGGATGAGCTACCGTGAAGCGAAGCGACTCAAACACCGCTGGGACTGGGGCTGGGACGAGATCCAACAGCTGCTGGTGGCGCCACGGGTCCTGCGCGTGCTGACCTATGAGGACAGTCGGCTGCGCCTGGGTCGGGACCGCAGTCACCGTTTCGAGCTGGCGGAGGCAGGTTCGTTTGAACCGGTGTGGACGGCGTTGCGGGAGCGTCTCGACCAGCGCCTCGTCGCGGCGCTGGCGCGTCCGGAAGGTGAACCGTGGTGGAGTGCGCCCGCCAAACGTCTGCGCCGCTTCGCCGGAGATCACGGGGAGCTCATCGTCACGGCGGAAGGCGTTGTTTTTCGCAGTGCCGGCCGCGACGCCTCGCGGACCTGGCGCTGGTCCGACCTGGAAAGCGTCAGCCGGACCGGCCCCTTTCAACTTACGTTCACGACTTATGAACGTGCAGCGGCCGATTACGGAGGACTGAAGAGCTTTACCTTCCAGTTGAAGCGCCCGCTCGAAGAGGGCGCTTATCGCCGACTCTGGCTGCGCGTGAATCAGCAGCACGGGCTTCAACCTTTACTTACTCACAGACATGGGAGGACGGAACGATGATCCGGTTGCTTTTGGCTCTGGCGGCACTGGCGGGCTCCGGTGCTGCGCAAAAAGCTCAGGTATTTACCGGCGTGATCACCTGCACGATGTGCAAGAACGATCACAGCGCGATGGGCATCAGCCCCGAGGACCGGTGCGTGCGGGAATGCATTAAGCACGGCGCCAAGTACGCCTTATTTGACGGCAAGAACCTCTACCGGTTGAGTGACCAACAGACGCCCGAAAAATTCGCGGCGCAGAAAGTGCGCGTCACCGGCGTCCTGTTCGAGAAAACGGGGATCATAAAAGTCGACAAGATCGAGCCGGCCGGGGAATCGAAGCCGGCGGCAAAGCCTTCGCAGAGTGGGCACCGTCACTGAGGCATACAATAAGAACGGGAGGGTAGTGAGCGCCGACTTGCGTGTACGCCTCCGGGCGGCCCTTGTGCTGGCCGGAATCGCCGGCACGAGCGTCGGCCACTACCTGACGCCGCCCGAGCATCTGCTCTGGCACAACGTCTTCCAACGGCTGTACTATCTGCCCATCGTTTACGCGGCGATCCAGTTCGGCGTTCCGGGCGGACTGGCGGCCGCGGCGGTGTCTGCGGTCTGCTACATTCCGCACATCGTGCTTACCTGGCGCGGTTGGCAGCAGTATTCCGCGCACCAGTACGCCGAGATCGTCCTGTTCTTCCTCGTGGCGGCGGTGACCGGTGCACTGGCCGAGCGCAGCCGTCGGCGCGAGCAAGAGCTTCGCCGCGTTTATCAGGAGCTCGAAAACAGCGTGGAGCAGCTTCGGCGGGCCGACCGCCTCTCGGCCATCGGTCAGCTTTCGGCCGCCCTTGCGCACGAGATCCGCAACCCTCTGGCGGCGATCGAGGGCGCCGCCGAGATCCTGGCCCGGCCCGCGACCCCGGACGAGATGCGGGAGGAGTTTCTCGGCATCGTGCGCAAGGAATGCCTCCGCCTGAACCGACTGCTGGGCCGGCTGCTGGATTTTGCCAGACCCCGACCGCCCGAACGGCGCCCAGTGGAGATTGCGCGCATTCTGGAGGACGTGGTCGGGCTCAGCCGCCATTCCGCTGAGAAGAACGGCGTGCGGCTTCGCATCGAGCTCGCTCCCGGCTTGCCCGTAGTGGTGGCCGACCCCGAGCAGCTCACTCAGGTTCTGCTCAATCTAGCCATCAACGCCATCCAGGCCATGCCGCAAGGAGGCGAGCTGCTCCTCTCGGCTTCGCGGCAGAACGGGGGGATCGCCGTCCAGGTGCGCGACGAGGGCGAGGGAGTTCCACCCGAGCACTTGGACAAGATCTTCGATCCCTTCTTCACCACCAAGGCTGACGGCACCGGCCTGGGTCTGGCCGTCGCTCAACAGATCGTGACGCGCCACGGCGGAAGAATCGAGGCCAACCGCAATCCGGAGCGTGGAATGACTTTCCGGATCTGGCTGCCAGTGGAGCCGCACTGATGCGCCCGCGTATTTTGCTGGTCGAGGACGACGACAGCCTCCGCCGAGTCACCCAAGTGCAGTTAGAACAGGCCGGCTACGAGGTCTCCACCGCGAGCAGGGCCGCAGAGGCGCTTGCTCTCCTGGAAAGGTCGCCGCAGGACTTGGTGATCACGGATCTGAAGATGCCCGGCATGAGTGGGATGGAGCTGTTGCGGCGGATCAAGGCTGAGTACCCGGAAATCGTGGTCATCGTGGTGACTGCTTTCGGCACCATCGAGTCGGCAGTCGAGGCCATGAGGATCGGCGCCTATGACTACATCACCAAGCCGGTCCATTTCGACGCACTGCGGCTAGTGGTGGGCCGGGCCCTCGAGCATTTGCAACTGAGGCGGGAAGTCGAGTATCTCCGGCGCAGTCTGGATCGCAAGTACGGCTTTGAAAATATTTTGGGCCACTCGCCCGCCCTGCTGGAGACGCTGGACGCAGCCGCACGCGTGGCCCCCACCGATGCCACGGTGCTGATCCGGGGCGAGACCGGCACCGGCAAAGAGCTGTTAGCCAAGGCCATTCACTTCAACAGCCCCAGGCGTGACGGCCCCTTCGTAATCATCAATTGCGGCGCCATCCCACCCGAGCTGCTCGAGTCCGAGCTCTTCGGCCACATCAAGGGGGCCTTCACAGGCGCGATCACGCACAAGAGAGGTCGTGTCGAACTCGCCGACGGCGGTACGCTTTTCCTGGACGAAGTAGGAGAGCTGCCGCCGCCCTTGCAGGTCAAGCTGCTGCGACTCATCCAGGACAGAGAGATCCAAAAGCTGGGTGCGACGGACGTGCAGCGCGTCAACGTGCGCATCATTGCGGCCACGCACCGGAACTTGGAAGCCATGGTCGAGGACGGCACCTTTCGCGAGGATCTTTACTACCGACTGGCGGTGATCCCGCTCGAGCTGCCGCCGCTACGCGAACGGACGGAGGACATACCCGAACTGGTCGCCCACTTCTTCGATGCGGGCAAGCGGCGGCACGGCCGCCCGAACCTGGTGCTGCCGCAGGCACTGCTTCCTTACTTCAGCGCATGGCGGTGGCCGGGTAACGTCCGCGAACTCGAAAACGTGATCGAGCGGATCGTCGTGCTGGCCCGGGGCGACGAGGTCACGCTTCAGGACCTGCCGGACTTCCTGCGCCGCGAGCGGCCGCCGTTGGATGCCATCCAATTGGAGTTGCCGCCGGAGGGCATCAGCCTGGAGGCAGTCGAGCGCGAGTTGATCCGCCGCGCTCTGGAGAAGTTCGACGGCAACCAATCACAGGCCGCGCGGTATCTGGACATCAGCCGTAAGACGCTTATTTACCGGATGGAAAAATACGGTTTGAAGCCGCGAGCCGGCCGGGAGCAGACCGCGGAACGGGAAGCCGAGTGAGGCGAGGGCCCTTCACCGCGCGCCGCGCCCCAGCAGCAGAATCTTCGTCGTGCGGAAAAGGATGAGCAGGTCCAGCCCCGCCGACATGTGGCGGATGTAGAACAGGTCGTAGCTGAGCTTCTCGATGTTGTCTTCGAGCGTAGCGCAGTAACCGTTGTGAACCTGTGCCCACCCGGTGATGCCCGGACGTACGTTCCAGCGCTGCGAATAGAGCGGGATTTTCTCGGCCAGCTCCCGCTCCATCTTGGGCGTGAAGGGCCTGGGCCCGATGAAATCCATATCGCCGCGCAAGATGTTAAAAAGCTGGGGCAGTTCGTCCAGGCGCGTGCGTCGCAGGAAGCGGCCCGCGCGTGTGATGCGGTCGTCGTCGGCTTGGGCCGGGGCTTCGGGATCGGCATCGACTCGCATCGTCCGAAATTTGTACAGGGTGAAAGGCTTGCCGTCACGGCCCACCCGTTTCTGTCGGAACAGGGCCGGGCCGGGCGAATCCAAGCGCACCCAAGCCGCGATGAGCAGCAGCAGGGGCGCGCCCAGCACGAGTCCGATAAAAGACAAGGCCAGCGAGAGGGCACGCTTGCCCGCAACCATGGCGGGAGATGCCATGAACCCCTCCGAAAACAGCAGCGTGCTGGGCCGCAGCGCGAGCACGGGCACCTTGCCCGTGATCGCCTCGTACAGCTCGACGCCATCCTGCACGCGCAAGCCGTGGGCTTTCAAGCGCAACAGCTCTTCGACGGGCAGTCGTCCCCGCCTTTCCTCCATCGCCACCACGAGTCGGTTCACCTCCGCCCGCCGCAGCCCGTCTTCCAGCTTGTCGAGGCTTCCCAGACGCGGGAGCCCCTCAGGCACATCGCCGCCCACATCCACGCAGCCGACCAGATTCAGGCCCAGCTCCGGACGCCGCTGCAGCTCGCGGACGAGCTCTCGCGCCAGAAGGCCCTCACCCAGCAACGCCACACGCTCTTTCCAGCCGGCGGCTCGGTTGACGACCGCGAACAATCGCCGCCAGGCGAGCAATCCTCCGCCACCCAGCCCAATCCATAGCACGAAAGGACCGCGCCCGACCTGGACCGGCGGGTAAACAAAGTAAACCAAGGCCAGAACGATGCAGACCGTACCCAGCACCTGCACCAGCCGTGTGACAACTTCCCGCCCGTTCAGCAGAATCTCGGATTCGTAGAGGTCGTAGTAGTACATGCAGAGCATGCAGACGAGCGTACCGAGCAGAATGGCCGGAAGCCCGTGGTCGTAGGCCAGCGCCAGGTCGGCGTCCCGTCCGAACCACAGCACGATCGCCAGCCAGAAAGCGACCAGAACGAGCAGGCCCTCTGTAAGAACGAGGGCCACCGTTCGGCGGGCGAAACTGACGCCAAAAACTCTCACCAAGCCGGTCCCCTCAACCGCTGAGGTGCGTTGCTGGATACCCCTCCCGCGCCTTGGTCGAATAGTACACGTAAGCGTGTCCGCTCCGCCTGGAAAGGAACCAGACCGGCGCCATGTTGATCACCACGCCGACGAGCCTTTCCGCAGGAACCAGCGATAACGCCCGCATACATAAATCGCGGCGGGTATGATCCGGCCGGACGACCAGGATCACACCGTCCACCGCCGCCTGGATCAGGTCATAATCGGCCACCAATCCGACCGGGGGTGAATCAATGATCACGGAACGGAAGTGCCGCCGCAGCTCTCCGCACAGGGCGGGCCAGGCTGGGGAGTCGTACAGCTCGGCGGGATGCTCGGGACGGCGCCCCGCGGGCAGGAAGTAGAGGTTGTTCACTCGGTCCAGCCGCCCCACCGCCTCGAGCCAATGGCACTCACCGGC
>CALJAM010000040.1 GCA_938027685.1 uncultured Bryobacteraceae bacterium
GGAGATGGTGATGCCGGGCGACAACGTGAACCTGGAGGTGGAGCTGATCTCGCAGGTGGCCATGGAGAAGGGCCTGCGCTTCGCCATCCGCGAGGGCGGCCGCACGGTCGGCGCCGGCACGGTGACCGAGATCCTGGAGTAGTCGATGCCTCGCGAGATCGTCACCTTGCAATGCACCGAGTGCAAGCGGCGTAATTACACCACCACCAAGAACCGCAAGACGACCACGGAGCGTCTGGAGTTTCGCAAGTACTGCCCCCATTGCCGCAAACACCAGGTGCACCGCGAGGTAAAATAAGGTAAGCTGGTTGATGGGCCGGGACCCCGCGCCCGGGAACCCGGCGCCTTCTGGCGATGACGAAGGACGCAGGGGCGTAGGTTGAACGGTAGACCAGCGGTCTCCAAAACCGCGAGTGGGGGTTCGAATCCCTCCGCCCCTGCCATCCCCTTATCCCCACGAAGACAGATCCAATGACAGGAGCTGCGTGGACTGAAACGTTGTTGAGGTGGCCCCGGCGCTTACGGGACTACATCCAGGAATTACAGGCCGAGATGCGCCGCGTCACGTGGCCGAACCGCAAGCAGGTGCAGGCTACGACCGCGGTGGTCATCGCGGCTGTTTTCGCGTTTGCGGCGTACTTTGCGGTAGTGGATCTGGTCTTCGGGCGGTTGATCACGAAAATCTTCAACTACTTCGCAAGGTAACGGAGCGGCACGATGTCGGAGGACTGGGACAGCGCCGGGACGCCGCCGGAGGGCGGCCTGCCGCCCGAAGAGTCGCAGGAGCTCGAACTCCAAGCTTTGGCGCCCGACTTGCAAAAAGGCACCGAGGAAGCGGCGGCGCCCACGCCGCATGCTGAGGCCCAGCAAGCGCCTACGACCTCAGCTGCGCGAGAAGACGCGGGCCCGACATCGGGCGCCTCGAAAAAACAGTGGTACATCATTCACACTTACTCGGGTTTCGAACAGAAGGTGGCCGATTCGCTGCGCAGCCGTGCGGAAGCCTTCGGATACGCTGACAAGATCGGCCAGATCCTGATCCCCACCGAGGAAGTGGTCGAGGTCCGCGGGGGCAAGAAAGTCACCAGTAAGCGGCTGATGTACCCAGGCTACGTGCTGGTCGAGCTGGAGATGAGCGATGACCTCTGGCACGCGATCCGCTCGACCCCCCGCGTGACGGGATTCGTCGGCGGCGGCACCACACCCGTGCCGCTCACCGAACAGGAAGTGCAGGAAATTCTCAATCGGCAGGCCTCGGCTGCGGAACGCCCGCGTCCCAAGCAGACTTTCGAAAAGGGCGAAACCGTCCGCATCACCGACGGGCCTTTTGCCAGCTTCTCGGGCAAAGTGGACGAGGTCAACACCGAGCGCAACACTTTGCGCGTTCTGGTCACGATCTTCGGACGCGCCACTCCGGTGGAGCTGGAATTCGGCCAGGTGGAAAAGATCTGATCCGCCTGGCGCTGAGGTCTTCAAGATGGCGAAACGAGTCGTAGCACAAGTGAAGTTGCAGATCCCGGCCGGCAAGGCGACCCCCGCGCCCCCGGTTGGCACAGCGCTGGGGCCGCAGGGCGTCAACATCATGGAGTTCTGCAAGGCCTTCAACGCCAAAACGTCCGGCAAGGACCAGGAAGGCCTCATCATCCCGGTCGTGGTGACGATTTATTCGGATCGCTCGTTCACGTTCGTCACCAAGACGCCGCCCGTGCCTGTCCTGATCAAGCGCGCGGTGAACATCGCCAAGGGCTCTTCGGAGCCGAACAAGAACAAGGTCGCCAAGATCACCGAGAAGCAGGTCGAGGAGATCGCGCGCATCAAGATGCCCGATCTGAACTGCTTCGATCTGGAAGCCGCCATCCGCTGCGTCAAGGGAACGTGCCGCAGCATGGGCGTCGAAATCGTTCCATCCTGAGGCGGCCGGCTCGCGGCCTCCCCGACAAGCAGCCGTCCGCTGCTCAGTAATCCCGTCCCAAGAGGTGGCGGTTGCCGATGCGCACTCGCCGCAGACCCGCGGCGCGGGCCGCGCGCTCGGCCTCCTCTGCATGCCGCAGCGATGTGGGCGGCAGATCGTTCATGGCGAACTGGGGGGCGAAGCCGAGCAGCGCATACGGGATGTCGGGGTCCAGCTCTGCGATGAACCGCGCGATCCTTCCTACCTCCGCCGCATCCACGTAGCCAGGCACCAGTAGGGTGCTGGCAACTACCAACGGCGGCTCAGGCCTCTCCCGGAACCGGGCGGCGGCGCGCGCGAAATTTTCGAACACTGCCTCGTGGGACGCGCCCGTCAAAGCCCGGTAGATGGCTGGATCGTATGCTTTCAGGTCGAACTTGATGCAGCCGCCCGTAACGAGCGAGAGCTCTACGGCCTGATCGAGCAGCTTCGGATGACTGGTGCCGGCCGTCTCCCAACACACCGCTACGCCCCGACGCGCCAGGGCGCGGCCGGCCGCCAACGCATGCGGCATCTGGGCCGCGGGATCGCCTCCGAAGAAACACACGCACCATGTGCGTTCGTTCGCGACGGCCGCCAGCTGCTCCGCGCTCAGGAAGCCGCCCTGCTCGGGCCTGCGCTTGCGGAAGTGCCAGTTCTGGCAGAAGAGGCAATCCAGCGTGCAAGCCTCATAGAAGACCGCGAGATTGTGGAAGCCGCGCTGCGCGCTGCCTGCGCAGACCCAGTCGGCGACACAGTTTGTGGGCAAGGGATCGCGATACCACTCGAGCATTCCCCTGCCCGGAACGCCTGCCAGGTGAACCAGCCGGCCGTTTCGCACGGTACGGAGGCCGCAGTAGCCGCGTTCTCCTTCTGCGATGCTGCACTGCCGCGAACAGAGAACGCAGCGGAAACCTGTGGGCGAATTCGGGGTCGCCTCCGGAAGACCGAACGGCCGCCGCGCCCGCACATGCGCGCCCTCGCTCTCGACCAGCGCCTCCCGGGGGCGTGCGCGCAGGCACTCGGCGCAAACTCCCAGGACAGCGGCCACCAGCCGCGATTGTCCTCCGCACAAGCGACACCGCGTAGCGTCGGTTCGCTCCCGCGCCAAGTCCGCACGCATCGGCCGGTATTATACTCGCATGCTGGGATGGGGCGGCCATGCGTCTGGGACGAGTAGAACTTCCGGACGACGCTCCTTTCGTGCACGTAAGCCTCTTGCAAGAGCGCGCCGGCAACCGCGTGCGTTGCCTGACGTGCGAACGGCGCTGCTTGCTGGTGGAGGGCGGACTAGGCTGGTGCCGCACGAGGCAGAACCGCGGCGGCCGGCTGTTCACTCTCATCTACGGCGCCGTCTCCTCGCTCGCGGCCAACCCAATCGAGAAAAAGCCCCTGTATCATTTCCGCCCGGGAACGCACTGCCTGACCGCCGGAAGCTGGTCCTGCAACTTCGGTTGCCCCTGGTGCCAGAACTGGGAGATCAGCAAGCGGCCTCCACCCGCCACCGGGGATTATGTGGGACCCGAGCAGTTTGTCGAAATGGCCGTGCGCATGGGTTGCGAAGGCACTTCGATTTCCTTCAACGAGCCCACGTTGTCGCTGGAATGGTCGCTGGACGTCTTTCGCGCGGCGAGGCGGCGCGGCCTTTACAACACGTTTGTCACCAACGGCTACATGCGCGAAGTAGCACTGCAGCTGCTCGCCGAGGCGGGCCTCGACGCCATGAACGTCGACATCAAGGGCGACGGAGAATCAGTCCGCAGGTATTGCAGGCAGGTGGCGGTCGACCGGATCTGGTCGAATTGCCGCACAGCCCGCCACCTGGGAATCCACGTGGAGCTGACCACTCTGGTGATCCCCGGGGTCAACGACAGCGAGGAGGTGTTGGTCGGCATCGCCCGGCGAATCGTCACCGAATTGGGGCGCGAAACGCCGTGGCACGTCACGGCCTATCACCCCGCCTGGCAGTTCCAGGCGCCGCCGACTCCCCGGGCGGCCCTGGAGCGGGCCTTACGCGCGGGCAGAGAAACCGGCTTACACTACGTCTACGTGGGCAATCTACCCGGACACCCAGCACAAAACACCTACTGCCCGAGCTGCGGCGCGCTGCTCGTCGTGCGTTCGGGCATGAGCCTGATCCGCTCGGAGATTCGCGGGAACCGCTGTCCCTGGTGCCGACGCTGGATCCATGGAGTCTGGGAGCCTGAAGGACAACAGCAGAGAAAGGAGACCGAAGCGACATGGACTTCTTCGAACTGATCCGGGCGCGCCGTTCGATTCGGGCCTATTCCCAGCAGCCCGTCGAGGAGGACAAGCTCCAGCAGATCCTGACCGCAGCCAACCTTGCACCTTCGGCCGGCAATTTGCAGGCTTACGAAATCTACCTGGTACGTGATCGCCAGGTCCGGGTCGAGTTGGCGCGAGCCTCGCTCGAGCAGTGGTTCATCAGCGAGGCGCCTGTGGCGCTGGTCTTTTGCGCGCACCCCGAGCGTTCGGCCGCCAAGTACGGTCGGCGCGGAGTGCGCCTTTATGCCCTGCAGGATGCGACCATCGCCTGCACCTTCGCCATGCTGGCGGCGACCGAGCTGGGACTGGCCACGGTATGGGTGGGCGCCTTCGACGACGAAGGGGTGCGGCGGGCGATTCGGGCTCCGGAAGGCCACCAGCCGGTCGCGATCCTGCCGATCGGGTACCCGGCTGAACAGCCGGCTCCGGCTCCGCGGCGTTCCCTGGCCGATCTCGTGCACCAGATTTAAGGGGGGGGCGGCTTGAAACGCACGCTCGTCCTCCTTTTTGCGTCCGTCGGCTTCGTTCACGCGGGTTCAACGTGGAAAGCAGGCGTGGCGCGCACCCTGATCACGCCGCGCGAGCCCATATGGCTCGGAGGCTACGCCGCCCGCACCAAACCATCGGAAGGCGTGCTCATGGACATCTGGGCCAAAGCCCTTGCGCTGGAGGACGGGGCGGGCGCGATTTCGGTGCTCGTCTCCGCGGAAATTCTCGGCTTCACGCGGGAGATGTCGGAGGAGATTGCGCGGCGGGCGGCGGAGCGCTACCGCCTGCCGCGCGAACGCCTGATCCTCAGCGCCACCCACACGCATAGCGCGCCTGTCACGGGCGGTCTGCTCGAACCCGCATATCCCCTGGACGCTGCGCAGAAGGAAACCATTCGCCGCTATACCGCGTGGCTGATCGATGAGATCGTCGAACTGGTCGGCCGCGCGATCGGCGACCTAGCTCCTGCGCGACTTTTCTTCGAACAAGGGCTGGCCGGCTTCGCAGTGAACCGGCGCCGGGTGGGAGCGCGCCGGCGTCCGGGCCCGGTGGATCAGGACGTGCCCGTCCTGGCCGTGCGTACGCCGGAGGGCCGATTGCGCGCCGTGGTCTTCGGTTACGCCTGTCACACCACGGTGCTCGCTGATTACCTGATCAACGGCGATTACGCTGGATTCGCGCAGGAGGCGCTCGAGAAGGGGTATCCCGGCGCCACCGCGATCTTCGTGCTCAACGCCGCCGCCGACGCCAATCCCCTGCCCCGCCGTTCGGTGGAGCTGGCGCGGATGTACGGTCAGATCCTGGCCGCGGCCGTGCGCGAGGTGCTCGACGGGAAGATGAAGCCGGTCGAAGGCCCGCTGGGCGCCGCGCTCGAATACGTGGATCTGCCCTTTCAGGATCCGCCTTCGCGCTCGCAGTTGACGGCGCAGCTCGAACACACCGACGCGATGCACCGCCGCCACGCACAGATGATGCTCGCCATTCTCGACCGCGAAGGCCGCCTGCCCGACCGTTATCCCTACCCGGTGCAAGTCTGGCAGTTCGGTCCCAGCCTGACGCTCATCGTTCTCGCCGGAGAGGTGGTTGTCGATTACGCACTGCGGTTCAAGAGTCGGTACGGGTGGGATGACACCTGGGTGGCAGCCTACGCCAATGACGTGTTCGCCTACATCCCTTCGCTGCGCGTACTGAAGGAAGGCGGCTACGAGGGTGGCGGGGCTATGATCGCCTACGGTCAGCCCGCGCCCTTCCGCGAGTCCGTCGAGGAACTCATCGCCGGCAAAGTGGACGAACTGGTCGGCCGACTACGCGGGGCGCGGTAGCGCCACCGTGCGG
The DNA here is from genome assembly GCA_938027685.1 of uncultured Bryobacteraceae bacterium. Classification (GTDB taxonomy): domain Bacteria; phylum Acidobacteriota; class Terriglobia; order Bryobacterales; family Bryobacteraceae; genus DTHT01. The sequence goes on from CALJAM010000040.1 coordinate 6,041, forward strand.
CGCTGCCCTCAATCGGCGTATTGTGGTGCTGATATGTGGCGCGAACTGTTGCCCATAACTGTGATTCTTTTGGCGACACGCAACTCCGTGGCCGAAAACAGGCCCGGCAAACCGAAAGGAGGCTGGCGGCTGGTGACGCTCGATCCGGGCCACTTTCACGCCGCGCTGATCCACAAGCGAGCGTACCCGGACGTTTCGCCGCAGGTCTTCGTCTATGCCCCGCTGGGACCTGACCTGCTTGCCCACCTGGCGCGTATCCACCAGTTCAACACGCGCCCGGAAGATCCGACCTCCTGGCGGCTGCAAATCTACGCGGGTCCGGACTTCCTCGAACGGATGCTCGCGGAGAAGCACGGTCAGATCGTGGTGCTATCCGGCCATAACCGCGGCAAGATCGGCCGCATCCAGGCTTGCCTCGATGCGGGCCTTCACGTGCTTGCCGATAAGCCCTGGATCCTGGAGCCATCCGAGCTCCCCCTGCTCCAGGCTGCGCTTCGTACGGCAGAGCGCAACGGCCTCATCGCTTACGACATCATGACCGAGCGTTTCGAAGTGACCAACATGCTCCAGCGAGAGCTGGCGGCCGATCGCGAAATCCTGGGGGACATCGAGCGCGGCTCGCCCGATTCGCCCGCGGTCGTGATGGAAAGCGTGCACCACATCTACAAGACCGTGGCGGGCGTGCCGGCGCTGCGGCCGCTCTCGTTCTTCGATATCGAAGAACAAGGCGAGGGCCTGACCGATGTGGGCACGCACCTGGTGGATCTGGTGCAGTGGATCCTGTTTCCCGAACAGTCGCTCGACTGGCAAGAAGACGTGACCGTGCTCGCCGGTGAGCGGTGGCCGGAAGCTCTCACGCGCGAACAATTTCGGCGAGTGACCGGTGCGGAGGACTTCCCCGACAATCTCCGGCGCTGGGTGCGGGGTGACCGCTTCGAATACTACTGCAACAATCGGGTCGTCTACCGCCTGCGCGACGTTCACGTCCGGCTGGACGTGCTGTGGCGCTACGAAGCGCCGGCGGGCGGCGGCGACACTCACTATGCCGTCATCCGCGGCTCGCGCGCCCGCGTCGAGATCCGCCAGGGCGCGCCTGAGAACTTCCGCCCCGAACTGTACGTGATCCCCAATCGAAAGGAGGATCTGGCGCCGATCCGCACGGCTCTCGAGCGCCGCCTTGGGGAGTTGCAGAAGCGCTATCCGGGCGTCGGGCTGCGCGAACGCGAACTCGGGCTTTGGATCACCATCCCCGACGCCTTGAGGGTCGGGCACGAAGCCCATTTCGGGGAAGTCGTCGAGCGGTTTCTCTGGTATCTGGAAGAACCAGGGCGGCTGCCCGGTTGGGAGGCGCCCAACATGCTCGTCAAGTACGCGATCACGACCCAGGGGGTCGCCCTGGCTCGAAAGGCGCAAGCAGCGCAAACGCAATAACGGTCTCGGCGTCGCCGAGCTGCTGGAGCAGGCGATCCTCGAGGCCATCCGGGTCGACCACCACACGGCAGGCTTCGACTTCCGCGAGCTCGGCCTCCCGGAAGCACAGGTGGCAGGGCGGCAGGTCCTCCTCACCGATGCGGACGGGCGGACCGAAGGTGCGGCACGAGATCGGCCGCGCCTCGTAGAGCTCGCAAAGCCCGGCGACCGGGTCCAGTACGGGGCACGGCAGCGCCGCATGCTTTTCCAAGAAGCGGTCCAGCGCTTCCGCTTCGTCGGAAAGCACACCGGTTGCAGGATCCCCGGGGAACTCCGCACGCATTATTGCGACGGCCTGCTCGGCGCGGTGCCGCACGGCCTCAGCCCGCCCCGGATCTCGAGCCTGCAGCTCATCGAGAGCTCGACGCAGTCGCCATGCATCCAGGGACGTGATCGGGAACGGACCGACGCAACATTCGATGCAACCGGGGCGGCAAACAAGGTGATCGCCGGCCCGCCGCGCCGCTTGCTGGAGCGCCTCGTCCAGGCGGGCCAGCAGTTCGCGATCCTGCTGCTGCCAGGCCATTGGTTCCGCGTCTTTCAGCCTAACAAACGCCCGAGCATCCCTACCGGCAACTAAGAAAGCAGGCGGCCAAGCTCGAACCGGTATGCTGAAAAGTCTATGAGCCTGAGCTACGACGAAATCGTCCCGGGCCTCATCGTCGGCGCTTGCCCGGACAGTCCTGGTGAAATCTCGGAGATCAGAGCGGCAGGCGTCACGGCCCTGCTGAGCCTGCAAACCGACGAGGACCTGGCCGAGCGCGGCTACGAATGGAGCGACGTGGAAGAGTGGTGCCGGCGCGCGGGGATCCTTGCCGTGCGGGAACCCGTGCGCGACTTCGATCCGGAACATTTGAGCGAGCGCATCCCGGGGTGCGCACGCACGCTCGACCGGCTGCTGGCCGAGGGACACACCGTCTACCTGCATTGCACAGCCGGCGTGCAGCGTTCGCCGAGCGTCGCCATTGCCTGGCTGGTGTGGAGGCGCGGGATGAGCTTCGAGCAGGCCTACGAGCTGGTCACCCGCCGACGCAACTGCGGGCCCAATCCCGATACGATCCGTGCCGCGCTGCGCGCCAATCCGGTTCTCTGAGCTCGCGCTGCGGGACCTCAGCGCTTGCTGAGATCGCGGATGTAGATGTCCTTGAACTTCATGTCGCCTTCGCCGCCGGAGTGCAGCTGCAAAGCGATGTAACCGTCAAAGGAGCGCGGCGCAGGGTCGGTGAAATCCACCATCAGCACGCCGTTGAGTTTGCAGATGTAGCGGTTGCCCTCGACCTTCATGTACATGTCGTTCCAGTCGTAAGGCTTGATGACGGTCTCGTTCTCGGGCGCGGGCCAAACCACCCACCCGCGCCCGTCGCCGTAGACCCCGCAGGTGTGGCGATTGATGCCGCGGTCGATTTCGAACTGCAACCCGTGAGCGACCTTGGGCGTGTCGCCTTCGAATTCGGTGCGGAAGAAGACGCCGCTGTTGCCGCTGGCTTCGGCCTTGAAGCGCAGCGACAGCTCGAAATCCTTGTACATTTTCTCGGTTCGCAGGTAGCCGTATTCTTTCGTGACGCCCTGGCCGTGGATCACGCCGTCCTCGACCTCCCACTTCTCGTTGCCCACCTTGACCCAACCCGTCAGATCTTTGCCGTTGAACAGCGAGACCCAGCCGGTTTCCGGCGGCTTGGGGCGCTCGGTGGCCCGCGGCGCTTGAGCCCGCAGCAGCGTCGCGGCGGTCAGGCAGCCAATTGCAACAGCGATGCTTCGGCGCATAATGCTATCCTCCGAACCCGTCATCATAGCCGGGCGCCGTGCACCAAGGTGCCGGACCTCAGCGCGAAAGCAGCCCGCGTATGCGCAGCCAGTCGGCGAGTCGGCCGGGCCAGGTAGACAGCACGGGATCGTCGGCAGCAAGCCCCACGCCGTGCCGGCCGCGCTCGTAGATGTGCAGTTCCGCAGGCACGCCTGCCTTGCGCAAACCGAGGTAGAAGAGCACGCTGTTCTCTGCGGGCACACCCTTGTCCTCGTTGGTGTGAAAGAGAAACGTGGCCGGGGTACGCGGCGTGATCTGCTTCTCGTTGGAGAGGCTCTCGAGCAGGGCCGGATCGGGGTCGTCGCCCAGCAGGCTCCGCCGCGAGCCTTTGTGCACGTATTCGGTGTTCAGGCTGATGACGGGATAAGCCAGGATGACGAAGTCAGGACGGCAACCGACGCGCTCGACGGGATCGGCGGCGCCGGGGTCGCCGTCGTCGAAGTGCGTGGCCAACGTGGAGGCCAGGTGCCCGCCCGCCGAGAAGCCCCAGACGCCGATGCGGTCCGGGGCTATGCGAAACTCGGCTGCGCGGGATCGCACGATGCGAAGCGCACGCTTCGCATCCGTAAGCGGCGCCGGGTGCCGGTACCGTGGAGCCAGCCTGTACTTCAGCACGAACGCCGCCACCCCCAGCGAGTTCAGCCAGGCTGCGACCTGCCGTCCCTCGTGGTCCGTCGCCAGCTTCACGTAGCCGCCTCCCGGGCAAACGATGACGCCCGTGGGAACGGCCTTGTCGGCGGGCGGCAAGTATACGGTGAGCGAGGGCCGATCCGCATCCTCGTTCCCTACTGCGCCGGGTGCGCCGTCAGGCCAGAGCAGAAGGGTTTGCGGTTCCGCAGCCGTCAGGAGCAAGCCGAGAGCGAGAACATACATAAGCCCGTAGTGTAGCGCTCCAAGCCATTGGTAGCATAGCAACATGTTGGGGCTGGATCCCAGAGCCGCGCGAGCCGCCTGGACGGTCTTCCTGGTCTCGCTTGTCCTCTGGCTCCTCTACAAGTTGCGTCGCGTGCTTTTCGTGCTGTTCGCCGCCGTTCTGCTGGCCTACCTGCTGGCGCCCGCCGTGAACCTCCTCGGGCGGTTCACGCGCCGACGCCTGTCACGCACGCTCACGCTCGCCGCTGTCTACCTGCTTTTTGTGGGCGCCATCACGGTGCTGCTCACGTTGCTCGGGTTCCGGGTGGCCGAGGAGGCCTCCGCGATGGCCGAAAGGCTCCCCGTCTGGGCTCAGAATCTGGAAAGCAAGCTCCAGATCCAGGGCCCCACATGGCTGGAGCCGGTCAGGATGGCGTTGCGCGATACCCTTCGGCAAAAGGTGGCCAACGCGGGCGAGATGTTGCTGCCGCTGCTGCAAAGGGCCACCGCGGGAGTGGCTTCTGTGGTGGGAGGCGTGATCGTAGCGGTCCTGATCGCGGTGCTCAGTTTTTTCCTGCTCAAGGATGCCGAGGAGCTGAAGAGACGCACGCTCGACCTGCTGGATCCTGCCCGGCGGGCCTCATGGGAGGATGTGCTGGCCGACGTGCACCTGCTGCTGGGCCAGTTCATTCGCGCGCTGGTCCTGCTTTCGCTGGCCAGCTTCGCTGCCTATGCCGTCGCTTTCACGCTGATGGGCATCCCTTATGCCATCCTGCTGGCCACGCTGGGCGGGGTGCTGGAGTTCATTCCGGTGCTAGGTCCTTTGGCCGCCGCCATCACCACCCTGACCGTCACGGTGATCTCGGGCAGCGCGTCCCTGTGGGGGGTGCTCGCCTTCCTGGCGGCCTGGCGGTTGTTTCTCGATTACGTGCTTATGCCGCACGTCATGAGCGCCGGGCTGGCCTTGCACCCCGTGCTGGTGATCGCGGGAGCCCTCGCCGGCGAGGCCGTCGCCGGCATTCCCGGGTTGTTCCTCTCCGTTCCGGTCATGGCCACCCTTCGAGTACTCTACGTGCGGCTGCTGAAGTCCGGCGCTAAGCCGGGCGCCGAAAGGGATTGAGCCGGCGCGGTTCGGCGGCGGGAATTCCCCGCCCGGCAGCGGGCTGAGGCGTTTGGCTGCGCGCGTGTTGCCCCCGCCGACGCCGCCTGCTAGCATTTCCATTACCGGAGCAAGAGACCCGGCAATCCCGCTATGCGCAAGACGCCCCTGGTTCAGTCCCTCAGCGTGATCGTACGCGGTTCGCTCAATTACTTCCGCGGGCTGCCGATCGTAGTCTCCTTCGAGGTCACCGACAGTTGCACCTGCTGGTGCCGGCACTGCGACCACGGCGGACCCAAGGACGACAGCCGCAATCTCCGGCCCGCGGATTACCGCCGCTACGTCCGCGCCTTGCGCCCTGCCGTAGCCCAGATTTCGGGTGGGGAGCCGCTGATGCGGCCCGATCTGGTGGAGATCGTCCGCGCAGTGAAAAACCCGCGCACGGGGCTGCCGTATACGATCCTGGTTTCCAACTGGTCCCTGATGACCGAGGAACGCTATCTCGCGTTGCGCGCGGCGGGCGTGGACCAGTTCTCCGTCAGCCTGGATTTCCCCGACGAGCGTCACGATCAGTTCCGCCGCCATCCCGGCCTTTATCGCAAGCTGAGCCGTCTGGTGCCGCGCCTGGCTGCCTTGGGCTACGACGACATCGTGCTCAACACCTGCATTACGTCGGCCAACGTCAGCGAGATCAACGCCATCGCCGACCGTGCGCGGCAGTGGGGCGTCAATATCTGCTACAGCGCTTACTCGCCTCGCCGCACGGGCAATCCCGATTACTTCCTGAACACGCCCGAGCAACTGGCGGAGCTCAACCGCCAGCTCGACCGCATCGAAGCTCGGCGCGACAGCACCAACTGGATCGTCAACGCGCCCACCACCATCGAAGCCACCCGCCGTTACTTCGAGCGGGGCGGCGCGCCGGGATGCATGGCCGGCCTGCGTTTCCTCGTCGTCACCGCCGACGGCTACCTGCAGCCGTGCTCGATGCAGTTCGAACGCTACCGCCTCGAAGAGCGCGAGCGCATGATCGCCGAATTCACGCGTCGTAACCGTTGCGATCAGTGCTACGTCTCGATCCGTTCGTACGTGGACAAGACGTGGCCGCAGTTGGCGCGTGAGTACATCGGCAGCTTCTTTTCCTTCAAGCGGCGCTGGGACGGGGTGCGCCGCAACGGGCGCGCGAACCTCGAACCTCCGGCTATGGCTGCTTCGGCGGCTGCGGGGGCGGCGTCGGAACCGGTTCGCCGTAGCGAATCTGTACGTCAGCCTTGAACTGCTTGTAGTCCTCGTAGCGGATGCGCATGCGGATCCGCTGCGGACCGGTCTCGAAAAACAGGGTGTCGTCGGCGCCCGTCCACACCGGGAACCAATACTTGCCGTCGATCTGCTGGCGGTACGTCTCGAACTTCGGGAACTGGTTGTCGGATCCCTTCTTGAGCAGCCCCACGCCCCTTCCGTAGGTCTTGACGATTTGCAGATCGTGATCGTCCACCCAAATCAAACCCTGGAAGTAGCGCTGGCCCGGCTCCATCTTCTTCGGCTTGACGGCGAAGACGTAGCAGGAGATCTCGTCCACCTTCTGCCGCCCGAGGTAGCGAACCCAGTACTTGCCGATGTCCTCTTTGGTCAGCACGAACGGCTGCACGTTGCGCACGTCCTGTTCGTCCTCGGGCGTCAGCTGAATCCGTTTCAGCGTGGGTACGGGCGCGCGCACCACGCGTTCGGTCCGTTTGCCCTCGGGCGAGAAGATCACGTCGGTGACCACCTCGAAGCGCCCGCGCACCGTGCCGCTCTCGTCCAGCTCCTCGATGCGCACCGTTTGGCGGTAAGTGTAGTTCTCCCGCGCCCGCGCGAATTCGCTCTCCTTGGCCGCGAACTTCTCGATGATGGCCTGGATTTCGGCTTCGGAAGGATCGCCTTGCGGGTTGCCCTGGAGCAGAATCAGGCTTAGCAGGACCGCCGGCAGGAAGCCCATGACGCCTCCTCTGCTACCAAGATGGCTCCGCAGCGCGGCGGGTTTCAACCGGCGTCCGCGAGTGGGCGGGCGCTGCCGCATTCGCGCGGCGGTTCCGCGAGGCAGCAGGGAGGCGAGGCTGAGGTAGCGACTGGCTACTACGACTCGCAGGCCGGGGCGGAGCCGCCCGAATGGGTCGACTCGCCTGCGCAGGCGCCGGTCGGCAGACGACGTGACCTCGCCGGCCTCGAGCCCGGGCGAGACTCGTGCAGCGCACTAGCGCCTCCGTTATCGCGATCGCAGAAGCCCGTCCGCCCGCCCTGCCTTTCCACCCCTCCTTCATCCGACGCTGCCGCATGTTAGACTGACGCCTGCCATGACCCGACGCGACCTGTTGCGTTTGAGCGTCGCCGCAACGCCCCCGGGCAGACCGAGGCCCAACATCGTGCTCATTGTGGCCGACGATTTGGGTTCGGGCGATTTGAGCTGCTACGGCTGCCCGGACATCAGGACGCCGAACATAGACAGCCTCGCCCGCTCCGGTCTCCGCTTTACGCAATGTTACGCCAACGCCCCTGAGTGCACGCCCACGCGCGCGGCGCTGCTGACCGGGCGCTACCAGCAGCGCGTGGGCGGGTTGGAATGCGCGATCGGCGTCGGCGACGTGGGCCGCTACGACGAGGCGATCTGGCTTGCCCAACGCGGAGAGCTGGGTCTGCCCGCCACCGAGTTGACGCTTCCGCGCCTGCTGAAGAGGAGCGGTTACGCGACGGCCTGCTTCGGCAAGTGGCACCTCGGATACCGGCCGAAGTTCCGGCCCTCCCGGCACGGCTTCGATACCTGGTTCGGCATTCTGGGCGGTAACGCCGATTACTTCACGTACCGAGAGGAGGGCGGACGGTACGTGCTTTACGAAAACGACCGTCCTGCCCGGCGCAAGGGCTACCTCACGGACCTGATCGCCGAAGAGGCGCTGGCCTGGCTGAAACAAAAGGCCCGGCGGCCGTTCTTTCTTTATCTGGCTTTCACGGCGCCCCACACGCCCATCCAGGATCCCGATGAGTTCGATCCCGTCACCGGCACGGCGCCCCGGCGCCAGGGTCATCGCCCCACCTATGCGCGCATGGTGGAGAGAATGGATGCCCGCGTGGGGGACGTGCTGGCCGAACTGGACCGACGCGGCCTCCACGAGGATACGATCGTGATCTTCATCAGCGATAACGGCGCCGACTCGAACGGCAGCAACGGCCGCCTCCGCGGCGGCAAAGGATCGCTGTGGGAGGGAGGCATCCGCATCCCCTGCCTGCTGAGGTGGCCGCGCGTGCTGGCAGCCGGTCGCGACATCGACCAGGTGGCCATCACGATGGACCTTGCACCCACGCTGCTGGCCGCCGCGCGCGTTCCCATGCCGGGCCGCCATCGCTTCGACGGCGTGAATCTGCTGCCCGTGCTCGAAGGCAGACAGGCTCCCTTCGCGCGCACGCTCTTCTGGCGCTACAAGCGCGGCGAGGCGCGTCGCAAGGCGGTGCGGCGTGGGACCATGAAGCTGGTAGTGGATGACGGCAGGACGGAGCTGCATGACCTCGCCCGCGACGAAACGGAACAGCACGACCTGGCCGGCGCCGAGAAAGATGTGGTGGCGGAGATGAGCCGCCTGCTGACCGCCTGGGAGCAATCGGTGGAAGCGCCGCGATTGCGAGGATTCCGGGCCCGACGGGGCTAAAGAATCGTATCTCCGCCGGGCCGCGCGCCGCCTGACAAGACCCGTATGCAGCTTATCGGGCCTCTGACGTCCCCTTACGGATAGAGCTACACTGGCGCCATGCCGGACTGGAAAATGTCGGCCGCCGCCCGCGGCCTCGCCCTGAGCGACGAGGATCTGGAACGCATCGCTCCCGTCCTCGAACCCTTGCACTCGCTGCTTTATCGCCTGACCGCCAACCTACCCCTGCTGACCGAACCGCTCATCGGTTTTCGTTGCGAAGCCGAGGAGGAAGGCTCATGACGATCGAGCAGGCCGCGCAGGCCCTACGCGCACGGAAGGTCTCCGCGGTGGAGCTGACGCGTGAAGCGCTTAGGAGCGTGGAGCGGCTCGACGGCCGTCTTCGCACTTTCATCACCGTGACCGTGGACCAGGCGCTCGCGGACGCCGCGCGAGCCGACGAGGAGCTCGCGCGGGGACTCGATCGCGGCCCGCTGCACGGCGTTCCCGTCGCGTTGAAGGACGTCTTCGCCACCCGCGGCATCCGCACCACCTGCGGCTCGAAGATCTTCGCCGATTACGTTCCGGATTTCGACGCCGCCGTCACCGAGCGACTGCGCGCGGCGGGCGCGGTGCTGATCGGCAAGACAAACATGCACGAGCTGGCTTACGGCATCACCTCTACGAACCCTCACTACGGCGCGGTGCGGAATCCGCACGATCCGGAGCACGTCCCCGGCGGCTCGAGCGGCGGCTCGGCAGCGGCCGTCGCCGCCGGCATGGTCTTCCTGGCTATGGGGAGCGATACCGGCGGCTCGATCCGGATTCCCGCCGCCTGGTGCGGCGTCGTGGGCCTGAAACCTACGTTCGGCCGCGTCAGCCGCTTTGGCGTACTGCCGCTCGATTTCAGCCTCGATCACATGGGGCCGCTGGCGCGCTCGGTGCGCGACGCCGCCCTGGCGCTCGAGGTCCTGGCGGGCCACGATCCGCGCGATGAAACATCGAGCCGTCGGCCAGTCGGACAATACCTGCCGACCCTGGAACCCTCGCTGGAAGGCCTGCGCATCGGCCTGCCGCAGAACTTCTACTTCGAACGCGTGACGCCGGCTGTGGCCGAGGCCGTGCACGGGGCGGCCAGGCTGGCGGAAGAAGCGGGCGCCTCGATCGTGCCCGTATGCGTGCCCGACGTGGCGGCCATGAATCAGATCAGCCGCATCATTTTGTTGGCCGAAGCGGCCGCCGTGATGCAACCGTACTTCGAGCGTCGCGGGCAGTTCGGCGAGGACGTCCGCCTCCTGCTTGAGCAGGGGATGCTGCTTTCGGCGACCGACTACATCCAGGCGCAGCGGCTTCGCCGCCTGATGCGCGACGAGTACCGCCGCATCTGGCGCGAGGTAGATTGTCTGTTTACCCCCACGACGCCCATGGCCGCGCCGCGGCTCGGCCTGAGTACGATTGATTGGAGCGACGGACCCGAGGACCTCAGACTGGCGGCCACGCGCTTCGTGCGTGCCCTGAACATGTTCGGCTGGCCGGCGCTTTCGCTGCCGTGCGGCAAGGATCCGGCCGGGCTGCCCTTGGGCTTGCAGATCGTGGGTCCGCCGTTTTCCGAGGCCCGTTTGCTGCGCGTGGCGGCGGCGCTCGAGCAGCGGCTTCCCGCGCCCCCTCGGCCCGCACTATAATCGTGCCCGGAGCGGAGGTTGCCACATGCAGATCACCCGCCGCACGATCCTGAAGAACGCGCTCGCCACGGCGGCAGCACCCGCCGCGCGAACCTACGCCGCCAACGACCGGATCCAGGTGGGCGTCATCGGCACGGGCGCCCGCGCCCACGAGCTGATCCCGGCCCTTCTGTCCCATCCCGGCGTAGAGATCACCGCGGTGGTGGACGCTTACAAAGGCCGCGTGGAACGCGCGATCGAACGCACGGGCGGGCGCGCTCGCGCCGTCAGGGACTATCGCGAGATCCTCGACGACAAGTCCATTGACGCCGTCATGATCGTCACGCCCGATCACTGGCACCGCCAGATGGTGCTCGATGCGCTGAAAGCAGGCAAGGACGTCTACTGCGAGAAGCCGCTCACCTACCGCAGCTCCGAAGGTCTCGAAATCATTCAGGCCGCACGCGCCACCGGCCGCATCGTGCAGGTGGGCAGCCAGGGCATGAGCTCGGCCTTGCAACGCCGGGCCAAGGAAATGATCCAGAGCGGCAAGCTTGGCAAGGTCACCATCATCCGCGCCGCCTACAACCGCAACACGGCCTCGGGCGCCTGGATCTATCCCATCCCGCCCGACGCCTCGCCGCAGACCGTCAACTGGGAGATGTTCCTTGGACCCGCGCCCAGACGCCCGTTCTCGCTGGAGCGTTTCTTCCGCTGGCGTTGCTATGAGGACTACTCGGGCGGAATCGCCACGGATCTGTTCGTGCACCTGTGCACGACGATTCACTTCGTCATGAACGCGGTGATGCCCTCGCGCGTGGTGGCTCTGGGACAACTCTACCGCTGGAAGGAGAGCCGCGAGGTGCCCGATACGCTCAACGCCATCCTCGAGTACCCCGAGGGCTTCGTCGTCAATCTGAGTTCGACCTTCAACAACCAGGCCGCGGCCGAGGGCAGCTTTCAGTTCCTCGGAACCGAAGGAACGATCACGCTGAGCGGCGGCAGCATGAGCTTTTATCCTGAGCGGGCCGTCGAAGACAACCGCTGGATCGTCGAAAGCTGGCCGCGCCACCTCGAGGAGGCTTACTACCGCGACCCCAAGGTGCGGGAGACCGAGTTGCCCGCCACGCGCAAGCCGAAGGTGATCGAGGGACCGCAGGAGTTCTACCAGGAGGGACTCGACGCTACGACCGTGCACCTCGGGCACTGGCTGGAGTCCATCCGCACCCGCAAGCCGTACTGGCAGGATGCCGTGCAGGGCCATCACGCGGCGGCCTGCGCCCACATGGTGAACCTCTCAGCCAAACAGCTCCGCGTGGTCGAGTGGGATTTCGCGCGCGACGACATCAAGAGCTGACGCCCGGCCCCCCTAAACCCGCACCGCGCCCCGGCCGATAAGCGGTGGGGTGGGGCTGATCACCGTCTTCGCCTGTGAATCGCAGCCGATGGTGGTCGAGGGCCTGCGCGTGGCGCTGGAGGCCTGCCGGCAGTTGATGCTGGTCGGCGCGGCGCCGCCCGAGCAGGCTGCGCCGCTGATCGCCCGGCTGCACCCGGCGGTCGTGCTGGTCAGCCCGGAGGAAGAGTCTCCGCAGGTCGTCGAACTGCTGCGGTCCTTGCGTAGGGCCTCGCCTTCGAGCGGCCTGGTTTTGTGGGTCCGCGATCCCGAGCGCATCCCTGCTGAGAAGGCCTACGAGGCCGGCGCGCGCGCCCTCCTGCGCCGCACGGCGCCGGTCGGCGTCCTGATGGACTGTCTGCTGACTGTGGCTGGAGGCGGCCTCTGGACCGAGCGCCGGGACAACCACTCGAAACCCTCGCTTAAGCCCGTGCGGCTCACGCCTCGCGAACGGCAAATCCTGCGTCTGCTGTGCCGAGGCATGAAGAACAGTCAGATCGCCGAAGCCCTGGCCATCGCACCGGGCACCGTCAAGGTCCATCTGACGCACTTGTTCGAAAAAACCGGGGCACGCAACCGGTACGAGCTCGCCATCGGGGCCTGGCGGCTGGGACTGGATCTTGCCGGGGAATCCCGCGCGGAGTGAGCCGTGCTTCCGCGATCCGCGCACGCGCGCCGGCCGGCGCCTCATCCCGAAGACCGGGGTGAGCGCGGAAATCTTCTCCTGTCGGCGCACAGGCGCTGGCTGACGCCCTCGCTGCTCGATTGCGTCGCGGTCTCGCTGCTCGCCTGGCAGTTCGCGGTTGGCGGCCGCTGGATCACCTTGCTTGCCGACGGCGACACGGGTTGGCACATTCGCACGGGCGAATACATCCTGGCGACGAGAAGCTGCCCGCGCCAGGACCTTTACTCCTTCAGCAAGCCGGGCGAGCCGTGGTTCGCCTGGGAGTGGCTGGCCGACGTCGCTCTGGCGCTCGCGCACCGCGCGGACGGCTTGGCGGGCGTGGCTTTTCTGGCCGCGCTGGTAATCGTCGGCGCGGCCCTGATTCTTCTCCGGCGCATGCTGCGTGCGGGCGCAAACGCATTCGTGGCCATGATCGCGCTGATGATTGCGGTGGGCGCGGCCTCGATCCACTTCCTCGCTCGCCCGCACGTTTTCACGCTTCTGTTGTGGACCATCGCGCTGGGCCTCATCGAGCGCGATCGCGAGCGGCCCGGACGAGGCATCTGGTGGCTCGTTCCCCTGACGCTGGTCTGGGTGAACCTGCACGGCGGCTTCGTCGCGTTGCCGGCCTCGCTCGCCCTGGCGGCCGCCGGCCGTGCCGGCGAGTTGTGGTGGGCCGGCGGACGGAGCGTGCGCGATCTCCTCCCCGCAGTCCGCTACGCGCTACTCGCGGCGGCCTGTACCGCAGCCTCGCTGGCGAATCCCTACGGCTGGCGGCTGCACGCCCACATCGCCTCATATCTGCGCTCGGACTGGATCCGCAACGCGGTCGACGAGTTCCAATCCCCGAAGTTCCGCTCGGAGTATTCGCTCTACTTCGAGCTGTTGCTGTTTGCGGCCTTGATGCTGGCGCCGGCGCTCGTTGCCCGCGGACGCCTGACCGAAGCGCTGCTCTACGTTTTCTGGGCGCACGCCTCGCTGGTCTCGGCTCGCCACGTGCCGTTGTTCGCCTTCCTGGCGGCTCCCGGCGTGGCCGCTGAGGCCACGGCGCTGTGGCGGCGGCTGGCGGCGCGGACGGGCGCACGCTCGATTCCGGCCATACTCGAGCAGGTCTCGGCCGATTTGAGCCGAGGCTTTGCGCGCCCCAGCTTGTGGGCCGTGCTGGCGTCGGCGCTGCTGATCCTGGGAACGCCCGAGTCGCACCGCCCGCGCGATTTCCCGCACCAGAAGTTCCCGGTGGAGATACTGAACCGCCACGGCGAACGCCTGGCCGGCCAACGGGTGTTCACCTCGGATCAATGGGCCGACTACCTCATCTACCGCTACTACCCCGCGCAACGCGTGTACTTCGACGGACGCAGCGATTTTTACGGCCGGCAGGTGGGTGAGGAATACCTTAGGATGGCCCAGGGCCGGACCGGTTGGCGGGAGGCCCTGGAAAAGTGGGACTTCAGATATGCCCTGCTGCCCAGCGAATGGGCGCTCGCCTCCCTGCTGGCCGAATCCGACCAATGGCAGACGCTGGCGAAGGATCAGGTGGGCGTGCTCTACGCCCGCCGCGCCTGCGGCGCGCATTAAAGAAATCCTTCCGGTCAACCGAACTGTAGATGGGATGCCGGCCACGCCCGATTCCCGGGATCAACCTTTCCCGAGCGTTCAACCCGGAGGCACCATCGAGGCCGGCGAGCGCAGGCGGGCCGTCTGAGACAGGATGCCAGGTGAGGTAAGGCGATGGATCGGAGATTTCTGACCGTGGCAGGGCTGAGCCTGCTGTTCGCGCTGGTCGTGGCTGGGGTCTTCTACCAGACCGTGGCCGGCGCCAGCCGTGCTCCCAAGCCCCAGAAGATCGAAACCAGGGAAGTGGTCGTGGCGGTTCGCGCCTTGCCCGTGGGAGTCACGATCAAGCCTGATGACGTCAAGGTCGCGCGCCTGCCTGCAGCGCAAATACCGCCCGGAACGTTCAGTCGCCCGGAGGAAGTCTACGAACGCCCCGTCATCAGCTCGATCCTTCCCGACGAGCCCATCCGCGAGGGGCGCGTCGCGGCGCGGGGCGCCGGTCTTGGTCTGGCGCCCGTGATTCCTCCCGGTATGCGCGCGGTAGCGGTGCGCGTCAACGAGGTTGTAGGCGTGGCCGGGTTCGTGCTGCCGGGCATGCGCGTGGACGTGCTGGTGACCGGCAAGCCGCCTCATCACCCGGACACCATGACGACCACGATTCTGCAGAACATCCTCGTGCTCTCGGCGGGCCAGAAGATCGAGCCGGACGCGCGCGGGCAGGCGATCAACTCGCCCGTAGTGACCTTGCTGGTGACGCCCGAGCAGGCCGAGATCCTGACGTTGGCGGGCAACGAGGGCAAGATCCAGCTCGTGCTGCGCAACGCGGGCGATCAATCGGTCGAGAAGACGCCGGGGCGCATGCTGGCGGAGCTCTACCCGGTGCGCAAGCCGCCGCCCGAGCCGGCTGCCGCCGCCCCCGTGCGCGCGCCGCGCGCCGAAGTCAAAGTCGACAGCCCCGCGGTCCCGAAGCCTCCGCCCGCCGAAGAAGTCGTGGTCTACCGCGGCTCGCAGCGCAGCGTAGAGGTAGTCAGTTCCGCCAGGCAACCGGTCAGCGGGAGTCTGCCATGAAACGTGGGATCGTTGCCGTGGCGCTTACGGGTTGGCTGGCACTGCCGCCGCTGCGCGGTCTGGCCGACGATGCGCCCGTCCCGGCCCAGGAGTTGCGGCTGGCCGCGGGCCGCAGTGCGGTGATCGACTTCCCGACCGACGTCGCGCGCATTTCGACCAGCAACCCCGAGGTCGTCGACGCGGTCGCCGTCTCGCTGCGCGAGGTTCTGCTGCACGCCCGGAACTTGGGCAGCGCGACGGTCGTGGTGTGGACGAAAAACGGGGGCCGCGCTTTCTACCAGGTTTCCGTCGAGCCCAACCTGGAGCCGATCCGCGAACTGCTCAGGAAGACGTTTCCGGGCGAGAACATTCAGGTTCAGGCTACGCGCGATTCGCTTTCGCTGACGGGCCGCGTCTCCAGCGCCGCCGTGGCCGAGCGCGCGGCCGCGCTGGTGGCGCCGCACGCCAAGACCGTGGTGAACCATCTCGAGATCGCGCCCAACGGTCCCGACCCGCAGGTGTTGCTGCGCGTGCGTTTCGCCGAGCTGAATCGCTCAGCGCTCGAGGCGCTGGGCGCCAACCTGGTCTCGACCGGTGCGCTGAACACCCCCGGCTCGGTCACCACGGGTCAGTTCCCCAGCCCGCGGGCCTCGCAACTGGAAGGCACGATCCCTGGCCGGCTGGAGGGAACGCAGTCCAGCTTCAGCATTTCCGACACGCTGAATGTGTTCGCCTTTCGCCCGGACCTGAACCTGGCCGCGTTCATCCGAGCGCTGGAAAGTCGCGGGCTATTGCAGATCCTGGCCGAGCCGAATCTGGTGACGACCAACGGCAAGGAGGCCAGCTTCCTGGTGGGCGGCGAGTTTCCCATCCCGGTCGTGCAAGGCGGAGCCAACGTGGGTGCAGTGACGATCCAGTTTCGCGAGTTCGGCATCCGCCTGACCTTCCTGCCGCAGATCACGCCGCACCAGACCATCAAGATGATGGTGCGCCCGGAGGTCTCCACGATTGACATGGCCAACGCCCTGGTCTTCTCCGGCTTCACGATTCCGGCCCTGGCCACACGGCGCATGGAGACCAACGTGGAGCTGGCGCCGCGGCAGAGCTTCGTGATCGCGGGCCTCATTGACGATCGGGTGACCGAAACGCTAGCGAAGGTGCCGGGCCTGGCCGACATTCCCCTGCTCGGCGCGCTGTTTCGTAGCCGGCAGCAGAACCGCAGCAAGACCGAGCTGGTGGTGATCGTCAGCCCCGAGATCACCCACCCGCTCGAGGCCGGTCAGCCGTTGCCGGGTCCGGAGATGCCCAAGGAGTTTCTGCCGCCGTTGACGAAGCCGAGCGCCCGCGGCGGCCCGGCGGCGCCCAGCCGGAAGGCGGCCGCCGGCAGGAAAGGGAACCGGTGACTGCGAACAGCGAAAGCGGGGCGTTGACGGCGCTCGCCATCGCGCCGGACCGCGCCTTGGCGGAGGCGCTTACTGAAGCTGTGCGCCGCAGCGGCATCTTCCAGATCCTGGCCGAGCTGCGGAGCTATCCCCCGCGACAGACGCTCGAAATCCGCGTGCGGCAGCTCTCGCCCGAGGTTGTTTTGCTGGATGTATCCAGCGATTTCAAGGCCGCCGCCGAGCTGATCCGCGCGCTGGTCCAGGCCCGTCCGCCGGTGCACGTCGTGGGCCTGGGGGCGCGAAACGATCCGGACTTGGTGGTGGCCGCGCTCCGGGCGGGGGCCAGCGAGTTCCTCTACCCGCCTTTCGAGGCCCGGGCACAGCAGGAGGCCGCGAGGCGCATCCGGCGCCTGCGGCGTCCCGAGCCAGCCGCTCCGCGCGAGCCAGGCCGCCTGTTCATGTTCGCCAGCGTGAAGCCGGGCTCGGGCGCTTCCACCCTCTCCTCTCAGCTCGCCTTCGCGCTGCAACGGCTGACGCGTCAGCGGGTCCTGCTGGCGGACCTGGACGCGAGGAGCGGCACCGTGAGCTTCTATCTGCGGCTGGGCGCGAGCCGCTCGCTGGAGGAACTGCTCACGGGCAGCAGGCCGTTGGAGCCGGCCGCCTGGGTTTCGCTTACCGAGCGAGTTCACGGGGTGGACGTGCTGCCGGCACCCCCCGGCCCAGGGTTCGAGCTGGTGGAGCCGGCGCGTTTCCACGAGTTCTGCGAATACGCCCGCCGCTACTATGACTGGGTCCTGCTCGATTTGCCTTCGATCTTTCACGCGCTCAGCCTGTTGGGACTGGCCGAGTGCGACACCGGGTTCCTAGTGACGACGCTCGAGCTGGCCAGCCTGCACCTGGCGCGCAAAGCGGTGAGGCTACTGGGGCGGCTCGGATTGGGGCCGGAGCGCTACCAGATTCTGGTCAACCGCGTGGGAAGAGGAAACGGACTGAGTTTGTCCGATATGGAAAAAGTGATCCAGTGCCCGGCACGCGCCAGCTTCCCCGCCGACGAGTTCTCGCTCGAGCGCATGCTCACGCTGGGCCAACCGCTCGATGCCGACACCGAGCTGGGCAGCTCGATCGAGGAGTTTGCGGGACGGCTGGCGGGCGTGACGCAAGGGGAGAAAAAGCGCGGCGGGCTGGTGTTGGGCGCGCTGCCGGTGTTTAGCGAAAGTTCCTGAAGGCTGAGGAGTACGACACGGAGGAGAGTCGATGCTTCCCATGACGGATTCCGAGGCGCGACGACCGCTGAGCTGGGACCAGCGCCTGATCCAACGCGCACACCAGCCGCGCGGCTCGATCCGTCCGGAATATCAGGAACTGAAATTCACCCTGCACCGCAAGCTAGTCGACCGCATGAACATGGAGGCGTTCGCGGCCATCGACAGCGAGCGCATGCGCGCGGAGGTGCGGCAGGCGCTGATGAGCCTCATCGAGGGCGAATCCACGCTGCTGAGTTCCTTGGAGAAACAGCAGATCTGCGACGAGGTGCTCGACGAGGTCTTCGGTCTGGGGCCGCTCGAACCCTTGCTCGAAGACCCGACGGTCTCCGACATCCTGGTCAACACGCACAAGCAGGTCTATGTCGAGCGGGGCGGGGTGCTCGAGCTGACCAACGTGAAATTTCGCGACGACGCGCACCTAATGCGCATCATCGACCGGATCGTCTCCAACGTGGGCCGGCGCATCGACGAATCCAATCCGATGGTGGATGCGCGGCTGGCCGACGGCTCGCGCGTCAACGCCATCATCCCGCCGCTGGCGGTCGACGGTCCGCTGCTGTCGATCCGGCGCTTTGCCCGCGACCGGCTGATGCCCGCCGATCTGGTCGAACGCAAGGCTCTGACGCCGGGCATGATGGAGCTGCTCGAGGGCTGCGTCAAGGCGCGGCTGAACATGATCATCTCGGGCGGCACCGGCGCGGGCAAGACGACGCTGCTCAATGCCCTGTCGGCTTTCATCTCGCCTCGTGAGCGCATCGTAACGATCGAGGATGCGGCCGAGCTCCAGCTCAAGCAGCCGCACGTGGCCCGCCTGGAGACGCGCCCGCCGAACCTGGAGGGTCAGGGCGCCGTCCGGCAGCGCGAGCTGCTCATCAACAGTCTGCGCATGCGGCCGGACCGGATCATCGTGGGCGAGGTGCGCGGCGAGGAGGCGCTCGACATGCTTCAGGCGATGAATACGGGTCATGAGGGTTCGCTGACCACGATCCACGCCAACTCTCCGCGGGATGCCATCAGCCGTCTGGAAGTGATGGTGACCTGGGCGGCAGCCAATATGCCGCTGGTTTCCATCCGCCAACAGATCGCCAGCGCCATTCAGGTGATCGTACAGGCGGCCCGCCTGAGCGATGGATCGCGCCGCGTGACCTCGATCACCGAGGTCACGGGCATGGAGGGGGAGGTCATAACCCTTCAGGACATCTTCGTGCTGGAACGGCGGGGCGTGAGCCCGGAGGGCAAGGTTCTCGGACGCTTCGTCGCCACAGGGATCCGGCCCAAGTTCTATGAGCGTCTGCTGGCGGCGGGCATCCGGTTGCGGCCGGAAGTTTTCGACGAGGTGGTCGAGCTGTAAGACGCCATGCTGCTAGCGGCCGTCGTTTTCGTCTTGGCGTGGCTGGCCTCGATGGGGCTGATTTGGGGCCTGTGGAGGGCGCGGCACGGGGCGCGACTGGACCGGATCACGCGACGGCTGACCGGGGGCGCAACCGCCGAGCGCAAGGCGCGTAAGGGACCCGCGTTGATCCAGACCGAGGCGCCCCGGCACGGCAAGTACGTGATGCAACTGGCGGCCCAGTTCAGGTTGATTGAGCGGTTGCGGATGCTCATCGAGCAAGCAGGCCTGAAGTGGGACGTGGCGCGGACGCTGCACGGCTGTCTGGCGTTGTTTCTGGCCGGCTTCGCCTTCGTGTGGTACCTGACGCCGGCCCTCCGCAGCCTGGCCCCGCTGTTCGGGATCCTCTGCGGGTCGATGCCGATCGTCTACATCCTGCGCGTGCGGCGGGACCGGCTGCGCAAGTTCGAGGAGATGTTTCCCGAGGGCCTGGAATTTCTGGCCCGCTCGATGCGCGCCGGGCACGCCTTCACGGTCGCGCTCGAGCTGATCCACGCCGAATTTCGGGAGCCGCTGTCGGGCGAGTTCCGGCGCGTCTTCGACGAACAGAACCTGGGGCTGCCGCTCGAGGTCGCCTTCCAGAAGTTCGCCGAGCGCGTCCCCCTGATGGACGTGCGCTTTTTCGTTTCCGCCGTGCTGCTGCAGAAGCGCACGGGCGGCAATCTGTCCGATCTGCTGGACAAGCTGGCCCACCTGATCCGAGAGCGATTCACGCTGCGCGGACGGATCCGGGCCATCAGCGCGCACGGGCGCATGACCGGCACCGTGCTTTCGCTGATTCCCGTGGTCGTGGCTCTCATCATGTCCTGGGTCAATCCGGACCTGATCTCGTTTTTCTTCCGCGACGAGTTGGGCCGGATGATGCTGGCGGCGGCGGTGGGCCTGCAGGTCGTCGGCTACCTGATCATACGCCGGATCGTGGCCATCGAGGTGTAGCCTATGCCCCTGCTGCTATCGATCGGCGTCTTCGTGCTGGTGGCGGGCGGGATGACGCTGTTGGCCTCGCGGTTGTGGTTGCGGCCGCGGGCGGTCATCGAGCGCATTACGGGCGCCGACGGGCTTGCCGTGGAGCGGCCGCAGAAACATCCCAGCCTGGCCTTTCGCGAATTGCTGACCAAACTGGGCAACGTCCTGCCGGCCTCGCCGCGCGACGTCACCGTCATGCAGCAGCGGTTGATCCGCGCGGGCTACCGCGGTTCCGCAGCTCTGAAATACCTGTACGGATCGAAGGTGCTGCTGGGCGTGACGCTGCCGGTGCTCGCGGCCGTCGCTGTAGCGGGCTCGTCGCGCACGGCCGAGAACAAGGCCATGCTGATCGCTCTCTCGGCCGCGGCCGGCTTCTTTGCGCCGAACGAGTTTGTGCGGCGCAGGGCCCGTCGTCGCCAGCGCCAGATCCGGCGCGGCCTGCCAAACGCTCTTGACCTGCTCGTGGTTTGCGTCGAATCGGGCCTGGGCCTCGATCAGGCGATCGTACAGACGGCCAAGGAGCTCGAACAAGCACATCCGGAGATCAGCGAGGAGCTGGCCCTGGTGAACTTCGAGCTGAGGGCCGGCAAGCGGCGGGTGGAGGCGCTGCGGAACCTGGCCGAGCGTACCGACGTCGAGGAGCTGCGCAAACTGGCGGCCGTGCTCATCCAGGCGGATCGTTTCGGCACCAGCATCGCGCAGACGCTGCGGTCGCATTCGGATTTCATGCGGGTGCAGGCGCGGCAGCAGGCCGAGGAGAAGGCCGCCAAGCTGGGCGTGAAACTGGTTTTCCCGATTTTTTTCTGCATCCTACCGTCGCTGTTCGTGGTGACGGTGGGCCCGATCATGGTGCGGGTGGTGCGCGAGCTGCTGCCCGTAATCAGGGAGATGTGAGCGGCGCCCGCACGGGCGCCTGGGAGAAGGCGAGTCGGTAAAGAAAAAACTCGTCAACAACCCTAACCGAAGACAAGGAGCTTAAAGATGGACACGACGACGATCCGGATCATCTGCGCGATCCTGGCCGTACTGATGGTGGCGGTCATCGTGATGCGCCGGCGGCGCAGCGTCTGAAAGCGGCGGCGCCGAGCAGGCCGGCCGGTGGCGAGGAGCACGGCACACGTTCCGTTGTGCGGCACGCGACACCGGAGCGTGTCGAGGCGAACCGCCCGGCCATCGCGGCGGAGCCCCACGGTGCCCGCCGGATCGCAGCGCCTCAGGCGCGGCACGGTAGGGCCCGGGTGGCGGCAGGGGGTCCGCCGGCTTCGGGTCCTAATTTTCTGGACTCGGGCCGGAGCAGTCCGTGCGAGAATTGTCCAAGCGCGGCGCGCCGGCCGCGGCAGCCGGATGCGAGAAGCGCAGGATGCGTGCGCGAAGGAGTAGAGCGTCATGAGGAAGGCGGCATGTTTGCTTGGTTTCGTCGCAGCCACGCTCTCGCCTGCTGCGCCGTTTGGGCGCCTGGTGCGGGTGGGCGGGCAGCTGGCGGATGTGGCGCTGGATGAGCGGCGGGGGGTGGCGTATCTGGCCAACTACACGGCGAACCGCATCGAGCAGGTGGCGCTGGCCGATCTGAGCCTGCGCAGCCCGCTCAACGTGGCGCAGCAGCCGGCGGGGCTGGCCCTTTCCTGGGACGGCCGCTGGCTGGTGGTGAGCCACTTTGCCCCCTTCGCGGCGCCCCTGCGGCCCTCGAACGCTCTGACGGTGCTCGAGCTGGATACGGGTCGCCGGCAGACCTTCCTGTTGGGCTCGCCGCCTTTAGGCGTGGCCTTCGGGCGGGACAACCGGGCGCTGGTGGTCACGGCCGCGGAGTTCCTGCGGCTGGCGCCGGAGACCGGGGCCACCGAGGTGGTGGCGCGCATGGAGGATCTGGCCACGCAGACCCTGCCCGTTCCGCCGGCCACCTGGCCGACCGAGATCGTGCGCGCTTCGGTGGCGGCCTCGCAGGACGGCAAGCGCATCCTGGGGATCCTGGAGGCCGAGGGCGAGCAGACCGCGCTGGTCTTTGTTTACGACGTCGACTGGCGGCGCCTGCGGCTGCAGGCCTGGGTGACCGAGCCGCCGCTGGGGCCGCGGGCCATCTCGGTGGCGAGCGACGGCTCGCTGCTGGCCACCGGCTGGGGGGTGTTCACGCCCGAGGGCGTGCTGCTGGCGCAGTTCCGCAACGCCTCGGGCCGTCTGGGCCGGGGCTCGGTGGCGCTGGATTCGGCGCGCGGGCTGCTCTACGCGCAGTTCGAGCCGGTGGGGGCCAAGCCGACCGACCCGCCCGTTTTGGTGGTGGCCGAGGCCGACAATCTCACGGTGCGCGAACGGCTGCTGCTGCCGGCGAATCTGACCGGCAAGGCGGTCCTGAGCGCCGACGGGCGCACCATGTACGCGGTGGCCGAGAACGGGCTGGCCGTGCTGCCGGTGGGCGAGCTGGAACGGCAGCCGCGGCTGGCGGCCCGCCGCGAACAGATCCTGTTCCGCTCGGGCTTCTGCAACCGCCGCGGCCTCAGCGAGGAGTTCGAGCTGGTGGATCTGAGCGGGGCGCGCACGGACTTCGAGCTGGAGGTCCCCGCCGGCTTTACGGTCTCGCCCGTGCGGGGCACGACGCCGGCCCGGGTGCGCGTCACGGTGGATCCCAACCGCTTCCTCAATCAGCGCGGAACCACGGAGGGCTTCATCCGCATCCGCTCCCAGGGCGCCGTGAACCTGCCCGAGCCGGTGCGCGTGCTGGTGAACATGCGCGAGCCGGACCAGCGGGGCACGGTGATCGAGGTTGCGGGCCGGCTGGTGGACATCCTGGCCGATGCGGCGCGCAACCGCTTCTACATCCTGCGGCAGGATAAAAACCAGGTGCTGGTCTACGAGGCCTCCGGCTACCGGCTCCTGGGCACGCTGCGCACGGGCAACACGCCCACGCAGATGGCGATGACGCCCGACGGCCGCCGTCTGCTGATCGGGGCCGACGACTCGCAGATCGCCCGCGTCTACAACTTGGAGACGCTGGAGGAGGAGCCGCCCATCGTCTTTCCGCCCGGCCACTATCCGCGCTCGCTGGCGGCGGCGGGCGACGTGATCCTGGCGGCGGCGCGGGTGGCCGGCCCCAAGCATGTGCTGGATCGGGTGGATCTGAACCTGCGCCGGGCGGTCGAGCTGCCCAGCCTGGGCGTCTGGGAAAACAACATCCACGTGGACACGGTGCTGGCGGCCACGCCCAACCGGGCGGCGATCCTGGTGGCGCAGGCCGACGGCCACCTGCTGCTGTACAGCGCGGCCGAGGATACCTTCATCGCCTCGCGCAAGGACTTCGCCAAGCTGGGCGGGGCCTACGCCGCCATCAGCGAGGACCGCTTCCTGGTGGACAACCATCTTCTGGACGGCGCGCTGGCGCCCATCGGCGATCTGCCCGCCATGGGGCTGAGCTCGGGCTTCGTGGTCGTCGACGGCCTGGGGGTGCGCACGACGGCGCCGGATGCGGCCGCGGCCGGAGGCATCGAGCGGGTCGATCTGGAGCGGGCCGGCATCCTCAGACCCACGCGCATGACGGAGGCGCCGCGGCTGGCCGACGCCGCGCTGCCGCCCGTCTTCACGCGCACGCTGGCCGCGCTGCCCGGGGCGGGGCTGATCCTGTCGCTTTCCACCTCGGGCTTCACCGTGCTCAGCTCGGACTACGACGCCGCCGTGGCCGATCCGCGCATCGAGCGCGTGACCAACGCCGCCGACGACAGCGAGCGCGTCGCGCCGGGCGGCCTGATCACGGTGGCCGGGCGACAGCTGAGCCTGCTGACGGAAGCCACGCGCGAGCTGCCGCTGCCCACCGCGCTGGCCGAAAGCTGCCTGACGGTGAACGGCGCGTTGGTTCCCATGGTGCTGGTATCGCCCGAACGGATCCACGCCCAGTTGCCCTTCGGGATCACGGGCTCGGCCACCATGATCCTGCGCACGCCGGGCGGGATCTCCAACAGCTTCCGCTTCACGATTCACCCGGCGGCCCCGGCCGTCTTCCGCACGGGGGTGGCGGGCGAGGAGCGGGGCTTGGCCACCGTGGTGCGCAAGCGCAACAACCAACTGGTGACGCTGTCGAACCCGATCCATCCCGAGGACGCGCTCGAGATCTACCTGACCGGGCTGGGCGCCACGGCTCCCGAGGTGCCCGAAGGCTATCCGGCGCCGGCGAGCCCGCTGGCCCAGGCGGTGAACAAGCCCGTGGTGCGGCTGGGCGGGGTCGAGCTGCCGGTGGAGTTCGCCGGCCTGAGCCCGGGGCAGGTGGGCGTTTACCAGATCAACGTGCGCGTGCCCTACTGGGTCCCGCTGGGCATGGACGTGCCGCTGGAAATCCAGGCCGCCGGGCAGGCGACGACGCTGAGCGTACGGGTGGTCAAGTGACGCGGCGGGCAAGCCAAGGGCGGCGGATCCGCATGCCGGGCGCCGGCGATTGCGGAGGCGGAGCGCATCAGGCGGCACCGTGCGGGCGGGATCCGAAGCGGCGCGGGGCGGGAGCGGCAGACCGATTCGATCGGCGGCGTGCGGATGGGGCCTGAAACGATGCAGTGCGGGAGCCGCGGATCTGACCCGGTGGGTCCCGGCGGTGCAGCGCGGGTGAGGCCCCAAGCAACAGGGTACGGGATGGAGCGGGCCATGAGCGGAGATGGGCGGAAGGCGGAAGCGAGAGCGGTAGTAGGCCGAGGGCGGGCCAAGCCGACCGGCGGCTGCGGGGAGGCGGTGGCCGCAGAAGGCCGAGGGCGCGCGGGTGCGGCTCAGCCGAGAAGCGGGCACGCGCAGGCGGCCGCGCAGACGGCAGGCCGTCCCGGGCCCGGGCGCACGGGGCGGGCCGGCGGCAGCGAGATTGGCGGACGGCGGGCATCCACCAGCGCGGCGTGGCTCCGCCTGGCGGCGCTGGCGCTCGGGCTGGCCTGCACGGCCGGGGCGCAGCCCAAGTGGTACCTGGGCGCCACGGCCGGATACGGCCTGGCTCCCGCGGCCACGGCGCGGCAGGCGAACGAGCAGGCCGATACCGGCTTTCGACCCGGCGCGACGCTGGGCGTGGTGGGCGGGCAGGATCTTTACGAGCACCTGAGCGGGGAGTTCCGCTACCTGTTCCGCTTCTCGGATCTGAAGGTGGCGCAGGCAGGGACCGAGGTCCGCTTCGCGGGCCGGGCGCACCTGTTCCACTACGATCTGCTCATCGTGGCCCGCCGGCGGAGCGATCCCGTGCGGCCGTTCGTGGCTCTAGGCGGCGGCGTCAAGCTCTACCAGGGCACGGGCGAGGAGGCGGCCTGGCAGCCGCTGTCGCGCTTCGCCATCCTGACCCGCACCCGGCAAGTGGTGGGCATGGCCAGCTTTGGCGGGGGCGTGCGGATTCGCATCGGCGAGCGGAGTTGGATCCGCTGGGAGCTGCGCGACTGCCTGACTCCCTTCCCCAAGACCGTGATCGCGCCCGGCCGCGGGGCCCGGATCGAGGGCTGGGTGCACGATCTGATCCCCATGGCCTCGATCGGGGTGAGCTTCTGAGCAGACGGGAGGCGGCATGCGGGCGGGCGAGCCGGAGGCGGCAGCGAGAGGATGGGGACGGGCGAGCCTCAGGCGACCGGAGGCGCTGGGCGGCCGGGGGCCGCGGAGTACGCGGCCGCGGGTCGTTCCGGCGGGGAAGGCAGCGGATTGGCATCGGGAGAGCACGTCATGAGAGCGCTGTGGTGGTTGTGGCTGGCGCCGGCGCTGGCTCTGGCGCAGTCGCCGGCACTGGTGGCTACGCGCATTTACGTGGAGGATCCCTGCGGGCGGGCGCGCGCCACCTTCTGGGTGGACGGCACGCCCTACAACGGGCCGGTGACCCTGTTCTGGCCCGAGGGCAGCAAGCACACGCTCAGCATCCCGGCCGTGCAAGAGATCGCCACCGGCATCCGTTGCACGGCCTCCGGCTGGACGGGCGTGCACCGCGATCGCGAGGAAGCCAAACTGGACGGCTTGACCATCGCCGTCACCGCCCATCGCGACATCACCGCCTTCAAGGCCGCCGGCCAGCTCGACTACCGGCTCACCGTGCAGATCGTCAGCCAGGGCACGCTGCCCGCCTACTTCGACTGCACGCCCGGGCCCCGCTACGGCAAGATCTACGTCAACGGCGCCTGCTACGCCGCCAGCGGCGAGGTCTGGATTCCGGCCGACAGCGAGGTCCTGCTTCAGGCCTATCCGCCCGAAGGCTTCGTCTTCGACGGCTGGCAGGCGGACCTGGGCGGCTCGCAGGCCTTCGAAAGCCAGTTCCGCATGAACCGGCCCATCGTGCTCTACGCGCGCTTTGCACCCGCGGTGCGGGTGACGCTGCGAACCGAGCCGCCCGAGCTGGAGCTTCTGGCCGATCGCACCAGGGTGCGCGCACCCATCACGCTGGACTGGGGCGAAGGCAGCCGGCACACCCTGGCCCCGGTCTCGCCCCAGGCCGATCAGTGGGGCCGCTGGTGGGTCTTCGACTCCTGGTCGAACGGGCAGCCCGCCCAGCACGTCTACATCCCGGGCAAGGCCAACGTGCCCGAGAGCCTGACGGCGCGCTTCGTGCGCGGAGCGCAGGTCAGCCTGCTGACCGATCCGCCGGGCATGAACCTGGCCGTCGACGGCCGCGACAACTGGCCCTCGCTGAACTTCATCTGGGGCGTGGGGACCGCGCACCAGATCAGCGCGCCGGCCGAGCAGGAGTTCCGGGGGCGGCGCTGGACCTTCGCCGGCTGGTCCAACGGCGGGCCGGCGGTGCAGCAGATCACGGTGCCCGAGGAGGCGGCCGAGCAGGGGCTGCGGCTGACGGCGCGCTACCAGATGCTCGGCCGGCTGCGCCTGCTGAGCGCCTACGAGGTTCCCGTGCAGGTCAACGGCAGCCTCTGTCGGACCCCCTGCCTGCTCGATGTGCCGCAGGGCAGCGCGCTCACCCTGCGTGCGCAGCCCGTCGTCGAGCTGGATGAGTGGCGGCGGCTGGAGTTCACCGGCTGGGCCGATCAGAGCGAACCGGAACGGCTGTGGACGGCGGGACCGGCCGAGGAGATGCTGACCCTGAACTACCAGCCCGCCTATCGCGTACTGGCGCTGGTGGCCCCGGCCGAAGGCGCCACCCTGCGCTTCGAGCCGCCCTCGCCCGACGGCTTCTATCCCGCCGGCGCTACCGTGCGCCTGATCGCCGAGCCCCGTCCCGGCTTCCGCTTCCGGCACTGGGACGGGGACGTGCCGGGCGCCACCGCCGAGCTGAGCTTCGCGGTCACCGAGCCGCGCATCGTGCGGGCGGTGCTCGAGCGCATCCCCTACGTGCCGCCCACGGGCGTGCGCAACGCGGCCGGGCCCACGCCGGAGACGGCCGTGGCCCCGGGCTCGCTCATCGCCGTCTACGGCGTGCATCTGGCGCCGCGCTACGAGGCCGGGCCCGACAGCCCCCTGGCCCAGAGCCTGGCCGGGGTGACCCTGAGCCTGGGCGAACGGCTGCTGCCCCTGAAGTTCGTCTCACCGGAACAGATCAATGCCCAATTGTTCTCGGACTTGGGCGAGGGCGAATACCGGCTCCTGCTGCGGCAACCCGAACGCGAGCCGCTGGAGGTCCCCTTCCGCGTGGCGCGCAACGCCCCCGGCCTGTTCGAACGCGAAGAGGAGGGACGCACGCTGGCCCTGGCCTTCCATGAGGACGGCAGCCCGGTCAGCTTCGCACGGCCCGCGCGCCGCGGCGCCCTCGTCGTACTCTGGGGAACCGGCTTCGGCCCCTACCGACGACCGCTGCCCGACGGCTTCGCCGTGCCCGAGGGACTCAGGGCGGAGCTGGAGGACGAGGTCGAGCTGCGAGCCGCCGAGCGCACGCTCCGACCCGTGTGGGCCGGCGCCGCCGCCGGCCAGGTCGGCGTGGTCGCCCTGCACCTGCGCCTGCCCGCCGACCTGCCCCCAGGCCCCCTCACCCTCACCGCCCTCAGCAACGGCAAACCCTCCAACCCCGTCACCCTGCCCCTGGAGTAGCCGACTGCCGGC
>CALJAM010000041.1 GCA_938027685.1 uncultured Bryobacteraceae bacterium
TACGAGCCCGGCAGCGCGGCGTTTCCGTGCGTGTTCCGCTGGACCACGCCGGAGGGGCCGGACCAGCACAATCGGTTCTACCTCGGCGAGAGCCGGGGGGACGAGGCGCGGGCGGCGATGGCGGAAGTCTATTCCGCGATCGAGGCCCGCATCTGGGTGGAGCGGCAGTTGGCCCGGGCCGCTGCCGAACTCGGCCCGGAGAGCCTCGTGGATGAGAACGGGGAGGGGTCATCATGACCCCTCCTTTCCATTCCTGCAACGTTCTCTGCACCAACGAGATCCACGTGGATGTCGTGTACACGACGTGGCATCCCGATGAACGCGGTGCTGCTGGCCCCCGGGGGTTCGTCGCGCTCGATGTCGAAGGAGCAGTGCGCCGCCGGTGGCCTGGCATGCACGTCATTGATTCCCAACCTGCCCGCGAAGCGCTGCCGGTCGACGTGGCATCGACGCTCCCGACCTACGGCTACCTTCGTCACGGCGACCGGGAGCCGCAGTACGCGTGGTTGATCTGGTGGAAGGAGAGAGAGCGTGGCTAAGGGAGGGGCCTCAGTGATGGTGGACCGTTGGATCGATGCGGAGACCGGGTACGCGTGGACGATGCGGCGCACGGTGCGGCAGAACCTGCTCTGTGACGACGTGCGCGTGCGAGCCGACTACCCGTAAACCTGGGAAGAGCACCTGGGGACCTGGAAGACGCACCGGTCCACGGCGGAGTGGCGTGCGCTGACTCCTTGGCATGGCGTTGAATCATTCTGGGACGAACAGACTGATTCCGGAGTTACGTCCGAGAAGAGCGGAGGCCTCGCTGTCATTAGCGCCAGCGAGTACCTCATCATGGTTCATCGTCGCGCCGGATCACGACGCGCATCACCGCCATCACCCGTACCAGAAACGGGCAGCCATCGCAGGGGCAGGCGACCACACGTGCGTTGGGCAGTCTGTCCCATCCCCAGGTTCCCTGGGCCGGGCAACAGCAACGCACGAACCAGTGGCCGTTGGGGAGTTGGGTCGCAATGGCGCGGATCGGCTCCGGCTTAAAGCTGATCGGCATCACAACCAATCCTAGCCGAGATCAGGCAGAACCCGGATCATCAGGTAGCCGCCGTTCGGCACCGTGATCACATGCCCCGATGCAAGCGTCACTTCAAATTCCGCTAAGTATTCGCCCGGTTCCGCGAGATCGCCCGGTTGCCAATCGTACCGCACTTTCCCCAGCGACGCATCAACCACCGTCACTGGTCCTCGTACGACCCCCACGCCTCGCGATTTGGCTCGCAGGTTGAACACGACCGTCGCCCCTGTGAGATCGATCGTGGCGCCGTCTTGCCAGGACAACGTTGCCTCCAAGGGCGGCGCCGTATCGTTGGCCTTGTACGTTACTACCGTGTTCATCTCGTCCCCGTTCCCCGCGTCGTCACCCGACCGATCGCATCATGCACATCAACAACGCTCAGTGTTTGCCGTTCCGTCAGGCGGAGCGTCGTCTCTGCCGGACGAACGGCCAGCGAGGCCGTCGGGCTCACGACGACCAACCCCGTCGGCCCCTGGTGTAAGCGCGTAACCATAAGCTCCAGCAGGACGGCCGCGCCGATGACTGTCAGGTCGTCCGGGTCAAGCGCGAGCAGCCGCTCAGCGACAGCCGCGGCCATCCGTCCATCCAGCCCATACGCGCCTGGAATCGCGACCACTGCTCTGGCGAGCGCCAGCGCCGTCGCAGCTCCCATGGTCTCGAGAGCTCCAGCCTCAACCCCCAGGAGCCGAGTGGCCAGCGTTGCAGCATCAACAGCGCCCAGCTCGTACGCCCTTGGTTGGGCCTGCATGACCCGAGCCGCAGCCAGTGCCGCCGAGACGCCGATCGCGCCATATGTGCCCAGCGCCGCGGCGAGCAGCCGTTCCCATGCCAAGGAGGCAGGTCGTGCTCCGATCTCAACCTGCCCTGGTCCCAGTCCCAGCCAGCGCTCTGTCAGGAGACCAGCCCCGGTCTCACCCAGTCCGTAGAGCCCTGGTTCCGCGGCCAGGCCCGCGGCCATCCCTACGAGCGTGGCCGGTCGTCCCGTCACGTCATACGCGCCGTCCGCACTCTCCAGAAGCCGTGCGGCAAGGAGCGCGGCCAGATCACCGCTCAGACTATGCAGACCGGCAGCAGCGAGGAGCATGCGTTCCACTGCCGCCTCGACGGTAGCGCCGTCGGCGCTGTAGGCACCGGGGGGAAGCCCAAGGAGGCGATCGACGAGCAAGCCAGCCAGAGAGCCGTCGAGGTGATATGCCTCACTGGCAGCCGAAAGCAGACGGTCCAGTACCGTGTCGGCCGCGGTGCCACTGGTGCTGTACGTGCCGGAAAGAAGCCCAAGAAGGCGAGTAGCGAGTATCCCAATGAGGCGGCCATCGAGGCGATACGTGTCACTGGCAGCCGAGAGCGTGCGTTCCAATGCGATCTCGGCTGCGGTGCCGCTGGTGTCGTAGGCGCCAGGAGGAAGTGCCAAAAGGAGGCTAGCGAGCAATCCAGCCAGGGAACCGTCCACGCGATACGCCTCACCAGCAGCCGCCAGCGCACGTTCCAGGGACAGGCTCGTCGCAGCCCCACTCGCCGCATAGGTCCCGAACGCTGCCGCGAAATTCCAGCTCGACGCGAGCAACGCTTCGGTGCCCGTGGTCTGCAGTGCTCCGGGATCGAGCAGAGCAACCCATGCCCGCAGGACATCGGCTGCCAG
>CALJAM010000042.1 GCA_938027685.1 uncultured Bryobacteraceae bacterium
ACATCGGCCACCTTCCCGTTCAGACAGGGCGTGTGCCGTAACATCGGCGCCAGCCGGTCCTTGCTCCACGCCTCGCCGTCCTCCACGCGCGGCAGCACCACCAGCATCGGCCCCGGATCGCGGTCGATGATGTAGCCGACGAAGTTCAAGGCGATCTCGGTCTTCCCAGTCTGGCTGGCCGCCATCATCACCACGCGCTCGTAAGGGCTGTTGGGAGTGAGCGCATCCAGGATGGCTCGCTGATAAGGTGCCCGGTCGGTGCGCCAAGGCCCGGGCTCGGCCGAGGCCTCTGACGACAGCCGCCGGTTCTCGTCCGCCCACTCGGAGACCGTCTGCCGCGGCGGCGGCTCGAGAGCCGCAATCACCTGGTCGACGCAACCGTCAAGCGCGGCGATAGCGGAGCTCATCTTGAAGCCCCCTCAGAATCCCTTCGATCTCGACATCGAGTAGTTCCCGCACTGCGCGCACCTCGCCGAGCGCGGCCAACTGCGGCGCCAGCTTGGCCGGCACCGCCAAGAGCTTGTCGCGGATCTGCCGGGCCAGCTTGAACCACTCGAGCTTGACCGCGTCGGCCGGGATCAGCTTCCCGGACTTGGTCTCGTACTCGAGCTTGCGCAGCCGGGCACGGAAGATCATCTCCGCCGTGCGCCTGCGCAAACAAGGATTCCCGTCCCAGCCAGTTTGGCAACCCACCGGCCTCGCGCGCACGCGCGCGGTGGTTACCGCCTTTTCAATGTCGTCTCGCGAATGTGGAGACGGAGACGAATCGGGTTCGTCTATACGTGAGGAATGAATCGTTCCTCCAGCGCACGGACTGCCCTGGCTTGTTTGGGCTGAGGTGCGCCCTTACCACCCGCGGACTCCAGCGATTCGCTAACGGCGGAGAATCAGTCGCGATCTGCACCCGCACCGCTCAACGACGTCCAGCGGCGTGTGTAGACGGCGTAATTGAACTCGTCAATGCGTTTGAGCAGGGCACACTCGTCAGGCGTATCAACGTAATCGGCCACGGCCGCGGAAAGCTCCCTCAGCTGCCAACAAAAGGCGAGGTAGTCATCCGCCCACTTGGAGGCGTGCCCATAGGCAAGCGCAATCGCATTGTCCCAGAGAGGGAGGAAGCCCGGCGCCAGAAGGTGCAGCGCCTTGGCGGTCGCGACGGGGCTCTTGTTGGTCCCTCCTTTCCCGCCGCGAAGTGCCTCCGTGAACGCCCCGAAGAGATCCCGGATCGTCGGCTCGTCTTCCTTGCTCAGGCTCTGGATGGTTCTGAGGCGAAGCTTCTCCAGTACGGGGAGGTGTTTCGAGACACAGATCGTGAGCGCCGCCAAGTCTAACGGGCCGTAGCGGTAAAACGCGCTGTGCCAAATTTCGAGGAAGACGCCGATGGCACGGCTCATCTTTGTGGGATCACCCCAGCCCGCCGTGAGCGCGTCGAGGGCCACGTAGTAAACGTATGCCCGGCGTTCCTGCCGATTGAATTGCTCGATCGCATCCCTGAACTCCTGCCTCGTAGGGATGGGAATCGCTGCCCGTTCGCTCATCAGAAAGCCAATGATAGCCGATGCCGGAGGATTATGGGACGGCAAGGTGCCTGGCAGTTAGCTCATCGTCAGTTGGGGCTTTCGGCGACACCGCTCGAGCGCAAGCCCCCGCCGCATCAGCGGCGGCAGCCGTCGCAGCCGGCACCAGAGCACAAAGGCCCAACCGCAGACGTCCAAAAGCCCCTGCTCGATTTCGCCGGTGAGTTCACCGAGATCCCGCCGGAAGGAGACGTCGCCGTACTGCTTGGCGCCAGCCTCGAGCCGCTGCCGTAATCGGATCGCAAACTCGACCCACTCCTGTTCGTGGTCCACACTCAGAGCCCTTGGGGCATCCACGTCCCTGACTGCCTGGTGCGCTCCCCGGGGCAGCGAATCGGCCATCGAAACCTGGCCCGAAAGGGCCACCAGGAGGGCCGCTTCAACAAGCCGCGCTCGAGGGCCATCCACCTGCCGCCCACGTTCGCCTTGCGCGCCTTCATCGCGCCGCCATGCACTCAGCCAAAACCGTCAGAAAGATCGGCCGCAGCTCGTCACCGCGCCCCAGCCGCCGCAGCCGCCAGCACAGATAGCCGTTGTCCAGGCGCTCGCGAAAGCTGTACCGGGTGCCAAGAGGCGGTCGATCACCCACCGCCGTAGCGCCGTCCTCCCGCCGCGCGAAGATGGCGCGCAGATGCCCCTTGCGCCCGTAGACGGCTGTGACCAGGCCGGCCGCGATCAGCCGCCGCGCGCACTCGGGAGAGCGAAAGCCGCGCGAGGTCCCATCAGCGGCGTAGCAGGGAATAGGTTTCTGGTGCGCCAAGGACACTTCACCTCCGAGCGTCGGAGGGAAGGAGTTTTACGAGCGTCCCATCGCTCGCGTTAGGCTGGGCTGCGCGTTTGTTTCGAGAGGCCCCGCCCGCCTCTGGGAGAACGCCATGGAAGCGTTCTACCCCAGCTCTACCAGAGCCGCGCTTCAGCCGTCAAGAGAAAAAATCATTTGACTCTCTCATCGTTTGAAACGTTATCCGGCTCTCGCGTAGAGCTTGCCACTGCTGCGCGATACAGGCCCCGGGATGCGCCGGAGGGCCCGTGTTGGTACCAAAGGGCCGGTCGAAGCTTCCTGCGGCGTTGTGTGGACTTCTGCGGCCCGTTCGGAGCTATCCCGCCAAAACGCCGCGGTGGGCGACTTCACGGGGGCCTGGGGGGATTGGGGACGTGCCTTTAGAGGGAGGGAATTTTTTCGTCTCGCGATACGCGAGACGAGAAAAAACGAAAACACGGCCCCATCGGTACCACGACCCCAACTAGTGTCAATGCAGCGGGTTGCGGTTGGGGTCATCGAAGGGGCATGACTCCCACGACCCCACGTGGCGTTTGGACCTGAACTGGACCTGAAACGAGACCTTCGAGGGGAGGCAACGGCGGCAACTCTTTGAAACGTTTGGTCGGGCCGCCGGGATTTGAACCCGGGACCTCTTGCACCCCAAGCAAGCGCGCTAGCCAGGCTGCGCCACGGCCCGCAAGCAGTCATTCTAGCGCATCGGACGGCGGTCCGGTACGCGGCCCTGACAGGCTACGATAGATCGGAAAAGAGGAGGAAGCCAAGAATGCGAATGCACCGCCTGCTGTCCCTCGCAATTGCTTGCCTGTTCTCCCTTCGCGCCCAGCCGCCCGCGCCGCTGATTTCGCCGGAGGTCCACCCTGATGGCAGCGTCACCTTTCGACTGAATGCTCCCAACGCTCAGAAGGTGGAACTGCGGCGTGAAGGCGCCGCGCCTGTGCTCATGCAGAAAGACGAGCGCGGGATCTGGACGGTGACGGTGGGTCCGCTGCCGCCCGACCTCTACGGCTACACGTTTGCTGTGGACGGCGCAACCATGCTCGATCCAGCGAATCACCTCATCAAGCCCAATCTGCTTAATCCTCAAAGCATGGTGCACGTGCCCGGACCGGCCTCGCTGCCGTGGGAGCTGAACAACGTGCCGCACGGCACGATCCACCGCCACTTCTACCGCTCGCAAGTGGTGGGCGATGACCGCGACCTTTATGTTTACACGCCGCCGGGATACGATCCGCGCGCCGACAGGCGTTACCCGGCGCTCTACCTGCTTCACGGCTTTAGCGACGATGCCGGCGCCTGGACGGCCGTGGGCCGCGCGCACGTGATCATGGACAACCTGATCGCGCAGGGCAAAGCCAAGCCCATGCTGGTCGTAATGCCGCTGGGCTACGGAGCGCCGGAGATCGCCCGCCGCGGCGGCCCCGGACTGCGCGATCCCGAAGCGTGGCGGCGCAACATCGAGCGCTTCCGCGAGGCGCTCCTCAAGGAAGTGATCCCGCTGATCGAACAGAACTATCGCGTGGCGGCGGACCGCTCTCAGCGCGCCATCGCGGGTCTTTCGATGGGCGGCACGCAAGCGCTGGTCACGGGACTCAACGCGCTCGATACCTTCGCCTACATCGGCGCTTTCAGCTCCGGCGGCCTGCTGCCGGACTACGACAAGGTCTTCGCCGGCCTCGACGAGAAGGCCAACGAAAAGCTCAAGCTGCTGTGGATCGCCTGCGGCGTCGAAGACCGTCTCATCGAGGGAAATCGCAAGCTGCTCGAATGGCTGAAATCGAAGGGCGTCCGATACCAGTGGAAGGAAACGCCCGGCGCCCATACCTGGATGGTCTGGCGTCGATACCTCGCCGAATTCGCGCCGCTGCTGTTCTGAGCCTTTGACTCTCCCTTCCGCCTTTCCGAGAGGGGATCGCGCGGGCCAGGTTGCAGGCCGGCGTTGCGTGCGGTATAAAATAGAACCCAGTTTTTTGGCCGCGGCGGTGAGAAATGGCGGGCGATGCAGGCGCACCGTCGTTGCTGATTCTGCTCGTTGGGACGAATCCGCTGCCTGATTACCTCAGCGCCTGCGCACTGCGACCCTGGAAAATCGCTCTGATTTCCAGTTCTCAAACGCAGCAGATCGCTCAGCGCCTGCAGAGCTGTCTCGAACGAGCGCTCCAGCCCAAGCCCGAGTTCGAGCCGACGCTCGTCGTTGACGCAGCGGACGCCAGCGACATCGCCGAAAAAATCGGACGCCTGATCGAGCGACACCGTCGCGACTGGAGGATTTGCCTGAATTATACCGGCGGCACGAAAGTCATGGCTGCCCATGCGCTCCGGGTTTTCAGGGAAAAAGGCGGTCGGCCCGCGGATGCCTCGTATCTTCACGATAACGGCCCCGGCGGATGCCCCGCGCTGTACTTCGACGACCGTACCAAGCGAACGCTGGGCGAGTGCAACACGCCGGCGTTGACCCTGGCAACCCTGCTCGAGCTGCACGGAGCGCACTTGCAGAGCGCCCCAGCGCACGAGCCCGCGCCCACGCCCGACGACGCGTTCCACCTCGCATCCCGAGTGCTGAAGGAGCCGCAGCTCGCCAAATCCCTTTACAACGGACTCAAGGAGGCGTTCGGCGAAAAAGAAGATCCCAAACAAGCGCTCGCCGGCCGCTTCGTTCCCGCGAGATACAACATCACGTTGAGCATCGGAGAGTTTCCCACCGAAGAGCAGCTCCAGAGCCGTAACAGGGAGCAACGCGCATCCTGGTTCCGGCAGTGGCGACACTTCGTCGGAGGCGGCTGGTTGGAGCAATGGGTAAAAGACCAAGCCAAAGCGTGCGGCGTGTCAGAGAACGAGCTGGCCTGCGGCTTCCAGGTCTTTCGGGGCACCCACCGGGTGCAGCTCGAAATCGACGTCGCCGTGGTGCGCAACTTCCGATCCTACTTCGTCTCCTGCACTACTGCCCGCGAAAAAGCCATTTGCAAACAGAAGCTCTTCGAAATTGCCGTGCGATCGCGCCAGCTTGCAGGCGATCTGGCGCGCGCGGCGCTGGTTTGTCTGGCCGACGGGAACACACTGAGAGAACTCCGGGCTGAGGTGGACGCGGCGCAAGCAACCTCGCGCGCCCTCAGGGTTCCAGGCTTGGGTCTGGTCGGCGTTTTTGGACTGGACGATCTGCGCGCCTGGGCGGGGCTCCGTGGAGCCAGGCCGAATCTGAAAACTTTGAAGGATTGGCTGGAGAGCTGAACATGCCGGTTCTCACCGGGATCGACCTGTTAGCCATTCAGGAGTACGTTTTTGGCTCGAACCGGTTGCGTGACGTGCTGGCCGCGTCGGCAGTGATCGATGCAGTCACCAATCGCGAGCAAGTTCTGCAACTGCCGGAAGCCAAGGTCATTCTTGCCGGCGGTGGCAATGCCCTGCTCGAGTTCGACAGCCTCGAAGAAGCGCGCCGATGGACGGCGAACTTCACGCGCCGCCTGCATGACGAGTTGGCGCCCGATCTCGAGGCAGCGATCGTTCATCGCGAGTTTCCCACCGGCAGGTTGGCGGAGACCTGGCTAAAGTTGCAGGCCGATCTCGCCCGTCGGAAACTCGAGCGCGTTCCGTCGGTCCCCCTGATGGGCCTCAGCGTGACCGCCGCCTGCATTCT
Organism: uncultured Bryobacteraceae bacterium; assembly: GCA_938027685.1. Lineage (GTDB taxonomy): Bacteria > Acidobacteriota > Terriglobia > Bryobacterales > Bryobacteraceae > DTHT01. The sequence goes on from CALJAM010000042.1 coordinate 5,993, forward strand.
TACCGGCCGTCCGGCCACGGCCGTCGACGATGGCGGACAACCCATCAGCCGGCGCGTGGAAGCGTTCCGCCGGATGTTGCAAGAGTTCAGGAAGCGCTGGCACGAGTTTCTGCCGCGAGCGCTGCCGCACGCACCCGGTTGGCAGGCGGAGTTCCCGGTGGACCTGGATGAGCTGGGCCGTACGCGCGAGGAGACGAGTCTGATCGGCGTCGTCCATGTCGATGGCAACGGCGTAGGCCGCCTCATCCGCCGGTGGCTCCGACGCAACAGCGAGGCGTCCGACGAAAAAGTCAGGCGGGAGGCGCGGGAATGGTCGAGCGATCTGCGGAAGCTGGGCGAGCAAGTGCTGCACTCGCTGGTCCGCCGGATCGCTGCGCGCATCGAGCTTAAGGAAAAGGATGGCAGGCAAATACCTGCGCTCACCGGACAGCCCGAAGATCTCGGCTTCGCCTTGCATAGGGCGGCTAGCGGCACGACGGTTTATCTTCCCATCTGCCCGATCGTGCTAGGCGGCGACGATCTCACTTTTGTCTGCGACGGGAGGATCGCGCTCGATCTGACGGCCGCGGCGCTGGAAACCTTCGAGCGGCAGCCTGTGCGCCATCTAGGCGCTGACGGCGCCGGAATCTCGGCGTCGGCGGGCGTGGCGATCGTGCGGAGTCACGCGCCGTTTTACCGAGCCTACGCGGCAGCCGAGGCGCTCTGTCAATCGGCCAAGAGGGCGCGCAACGAGCACGCCGGGGCCGGCAGCGCGGGGCCCGGCGGTTGGATGGACTGGATTGTGGGACTTACTCGACCCCTCGAGAATGTCGAGGAGGCGCGTGGAAGTTACCGAACGGACGGCTTGAAGTTGACCATGCGGCCCTATCCCGTCACGGGAGGCGCCCGGCGGGAAACCTGGCAATGGCTCGACGAGCAGGTACTGGGTCCGGGGCCGCAGGGATCCGATAAAGGGTTCCGTGGAGATCCTCGCTGGCGAGCGAGCCGCAACCGGGTCAAGCAATTGGAGAATCTGCTCCGGCTCGGTCCGGAAGAAGTCGAACGCCAGATCCTCATGTGGCAGGCGAGCACGCCGGGGCTCGCCCTTCCGGCAGGACTGCCGAACGGCGGGTTCCCGGGCTCGGCCACCCCGCTGCTCGACGCCATCGAGTTAGTGGATCTGCACCTGCGTCTGGAAGAGCCGGCACAGAAGGAGGAAGCGGTTTCATGAACACTCGGACGCCTTCCTACCTGAGAATCGATCTGCTCTCGGACGCCACCTTCAGTCGCGGTGAAGGGACGCCCGGGGTCGTCGACGTGGAAATCGAGCACGACGATTACGGTTTGCCTTTTATCGGCGGGCGCACGGTGCGCGGTTTGTTGCGCGATGCCTGGCTTTCCATGCATGCGCAGTTCTCCGAGCTCAGCGCCGCGGCTGAGCGCGTTCTAGGTCGCAGCGGCGCCCTGGAGGAATCCTGCCGGCTGCGCATCGGAGACGCTAGGTTGCCGGCAGCCGTCCGAGATGCCGTCCGTACGGCCGTCGAACGCGACCGACATACACGCATCGCTCCCGAAACGATCCTTGCCGCGCTGACCGGGATTCGCTACCAGACCGCCGAAGATCGCGAAACCGGAGCGCCCGAGGAGACCACGCTCCGCTCCTCGCGCGTCGCCCTGCGCGGACTTTTCTTTTACGCCCCTCTGCACTGGCTGAATGGGTACACGCCGACGTCCCAAGACCTCCGGGTCCTGGCCCTCTGCGCATTGGCCGCGCGGCATGGAGGACTTTTACGCAACCGCGGACGGGGACACATTCGCATCACATTGGATGGCGACCTCGCCGCGACGCGCCGACTGGCGGGAGGAGACGCATGAGCGCACTTTCCACTCCGCGGTATCTGCTTTATCGGCTCAGGCTGGAATCGCCCCTCATTATCAGCAGGCGGCAGGGCGATCCCAACAGCGCGGGCACGCATCCTTACATCGCGGGCAGCGCCATCCGGGGCGTGGTGGCCCAACGCCTGCTCAGCGGCGGCGTCAGGGCGGAAGATGACGAGTTCCTCCAATTGGTGCTCTCCGGACGCGTGCGCTATCTCAACGCCTATCCGGAAATCGAAGGCGCACGCTCGATGCCCGTTCCGCTTTCCTGGCGTGTGATGAAAGACGCCCCAGAACGGGGCTGGGATCTGGTCTATTTTCCCGCGGGTGAGACGGCCGCAACGGAGGATTCCACGGAATCGTCTTGGCCGCAGGAACAGCTCCAGTCACCCTTCGGTTCTTTTGTCTGTCCCGGCATGGTGAGCGGGCTGTGGGTGGCGGCCACACCGGAGGTGGCCGTACGCATTCACCACCAGCGTGACCGCGCCAGGGGACGCGCATGGAAAGATCAAAACGACACGGCGCACGGGGCCATTTACACGTACGAGTTTCTGGAGCCGGATCAAGTCTTCCACGGCGTGATCCAGCTCATGCCGGGCGCCGAAAACTGGGAAACGCGGCTTCGGGAACTATTCGCTAGTCCCATCGTTCTGGGACGCTCGCGGAGGGCCGGGTACGGCGGCGATGCGCAGGTGGAGTTCCTCTCGATCCTCACCCGCGAGTATGCAGCCGCTTCCGCGCTACTCGACCGAGACCTGCACGAGGGGGAGCGCTTCCGTATCCTGCTGGTTTCCCCTGCCATTGTGCGGCATCCGCAAACGGGCCAGATCGACCCCGCAGCCATCGATGAAGAGATCCGACGCGTCATCGGGCGTCCCATCGCGATCGAACGGCGGCGCTGGGCCTTCGAAACCGCGGGCGGCTTCAACCAGAAATGGGGACTCGAGTTGCCGCAGGCCTGTGCGGTGCGGGCGGGATCGGTGCTGGTCGTGAAAGCGTACGAGCCCATCCCGCGCGATAAGTTGTTCGAGCTCGAGCACGAGGGAATCGGTGAGCGGCGTACGGAAGGCTTCGGCCGCCTCGTGCTGCTCGAGTATGATGTCGAGGAGGGCAAGACGATCCTCCTTGCGCGGTCGACCAGACCAAGGTCAAACGGAGCCGTACGGACGGAACTCGATCCCGAGAGCCGGCGGTTGCTGGATCTGCTCGAACAGCGCATCGTGCTCGAAGCCGCCGAGACCGAGTTACGTCGGGCCGCCTGGCGGCTCGCGGAAGAGGCCGAGAACATCCCCGCCAATTCCTTGCTCGGCCGCATACGTACCCTGCTACGCGAGGGACATGACCGGCAAAAGGCCGCGTCAGCTCTGAGTGAACTTAGAACTTGGGTGCAGGAGTGGCGATCGAGTCAGAAGCGCGCGGGCGAGCAGTTGCGGGCCTGTCGCTGGGACGGTAAGAGTCTTCTCGAGTGGCTGAACGACCTACTGGTGGCTGAAGGTGGCGCCCTCTGGCAGGCCCTCGAGAGATCGGTCGGCGAGCGGGCGCAATTGCGGGCGGTCAGCCAACGGCGCTACCTGCGGAGTCCGCAGACTGCCCAGAGCATCCTCGAGAACCACGCCGCCCTTCTCTGCACCGCCTTTCTGGATGAGTTCATGGGTGCGCTGACCCACAAGAACAGGGGGAGGTGAGCGATGGAACGCAGTGAAAAACCGCTGAGCGATCCGATGGGGCCGCGGCCGGTCAGCGCGCGTTGGGTGATCATGGGAACCCTGACGCTGGAATCGGCGACGCACCTACGGGGCGAGCCCAGAGGGGCGGTGGACATGCCGGTGCTGAAGCACCCCATCGAGGGGCGGCCTCTGCTGCCGGGCACGACGCTGGCCGGCTCGTTGCGTTCGGCGCTCGCGGATCGACTCGCAGGGTACCGTACCAAACTCTCCCCGTCGGACGCAGCCAGACTGACGCGCCTGTTCGGCGCGGAACGCGGCGATCCTGCGGGCGCCCAAAGCCCGCTCATCGTCTTCGATTCCCTGGGGGAGCTTCCCCAAGAACTCGGGATCGAGATCCGTGACGGCGTAGCGATTGATCCGGAAACCGGCGTGGCCGAGGCCCACAAGAAATTCGACTTCGAAGTGCTTCCGGCGGGAACCAGGTTTCCGGTGCGCGTGGACTTGATCCTTCCGTCCCCGGGTGGCGGGGAGGAACAAGAGCTACTGGAGTTGCTGGCCGCTGCCCTCGATGCGTTCAGTGACGGCCATGTGAACCTCGGCGCCCGCCGTTCACGCGGACTGGGGAAAGTGCGGGCCCGCTGGCGAGCCAGGCGGTTCGATCTGACGACACGCGACGGCTGGATGAACTGGCTGCTCAGCGATCACGAGGACCCCATCGGCGCGGTCGTCGAGAACGGCCAGGCATTCGCTGCTATTCAACAGGCCTGTCCGGAACGGCTGAAGCTGGAGCGGCTCCTCGACCTCCGCGGCAGGATCCTGATCGAGCTCCATGTTTCCCCGGTGCACGACATCCTCGTGCGCAGCCCCGGACGCACGATTGATGGGCCCGACGTGAGCCATTTGCGCAGCGGAGGCAGGCCCGTGCTTCCCGGCACCAGCGTGGCGGGCGCCATGCGCGCCCACGCGTTGCGCATCGCGAATCTGGTGAGGGCAGACAAAGGCGACGCTGCCCTTTGGGTCGATCGACTTTTCGGTCCCCGACCCAAGGACGGCGACCGTGACCGGCGCAAGGCGCTGGCCGCGTCGCGCCTGCGCGTCGCCGAAGTCGCCATCGAGGATAGTCGCGCATGCGTTCAAACACGCATCGCGCTGGACCGTTTCACGCAGGAGGTTGTCCGAGGCGCTCTGTTTCAGGAAGAGACCGAAGTAGGCGGCCACGCCACGGTGACCTTCGAGCTGATCAATCCGGAACCCGGCGAGCTCGGCCTCGTTCTCCTGCTCATTAAGGACCTGCTGCACGGCAGGCTCGGCGTCGGCGGCAGCTCTTCGGTCGGTCGAGGTTGGATGAAGGGCCGCGCGCGTGTGATCTTCGAAGACGGGAGCACGGCGGAGCTCCAGCCTGGACAGCCGCCGCAAGGAGAACGAGCCGCCGACGTCGACCGGGCGATCCGCGAGTTCCACGAAGCGGCGGCGCTCCGAAACGAAGAGGAAGGGAGGATGGTTCCGTGAGCGAGCGAGCAGTAGCTCCGGCGGGCGCTCAGATGCGAATCCTCGACGAACGGGCATGCGCACGCTTGCTCGAATGGCTGCTCCGAGGCGGCGAGGCGCCGCAAGAGGCATCACCGGATCTGCGCTGGGCGCTGGCCCACCTGGACGACGGCGTCACCTGGGGGCGCTTCGATGCAGCTGAGGGCCGGTGGCGACTGGGATCCGAAATCAAGCCGACGGTGAGTCCGCCGGTGCGCCGCGAACGGCTACAACAGCTCCGCCTGTTCGGTCCGGCAGCCGAAATTCTGGTCTGGAGGGACGGGGAACGGTTTTGCGGTCGTATCCTGGCGGACAACCCGAACGGGGCGGATCTGGATAAAGTCTTGCGACCTTACACTGAGAGCCGCATCCTGCTGGGCGATCACGTGGTGGAACAGCTCCCGGGTGACTTCACGCACGTCGGCGACCGCGCGGGTTTGCAGCAGGTGCTGCCGCTCGCGGTTACGAACGATGATTTGCAACATCGCCGGGCACGCTTGCAAGTGCGCCATTACTGGGAGCAAGACGCCGAAAGCGGGGCGGTTCGCATCCGGGCGACGCGGTTGGTGGACGTTTTCATCGAGGGCGAGTGATGAAGTTGAAACGGGGCACGCTGGTCATAACTCAGGCGGGCAAGAGCAAGCCGCCACGCATACAGGTAAAAATCGACGAAAAGCTTTTCAACCTGGCTCGGGGAGAAGTCTCTCAATCCGTGCTCGACCGGTTGAACGAAATGAACGGTACGGAAGTCGAGTTCGAGCTGGTGGCGGGCCAGCCTAAACAGGTTCGCGAGGCGGGCGGCGTCTTTCTCGCACCGTCTCCGCATGCGGCCGGGGCGTCGCAGCCCGCTCGACAGGCGCCTGATCGGAAGCCGGCGGCGACCGCGAAGGGCGGCGATCAGTCGCAGGCCGCGCACACGAGGCATTTTCATAACCCGTATAACTTCATTCCCGCGCCGCCCCGCAAAACGGACGACCCGGATCTCGGCGACTCGCAGCCTGTCTCGCAGGACCGTTACCATCCCGACCGCTACACCGGCCGGATCCAGGTGCAGATGACCGCGATCACGCCCCTGCTCGTGCCGGATCCCGAGGGAGCCCGGGAGTCCGACGACGGCCATTTGACGTTTCCCGTACGCGTAGATGAGCGAGGCAAGCCGCTGATCGCAGCCTCCAGCGTGCGCGGAATGCTGCGCTCGGCCTACGAAGCGATTACTAACTCGCGCTTCTGCCGTTTCTCGGACGCCTATAAGTCGCGCCTGGCTTATCGCATGGAACCCAAGCAGGGTTTAGGTTTGATCCCGGCGCGCATCTGGGACGGCAAGATTCATCTGCTCACGGGGACCTCGCAAGTCGGCTCCCATGGCTTGCCGCACGGTCCGATGTACGCCGCGTGGCTGCCGCGCTATCGGAACGGGCAGCTCTCGAAGAGTGCACTCAGATTCGACGACAAGCGATTGCCGGAGCACGGAGAAGAGGTCTTCTGCAGGCTCCAGCGGGTGCGGCACCGGTCGGGCAGGTTCGAGTATTGGAAGGTCTCTACCATTAGGCCAGCTACAGGCTCGCGTCCGGCGAAAGACAATGCCGAAGTGCGAGGCTGGGTCTGCGTCACCAACGCCAACATCAACCGCAAGCACGACGAACGGGTGTTCTTCATAACTGATCAAGCGGAGCGCCTGGGTCCCTTCCCCCTGACGGACGAGCTGAAGAACCAGTGGCGCGAGCTCATCGAAAACTATCAACGCTTGCACGAAGAGGAGATCGCCCGGCGGAGAAGCGAAGGTCACGAGCCGGACGAATATCTGGGCCAGGACCCAGGCCAAACCGCATGGTCCCGACATGTTTACGAGAAAGGTTACGAAGAACTCCGGGACGGCACCCTCTGTTACGCGCGGCTCTCGCAGAAGAAGGAAAAGGTAGAGGCGTTGTTTCCCGTGATGATTTCCCGGGAGCTATATCCATGCTCCCCGTGGGACCTGCTTCCCCCTTCGCTGCGGCCTGCCACTCGCATCGAGGAGTTATCCCCGGCCGATCGGGTTTGGGGCTGGGTCCGCACCGAGCCGCTGCGCCAAGAGGAAACGCAGCGGACCGCGGCGCGAGGGCTGGTGCGCGTCGGGCCGGTCCGTTGCCTGAGTGAGGACGCCATCGAACGATTCCGCTCGCCGCTGCCGCTGGCCATCCTCGCTACGCCCAAACCACAGCAGGGCCGTTTCTATGTGGCGAAGGATCCGCTGGGCGCGGCGCAGCCCGATGGCCTTTCGAAAGTACAGGCAGGTTACGCACCAAAGAAGGGTTTACGCGGCCGCAAGGTATACCCTCATCACGCCGGCTTGCCCGAACACCACTGGAAGGATCCCTTCGAGGACCGCACCCAGAACGGCCCGCCCTACCAGGAATACCGCCGGCCAAGATTGAATGGAAAGGAGCAACAAGACAGCCAGAACCGCTCGGTTGAAGGTTGGATCAAGCCGGGGGCGCGGTTCGAGTTCGATCTGTACCTGGAAAATCTCTCGCAGGTCGAACTGGGCGCGCTGCTCTGGCTCCTCAGTTTGCCTGATCAACACTACCTGCGTTTCGGCGGCGGCAGACCCCTGGGGTTCGGAAGCGTTCGGCTCGAAATCATCGATTCTGACCTTCGCACGCCGGAAGGGTTGAAATCCTGGTATTCGAGCTGGCGTGAGTCGCAACCGGCCCGCCTGTCTCGAGAGGCACGGGACGCCGCCGTGGAGTCCTTCCAACGAGCCCTTGCGAGGGCCTATGCCCCAGCTTCGGGTCGCTTCGAGCACGTCCCGTTCATCAAGGCGTTTCTGGTAGCATGCAGAGGCTTTTCTGACGGCCTCCCGCTCCACTACCCCCGCGTCACCCCCGCGCCGCCGCCTGAGGGCAAGCTCTACGAATGGTTCGTACAGAACGAGCGGCAGGGCCGCTACGCCTTGCCGGATCTAGTGAACGACAAAGGACTGCCCATTCTTCGGTCGCCACAGGTCGGCGGAGATTGAGCCTTTACGACTCCCTCGCTTCGTCGGCCAGCACGCGGACGTGGTCGTCGAGGATCTCGACCCAGCCGCCGGAGATGTCCAAGCTGCCGGATGAGTCCTCACCCGCGTAGGTGAGACGGCCGGCGCCCAGCTCGCTGAGTAGCGCAGCGTGGCCGGGCAGCACGCCGATATAGCCGTTCCGGCACGGGATCTGTGCTTCGCGCGCCCGCACTCGCACCCAGAGACGCTCGGGCGTCGCTACTTCCAGCAGGAACGTCTCCGCCATCTCGGCTCAGGCCTCGTGTTTGAGTCGCTCCGCGTGCTCCAGCACCTCCTCGATGGTGCCCTTCATATAGAAGCACTGCTCAGGGATGTCGTCGTACTTGCCCTCGACGATGCCCTTGAAGCCGCGGATGGTGTCCTCGATTTTGACGTACTTGCCCGGAAGGTTCGTGAACTGCTCGGCCACGTGGAAGGGCTGCGAAAGGAAGCGCTGGATCTTGCGCGCCCGCGCCACGATGAGTTTGTCCTCGTCGGAGAGCTCATCCACGCCCAGAATGGCGATGATGTCCTGAAGATCCTTGTAGCGCTGGAGAATGGCCTTTACCTGCTGGGCCACCGTATAATGCTCCCAGCCCACGATCCGGGGATCGAGAATGCGCGAGGTCGAAGCCAGCGGGTCCACCGCCGGGTAAATGCCCAGCTCGACGATCTGGCGAGAGAGGTTCGTGGTGGCATCCAGGTGCGCGAAGGTGGTGGCCGGCGCCGGATCCGTGTAGTCGTCGGCGGGCACGTAGATGGCCTGCACGGAGGTAATCGAGCCGCGCTTGGTCGAGGTGATGCGCTCCTGGAGCTCGCCCAGCTCCGTGGCGAGGTTGGGCTGATACCCGACGGCCGAGGGCATGCGGCCGAGCAGCGCGGAAACTTCGGAACCCGCCTGCACGAAGCGGAAGATGTTGTCGATGAACAGCAGCACGTCCTGCCCTTCCTCGTCACGGAAGTACTCGGCTGCGGTGAGCGCGGAAAGGCCGACGCGCAGACGCGCCCCGGGCGGCTCCGTCATCTGGCCGTAGATCAAGGCGCACTTGGACTTGCGCCAGTCGCGCGGATCGATGACGCCGGATTGCTGCATCTCGAGCCACAAGTCATTGCCCTCGCGCGTGCGCTCGCCCACGCCGCCGAAGACCGAGACGCCGCCGTGCTTGAGCGCGATGTTGTGAATGAGCTCCATGATGATGACGGTCTTGCCCACGCCGGCGCCGCCGAACAGCCCGATCTTGCCGCCTTTCAGGTAAGGCTCGATCAGGTCGATGACCTTGATGCCGGTCTCGAACATCTTCAGCTCGGTGGATTGCTCCTCGAGCGGGGGCGCGGGCCGGTGGATGGGATAGTACTTCCGCGCGTTGATCGGCCCCATGCGGTCCACGGGCTGCCCGATCACGTTCATCACGCGACCCAGCGTCTCGGGGCCCACCGGCATCATCACGGGACGCCCCAAGCTTTCAGCCTTCATGCCGCGGATGAGACCCTCGGTGGGCTGGAGCGCGATCGTGCGCACACGCCCCTCGCCCAGGTGCTGCGCCACCTCGACGATGATGTCGATGGGCTGCGGCACACGGAACCCCTCGCTCGTGATGCGCACCGCCGTGTTGATGACCGGAACCTTGCCCTCGGGAAACTGGATGTCCACCGCCGGGCCAGCGACCTTGATCACCCGCCCGATGACGCCGGCGGTTTCCCCACCCGCCACGTGCTCGTTCACCGCAGCGGCGACTGCTCTCTCATCCGTCATAGCTCGACCTCCCTTCGCATGCGGCCCCCGGAAGCACCTTACTCCAGGGCTTCTGCCCCGCTCACCACTTCGATCAGCTCCTTGGTGATGCTGGCCTGGCGCACGCGGTTCATGAACAGCGTCAGACGCGCAATCATTTCGCCCGCGTTGTTCGTCGCCTGATCCATCGCCGTCATGCGCGCAGCGTGTTCGGCGGCCACCGATTCCAGCAACGCCTGGTAGACCGCGATCTCGACGTAGCGCGGCAGCAGTCCCTCCAGAATCCGCGCGGGCGGCTGTTCGAAGATGTAATCGACCGGGCGAACCGTTGCGGCGGGCTCGACGGGCAGCACGCGCACCGTCGTCAGCCGCGCCGAAATCAGACTCTTGAACTCGTTGTAAAGGAGATAGACCGCATCGGTTTGCGCTCCTGCGTAATGTTCTATGAGGAAGCGCGCCACCGAGACGGCATCCTCGTAGTCGAACTTTTGGGAAAACCCCGTGTACTCGGCAGCGATCGGGAACTGCCGCTTGCGGAAGAAATCGCGGCCTTTGCGGCCGATCGTCACCAGTTCGACCCGCTTGTCCGCGTGAGCGGCGATGAAGGCCTGCGCCGCGCGGATCAGGTTGGTATTGAACGCTCCCGCCAGACCGCGATCCGCCGTGAGAAAAACCAGCAAAATGCGCTCTTCGGGCCGGCGCACCAGCAACGGGTGCGAGGCCAGGCGCTCGTCGGCCGCGACGGCGGCCGCCACACGCGCGCGCAACTCGCGGTACATCGCCGCGTACGGCCGGGCGGCCAGCACCCGATCCTGAGCCCGGCGCAGCTTGGCCGCCGAGACCATTTTCATGGCCTTAGTGACCTGCTGCGTATTACGCACCGACCGGATCCGACGGCGCAGGTCGATCAGACTGGGCATGTCAGCTCCGGCGCTCCGCCACGAAGCGCTCTTTGAACTCCTTCAGCACGGCGTGCATGCGCGCGCGCAGATCGTCGTCAATGCGTTTCTTCTCGCGCAGTTCCGCCAGCACGCCCGGGTGCACGTTGTCCAAAAAGCGGTAGAGCTCGTCCTCGAACGGACGACACTGCTCGACCGGCAGATCGTCCAGGTAACCGTTGGTGCCCGCGAACAGGATGAAGATCTGCTTTTCGACCGGCAGCGGTTGGAACTGGGGCTGCTTGAGGATCTCGGTCAGGCGCCGTCCGCGGTTCAACTGGAACTGTGAGGCCTTGTCCAGATCGGAGCCGAACTGGGCGAAGGCCGCCAGCTCCCGGTACTGCGCCAGCTCCAGCCGCAACGTGCCCGCCACCTGCCGCATGGCTCGAATCTGGGCGTTGCCGCCGACGCGGCTCACCGAAAGACCCACGTTGATGGCCGGTCGGATGTTCGCGTTGAACAGGTCGGTTTCCAGGTAGATCTGCCCATCCGTAATCGAGATGACGTTGGTGGGAATGTAGGCCGAGATGTCGCCGGCCTGAGTTTCGATGAAGGGCAGCGCGGTAAGCGAACCACCGCCGAGCTCATCGGACAGCTTGGCCGCGCGCTCGAGCAAGCGGCTATGCAGGTAGAAAACGTCGCCCGGGTAGGCCTCCCGACCCGGCGGTCGCCGCAACAGGAGCGAGATCTCGCGGTACGCCGCCGCGTGTTTGGAAAGATCGTCGTAAATGCACAGCGCGTGGCGGCCGGAATCGCGGAAGTACTCGCCCATGGCGCAGCCTGCGTACGGCGCGATATACTGCATGGGCGCCGGATCGGAGGCGGTCGCCGCCACCACGATCGAATACTCCATGGCGCCGTAGTCTTCCAGCGTCTTGATGACCTGCGCTACGGTCGAGCGCTTCTGGCCGATCGCGACGTAAATGCAGATCACGTCGCCGCCCTTCTGGTTGATGATGGTGTCGAGCGCGATGGCCGTCTTGCCGGTCTGCCGGTCGCCGATGATCAGCTCGCGCTGGCCCCGCCCGATGGGGATCATGGCGTCGATGGCCTTGATGCCCGTCTGAAGCGGCTCTTTCACGGGCTGGCGATCGACCACGCCGGGGGCCAGGCGTTCCAGAGGATTGAAGTGCGTAGTGTGGATCGGGCCCTTGCCGTCAAGCGGATTGCCCAGGGCGTCCACCACGCGGCCCAACAGCGCTTCGCCCACGGGCACGGACATGATGCGACCGGTGCGGCGAACTTCGTCACCCTCCTTGATGAGGGTCCAGTCGCCCAGCAGCACGGCGCCCACCTGATCCTCTTCCAGATTGAGGGCGATTCCGGCCACACCGTGCGGAAACTCGATCAGCTCTCCCGCCATGCAGTAATCCAGGCCGTGAATGCGCGCGATGCCGTCGCCCACCGAGATCACGGAACCCACCTCAGCCACGTTCACGGCCTGGTCGTAGTTCTCGATTTCTTCCCTGAGCAGTCGTTCAATTTCGTCCGCTTGAATGCGCGCCATAGATTACCTCGCGAGGCTCAATCCTGCAGGCCGGCAAGCCTGCGCTTGAGCGTCTCTAGTCGACCCCTGACAGAGCCATCGTAAATAATCGAACCAATTCTGGCCACAGCGCCTCCGATCATTTCCGGTTCGACGGAGTAGCGGGCCCGAGGCTGCCGTCCGGTCAGCCGCGCGAGACCTTGCTCGAGCGCCTCGCGTTGAGCGGGCGTGAGCTCTCGCGCCGAGGTCACGTCCACCCGCACCACGCCCAGCCTTTCATCGAGCGTCTGCTCGGCCGCCTCACGGATCTCGCCGAGCAGGCCCATGCGGCGGCGATCGGTCAACACGAGCAGGAACCGCCGCACCAGATCACACAGGCCCAAACGACGGACGAGCCGGGAAACGAGACTGCGCTTCTGCGGCGCTGACACTGCCGGCGAGAGCAGTACGTTGCGCAGTGCAGGTGACGCGCGGAGAACCTCCTCGAACAGGGCGAGCTCCCCGATCACGGTCTCCGGCGCCGCGGCCTCACCGGGCCGCATCGCCAGGTCCACCAGGGCCCGCGCGTACCGGGTCGCCACCGCTGCCGGCATCGCCTAGCCCACCCCCGGCTTGCGGCGGCTCAAGTCTTCAACCATGACACGAATCCAGTGATCCTCGTCCTCGGGAGTAAGCCGCTGCCGGATCTGTTCAGCGGCCAGGGCGACGGCCAGCTCCGCTGCCTCCGCCCGCAACCGCTGACGCGCCGAATTGACCATGGCCTCGATCTCCTGCTCCGCCTCGGCCCGGATCTTGCGCACGTCCTCCCGCATCTGCTGCTCGAACCGCTCCTGTTCCGCAGCCGCTTCGCGGGCCGCTTGCCGTCGCAGATTCTCGATCTCCTCGGAGACGCCTGCCAGACGTTGCTCGATTTCAGCGCAGCGCGCCTCAGCTTGCTCTTGGAACGCCGCCGCCTCACGGATGGCCCGCTGGATCTCTTCGGTGCGCGAGCGGAAGAACGCCCCTGCCGGCTTCCTGAGCAGATAGACGGCCACGCCGGCGAAAAGTACAAAGTTGGCCAGCTTCCACAGATCTACGTGGGCCGGGCCGTGCGATGCGGCGTGCTGCTCTGCCGCGGAAGCGCCGGCCGTCAGCAGCAAGAGCATGCCGACCATGGCGGGCGATGCCATCCACTTCATGCCGCTCTCCTGCCCAGCACGGTCTCCACGATGCTCGCCGCCAACTGCCTGCTGCGCGCCTGCAGGATCCGCCGCGCATCCTCCAGCTCGCTTTCGAGTTCGCCGCGAGCACGTTCGATCATGGCTCGGGCGGCGGCGCGAGCCTCCGCCACGGCCCGGGCGTGCTCCTGCTGCCAACGTTGCCTCAGCTGCTCCTGCTCCCGGTAGATTTCACTCCGCGCGTTGCGGATTGCCTCCTCGTATTCAGCGGTGCGGGCGGCGGCCCTGACCAGCAGCTCTTCCGCACGCTGCCGCACGCCTTCGGTCGCCTGCCGACGCTGATCGAGCACGCGCCCCAGCGGGCCGAAAAAGACCGATTTGAGGTAGAAGTGCAGCAGCACGACGAGTACAAAGGTCGGGATCGCTTTGATCAGTAGATCCCCTAGGGCCTGAAGGGTTGCTTCCATCGGATTGCGATGCGTAAAGCGGCCGCGAACGCGGAACGAGCGGTCCTAAATCGCCACATTATCATAGTGCCGCGCGCAGGGGCAACCTCGCCGGGAGAAGAGGCACACGCGATCGGGGGCTGGAGCCACCCGCCGGGATCGAACCGGCGACCTGCTGATTACGAAT
>CALJAM010000043.1 GCA_938027685.1 uncultured Bryobacteraceae bacterium
ATCGGCTGCGCCGGCAAGCCCACCTGGAACGGACAACCTGGCGAGTATTGCAGCCGCGGGTGCCGCACCGCACAGGCCCAGCACTTGTGCGTCGGCTGCGTCGGCAATCCCACCTGGAACGGACAACCTGGCGAGTATTGCAGCCACGCGTGCCGCGCCGCCCACGCCCCCATGTGCATCGGCTGCGCCGGCAAGCCCACCTGGAACGGACAACCTGGCGAGTATTGCAGCCGCGGGTGCCGCACCGCACACGCCGCTACTGCGGCGGCCCCCATGTGCATCGGCTGCGCCGGCAAGCCCACCTGGAACGGACAACCTGGCGAGTATTGCGGCCGCACGTGCCGCACCGCACACGTCGCTACTGCGGCGGCCCCCATGTGCGTCGGCTGCGGTGGCAAGCCCACCTGGAACAGGCAAGCTGGCGAGTATTGCAGCCGCGCGTGCCGCGCCAACCACGCCAACCCCGCCTCCATGTGCATCGGCTGCGGTGGCAAGCCCACCTGGAACGGACAACCTGGCGAGTATTGCAGCCGCGCGTGCCGCGCCAGCAGCGCCCCCTGAATTCCGGCTGCCCATAAAAGAAATGTGCGCGTCTCGCACATTTTTGCCCCCCCCTTCGATGCCGCTGGGCGCCTTCTTTCGGCCAATGGCGCGTTCGCGCCGAGCTGCGTGTCTGACCGGCGACGGTGAGGGTGTGCCCCATTCCCCCAATCGCTCTTTCGCGCCGAGCAGCGGAGCTGCGTGCCTGACCGGCGATGGGCGCTGGGCCCGGTTGCGCGGAAAAAAAGAAAGTCAGCAACGGGTCGCCGCCAGCCGCGCCTCCATGTGCATCGGCTGCGGTGGCAAGCCCACCTGGAACGGGCAAGCTGGCGAGTATTGCAGCCGCGCGTGCCGCGCCTACCACGCCAGCAGCGCCCCCTGAACTCCGGCTGCCCATAAAAGAAATGTGCGCGTCTCGCACATTTTTGCCCCCCTTTAATGCCGCTGGGCGCCTTCTTTCGGCCAATGGCGCGTTCGCGCCGAGCTGCGTGTCTGACCGGTGAGGGTGTGCCCCATTCCCCCAATCGCTCTTTCGCGCCGAGCAGCGTAGCTGCGTGCCCTACCCCTCCGCCACCGGCAACGTTGCCAGTACCCGCGCCAGCAGGTCCTTGTTCCGCACCAACAGCGGGCGCAGCTCTTCCCCTGCTGCGAACCGCGCCTCGTTTTGCTGCAGCTCTTTGAGGAGGGGGGCGTACTCTTCCTCGTGTGGCTGCTTTCCGAAGATTGTGTCGATGCTTTTGAGGGCCATCGGCGGCAGCACCAGCTTCGTCGGCTGCACCTCCCAGCCGTCTTTCGTGTGGACCAGCGCGTCTTTGGTTTTCTTGTTGGGCAGGTACGCCGTCAGGTTCTCTGGCCGCTCCGGGTCGCTGTAGACCAGCATCGCCGCCTTCAGCACCGCTTCGTCCACTGCCTGCGGTAGGGCTGGCCGCTGCAGGCACTCGTCAAGGATCGCTTTGATCCGTTCTGCCGTCACATGGTCGAGCTTCTCCTGGCCGAACACGTTGACGTTGATGATTTTCTTGCTGTTGTCGACCTGCGCGTGGTCGCCTTGGATCCCCACCTCGCCCGCCTGTAGGGTCGACGATGCGGTCGTCGCTCCTTGCTGGAGTAACTGCTTCATCATCGCCTTCATCTCGGAAATCTCGGCGCTCTGCTGGTCGATCTGGGTCTTTTGGTCCGCAAGTTGCTTCTGGAGCGTGTGTTCGTAGAGACGTTCCATCCCCGTGATCCCGTTTTTGACATTGGGAGCGATCTTGCAGTTTTTCCTTACGTGGCGGTGCATGCTTGTTGGGTTTATGAAACCCAGACCGCAGAACCGGCAAATAGCTTTATGATCCGGCGCAGCTGGCCTTTCTGCAAACGTGGGGGCGCATTTCCGTTTGGCATTCTCATGGCGGTCGAAATCCGATTGGTACTTGAACGTCTTCCCACAAAACTTGCACTGGAAATTCGTCATCTCGCATGGGGGTTCTTTCCTCGTATAAATCCTCGTATGGGAGTACAGTTACTCGTTCAAAAGAACTATCTCTACCCTGGGGGTGTTTATAACCTCATCTACGTATCTGAGCGTGTTCGGCGATACTAGAATGGAGGAGCTTTTTCTATCTTTCGGGTTCTATACAAGACGCTGACCTTCGTACGAGACTCCTATGCGAGGGGGCGCCAGAAAATTCTTGGGGAACTGGCCCTGATCGGAAGAGTGGCCGGCCAGAAAAATCTTAGAGAGTCGCACTCGGGTCTTGAGCTGAGACGCTCCCCACCCCATTAGTTATTTCGCCCAGCACCACCTCGTCCGCCGCCTGCGGTAGGGCTGGCCGCTGCAGGCACTCGTCCAGGATCGTCTTGATCCGCTCCGCCGTCACGTGGTCCAGCCTTTCTTGGCCGAACACGTTGATGACGATCTTCTTGCTGTTGTCGACCTGCGCGTGGTCGCCTTGGACTCCGACCTCTCCTGCCTGCTGAGTGTTCGTGCCGCCTGTGCGCTGCTGGCGGAGTAGTGCGAGGATTTCGGCGTTCTGGGCTTCCAGGCGTGAGTTCTCAGCTCGCATCTCAGCTCGCATCTCAGCTCGCATCTCGTCTCGCATCTCGGACATCTGTTTCTGTATCGTGTGCTCATAGAGGCGTTCCATTCCTTCGTTGCCATTCTTCGGGTTTGGAGCGATCTTACATCGGCCGCGGATGTGTCGATACATGTTCGCTTCGTCCGTGAAACCGCGACCACAGAATCGACAATTATAAGCCGCAAGCCTGGAGGCGTTTTCCATGAACGCAGGGACGCATTTGCGTTTTGCCTGTTGATGTTTAAGCAGGTCGCTCGGATACTTGAAAACCTTTCCACAGTGGATACAACGGCGATCGGCCGCGTCTGCCATGACTCTCGCAAAGGACCTGTTGCCGAATATGGGTATGTTTAACGGACCAGTTTTGCTTCAAAAAGGCGACAAGTGGAGTGTGGGGGGGTCTATATCTCAAATTCGAACGTTTACGTTCTACCACCAAAGACCGTACTGAGAGTTTAGATGAACGAATCCAAACTCTCCCGAGACACTGGTCCAAAATGCGAGGCCGATCATAAGGGAGGGGCCGCGCGGCCTCGTAAAAATAAAACCTGGAGCGTGCCGCCACCACAGCCATCGCTCAGCGGCTAAGCCTACCTGGCTTCACGCGCCCGACCAGCCCTTTCAGTCCAGGCAAATGCCCAGCGGAACCCCCAAGCCGGCGGACAAGCCCCTGTCTTCGGCCCGGTTGTCCCCGCTCCAAAGAAGTCCGTCTTCTTTTGCGGCAGGAGCCCCCTCGCGCAGGGGGATGAGCTTTTCGCGCAGCTTTTGGAGGTTATCTCCGTGAGGCTCTGCGGTGCACAGCCGCCATCCGTTGAGCCCGCTGTTGCGGGGCTTTCCGGCCATGTCGTTCGCCCACGCGGAAAGGCTGGCCCAGACCCATGGCAGGCCATCTGGCCCCGGCCCAACGATCGTCGAATCTTTTGCCCGGTGGGTGCCCGTGAAATTGCCTTCGCCGTTCGGCAGCGCGAGCGTCAGCGACATTCCGTCGGGTAGGCCGAGAGCGGCCAGCTGGGCCCGGGCGGCGTCTTCTTTTTTTTGCCCGCAGACCCTGGTGTTGCAGCAGTGCACTTCTCTCCGACGGCCCACGAAAGCTGGCCCATCGGCCGAAGCCGGGCCGCATCTCCTAAGGCGTTCCAGGACGTCCCGGCCACCGAGTTTGCAAACGACGGGGGGGAGGAGCGAGGCCCCTTTTTCGGGGCTGCGGGGGGCGTCTCTTTCTTCTGTGGCCCCAGTCGGGGGCGCGGCGTGTGGGGCTGGCTGGGCGGACCTTTTGGGGCGGTTCCTTTGGCGACGCGCCCGGGCGCCCACCGACCCGCGAAGGACCCCTTGGGGCGGTATCTGCTGCGATAGCAAGCTTTGCTGGGCCAACAGCCCGCTCAGCACCACTTGCTGGCTGGACAGTTGGGCGCCAAGTTGGGCGCCGAGACAAGAGACTTGGTCCGAGAGTCGGGAGAGTTGGTCCGAAACTTGCGCCAACTGGTCTCTAGCCTCGCGACTGAAAGTCGCGCCGCCCTGAAGGGGCGGGAGGGGCTCCGCTCCACGGGGCGCGGAAGGCTCAGTGCCGTCCATGCCTTCTGGGCGCGCCGCGCTAAGGGGGGTTGGTTGCGGGGTGAGCCGCCGAGATCTCAAGCCGCCGAAGCGCAGTTTCGCCAAAGGGCGCGGTGCTCCGGGCCGCGGCTTTCATTTTTGGGCCCGGCCTCTCGCTGGAAGCGGCGCCGCCCTCCGGGCGGGGCGGAGCTCTACCAGGGTTCGGCCAAAATGAACCTGCTGAAGGTTGGCACCGTAGCCCTGCCCTTCAGGCGGCACAAGACGGTGGGCCGCCAGCGGCCCAGACCCACCCAAGTC
Organism: uncultured Bryobacteraceae bacterium; assembly: GCA_938027685.1. Lineage (GTDB taxonomy): Bacteria > Acidobacteriota > Terriglobia > Bryobacterales > Bryobacteraceae > DTHT01. The sequence goes on from CALJAM010000043.1 coordinate 4,446, forward strand.
CGGAATAGCCGCCCGCTCCGCTAGCAGATCGCCGGCCAATGGCCGCACAGGCATCTACAGAAAGCGCCGCTCCGGCGACAGTGTTCCGGAAGTGGGGAGCGCCACACAGTAGCGCCCAAAGGGCGGTGCCCGAGCTAGAACGGGTCTTTCTCTGTGCGGGCCTTTCGTCGCACCTCTCGGCCGCAGACGCCTGGTGCGAAGACATGGGGGCCGCCTTCCTCGGCGAAGTGCTCGAAAACGTTGACGAGTTCTGTGCCCACCTTGGCTCGCCCGGGCCGAAAGCTCTCTCCGCCGCAGAGCTCCAGCGCTTGCGCTCCGAGCTCTTCGCCGCGGAGCTCCCCAAACCCCACCTTGGCGGCCGCGGGGACTTTCCGGGCCAGACAAAATCTGCGCAAGGTAGGTTGGCCCCATGGGGAGCACCTTCACCCTCCACACCCGCTGCTGCGTGGGGAGGCGGGCTTCCCGAGACGAAGACGACGGCGACGAAGACGGAGACGGCGGCGGCGCCCCCCCAAGCGAGGAGGTGGTAGCCGGAGCGCCCGGGGAGTGGACCGCCCTGGGCGACCTGCGCCCTTGCGCCCTGAGAGGGGCCGCTTCGTGCCGCAGCGCCGACAGTCCACAAACGATCAACGTGCCGCCCCGATCCCCTGGCGAATCGAGCCTGGGGCGCCGGCCCTAGCCCCCGCGGGAAGCAGCCGCCCCTTTATTTTTTGGCGCGGGTGGCTGTCCGGCGTAGAAGTCGCCCGCCGGAAATACCGCGGCCAGAGGCGGCGAGTGGCGGAGATGGAGAGGCGCCCCAGGGCCGAAGCCGAGTGGGCGCCCCGTCCGGGGGTGCCGCGGCCCTTCAACGAAAACACCGCGCCGGTCAGTCTGGCCCATCACCGCCGCCACGTGGCGCGGGCGGTCGGGGTGTGGGGGTCGCTCGCCCTGGCTCTCGAACAAGTCAGGGCCCAGACAGAAGAGCGGGCCCTGGCGGGCCAAGAGGAGCGGGCCAGGGCGGCGTCCCGGGCTCTCGCGCAAGAGCAAGCCCTGGACCGCCTCGAGGCCCGCTTCGGGGCGCTGGAGGCCCGCCTCGGGGCGCTGGAGGCCCGCCTCGGGGCGCCGGCCCCGGAGGGCGCTCCCGGGCCGCCCGGGGGCATTTGAACCGCCCTGGGCGGGGCAAACGGGCCGCCGCCGGGCACCCGATGGTCCGCCCGAACGCCGCCAGTGTCCGCGATGCGGTACGCGGTCCCCGTCGCATACACCGGAGCGGAACTGCTCGCCCGTCAGCGCCGCGGCGAGTTCGAGCTTTGGCCCCACAACCGGGCCGTGGACGTGGGGCGGGCCGGCCAGATCGCCCGACTGATGGACGAGTCGCGGGACCCTTGGTTCTTGGGCCCGGCGCCCGTCTATGTCGCGTACGTCGGAGACCGGGGCTACATTCTCGACGGGCAGCACCGGCTAGCCGCGTTGGCGGAAGTCGAAGACCCCGAGCTCTTCCAGCTCTTCCTGGGGAGGATCTACGTGCGTCTCCCGGAAGAACTCCACCACGAGTTCGAGCGGATCAACTGCGGGTCCCCGGTTCCGGAAAGCTACTGGAACAGCAAGTTCTCGAACGTCCTCGACGCCTTCTTTGGGGGGCTCCGCCGGGAGTTCCCCGCGGCGGAGAGCCGTTCGGCGCGGCCACGGCGCCCGCGCTACAATCCCTCAACGGTGGCCCCCGTCCTTAGCGAAAAAGCCTCGCTGCGCGAAGCGGTGCGGGCCAATCGGCTGACTGGAGAACACCTGGTCGCCGCCGCCATCCGCGAGAACGTCACCGCCCGGGCTCTCTATCAAGAGGGCCTGGC
>CALJAM010000044.1 GCA_938027685.1 uncultured Bryobacteraceae bacterium
GCAGAGCATGCAGACGAGCGTACCGAGCAGAATGGCCGGAAGCCCGTGGTCGTAGGCCAGCGCCAGGTCGGCGTCCCGTCCGAACCACAGCACGATCGCCAGCCAGAAAGCGACCAGAATGAGCAGGCCCTCAGTAAGAACGAGGGCCACCGTTCGGCGGGCGAAACTGACGCCGAAAACTCTCACCAAGCCGGTCCCCTCAACCGCTGAAGTGCGTTGCTGGATGCCCCTCCCGCACCTTGGTCGAATAGTACACGTAAGCGTGTCCGCTTCCCCTGGAAAGGAACCAGACCGGCGCCATGTTGATCACCACGCCGACCAGCCTCTCCGCAGGAACCAGCGATAACGCTCGCATACATAAATCGCGGCGGGTATGATCCGGCCGGACCACCAGGATCACACCGTCCACTTCCGCCTGGATCAGGTCGTAATCGGCCACCAATCCGACCGGGGGTGAATCAATGATCACGGAACGGAAGTGTCGGCGCAGCTCTCCGCACAGGGCGGGCCAGACTGGGGAGTCGTAAAGCTCGGCGGGATGCTCAGGACGACGCCCCGCGGGCAGGAAGTAGAGGTTGTTCACTCGGTCCAGTCTCCCCACCGCCTCGAGCCAATGGCACTCACCGGCCAATACATTGGCCAAGCCGGGGGTAACCGGAACACCCAGCATCTCGGCAAGGCTGGCACGACGGAAGTCGCCATCGACCAGCAGCACCGATTGCCCCAGCTTCAGGGCCAGAGCGCCGGCCAGGTTGAGCGCCGTGACGCTCTTGCCGTCACCAACCTGGGGGCTGGAAACGCACAATGTCCGCAACGGACGGGGATGAAGCAGAATCTTCGTGCGGATGATTCTGTACTGCTCGGCCGCTCGCGGCTCGGCTCCATCGAAGGGGAATAAGAGTCCTTGGGAGGGCGGTCGGGTCTCGAACACGCGGATTCGATCAAGCAGCCCCTCCTGGGCGCCTGTCCCGCCGTTAACGAAATCCTTCATAGCCACCTCGCAATGGCCTCCAGTGTCGTCTTCCACCAGGCCGGCGCCGACTCTGGGGCCATCCAGCCTACGTACACCGCCCATGCCCCGAGCGCCATGAGTATCAGGGCCAGACCTGCCGCCAACCAGCGGTAATGGCGGCGCGTTTTCGTCGCGCAGGACCGCTCGATGCCGGCGGCCAGCACGGGCACCCGACCGAGCACGTTCACTTGCGCAGGCAGTTCCCATTCGCCCAGAATCGTACCCGCGGGAAGCTCGATGGCCAGAGCCAGTCCCACGCCGAGCACGAGGCTTAGCAGGATACCCAGGCTCAGCAGCAGCGGGCGATTGGGCCGCACGGGCTTCTCGGGCACACGCGCCGCTTCGAGCAACGTGAAGCGCTCAGCCTTTTGACGACGCTCCATCTCGGTAGCCATTTCCGCTGCAAACTTCTTGTCCAGCAGGGACTGGTAGTTGGCCTTGGTGATCTCGTAGTCGCGCGTCAGCGAGGCCAATTCCTGCTCACGGACAGGGAGTCGTTCCAAGCGCGACAGCACGGCCTGAAGCTGACGTGCGATGGCCTGACGCTCCTCTTCGAGCGCTTCCAATTGCTTGACCGAGGCCGCGATCTGGGCTCTTAGATTATCCATGCGCTCGCGCTCGCGGATCAGCATTTCGTTGAAGCGCAGGCTGCCAGGCGAGGACGTGGCCTCCCGACCGTTACCTCCGGCCCCTGCTTTCCTGCTGCGACCGTCGTCGTGTTCCATCTCTCGGACCGCCCGCAGCATCTGCTCGAAGTGGCGGACCTCGGGATGGTCGGGGGTGTACCGCGCCTTGAGCGCGGCTAACTGTTTTTCCAAGGCTTCCGAAGCCGGCACCTCGGTCGCGCCCGGGCCCTCACTGCCGCGCTGCCCCAGCTCCTCGATGATCTGGCGCAATCCGGCAAAGGAAGCTTCCGCGGCAGCCAGGCTGTTCTCGAGAAGGAGCTTTTGCTGCTGGGCGCGCGCAATCGCTTCCTGTACGCCCTGCAACTGGAGTTGGTAGCGAGCCGCCGAAGAGATGAGCACGTTCTCCTGCTGCGGCAGTTCGCCGTTGTGTCGGAGCTTGTAAGCGCTCAGTTTCGCTTCCTGTTCTTCCAGTCTCTTCCGTGCCTCGGCCAGTTGGGTATCCAGGAACTCGGAAGTCCCGAGCGCGTGTACCTCGCGCGCACGAAGGTTTTCCTCGATGAAAAGGTTGGCGAGCTGGTTGGCGACCAACGCCACCACAGGCGGTTGCGGCCCGTGATAGGCCACGCGGAAGGCGCCCGGACGGTCCTGCGGCCAGCCCTCCTCCACGCGGATCTCGATGTCCTTGCGCATCTCCTCTACTACTTCTTCTTGGGGCAGACGCAGACGCTGGGCGCGATAAAGATTGAACTTCTCGATGACCTCGAGCAGGCGGCGATAGCTGAGAATTTGCTGGCTGATTGTGTTGATGCGGTCGCGCAGGTTCACGTCTACCGTCGAAGCTACGAATTTTTCCGGAATGCGCTGCGATTCGACCAGAATCAGAGCTTCCGCGCGATAGATGGCGGGCAGTTGATAGACGATGGCGGCGGCCAGCAGACTGCCTAGCAGGAAGGTCGACAATACCGCCAGGCGGTGCTTGTAAACGGCGCGCAGGAGCGACAGGGGAGGCAACCTATTCTTGCCGACCGTTCGGGCGTTGCGGGTCGTCATGCGACCCCCCTCTGTGGGACTCGAGCCAAACAACGCAATGACACTCTGCCCTCTGCTCTTGCACGCAAGCAACCAAAACCCGCGCTCCGACGGCATGCACGCCTACGCTGTGAAGAAACTATGGGTTATGGCGGCCCGGGCCCGGCCGCGAGATTTTTCGGCGAAAAATCCCAAGTTTTTTCCCTCGCCATCCGGCAACGCACCGCCTCGCTACGACGAGCGAGAGGCGGCGGGCGGGTTGGAAAAGCTCACCGGATGCAAGTCGTTGCGCCGTTTGGCCCTCCACTTGCCCGGTGCTTCGCAGATGGCACATCTCGTTCGATGGGGGCCTGTGGCGGTCCTGGGCGGGCTCCTAGCCGCCCTGTATGGGGACGTCGTACCCTCTATGATCGCCCGTTGGTGGGAAGACGAGGGATACTCACACGGCTTTTTGGTCCTCCCACTGGCTGCCTTTCTCGTCTGGAGGCAACGGGGCTCGCTGGCCGCGATCCGGCCGGAACGGGACGGGCGCGGCCTGTTACTGCTTGCTTTCGCGAGTTTGCTTTACGTCACGGGGAAACTCGGCGCCGAGTTTTTCCTCATGCGCATTTCGCTCGTGGTGGTCCTGGCCGCGCTCGTCTGGACGTTTTGGGGATTCAGCCGCCTGAAACGGATCGCATTCCCGCTGCTGCTGTTGGCCTCTACGGTTCCCCTGCCCGTGCTCATCTACAACCGGCTGGCGGGACCGCTGCAACTGCTCGCCTCGGCAGCGTCCACCGAAGTCGCGCTGGCCATGGGCATTTCGGTTTACCGTGACGGCAACATCATTCAGCTCGCAAACACGTCGCTCGGCGTGGCAGAGGCTTGCAGCGGCCTCCGTTCGGCATCCTCGCTGGCCGTCGGCGCCCTGCTGCTCGCCTACCTTGAACTCAAGCGGCCGGGGCCGCGCGTTGCGCTGTTCCTGCTGGCGCTGCCCGTCGCCGTGATGTTCAATGTACTGCGCGTGGCCGGGACTGCGGTTCTCTCGGAGCGCGATCCCCTCCTGGGCACCGGCTTTTACCACGGCTTTTCCGGCTGGCTGATCTTCATGTGCGGCTTCGGGCTGCTCTGGCTGTCAGCCCGGTTGCTCAGAAAGTTATTCGAGCCGTCACGAGTCAGTGGGGAGGAAAAAAGATGATTCAGGACTGGCGCTGGTGGACCAGTTGCGTGCTACTCGCTGGGACCCTCGTCGCGACGCATCTGAAAGATGCCGGACCGACGCCCCGGCTGGCCCGCCCCCTGGATGCAATCCCGCTGGAGCTGGAAGGCTGGAGGGGCGAGGAAGATCCGCCCTTGCGGCAGGAGATTGCTGCCTCCCTGGGTGCGACGGCTTACCTTTCCCGCACTTACCGCCGCCGCGGCCGCACGGCTAACCTTTTCATCGCTTACTATGCCAACCCACGGGCGGGAGAGACCATGCATTCCCCTAAACACTGCCTGCCGGGTGGCGGTTGGGAGCCGATCGAGCTGGCGACCCTACCGCTCGAAACCGCGCTCGGACGGGTCGAGATTAACAAGTATGTGCTTTATCGCGCGGGAGACCAGTCCGTCGTTCTTTACTGGTATCAGACGCCGCGGCGCATCATGGCTAGCGAGTTCGAAAGTAAGCTATGGCTGATCTGGGACACGCTGCGCATGAGCTCCGCGGCCAGCTCCATCGTGCGGATAACAACGCCGGGCCTCCCGGGAGCCCTTGAGGACGGCCTCGAGCTTTCTCGGCTGGCGATAAGTGAGCTGGCGCGCTGCTACGGGCAGTAGGCAAACGACAGCGGCAGAAACAAGAAGAAAGGAGCCCGGTGCGTCCGGGCTCCCGGATTTGTTCTTCTGGTTGCAGTGGCCGGTCGGAGCGTCAAGCGCGTGCGCGCAGCCTCCGCCCAACTAACAACAGGACCGAACCGACCAGTAGGATCGCTGCGGGCTCGGGAACAGGCACGATGGACCCGACCTTCATCACGAAGTCGTTATAATCCCTGTCTGAGTTGCCGCCGTTCACCAACCGGTCCTCGAATGCTAGGAACCAGGTGTTCGAGCCCGTCTTGCGGAACGTGAGCACTTGCGGAGACTTGTTGGGATTCAGGTCATCAACGGTGTAGTAGTAGGTGGAACCGCCTCCCGGCCGCAGGTAGAAACCGAAACCCAGGTAGCTGATGCCGCTGAAAGACCCCATAGCCACTGCTCCCGGCGCCCCTGAGACTTGGGTGATCACGCCGGTGTCCAGGCCGGTCCACAGGATGCCGGCCGAAGCGCCTCCCGCTGCCGGGCCCAGAAAGACGTCCCGGGTAACCGGGGGGTCGCCGGAAAAGATCCCCACGACGTTGCTCGGGCTCCATCCGGCCCACTCGACGATAACGATCGGAAAGATCCCCGTCGGCGGTGCCGTTTCGAGTCGCCAGTACCCCACGCTGCTCTGGTCCGTATTGACGTTGAAGCAGCCGGGGCACTGCGCGTTCAGGATGTCTTGCAGGTTCTGCTCACCGGAAGGGGCCGACCCAACAGGGACTGGGCGCGTGTTGAAGGGATTGAACGGGTCCGCCAGCGCCAGCGGCACGACCGCCAGCAACACGGCGAACAAAACAAACTTCAGTGTTCTCATATCGAGTGACCTCCCGGCCCATCTCCGTGCAATCAGGGGGCCAGACGAGCGCAGTTAAAATGCCTTCACTTTTCATACACTTGCAGAAAGATCGACACGTGGGCAACCGGGGGACAACCCGAAATCGGGCAAAGGAGGAAATTCTGGGGGATTCCACGCCGCTTAGCGCGCGCCGCCCGATCCCTGCGCGATGAGCGCTTTCGCCGTCTCGAGCTCCGGCAGACTTGGATCGAGCTTGCGCGCCTGCTCGAACGCGGCGCGCGCCTTGGCGCGCTCGCCCGCCTTCCAGTAGGCCATCGCTAGGTGGTACTTCCGCAAAGCACTGGCGTTGATGCCTGAACTCGCCCGCTCGAGGTGCTGGACAGCGCTGCCGTACAGCCCTTTATGGTAGTAGGCCCAACCGAGCGTATCGTCCACCGCCGGGCTCTCCGGAGCCAATTCCTTGGCCTTTTGCGCGAGCTGGAGCCCCTCATCCGGCTGTCCCAGACGATCGACGAGCAGGAACGCGAGGTTGTTTAGGGCGAGAACGTTGCCAGGTTGCATCGCCAGGACTTTGCGGTAGTGGCGGACCGCAGCCTCCCAGTTCCCGGCTGTATGCTCAAGGCTGGCCAACAGGGCGTGCGCCTCCACATTGCGCTCATCCGCCGTCACCAGCTCACTAAGGATTCGCCGGGCGGACTCCAGGTTGCCCTCGGCACCGTCCAACTGAGCCAGCCTGAAGCCTGCCTGCACGAACCGCGCGTCGGCCGCACGGGCGGCGGAAAAAGCCGCACGCGCCTCTTCTTTGAAACCGGCCTTGAGCAGCCATTCACCTAGAAGATATTGGATCGCGGGCGATTTGGGATGAGCCGAGGCGTGCTTGCGCAGCCGTTCCAAAGCAGCACTCATCCGCTTTTCGGCAGCGAAGCTGGAGGCCAGCAGCTCTAGCGCTGCGAGGTTCTCAGGGTTCCGCTTCAACGCTTCTTCCAGACTCGCGCGAGCGCCGGCCACATCCTTGGCGATCAGGCGCAGATTGCCATCCTGAGTAAGCAGCTCGGAAGTGCGCGCGAGGGCTAGTCCCTGCTTGACGCCTTCGCGTGCCTTCTCGTACTCGCCCAGCGCCATCAGGGCCGAATTGCGCAGCACCACCAGACGGATGTCGTTCTGCTGTGCGGGCGGCGCCTGCTCGAGCAGATCCAACGCGGCCTTGGCGGCGCGTTCGCGCAGCAGCGTGGAGGCAAGTTCGAGCCGAGCGGGCAGCAGCGCCGGACTGAGTCGGACGGCCTCGGTGAGCTCCTGTTTCGCCGTCGCTGCTTCCCCTTGGCCGCGGCGGACAAAAGCCATGTGGAAATGAGCTTCAGCCGACGCGGGATCGAGGCGCAGGACTCGAACCAGATCCTGCTCGGCCTCGATCCACTTACCCTCGCGAATCCTCAAGGCCGCTCTTTGGAGCAGGGCTTGGAGATCCTTCGGGTTGCGCTTTACGGCTTCGTCGAGGACCGCTGCTGCGTCTGCAACCCGGTTCGTTGCCAGGTACACGGCGACCAGGCGGGTCCGCAAATCCCGGTCTGTGCGGTCCGCGCGGTAGAGACGCTCCAGTTCCGCGGTGGCTTCCGCAGCCTTGCCCTCCTGGAGCAGGAAAAGAGCATACGCCGGGCGATAGCTCTTGTCGGACGAGGCGGAAAGGCGCTTGAAGGCCTCCGCTGCCTCGTCCTTGCGCCCGGCGCGTAGCCGCAACTCGGCTAAGCGGAGTAACGCCGGAGCGTAGCCAGGATCGATTTTCAGCGCCCGGGTTAGCTCCTTCTCAGCCTCGCCCGCCTTGCCTACTGCCAGGTAAAAGTCGCAGAGGGCCACTGCCGGCTCCGGCGAGCGCGGCGCTTGCGCAGCGGCTTGCCTCAGAACAGCTGCGGCCCCGGCCATATCACCCTGGTGAAGTTTCATCCGCGCCAGCTCCACAGAGGCGTTCAGCTCGCCGGGAAACTTCGCAAGTACCTCCTCCAGGCGACGCCGGGCCTCTTCGGGCCTCCCCAAGCGCAGCTCGGTGAGGGCCAACGTGTTGAGCACGGCGGCATCCTCGGGCGCCACCGCGAACGCTGCCTGCGCCCGCCGTGCCGCTTCCTCGAGAATGTCCTGCCGCCGGCTGGTGGCCATCAGTTGGGCCAGCTTGAGCTGAGCGCCCACGTGCTTGGGATCCAGGTCGGTCGCCTTCATCAGGTAACCGACGCCGGCCCGGAAGTTCCCCGTCTCGAGGTGCGCAAGGCCGAGCCGATAGTAGGGCTCGGGGTTGTTGGGCGCAAGCCTCGCGGCGTTCTGGAAATCAAGGATGGCGCGGGCGTAGTCCTTCTGTTCGAAGTGCCGCTGGCCGGTCGCCATGAACCGCGCATAACGTGCTTCGGGCGTGCGCTTGCAAGCTGTTGAGATACCGATCGTCAGCAACGCCGCAGTCAAGACTGCCGGTTTCGTCAAAAATCTCATGCGTTACCTCTTTATCCGGAGTCTCCGGCCGGCCCAAGCACTCAGGCCGAGACAGGCCATCACGCCGGCGAACATGAACACGGAAGCGGGTTCGGGTGTCACCACGACGATGAATTCCTGCGGCCGCAAGGCGGTGGGGTCCACGGGACTGACCACGCGAAAATAACGATAAAAAGGATCAGTGACCTCATCATAATCAGGCTGTTGAATCGCGCTCTGTGCGGATTGCAGCCAGTAGTTCCGGTTGCCGCCGTTCGGCGGATTGGGTGTCCCCGCGGGATCGAGCAGAGTCCAGATGGCCGATTGTATGCCCTGCGCCTGATACCGATTCGCACTCGAGCTCCAATCGGCGAAGTACGGGGCATACTGCGCGACCAACCAGGCCGCCATCATATAACGCTGAAGTGCGGTGTATTGGTGGTTCCCGTATTGCCACCCGTCGGACGGCACCCCGCCGTAGCGCGTCTCAGCCGCCAGATTGCCCGTGAGCGGAGTGACGTCTACCCAGTACGATTGGCCGTATTGGAAGGCGTGGGCGAAGTCCACACAATAGACGTAGACGGGCACGCCGTCCAACGAGGCGCGAAAACGCCCGCCTCCGAGACCGCCTACGTTCACCTGGGGTTCGCCGGTATGAACGATCAGTTGAACCGGATCGGCCTTGGCTGCCGTGGCCAGCATCGTGAGCAAGGCCGCAATCAGAACCTTTCCGCGGTTTCCTGTTGTCATCATGAGTCAACCTCAGCTTGAGACTCAGCTAGGCAAGCTAAAGGGATCGCCCGCTGTCCCCGCTACTTTTCCCTGTCATTTCGCAAGCACGCTAAGGGCCAAAGAGCAACGCAGCTACCCGGGGGCCGACTCCTGGGTTTCATGTTCATGAATGACGATCTGATACTCGACGATCCGGCAAGCCACGCCAAACAGGCCCGCCTCCGAGGAACGCTCGCTGCGTACCACCTCGGCCTCGCAACTCAGCACCAGACGGCGGGGAGTGTCCAAGCGGCTTGGGAGCTCGATGAGGCAGCGCAAGCTATCGCCCGGCGCGAACGCACGGCTCACCCAGCAGTAAAAGCCTTGGCTGCTCAAGTTCTCGGTGATCCCCTCCAGCGGCTGCCCGCTGCCGTTGCTAGAGAGGATCCGCAGGGGCCACCGAACAGGTAGGCGCATCCGGGCGCGGCGTTCCTGGGGCACTTTCATCTCAAACCTCGGGATTGTTTTCCAAAACTCGGGACTGCCGGCGCGCAGGCTAACAGAGCACAAGGGGCTGGCCAGAGTCTGCTCCCGCGTGGGGACAAACAAAAAGCGGAAATCCCTGCCGCCGCAATTTCGAGCGCACTGGCTTCCGTGGTGAAAACGGTACGCAACGTATCCCCGAAGGAGCACGCTGGCTGCCAGACGGACGGCTAGTTTGGAAGGCGCCTTGCCTACCCTCGATACAGAGCGGGGCACTCCCTCCCACGGCACCCGCGGAGGGACACCCGCATCCGGGCGAGGTCGGTTAGACGCGAATGCAGGATTTCGTTTGACATCTGCCGGATGCATGTGAGAGGATGAATTAGCGGCCGTCGATTCTGCGACTGCAGGTCCCCGCACCTTGCCTGCAAGTGGCGGCTCCGCAGAGGAGGCTCAAAGTGGGCAACGGTATGCGGCACGGGGATTCGTGGTTGGGGGAATCGCTCCACCAGCGGGTGGTGGCACTCATTCTCGCCGGTGAATGCGCGACTTTGTGGCGCTCTTTGGACCGCATGGCTAGTCGTGAGCGCAAAATGACCGTGCTACGCTGTGCGGGTCCTCCGGAGGAGATTTTGAGCCTTTCCGACCGGCTCCGGCCCGCGGTGCTCCTTCTTGACGAACAGACCTTCCGAAAATTGCTCGGCACGTCTTGGCCCCGCGAGAACAATGCTATCTCAGGATTGAGGATACTGCTCACTTCTGCGAAAGAAGTCCAGAGCGACCTGATGGAGCTCGAAAGCTTACTCCGCGCCGGCTGTTGGGGGGTGCTCCGGCCAGACGTGGCGCCCCGGATTGTTTGGAGGGCTGCCCAGGCCATCGCCGAAGGGCAATTCTGGGTCAGCCGTGCCACCCTAACGCAAATCGTTTGCAGGCAAATGATTGCGGATTCCTTAGGGCTCACGGCCCGAGAGTGGGAAATTCTTCGCCTGGTCGCACAAGGCTATCGGAACCAGCAAATTGCCGAAAAACTGTTCATCAGCGTGGAAACCGTGCGATGGCACTTGCGCTGCCTTTACAACAAACTAGGAGTTCATGATCGTCTGAGTGCGGCCATGCAGGCTTTCGGGTTGTTCCAGCAAGCTGCCCAGCTCTTGCCGGATAACGGCGCACCCAAGACTTTGGGGCGCCTTGAGTCCGTGCCGAGCTAGGAGGGTCCGGTCGCGCCAGGCGCGGGTGGGTACGCCCACCCCGATGGTGGGTACAAACACGCCTTCCTTCCCATACCCCAAGGCAGTTAACATCAGTTAATCCGAGGTGAACACTGCCGATGCCCGACGCTCCCGCCGGAGGTGAGTATCCCAAACATTTCTCGACCATGGACCCCGCCCAAACAAACGAGCGTAGGCGACATCGACGCTATGAGGCGGCCGAAATCGGTTGTCGTCTGAGGTGGTTGGACGAATGGACCGAAAACAGCCATGAAGGCAGCATTGAACCCAGAAATCTTTCGATTACCGGGATCAGCCTCCTGTCGAAGCGTCGCATTCATATCGGGGAGCAATTATGGCTGCAAGTGATTCTCCCCGAACCGTTGGGCACCGCGGCCGTGCGTTGCATCGTGCGATGGGTGCGTGAAGAACCCGGCGGAGGAAGTTGGTCGGCCGGAGCGGAGATCCTTGAAAGTACGAAAGCTTGGATCGGCCCGGAAGAAGATTGCCGTGGAGGTTGGGTGTCGTGAAGGTGTGTCTGGTTTCCCCGGACCGAGGGACGCTCGAGATTTGCCGCGAGGCGCTCTCCGGCTTGCCGGAGTCGGCTTGGGATCTCGTGATCGCGCATCTTGGTGTACCGCTGCCCGAGTCCGACATCTACGTATGGAACTTCGACTCGGAGGGCGACGTCCATGCACTCCCCACAGGGCCGGCGCCCGGGCGCCATATCTTTCTGATCCACCGCGAGGATCTGGACCGCCTGTCGGAGTTGCTCGGCTGTCGTCCGCTGTGGGTGATCTTGAAGCCGGTGCAAGCGGTAACGCTGCGCTCCTTCATCGAACAGGCGGGCCGGATGTTGGAATCATCTCAAAACCTCGCCTCGTTGCGCGAGCAACGGGACCGCATTTTGGATTGCCTGCTGGAGGCCAACCTCGCGCTGCAGGAGTTTGACCAGCAGCGCACCAATTTTCTGTCGCGCGCCGTGCACGACTTCCGCGCTCCCCTGACGGCCCTTAGCGGATACTGCGGCCTTTTGTTGAGCCGTCAATTGGGGCCGCTCAGCAATCCCCAGGTCGAGGTTCTGCGGCGCATGCAGCACAGCATCAAGCGGCTCACGCGGATCGCCACGGCGACGCTGGAACTCAGCACGGGCCGGATCCCGGCGCGCGAGCTCAACTGGCGCTGCCTCGACATTCAGGCGTGCATCGAGCAAGCCGTCCATGAGATTCTCCCCTTAGCCGAAGAAAAGTGCCTGACCGTTACGGTGAGTGCCGAACCGGCCTCCCGACCCCTGTTGGGGGACCCCCTCCAGATCGAGCAAGTCTTGCTGAATCTTCTGGACAACGCGTGCAAATTCACGCCCAAGAACGGCGCCATCGAGGTGCGAGCCTTTCCCTGGTTCTGGGAGCGGCGCAACGGACGGATCCGTCAGGCCACCGCCGTTTCCGAGCGCCGCGTGTCGACCTCGCATACGCCTAATTGCTATCGCATCGAGATCCGCGACACGGGTCCGGGCGTAAGCGAACAATTTCTCGATTCGATGTTTCGTCAGTACTCTCCTTACGGCGGCACGCGCGACCGTTCAGGTGGTGGCCTCGGCCTGGCCATCTGCAAGATGATCGTCGAGGCCCATCGCGGTGAGATCTTTGCTTCCAACACCGCCGACGGATTTAGTTTCGCCTTCGTGTTGCCCTTCGCGACCGAAGGCCAGCCGGCGCCCCCGCCGCCGGCACAACCTGCGCGGTTCGTCGGAGCGCAAGCTGAGTGCAGAGGAGGATAGCGGGGTGATGCGCAAACGGACAATTCTGGTAGTCGAGGACGATCCCGAGGTCCGCAGCTACCTCGAAATGGCTCTCGGCTGCCAAGGCTACCAGGTCGAAGCCGTCGAAGACGGTGAAGAAGCTCTGGCGCGGCTGGACAACCACAACGGCATCTCCCTCGTGCTACTGGATATCCTGTTGCCGCGCAAGGGAGGCATGGAGGTCCTGCGTGAAATCCGCGCGTTGCATCCCGACCTTCCCGTAATCGTGCTTTCCGGGCTTTCCTCGCCGCTGACCGTCGTGGAGGCCGTCAAGAGCGGCGCGACCGACTACTTGGCTAAGCCGGTCAGTCACGAAGAGCTGGCCGAGGCGATTCGTAAGGCGCTCGGAGAGAACGGCGAGTACACGACAAACACTGCCGCCGGCTCGCCTCAGCTCGAGGCGGGTCCGCTGTTATGCCCGTGGGCTCGGAGCCGCACGATGGAGGCCATGCTGAACCGGATCGGGGCCTCCGACGTTCCCGTCTTGCTGCAAGGGGAGACCGGCGTGGGCAAGGAGGTTCTGGCTCGGCAACTCCACGCGCGATCGCCTCGGGCGCGGAAGCCCTTTTTGAAAGTGAACTGCGCCGCCCTGCCCTCGGAGTTGATCGAGAGTGAGTTGTTCGGTTACGAGCGCGGCGCTTTCACCGGGGCCTTCCGCAACAAACCCGGCAAATTCGAGCTGGCCGACGGCGGCACCATCCTGCTGGATGAGATCGGCGATATGGATTTCCGCCTGCAGGCCAAGCTTCTGCACGTCTTGCAGGACAGCGAATTCGAGCGCCTGGGCGGGCGCGAGCCCGTGCGCGTGGACGTGCGCGTCATGGCGGCCACCCACTGCGATCTGGAAGCTGCCGTCCGCGAGGGTCGCTTCCGCGCCGACCTATATTACCGTCTGAACGTTATCACCATCCGGATCCCGCCGTTGCGCGAGCGCAAAGAGGAAATTCCGGAACTTGCCGAGTTTCTCCTTAGGAAACACGCCCCGCCTGGCGAGCGCCCGCCGGAGCTGACCCCCTCTTTGCGCCGGGCCCTGCTGGCGTACGATTGGCCCGGCAACGTGCGGGAGTTGGAAAACGTCATGCGACGGTATCTGGTGCTCCGCGATGCCGACCTGATTGCGCGCGAGCTCTCCGCACGGAGCCTGACACGCGGGGTAACTTCTATGCCGGCCCCGTCTACGGAGGTCGCCATGGTCGCGGGCAACGGCCGGCATGGCTCCCTGCTGGACAAGGTGGACGCGGCCAAGCGCGAGGCTGAACGCGAGACGATTCTCGCCGCTCTGAACGCCACGCACTGGAATCGGAAGCGCGCCGCTGAGTTGTTGGGGGTGGACTATAAGGCGCTCCTATACCGCATGAAAAAGTTGGGCATCGGGGAGAAGACTCTGCCTGCGAACGGCCGCGCGACGACAGCCGCCGCGGGGGAAGTTTTTGCCTAACTTCCCAAAGTTTTTCCCTTCGAGGTGCGTACAAAGGCGCCCGCCCCTCGCAAGGGGCCGCCCTTTTTGCGGCGGGAACTGCTAAGTCCTGTCCTCTGAAAGCATTGGCGGACTCATCGTCATCCCTCAGCGCGCTGTTAAGGAAGGGTAGGAAATTGCATCCGTGCACGTCGGAAGGCCCAAACGGGCGAGCCACTTGAAAGGAATCCGAGGGACTCGATTTGAGCTGGACGGAAGCCATTTTCTGGGGCGGCCTCGCGTGGCTGGCTTATGTGTACGCGGGGTACCCGCTATTGCTGGCTATGCTGGCCAGGGCGGCTGCCGTCCGCACGCATTCGCGCCACGATTACCTTCCTGTCGTCTCTGTGCTAATCGCAGCGCGCAACGAAGAAAAGGACATAGGCTGGAAAATCCGCGAAACGCTGTCGTGGGACTATCCTCCCGATCGACTCGAGATCCTGGTCGCCTCCGACGCTTCCGAAGACGGCACGGACGCGATCGTCGAGTCTTTCAGGGACCCACGCGTGCGCCTGGTCCGGATGGAAACGCGGAGCGGTAAGGTCCGTGCCCTGAACCGCCTCGCTGGAATGGCGCGCGGCGAAATCTTGCTGCTCACCGACGCCAACGCGAGCATACCCCGCGACTGCCTGCGACGGCTGGTTCGACACTTCGCGGACCGCCGCGTGGGCTGCGTCACGGGCATCACGGCGGGCAGCGCACGAGCAGATGGGGCGGTAAGCCGCGGCGCGGGAGCCTACTTTCGCTACGAATCGCGCATCGCGCGGTGTGAAAGCGCCCTCGGATCGGTATTGGCTTGCGACGGCGCCATCCACTGCGTTCGCCGTGAGCTTTGGGTTCCCCTGCAACCGGATCTCGCCAACGATCTGGAATTGCCGCTGCGCGTGCGGAAGGCCGGGTACTTTACGTTGTTCGAGCCGGAGGCCTTCGCCCTGGAGAGGGAGACCGAATCGCCCCGGGAGGAGTATCACCGTCGCAAGCGCATCGCCGCGCAGGGTGCTCTGGCCATGTGGCGGCTCCGAGACGCCTTGCGCGGGCTGCTGGCTTGGCAGTTCGTCTCGCACAAGCTGATGCGTTGGCTGACGCTTGTTCCCCTGACTGCGGTCCTAGCAGCAAGCCTGGCGCAGGCGTCTCAGCCATTCTTCGCCGCGGCGGCCACGGGTCAAATCTTGTTTTACGGCGCGGCGGGCCTCGGCCTCTGGCAGGCCGCGACCAAAGGAAAAGCTTCCCGCGCCGTGGCCATCCCCCTCTACGTCGTGCTGGGCGCCTCGGCAGCCCTCGCGGGCGTCATCCAAGCCATGCTGGGGCGCCGCTTCGACGTATGGGAAATCGCCGCACTATCGCGAGGTGCTCAGGATGCTGGTAGCTGAACGCCTCACCCCATTGACGAATGGCACGAGCTCACGCGGAGCATCGGCGTGCATCTTCACTGTGGACGTGGAGGATTGGTTCCACATCCTCGACCTGCGCACGGCTCCCGACTTGGCCAGCTGGGATGCCCTCCCCTCGCGTGTCGAAACCAATTTTCTCCGCATGCTGGATCTGCTCGAGGAAGCTGGGGCTCGGGCCACGTGCTTCTTCCTCGGCTGGGTGGCGCGCCGCTTCCCCGGACTCGTGCGTGCCGCCGCGGCGCGCGGTCATGAATTGGCCTCACACAGCTACGCCCATCGGCTGGTTTACCTGATGACTCCGGAGGAGTTCTACCGCGACGCCTTACAGGCACGTCACGTCATCGAAGACGCGGCGGGTCTGCCGGTCGCCGGCTACCGGGCCCCTGGTTTCTCGCTCACCGAGCGAACGCCCTGGTTTTTCGAAAAGCTTGCCGAAGCCGGTTACCTTTACGATTCCTCGCTTTTCCCCGCCCGCCGAAATCATGGCGGCTTGGCAGACGCCCCACTCGGGCCTTTCCGGATCAAGACCGCTGCGGGCGAACTGATCGAGTTTCCCATCAGCGTGATCCCCGTCTGCGGCACGCGATTGTGCCTCTTTGGCGGCGGCTATTTGCGGCTGTTCCCCCTGCCCTTGATCACTCACATGGCGGACCGCGTGTTGGCCTCGGGCAGACCGCTTATCCTCTACGTGCATCCGCGCGAAATAGACTCCGCACAACCACGTTTGCCAATGCCTCCGGCGCGCCGTTTTCGTTGCTATGTGAAGCTGGGCGATACGGAACGCAAGCTTCGGGCATTGCTGGATCGCCACCGCTTCGTAAGTTTCCTCGCATGGATGGAGCATGCCGGACTGACGCCGGCGGTGACGTCATGACCCCGCAATTGGTCACGCTCGACCACATCGAAGGGCTCTGGCGTGACTTCGTTGCCACCGCGCCAGGCGCCTGCATATACCACGATGCACGCTGGCGTGACGTCATCGAGGAGGTCTTCCGTCATCGCTGCCACTACCTTGCGGTGCTCGAAGACGATCGCGTCGCAGGTGTCCTCCCTTTGGTCGAAATGCGCTCCCTGCTCTTCGGGCGGTTCCTGGTTTCGCTCCCTTTCGTGACGTATGGCGGTATCGCAACCGAAGACGGCCGGGCGCGCCACGCGTTGGCGGAAGCCGCGATTTGCTTGGGCCGCGGGTTGGGAGCCCGCTGGATCGAACTTCGGCAGCGCTCTCCGGTGGGGCTCGAGTGGCCTTCCCGACAGCACAAGATCGCTCTTGTCGTGCCTGTGGCCGTCGGGCCGGCTGAGCTTTGGACGAAGCTCAGTTCCCGTCTGCGAGGTAAGATCCGCAAGGCGCAACGCTGCGGTGCGGCATTCGAGGTCGATGGCGCCGCACGCATTTCCGACTTTTACCGCGTCTTTGCCCGCAATATGCGCGATCTGGGCACCCCGGTCTACCCTCGGCGGTTCTTCGAGAGCATCGGACGGCATTTCGGGCAAGAAACGCGTGTGTTCCTGGTGCGGCGGGGCGCGAACGCGGTCGCGGCAGCCTTTGGTCTGGAGGACGGCGAGCGGCTTCAGCTGCCGTGGATCTGCTCCGATTACCGTCATGCCGGAGACTACGTGAACGAGTTTCTTTACTGGTCCATCCTCGAATGGGCTGCGGGACGAGGCTATCGCCACGTGGATCTCGGACGCTCGACGGTCGGCAGCGGCAATCACCGATTCAAGAAGCAGTGGAACCCGGTGGAGATACCGCTCGTCTGGTACCACTGGACTCCGGAAGGCGACGTCTTACCGCAACTGAGCCCGGAGAATCCTCGCTTCCGATTGGCCGTCCGCCTCTGGCAGAAGTTGCCCCTGCCCTTGGCCAACTTATTCGGACCGCATCTTGTGAGGTTCCTGCCGTGAGGCTTTACGGAAGCGAAAAGTGGGTATTCGAGGAAAGCCGTATCCGACGCTGGGCCTATCGTCTGTTAGGCGAAGTGCACGTTCCGGGCCGACTGCGTAGCTACCACATCCTCCGCGCCGTCCGCTCGCTGGGCTTGTTCGAGCGCCCGGTTCACATGTTGGACGCCGGATGCGGCCGCGGCGACCTCGCTCTGCATCTGGCGCGGCGGTGCCCGCACTGGAGCATTACGGGAGTGGACGCAGATGAAGGCAAGGTGGAGCGGGCCGCCCAGCTCGCCCGGCGCTGTGGTCTGCCCAACGTCCGGTTCCAAACGGGTCTGCTCGAAACGTTAGAGTTCGATAGCCAATTTGACCTCATTGTCAGCGCCGACGTACTCGAGCACATCGCCGATGACGACCGGGTGATCGCGAATCTCTGCCGCGCCCTCCGCCCGAACGGTTACCTGCTGGTCACATCACCTTCGATTCCCCAGAGAGCGCATCTGCCCCTGGTGCGGTGGCGCGAGAAACGCATCGGATTCCACCCATCGCAGTACGGGCACGTCCGGCAGGGTTACGGGCCGGCCGATCTGGCCGAGAAATTCGCCCGATCCGGCGCAGAGATCGTTTCCGCTCGCTTCACATTCGGCTTTTTCGGAACTCTGGCCTTCGACCTATTCTT
This sequence comes from uncultured Bryobacteraceae bacterium, assembly GCA_938027685.1. Classification (GTDB taxonomy): domain Bacteria; phylum Acidobacteriota; class Terriglobia; order Bryobacterales; family Bryobacteraceae; genus DTHT01. The sequence goes on from CALJAM010000044.1 coordinate 17,346, forward strand.
TGTCATCGGTGACAATCGGCCCAACCCTCTCGTGTTCGCTCTGATCTTTCCCGCCTTGATGGCCCTGGCGGCCGCGGACCTTTATTTCCCAGGGCAAACCGGCTCGGCCATCCTAGCTATCGCACGGCGGCCCGCAGCGGCCGGGGAGGTGAGGGCGGCGTGACGGCCGTTTTCATCCTCGTTGACGCACTGGGCTGGGAGCTCGTCAAGGACCGGCGCTTCCTGCTCGAGGAACTCCCCTACAGGCAGGCCGTGGAGACCATTTTTGGCTTCAGCTCAGGCGCTATCCCCTCCATCCTCACGGGACTGCTGCCAGAGGGGCACGGCCACTGGAATTTGTTCCTTTACAGCCCTCATAGCTCGCCCTTTCGCTGGGCGCGCCCGTTGACCCGCTTGCCTGCCCGCTGGCGCAACCATCGCGCCGTCCGCAAGCTCGTCAGCATCATCGGGCGAAGGCTGAGTGGCGCCGACGGTTATTTCTCCATATACGGAATTCCGGTCGAATTGCTGCCGTACTTTGATATTTGCGAAAAGGATAACATTTACCGCCCGCGCGGGCTGGCGCCAAATGTCTCCATATTCGACCAGCTACAACGGGCCGGTATAACGTATCGCGTCTATTGTTACCATGACTACGATGACGCCGCTGCCGTTCGCGCAATCCTGCGCGATCTGCGAGATCGGGCCGCACAATTTTATTTTCTCTACTTGTGCGGGCTGGATGCCTTTCTCCACGATCATATTTACTCGGTCGAATCCGTCTCGCGCGAAATGGAGCGCTACGAATCCTGGATTCGGGGGATCTTCCGGGTCGCGCTGGAGGCCGACGCCCATGCCGCTTTCTACGTCTTCTCCGATCACGGAATGACCCCTGTACGGGAAAGCTTTGACCTGATGGAGGCCGTGCGGGCGCTGGGCCTGCGGGAGCCGGAGGAGTATTTGGCTCTCTACGACTCGACCATGGCCCGCTTCTGGTTTTTCAACGACCGGGCGCGATGCGCCGTCACGGAACTGCTCGGTTCGCTGCCGTACGGACGCGTCGTGCGGCGCGAAGAGCGCCGCCGGCTCGGCATTGCCTTCTGCGACGATCGCTTCGGAGAACTCGTATATGCCATGCGTCCCGGCTGCCTTATCCATCCCAGTTACATGGGGGGCAACCGGTGGAAGGGTATGCACGGCTTCGATCCGGAGCATCCCACGTCGTATGCCGCACTGCTGGCGCGTCAAGAGCCGCCCGTACCGGTTCGACACATCCGTGATCTCTTCGCGCTCATGCTCAGGGAGGCCGGCCTGTGAAGACCTCGATTCTATTCTTCGTGAATTCACGGGTGCGCGGAGGCGTGGAGGAGGTGGTCTTGTCATTGGCGCGCGGCCTGGACCGCAGAGGTTACGACACGCACCTGGCGGCGCCGCCGGCACTGCTGGCTGCGTTCAGGCCCGAGGTCGAGGGCAGCGGCATTCGCCTGTTTCCCGTTGCGATTTCATCGTGGCGGCAGATCGGCGAGATGCGACGTTTCGCCGAATACCTGCGCCGCCAGCGCATCGCGCTGGTCAATTCGCACCTGTTCTACAGCACCCTGTTCGCCGCGCCCCTGGCACGGTTAGCCGGAGTCCCCATCGTGATCGAAACCACGCACGGGCCCGAAGCTTGGCGGCAAGGGTGGTTCAAGCGCAGCGGCATCGTGGACCGCTGGATCGAGCGGCTCGTGACGGCGAACATTGCGGTTTCCGAGGCCAATCGCCGTTACCTGGTACGCCAAAAACGCTATCCGGCACATAAAGTCCACGTTATCCCGAATGGCCGCGACCTAGCAAAGTTTGCCCGCGCTGACGAATCACAAGTCAGCGCCCTGCGCACCCGCCTCGGTATCGGCGAGTCGGACCGCGTGATCTTGAGCGTGGGCCGATTGGAGCCACAGAAGGATCCGCTGTGTTTGATTGAGGCCTTCGCAAGAGTAACAACTACGTTTGCCGCCGCTCGCCTAATATTGGTCGGCGACGGCTCCCTGCGTCCCCGACTGGAAGAGTTCGTGGCAGGCCGCGGCCTTCGCTCGCGCGTACTCTTTTGCGGGTTCCAGCCGGACGTCACTGCCTTTTATCACCTCGCCGAGATCGTCGCGCTCACGTCTCTTTACGAAGGCATGCCGCTGGTCGCGATCGAAGCAGGAGCCGCCGCCCGCCCCTTGGTGGCCACCGCGGTGGACGGAACCACGGAAGTCGTCGAGCATGGCCGCACGGGCTGCCTGGTGCCTCCGCAGGACCCCCAGGCCGTCGCTGATGCCGTCTGCCGCCTGCTGGCCGACCCTCAGGAAGCCGCCCGCATGGGCTGGGCCGCAAAAGAGCGGATCCAGCGATACTTCAGTTTCGAGCGGCAACTGCAAGATACCATTGCGCTATTCGAGCGCTATCTCGGGAGGCAGCGCGGGAGACAAGCCGCATGATCCGCTTGTACTACCTCCTGCTCGTCCTCATGCCGTTTTGGCAGTACCCCAAGCTCCCCAAGTTCGGACAGACCTGGACCACGGTGAAAATCGTGGGCGCAGCGACAGTGGCGGCTGCGGTCGTAAAGGCCTTGCTCGATGGATCACGCGCGCGGTTGTTGGGATGGTCAGAAAGCCGTCTCTTTTTACTCCTCTTCGGCTGGGCCCTGCTTTCTGCGACTGCAATAAGTCGCTGGGAATGGGCCGCGAATCCCTTGACGAGCTGCGTGGCCCTCCTAGCGTATCTTTATCCGACTCTTATTTTTCTCGATACGATCGAAAATGTGCACCGCGCGACCCACTGGATAGCTTTTTCGATGCTGTTGGCCGCTTACTCGGTTTTCTCCGGTTATCTTAAGTACGGAATTACGCGCCCCGGCGGAATCGTAGGCGATCCGAACTACTATGCTTTGGTCGCCGTTTCGATGTTTCCCCTATGCGTCGCGCTGCTTCCGGAAGCTCGCGGCGCTCGTCGGTGGCTGCTCGCTCTGGTCGCCCTCGCGCTCATCGCCTCCGTTCTGCTCAGCGCCTCGCGGGGCGGCTTCTTGAGCCTGGCTTTCTGTCTTTTGTATATGACGTTGCGCGGCCGGCGTCGCGTCGCTGTACTCATCGGCATCGCTGTGCTTATGGTTGTCCTGGGTTGGGTGCTACCTCACACGCCGTGGCACCGTTTTTCCCGGCCTAGCACGGGCGATCTGGTTTCGAATGAAGCACGCAAACAGGCCTTGGCCGCCGGCTGGGAGATGATCAAGGCTCACCCGCTGGTGGGAGTGGGTCTGGGAATGTACAAGCCGTCGATGCCTCTGTACAACCCCCACATCCGGTCCGCCGTCATCGGTCATAACACCTATCTCGAAGTGGCTGCGGAGCTCGGCGTGCCCGCCCTGATCGTCTTCCTGAGCATTTTATTTGCCTGCTGGAAACGTGCCCGCCGCACTGCGGCTTGGTTCGAGGACCACGGCGACAGCGCCACGGCGCGCCTTGCCCGCGCGATCGAAGTGGGTATAGCCTCTTTCGCTCTGGGCGCACTGTTTCTTTCCGCGCAGTACACCAAGCAACTCTGGCTCCTCGTCTGGTTCGGCCTCGCGCTGGCGCGCCTGTCTGAATTTCAACAGGAGGAGTCGGAAGAGGAACCGCTCCATCGGGAGGCGGAAGTTCATGAGGCCGGCTACGTCGGCGTCCGCGTCTGAGATCATCGAGGCACTAGCGGCTGAGCTCGCCCGTCGCGTTCCCGCCGCGTTTTCGCCCTGTCTTGGCCTCATCCTCACCGGCAGCGCGGCGCGCCAAGAGGCTACGATCGCTCGCCGGCCAGAGGGCGCCTTCTGGCTGAGCGATCTCGAGTTGTTGGTGGTAACGCCCGACTTCGTCGACCCGCGCGCCGCCGGTCGTGAGCTGGACCTTGTCTCCGCTCTGATCGCGCAGGATCTCCGCTCGCAGGGCATCTCCGTCAAACTGGAACTAGCACCTGCTCCCGAGCGTTACTTCTCGCGTATCCGCCCGCATCTGTTCGGCTACGAACTCAAACACTGCGGTCGCCAGATCCTCGGGACACGTAATTACCTGGATCGGATACCGTCCTTCGACTGGCGCCTCATTCCCGCCGAAGAAGCCTGGCGATTGGTTTCCAATCGAATCGTCGAATGGCTGGAGTATCTTTTGGCCGGCGCGCGAAGGTTGCCGGCCGAACAATTCTACATACTGGCAAAGTCGTACCTTGATCTATTGACCGCGCTGACGCTCGTCACCGGTCACTATGCGCCCGGTTATGCGGCCAGATTCGATCACAAGGACGCCGTTCTCGACCGGGCGCGTCGGCACGGATGCAACCTGCCGCACGGGTTCGACGACGCCCTCGCAATCGCGTTTCGCTACAAGTTCAATCCCGAGGCGGGATTCGAATTCTTGTGGACCCGCAAAGACGGCTCGCTCCCCGATTTGCTGCGGCGTAATGGCTTCGACCGTCTTTATGACGAGCTGCCCGCGGCCTTCCTGGCGATCTGGAAGTGGCTTCTGAGGCCGGGGCGCTTGTGGTCCAATGCGACGACAACCTCGCACATCCGCGCCCTCGCCTCCCGCGTGCGTGGCTGGGCGAAGTTGCTCCTTCGCTCGGAGGGAGCGACGCGAGCCGATCTGCTGCGCCGCAGCGTTCGGCTCTTCCGCCACGGCAGCCCGCGCGTGCTTACGTACGCCTGTGCCGCGCGTCTTCTAGATCCTCAATCAGGCCGTACGGAAGAAACTCTTGCCTGGGTTCGACAGCGCCTGCCCATGCCGCCGTCTGCCGAACGCGGCGATTGGACCGCCTTGGCGAACGCGACGGTCGACTTTTGGAGGCGCTATCTGCGTCACAGTTATGCCTGAGGACAATCTCATCAGCGTCGTCGTCCTGAGTCATAAGAGGCAAGAGACTTTGGACCGCGTGCTGGCATCCGTAGTGCGCCAGGAGTACCCAGGGTGCGAGCTGATCGTTGTGGATAATAACTCGGGCGAAGAACTCCTTAGCTGGCTCCGCACTTCTTATCCGCAGGCTCGCTTGATCGCCCTCAGCCAGAACGTCGGCCCGGCCGCCCGCAACTTGGGCCTCCAGGCGGCGCGGGGACGCTACATTGTCACACTCGACAATGACGTGTACTTTGACGATACGCAGGCCCTGAATCGCATCGCGGCCGCTTTCGAACGCCACCCTGCCGCCGGGTGCGTCGTCTTCCGGGTCTGCCACCCCGCCACCGGCCAGTTGCACCTGCGCGACTGGTGTCATCCCAGGCCGTGGCAGCAGGCCGAGCTCGAAGAGTTCGAAACGTTTTACATCACGGAAGGCGCCGCCGCGTTCCGGCGCGCAGTTTTCGAAAGAATCGAGCCTTACTGGTCCGAACTCTTCATCGGCCACGAAGGTTACGATCTGGCCCTGCGGCTGATGGACGCGGGTTACGAGATTTGGTACGTACCGGAAGTCAAGGTCTGGCACTTGGCTTCCCGCGAGACTCGCCCCGACTGGAGGCCGTTCTATTACTATACTCGCAATCTTTTTCCTGTAGTCTACCGAAACTATCCTTTCTCCGCAGGGGTTGCACATATTCTGCCCCGCCTGGCGGTTTTTGGCATTTACGCATTGCGAGTCCGCGCCTTTGGGAAGTACCTACGGGGGATCGTGGACGGACTCGGCATGTGGCCGGCCTGCCGCCCTATCCGCAGGCCCGTGGACCGGGAAACCTTGCGTCGCATCCGCGAATTGCGGCGATATCAACCGGGCCTGCTCCAGCGTTTTGTATTGGGGGCGCAGCGAATGATCGCAGGCAACTTTGGAACCCGACCTGCATATAGGAGGAACGATGGTTAGAGTCGTTGACCTGCACCGCTGGGTAACGGCGTGCGTTACGCTCGCCTGCCTCGCTCTGCTCGGGTGTCCCGGCGGCGAAGGCAACGGCGCTCTGGGCGGCGCCCGTCCGCCGCGTAAACTTGCCATCGACGTTCCGGACACGGGGGGACTGGTGGCCTGGCCCGCCGCGCCCTTAGGCGAGAATCTCTTGACGAACCCCGGATTCGAAGAAATCCTAAGCAACGGTAAACCGCGAGGATGGGAGGACAACGGTTTCGCCATCGACGACACCGTTGCCCGCGCCGGTGCGCGCAGCTACCTGCTGGCTGACGCGCATGCCATCCCATACAGCCAGGCAGCCCGGCATGTGCTGAACTTACGCCGCGGCGTCTACCAGTTGCGGCTATGGGTAAAGACCGAACAGCTCGGCGCCACACAGGGCAGCGGTGTTCGTGCGTGCCTGTCGGCGCCGCCCGCCTACCCGTGGAAGCTCGTACGCGCCTGTACGCCGCCCTTGAAGGGCACTAACGACTGGCAGGAACTCGTCCTTTCCAAGGTAAGCGTCCCTGTGGATACGCCGGCAGCCGTCAGTCTCGAGGCCTACGGCGAACCGGACGGCAAGGCTTGGTTCGACGAGGTCGAGCTGCGGCGCGAAGAAAAGCTGCTCGACGTGTTCCTGCTTTATCCCAACTACCGGGGTCTCTTGTTCGACGATCAACCACAGACCGTGCGCCTCCACGTGTCCACCGATCCGCCCCGAACGGACGAGAAGGCGGACTATCGTGTGATCCTAAGCGTGACGGACGAGTCGTCCGGCACCGTTGTACAGGAAGAATCGTTCGCAGCCGAGGCGTCGGCTGTTGCTTCGCTAGACTTCTCCACTCTGGCCCAGGGCCGCGCGTACCTGGTCTCCGCGCGGCTGGTGAGCACGGGCGGCGCCGAGGCGGTGGCCGAATATCCCCCGTATCGGATATGGAAGGTACCAGGCGAGCTCCGCAAACAAATGACCGTGAGCTTCGACGAACGCAATCGCATCCTGCTGCGCGGAAAGCCCTCATTCCTGTTGGGAGTTTATGACGCCGGCCTGGGTTACGGGCTCAGCGAACCGTGGTGGGACGAGACCTTAAGCAACGCCCGACGTTTGTTCGAACTTCCCATTAATGTATACCTGAACTACTGGTACGGCGAAGCAGGTAACGGGGCCTGGATACCCCTGCTGAACCTCCTGGGAGACCGCGGCATTTACGCCTTGACCAATGCGAACTGCTTCGGCTCGTCACCGGTCGAAGCGATGACGCCTAACGCTTGGTTTCTCAAGGCTGGTGCCGATGATCTGGCAGCACGGACCTCGCACCCGGCTTTTCTCGGCTTCTATGCTGCCGACGAATGCGGCGCCGGCCTGGCCGAGAACGTTTTTGGTCATTATCAGCGCATGAAGCGAATTGACCCGGATGGCATGGTCTTGGGGACTCTGCTGGCCGGCCCCGACCTGCCCCTTTGGCGCGACGCCCTCGACGTGATCGCTACCGATCCCTATCCGCTTTATGGTGCCGAGCCCGAGGGCGGCTACCCTCTGAGCCGGGTCTCCGAGTGGACGCGCATGGCGGGCGAGGCCGTCATGGGCTCGCGCCCCGTCATCACCGTGATCCAGTTCTTTCAATTCACCAGCAAAGGCCGCTGGCCCACCGCGAAGGAGCTGCGCAACATGAGCTACATGGCCATCGCCGAAGGGGCTAATGGTCTTCTTTACTGGAGCCTGGGCACGAACGCGCTCGCCTACGTTTGCAAGGACTGGTGCGAGCAAAAGGTGGAATACTTCGCCCGCTTAAAAGCGGTACTCAAGGAGCTAAAAAGTCTGGAGGAAGTCCTCGCCTCGCCGGATTATCCCGAACTGCTCTCCACCGTAAGCGAGCCCGAAGCCGTCCGTGTGCGAATCAAGAGGCAGGGAAAACGGGCATGGCTCTTTGTCGCGAACGTCACCGACAAGTCATTAAGCGCCAGGTTTGTCTTGAGCGTTCCAGTTGGCGGGCTGAGGACGTTACCCGACGACAGGATCATCAGTGAAGGCTCGTCGGGATTCGAAGACCAGCTGGGCCCGTACGACACCCGGCTCTATAGGGCGGAATTGCCATGAACCGCGTTGTAAGTTACCTGTCCCCCACAACTCTCACGAATGTGGAAACTTTCGTCCGACCCTTGTCGGAGTGTTCACCTGATTTTCGTCTCCGCTGGAACCAGGCACTGGAGGGAGCACGCTACCCTCATCTTCACCAAAGCTACGAGTGGGTTGCCTTGCGGGCACGATTCGGGTGGGAGGCCGACTTCATCGGAGTGGCGTCGGACGGCGAAGTCCTCGCCGGGGCCGCTATCTTGAGCAAGAGTTCTCCTTTAGGTCACTTCCGGATCGCGACCGCGCCTTGCGGTCCATTCTGGAGGCCCGGCCACGAGCACCTGTTGGCTCCGCTGTTTGACCTCGCGCGGGAAGCAGCCAGCCGCAAAAAGATCCTCTTCTTCCGTTTCAACGTCCCTTGTTCCGTGGACGAATTCGCCGGCCTGACCGGTTGGTTCCCCGAGTCAACGCGGCTCCTGCCGGCGGTTTGGACCTACTGGAACCTACCGCGTCCCCAGATGGAGCTTGATCTCAGCGGCTCCCTCGATGAAATTCTCTCTCGCATGCACCACAAAACCCGCTACCGGTACCGAGCCGCTCTGCGGCGCGGTGCCAGTGTTGAGATCGGCACAAATCAGGATGTCGCCGGCTTCGGAGAACTGATGGCTGAACTCGGTCGCCGCAAGCGGATTCCGACTCAGCGGACAGAGTACTTCCGTGCTCTGCTCGACATTTTTCCTCGCGATCGAGCCGTGCTCATGGTCACCCGCGCCGGCGGACGATTTCTGGGCGGCCAGATCTTGGCTCGCTTCGGCTCCGCAACGTATGCGCTGTACGCTGCCGTAGCGCGCGACTCGGAGTACTATCCTTCCGAGCTACTCGATATAGCGGCTATCGAATGGGCGAAACAACACGGATGCGATCGACTGGATCTTGGCGGCACGTGTACCGGTTGGCCTCCCTCGCGTCACGAGAGGGGTTATGGGGTGTATGACTACAAGCGCAGACTGGGGGCGCGGGCCCGCCTCTTTGCGCCCTATCTTGACCTTGTATGTCGCCCCGCCCTATACCAAGCGGCCAGGCTGGCCGAAGAGGTGAGTTTACCACTGTTGTTAGAAACCGGTTGGGGCAAACTGAGCGTACTGCTGGAGCGCATCCGTATGCTGCGCACAACACCGGTGCGCGCTGCCCTCGGTGCCGCGGGTTCCGGAGACTGACGATGGGTATGCTGCGACGGTTCCTGAGGCGAATCAGGCGGGACGGAGTGATATCAACCTTCTCCGCACTGTGCTCCGCAGCGCTGCGACCCGAGCGCCTGTGGCTCTACCGCCTGGAAAAACTAGTTCAACCGATTCAGCCCGCGGGCGTACAAGTCCTTTCGGGCGTGGAAACGCTTAGACGGCTGCGTGCGGAAGCTGCCGTAGCGGCCGACGAATTTTACTGTGACGACCGTGTCGGCTTCGAGGTGTGCCATGTGGCAACATGCGAAGGAAAGCTGGCGGGTGTCATTTGGACCATTAAGGGCTGGAATGCCAGTCGGTACGTTGAATTACAGAATGGTGAAGCCGAGCTGAGCTATCTCTACGTGGTTCCGTGGGCGAGGGGTCGGGGCATCGCAAAATTGTTATACG
>CALJAM010000045.1 GCA_938027685.1 uncultured Bryobacteraceae bacterium
GCCGCGGAAATCGCGCCCCCGTCCTCGCCATCGCCCCTTGCGTCGGAAGACCTTCCGGCTGGCCCAGGTCTCGATCAGCGTCCCGTCCACGGTGAAGTGCTCGTCGGCAAGATACGGCTGGGCCGGCGCCGGCACGCGGCGGAAGAATTCCCGCCCCGCCTCTTCATTCAGCAGCCGCCGGCGGTTCTTGCCGAAGACGGCGGGGCTTGAGATCTTTCGTCCAGCTCCGGGGCTTGTTGAGAAGTCCTGGCAACCCTATCAACACCGAATTGCTGTGCCCTCGTCGATGCCGCGAAATTCACACTCGCGCCGTAGGCAGGGCGCAGCGTAACCGGGTGCACCGCTTTGTGACCAAGCTCCCAGCCCGAACAACCACTCCGGCAGCACGTTCGGGTTGGGCTCGACGACCGGCGGTTTTTGACTCCCGAGCAAGGTAGGGAGGTAAGGCAGCAGGCGTTGGGGCGGGACGGCCGGCCGGTGCAAGCGTAGAAGTTGTCGAGGCGGCGCGAGGGGCTGACTAGGACCTGGTCAACCAAGGGCCGGATGGCCCGCAAGGGCTGATCGGCAGCGACGCGCTGCGCGAGCGAGACGCAGCCAACGATCCAGGTTTGCTTGGGGTCGTATTCGCGGATAGAACAATGATGGAATAAAATGTTCTACTCCACAAGGTCCGGGCGAGTTTTTCAACAAGCCTTTAGAGGCGGCGATGGGCGTCCTTCTGAAATCGTCCCGCAACGGAGGTGCCCCAGAGGGAGGACGCTCATTTGAGGATGCTGCGGAACGAACCAGTGACAGCGCCGCGCACGGGGCACTTGGTGAATTCGGGAGCTTTCGCGGGCCGGCGGTAGATGTTGGGTGTGCGAGTCTTCCTCGAACGGTATTGATCGAAATCGCCGTCGCTGAGGTCGTCGAAGAGGACAGACACGAGGTGAGGTGCGCGCGCCGGTCCCGCAGCCAAGGCAGCAGCAGCCGCTAAGCGGGGCAAATACGTCGGCAGAACCGGAGGCTCTGAGGCATCGCTCGGGTCTTGACTCGGGGAGGGCTCGCGAGAGTTCGCGTCCCATGGGGTAGGCCACGCAATCCTATGCGCTTAAGGGTCGAACAATTCCGAAATTTGGGCGCGGGGGCGTGGTCGTGTACGAGACCTCTGGGCTCCGGCGGCAGAGACCGGGGCGGACGATCCGCGCAGGTCATCAGCCATGGGGGATGTTTGGGTTAGCGGTCGGCCGTGTCCTTCATCTCGGGGTGTCGCAGGGATGGATCTTCGGGTGCGTCGCGATCAAAAGATAGCGAATGGGCGGCTGGGGAGGCCGCAGGGTCGCCTGGACCAGGCTCGGGGCGAGCCGATCGTCGGTGGCGATGAGCGAGATTTTTCAGGACGCAGTTACCCTCAAAGTTGACTTATCGTGTTTTTCCAGCGAACTGGTAATCTGAGTGAGAGGCCGAAACGGATCGTCCGGATGCGCGAGTCGTGCTCTCATAGTTCGAAGGAGATGTGAATGACATCGTTCCTGTGGTATATCCTGGCTGCCGTCGCCGAGATCGCGGGATGCTTCGCGTTCTGGGCGTGGCTGCGGCTTGGAAAGAGCCCTGTCTGGACCGTTCCGGGGTTGGTCTTGCTGACGTTCTTTGCGGTTGTGCTCACCCGCGTGGAGGCGGCGTGGGCCGGTCGCGCTTATGCAGCTTACGGAGGCGTCTACATTGTGGCCTCCTTGCTGTGGATGTCTGTGGTGGAACGAAGTGTGCCGGATCGTTGGGACGTCTTGGGGGGAGCGGTCTGTTTGGCGGGTGCTGCGGTGGTTTTATGGGGGCCGCGGGGTTAATGAACGGGGGGCGGACGGAGCCGGGCGCATGCAGGCCGGCCTCGGGGTCGCCGCGGCCGGGTTCGAGCCGCCGCCGGTTGGGTGGTCGTCCTTCGGGACCCGCCAGCCCTACCATGTGGCGGGAGAGTGCTTCGGGGCGATGCAGAGAAAACTCTGCGGCCACGACTGCGATCGAAGGGCGGTTCGGCCGCAAGAAGAGGGACGTCGACGTCGCCGGAAGGCAGCGCGCCAGACTTCGTTGAAAAGCTCCGCACGCCCGTAGTTCGGGACTTAGTAATTGTCACAAGTTGTCAATTACGCGCAGTTTAAGAGGATGCCGCGCGAGCACGAGAAAACAACGGCGCACAATCACCGCGACCCCTCCTAACGCGGCGCCGGGACAAACAGGACTGGCAGCGGCGCCAACCGCGCAATGTTATTCGCCACGCTGCCTAAAAAGATCTCGCGAATAAAACCGCGCCCCTGGCTGCCCATCACGATGAGAGAGAACCGTTCATCTCGGGCGCGTTCGAGGATGATCTTAGTGGGCGAGCCATAGTGGATCTCGGTGTCGATCGAACGAGCGCCGCATTGTTCGAGCCGCAGGGCCATGCGTTGCAGGCGTTCGGAATCGATCCGGTTGAACTCTTCCAGCCGATCCTTGAGATGCGGTTCGATTCTGACTTGGTCCTGTACGTGAAGCAGAGTCACCTGAGAGCTGGTGTTCTGTACGATGTGCTGGAGATAGAGGAAGGCCTGTTCGGCAGTGTCGGAGAAATCGGTCGGGAAGAGGATGTGCCTGAAGAGGTCCTCACAAATGGCGCGGCAGCGCTTTCCGCCGTTTTGCTCGGTGATTTCGACCCGGATGAGCAACACGGGGAGAGTAGCGTTCTGAAGGATCGAATGTGCGGTGGAGCCCAGAAGGAGTTCTCTGACTAGGGACTCGCCATGGGATCCGACGACGATCAAGGATGATTGGTGGCGGCGGGCCAGTTTATTGATTTCAGCATAAACGATGCCGACGGGGGTGGCGATGTCAACCTCGAAACCTGCTTCCTGCAAGGAACTTCTTTGCTGTTCGAGCTTAGGAAGCATGGATTTCTGGAGCGTCTCGTGGAGGCCGTCGATATCGCGAACGTCGAAGACGCGGAGGAGCAGCGCTTCACGACTGCCCACCCGCCGAAGGGTCTTAACGCATTCGAGGATACGATCGGAGGCTTCCGATCCGTCAGTGGTTACAATGATGCGGGAAAGCATATAGTCCTCCTCCCGGCGGTTGCGAGCGGCGCCGACGGCGTGTGCTGCCGACGAGGGTCGAGGCTGCACGGCGGCGACGTGACCAGCACCTCGAGGATGCGAGCGGCCGTCGTCGCGGAAGCTCTCCGGAAACGCGGCCGCAGAAGTGCGACGGCCTTTCGAAAACCGGTCGCGAAAAGTTTCGGGCGCTGATCGACGCGGCCGGGGGTGCGGCGGGGCAAGGCGCGGGTAGGCTTCGGATGAATCGGGTCAGCGGCGCCGAGTTCACGCGGCCGCGGATCAACATGGGGCGCCCGATGAATAGTATAGACCGGCAATCCGAGCGCGGCTTGGAACGGCTATAGACCCCGATCACTATCATTCGCGCGGCCGCGGGATCGGGTCAAGGGGCAGATGGCGGCCCGCAGCCGGATATACATGGTTTGCGCGACCTGCGCCGCGTCCGCGGGACGAATAGGCACGAAGCGGCATGCCGGATCGTCGCTGAACAAGCCGGAGAGGCGAGCGGCTGGATCAAACCAAAGGGGCTAGTGGAGGGGCTTGGTCGGGTGCGGGTAGAAGGGGCGGTCGGCGGCGGGCGGTGCTTGAACGGGGCGATCAAAGAAGCCTTCGGCGATGGATTGTCCGCGAGCGACGGGCATCGCGGGGGAATCGAGTCTGTCGGCACGCCTTTGGAGCACGAAGGGAGTCGTAGTAGCACGGCAGGCCGATCCGGGACTTGACGCGGAAAGGCATGGACCGCAACCAGGCGGAGAGGATTGTGAAGAGGGCAAATCGTGGGTTACGGACTCGGTCCCGCGGGTCGAGTGCCCGTTGGGTCAAGGCCCCACACACTGCAAAGCCTGCTCCGCCGAAATCGGCGTAAGCAACTATGCGGGATGGGGACTGGTCCGGCGTGCACCTGCGCCGCCGGTCCGACTCAGTTTACCTCGGGCGCGCCGGCAAGGACCGGCGGAGGCGCAAGGCCGCCTCCCTTGCCATGGTGAAGACCGGGCACCAGACGGGGGGAATAGCAGGGTCTTTCTCACCCCTCGCGAGACGTTCGAAGCCCGCACGCATTTTCCGGAGGTTTAGGACGCTGGCGATAAACATGACCGCCATCCCGGACATGACGGTTAACGCCGACCAGACCAAGGAGGCCGGCCACGTCAAAGCGGCTCCAAGACCTACTTTGAGAATCGCGGCTGACGCCGCCGAACAACACATCCAGGCGACCATCACTGTGAGATACGCAGGTATGTTCTCGCGGCGGAAGAGTTTGCCCAGGTCATCGTTCGGAGACGCAGAAAACGGATCCATCGGAACTCCTCCCCGAGTGTAGAACGAGCAGGCGACAGGGAGCAGAATCCGGGCGTCTTACCCCCTTCGACATCAGCCGCTCACTCCCACTTGCGAAACACCATCTTATCACCGCTCTGAACGCACGTCGTGGCCCCGGTCCCGTGAAGGAACCCTCGTCCCGGTTTTCTGCGCCGTCTTCGCTTGTTCGCCCCAGGGCATGATCGGGCAAATCCTGAGGCAAAACGGCGCGACAAGCGGGAATGCGGGCGAGGCGCCCGTTCAAGCGGCGGCAGGCGACGGCCGACAGGCACCGCCCGTGTCGGCAACCCTGGGCAGGCCCCGGCGGCGAGTCCGACGGATGTGGGAGGAGATGAGTCGGCACGGGCGTGGTGTTAACCCTGCAAGGAGGGTTATGGTGCGAGTTTCTCGGCGATGGGGCGCGAGCATGCGGACGCTGACGCGCGTGAGGCACGATTTCAGAGCGACAGCCGTGGGGAACGCTGGCCGTGCCCGCGTGAACGCCGGAGGTAACCGTGATGAGGCTTGACAACCGAGGCCGACTATGCTCTAACGTAGAAGTTCCCCGTCGACTAGAACTAGGAACTAAGAAAATATTCTCGACCGTACTTCAGATTTTTCTAACTAACCCAAACCGCTAGCAAGAGGGTTATCTTTGGTTCTAGCCGATTGAATCACTTAGTGAATCACGACAGTAAAGCCTGAACAACTTCTTCGACGGGTTTTTAATCGTCGTGGAGGCGTACTTGAAGCGTCGAAACTGGCGCAACCCGAGGATGAGCGCTGCGGGCCGAGCGCCCGGAGGGGCAAAAGGCCGGTCCGTGTGGTCCGAGTCACGATGCGGAGTGCACGGCGTGGGCCCGGGCGCTTAAGCGGCGGACGAGCAGGGTCCGACGGGGAAAGGGGATGCACTCGACATGAGCTGCTCCTGGCCGGAGCGACCGTGCGGGGAAGTTAGAGTGCCGGAACGTCCGGCGTCGGAGGCGGACCAAGGCTCGTTGCATCCAAGACCTGGCGCGGCGAAGGCGAGGTCGCTGGCGAGGAGGGCAGGGTCAGGAAAAGCAGAGGCAATCGCCTTTCGGCGAACGCGACCGAAGTCGGGACCTCCAGGAGCAGCGGAGGCAAAAGCTTAACCGAGTAAAACGGTGCTTTAAGAAATTGTAGGGACACCAATGTGTACGGGCGCGGGGGCACGGTTCGAAAAGCGGTAAAGCGGAGGTGGACGAGCCTAACCCACGGGGAAATGAACCCGGCCGCGCTAGGCCGTCTGGCGAGCGGTAGTGGCGATGCCGGTGATAGTAGAAGTCTGTTCACAATTTCTGACCGGCGGCGCGACCCCGTCGCAAGGCTCCGCCTCCGGCTTCCCGAAATCCATCGCCTGTAGCACTTAATAAGTTTCTTCGTTGATGAACACCGTTTTCAACCAACCCTTGGGGCGGCGGGCAACGGGTTCGGGCGTCGGGGGACCGGATTTCTCGGAGGGCGACGATAGAGGTGCGCTGCGGTTCGCGGAGGAATTCGGCGGATGAGGAAGCGGGCTCGTCAGCCCGTTCTTAGGCCGCGTGCGCGCCCTGCAGATGGACCTAAGAACCGTCGGTGAAGTCTCAATGGGGTGCAGTCAGAGGTCCGCCGTGGGGCTAGGATGTTTAGGAGTTTCCCGGCCCCCAGAGCCCAATCGTCACTGGTCGGGCTTGCCTCCGGACATCATCCACGCCATCATGCGCTGCATCATGGACCGCATGACTTGTTGCATCTGTGGGTCTTTCATCATCTCCTCGCACCGCGGCATCATCTGCTTCATGAGGTTCGGGTCCCGCATGATCGAGCTGCACAGTTCCGGGCCTACCTCACTCATGAGGCGAGCGCGGTCCGCCAGACTGAGGTTGCGAATCGCATCGCGGAGTGCTTCGAATTCCATGACTGTGCTCTCCTCCCTTTTGAAGAATGTCTCGATTACGGTCAGCCGCAGCAGCCTCCGCCGCGCGAGGCTGCGTTGGCTGCAAAATCAAGCCCGAGGTGAGACGAGATAAGGTCATTAGTCCTTTGAAACAGCGCGAGGAGCGCGCGACCTGCCTCCTGCTGACGGATGAAAAGTTCGTGCCGTTGGATCCTGTTTTGGATCTCGGCCAGCTCGGCGGCTTCCTGGCCGAGGAGTCCTCGGCCCTGAGCCTGAGCCTGGCGCCAGCGGTCAGCCAGCTCGTGGTAGCGGCGCATCCATTCGGCGGCGGTCGCATCGTTTTCAAAAGCCGTCGTGGCCTCCTGCCATTCTTGCCACTCAGGAGAACTTTTGATAGCGTCGGCCAGAGTCTGCGCCGCCCGCTCCAGAGCGTCCATGGGTTTCGATGACGGCGACATAAAGTTCACCTCATTCCTCCTCCGTGGGAGACTACGGGTTCAGAAGCGGGCGGCCTGTGCCGGAATGGATGCGGCGTAGGCGCCTGCTCACGGGCGGAAGTCTCCTAAGGGGCACCATCCGGCAAGCTCCCTCAGCCAAAGCCTGCTTGAGACGATGCAGGTCCTGGCGGTAACTGGGATCGTTCCGAAAAGCCGTTTGCAGGAACTCAAACAAGGGCGCGAGTTCCGTCCGGGGCCACTCGACCTGTCGGTAGAAAACACGAAAGCCTTCGCGACGCGCGGTCACCAGACCGGCGTGTTTGAGATAGTTGAGATGCCGGGAGACGTTGGATTGCGTGAGATCGAGCACGTACTGGATGTCGCAGCCGCACAGCTCGCCATAGAACAAGAGATTGAGGATGCGCAGACGATTGGCATCGGCGAGGCCTTTGAAGCAGGACTCGAGCCGAGCGGGCGACAGCATCAGCTTATGAGTTTAACATCATAGACGCAGCACGTCAAGACCGCTCGAATGCGAACGGCAGGCGGCAAGGGCGGCGCTAGACGGATCACAAGCCCGCAATCCGGCCCCACCAAGGTCGTCAGGTGCCGCGCGGCGTGCCAGGGTAATTGGGCGAGTACAGGTAGGATTCGGGCCGCAGGGCTGGCCGTCCGTTGCTCACGAAGCGCTCGCCGCGCTCGGCCAGATGCTGGACGAGCCGTCGGCGCCAGGTGCGCAGTGCGCCCTGG